>QHWT01000063.1:150539-167853 GCA_003222675.1 Acidobacteriota bacterium | reverse complement strand
ATGACGGTCTCGAGCTGGCTTGCGCTGTTCGACGGTCCCATGTCGATCCCGTCCTTGAGGCCGTCGCCGACCTTCAGCGACTTCGCGCGCGCGACGAACGCATCGATGAACTTCTTGTAGAGCCTTTCGTGCACGACCACGCGGCTTGCCGCCGTGCAGCGCTGCCCCGTCGTGCCGAATCCACCCCACAAGCATCCGTCAACCGCGAGCTCGAGGTTGGCGTCTTCCATGATCATGATGATGTTCTTGCCGCCCATCTCGAGATGGACCTTCTTGAACGACGGCGCGGCCGCCTGGTTCACGATCCGGCCGACGTGCGTGGATCCTGTGAACGACACGACACGCACCGCCTCATGGGTCGTCATCGGCGTGCCGACCTCCGGTCCATCTCCGGTGACCATGTTGACCACGCCCTTCGGAATGCCGGCGTCGGTCAGCACTCTGACGAAGTTCACCGCCGAGAGCGGCGTCTGCGACGCAGGCTTGAAGACGACGGTATTGCCGCAGACGAGTGCCGGGATGATCTTCCACGACGGGATCGCCATTGGAAAATTCCAGGGCGTGATGATCGAGCACACGCCGAGCGGCTGGCGAACCGACATGGCGAACTTGTTGCGGAGTTCGGACGGCACGGTCTGGCCGAACATCCGGCGCCCCTCTCCCGCCATGTAGAAGGTCATGTCGATCGCTTCCTGCACGTCGCCGCGCGTCTCGCTCAGGACCTTCCCCATCTCGCGCGTCATGTCGCGGGCGAACTGCTCCTTGCGCTCGACGATGAGCTGCGCGGCCTTGAAGAGCATCTCTGCACGGAGTGGGGCGGGCACGAGCCGCCAGGTCTCATAGGCCCGCGCCGCCGCATCAATCGCGGCCTGCACGTCATCGCGGGTCGATTGCTGAAACACGCCGATGAGATCCTCGGTGTTCGCCGGATTCCGGTTCTCGAACCTTTTGCCCGAGCGAGAGTCGACCCACTCGCCATTGATGTAGTTCCGGTAGACCGTTGCGGTTGCTGTTGCCATAGCTGCTCATTGTATCGGGGCGCGGGGTGCGGGGTGCGGGGTGCGGGGTGCGGGGTGCGGGGCGCGGGGTGCGGGGTGCGGGCGTGAAGCTTAAACCACCGCATCCCCCGGCCCGCGCCCCGCATCCCTGATTCCGGATCCCGCCCCCCGCGCCCCGCATCCTGATTCCGCATCCCGCACCCCGCATCCCGTCTTGGTCGCACTTCGTGTATAGTCTCCCTACACGCCAAATGGAGCGTCCGGAAAATAAGCGCGACAAAGAGCGCGTTCCTGTCCCCTCACCGCTGCACGGCGAGGTCATGGTGTTCCAGCCGATGACGATCCTGGACATCAGCCTTGGCGGCGCACAGGTTGAGACCCCGTTCCCGCTTCAACTCGATTCACTGCACGATTTTCGGCTTTCCCTCGGCGATCGTTCCGTCGTCGTCAAAGGGCGCATCGCGCATTGCCATATCGGGGAGCTGCAGGGAGGCGTGCTCTATCGGACGGGTGTCGAATTCATCGAACCCTCAGAACACGCGAAGGCGGCGATCGGCGCGTTTGTGGAAGCGTTGAAGGTCGGCAGGCAACGGCCCCCGGTGGTCGATGCGGAACTGGCGGAATAATGGCTTCAGGCTTCAGGTTTCGGCCTTCGCCTGAGGCCCTGAAGTCTGGAGCCCGAAGCCCGAGCCCCTCAGCCGTCTGATCTCGCTGGTGCTACGTAAACGCTGACCGTGCTTTCGTGGCCGGCAGCATCCACCGCGGCCACACCAAAGACCCAGTCATCGATGTTCGCGTGCGGGAACGTGTACTCCGTCACGTTGCCGACCGTCAGCTCGTGTTCCCAGTCGGGCGCCCACGCGTTGCGCCAGAAAATGCGATAGCCGGCGGCTCCTGGGGACGCCGTCCAGCGCAGGTGCGCATCGTAACCGGACGGTCGGCGATCGATCGTCGGCATGCCGCGCGCGTTGGTTACGTCGAGCGGCGCCGGCGCGAGCGCGAGCGTCGCCATCGCGGCCGCGTTCACGCGCGCGTTCTGCGCGAGATACCGGAAGTCGACGCCATCGAGGGTGTCGTTCGGCCCATGCTGCTTCGAGTAGTTCTCCCGTGACTCGCGGAAGCCGATCGCCGCGAATCCCTGCGCGTTCAGCGCGCTGTGATCGCCGCCGCGGCTGAATCGATCGGATCGGGCTATGAGACGGACGCCGTGCGACGGCACGTATTGGGCCGCCACGCGCCGGGTGAACTGCGCGAGCGACCGTGACGGCGAGTCTTCCGGCCCGACCGAATACAGGCGCACGGTGGCGCTGTCGACAGTCCCGTCGCCGCCGCGCGAGTTGCCGACGATATCGTTGTTGAACCAGGCCTGGATGGGGATGTTCTCCGCCTTCGCGTCTTTCGCGTACGCGGCGGCGCCAATCAGTCCCTGCTCCTCGCCGGCGACGGTCATGAACACGAGCGTCGCGTCGAACTCGATCCCGCTCTCGGCGAAAACGCGCGCAAGCTCCATCGACAGCACCGTCCCGCTCCCATCGTCATTCGCGCCGGGCGCGTCGACGTTGTAATCCTGATTGGGATTCAGCTGCGGATCGATCGCCGTCGGATTTGGCGGCGCGGCGGGTTCGCCTGGGGCCTGCGCCTGCGCGCCGGGCCGCTGGACTTCACCGCGCTGCCCGCCTGGCGCCTGTGCACCTCGCGCCTGCACACCCTCGGTCGGCGGTCGCGTGTTGCCTGCGAGCTGCCCGCGCGCGCCCAGGTTCACCGAATCGTAATGGCCGCTCACGTAAATACGCCGCGGCGATCTGCCGGGCAGGACCGCCATCACGTTGCGCAGCTCGATGTCGCGCGTGATGCGCCTCGCCTTCGGAATCTGATGCGTGTCGAAGCTGACCTGCAGGCGCGGACTGGTGCGTTTCAGCTCGTCGAAAATCCACTGCCGCGCAGCGCCAATGCCCCGCGTCGGCGACGTCGCATCGGACAACGTGTTCCGGGTGCCAAAGCTCACCAGCTTCTGGAGGAGTTGCTGCAGCCGCTCTTCGGAGATCGACGCGATCAGCTTTTCGATTCGCGGGTCCAATCCGGCACCCGGCGACGGCCGCGCCGGAGCCTGCGCGTGGGCAGGCGCATAGAGGACGGCAGCGAGAAGAACGAGGAGGGCCGGATATTTCATCGGACTTTCACGTGCTCCAGGTAGTCGCCGGACGTGATGGGCTGCGCGCGCCCGAGCGGTGCATTGTAGAAATAGACCCACGCCTGCGCGCGAGTGCCATCAGGAAGGACGACGTCTACCTGCTTTCGCATGTAGAGACTGCGATCGGGATCGTCGTGCCGGTAACCTTCGATGTCATCGAGCGCCGCCAGGACCGCGGCAGCGTCCGACATCTCGTAGACCTCGCCCCAGATGTGTCCTTCGGGTGCCGCCACCGCGGCGGGGTAGATACCCAAATCAAACAGTGCGCCCCGGATCGACCCGCGGCCGATGTAGCGCAGCTTGTCATCGATGCCGGCCCTGCGCCGGCGATCGAAACCCGCCATCAACGTGCCGTAGAAAAAGACGAATTCGGAGGTCACGGTAAGTCTTTCCTCAGAGGCCGCGCAGGCCACAGAGAACAAGTAGCATATGTTACCTGCTCCGTGGTCTCGGTGCCCTCTGAGTGAGATCTATCAGCGGTCAGGGCGTACATACCGAGGGCCGACCCGTTCGAGTCGGCCCTGGAAAAATTCGAGCGCAGGCGCGTGTTATTTGTCTGGCGTCGGGGGCGCCGGCGGTCGCGGAGGCGCGGGCGGGGCGGGCGGCGCCCACGGCGCCTGCTTCAGCTCGTGAAGTTCGTGAGGCCCTTTCCCATCCATCCCCTTGTACTTGGGAATCAGATCGAAGATTTCGGACGGGATCGCGAACGAGAGCGCCACGGTCTTGCCGGAGCCGGAGAGCTGCAGCGAATTCAGGAGTGCCGCGATCTTCGGATCGGCCTGCGCCTGCATGCGGCCGAGCGCCAGGAAACCCTGGACAACCTGGCGCAGATTCTCTGCCGCCTCGTCGTCGCGCGCTTCTGCGCGGAGCGTGCCCGCGACGCCGCCGTCGACGTGGGACATCACCGCGAAAGTCTTCACCGCGGGCAGCCTGTTTCTGATCTCGGTCGGAATGCGCGCTTCAGACGCGATCGCATCGAAGCGGCCGACCACCCACGCGTTGTTGCCGCGCTCGATGTCGCCCACCAGCTCCATCATCTCTTCATTGCTGGTGATGCTCGTCGAGGTCAGCTGCGCGTCGATCGACCTCTTGATTGCCGGCTCACTGCCAATCGCCACGAGATCGGCTTCGAGGAAGGCGAGCGTCATGCGGTGGTTCCTGACGTCGTGGTGTTCGGGAACGCCTTGCGGGATCTCTTCACGGTCACGGTCGATCGGCTCCGGCGAAACGGTGACGAGCCGCTTGCCTTTGTATTGCTCAACCACGCCGCCGTGCTCGCGCGCCAAGGTTTCGAGCTGCGTCGGATTGAAGTAGCCGCGGGCCACGATCAGCCCGTTCGCATTTTCCGGCGCTGCCGAGGTCACCGCCGCGACGATGTACCGGATGTCCTTCTCGATGTCGATGCCGGTGTGTTCCAGGAATTCCTGCTGGCCGCGCTCGCCCGGCATCGCCTGCTTCATCTTCTGGCGAAGCTGGGATGCCATCACCTCGCCGACGTTCGCGTAGGCCACGACGGTGGCGTCAGCCGGGATGTAACTGAGTTCCGCCGGACCCGTGCGTGAGGCGGACAGCTTGGGGAAGCCTCCCCCGTAATAAGCGAACAGCCCCGTGCACAGCCCGGCGACGAGAACTGCGGCCGAGCCGGCCATGAAGTATCGGGTCTTCTTGTTCATTCGCGTGGCCCTCTTGGGGAATTATACAGATCCAAGGCATAAAAAGTTCCGAAAGCGGGCGGCAAGTGTCCGCAACCGAACAAGTTATTGGTCGAGGACATATTCCTTCCGCTCGACCGCCGACGCCGAAAATCCAAGAAAAACGGCCCATATCAAAGCCAGCCAGAACAAGCTCGCGATCATCGACGGCGTGTCGCGGAAAATGCCCTGAATCAGGCTGACCACGCCGTCGCTGGGCATCGCGTGCGGCACCAGCGACTGGAGGTAATACGCGACAGTAAACTTCTTCAGGTAGCCGGGAAACGCCAGCGCCGCCTGCTCCCAGCCGAAAATGAAAATCAAACCGACGAGGAGCGGCCGCCTGAAGGTGGATCCGATGAAGGCGAAGACCGCGCCGTAGACCGCCAGCCCGAGCGCCAGCAGCGACAGGTCCTTCAGCAGATCTACAAAGGACCCGCCGAGCTTGCCATGCATCGGAACGATCAGCAGATACACGATCACGACGGACGGCAGCACCACGAAGATCGTGCAGGCCAGATACATCGTCTTGTCTTCCACCTCGTCGGCCATCAACGAGGTGCCGTAGAACACTCCAAGCACCGGAATCGTGAAGCGCAGGTAGAACACCCAGATCATCAGCCCGAAGATCGATGGCCCCGCCATGCGCACGCCGTTGACCTCCCCCACTGGGGCGCCCAACGCGTCGAGGGCCCGCAGGATCAGCGAGATCAGCACCGGCGCTCCAACGACGAGCGCCATGAAGATCGTCCGCCTGGACCACAGCATCTCGCTGAGGGAGAGCTCGAAGATCCGCACCGCGGACGTCACGTAGCCGGGCGCTTTGGGAATGGGACGAGATGTCGTTTCGTTCATATCACCGCTGACTGCCACCCGAAGGACCGCCTGGAGGCGGAAGCTACAAGATTCATTCGGACCTCGGACCTCGGACCTCGGGCCTCGACTACGTTTTCACCAGGTACTGGAATACCGCCTGCAGGTTGTCGTCCGGCGACGTCACCTCTTCGATCGTCCCGAATTCGCCGCTCGCCGCCATGTCGGTCAGCCTCGAGTAGAACACGTCCGGCTTTGCCGTCTCGACCACGACCGCCCCTGATTCGAACCTGAGGCTGATGACATCGTCGCGGTCGAGGAACTGGCGCGCGAGCCGCCGCGGATCTTCCCCGCGGACGTAAACGGTGTGCGGATGCTCGTCGATCAGTTCGCGAATCTGGTGGACGTCCCCTTCCGCGAGGATCCGGCCGTTATTGATCAGCAGGATGTTGGACGTCATCGACTCGATCTCGTGCAGGATGTGGCTCGAGACGATGATGCTCTTGCCCGACCGTCCCCACTCGCGAATCAGTCGGATCGTCTTGCGCCGGCCGATCGGGTCCATGCCCGCCAGCGGTTCGTCGAGGATGAGCAGCTGCGGGTCGTGGACGATGGACTGCGCGAGCTTTACGCGCTGCCGCATGCCTTTGCTGTAGGCGCCGATCTTCTTGTCCTGTGCCTCGACGAGATCGACGGCCGCGATGGCCCGGCGCGCCGCTTCATCGGCTTCCTTCTCGCCAAGCCCGTTCAAGCGGACGAGCGATCGCACCCACTCCAGACCCGTCATGCGCTCGTAGAAGGCTTCCTGCTCCGGGCAGAATCCGATCTGGAAATAGAGATGCGGATTTCGCCAGATCGGCTCCCCCATCACCTGCACCATGCCCTTGCTCGGTTTGAGCTGGCCGGTGATCAGCTTCATGAACGTCGACTTCCCTGCGCCGTTCGGCCCGAGGAGCCCCGTGACTCCCTGCGGCACGGCGACCGAGACATCATTGAGCCCGATGACCTGTCCGTACCACTTGGACACATGATCGGCGGCCACGATCGCGGTGGTCCGGCTGACCGTGGGGATCGTCCCGCTGAAGCCGGACTCCACGCTTGCAGGTGCGGGCGATGGGACGCTCATGTCACCACCTCGACGCCGCGCACACGCCGCTCGAGAACCGAGGTCGACAACACGAGGAGCCCGATGATCACCAGCAAGGAGACCGGCCACGGCGTGGCGTAGCGCGGCTTGAGCCGGAAGATCACATCCACGACCTGCGACAGATTGGCGCTGATCGAGATCCACGATACGCGGCTGCTGCCGGTAATCGCGTAGAGCGCGCCGTAGATCGCGGACGTGAAAAACGTGATGCCCACGTACAGGATGCCGACGTAGCGGGCGCTGTTCGACAGCGACGACAACGCCAGCATGGTGAACGACGCCAGCAGCACCTGGACCATCGACGCGACGGTGATCGCGGGAAACAGGAAGAGGTTCTTCTGCATGAACGCGAAGCTCCCCGCGAACATCACCTGCAAAAGCAGCAGCAGCAGCGCCGGCACGAGCGTGACGAGCGTGAGGAAGACGAAGAGCACGGCCAGCTTGCCCGCGATGTACTCCGATCGCATCAGCGGCTTCGACAGGTAGATCTGCAGCGCGTTCGCCCGGCGATCGTTCGCGATGAGCCCCGCTCCCACGTACACCGTGATCACGAAGACGAAAAAGTCCTGCTGCTCGAGAAACTGGCGGAATGTCTCGGCTGTCGGCGCAAACAGCGCCGCCTGCGCGAAGTTCGCGCTGATATACAGCTGCACGGCCCGGACGATGAACGGGAACCAGGCGAAGATCAGCAGCCCGAGGAAGGTCCGCTTCTTCACCATCGTCTTGATTCCGGCCCAGGCGATGACGGTCCAGGATCGTCCGGGGGCCGCTTTGCTGCCGGCGTAATGACGGTAGCTTTGATCGTGAATCGGCATGGATTAAATGCTGATGCTGCTGGTCAATGCTGAACGGGCCGAATGATCACTCTTCCCCTACGGCCTTGGCGAAGACATCCTCCAGCGTTGGCACGCTCGGGCGCAGATGACGGACCTGGGCGCCGAACCGCGAGGCCGCCGCGAAGATAGCCTTTTGATCGCCCGCGCCCGCCGGCACGAAGACGCGCATGACGTCTTCGTCGGTCGCGTGGACATCCATGCCTTCCGATGCGAGGACGTCGATGAAGCCGCGCAGATCGCCCTTTACGCGCAACTCGAACACGCGACCGGCGGGTCCCTTGAGCTCGTTGATCGGTCCCTGCGCCGCAACCTGCCCTTTGTCCATGACGACGACGTCGTCGCACGTGTATTCGACGTCTGGCAGAAGGTGTGACGACAGGATCAGGCTGACGCCCTTGTTATGTCCCAGATCGCGCACGAGCTCGAGCATCTCGTCGCGCCCCTTCGGGTCCATGCCGTTGGTCGGCTCGTCGAGGAACAGCAGGTCGGGATCGTGCACGAGCGCCTGCGCGAGCTTGATGCGCTGCTTCATGCCCGTCGAGTACGTCTCGACGTTCCTGTAGCGCGCCTCGCCGAGGCCGACGTAGTACAGCACTTCATGCGCACGCTGCATCGCGTCGACAGCCGGGAGGCCCGCGAGCTCGCCGCAGTAGGCGACGAACGAGACGGCGTTCATGCCGGGAATGTGCGCGTCGCTTTCCGGCATATAGCCGATTCGCGCGCGGATCTTCAGCGGGTCATGCGCGACGTTCATGCCGAGCACGCTCATCCGCCCCTCGTCCGGCTTCACGAAGCCGAGGAGCGACTTCAACATCGTGCTCTTGCCCGCGCCATTCGGGCCCAGCAGGCCGACGGCGCCGCGCGCAAAAGTCGCGGTGACGTTCTTGAGCGCGCGGTTCTTTCCGTAGATGACCGTCACAGCGTCGAGTTGAACGACAGGCGCCGTCGCTGGCGTGACAGAAACGTCCATCAGGTGTGCTTACTGTATACGGATTTGCGGAGAATGGTGTTCTCCAACAATCGAAGGGGTCGAAGGATGAGGAAGGAATCGAATCCTTCGATGGTCAAAGACTCCCTTTCAACCCTAGCGCATCCGCCTGCAGGCGCATGAATGCAATGACGTTCGCGATGTGCTGATCGAGCGGCAGGCCGAGCTCCTCGGCGCCACGCCGGAGATCGTCGCGATTGACGGCGCGCGCGAACGCCTTGTCTTTCATCCGCTTCATGACGGACGCCGCTTCGAGGTCGAGCACACTTTTCGACGGGCGCACGAGCGCCGCCGCCGTTACGAAGCCCGACATTTCGTCGCACGCGTAGAGCGTTTTCTCCAGGCGCGATTCGCGTGCGACGCCCGAATAGTCGGCGTGCGACAGGATCGCGCGGGTCACCCACTCGGGATAGCCGCGCTGCTCGAGAATCTCGACGCCTTTGAATGGATGATGCGCCGGGTCCGGGTAGCGCTCGTAATCGAAGTCGTGCAGGAGCGCGACGACACCCCAGTCCTCTTCGTCTTCGCCGAACTGCCGCGCGTATCCGCGCACCGCCGCCTCGACGGCCAGCATGTGCTTACGCAGGCTGTCGCCATGCGTGTACTCCGTCATCAGCGCATACGCATCGGCTCGCGACAGCGGCATTTTATTGGATGGCGGGGGCCCCTAGTCCCCCCGACGCTCCGCCGCCGACTGGCGACGCGATCTTCTGGTAGTCCGCCGGCACGACGAAAAGCGCCGGCGCCGCGTCTGCGGGACCGATCGACGTCACCTCGCTGCGCAGTTCATATCCCGGCATGAAGGTGGACCGCAGGTGCAACCGTAGAGGAAAGCGTCCGCCCGCGGTCAGTGCCTCCATGCCCGGCACCGCGGCGAACGCCTGCAGCGTGCGGAAGATGCTCGCATACCGGGCGCCGGAGAATCCGTCGGTGGACCAGAGATCGCCGCTGAACTCCAGTTCTCGGGGGAAGTCCGGCGGCAGCGTCACTCCATCGACCGTCGGCAGGCGAAGCGTTTCGAAGAAGCGGAACCGTTGGGCGCGCTGGCCCACGATCGTCGTCGTGTCGGATGTCGGTTCGATCTGCACGTCGGGTGCGCCGAGGAGCGCGCCCATGTTCTGATCCGTCGACAGCTCGTACCACGTCTTGTTGGCCGGGTTCAGAATGCGCAGCGTTGGCTCGCCGACGCGCTGCAGCACGATCGATCCGCGGGGCAGCGTGGCGAGACGTCCTCGTACATCCGCGCGCATCGAATCGCCGGCGACGACGTAGTCGATATCGACCGGCCCTTCCGGCGCGAGCATGCGGGCGAGAAGGCCGCCGAGCTGCCCGTATGGATTTCCTGCTGCCGATTCTGCGGGCACGTCGATCCTGGCCACGCTGATCCGCAGGCTCGCCTTCAATGCCGCTGGCGCGGCCGGTGCGGCGGGCTCCTGCGCCGATGTCCCCTGCATCAGCAGGGCGATCGCGAGAATCGCGGTAATCAGCATCTTCGTCAGTCCCCCTTCGCCATACGCAGAGCGCGGTCGATCACCTCGAGCGCCTTGTGATTCAAATTGTAATCCGCAAGCTCCGATGTGCCGGCCATTGCCACATCGCCTGCATCCGATCCCGAGCCGAACGTGCCACCCGTCATGTGGCACAGGTAATCGATGAGCACGAAGTGATAATGGACCCTGCGATCCGCATCGAACGTGATGCGGTCGAATACCTCGATCACCGGACCGACCGTGACGGTGAGGCCGGTCTCCTCCAGAATCTCGCGCGCGATTGCCGATTCGAGCGTCTCCCCGATTTCGACAACGCCGCCGGGAAGACTCCACTCGCCGGCCAGCGGCTCGTGCCGGCGCCGCACCAGCACAACCCGCGCGGCGTCGCACAGCACGACCGCTCCGACGCCGACGATCGGACGATCGGGATACGCGCGCCCCGCCAATCACGCGCCCATGACTTTGACGACCACGCGCTTTCGCCGCTGGCCGTCGAATTCCGCGTAGAACACCTGTTCCCACGGTCCGAGATCCAGCGCACTCCCGGTGATCGGCACGATGATCTGGTGCCCCATAATCGTGCGCTTGAGGTGCGCGTCCGCATTGTCTTCGCCGGTCTGGTGATGCTTGTACGGCAGCTTCGACGGCGCGAGCTTCTCCAGCCACACCTGGAAATCCTCGATGAGGCCGCTCTCCCAGTCGTTGACGTAAACCGCCGCGGTGATGTGCATCGCCGAGACGAGCACCATGCCGTCCTGGATGCCGCTCTTCTTCACGATCGCGGCAACTTCGTCGGTAATGCGGACGAACTCCTGTTTCTTCTTCGTGTTGAACCACAGGTAGTCGGTGAAGACTGTCATTGGCTGGCACAGAAGAACATCATGGCCACAGAAAAGTCCTGAATAACACAGATGGAACAGAAAAGAGCTCCTTCCCGCAGCGCAGCCCTTTAGGGCTGCTCGTGTCACGAGCAGGGCTGAAGCCCTGCGCTACGGTCCGCATAGCGAACGAGCAGTGTGTGCTGTGGCCTTCCTGTAGCATCAGAGCGGCAGGGACGCCTGCGCGTTCAGGTCCCAGCCCGCGGTGGCCCCCATGCGCAGACGCCGCAGCCCGGCTGCCGCGATCATTGCGGCATTGTCGGTCGACAGCGACAACGGCGGCACGAACACGGGCACGCCGGCGCGCGCGCCGCGTGCTTCCGCTTCGGATCTCAGCCGACTGTTGGCGGAGACGCCGCCCGCGATCCCGATGCTCCTCGCGTCGAGCCATCTCGCGGCTTCGAACGTGCGGTCGAGGAGCGAGTCCACGACGACGCGCTGAAAGCTCGCGCACAGGTTGGCGATTTCGTCTGACGTCAGCGGACCGCCGTTCGCCGTTCGCTCCTGCACGAGGCGGAGAACGGCGGTCTTCAGTCCGCTGAAACTGAAATCCACTTTGCGCTCGATGGCCGGCGGCAGCAGTCCTGGTGGAGCGGTGCTGCCGGGGGCATTGCGATCCGCGTGCGTCATCCGCGGCATCGGCAACGCGAACGCGCGATCGTTGCCGGTGCGCGCGAGGCGATCGACGATCGGGCCGCCGGGATACCCGAGGCCAAGCAGCTTCGCGACTTTGTCGTACGCCTCCCCCGCGGCATCGTCACGCGTCCGCCCGATCAACTGGTAAGAACCCGGCCTCGGGATCAGATACAGGCTCGTGTGACCGCCGGAAACGACGAGCACGGCGGCCGGAAGCGGCAGCTCGCCGTGCTGCAGCACGAGCGATTCGATGTGCCCGGCGAGGTGATGCACCGGCACCAGCGGGAGGCCGTAAGACCATGCCAGCGATTTGGCGAACGCCACGCCGACGAGGAGCGACCCCACGAGACCCGGTCCCTGCGTGACCGCGATCGCGCCGAGATCCTTCCAGGTGACCTCGCCCGTCTCGACCGCGCGCTCCACCACTCCGCAAATGTCGCGCAGGTGCTGCCTCGACGCGAGCTCGGGCACCACACCGCCCCATTCGCGGTGGATCGCCGCCTGCGAGGCGATGATGTTCGATCGGAGCAGCCACGGCTTTGCCGCGTCGGCCGTTTCGGCGACGACCGCGGCAGCTGTCTCATCGCACGAGGTTTCGATCGCGAGAAGCGTGACTTGGCTCATGGGCTCATGGCTGAAGCCGTCAGCCGGCCTAGGCCTTGAGCCCTGAGTCCTGAGCCACGCCGCGGACTGCGGCGGCCAGCGACTCAGCGTAAGGAGGGCGCAGAATGCCGCGTTCGGTCACGATGCCAGTGATGTAGCGATGGGGCGTGACGTCGAACGCGGGGTTGCGGATCTTTGCCCCCTCGGGCGTGAGCCGCGCGGAGCCGAGGTGGCTCACCTCGCGCTGGTCGCGCTCTTCGATCGGGATCTTGTCGCCCTCGGCCGTTCCGAGGTCGATCGTCGACAGCGGCGCCGCAATATAGAACGGAATGTTGTGCTCGTGCGCGAGCACGGCAACGGTGTAGGTGCCGATCTTGTTCGCGGTGTCGCCGTTGGCGGCAATGCGATCGGCGCCAACGATGACCGCGTCGATCTCCCCCGCGCGCATCAGCGGACCTGCCATGCTCTCGGTGATGACGGTGGTATTGATGCCGTCGCGCACGAGCTCCCAGGCGGTAAGCCGCGCGCCCTGCAGGAACGGCCTCGTCTCGTCGGCGAATACGGCGATCTTCTTGCCGGACTCGACGGCGGCGCGAATCACGCCGAGGGCGGAGCCATAACCGGCGGTCGCGAGCGCCCCCGCGTTGCAGTGCGTCAGCACGCGCGAGCCGTCGGCCAGCATCTCCGCGCCATGCGCCCCCATTGCGCGGCAACTCGCGACGTCCTCGTCGTGGATCTTCTGCGCCTCGCGATCGAGACGGTTCGCCAGCTCCTCAGCCGACTCTCCTGCCTGCGCGCCTTCGCCGAACACGCGCTTCATGCGATCGATCGCCCAGAACAGGTTGACCGCTGTCGGCCGCGTCGCGGCCATCATGTCGCAGATCTTCTGGAACTCGACGGCGAGCTGACGCGTGCCCTTCGCGGTGCTGCGGCGGACGCCCAGCGCGATGCCCCACGCCGCCGCGACACCGATCGCGGGGGCGCCCCGAATCACCATCGTGCGAATGGCTTTCGCGACCTCTTGCGGCGTGCGGCAGCGCACGTAAACTTCCTGACCAGGCAGCTTGCGCTGGTCCACCATCACGATGACATCTTCCTGGCGATCTATCGTCGGGAGCATGTTTTATTGTAGCAGTCTGTTGAAGGTCTCAGGAGCTAGAAGCTAGGAGCTAGAAGCTAGAGCGAGAGACGAGCATCGCTCTGGCTTCCAGCTCCTGACTCCTGGCTCCTTTTCTCAGAGCAGCCTCGCGTCGAACGGCAGCGGCAGGAGCTGCGACAATCGCATCCGGCGCTTGACGTCGGACAAGTTGGCAAGCACCACGTCGATGTCGCCGCAGTACTCCCACAGGAGCTGCCGGCACGAACCGCACGGCGGGGTCGGGTCATCCGTATCCGCAACCACCACGACACGGGTGAAGACGTCGTGACCTTCGGACAGCGCCTTGAACAACGCCACTCGCTCGGCGCACATCGTCAGGCCGTACGTCGCGTTCTCGACGTTGCAGCCGGTGATGACGTCACCCGTTGACGTTTCGAGTGCGGCGCCGACCTGGAACGACGAGAACCGCGCGCGCGCGTGGGTGCGCGCGTCAATAGCCGCCGCGACGAGACCGGCTTCGTCGTAGGCGACCGCCGCGATGTTCTCCATCTTGACGGGTTCCCATCCGGGCTCAGCGCGCCGATCGTGCTCGCTGCGGCGCTCGGCGATCCGGCGGTCCTTGCCGCTGCGGCGACTCTGCCTGCGGCGCTCGACTCCTCCACGCGAGTGATCAAAGACGGCCAATGATGCCCTCCAGCAGCGCGGCGAAACGGCCGCGGACCTGCCGCGCGACTGCCATCACTTCCTCATGATTGAGCGGCTGCGGCAGGACGCCGGCCGCCGCGTTCGTAATGCACGAAATGCCGAGCACCTCTACGCCCATATGCCGCGCGACGATCGCTTCCGGCACGGTCGACATGCCAACCGCATCCGCGCCGATCGTTCTCAGGAACCGGATCTCCGCCGGTGTTTCGTAACTCGGACCGTGGACCGCGACATAAATCCCATGAGCGATCGGGAGGTCCTGGTCGCGAGCGGTCTCGTCCGCGGCGGCGCGCAATCGTTTCGAGTACACCTCCGACATGTCGGGAAAGCGCAGGCCAAAACGATCCTCGTTCGGACCGACCAGCGGATTGCTGCCGAGCAGGTTGATGTGATCGTCCATCACCATCAGGGTGCCCGGTTTCAGCTTCACGTTCACGCCGCCCGCCGCGTTGGTCAGGATGAGTACCTTGACGCCGAGGCGACCGATGACACGGGTCGCGAATGTCACGGTCCTCAGGTCGTGCCCCTCATAAAAGTGCGCCCGTCCGGACAACGCCGCGATGTGGCGGCCCGCCAGCGTGCCGATCACGAGGCGCCCTTCGTGGCCAATCACGTTCGACGCGGGCCAATGCGGCAGGTCGCCGTACGACCACGCCGTCGCGTCCCTTAACGTGTTCGCGAAGTCACCGAGCCCGGACCCGAGCACGATGGCAACATGCGGCGTGCCCACTTTGCCGCGAATCAGCGCCGCGGTCTCTTCGACGTTCGAGTAGTAGTCCATGTCAGTGGCCGGTTTCCAGTAACCAGTAACCAGTAACCAGTAACCAGTTTCCAGTAACCAGTTTCCAGTAGCCAGTTGCCAGTTCCCAGTTGCCGATTGTCGGTCGCCGGTTGTCCGCTCGAACCTGGACCCGAACACTGGAAACTGGTAACCGGGAACTGGCAACTGGCACCTGCCCCCGCGCGACTTTCGTCTTACAGCAGAAACCCGGCAATCGTCGCGGTGATGAAGTTCGCCAGCGTACCGGCGAGCATGGCTCGAAGGCCGAGGCGCGCCAGATCGTGACGGCGTGTCGGCGCCAGCGCGCCGATGCCGCCGATCTGAATGCCGATCGAGCTGAAATTCGCGAATCCGCAGAGCGCAAACGTCGCGATCGTGAAGGACCGCGGATCCAGCACCGGCTTCATCGGCCCGAGTTGCGAATAGGCGACGAACTCGTTGAGCGCCATCCGAGTGCCGAGCAGGTTGCCGATCGTCGGCGCGTCGCGCCACGGCACCCCCATCGCCCAGGCGACCGGCGCAAAGACCCAGCCGAAAATCTGCTGCAGGCTGAGATGCGCGAGGCCGAGGAGCGCGTTCAGGAGCGCGATGAGCGCGAGAAACGAGATCAGCATCGCGCCCACGTTGAGCGCCAGCGCCAGTCCTTCGCCGGTACCGCGGCCCGCCGCATCGATCACGTTCACGTCGGTGCGCTCGATGTCCAGCCGCACGGTCCCCATCGTTTCCGGCACCTGCGTCTCCGGCACGAAAATCTTGGCCATCATGAGCGTGCCGGGCGCCGTCATGATGACGGCGGTCAGCAGTTGCTGCGCCTCGATGCCGAACAGGATGTAAGCCGCCATGATGCCGCCTGAGATATGCGCCATGCCGGAGGTCATCACGGTCATGAGCTCGGACTCCGTCATTCGCGGCAGGTACGGACGGATCGTCAACGGTGCCTCCGTCTGACCCATGAAGATGCTCGCGGCGACGTTGAGCGACTCGGCGCCGCTGGCCCGCATCACGCGGCGCATGAGCACCGCGAACATCCGGACGACGACCTGCATCACGCCGAAGTAGTAGAGGATCGCAAAGAGCGCGGCGATGAAGATGATGGTCGGCAGCACCTGGAACGCGAAAATGACGCCGTACTGCGCGCCTTCGGGCCCGAGCACGGTCGTCATGATCTTCGGCCAGACCTGCTTGTTGCCGAGGGGGCCGAACACGAAGCTCGATCCGACGAACGCGAAACCGAGCAGGCGGTTGATGGCGCCTCCCAGCGTCTGGAATACCTGCCGCCCGATCGACGTCTTGAGCACCAGCAGCGCGAAGACCACCTGCAGCGACAGTCCCCAGGCCACGGTGCGCCTGTCGATCGCGCGCCGGTTCGTGGAGATCGCGTAGGCAACGGTGAGAATGACGATCAACCCGACCAGCGGCTGAAGCCGCGGCACGCCGGCGAACCGTGCCGCGAGCGCACAGATGGCGGCGATCCCCACCGCGCCCGCCATGATGGTGAAATCGCGCGCGTCGTACGGAACACGCCTGGGCGCGGGATACGCGATCTCCGCCGTCACGTGCGAAGTAGTGCCGACCTCACGCGCCATCAAGCCGTCCTCTTCTGAATGCCCTGAATGCGATCGAAGATCAGCGGGCGCGCCGGCGGCGCCGAATCCGCGACTTCAACCGCGCCCGTGAGCAGGCGGCGCGCCTCTTCGAGGCCGCGCCCGCCGCGATGATGAATCTCGATGACGGCTTCCCCGGCGCGGACGCGGCTTCCCCGGGACGCCAGGATCATCAAACCGACGCCCGGATCGATCGGCGCGTCGAGACGATCGCGTCCCGCGCCAAGCACCACCGCCGCTCGCCCGACGAGTTCCGCTTCGATCGTCGCGACCACGCCGTCGCGGGTGGCCGTGATGCGATCCCGATCCGGAGCGGACGGCATGCGCGAGCAGTCGTCGATTGCCCGCGGATCGCCGCCCTGGTTTTCAACGATCTGTTTCAGCTTCGCGAGACCGCTGCCGTCGGCGATCGCGGCGCGCACGCGCGCTTCCGCGCGCGCGCCGTCGCGCTCCGTGCCGGAAACGATCAGCATGCGTGCGGCCAGTTCGACTGAGAGCGCTTCGACATCCTGCGGGCCGTTCCCCTTCAGCGTCTCCACGCATTCGATGATCTCGAGCGCGTTTCCCACCGCGCGCCCGAGGGGCGCATCCATATTCGTCAGCAAGGCCTCGGTGCGGACGCCGGCGGCTTCGCCGATCGACACCAGCGACTCGGCGAGCCGCCGCGCATCAGGTTCTGTTTTCATGAACGCGCCTCGCCCGACCTTGACGTCGAGAACCAGGCCAGCGATCCCCTCGGCGATCTTCTTGCTCATGATCGACGCGGAGATGAGCGGGATGCTTTCGATGGTCGCCGTCACGTCACGCAGCGCGTAGAGCTTCTTGTCGGCGGGGGCGATCTCCGACGTCTGGCC
>QHWT01000063.1:134483-150392 GCA_003222675.1 Acidobacteriota bacterium | reverse complement strand
TCGCCCACGCCCCCGGTACTGTGCTTGTCCACGGCGGTGCCGGGCAGCCCGGGATATTCGACACGGACGCCCGAGCGCACCATCGCATCGGTCAGCGCTGATGTTTCGTCCGGCGTCATCCCGCGCAGCAGGATGGCCATGAGCAGCGCCGACGCCTGATAGTCGGGCAGAGTTCCGTCGGTGACCGCGCCCACGAACCACTCGAGGGCGGGCCGGTCGAGGTAGCCGCCATCCCTTTTTGTGCGAATGAGATCGACCGCGCGCATGAACGCGCTGAAGAGTATAATTCAGGGCACCCTTTTCCCCTTGCATGGTCGACGTCCCGAGCCTTTCGCCGGAATTGTGCCGGAATGTGTCGGCCCTCGCACGAACCCTGGTCGCCGCGGCGCGCAGTTGGGCGCTGTATCCACCGGACCATCCAGCTGTGCGCGGGTCGCTCGAGCGCGTGCGCCACTCGCTTATCGAGGCGGCGGACGGGCGTCCTTTCTCATTTGGCGTCACGCCCGACACGCTGCTGATCGCCGGGGTGCCGCTGACCGGCCGCGACGCGGCGGTGGTCGCGGAAGCCGCCGCATGGCTTCACGATCGCGATGTCGTCGAGCTCACGTTCCTGGCGGACGTGACGGTCGCGTCGCTCCAGCGTCTGCTGGGCGTCCTCAGCGAGGACTCGCGTGTCACGCGTCAGCAGGGCGGTCCCGCCAGGGTGTGGTCCGCCCAGGCCGACCCATCGATTCTTGTCGAACAGATCGACTTCTCGCATCTGCTCGAGGACCGCGAAGTGATCAACCCCGCGCGCCGCAAGGATGATTTGTGGCGCGCGATCGTCCGGTCGGTGCTGGACCGCCGGCGTCCGATGGACGAGGCGCTGCAGGCGCGCATGCTCGAGATCTCGGGCGACGTCATTGCCATTGCCGAGCTCGCGCGCGATGTCATCGCGCCGCATCACATGCCGGACGGCTCACCGATGATGACCTCGCAGGCGGCTGCCGTCGTCGCCGCCTATCGCTACCTGCTCGGCATCGTGGACGTGCTGTCGCCCGAACGGCGGCGGGAGGTCATCGACAATCTGGCGGCAGCGACCGCGAACTTGAACCCGCAGGTCGTCATGCAGATGCTCCAGGGCTCCGCCGACGCGGCGTCTTCCCCGGATGCCGGGAGCGCCGTACTGCTCACCGGCATCGTGGACGCCTTCGACGATGCGAAGGTGGCGCGGTTGCTTGCGACGACGCTCGCGATCGAGGGGCAGGCCTCGCAGCGGCTCGCGGCCGTGTTCGACACGATAGCGCCCGACGGCGAGCGCAAGCACCGCGTGATGTCGCTCACCCGCCAGCTGCTGCGGGAAATGGATTTCGGCCGACAGGACCAATTCCAGACACTCTGGTCGTCGATGGAAGAACTGCTGCTCTCGTACAACGAGCGGCCGTTCGTGTCGGCGCAGTACCGCGCGGGCCTCGACGGGATTGGCGCGCGCGCGGAGCAGATGGCGACGCAGGCGTTGCCTGACGATCTCGTCGCGCTGGTCGAGACGCTCGGCCAGGACAACGTGCGGCGCTTATCCGTCACGTTGCTGATCGATCTGTTGAAGCTCGAGAGCGATCCCGCGCGCGCGCCGGAGCTGGCGCGGGATGTCGCCGCGCTCGCCGAAGATCTGCTGCTCGCGGGGGACTACGAATCGGCGGCCGCGGTTGTATCCGCGCTCGCCGAGCACGCAGCGAATCCAAAGGCCGTGGCGCATCAAGCCTGCCGGCTGGCGCTCGACGGCCTCGTCTCGACGGTGGCATTTCGCGAGGCCGCCGAGCTGCTCGAGGACATGACGGACGGCGAGGCGGTGCGTTTCGCGGAGGTCTGCCGTCACGTCGGTCCGGCATCGACGGATGCCCTCCTTCCGCTGTTCGCATCCGAAGACGCGACGCGGGGGCGCCAGCGCGCGGCGGCGATCGTGCGCGCGTACGGCGTGCGCGCGGTCACGCGGCTGGGACCGCTCGTGTCATCGGCTCACTGGCCGGCGCAGCGGAATGCGGCGGAACTGCTGGGGGACATCGCGGTCGCCGAGTCGGTGCCGCTGCTGCAGCCGCTGTTGCGCGGCGTCGATGCCCGGGTGATCGCCGCGGCCGTGCGCGCGCTCGCGGGGATCAAGGATCCGGCCGCTGCGCGATCGGTGCACACTGTGCTGCGCGCATCGAGCGGCGAGCAGCGCCGCGCGGTGGTGGACGCGCTGGTCTCACAGCGCGACGCGCGCGTCGTCCCGGTGCTGGTGCGGATTCTCGACGACAGCGACCCGTTCGGCGCGGATCACGCGATCGTGATCGAGACGCTCGGGGCGCTGGCGCAGGTCGGCGATGATCACGCGGTGCCGGCGCTGACGTCCATGATGCGGCGGAAGAAGCTGCTCGCGCGCCGCAAGGTGCGCGCGGTGAAAACCGAGTCGCTCAGCGCGCTGCGCGCGATCCGCACGCCGGCTGCTGAACGCGCGATCACGGAAGCGGCGGCGACCGGCGATCGCCTGTTGCGGCGTCTCGCGCGTGCCTCACAGGAGGCGCATGGCTGACGCGAACGTCTACGACGACTTCGTCCGCCGGCTCGCGGCGACGATTCGAGGCGCGACGCTCTACTCGGCCGACCATCCGCTGGTGCAGCGTGGCGTCGATGCGCTCGCGGTCCTCTCGAACACGATCGCCCAGAAGACGGACGCGATCGTCATCGGCTTCATCGGCGACGAAGTGGTCGTGAACGGCGCGCGCCTGCCGAAGTCGGCCGCCGCGCTCGTGGGGTTCGCGCGGGACGTGCGCGAGCGCGAGATCGAGAAGATTACGATTCAACGCGGCGTCACATGCGACGAACTGCGGACGTTCATCTTCGAGCTGCCGGATCGGCGCGCGACAGCGCCGCTCGCGGTACGGCTGCAACAGAAGGGCGTCCGTCGCGTCACGATCGGGCGGCTCAACGTCGAGAACGAGGAAGAGTGTTCCACCGGAATCGCCGCGGCGAAGCAGGTGTACAGCACGGCCGTTCAGACCGCCGAGCAGCTCTGGGACGCCGCGAAGGCGGGCGACAAGCCGGACCCCAATGCCGCGCGAAAGATCATCGACAGCCTTGCGAAGCTGGTGAGCCAGGATCGCACGTCGCTGCTCGCGCTCACGGCGCTGAAGAAGTACGACAACTACACGTTTACGCACATGGTGAACGTGTCGGTGCTGGCGATGGCGCAGGCGCGATCGCTGAACCTCGAGGGAGCGCTGCTCAGGGAGTTCGGCTTCGCGGCGCTGATGCACGACATCGGCAAGGTGCACACGCCGCAGGACGTGCTCAACAAGCCGGACAAGCTCTCGAAGGACGAGTTCGCCCAGATGAAACGCCACGTCATCGACGGCGCGCACATTCTCCGCCGCACGCCGGAGATGCCGGCGCTCGCACCCGTCGTCGCGTTCGAGCACCACCTGCGTCAGGATCTCTCCGGATACCCGGAGGACATCGGCAGCCGGAGCCTGAACCTGTGCACGCAGATCGTGAGCATCGCGGACGTGTACGACGCGCTGCGCAGCAACCGGATCTACCGGCAGGGGCTGCCGAGCGATCGCATCAAGTCGATCATGACGCAGAAGGACAGCCCGGCATTCAACACGCGGCTGTTGCGGCGCTTCATCAACCTGATCGGCCTGTTCCCGGTCGGAACGCTGGTCAGGATGAACACCGAGCAGATTGGCGTCGTCACGCACGAGCACCCGGCGGATCCGTTCCGCCCGCAGGTGAAGGTCGTGACCGACCGCGACGGCGCGGCGATTGACGCGCCGCTGCTCGTGAACACGTGGGAACCCGATGGCCGCGGCGACTTCGCGTGGGCCGTCGTCGAGGCGGTCGATCCCGACGCGGTGGGGATCGATCCGCTCACGTATTTATGAGGATCCCTTTCAGCTGGGCGAGCGGAGCGGAGTGGGCGTTGGGGCCCCACGTAGCGAAGCGAGCTTGGCGGGGTGCAGGGGTGGATCCCTTTCAGCTGGGCGAGCGGAGCGGAGTGGGCGTTGGGGCCCCACGTAGCGAAGCGAGCTTGGCGGGGTACAGGGGTCCCCGCCATTTAAACAAGGAGCCATGACCGAGCAGCGCGTCACGCTGGATCCGGAAACCACCGCGCGACTCGCGGATTTTGCCCGCGCGTGCAAGGCGGCCGTTCGGGCGGTGTCGCTCTATCCGGCGGCGCATCCCGCCATCGGATCGACGCTCGGCCGACTCACCGAGCTGACCGGTGTGCTGACGGCGAACGGACCCTTCATGGTGCAGGTGCGCCCGCAGACGCTGGTCGTCGGCGATGCGGCGCCGGCCAAGCCGGACAGCGCGATCGTCGAGCTCGCCGACATGCTGCGACGCCATTTGATTGGCGCGCTGACGCTCAACTCGGGGATTGACGCCACCTCGTGGCGCACGCTGCTGCTCCTCCTGGCGCGCACACCGGAGGAGGTGCGAGCGGACGGCGGCATCTCGCACCTCTGGGCGACAGCTGGCGGACCCAGTGTGGAGATCGAAGAGATCGATTACGCGGAAGTGCTGCGCGAAAAGGAGGGCGACGCCGCCACCATCGAACGGGTCATTGCGGCGGCGCTGGCGGGACGGCAGCTCGAGCTCGACGACTCGGCGATGCGGACGCTGGTCGAGATCGTCGGCGACCCGATCCGGCTGAACGAGCTGATGAAGCAGCTCGAGTCGGCAACGTCCGACAAGGGAGTCGACGCGCGCACCGCCGCCTTCCTCAACCTCCTCAAGGGTCTGACGGAATATGTCGGACGTACGAACCCGACGCAGCTCGATCAGGTGTTCCGCCAGGTCGGGCACGCCGCGGGCAGCATGTCGGCCGAAGCGATGCTCGAACTGCTCGCGCGGCGCACGAAGCCCGACGCGGTGGTCGGCTCGATCAACGTCGTCAACGCCGTCGTCCAGCGCATGGCGGACTCCTCGGTCGCGCAGTTCGTGTCGAACTCGGTTATCACCGAGCACGGAGCGACGGAACGACTGGCCCACGCGTTTCAGGCGCTGGCGCCCGAGCGTGATCGCCAGCGCCACCTTCTCGCGCTGGCGCAGGAAGACGTCGCGGCCTCGGAGCTCGGACGCGAGGAGATGTTCGCCGAGCTCTGGCAGCGTGTCGAGACGATGCTCACCTCGTACTCCGACGCGAGCTTCGTGTCGGACGACTATGCGCGCGAGCTGACGAGCGCGCGCACGAGGGCCACCGAGGTCGAGGCGACGACCGACGACCCGCCGGAGCGCATGGCGGGCTGGCTCGCCACCGTCAGCGATGCCGCCTTGCACGCGCTGGATCTGCAGCTGCTGTCGGACCTGCTCACGATCGAGCCGGACGTGTCGCGGTGGCGCGATGTCGCGGAGACGGTCGTTACGCACGCCGAAGACCTGGTACGCGTGGGGTCCTTCGACCAGGCGTGGCTCCTCGCCGACCGCGTGGCGGTCGAGGGGCAGAAAGATCGCGGCCGCGAGGGGGCGGCGCGCTCGGCGCTGGAACGCCTTGGCAGCGGCGCGATGATGAAGCACGTTGCGAAACACCTGCGCGGCGCGGACGAGGAGGCGTACGAGCGGTTCAAGCACCTGTGCCACAGCATCGGACCCGCGGTGATTCCGCCGCTCGCGGAGGTCCTCTCGGCCGAACAGGACGCGCGGTCGCGCCGCCGGCTGCGCGACATCCTCGTCGGCTTCGGCGCGGCGGGCCGCGAATCGGTGCAGCGGCTGATGAACGCGCCGAACTGGGAGGTCCGACGCACGGCTGCGTATCTGCTGCGCGAGTTCGGCGGATCCGAAGGCTTGCGCGAGCTGCAGCCGCTGCTGACTGACACCGAACCGCTCGTGCAGCGTGAAGCGATCCAGGCGCTCGTCTTGAGCGGCAGCGAAGCGGCCGCGCGGATCCTGCTGCAGGCGCTCGCGTCGACGAGCGGACGGCCGCGGCAGACGCTCATCAGCGAGCTGACGTCCATGCGCGACGAGCGCGCCGCGCCGCTCTTCTGCCACATCGTCCGGCACGTCGACCGTCGCGCGTTCCACTCCGTCTACCTTGGCGCAATCGAGGCGCTGGGATCGTTTGGCGGACCGGACGCGGTTGGCGCGCTGAAGGACGCGCTGCAGCACGGCGACTGGCTCGCGCCGGTGAAGACACGGCGCGCGCGCGTTGCGGCTGCGCACGCCCTGCGGCGCATCGGGAATACGGCAGCAATCGAGGCACTCCGTGAAGCGTCGAAGCGCGGATCGCGCGGCACACGCTCTGCGGCCAAGGCCGAACTCGGGCAACTATGAACGAACCTATTGCGCGTTCCACGCTGTACGAAGAGTTGTTGCGACGGATTGCCTCGGGGGTGCGCGCGGCGCAGCTCTATGCGCCGGACCATCCACTCGTGTCCCGCAACATGGACGGCCTGATGACGGCGCTGCGGCAGCTTCACCAGCAGCTGCCGTCGGTCGCAATCGGCATCGTCGGCACGGAGCTCGTGGTTGCGGACACGCCGATGCCGAAGGTCAGCGCCACGATGACGGAGTTCATCCGCCGTTTGAAGGACAACCACGTCGAGCGCATCGCGTTCGAGCGTGGCGTCACGCAGGCGGAGCTCATCGCGCTGACGCAGAACCTCGCGCGTCTCAGCGGGCGAGGCGGCATCGACGCGGAGAAGGACTTGTCGAGCGCGCACGTCCGCGTGGGACGCCTCAAGGCGGACGACCGCAAGCAGGACGGGCTCGCGAGCGACATGGCGGCCATCCGGCAGCTCTATACGAATGCGGTCGGCGTGGCTGAAGTCGTCTGGGAGAGTGCGGCCACAGAAGGGATGCCCGACACACCCGCGGCGCTGCAGGCGGTCGAGGGACTCGCCGACGCCGTGACGCAGAACCGCACGGCGCTCGTCGCGCTGACCGCGATGCGCAACTACGACAATTACACGTTCACGCACATGGTGAACGTGTCGATCCTCACGATGGGCCAGGCGCGCGCGCTCGGCATCGACGGCAAGCTGCTCCGCGAGTTCGGCCTGTCGGCCTTGATGCACGACATTGGCAAGGTCCGCACGCCGAAGGAAATCCTCAACAAGCCGGACAAGCTGACCGACGACGAGTTCACGATTATGCGCCGCCACACGGTTGACGGCGCGGAAATCCTGCGGCGCACACCTGAAATGCCGATCCTCGCGCCGGTCGTCGCGTTCGAGCATCACCTGCGCATGGACGGCACCGGCTATCCATTCGGCGTGAAACGCAACACGCTCAACGTCTCCACGATGTTGTGCAGCATTTCGGATGTCTACGACGCGATGCGTTCGCAGCGCGCATATCAACAGGCGCACCCCACCGACCGCATCCTCGCGGTCTTGAAGCGCAGCGACGGTGCGCAATTCGATCAGAACCTGGTGCGCCGCTTCGTGCAGCTCCTCGGAATCTACCCGCCCGGCAACATGGTGAAGCTCAACACCGGAGAGGTTGCCGTGGTGCTCGCCGTGCACGCGCCCGATCCGTATCGGCCTCGCGTGCGGGTGCTGTTTGGCGCAGATGGCACGCGACTCGATCTTCCTTACGAACGCAATCTCTGGGAACCGCGCGGCCAGGCCGGCCTCGACAGTGTGGTCTCTCCGGTCGACCCCGCCGAGTACCACATCGATCCGCTCAACTTCCTGGAGCTGAGCTCCTCGTGAGCGAAGCGTTTCGCACAGTGGTGGTGGCATTTGGCGGCCTCGCTCTCGGGTTTACCTGGCAATCGATTCGAACATCCGCGGTGCCGGCTTCGTCGCCGGACCGCCTGATTGCTGAACTGCGCCTCGCGCAGTTCGCGGCGTTGATCCTCACGCTGACGGCGGGTGCGTATATCGGCTTCGCCGTCGTGCACGAGAACCAGCCGGGCGTTGGCCTCGACGTGGCGTTTGCCGTGGGCTTCTTGCTCGTCGCTGCCGTCACGATGGTGCGCGATCCACGCCAGGGCTTGACGATTCTCGCGCTCGCATTTGCGGGACACGCGATCGTCGATGTCCTGCACCGTCCTGGTCTGCTGCCGCCAGACCTGGCGCCGCGGTGGTATTCCATTGGCTGCGCCGTTTACGATGTATATCTCGGCGCGCTCTGTTACTTGCCGATGCTCAGACGATGAGGGCGGAGATCCGAGGTCCGAGATCCGAGGTCCGAGGTCCGAAGCCTGAAGCCCGGAGCCCGAAGCCCGAAGCCCGAAGAGAGGTCCGATGTTTCGTTCACGACAGACGAGCGCGTTGATCCTGTTCCTGGTGTTCTGCGCGCTCCCGCTGCCGACGCGCGTAGTTGCGCAGCAGGCCGCCGCAAAACCAAAGCTCGTGGTTCTCGTCGCCGTCGATCAGATGCGTGCCGATTACCTGGAGCGCTACGCGAGTCTTTACGACAAGGGGCTCAAGCGGCTGATGAGCAACGGTGCCTGGTTCAAGAAGGCAGCGTATCCTTATCTCAACACCATCACGTGTGCCGGGCACTCGACGCTCGGCACGGGCACGTTTCCTTATAAACACGGGATGGTGCTGAATCAGTGGTACGACCATCAATCGGCCAAGATCCTGACGTGCACGGAAGACTCGTCCGTCAAGGAAGTGAGCTACGCCAACTTCACGGGCGCGGGCGACAGCGCGAAAAACATGCAGATGCCCACGCTCGCGGAACTCATGCACCGCAGGCCGAAGGCGCGGGTCGTCACCATGTCCATCAAGGCGCGATCGGCGATCGGCCTTGCGGGACACGAAGGCGATTCAGTGGTCTGGCTCGACGAGCGCGGCGCGTGGGAAACCTCGAGCGCTTACGCGTCTGCTCCCGTCCCGTGGGTGTCCGCGTTCATCAAAGGCAACCCGGTGACACGCGACGCGGGCAAGGTGTGGGAGCGAACGCTGCCGAAGGAGCGCTATCAGTTTTCCGACGACGGCGTCGGTGAAGGAAAGCCCAACGGCTGGTCGACGACGTTCCCGCATCCGCTGGGCGAGGCGGGCGATGTCGCGTACGTCGCCCGTTGGATTCATTCGCCATATTCAAACGAATATCTCGGCGACATGGCGGAGGCCGGAATCGACGCGCTGCATCTCGGCAAGCGGGACGCCGTCGACTTCCTCGGCATCAGCTTCTCGTCGCTCGACCTCGTCGGACACACGTTTGGTCCGCGCAGCCACGAGGTGCAGGATGTGCTCGTCCGTCTCGACGCGACGATCGGCCGGCTGCTCGAGTACCTCGACGAGACCGTCGGCGAGGGCAACTACGTGCTCGCGTTGAGCGCCGACCATGGCGTCGCCGATATTCCTGAACAGGTCTCCAAGGGAGGACGGCAGGCGTCGGAGGTTATCGCTGCGGCTGTGGAAGCCGCGCTGAAGCCGTTGCTCGGGGACAAAGGACCGTTCGTGGCGTCGAACGCCTACACGGACCTCTATCTCAAACCGGAAGCGTCCGAGAAGTTGAAGAAGGATCCGAACACGTTCAACGTCATCAGCGCTGCGCTGCTGAAGGTGTCGGGCATCGCACGCGTGCTCAAAGGCGACGACCTGGCACCGGCCGCGGCGCGCACGTCGAAAGATCCGCAGGTGCGGGCGGCCGCACTGAGCTACTTCCCCGGTCGAAGCGGAGACATCATCATCATCCCGAAAGAGAACTGGCTGCTCGCTGCGAGCGTGACGACCCACGGCACGTTGTATCCGCACGACCAGCGCGTTCCCGTGATTTTCTACGGCGCCGGCATTCGCCCGGGCGCCTACAACGATCCAGCGACGCCCGCCGACATCGCGGCCACGCTCGCGTCGATCGTTGGCGTCTCACTGCCGTCGCCCGACGGGCAGGTGCTCAAGAGTGCTCTCAGGTAGGTCAGAAAGGATTCCCATGCGTCTCCATCGGCGGTTCGCGCGCGCGGCGCGCGTTTCGACTGCTGTTGTTCTTCTTCTGGCGACCGGCCGCATCGCGGCGGCGCAATCCTCTCGCGATCGCGTGTCGGTCGTCCCGTCGTCGCTCATGGAACTGCGGAGATGGGATGCGCAAACCGAGCGCATGCTGCGCAACCGCGATCTGCGCATGCGGGATCGTCATGAGGACAAATTGCTCGAAGGCCGGACGATCGAGCGCGCGGACCAGTACTACAAAGGGGTTCGCGTATTCGGAGCGGATGTCGCGCGTCAGCTGCAGGGGGGCGTGCTCCTCTCAGTGTTTGGAACGCTATACCCGAACGTCTCCGTCGACACCGTTGCGAAGATCGACGCGGATCGCGCGCGCGAGATCGTGCAGGCGCAAAGCGGGGCCGAGCTCGGCCCAGCCCGCCAGCCGGAGCTCGTCGTGCTGCCGCGTGACGATGGCGGCTACGCGCTGACGTGGCGGCTCTCGGCCGCAACCGACAGCGATATCCGGCAGTACTTCGTCGATGCGCACGACGGAGCGATCGTCTTCGACTACAGCGAGCTGGAGAGGCAGGCGGCCGTCGGCCGCGCGCAGGGAGTGCTCGGCGACACGAAAAAGATCAGCGTGAGCGGTTCGAGCGGACACTTCATCGCCCAGGACCAGCTGCGGCCTCCGTCGATCCGCACCCTCGACATGAAAGGCAGCCTTTCGCGCACGCTCCAGATCCTGAACGGCTTCCCGATCGTCGCGAGCGACTTCGCCACCGACGACGACAACAACTGGACGGACGGAACCATCGACGACGCGCACGTGTATCAAGGGTGGACGTACGATTATTACTTCAAGCGGTTCGGCCGTCGCGGACTCGACAACCATGACATCGAGATCACCGGCCTCGCCAATCCCGTGCGGCGCACCGACCTGCAGACATCGTCCAACGTCGTGATCGGCACGTTCTTCCTGAACGCCTTTTACGCGGGCGACGGCTACATGGTCTATGGCGTGGGACTCCCGGCGGGGTTTTTCACGCGCTCGCCGATTGGCAACCAGACGTGGGATTTCCTCTCGGGCGCGCTCGATATCGTCGCGCACGAGTTGTCGCATGGCGTGACCCAATTCACCTCGAGCTTGATTTACCTGAATGAGTCGGGGGCGCTGAATGAGGCGTTCTCCGACATCATGGGCACGAGCGCCGAGTTCTTCTTCCAGCCGACGGGCAACGGATCGATGCAGGCCGACTACCTGATCGGTGAGGACGTCGTACGGCCAGGCGGCATCCGGTCCATGTCGAATCCCGCCGCGTACGGGGATCCCGATCACTATTCGAAGCGGTTCCTCGGCACCGCCGACAACGGAGGCGTGCACACCAATTCGGCAATCGCGAGCCAGGCGTTCTACCTGGCCATCGAAGGCGGCACCAACGCCACATCGGGGCTGTCGGTGCAGGGTGTCGGCGCCGCGAACCGCGAGCAGATCGAGAAGGTGTTCTATCGCGGCTTCACCGAGCTGATGCCCGCCAACGCGACGTTCTCCGTCGCACGTGCGGTAACGATCCAGGCGGCACGCGATCTGTACGGGGCAGGCGGTAACGTCGAACGCGCGGTGACCGAAGCGTGGACCGCGGTGGGGGTGAACTAATGAGCGGGATCGCCAGGCGCGGGGGAATGGCCATGATCGCGCTGCTGACGCTGGCGGCGCCGGCGGCGGCACAATCACGCTCCGAACGGTTCTGGATCGGCGTGAGCGGCGGCGGCCAGGGTACGTCGAACGGCTTCAGCGATGCGTTCCAGTTCGCAAGCCAGTTCCAGGATCCGGAATCGAGCAGGGCGTCGGTGGACTATCCCGTAAAGGGCGGACCGCTCGTCGACGGCACCTTCGCCGTACGGCTCTGGAAAGGCTTCGGCGTCGGCATCGGCGTGAGTCACTTCTCGAAACGTGGGTCCGCAACAGTGACCGCGCAGGTGCCGCATCCGTTTCAATTGAACCAGTTTCGATCGATCGAAGGATCCACGAGCACTTCGCGCAACGAGCTCGGCATCCACCTGCAGTTCGCGTATCTGGTCCCGCTCACCGATCGTCTCCGCGTGATCGCGTTCGCGGGGCCGTCGAGGCTCAGCGTCGAGCAGACGGTGATTACCGACGTCCAGTACACGCAGTCGTTCCCGTTCGACACCGCGGCATTCTCGGGGGCGACCACGCGTCGCGCGTCGGCGAACGCAATCGGAGTCAACGGCGGCGTCGACGTGATCTGGATGTTCAGCCGCCAGTTCGGTGTCGGCGGCCTCGTGCAGTACTCGGCGGCACAGGTGCGAGAGGACGTGGGTAACAACCGTCGAGTGACCGTCGACGCGGGAGGGATCCAGGCGGGAGCCGGTTTGCGTATGGTCTTCTAAGAGATTACGAGAAGGTTCCAAGGTTCGCGGGTTCCAGAGGTTCCCGCGGTTCTGGTTCCAAGCGTTCCAAGGTTCTTGGTTCCAAGGTTCTTGGTTCCAAGGTTCTTGGTTCTAAGGTTCTTGGTTCCTGGTTATGGACGGCGTAAGTTCTGGGGTTGCGTGTTGTCGGTCGGCGAAGTCACAACTCCGAACTCCGAACTCCGAACCTAGAACTGGAGAACTCGGGAACCCGAACTCGGGAACATGGGAACCTCTGGAACTCTGAGAACCTCCTTACGTACGATCGTGAGCCTCACGTTTCAGCAGCGCGTGCTCGCCGCCGTGCGGCGCATCCCGACCGGGCAGGTTGCCACCTATGGCGACATCGCGGCCGAGGCGGGCCAACCGCGCGCGGCGCGCGCCGTCGGAAACATCATGAAGGGCTGCAGCGTCCACGGCGTTCCCTGCCACCGCGTCGTGGCGGCGGGCGGCCTGCTGGGCGGTTACGGCGGGAACGAGAGCATGAAGCGGGCGCTGCTGAGGGCGGAAGGCATTACCGTCATCGGCAGGCAAATTCGCAGTTTTGCTGAAATTCGCTGGAAGTCACGAAACTTTCGGGATTCAAGGCGAGGCCGGGCAACGCGGCGGCGAGATGGCCACGTCTAAGATGACGATGCACCCGTCCGTGCCGGGGCCGGCAGAGGGTGCGCGCGCCGCAGAGCTCGCGCTCGTCGAGCGATGCCGCCGAGGGGAGCTGGGCGCATTCGAGGAGCTATACCGCGCGCATGCGGGGCGGCTGTTCAGCCTTGCGTGCCGGATGCTCGGCAACCCGGCCGATGCGGAGGATCTCCTGCAGGACATCTTCCTCGCCGCGCACCGGAAGCTGGACAGCTTTCGCGGGGAGGCCGCGCTCGGCACATGGCTGTACCGCCTCGCGACGAATCAGATCCTCGATCACGTGCGGAGCCGCGCCGCACGCGCCGGGCAGATCACCGACGGGCTCGAAGATGCGACGGTGCTCGCGGACGCCGGCGAACACCGGCTTGGCGATCGCGCGATCGCCCGGATCGATCTCGAACGCGCGCTCGCACAGCTGCCCGAAGGGTGCCGCGCCGCCTTCGTGCTGCACGACGTCGAAGGACTGGAACATCGTGAAGTCGCCGACGTGTTGGGAATCGCGGAGGGCACGTCGAAGTCGCAGGTGCACAAGGCGCGGTTAAGACTGCGGGCGTTGCTTGCGAGGAAGTGGTAACCAGTAGCCAGTCCCCAGCAAAACCGGCGACTGGGAACTGGGAAGTTGCTGGTAGCTGGAAGCTGATAGCTGGAAGCTGGTAGCTGGTAACTGGTAACTGGTAACTGTTCATGGCTTGCACTCGCTACCTCACGCAGATCCAGGAGATGGTCGACGGCACGCTCGGCGCGATCCGCCGTGCGGAGCTCGAGATGCACCTGGACCAGTGCGAGGACTGCCACGCGCTGCTCGACGATCTGCGCCGCATTCATGATGCGGCGGGATCGCTCGACGACCTGCAGCCGCCCGATCGCGTGTGGCTGCAGATCGCCGGACGCTTGCGGCAGGACGGGCGTCTCGCCGAGACCGCGGCCTCGTCGGCGCCGCGCCGGTCGCACCTTGCGCTCCTCGCGCTGGCGGCGGCGCTGGTGCTTGCCGTGGGCGCATCGTTGATGCTGCTGTGGCCGCGCGGCGAGACGCCGCGCGCGCCGGCGGAGGCGGGCGCCGGCGCACCGAACAGCGGCAACCCGGCCGCGGTGAATTCCGTCGAAGATGTCGAGAACGAATTGAGACAGGCCGAACAGCATTACGAATCCGCGATCACCCGTCTCCAGCAGATCGCGAACTCGAGTCAGAGCTCCATGGACCCGCAGGTCGCCGCCACGCTGCAGCGCAACGCGCAGGTGATCGATCAGGCAATCGCCGAGAGCCGCGCCGCGCTGCGCAGCGAGCCCACGAGCGCGCCGGCGCGCGGCGCGCTGTTCGAGGCGCTGAGGCAGAAGGTCACGATGCTGCAGGACACGATCGCGCTGATGAATGAAATGCGTAAAGGCAACAGCGCGGGGGCGGCGCAGGTACTCAACAAGTCATAGGGTAGCAGGGCGCGCATGATACAGAGACGGTTTGCGGTTCTTGCTGCGGTCCTCGTCGCCATCGCTGCGCCATGTCTGGCTAACGCCCAGGTCTATCCCGAACGGCTGACCGCGAAGATGAAGCACGTCGTCGCGGCGTACCAGCGCCGCGACCGGGACGAGCGCGAGGAGCAGACGGAGCGCACGACGAAGACGCTGCGCCTCGGCTCGAACGGCGAGCTCTCGCTGGGCAACATCGCCGGCGACATTACTGTGACGCGCGGCGGCGGCAACGACGCCACCGTCGAAATCGTCAAGGTCGCGAAGGCGCGAAGCGCGGATGAAGCACGGGAGCTGCTCACGCTGGTGACGGTCGACGTCAGCGAGCGTAATGGACGCGCGGAAGTGAAGACGCGCTATCCGAGCGGCGACGAGAACCGCCGCAACAACCGCCGCAACTTCAACGTCACGATCACGTTCAACGTGACGGCGCCATCGGGGACGCGCCTCAACGTCAACTCCGTTTCCGGCAACATCAAAGTCAGCGACATCAAGGGAGAGATCAGCGTCGGCACCGCCAGTGGCAATGTCAGCGTGACGTCGGCCGGCGCGATCGCGGAGGCGAAGAGCGTCTCCGGCAACGTCGAGATCGTGAACGCGCAGGGGGACGACAGCCTCGAGGCGAGCAGCGTCAGCGGCGACGTCACGATGCAGCGCGTCAGCGTGCGCCGGATCCAAGCGGGCTCGGTCAGCGGCAACGTCAAGCTCGAAGAGGTGCAGTGCGATCGTGCCGAGGCGCACTCGACGAGCGGCAACATCACATTTACGGGACCGCTCGCGCGCCGCGGCCGCTACGAGTTGAAATCGTTCTCCGGCGAAGTCCACCTGGCCATTGCCGGCGGCAGCGGCTTCGAAGTCGATGCCACGACATTCTCCGGGGACGTCCGATCGGACCTCCCGATCACCATGCGCGGCAACACCGACCCGAACGATCGCCGCCGGCGCCGTTCCCTCAGCGGCACCTACGGCGACGGTAGCGCCATCCTCGAACTCTCGACGTTCAGCGGGAGCATTGTTATCGCGAAGAAGTAAGTGGTTCGCGGTTGGCGTCGATCACCACTTCGTGGCTTCCCGCGTTAGCCGGAAGATCGATTGAACGCCACTGGACTTCCGCCTGACCGCCTCCGCCCGCATTGAACGAATTCGCGGTCTCGCCGAAGCGCGTCGCGGGCTACGGCGCGTCCGCCGTACGCGCGAAGGCGGAGCGCGGAAGCCACGAGAGCAGGATCGATACCACTTACTGCTTACGGCCGACGGCCTACCTCATCACTGGCACCTGGTTTGCTTTCTTGCCTCAGCGGAATGTCCGAGACCGGGCCGACCGATATAATTGGCTACAGACCGGGCAGGTGAGCCCATAGGAGATCACGCTTGGAGGCGATGATGAAGCAGTGGGTGATCGCAGGTACGCTGGCGGGCTCGCTCGCATTCGGCGGGGACGCGCTGGCGCAGCAACCGGCGGCGCAGCAGCCGGCGCCGCGGCCCTCGACGGCGGCGCAGCAGCCGACGTCCGCGGAGAAGCCGGGCGGCCAGACCTCGA
>QHWT01000063.1:49669-134455 GCA_003222675.1 Acidobacteriota bacterium | reverse complement strand
CCGCGGAACACCGCGAGCCAAAGGCGCAGCCGAATACCGCGGCCGAACCGACGGCCAGCGACGCCGCCATGGCGCTCGGCACCGTGCGCATTCCCCGCGCCGTGAAAGCGGACGGCAAGCCGCTCGCCGCGGGCAGCTATCAGGTGCGCCTGACGCCGGAAGAGTCGAAGCCGGATGCCGTTGGCGCGAGCGAAAAGCTCGAACGCTGGGTGGAATTCGTGCAGAAGGGCAGCGTGAAGGGACGCGAGGTCGTCTCGATCGTTCCGCAGGCCGAGATCAAACTCGTGCAGAAGGACACCCCGCCGGCGACCAACGGCTCAAAGGTCCAGATGCTCAAGGGCAATGATTACATGCGTGTCTGGATCAACAAGGGCGGCAACCACTATCTGATTCACCTCGTGCCTGCGTAGGCGGAGGGCGGAGGATGGAGGATGGAGGACGGAAGAACGTTCTCCCTCGAAGAACCGTCCTCCGACAACCATCCTCCGGCCTCGTCAGATTGCCATCACGTCGAACTGCTCGTGGTGCAGATGCGCGTCGGGACGCAGCGTGATGGGCTTGCCGAGCGTGTGCTGCAGGTCGCGGAAGATCGCGCTCTCTTCTTCCTTCAACGCGCGCGCGATGTCGGGATTCACGCGCAGCATCACGCCCTGTCCGTCGAGGTCGGGGCCGATCTTCCGCAGCTCGGTCAGGATCTCATAGCAGATCGTCGCGCTCGACTTGATCGTGCCCGACCCCGAACAATACGGGCACGGCTCGGTAAGCTGACGCTCGAGGCTCTGCTTCACGCGCTTGCGTGTGACGATCACCAGACCGAAATCCGACACCTGCAGCGCCTTTGACGGCGATCGATCCTTCCGCAGCTCCTTCTCGACTTCCTGGAAGACCTTCTGGCGATTCTTCTTGTCCTCCATGTCGATCAGGTCGAGCACGATGATGCCGCCGAGGTCGCGCAAGCGGATCTGCCGCACGATTTCCTTGACCGCCTCGAGGTTGGTCTTGAGGATCGTGTCCTCGAGCCGTCCGCTCGACTTCTTCCCGACGTAGCGTCCCGTATTGACGTCGATCGCGACGAGCGCTTCGGTCTGGTTGATGACGAGGTAGCCGCCGGATTTCAGCCACACCTTGCTGCGCAACGCCTTGTCGATCTCCGCCTGGACCCCGTACTCCTCGAAGATCGGGAACTCCTTCGTGTAATGCTTCACCCGCGGCAGCAGATTCGGCATGATCCGCTCGACGAGCGCCACGACGCGCCGGTACTCCTGCGTGTCGTCGAGCCTGATCGCCGTGTAGTCGTCGGTCAAAAGGTCCCGCAGCAGCTTCGTGACGAGGCTCTGCTCCTGGAACAGCACTGCGGGCGGACGCCGCGTTTCCATCTTCTGGCGCACCTCGGTCCAGATCTGATGGAAGTACGAGAGGTCGTTGACGATGTCCTGTTCGGAGCGGCCGCCGGCGGCCGTGCGGATGATCACGCCGCCGGTGAAGCCATGCTGCTCACGGAACTCACGGACGATGCCGCGCAGCCGTGCGCGCTCTTCGCGTGATTCGATCTTGCGGGAGACGCCGACGTGATCGACCGTCGGCATGAAGACGAGAAAACGCCCGGGCATGGTGACATGAGACGTGAGGCGCGCGCCCTTCGTGCCGAGCGGCTCCTTCACGACCTGAACGAGGATCTCCTGCCCTTCTTTCAGCAGGTCCTCGATCTTCGCCGGCGGGCGATCGTCTCTCGACTGCGCTCGCGACGACGCGGCGCCTGTGGACGCATCGCGTTCGGCGCGCGCGCCGGATCGATCGCGCCCGCGACGCTCGACGCGGCCGTTGGGAGGCGCTTCCGAGGCGGGTTCCGTACTCGCCTCTTCCTCCTCGTCGACGCGAAGCGGTGTCTCGCCGGAGCCCCCGCCGATTTCCATGGCCGCGGCGCCGGAATCGTCCTCGTCCTCTCCGGCGAGGCGTTCGAATTCCTCGACGGTGTTGACGACCTCAGAAACGTACAGGAACGCGTCGCGCTCGAGCCCGACATCGATGAACGACGACTGCATCCCCGGCAGGACCTTCGAGACGCGTCCCTTGTAGATGTTGCCGACGACCCCGCGCTGATTCTCGCGCTCGATGAAGATCTCGACGACCTGGTCGTCCTCGAGAATGGCCACGCGCGTGTCGTGGCCCGTCGAGGAGATGATCATCTCCTTGTTCATGCAAATGACTCCGCGATGCGCGGCCATCCGACGATCGCGAGACGCACGCGTGCGCCGTGCCAGGCCGGGACCATCGTCCGGCCAACCACAACGCGAAGAGCGCCAGCACGAAGAACGTCATCAGTCCGCCTGTCTCACTTTCCGGATGCGGGGTTGGGGGTCCGGGGTCCGGAATCGGGATGGCCCAAGACATCCCGCCTTCCGCGCCCCGCGACCCGCGCCCCGCCTCAATTCGTAAAGCGTCTCATCCGCACATTGAGGATGAGGCCAAAGCCTGCGAGCGTGGCGATAAGGGACGAGCCGCCGTAACTCATGAGCGGCAGCGTGATCCCCTTGACCGGCGCGAGGCCGGCCGACATCGTCACGTTGTAAATCACCTGGAATGCAAACCCCGAAATGATGCCTCCCACCAGATAGGCGCCGAGGCGGTCCTTGGCGAGCCGTGCCGCCTCGAGAGAGCGCAGGATCACGAACAGGTACAGCCCCAGCGCGACGAGCACTCCGATGAAGCCCTGCTCTTCGCCGAGGACCGAGAAGATGAAATCGTTGTGCGCGACCGGCAGGAACTTGTACTGCCCCTGCGTTCCCTGCCGAAATCCCTTGCCGGTCAGCCCGCCGGATCCGACGGTGACGCGCGCCTGGATCGTCTGGTAGCCGGCGCCGCGCGGGTCCTTTTCCGGATCGAGAAACGTCTCGATGCGTTGCCGCTGGTAGTCCTTCAACGCAAACTTGTACGCGAACAATCCGAGCGGCAGGCACGCCAGTGCGACGATCCCGAGCAGCCGCAGCCGCAGCCCCGCCAGATATGCGACGCCCAGGAACACCGGAACCAGCGTGATGGCCGTGCCGAGGTCGGGCTGCTTCGCGATGAGCAGCAGCGGCACGAGCGTGAAGATGCCGCCGATCACGAGATCGCTGGTGTTCCGCGCGCCGCGGCGATTCTCGCCGAAGAACATCGCGAGGAGCAGCGCGATGCCGACGCGACCGAACTCCGACGGCTGCAGGTTGAAGTGCCCGATCGGGATCCACCGCTGCGCACCCATCTGCGTCGAGCCCTTGACGAGGACGAAGACGAGCAGCAGGACCAATCCGCCGAACAGCATCAGCGAGTGCTCGGCGAACACGCGGTAGTCGATCATCAGGCAGATGAGCAGCGCGACCACGCCGATCGTCAGCGCGTACATCTGGGTCCAGACCTGGGGCCCCGCATGCCCGCCGCCGCTCGGCGGCGTGACGTAAGTCGTGCTGTAGATCATCGCAATGCCGATACCCGTCAGCATCAGCACGGCGCCGAGCAGCAGCCAGTCGACGTGGAAGAACAGCCGGCGCTCGAACATGGCTACTGTCCGCCACCTTCGGCGGGCGCTGCGCCGCGGGCATACGGGTCCTTGTAATCGAGGCGAAGGTCCTCGTGTGTGGGCGGCGGCGGCATGGGTTTGCCGTCCTGCTTCGCGAAATACGTCGCCAGGATGTGATGCGCCACGGAGGCGGCGTTCGGACCGTGGAGGCCGTGCTCGAGGAAGACCACTCCGGCAATCGTCGGGTTGTCGCGCGGCGCGAAGAAGACGAACCAGCCGTGGTCGCGCAGATTCTTGCCGCTCCGCGCGGCCGCCAGGCGTCCGGCGTTCGAGATCACCTGCGCGGTGCCCGTCTTGCCGCAGACGTCGTGCCCTTCGATGCGCGCCCGGCCGCCCGTCCCGCCGCCGTTGACGACGCCCCACATCCCCTGGCGAACGGCCTGGAGCTTCTCAGGCGACACGTCGACCTTCGACTGCGGCGGCGGCGCCTCGACCGGCTTCCACGCCTTGCCGTCATGCACCGCCTTGAGCAGATGCGGCGTCACGCGCGAGCCGCCATTCGCGAGCGTGGCGGCGTAGACGGCCATCGATACCGGCGTCACCGAGACCTGTCCCTGTCCGATCGCGACCGAGATCGTCTCACCGGCGTACCACTTCTTCTCTCGTTGCGTCTTCTTCCACTCGGTGGAGGGCACGAGACCGACGCGTTCGTTCGGCAGGTCGATGTTCGACTTCACGCCGAGGCCGAACAGCGTCGCCCACTTGTTGATCCTGTCCACGCCGAGCATGTTGCCGACGGTATAGAAGTACACGTCGCAGGACTGCTCGATCGCGGTCTTCAGCTTGACGGTGCCGTGTCCGCCTGCTTTCCAGCACCTGAAGTAGCGGCCGTAGAAGTTGGCGCCTCCGCCGCAGTGCACGCTGAACTCGGGCGTGATGATGCCCTCCTCGAGTCCGGCGAGGCCGACCGCCATCTTGAAGGTGGAACCGGGCGAATAAGTGCCCTGCAGCGCGCGGTTCTGCAGCGGCTTGAGCTCGTCGACGTTGAGCGACGCCCACGTCGCGCGATCGATGCCCCCGGCGAACGAATTCGGATCGAACGCCGGGCGGCTCGTGAAGCCGAGGACCTCGCCGTCGCGCGGATCCAGGACGACGGCGGCGCCGTTGAACCCTGACGCGGCAAACCCGTCCTCGATCGCCCCCTGGATGTCGGCGTCGATGGTCAACTGCATGGTGCGCCCTTCGGTCGGAGCGCTGCTCTGCTCGTCGAGGACCCGGATCTCGCGTCCGACGCTGTTGACGATCATGATCCGGTTGCCTTCAGTGCCCATCAGCAGCCGGTTATATGCCTGTTCGATGCCTGCCTGTCCGACGATCACGCCCGGTTCGGCGCCTTGGTAGTCCGCCTTCTGCAGCTGCGCTTCCGTCACTTCCGCGACGTACCCGAACAGGTGCGCGGCCAGCGCCGACCCCGGATACCGCCGGGACGGCACCTCCTGGCCGATGATGCCAGGCAGCTCCCATTGACGCGCCCTCACCGCGATGTACTGTTCGGGGGTCGCGTTCTCGATGAGCACGATCGGACGGTACGTCGGCTCGCGCCGCCGGCGGCTCACAGTCTCACGAAGCTGCGCCTCGTCGACGCCGGTCGCGGCGGCGAGCGTCTTGAGCGTGGCGTCGACGTTCTTCGTCTGCTCGCGGACCAGCGCAATGTTGAAGATGTTCCGGTTCTCGACGAGCACCTTCCCGTTGCGATCGAGCAGCACGCCGCGCGGCGCCGGCAGCGGCAGCTTGCGAAGATGGTTGTTCTCCGCCATCTCGCGGAACTTCTGGTGCTGCGCGACCTGGAAGACCCAGAACCCGACGGCCAGGGCCGCAAACGCAACCGCGACAACGTACTGCAGCGCCGACAGCCGCATCGCCAGGTTTCGCCGATCATCCGGCATCAAGTTGGTCGACATACTTCTCGTACCTAAGAGGGTTCCCTGGGTTCCCGAAGTTCCCCGGTTCCCGGGTTCTTGTTCCTATGTTCTCAGTTCCTGGTTCCTGGTTCCTGGTTCCTGGTTCCTGGTTCCTGGTTCTCGGTTCCTCGTTCCTGGTTCTCGGTTGTCGGTTGCTCGTTCCTGGTTCTCGGTTCGCCGTTTCCCAGGTTCTCCGTTTCCCTGATTCCTGTTGGCTGGCAGCCTGACTGGCGAGAGCCGGCGAACCCGGATCTTTCAGAACCAGAACCAGACCCTGAGAACCCTAGAACACCAGAACCTCGAACCTCAGAACCTCTAACTTCAGAACCTCGAACTTCAGAACCTAGAACTTCAGAACCCAGAACGTTCGGAACCCGGGAACCAGAACCCGAGGAACGCTGGAACCCTTGGAACCCTAGAACCTTCTCTTTGAAAACGACGCCCTCCTCATCTGCCTGCGTTGCACGATGCCCGGCCCCTGCTCGACGATGTAGAAGGCGATGACGCCCACCAGGGCGTTCACGACTGCCTGCACAAGCGCCGCCGACAACTGCAGCGCGAACGCGCGTCCTTCGACGAGCGCGTAGAGCGCCTCGAACACGATCTCGTGCAGCAGCGTCGCGCCGACGAACATCACGAACCGCGGAATCGTCTGGGACACGATGAACTGTGCCCCGAGGACGCCGACAAGAAATCCCACCAGCGTCTTCGACAAGCCGCCGATCCCGACAATCGATCCCGCGAGCGCGTCCTGCGCCAGTCCCGCCGCCGTGCCGGCCAGCATGCCGGTGACGGCGCCATACGCCAGCGCGATGTACACCACGGCGACGAGCACAAGGTTCACCGGAATCCGGCCGCCGATCATCAACCCCGATAACGTCGTCTGCAGCGCCAATGCGGCCGTGACCGCAATCAGGACAACCGCCGTCTTCACTGGACGCCCTCGTCGCGCGTTGCCGGCCGCGGCGGCACCAGCACGACGAGCACTTCCTCGACGCTCGAGAAGTCCACGGCGGGGCGCACGGTGATGTTCCGATAGAGGCCGGTCCCACGCTCGGAGCGCTCGACGCGGCCGATTAAAAAGCCTTTCGGATAGATACCGTCCACCCCGGATGCCACGACGTTATCGCCGTCCTTCACGTCAGCGAGATTCGCCACGAGCTCCATTCGGAGCGGTGGATCCGACTCGAGGCCGACGACCATGCCCCCGGCGCGCGTTCGTTCGATGAGCGCCCCGGCCGCGGCGTTGCGATCGATCAGGAGCTGCACGCGCGCGGCGTGCGTGGCGGGCTGACCGATGATCCGTCCGACGACCCCGCCCGGCGAGACGACCGCCATGTCGGCCTGCACGCCGTCGGCGCTCCCGCGGTCGATCGTAAGGGTCTTCATGCCGGGATTCGGATTCCCCCCGATGACTTCCGCCGCGACGGTCGGCAGGCCGGCCCGGGATCGCAGATCCATCAGATTCTGCAGCTTCTGCGACCGCGCCGCGAGCGCGTGCTCCTCCTGCAGCTTCACCTGCAGCTCGGACAGCTGCCGCCGCAGCATCTCGTTTTCTGCGCGCACGCCGCGGAGCGACGCGTAATTGCCCCACACATCGCGCACGCCGCTGACCCCCGAGGACGTCGCGCGCTCGACGCGCGAGAAGAGCTCGAAGGTCACCAGCTCCAGCACGCGCACGCCCGATTTCGACTGTACCTGCGCCGACACGAGGATGACCTGCGCCATCATGACGCCGAAGAAGAGCCAGCCGGTGCGTTTGCGGATGTCTAACATCGCGGGATCCGGAGTCCGGGGTGCGGGGCGCGACGAAGGCCACGAAGGAACACGCAATACGCCCCGGGTCCGGCGCCCGGCGTTCCGAGACGCGCCCCGCGTCCCGCGCCCCGCGCCCCGACACTAATCAATTGAAATCTTCCTCAACAGATTGAAATCCGAGAGCATCTTGCCCGCGCCGAGCACGACCGACGACAGCGGATCCTCCGCCATCGCCAGCGGCAGGCCCGTCTCTTCGCGGAGGCGCTTGTCCAGGTTCTTCAGCAGCGATCCGCCACCCGTTCGAGCGCGACGCGCACCGCGTCCACGATCACGTTCACGGTTTCTGCCAGCGCCTCGCGGATCTCTTCGTCCGTGATCGTGATGGTCTTCGGTACGCCCTCGATCAAGTGCCGGCCCTTGATCTCCATCGTCATCCGCTCCTCGAGCGGATAGGCCGATCCGACCTCCATCTTGATCGCTTCCGCTGTGCGCTCACCGATCAGCAGGTTGTACGTTTTCTTGATGTACTGGATGATTGCGTCGTCCATCTCATTGCCGGCGACGCGGACCGCCTTGCTGTACACGATGCCCGCAAGCGAGATGACGGCAATGTCGGTGGTGCCGCCCCCGATGTCCACGATCATGTTGCCGGACGGCTCGGTGATCGGCATGCCGGCGCCGATGGCCGCCGCCATCGCCTCCTCCACGAGATACACTTCGCTCGCCTTGGCGCGGTATGCGCTGTCTTTCACCGCCCGCTTCTCCACCTGCGTGATCTCCGAGGGCACGCCGATCACGATGCGCGGCCGCACCCACACATTCCGGTTGTGCGCCTTCTTGATGAAGTAGGTCAGCATCTTCTCGGTGACCTCGAAGTCGGCGATGACGCCGTCCTTCATCGGCTTGATCGCGACGATGTTGCCCGGCGTGCGGCCGAGCATCTCCTTCGCATCCTTTCCGACAGCCTCGATCCGGCCGTTCACCTTGTTGATCGCCACGATAGACGGTTCGTTGACCACGATGCCCTTGCCGCGCGCGTAGACGCATGTATTAGCAGTGCCGAGGTCGATCGCAAGGTCGCTCGAAAAGAGGGAAAACAGTGAACGAAGGCTCAAAGTCGCTCCTATCCGCCGGCTACGTAAATCCCGTTTTTTCCGTGATCCTTGACGTGGTACATGGCTTCGTCGGCCGCCTGGATCAGCCCTTCGGCCGACGCCGCCACATCGGGCAGCGTCGCCACGCCAATCGATACGGTGAGATGAATGTCGAGACCGTCGCCGCGCAGAAATCCGTGCGCGGCGATGCGGTCCCGGATGCGTTCCCCGACGGCAAAGGCGCCGTCGCTGCCAGTATCGGGCAGGATCAGCGCGAACTCGTCGCCGCCGAACCGCGCGACCACGTCGGTCTCGCGCGCGCTCTGTCGGATCACGCTCGCGGCTTCGACGAGCGCGCGGCTGCCATACAGATGGCCGTGACTGTCGTTGATCCCCTTGAAACCGTCGAGGTCGATGAACAGGAGCGACAGCGGACGTCCACTGCGCGACGCACGCTTGGTCTCGCGGCGGAGGACCTGCGAGAGGTAGCGCGAGTTGTACAACTGCGTGAGGTCGTCGGTAACCGACAGCGCTTCGGCGCGTTGCACGCGCAAGGCGTTATCCAGCGCGACGGCGCCGGACTCGAGCGCCGAGAGGAGCGCCGCCTGCGTGGCAGGCGCGAACCGCGGGTCACGCGAGGCCGGCGCGCGGTCCATCCCGACGAGCGCCCCGACCGTACGGCCGCGGCATTCGAGCGGAAACGCCACGACTGCCGCGGGCGCGGCGCCGCCGAAGCGCCGATCGAGCGACACATCGGCCGTGCAGCACAGGTCGCGACTCTTGATCACCCATTGGCCGACCGCGGTCGCTCCTGGTTCGAGCGCCGCTGTCAGTCCACGCGCACCCATGGCGCGCATCCGTCCCGCATCGTCAATTGCCAGCACGAGCCATCCTGTGGCGGGGAGCCAGTCGGCGGCATGCGCGACCAGCGCATCCGCGACGCGTTCGGGATCCAGCGTGGAATTGACGGCCCGGATCAGTCCGGCCAGAACATCCGCGCGCGAAAGCCGCGCGCGAAGGCCGCTCTGCAGCGGCCGAAGCCGGCTGGCGAGATCCGTGCGCGCAGACACCGATGACGTCGCCCGTCGTCGGCGCGGCACACGTGTGCCGGACAGGCGGCGAGACGGCCGACCGGTCCCGGTCAATCGGCTGTGCGTCCCATTGGAATGCCGGATCCCTCTAAGTCCTTCTGTTCAGCACAAATATAGCACAGGAGGGGACGCCGGCAGACCTAGGAATTATCCCGCGAGCTTAATCCAATCTCCCGCCCGGCGGTCGTAACAGTAGAGGCCGCAACCCTTGAGGCACCAGCGGTAGTAGTCGTACTCGACGCCGCTGATCGTGCCGCGTTCGAGCCATTCCAGCGCGGATCCACATTTCGGGCAGGCGCGCGTCCGCTTGCCTAGCTTTTCCACGAATTCGCGTCCACGCTGGCGGGCGGCCAGGTTTTCATCCAACAGCGAGTAGGCGCGTTCCAGCGCGGCATTGCTGCGTGCGCGGAGCGTGGAGCTGGCCGTTATGAGCGCCTGCCCACGGGTCAGCAGCACATCGGGCATCACCGGCTTGAGGAGAACCAGGTCCGCTTCACGCCGCGTGTCCGGCGGGAGGTCTTCGACGGCCGTCCCGCTCAACACCATCACGGGAATGTGCGCCGTTTGCACGTCGTGCTTGATGGCGCGCACAAGATCCACGCCGGTTGGCTCCCCGCCAAACCCGATGTCGGTGACCACCAGGTTGGGCTGCAATTCGCGAGCGTGAGCGCGTCCCTCCGTGGGGTTGGTCGCAGTCGCCACCCACAATCCGGCCGATTCGAAATAGCTCGAATATATCTCCAGCGTGTCGCAATCGTCCTCGACGAGTAGCACTATGGGTGGCAACGCGTCGGCCGCGGCGGCTTCGTGGAACGGACTGGTCATATGAGGCCCGGGGCTCTTTGTGGCGAGAACCGAATCTTGCGCCCCGGTCCAGTCGCGCGTCAAGCTCAGGCATAGGTCATCCAACGTCATGGCATAATTGGATTTTCCGTCAGTTACAATCCACCGCGCCTGACCGGGCCGGCTTTCGAGGTTCTCGACGCCCATGACGATGCTCGACCGGATGCGGCGACACAAGGGCTGGCTGAAATGGAGCCTGGCAATCGTCGTCGTCTCCTTCATCCTTCTCTACATCCCGAGTTTCATGCGCAATTCCGCGGAAGGAGCGGCCAACAACGCCGTCGTTGCGCAGGTCGAGGGACGCGAGATTACGGCCGCGCATTTCCGCCGCGTCTACCAGCAGCAGATGCAGGCGTACCGCGCATCGTACGGCGGCAACATCGATGAGAAGCTGCTGAAGCAACTGGGCGTCGACCAGCGCATCATCCAGCAGTTGATCGAAGAGGAGGCGGCGCTCGCCGAAGCGCAGCGGCTCGGCATCACGGCCAGCGACGCGGAAGTGCGCGAACGGATCCTCGCGCTGCCGGCGTTCCAGGATAACGGGCAGTTTATTGGAGACGCACGATATCGTCAGCTTCTGCGGATGCAGAATCCGCCGATGCGGCCCGATGAATTCGAGGAGCAGGTGCGCCGCGGCATTGTCTCCGAAAAGCTGCAGGCGGCGCTGACGGGTTGGCAGACGATCAGCGACAGCGACGTCACGCGCGAGTTCGCGCGGCGCAACGAGAAGGTGAAGCTCGCGGTCCTTGCCTTTCCAGCCGACAAGTTCCGCGAAGGGCTCGTCGCTTCCGACGCGGAAGTGAGCAAGTACTTCGACGAGCACAAGGACACGTTCCGCATCCCTGAGAAGCGCAGGATCCGATTCCTCACCATCGACCAGGAAGCGATGCGCGCCAAGGCGACCGTCACGGGACAGCAGATCGAGCGCTCGTACAATGAGAACATCCAGCAGTACTCGACCCCCGAGCAGGTGCGCGCGAGCCACATCCTTCTCAAGACCGAAAGCAAGGACGATGCGGCGGTGAAAAAGCAGGCCGAAGAGATCCTCGTCAAGGCGAAGGGCGGCGCCGACTTCGCGGAGCTCGCGAAGAAGTACTCGCAGGACGACTCGAACGCGTCCAAGGGCGGTGACCTGGATTACTTCGGCCGCGGACGGATGGTGCCGGAGTTCGACGACGCGGCGTTCGCGCTGCAGCCGGGGCAGATCAGCGATCTCGTGAAGACGAAGTTCGGCTACCACATCATCAAGCTGGTCGACAAGAAACCGGCCTCGCAGCGGACACTCGCCGAAGTCCGCGCTCAAATCGAAGATCAACTGAAATGGGACCAGGCGCAGAGCCAGGCGCAGAAGCTCGCCGACGATGTCGCCAAGGATCTGAAGAAGCCGGCGGACTTCGATTCGGTCGGACGCGCCCGCGGGTTGCAGGTCAGGGAATCGGGATTTTTCCAGCAGGACGAGCCGATTGCCGGCATCGGCATGGCGCCGTCGGTCGCACAGCAGGCGTTCACGATGTCGACAGGCGAGGTCAGCGATCCGATCCGCACACCCCAGGGTTTCGCGTTCATCACCGTGCTGCAGAAGCAGGATCCGTCCGTGCCGAAGCTCGACGAAGTGAAGAACAAGGTCCGCGACGAAGTGCTCAAACACAAGGCGATCGAGGCAGCGCGGCAGAAGGCGGCGGCGCTCGGTGCCACGCTGAAATCGGGGGATTTGGATAAGGCCGCGAAGGACGCCGGCCTGCAGGTGAAGACCACAGAGCTCGTCGCGCGCGGCGCGCCGATTGCTGATCTCGGCGTCAGTCCCGCGATCGATTCCGTGGCGTTCGCGCTGCCCGTCAATGGAGTCAGCGACCCCATCGTTACCGAGAATGGCGCGGCGGTCGTCAAGGTCGTCGAAAAGAGCAACGCGGCAGCCGGAGAGCTCGAGAAGCAGAAGGAAACGCTCAAGACGGAGCTGCTGAACGAACGCAAGCAGCGCTTCTACGCATCCTACATGGCGGGCGCCCGCAAGCGGATGAACATCAAGATCAACCGCGACACGCTCGCGCAAATCGTGGCATAGGCGGTTGCCGGTTGTCGGTCAACACCTGCTGCTACTGCATACGCTGTCCGATTGCTCTGATTGGTGATAGTCGGTGAGATCCGTGGCTGAGTCCGTCCAATCCGTGGCCGCCGCCGGTCCCTTGATCGAGGGCCGCACAGTCGAAACCGGCGCCACGTTCGAGGTGCGGAGCCCGTACGACGGCCGGACGGTGGCGGTCGTCCACCGGGCCGGACCGGACGAGATCGAGCGCGCGATTGCGGCAGCGGCCAGAGCGTTTACGCTCACTCGCGCGCTGCCGGCATGGAAGCGATCGGCGGTCCTCGAAGCGATCAGCGATGCGATCGCGGCGCGCCGCGAAGACCTGGCCGTCACGATTGCGCTCGAAGCCGGCAAGCCAATCAAGACCGCGCGAGGAGAAGTCGACCGCGCGATCTTCACGTTCAAGGTCGCCTCGGAAGAAGCGCGGCGGATTGGCGGCGAGATTCTGCCGCTCGACTGGCTCCCGGGCCTCGAGCGTCGCGAGGGTCACGTGCGCCGCGTCGCGCTCGGGCCGATCGCGGGCATCACCCCGTTCAACTTCCCTCTCAATCTCGTAGCGCACAAAGTGGCGCCCGCGCTCGCGGCGGGAAATCCCGTCATCATCCGGCCCGCGTCGCAGACGCCCGTGTCTGCGATTACGCTGGGTCGCATCGCCGTGGAAGCGGGCTGGCCAGCGGACGCCTACGCCGTGGTTCCGAGTACCACGCGCGACGCGTCAGCGCTCGTCGAGGACGAGCGGATCAAGCTCCTCAGCTTCACGGGCAGTCCCGCGGTCGGCTGGGACTTGAAGCGGCGCGTCGGACGCAAGCGCGTGACGCTCGAACTTGGTGGGAACGCAGCGGTGATCGTGCATCACGACGCGGACGTGGCTCACGCCGCGGAGCGCGTCGCGTGGGGAGGCTTCACCTATGCGGGCCAGTCGTGCATCTCGGCGCAGCGGATCTACGTGCACGACACGATTTACCAGCCGTTCTTGTCGGAGCTGCTCCGGCGAACCGAGGCGCTCACGGCCGGCGATCCCCTGAACGAAGAGACGGATCTCGGACCGGTCATCGACGACGGGGCGGCCGATCGTATCGGTGAGTGGATCGATGAAGCGAAGGCGGCCGGTGCGAAGGTGATCGCGGGGGGCACCCGTGACGGCCGTCTCTGGCAACCGACAATCATCGAGGCGGCGCCGGCGAGCGTTCGCGTCAACTGCCAGGAAGTGTTCGCGCCGGTCCTCACGATTCAGCGTTACGCGGACGTCGAGGAGGCGATCGCGGCCGCGAACGGAAGCGAGTACGGACTGCAGGCCGGCATCTTCACGCACGACGAGCGCGTCGTCAATGCCGCGATCGACGGCATTGAGGTCGGCGGATTGATGGTGAACGACGTCCCCACGTTCCGCGTCGATCACATGCCGTACGGCGGCGTGAAGCTCTCAGGCTTCGGCCGCGAAGGGCTGCGCTACGCGATCGAAGAGATGACGGAGCTGAAGCTGGTGGCTTATCGAAGATAGCCGCCAGCCACCAGCCGCCAGCCACCAGCAGCTGAGGCTGGATGCTGGCAGCTGGCAGCTGGCAGCTTTTCTAGAACACGAGTCTCAGCGCCCCCTGCATAATTCGCGCGTTGCGCGCGCGCGTGGCCTTCCCGAAATTCTGATTCACCTGCGCGCCGCTGGCATCGAACCGCGCGGTGTTGTCGATCAGATCGAACTGCACGGAGTTGAGGAGGTTATAGACCTCCCACCGGAACTGCAGGCGGCGTTTGCCGCCCATCGGCAAATTCTTGAAGAGCGCCAGGTTCCAGTTCACGATCGGCGGCAGTTGGAAGACGTTGCGCGCCGCATTGCCGTAATCGCCGCGGCCGCCGGGACGCGCGAATGCGGAGACGTTGAACCAGCTGCCCGGCTCGCCAGGCGTGGCGTTCCGATCCCCGCTCGCCGGATCGCCCGCGATATTCGGACGCACGGTCCGAACGCCGCCGCCGATATCGCCGCCGTTGCCGCCGTCGCCTCCCGTGAAGTCGAAATTATCCGTCGTCGCGAGAATCACCGGCGTCCAGTCGCCGCTGACGAATGCGTTCTCGCCCGAGAGCTGCCAGTCGCCAAACACGTGCCTGATCACCGCATTCGTTCCGAGGCTCTGCGCCTTCGGCAGATCCCACGTGTAATTGATCACCAGGTTGTGCTGCTGGCTCGACGAATACGGCGCGTAGTTCCAGTCGTGCACCGGGCGCACGGCGCTGATCGCCGCTTCGTCTTCGTCCGCGATGCCGCGAGTTCTTCCGAAGGTGTAGGCCGCCGCGAACTGCAGGCCGCGAATGTAACGACGATTGATCTGGAGCTGCACCGCGTTGTAATCCGACGTGCCGAAGTGCGACCGGATGTTGATGTCCTGGTAGCCGCGGAACGGACGCAGGAATTCCGACGGCAACGGACTGCCGGGGTTCTGCGGGTTGCGGTTCTGCGGGTTGATGTCGAGATATCGCGCGCCGTCGGGAACGACGTTGATGTTCTGCACGATCTCGAGATGGCGCGACGCGCTGCCCGCATACGTGACGTCGACGACGGTGCCCCACCCGATCTCGCGCTGAACGCCAACCGACCAGTTGTAGCTTGTCGGGGTCTTCGCATCGCGCTCGAGACCAAACGCGTTGCTGGGCCGGCTCGAGAATGCCGCCTGCTGCAGCAGCGTGTCCATTGTGCCGTAGATGATGCTGGGCGTGTTCACCGCAGGCGGATTGCTCGCGGCGCTGTCCATGCTGCGGGCCGTGATGTGCGCGTTGTGATAAACGCCGCCGCTCGCATGCAGCGCGGTGCGCGCGTTGCCGAAGATGTCCCATGCGATGCCGACGCGCGGCTCCGCGTGGATGCCCTGGTTATCGCGGAAGCCCCGAGGGTAATTGGGATCGGCGTTTGTCACCATCCCATTGAACGGATCGCCCGTGCCGGGAATGAAGCTGCCCACGAAGATGTTTGGCAGCGTCTGTCCCGTCACCGCATCGAGCGCAACGTTCTGGCCATTGACGACCGCCGGCTGGTAGAGGCGTGGAGCCTTCGCCGCGTCGTATCGCTCGGGGACGAACACCGCTGCCGGGAGGCTCGTATACCACGGCGCGTACCACAGAAAACGCATGCCGTAGTCGACTGTCCACCGCGAGGCCGGTTTCCACGTGTCCTGCGCGTACCACTCGGCCAGCGAACGGCGCGCCTCGACCTCGGCGAAGCCGTCAACCTCCGTGTAGTCGCGGAACGATCCGAGGAGCGCATTCGCAAAGCTGTGGCGCGTGTCGAACGGATTGTTCGTGTCAACGGTAAAGTTGAACTGACCGGCCCATGGGCCGGCGCCAACGCCCCCTCTGCCTTCGGTATTACGAAGACGTTCGATGTACGTGCCCGCCTTGAACGTGTGCCTTCCTGCCATCCACGTCAGATCGTCGCGGAAGGAATAAAGCCACGCCTCCCCCTGTTCATCGAGGCAGCACCGGTTGTCGTAGGTCAGATTCGGTGAGCTGGGCACGTTGAACGTCGCCTTCGGCAGGACGTTGTGCGGATTCAACTCGGGGTGGAACTGCCCCAGGTTGAATCCGACATCGGATCTGGTAATCCGCTGCCAGTCAAAATCCGTGACGGGATAGAACTGCTCGGTCTGCTGGCGGATGCCGAATGCCGCATCGTTGACCAGATTCGCCCGGACGATCTTCGTGTAGTTGGCGCTGCCGCCGCGATCGGTGTTGAGGTAATGGGTGTTGAACCAGCCCCACTTGTTCGGTCCCGCCGTCACCTCGCTCCCGCGCTGGTCGGAGTACCAGTCTTTGTAGGTGAAGTAGAAGCTGTCGCTGAGCGAGGGTTTCCAGTCGATGCGGACGATCTGATTACGTTTGGGATTCTCCGCCGTTTCCTGCGTCTGTAGATTGTATTGTCCGAGCGTCACGCTCCTGTCCGGCGCGTTCGGGAGCGGCATCAGGTTCAGCAGCGCGAGCCCATTCGGATTGATGCGACTACTCGGAATCCGGTTGCCGGGGAATGGCTGGCCCGTCAGCGGATCGCGAATGACAATCAGCCGGCCCGCGCTGTCGAGCGTCTGAGAGAAGTCGCCGGCGCGTTCGAGCGCCGTCGGCACTGTCCACCGCCGCAGCGGACCCGGACGCTCGGTGAGCGGCGCCTCGAGCGAATAAAAGAAGAACGTTTTCTTGTCCTGCCCGTTCAGCCGCGGAATAGGGCCACCCAGGTTGAAGCCGTAGGTGTTGAACCGGTAGCGCGGCTTGTCGCGGCCCGCAAGGATGTTGAAGTAATTGTTCGCGTTGAACCGCTCGTTGCGGCCGTAGTAGTAAAGGTTCCCCGCGTATTGCGCGCTGCCGCTCTTGCTGACGATCTGCACCTGTGCGCCGCCCGTCCGCCCGTACTCGGCCCGATACGTGTTCAGCAGCACCTTGATCTCGGCGACCGAGTCCAGGTTGATCTGCTGCGCCATGCGGTTGGCCTGACCGATCTCGTTGCCGAGCACGCCGTCGATCATGATTGTGTTCCAGTCACGGCGCTGGCCGCCGACGTGCGGCACGAGCGTCCCGAAGCTCTCGCCGAGCGATTCCACCGTGTCCTCGTACCGCACACCTGGAAGGAGCCGCATCAGCGAGGTGACGTCGCGTCCTTTCACCTGAATCTGCTCGATTTGCTTCGCCGTAATGAGACCGCTGTGCTGGGTCTCCTCCGTGTTGACATGTGTACCAACGGCTTCGACGACGACCGTCTCCCCGAGGCCGCCGACCGGGAGGGTCACTGTGCCGATCGGCAGCCGCTCCGCCGCGGTGAGCACGTTGTGCGTGCGCTCAGCGGTGCGGAAGTTCTGCATCTCGACCCGCACCGTGTACGTCCCCGGCGCAAGGTTCGTGACCTGAAACGTGCCGTTCGCGCTGGTGACCACGGCACGCGGATCGTTCGTGAGCTCGTTGATCACCGTGACGGTCGCCCCGGGAATGACCTGCCCTTGCTCGTCGGCAACCGTTCCGGAGATCGAGCCGGTGACGCTTTGCAGCGGCGCCGCGAGCCGTGCGACCGCGGGAATCGGGAGCGCAATGGTGAGCAGCGCAAGGAGTGCAAGCAAGCCCGGACGTAGACGCAGACCGTTCGACATCTCCCCTCCTGTGCGGCTTCCGGATGGATCCGCCGGGGAGGTGATAGCAAACTTTAACGTTAAAGTAAACTTACTTTAGCGGTACAGTTGGCTGATCGCACTAAGTAGCACTGACATGCCAGTTTCGAAAGACGGGGGCCAGCCGGCGGACGGCCGCCAGGTCCTCCGCCGTCAGCCGCGGCAGCGGCGGACGGATGGGCCCGCCGACGAGGCCTACCTCGTCCATCATCGCCTTCATGACGCTGACCTCGTATCCGCGCCGTCGGGCGCGCAGCGCATACAGCGGCACAATCATCTCCGCCATCACCGCGTGCAGATCGCGGTCGCCCGACGAGGCGAGCTCGTGCACCCGGCGCGCGAGACGCGGCGCCACGTTCGCGACGCTCGACGTGTAGCTGCGGACGCCCGCCGCGTAATATGCCGGCACCATGTCGTCGCCCGCGCCGCCCACCCACGTCAGCCGATCGCCAAGGCTCGACATGAGGATCTGCAGCCGGCGCACGTCACCCTGCCCGTCCTTCCACGCCACGAGCGACGGCAGCGATACGAGGCGCTCGACGAACGCCGGTCCTGGATGAAACCAATCCCGGCTGTAGATCAGCATCGCGAGTTCGGTCCCCGAAGCAATCGCAGCGTAATAATCGAACAGCCCTGCGTCATCCGCGTTCGGGTAGTACGGCGGAAACGCGAGAATGCCGTCGGCGCCAAGGTGCGCGGCGGTCGCGGCCAGCTCCGTCGCCAGCGCGGTATTGAATCCCACGCCGGCAATCACGGGCACTCTTCCGCGGCATGCCTCGACCGCCACGCGCACGATTTCAGCGTGCTCCGCGGGCGTGATCGAATAGAGTTCCCCGGTCCCGCCTGCGGCCACGATGGCCGCGGGCGGATCGAGGAGCATCGCCTCCAGGTTGGTACGGAGCGCGGCACGATCCAGCGCGAGCCGCGCATCGAACGGCGTCACCGGAAATCCAATGGGGCCCAGCAGCCGGGACCGGAGCTCGCGGGGTGTCATGGCCATCGCGTCACCACCTGATCGTGTCGATCAACGCCTCGTCATACGCCGCGTGACGCGGCGGCTGATCCCCTTTGCGTTCATCTGCTACGTTGTCGCGTACATCGATCGCGTGAACATCGGATTCGTCGCCACGCCGCTGCAGCGCGATCTTGGACTGAGCGACGCCGCGTATGGATTCGGCGCCGGCCTGTTCTTCCTCGGCTACTGCCTGTTCGAGATTCCAAGCAACCTGCTGCTCGAGCGCATCGGCGCGCGGCGCTGGATCGCGCGAATCATGATTGTCTGGGGCCTCGTGTCGATGGCGACGGTGTTGATCACGGGCACCTGGTCGTTCTACGGCGCGCGCGTCGCGCTCGGCCTCGCCGAGGCGGGGTTCTTCCCCGGCATGGTGCTCTACCTGACGTACTGGATCCCCGAAGCGGAACGCGCGCGCACGAATGCCCTGTTCATGATGGCCGCACCGATTGCAATCGCGGTCGGCGCACCTGTGTCCGAAGCGATCATGAAACTAGACGGTACTCTCGGACTGCACAACTGGCAATGGCTGTTCCTTCTGGAAGGAGTGCCGGCTGTGGCGCTCGGGGTGATCGCGCTGCGCGCACTGACGGATCGTCCCGAAGACGCGTCGTGGCTGCCTCTCTCGGATCGCGCGTGGCTCGTGGCGACCATGCGCGAGGAACGCTCCAGGCGAGGCACCGGAGGACACGGGTCGGTGGCCGCGAGCCTGCGCAGCGGCACCTTCTGGCGGTTGACGCTGGTGTACTTCCTCAACACCATCGTGACGTACGGCGTGTTTCTGTGGCTGCCGAAGATTCTGAAGGATGCCTCCGGCGCGGGAGGGTTCGTCGTCAGTGCGATGACCGCGTTTCCGTTCGTCATCGCGCTCGGGGCAATGGTGTGGATCGGCCGCCACTCGGATCGGACGGGTGAGCGGCGCTGGCACGTCGCCGGGTGCGCCGCCATGGCAGCGGTTGGATTGATCCTGGCCGCCACGTTCCAGGATCACGTGTTGCTGCTCGTGCTCAGCTTCACGCTGTCGCAGTCGGGACAACGATCGGTGATGAGCGTGTTCTGGGCGATCCCTCAGCGGCTGCTCGGCGGCACCGCGGCGGCCACGGGCATCGCGTTGATCAACGCCGTCGGCAATCTCGGCGGGTGGGTGGGTCCATCCGTCATGGGCTGGCTGCGCCAGTCAACCGGCGCATATAGAGGCGGCCTGCTGGTGCTCTCGTGCGCGCTCATCGCCGAAGGATTGCTCGTGCTCACGCTGCGGCTGCCTGCAGAATCGCTGTCATCGACCGCAAGGGATTTGCGGCATCGCGCGTAGTCGTGTCGCGTGCGTGCGGAGAAGACGATCTCACGCTGAGAAAATACAAGAGGCGCAAGAGCGCGGAAAGAAAGGCTGCCCGTTACGCGTCCGCTGCGGCCGGCCTGGAGATCGTTCGGCCGGCCGTTGGGCGTCGCGCGGCGCAGCGGACGCGTCGAGCAGCCGCTTCGTTCAGCTGTCTTCTCGGCGCCATCACGATGACAGCGTGACAAGATCCGCATTTGTCAGCGTGATCCGCGGCTTTCCTCTGCGCCTCCGCGCTCTCCGCGTGATTCGTACGTGGACAAGTGACAGTCGATGATGTGAGCTAGAGCCCGCAGACAAACCGCCACGTCGCCTCGTCAACCGGAATTCCTTCAAGAAAATTGCGGCGGCGCGTTTCCAGCGTGCGTTCACCCGGATAACGCACTGGCGCATCCGCAGCCGGCGTTGCATGAAGATGCTCCACGATCGCGTCGGCGATGTTCTCGTGACCACCGAGCGGCGACGGGTCAATCGCGATGAAGACCTGCGACAGCGAGGATTCGCGTTCAGGATCGCGCGAAACCTCGTGCGTTGCGAGTCCACCGGCGAGGATGGCCGCGACCATGTCGAGCAGCACCGCCAGGCCCGAGCCTTTCCAGAATCCAATCGGCAGCAGGCGCCGCGATGCCTCGATTGCCGCCGGATCCGTCGATAGGCGGCCCTCCGCATCGTAGCCACCCATGACAGGCAGCGGCTGCTGCCGCGCGCGATAGGTCTGCAGCGCGCCCACCGAGAACTGCGACATCGCGATATCGAGGACGACGTGCCCGTCAGCGCGCGGCACCGCCACGACGAGCGGATTGTTCCCGATCCGCGGCTCGCTCGCGCCCCACGGCGGGACGTTCGCGAGCGTGTTGGTCCAGCAGATGCCGATGACGCCCGCCTCCGCCGCCTGCCACCCGTAGCTGCCGCCGCGCATCCAGTGGTTCGTGTTCGCAAGAGCGACGCATCCGACACCGTGTTCCCGTGCGAGCGCGATCGCGCGTGCCATCGACGCATGAGCGTTGAGATTGCCCGGACCACGCTGGCCGTCCCAGCGTTCCAGCGCGTGGTGCGCGGCCACGCGTATCGGCTCGGCGTGCACCTCGACGACCCCGTTCTCGATCGTCCGGATGAATCGTGGGAACCGATTCAAGCCGTGCGAATACACGCCGTCTCTATCGGTTTCGGCGAACAAACGCGCGCACAAATCGGCGCGTGGACCTTCAAATCCCTTCTCAACGAGCACGCGCCGCAGCACGTCATGGATCTGCTGATACGGAACCCTCATCGGCACCAATCATAAGCGCCGCGCATGATTCGGTGATTTGGCGATCCAGTAATTGAGTGATTCGGCACGCTCGCGCTGCCGCGCGTGCTTCAAGGGCCGTGCGAATTCCCCCCGACGCGTGCGAAATTCCCAAATCACCACATTCCCAAATCACCAAATCAGTGGAGGCGAGCTATCATGACGCCGGATGATTCAAGCCGATCGACGAAGAACGCCGGCCGATCTGATGTCGAAGATCACCCGTCTGTTCGAACTGTCCGGCGCGAAGATCCGATCGATCGAAAGCACGTGGCGTCCTGAAGACGGCGCGCCCGTTTTCACGGTGCAGGGCAAGTACCAGACGCGCGGCTGGACGGAATGGACGCAAGGGTTCCAGTTCGGATCGGCGCTGCTCCAGTTCGACGCCACCGACGAGCGCGAGTTCCTGGAGCTGGGCCGGCTGCGGACGGTCGAACGCATGGCGCCGCACCTCACACACATGGGCGTGCACGACCACGGCTTCAACAACGTCAGCACCTACGGCAACCTCTGGCGGCTCATCGTCGAGGAGCGGATCGAAGCGAGCGAATTCGAACTGCGCTATTACGAACTGGCGTTGAAGGTGAGCGGCGCCGTCCAGGCGCGCCGGTGGACGGCGTTACCCGACGGCGGTTTCATTCACTCCTTCAACGGCGCGCATTCGCTGTTCGTCGATACGATCCGATCGCTGCGTGCGCTCGCGCTCGCCTTCATCCTGGGCCACACGCTGCGCGACGAGCAGGACACGCAAATCAACCTGCTCGTCCGGCTCGTGCAGCACGCCCACGCGACCGCGCGCTACAACGTGTATTACGGCAATGGACGCGATCGCTACGACGTCCGCGGGCGGACCGCCCACGAGAGCATGTTCAACGTCGCGAGCGGCACCTATCGCGGCCCGAGCACGCAGCAAGGCTACTCGCCCTTTACGACGTGGACGCGCGGACTGGCCTGGGCGGTGCTCGGCTTCGCCGAGCAGCTCGAATTTCTGGACGTCGTCCCGCCGGCGGCGCTGGAACCGTGCGGCGGCCGCGCCTCCGTCGAAGCCATGATGCTCGAGGCGGCGCGCGCGACGTGCGATCACTACATCAGTATCGCGGCGGCCGACGGTGTGCCGTACTGGGATGCCGGCGCGCCAGGCCTGGCGGCGCTGCCCGACTGCCGCGAGCGACCCGCCAATCCGTTCAACGAGCACGAGCCGGTGGACAGCTCCGCCGCGGCGATTGCCGCGCAGGGGCTGCTGCGCCTCGCGCATTTTCTTTCCCGACGCGGCGAGGATGCCTCGCAATACGAGCAGGCGGGCCTCTTCATCCTCGACACGTTGTTCGACGAGACGGGTCCCTATCTCAGCATCGATCCGAATCACCAGGGGCTGCTGCTGCACTCGGTCTATCACTGGCCGAACGGATGGGACTACGTGCCGCCGGGTGCGTCGACGCCGCGCGGCGAATCGAGCCAGTGGGGGGACTACCACGCGCGTGAGGCCGCGTTGTACGTGAAACGCCTCGCCGAGCACGCGCCGTACCTGACTTTCTTTGCCGCCGAGCAACTGGAGGGCGACGAGGCACCCGATCAATGAGCGCCGCCGCGCACCCGACCGCGCTCATCACTGGCGGCACGCGCGGGATCGGCCTCGGCATCGCGCGCGCGCTCGCGCGGGACGGCTGGGATCTCGCGGTGTGCGGTGTCCACCCCGAAGCAGACGTCGTGTCGGTGCTCGAATCGCTGCGGCAGAGCGGCGGGACCGTCCATTACATCGCCGCGGATCTGGCGAGCCCGCGCGAACGCCGCCGGCTCGTCGATCAGGTACACGTGCGCCTGGGGGCAATCAACGCGCTCGTCAACAACGCGGGGCGCGCACCGCGCGTCAGGGCCGACGTGCTCGAAGCGACAGAGGAAAGCTTCGAGGAGCTCGTGCGCACGAACCTGCAGGGACCCTACTTCCTGACGCAGGCCATCGCACGCGATCAACTCGCACGACGCGCGCAGGACCCTGCGTTCCACGCATCCATCGTCTTCATCACCTCGGTGTCCGCGGACATGGCGTCCACGAACCGGGGCGACTACTGCGTCACCAAGGCGGGGCTCGCGATGGCGGCGAAGTTGTTTGCCGCGCGTCTCGCGGAGCACGGCATTCCGGTGTACGAAGTGCGCCCCGGGATTGTCGCGACCGACATGACGGCCTCAGTCAAGGAAATGTACGAGCGCCGCATCGCCGAGGGCCTCGTCCCCGAGCGGCGGTGGGGCCAACCCGAAGACGTGGGCCGGGTTGTTGCCGCACTCGTGCGAGGAGACCTGCCGTACGCGACGGGCTCCATTATCAATGTCGACGGTGGATTATCCGTGCCGCGCCTGTAGGTTCTTCGACCTAAAGATGGAAGCCACAAGATTTTAAGGAACGGCTCGTGGCTTCCGCCTTCAGGCGGAAGGACAAGCGACTCTAATTACTATCCTCAATTCGATACAAATGCGTCCGCGTGCGCAGGAACAGCGCGCGGCCGTCGATCGCCGGCGACGCCATGAAGCCGTCGTCCAGACGATTCTCGGCGAGCACCTTGAACGTGCGCCCCGCGTCGATCACCGTTGCCTTTCCCTCTTCACTGAAAAAGTACACACGTCGGTCGGCATAGATCGGCGACGCGGAATAACTGTCGTTCAATCGCGAGCGCCAGACCTCGTTGCCCGTGCGCGCGTCGAGACAGGTGACGATCCCGGTATCGTTGACCATGAAGAGCAGATCGCGGGCGAGTACGAGTGACGGCTTGTTTGGCGCGCCCCGCGTCACGCGCCAGACGACGTGCGTGGAGGTGACGTCGCCGCGCCCGTCCGGGCGAACGGCGAGAATGTGGCCGGCGTTGAATCCCGTCGCATAGAAGACGAGACCGTTGCCCGCGACCGGCCGCGTGCTGCCGGAGAAGCTGCTGCGCTCTTCGAGCCGCCAGAGCTCTTTGCCCGTCATCGGATCGTAACCATATGTCGCTTTCGATCCGATGCTGACCAGGATCGGCTCGCCATTCGCCATGACGATGTGCGGCGTCGCAAACGCCTTGCGAAAGTCGCCCTCCGCCTGCGGCTTGCCGTCAGGACCGAGATCCTGGTAATCGACGGAGCGCGGCGTCCGCCATACTGTCTTGCCGGTGTGTTTGTCGAGCGCCACCACATACTGGATGTCGCTGCCGTCGAAGTGCATGATGAGCAGGTCGCGGTAGACAATCGGCGACGAACCGGCGCCGCGAAAGTGATTGCACTCGAGATCGCGTCGTTCCCAGATCACCTTTCCTGTGTTGGTGTCGACCGCGGCTGTCCCCGGCGAGCCGAACGTCGCGTAGATTCGTCCGGGCTCGATCACCGGCGTGGGCGACGCGTACGAGTTGAACGAATGCTTCGCCTGCGGGTTCGGGACGTCAAAGAGCCTCAGGTCGTGGACGATCTTTCCGGTGTCCTTGTCGAGCGCCACGACGAACAGCTCACGGCCCTCGGGCGTGGCCGTCGTCACCCACACCTGATTGCCGAGGATGACCGGCGACGACCACGCGCGTCCGTGCACGGCTGTCTTCCACCGGACGTTCTTCCCTTCTCCCCACGTCAGCGGCAGGCCGGTGGCGTCCGACGTGCCAAGCCCGTCGGGTCCGCGAAACTGCGGCCACTGCAGGAGCAGCGCAGCGAGGGCCACGACGAGAATCTTCATCTCTCAATTCGCTCGGAGGGGCCCGTCGAGATTACCCACATCGCTGCACTCTTTGCCATTCGGCATTCAGCATTGACCGTTGACAACGCGAAGCCTCCTCATGCTGTTTTTCTGATGGCTCGCTTGCGGCGCTGGGGCCGGCGGCGTTCTCTCCATTCGGAGGCGGCCAGCGCGCCGATGCGTCTGGAGATTTCGTTGAGGCCATACCGGACGTGCTCCCGCATGGCGGCATCCGCCGCGACGGGATCGCCCGACGCGAGCGCGTCGGCGAGCGACGCGTGGAAATGCGGCGGCAACGGCGTGCGTCGGCCGACGACGTCGAACAACCAGTTGAGGATGAGGACGTGCTTGCGGTCGATCATCTGGCGCACCAGCCTGGAACCCGCGAGCTCGGCGACGCGCATGTGAAACTGCACGTGCGTCGTGTGGACGACGAAGCGAAAGGCTATCTTGCCGCTCTCGTCGCCGCCCAGTCGGACGAACAGCGTGTCCACTTCGCGCGCGAGACGCCGCACTTCATCCCGGCCCGCGCGCGTCGCGCGTTCGGCAAACAGCCGCGCCGACTGCGATTCGAGCGCCTCGCGCAGCTCGTAAAGCTCCCGGACGTCGCTCTCGCTCGGAATACGTACGCGGGTGCCGGCGCGCGGCCGGCTCTCGACGAGGCCGTCCTCTTCGAGGCGGCGCAACGCGTCCGTGACCGGAATCACGCTCATGCGCAGGTCAGTGGCGAGCCTCCGCCGCGACAGCGGCGCACCGGGCTTCAGTTGTCCGCGCAGGATCGCTTCGCGGACGGCGTCGTACGCCGCATCGGCGAGGCTGAGTCCGTGCCTGGTCGTCTTTCTTCGCACCGCGTCGAAGCGTGGCAAATGGGCTTCTGCAAGTCAAGACGCGCGATGCGGTAAAGTTGGCCCCATGAGAACGATCCTGGCGGCATTCGTCGTCATCGCCGCGGCACCGGTTGCGTGGGCGCAGTCGCCATGGACGGTGACATCCCCTGACGGCCGTACGACCATCAGCGTGGCGCGGCAAGCCGATGGACGGCTGCTCTGGCGGGTGATGCGCGACAACGGGCCAATCCTCGCGGACTCTCCGCTCGGCGTCCGCCGCGCCGACCAGGCATTCGACGCCGACCTGACGTTCGTCAGAGCATCCGACACGAGAGCGATCGACGAACGGTATACGCTGCCTCACGGCAAGCGGCGCGACCAGGTCATGGATAAGGATCCTGGACGGCGAGCATCGTGCGGGACGGGGCAGAGGATCGCGAGTTCGCGAGCGAGACGAAGGCCGTCGCGCCGACCGACACGATAGGCGTCACGATGCGCCCGCGCGGCGGGTTCGTGATGCGAATCGAGCGCACGTCGCCGGCGGGGCGCGGCGGCGCACAGCACGCTCGTTGACGGAAGTATTCGGTTCAAGAGCAGCGGCAATGCCGATACATGTCACGTACGAACTCACGCGGAGGTCGCGGAGCACGCCGGGGACTCTTTGTTCTTTGAGGTTCTCCGCGAGCTCAGCGCGCTCGGCGTGAGTACGTCCCGTGGTACGCAACTGCAGTCATCATCGAACCCGCGAATGAGGCGAGCATGGAGCGACGCGAGTTCCTGAAAGCGGCGGGCGCTGGCGCATTCGCACTCGTCGCGAACACAAGCGCCGGCGGGCAGCGCACAGCGAGCAGCGCTGGCGATCGCGAGGTCTGGGTCGACGTGATGCGCCGACTGGCGGATCCAGTGCTCACCAACCTCGCGCAGGGAAGATTGAAGGCGCGCATGCCCGTCGAGCAGGCGCCCGGTGCAGATCGGCGATCGGTCACCCATCTCGAAGCGCTCGGACGGCTGCTCGCCGGCATGGCGCCGTGGCTCGAACTGGCTGCCGACGACACGGTCGAAGGCCAGTCGCGCGAGAAATATCGCGCGCTTGCGCTCGAAGCGATCGCGCACGCCGTCGACCCCTCGTCGGCCGATTTCCTGAACTTCACCCGCGAACGGCAGCCGCTGGTCGACGCCGCGTTCCTCGGGCAGGCGCTCCTGCGCGCACCGACCGCGCTGTCGGCGAGTCTCGACGAGGCGACGAAGCGACATCTCGTCGCGGCACTCGAATCCACGCGCACCATCGTGCCCGGCTACAACAACTGGCTCCTGTTCAGCGCGACGATCGAAGCCGCACTGAAGCGGCTCGACGCCGAGTGGGATCGCCTGAGGGTCGATTACGCTCTGCGGCAGCACGAGCAGTGGTACAAGGGAGACGGCGCGTACGGCGACGGACCCGATTTCCACTGGGACTATTACAACAGCTTTGTCATCCATCCGATGCTGCTCGACGTGCTCGATGCATGCGCCGACGAAAACGCCGGGTGGAAGCAGATGATGCCGCGCGTCGAGCAGCGGGCACAACGCTATGCGGCGGTGCAGGAACGGCTCATCGCGCCGGATGGATCGTTTCCGCCAATCGGCCGATCGCTCGCCTATCGGTTCGGCGCGTTCCACCTGCTCGCACAGATGGCGCTCCGCCGCGCGCTTCCTGACGGTATGTCGCCGTCACAGGTCCGTGCCGCGTTGACGGCCGTCATTCGTCGCTCAATCGATGCGGCAGGCACGTTCGATGCGGACGGCTGGTTGCGGATTGGATTCTGCGGGCACCAGCCCGGAATTGGAGAGACCTATATCTCGACGGGCAGTTTATATCTGTGCTCGGTGGGCCTGCTGCCGTTAGGACTGCCGCCGGCGGACCCCTTCTGGTCGGCGCCGGCGGAGCCATGGACCTCTGCGGCCGCGTGGTCAGGGGAGCGCTTTGCGATCGACCATGCACTCAATCCTTAATCCCTGATCCCTGGATCCGGGATCCCATATCGCCAATCCTCACTCCCAATCCCTGATCGTCGATCCGGGATCCTTGATGGACGATCCGGGATTGGATCGACGATCGACGATCCTCGATTCACGATCAGGGATCCCGGATCAGGGATCAGGGATTAACGATTCAGAATCTCACCTTCAACGCGAGCTGTACTTGCCGCTCGGTCGTGCCGCACAGCGAGCACGAGGGACTCGACAGCATCGCCGAGATGGTGCCGGCCGCCGCGTTGCCAACCGTCGTATTGGGGTTGGCAAACTGCGGATGGTTCAGCACGTTGAACGCTTCGATCCGGAGCTCGGTGTTGTAGTGTCCGAACTTGGTGTTCTTGATGACGGACGCATCGATGTTGAACGATCCGGGGCCGCGGATGATGTTGCGCCCCGCGTCGCCGTAGGTGCCTGTCACGTCGCCCGGCGCGACGAAACAGGACGTGTCGAACCATCGATCGATCGTGGGGTTCGACAGCGATCCGTCGCAGATCCGGTTCGGGCGATTGCCGGTTCCCGTCGACTGCACGCCCTGCGTCTGCGTGACCGTCAATGGCAGCCCGCCGCGCAGCAGCAGGATGCCGCTGACCTGCCAGCCGCCGTACAGCGCCTGCTGCGCCCACGGCAACTCATACACCCAGCTCGACGAGAAGGTGTGGCGCACGTCGTAGTCCGACGGCCCCCAGTTGTACTGGAGATCGTACGTATTGGTGATGCCGGCCTCGTTGTCCGACGCGTAGTCCATCGACTTGCCGAACGTGTACGCGTTCAGGAACGAGAAGTTGTTGGCGAAGCGTCGCTGGAACTTCACGAGCAGGCCGTTGTAGTTCACCTTCCCGATGCTCTGCGACTGGCTGAGCGACCGCACCAGCGGGGCCAGCGTGATGAACGGACGATTCACGTTGGCATCGCTGATCCCGACCACCGGCGGCGCCTGGTTGATGTCCACCTTGATCACCATCTGACGCCCCTGGGATCCAACGTACGCGGTCTCGACCATGTAGTTCGTGCCGAGGCCGCGCTGGTAGTTGATGTTCCATTGGCGCGCGTACGCGTCGCGAAAGTCTCTCGCGAACACCGATCGCGTCGCTCCGGCGGCGGGCCGGTTCGGGTCGACACCCGGCGGAAGTGGCAGGCCGTCCTTGAGCAGGAGGTTCACCCCGTACGAGGTCGGCGTCGGCGTGAGCGACGTCGATTGAAGGAACGGCGGATTCTGCGCCTTCGACGACGAGGTGCCACCGGGCGAGAAGTTCCAGAACACTCCGAAGCCGCCGCGCACCAGGTTCTTCCCGTTGCCCGTCACGTCGTACGCAAACCCGAACCTGGGGCCCACATCTCCCTTCGAATACGTTTGCAGATACCGTCCGACCTTCACGCCCTCGAGCGCCGCATCGTCGGAGGCGATGATGAACTTGCCGGTGGTCTGGTCGAAGTTCGACTGGCGATCCTGGATCTCCACCCACGGTGGATACACGTCCCACCGCACACCGAGGTTGAGTGTCAGCTTGCTCGTCGTGCGCCAGTCGTCCTGGAAATAGGTGGCAATCTCCGGCCGTTTCTCGGTGTACGTTCCCGCGTCGAACAGGTTTCTGTTCTTCGAGGCCGTCAGCCCCAGCATGAAGCTGGCGACATCGAAGCCGGTGCTGCTGTTGACGGTGCAGCCGGCGCCCTGCCCGCCGCAGTTCGATGTCATGTTGTTGTTGAAGGCAAAGTTGCCGACGATTGTGTCGGCGTTGAGGATCTCGCGCGACCTGAGCGTCAGGCTGCCGCCCGCTTTCAACGTGTGACGGCCGCTGCTGCGCGTGACGTTGTCGAAGATCTGGAAGTCGTTCTGGTTCGTGATGAGCGGCTGATTGCTGTTGGCCCCCAGGTTCCGGATGTTCTGGAAGGAGAGCTGCGTCATCGCGGACGTGACCTGATTCAGGTTGATGTTCGGAAGGCCGACCGCCTGCGCGGGGTTGGTCCCGTAATCGATCGACGTCATGAAGAACTTGACCGATGACCATCCGAAGCGGAACTCGTTCAGCCATTTCGGACCCATCATGTGCGTGTCGTTGAACGCGACGCTCTGGGCCTTGATGTTGCCGTCACCTGCGCCGAACGTCGCGCCCGCATCGCCGTGCGGCAGCGTCGCCGGCTGCAGCCGGTGCGTCTTTTCGAAGCTGTACCTGGTGAAGAAACGATTGCTCGTCGTGAGGTTGTGGTCGACCTTGACGTCGAACTGGTTGTCCTGCCGTTGCTTGATCGGATTGATCAAATAGTTGTTGATCGTCTGTCCGTTGGCCTGCCGCGACCCCGCCGTGTTCGGCTCGGGATAGAGCTGGCTGAGGATGTTTTGCGCGACGCCGTCGATGCGATTCTCTGGAATGACATTGCCGGGAAATGGTTGGCCGCTCGCCGGGTCGAAGATGACGCGCGTCAGCTCCGAGAAATCGCCGCGACGCATCGCGAGCGACGGCACGGTCGACAGGAACGTCTGCCCCTGCGACTCGCGATGTCCCTGGTAGCTGCCGAAAAAGAACGTCTTCTGCTTGAACACAGGACCGCCGAGGGTTCCGCCGAACTGGTTCTGCTTGAAGTCCGGTTTCGGCCGCCCCGCGCGGTTGTTGAAGAAATTGTTGGCGTCGAACGCGTCGTCGCGATGGAACTCGAAGGCGCTGCCGTGAAACGCGTTGGTGCCCGACTTGATCTGCAGGTTCACGACGCCACCGAGCGAGCGGCCGAATTCGGCCGAATACGTCGACGTCTGCAGCTTGAATTCGTCGAGCGCATCGACGCTCGGGAAGATGACGACCGTCTGCAGCCACGTCTCGTTGTTGTCGACGCCGTCGAGCATGAAGTTGTTGTCGCGCGTGCGCTGCCCGTTGGCCGAGAACGAGGCGGAGGCGCGCCAGGCGAGGCTGCCGGCACCATCGATATTCGCGCCCGGGATGCCGCGCAGGACTCCCGGGACGGTCCGCGTGAGATTCACGAAATTCCGCCCGTTGAGGGGCAGCGCTTCAATCTGCTCGTTCGTTACGGTTGTGCCGAGCTCAGATGAAGACGTCTGAACCAGCGGCGACGTCGCTTCGATCGTGACGGTCTCGCTCAGCGCACCGACTTCCAGCTTGATATCGATGCGCACGTGCTGGTCCACGCCAAGGCCGACGTTGGACATCGTGACGGTCTTGAACCCGGAGATTTCGGCAGCGACCGTGTACTCGCCCGTCGGCAGCGAAGGCGCAGTGTATTCGCCGTTGGTATCGGTCGTCACGACGCGCGTGAGCTTCGTGCCGGTGTTGGTCAGCGTGACGGTCACGCCGGGGACGATGGCGCCCGAGCCATCGGTGATGCGTCCGAGAATGGTCCCTGTGACAGCCTGCGCTCCGGCAAGCGCGAGCGCCGGGGACGTAACAATAAGAAGATGAAGGAGCACGCAACGAGGCCACGACCGCAGGAGTCCCAGGGTTCCACCGCTCTTCATGGTTCCTCCTTCAACGAATATCGATCAAGGATCCACGGGTGTTTACGAGACGCGGCGCGTCATATATCATATGCCGTTCGCGGCGGCCATGCTAAATATCCGGCGAACGGTTGTCGGAGGACGGAGGACAGACGGAAACGCACGTGAAGCCGATAATCGTCTATTGAGACAGGACGACCGACAAACCGACAACCGACCGCCGCCTGCCGCCGCGGAAGCCCTGCAGCGGCGAAGGCGGACCAACTGACGATATGCCACTTCTGACCAACCCAACCGGCGCGCGACATCAGACCAAACAGGGGTTCGCTTACCAGACGCTCCGCCGGGCGATTCTTGCCTGCGAGCTGCAACCGGGAGAACGGCTCGTCATCGATGATCTGGCGACACGCCTTGGCGTCAGCATCATTCCGGTGCGCGAGGCGCTGCAGATCCTCCAGTCGGAAGGGCTGGTCGCCAGCGTGCCGCACGTGGGGGCCGCCGTGGCGCCTATCTCGCGCGCATCGATCGTGGACGTCTTCACCGTCCTCGAAGGACTCGAATTGATGGCAACGCGGCTGGTCGCGCTGGAAGGATCGCCGACGGCGCTCGAAACGCTGACGCGATTGGTCGCCGTGATGAACGACGCCTCCCACGCGGGGCGCTTCGAAGAATGGGCTGACTTGAACACGCGCTTTCATCACGCGATCAGCGCATCAACCGGGCTGCCGCTGCTCGGCGAAATGACCGATCGCGTGCTCGGCCTGTGGGACCGCGTGCGGCGCTACTATTTCAATGGCGTACTGTGTCATCGCGTGGCCGACGCCCAGCGCGAGCATCGCGACATCCTCGCGGCCATCATCGCGCGGGATTTCCCGACGCTCGAGGCGCACGTGCGGACGCACAACCGCGGCGCGCTCGCCGCGTACCTCGCGCATTTGGAGCATGAGTGATGCGATACATCCTGCTGCTCGCGCTTGTCATGCTGGCCCCGGCGCCAACGCAGGCGCCGCGAGCGCCCGCGGACAAGCCGCTCGAGATCTATTTCATCGACGTGGAGGGAGGGCAGGCCACGCTCTTCGTCACCCCCGCCGGCCAGTCGATGCTGATCGATACCGGGTTCCCGGGCAACGGTGACCGCGACCTCAACCGCATCCTCGCGACGATGAAGCAGGCCGGCGCCTTGCGACTCGATTATCTGCTCGTCACGCACTACCACCTCGATCACGTCGGCAACGCGGCAGCGCTCGCCGCAAAGGTGCCGGTCGGCACGTTCGTCGATCACGGCGAGACGGTGGAACCCAACTCGAAGGAGTTGCTGGCACCCTACGACGCGGCGCGCAAATCAGGAAAGCATCTGCTGGTGAAGCCCGACGACAAGGTGCCGATCGGCGGCATGGACGTGACCGTGGTGTCGGCCGGCGGCGCTCATCTACGGAAGGCCCTCAACGGCGTCGATTCCGAGAACACTCTCTGCGGCACCTTCCGCCCGAAGGAGACCGACCCGAGTGAAAACGCGCAGTCGGTCGGTACCGTGATCGCGTTCGGCCGTTTCCGCATGCTGGATCTCGGCGATTTGACGTGGAACAAGGAGCACGACCTCGTGTGCCCCGACAACCTGATTGGTCCCGTCGATCTCTACCTGACCACGCATCATGGCGTCGCCCAGTCGAACGCACCGGTGATCGTGAACGCGGTGCAGCCGAGGGTGGCGATCATGAACAACGGCGCGAAGAAGGGGGGCTCGGCCGAAGCGTGGCAGACCGTCCATGATTCTCCACGCCTGCAGGATTTCTGGCAGCTTCATTACGCCGTCGATGCCGGCAAGGATCACAACGCCGCCGAGCAGTTCATCGCCAATCTCGACGAGTCCACGGCTCACAACATCAAGGTCACCGCGCAACGCGACGGCAGCTTCACGGTGACGAATGACCGCAATGGATTAACGAAAGCGTACAAAGCAGTAACCAGTAGCCAGTTGGCAGTTGCCGGTTGCCGGGTTGCCGTTATGAGTAGCCGGTTGCCGTGAGCTGAACTCGGAACTGGCAACTCGGGACTGGTAACTACTGGAAACTGGTGACTGGCAACTGGGAACTGGTAACTACTTACTCGCAGCCTCGTAATTTATCAGAATCACGAGATCTTCCTGGCCCGTCTGCTTCAAGCTATGGGAGCTGCCGGTGCGCGTCAGCACCGCGGTGCCGGGCGTCACCTCGACGGTCTTGCCATCCAGCGTCATCACCCCTTTGCCGCTCAGCACGTAATAGATCTCGTCCTCGTGCTGCTCGTGCAGGCCGATGCCGGACCCGGGCTTCAGCGCGCGTTTGCGGAACACGAGCTTCAGGTTCGGCACCGTCTTGAAGAACGAGTACCCGACCGTCTGACCGCCGCCGTTGTGCGTCCCCGGCTCGGTGACGGCGACCTCGGCGTCGTGCTCGACGATGTAGCCGCCGGGTGCGGCCTTCTGCATCGCAACAGCGTGCAGCGCGGCAGCGGCGATCATGCAGACGAGGGCGCAGGCGAGTTTTTTCATGGCTCTTGAAATCCTCCGTCGCGTGCCGATCGATAGATCGCTTCCACGATCGCGACGCTGTGCCGTCCTTCGCGCGCGTCGCAGGCCGGCGTGCCGTTCGTCTCGATTGCGCGGATGAAGTCTTCGAACACGCGCTGGTGCGGGGTGCAGTCGCTGACGACCGGGGAGGCGGTGCTTTCGAGATCGGTTGGGGAAGCCGTCCGGACGTCGACGGCATTTCTCAAGTCGGCCGCGACGAGCCGATCGCCTTCGAGAATGAGCGTGCCCTCCGCGCCCGTGAGCTCCACGCGCCGCGCGTAGCCGGGAAACACGGACGTGGTCGCCTCGATTACGCCAAGCGCGCCGCTCTCGAATTCGAGCACCGCGGCCGCGGTGTCCTCCGCCTCGATCGCGTGAATCCGCGTCGCCGTTCGCGCACACACTCGGGCGACCGGGCCGAACAGCCACTGCAGCAAATCGACGGTGTGGATTCCCTGGTTCATCAGCGCGCCGCCGCCGTCGAGCGCACACGTCCCGCGCCAGCGCGACGTGCCGTAATACTCGGGCGGGCGGTACCACTTCACGCGACCGGAGGCGAAGACCGGTTTGCCGAGCCGACCCGCATCAATGAGTTCCTTCATCGCGGCCACGTCGGGCCGCAACCGATCCTGGAAGAACACGCCCACCTTCACGCCGGCGCGCGCCGCTTCGGCGATCACCGTATCCACCTTCGCCCTCGTCACGTCGAGCGGCTTCTCGACGAGCACGTGGAGACCGCGGCGCATCGCGGCGATCGTGTGGTCGGCGTGGAGACCCGACGGGCTGCCGATGGCCACGATGTCCATCGGCCGATGGGCGAGGAACGCGTCGATCGCGTCGTAGGCGACGCCGCCATGCGCGTGTGCCAGCCGCGCGACCTTCTCGCGGTTCGCGCCGCAGACCGCGGCAATCTCGACACCGGGGATGGCCCGCGCGGCGCGGGCGTGGGTGTCGCTGATGTTGCCCGCGCCGAGCAGGCCGACTCGCATGGGCTGCCTACCGCGTCGCGCTGTTTCCGGTGCGGCGGATCTTGATATTACGGAACCAGACCTGGTTGCCGTGATCCTGCAGCAGGATGTGTCCGTTCTGGAGCTTGCCGAAGCGCTGGACGTCCTTGAACTTGCTCTTCGCGACCGCCGCGCGGAGCTCCGGGCTGTCGAGCGTGTACCGCAGCACGCGCGTGCCGTTCAGATAGTGCTCGACGGTGTTGCCCTGCACGAGGATACGTGACGTGTTCAGTTCACCGGCGGGCTTGATGGGACGATTCGACGCGGGGAACACGTCGTAGAACGCGGCGGTCTGGCGGTGCGGGCCGATCTTCGCGTCGGGATGCCGCTCGTCGTCGATCACCTGGTACTCGTGGCCGATCGCCGCGTCCTGGTCCTCGAGGACGAAATACTTCACGCCGCTGTTGCCGCCCTGTGCGATCTTCCACTCGAACATGAGATCGAACTGATCGAAGGTGTCCTTCGAGATGATGTCGCGCGCGCCCTTCGTGTCCTCACCAGTGCTGGGCGGCAGCGTCAGCCAGCCGTTCTCGATCTTCCACCGTGTGCCGGACGCATCGGTCTTCTTGTAGCCGCGCCAGCCGTCGAGCGACTTGCCGTCGAAGAGCAACGACCAGCCGGCTTTCTTTTCCGCATCGGTGAGCGTATTGGGGGCCGCGGCCTGGCGGCCGGCAGCCAACGTGATGACTGTGGAGGCGGTGAGCAGCGAGGCAACGGCAAGACTGGTTCGTAGTGACATAGTCGCTCCGGAAATGGTAAAACTTTAGCGCTAAAGTAACACATCGAAAGGGTCCAACGCGATGCGCATCACGATACTTGGCGCCCTCGTCCTGCCGCTGCTGATGAGCGGCGCGCCCGACAAGGCGCGTGTGCAGGTGACGCCGAACGAAGCCCGGCGGCGGGTCGACGTCACGATCGACGGCAAGCCCTTCACCTCGTATATCTGGCCGACCACCCTCAAGAAACCTACACTCTATCCGCTCCGCACGGCCAAAGGCACGATCGTCACGCGCGGATTTCCACTGGAGCCGCGACAAGGCGAGCGCGTCGATCATCCGCATCACGTCGGGCTGTGGCTCAACCACGGCGACGTGAATGGCCTCGACTTCTGGAACAACTCCGACGCGATCCCGATCAAGCAGGCGCCGAAGATGGGCACGATCCTGCAGCGCAGGATCGTCGAGGCGAAAAGTGGCGACACCGGGGAACTCGCGGTCGAGACCGACTGGGTCCGGTTCGACAAGAAGGTCATCCTGCACGAGCGTACGCTATTCGTGTTCAGCGGCACCGCCGACTCGCGCGTGATCGATCGCACCACGACGTTGACCGCCGGCGACGAAAAGGTCGTGTTCAAGGACAACAAGGAGGCGTTCATCGGCATGCGGGTCGCGCGCGGGCTCGAGCAGCCGGCGGACAAGGCGGAAATCCTCACCGACGCGTCCGGCCAGCCAATCAACACGCCTGTGCTCGACAACACCGGCGTCACCGGGGAATACGTCAGCAGCGAAGGGTTGAAGGGGGACGCGGTGTGGGGGACGCGCGGACGATGGACGCTGCTCGGCGGCACCGTCGACAACGAGCCGGTCACGCTCGCGATTCTCGACAACCCGTCGAACCCCGGCTTCCCCACCTACTGGCACGCGCGCGGATACGGATTGTTCGCGGCGAACCCGCTTGGCGAATCGGTATTCACCAACGGCAAGAAGTCGCTCGACCTCACGCTCGAACCCGGGAAGTCGGTGACGTTCCGGTATCGCGTGCTGATCCTCGGCGGCAAGGCCACGCCGCAGGAGATCGAGAACCGCTACAAAGTATTCGCGCAGCAGGGGTCGTGACGCCGATGGCGGAGGTCGACGAGAAGCAGGCGCGCCTCGTCACCGTCATCAAGGACGCCGGCCTGGGCGGCATCCTCCTCGCCACACATCACAACATCGCATGGCTCACGGGCGGCCGGAGCAACCGCGTCGACGGGAGCCGCGAAGCCGGGACGCAGCGGCTGCTCGTGACCGCGGACGGGCGTCGCTTCATCCTCGCGAACGCGATCGAGATGCCCCGCCTGCGCAACGAGGTGCTCGGGGGACTCGGCTTCGAACCCGTCGAGTACGCATGGCTGGACGATCAAGATCCTGCGCACGCCGTTGCCGCCGCGCGAAAGATCGTCGGCGGCACGTCACCAATTGGCGCCGACTGGCCGCTGCCCGACACGACGCCCTCGGAGGGACGCGTCGCGCGCGTACGCGCGCTGCTGACGAGTGCGGAGATCGATCGCTATCGTGCGCTCGGGAACGATTGCGGAATGGTGGTGGGGGACGTGTGCCGTCGCCTCAGGCCCGGTGAAGACGAGCGGGAAATCGCCGCCACCGTCATGCTCGCGTTGACGGCCATCAACGCCCGCGCGATCGTGCTGCTCGTCGGCTCGGATGATCGTATCGGGAAATATCGGCATCCCGTTCCGACCGCCTCCCAATGGAAGCGCGCGGTGCTCGTCGCCGTCTGCGCGGAACGTGACGGCCTCATCGCCTGCCTCTCACGCATCGTCGCGACCAAGGAGGCGCCGTCCGACCTGGAGGCGCGCACCAGCGCTGCCGCGTCGGTATTCGGCCGTCTGCTCGATGCGACACACCCCGGCACGACGGGCGCGCAGCTGTTCGACGCGGCCACGGATGCGTACCGCGCGGCAGGATTTCCCGGCGAAGAAAGGCTGCATCATCAAGGCGGCGCGACCGGGTACCGCGCGCGAGAATGGGTCGCGCACCCGCGATCGCAGGAAATCGTTCAAGCGCGTCAGGCCTTCGCCTGGAATCCATCGATCAGAGGGACCAAGATCGAGGATACGGCGCTCGTTGTCGAGAGCCGCATCGAGTTGATCACGTCCACGCCGGGGTGGCCGTCGATCGAAATCTCGGTGCAAGGTGGGACGTTGCTCGCGGCGAATGTGCTGAGGGTGTGATCAGACCGGTATCCGGGACGCGGGATGCGGGATCCGGGACGCGGGGGCGACAGGTTCTCCTGCCTTCCGCCTTGAAGCGGAAGAGACAGCCCTACACGACTTCCATCTCGTGCGATGCGAGTGCCAGGCTATGCGTGCGCAGCCCGCCTGGCTGTGTCCACACCTTCTCCATCCAAGCGCTGCCATACTCGTCGATCTCGTACACTTCGAAGGTTTCCCCGACCATCGATTCCAGGTCCGCGCGCTCATCGGCGGCCAGATCCCGTTTCAGCGAGGCGGCGATCGAGGACCCGGACCTTTGTTCCAACCGTCACCGTCCTACCGCTGCAGTCGACAGGCATCTCTGTACAGGCCGAAACGGGAAACGGTGACAGTCACACTTCAGAAACGGGGACACTCACAGTTAATTCCACAAATGGGACGAAGTGTGAGTGTCCCCGTTTCACTTCGCTTCTCCTTCTGATGCGAACGCCAGGAACGCGATCAGAGCAACCAGACTCATCACCCGTTCTTACGATTCGATCCTGGTCGATTGCCAGGATGACAGTTGCCAGACGCCGGAGTTCAACGCATAGACCGCCGTATACCGGATCGTGAACTCCCGCGGTTGGCCGCCGGAGACAACCTTCACTTGCGCGCGGCCGGTCACGACCCCCAGAGATCCGTTCGCGCGGACGACAAGGTCCGAAGGACTGATGCTCGTGTACTTCAACTGGCCGGAACGAAGGCTCTCCAGAAATTGCACCTTCGTTTCGATCCTCCCGCTCGAGTGGACATAGACAAGATTGTCCGCAAGGAGGCGGCCCAGTTCATCGAGGTCGCCGCTGGTCATCGCGCGGAAGCGCGCGGCGTCCGCAGCCGTCACCCGCGCCACTGCACTGGCGGCCGCCTGCGGGCGGGCGCCATCGCGTGCCGGTGCGTCTGATGCCAGGGCGAGACCTGCGACGACGAACGGGAACACGAGATGGATGCGCAGGGTCATCGTGTTTCCCGCGCTAGTGTGCAACGGGAACAGGCGCCGGCAGGATCCGCTTGAGTGCCGCTTCGACGTCCTCAGGCTTGAATCCAAAGGGTCCTGCCGCGCTCTTGTAGGCGATCGTGCCGTCGCGGTTAATCACATAGAGTCGATCGGGCCATGCCGTATACGCGCGCTCGACGCGGTTGTCTGGTTCGTCGATCAGCGCCGGCAGCTCGATCCCCAGCTTGACGACGCAGACGTTCGCGACCTTGTCGCGCTCGTCCGCCGTCTTCGTAGATGCGACGAGCACGGCGTCCTTCTTGTTGTCCGAAACCTGCCAGGCATCGATCGGGTGCGCTTCCTCGATATACACGACGTGGAACGCCACGCGATCGCGGTAGTCGCGGTAAAGCTTGTTGAGCGCGGGCACCGCCCGGCGAAACGGCGGTCAGGTGTAGCTGCCGAACACGAGCACGACGGGCCGCTGACCCTCGTACGACGAGAGCGCGACGCGCCGGTGGCGGTCCTTCGCCGTGCGCAGGTTGAAGTCGGGTGCACGTTCTCCCTCGGCGAGCGTGCCCTTCCGCGCCCAGAGCCACATCCGCGGCGCGGGCAGCGTGGCCCAGACGAGGGCCGGGGGCATGTGCTTCATGAACGCGCCGAACCGTTCCGGCGTCTGCAGCATCGCGGCCATCACGGTGCTGAAGAGCGCGAGGTAACAGACGATGATCAGGGCGGCGCCGCGCAGGAGCCATTTCTTCATAGCGTGTGGCGCATTCTAGCGCACCTTCAGACCGGAGGAGCACGGAGCGGCGCAGGCGCGGTCCGAGGTCCGAGGTCCGAGGTCCGCCGAATCAGCTACGGGGCTTCGCGTCGTTCCATGTAGCGCATCGTCAACGCCGGCAGATCTTCTCGTGAATTGCTGAACCGGCGGTCGAGCAGGTTCAAACGAGAAGAGGAAACCGTGGGCGCCAGCGCCGCCGAGAGCATGCTGGCGGTCTGGGTCGCCCCGACGGTCGTCAAGGCGCGCAGCGCGGACTCGGCGCGGCGGCGTCCTTTGTGGGCGAGATACTGCGCAAAGCCGCGCGTGTTCACGTTCGTCTGGAGCTCACCGATCAGCAGGACGAGCCGATCGCCGCCTGCGATGCGGGTCTTGCTGCCAGCTGCATACGCCTTGTCTCCCACCGAGAGGTATCGAGCGTAAAACGCGTGATGCAGTGCGTCCAATGCTGGCTCCTTTCTTTCGCGTCTTAGCGCGGTGGTCGAATCGCTGCTCGTTCCAGTTCCTCGACCTGTGCGTTGGAATTGCTCCATCGTGCCTGCTCTTCAACGCGCACAAGGAGTTGCGCCCGCGTCGCAGCATTCGCGGCCTCTGCGATCTCCGGTGGGCCCGTTCGATTCTCCACCTTGCCCGTTCGAGCTTTGCTCAGAGCGACCCTGAGACTCGAAGGATCACTGCGCGCAGCCCTCACTCGCCCATCCTTGCTGCATAGCTGACGTATGCAAAGCGCGTGGAGTCGGGGGACCACGAGTTCACGTTGATCGTCCCTTGTCCGCCCGTGAACTCCACCAGCGTCTGTGGCGTCCCGGGATCGATCGAGTCGCCCGGCATCGGAATCATGCGGAGCCGCACCCGAAGGTTCCGATCGTTGTGCCCTTCCGTTCCGTGCGGAAACGACAGGAACAGCAGCGACCTTCCGTCCGGCGACGGATGCGGAAACCAGTCCTCGAGGTCGTCGCTGGTGACGCGCTGCGCCTTGTGATCGTCCGGGCCGGCGCCGTCCACCGGCATCCTCCAGATGTTCCAGCCTCCCCCGCGGTTCGAGTTGAAATATATCCATTTCCCGTCCCGCGAATAATCCGGTCCATCGTCGTACGCCGGATCGGCGGTGAGCCGGTCTTCCCGGCCGCCGGCGCTCGGCACGCGATATAGATCGTACTGTTTGCCGTCGCGGTTCGCGACGAAGGAGAGATATTTTCCATCGGGAGACCAGCCGTGAAAGTAGCTGGGTGCGGCGGACACGACAAGGCGATGATTCGATCCGTCCGCGTCGGCAACATACACCTGCGATTGACGGGACGAAGCGGACGAGGCGGAGATCGCGATCTGCCGGCCGTCCGGGGAGAAGTCGTGATCGTTGTTGCAGTGCAGCGACGGGTCGACAGTGATCATCTCCGGCGCGGCGCTGCGATCGACAGGAACGCGATAAAGGTGTCCGCCGGAATTCGAGAGCAGGAAGCGCCCATCGCGCGACCAGTTGGGTGCTTCCCACACGGCGTCGGCTTCGTGCACGAGCGTGGATGCCTTCGTGGCGAGGTCGTAGATCATGATCCGGCTGGAGTACTGCGGCGCGGCGGGGCGCGACGCGACTCCAGCCTGTTGGTCTGCATGAAGGCGACCGCACGACGTGGCTGTGAAGACCAGAGTCAGTACGGCGCACAGGACACGCGCCACGACGTTCCTCCCGATGTCAGGCGGGATCGCGCTCCGCATACGTAATAAGGTAGCCGTCGGGATCTTCGAAGGCGAACTCGGTGACGCCGTACCACTTCTTCTCGATCGGCATCACGATCTTCACGCGTGCCTGAAGCGATTCATACACCCGCGCGATAGCGGTCACCTCAGTGAACAACGTCAATGTCCCACCGATCGGCCGACCCTTGAAAGCAGGATACTCCGCGATGGCGGGCTCCGGCGCGTTCAGGAAGATCTCGACCGGCCCGGACTGAACTGATGCGAAGACGAGCGGCGACGCGGCCGGCACTGTGGCCGTGACCGTGAATCCGAGTACGTCGCGATAGAACGCCATGCTGCGCTCGACGCTGGAGACCACGAGATTGGGAGTGAGCTTCTTCAGTTCGTGAGGCATCGCACACCTGTCCTGTGTGCTCGCTGATGCCTACGTCCACGAACTCGGCGAGAGCGAGCGCGCAGGTAGGGGCCCGGCTAGGTTCATGGGCCCCGCTAGGTACGCGCGGGAAGATACCACAGAACGGGGACACTCACAGTTCTTCCCACAATCGGACGCTTCTGGCGGCGGAACTGTGAGTGTCCCCGTTCTGATGCCGCGGAACTGTGAGTGTCCCCGTTCTACCGCGCCAGCGGATCCGGTCGCATCTGGAAATGAATCACCTTGCTCGTGGTCCCCTTGCCGGTTTCCATGTGGAAGGGGGTGCGCGTGCTGACGGTGGACCAGATCCCGCGGCCTTTCCATCCGCCCTTCGGATCGTCGATGCGGCCGTCCATCCATTTCGTGTAATAGCCCGTCGGATACGGCACGCGGAGCACGACGAACTTGCCGTCCTTCAACGCGAGCAGCCCTTCGGATTCGTTCCCGGTATTGATTGGCGTGTTCGCGCCGAGACCCAGCGTGTCGAACTGATCGACCCAGGTGTAGTAGCTGGACTCGGCGCTGCCAGGGTCGCTCACCCCTTTCATCTGTGGCAGCGGCTCGGTATACAGCGTCCAACCTTCCGGACACTGCTTGCCTGTTGCCGACGGACCATTCAGCGGCCCCTTGCACTTCCGCCGATCGAAGCTCGCCATATGGCCGCTGGCGAGCGCGACCCACGCGACGCCGTTGCGATCGATGTCCATGCCGCGAGGCGAGTAGGCGTGCTTGTCGACTGGCGGCTCGTAGACTTCCGCGAGCGCGGTCGCCGGAGGATTCGTTCCGGGATTGAGGCGCACGATCGCGCCGGGGAAGCCAAGCACCGAGCCCCAGATGGATCCGTCAGGCGCAGGCGCGACCGAATAGAAGGCGGCGCCGAGCCGCTTGTCCTTCGTCGGATCGACTGGCTCGTTCGGTTCCACGTAGTCGTCGCGCTTGCCGTTGCCGTTGGTATCCATGATGAGCACGGTCCAGCCCTGCGACTTCTCCTCGTCGCCGGTCTCGTCGAACATCTTCCGGTTCAACCAGCCGACGACCTGTCCGCCGCCGCTCGTCCAGAGCGTGTTGTTCGCGTCTTCCGCGAACATCAGGTGGTGCGTGCCGAAACACGTGCTGATGTGCGTGAGCTTCTGCGTCTTCGGATCGTAGACGGCCAGGTGCCGGCTGGCGCGCTGAAGCGGCGTCAGCTTCGCCGACGGATGCTCCGAGCCTTCCTTGCAGAACGCCGGATTGTCGGGCGGACGTACCGCCGATGTGATCCAGACGCGTCCCTTCTCGTCGAACATCGGATTGTGCACGTTGTTGCGGCTCGTCCAGATGACTTCCTTGTCGAAATACGGCGACGGCTGCAGCATCGCGGAACCCGGGGCCGGCTCGGTCGCCTCATCGCGCACCGTCAGCTTCACCTGGCTGATCGTGTTGTGAACCGGATCCAGGACGGGCAGATAATCGGCGCTCAATTCGAGCGCGCCGTAGATCAATCCATTCGGGTTGAGCGTGGGGTTTCGCCGATCCGTCGAGACCTCGTCGTGCAGGTACGCCTTCGGATCCGCCCAATCCCACTCGGTGATCACCACGTTGCGCTCGATCCCCTGCGGACGCGGCGGCGCCGGCGGCACTTCGCCGCCCTTGATGCGATCCGTCCAGTCCGCAAACACGGCGAGCGTGCGCTTGGCGCCGAGCTGGTTGAGCGTGCTCATCATGTTTGCGCCCGCCTGGCCGGACTGAACGCGGCGCATCCAGGCATCGGACGAGGAATCGAAGACACCGAGGCCCGCCGGAATCTCGCGCGTGCCTGGCGTGCCAAGCCCGTGACACGAAAGGCAGCCGCCCGATTTCACCAGCCGGAGCCACTCGGCCTGGGTCTTCAGACCGGGCGCAATGCCGTTGCCGTCGGGTCCCGTGCCGGGAAATTCTTTCGGGGACGGCGGGTTGAGAAGCGAGAACCAATAGCCCGAGGGATAGTACCGCGCAGCGCCGCGCGGGTCGCGCGCGATGAGCGCTCTCAGGTTCACCGTCTGCCCCGGCATCGCGTGCGACTTCGCAGAATCGATCAATCCATATCCACGGGCCCACACCGTGTACATGGCTTTCGGCAGGTCGGGGATCACGTATCGGCCGCGATCGTCGGTGACGACGATCCGCACGAAGCGCGTCGGAAGATCGGCGGTCTCGGCAATCACCCACACGCCCGCTTCGGGTCCTTGCGGACCGCTCACCACGCCCCCGATGTCATCCGGGTCGATGCGAACGGCCTGGCCTGTTTCCTGCTGTGTGCTCGTGTTGACCGTTACGGCGGCCGCCGCGAATCCGTATGCGACGATCGCGGCAGAGAGCAGTCTCATGAACTTCATCGCTCGTCCCCTTCTCTATTTCTTCAGCATGCCGGGAGAATTCCACTTGATCACGTGATACGTCGCGGGACCTTCACCGACGTTCCTGATGCTGTGCATCTGGTTCGACGCCTGGAAGATCACCGAGCCCGGACCCACGCGTCGTGTCATGCCGTTGACGAGCGACTCGACGGTCCCTTCCTTGACGATCACGAGTTCCTCGTCGGGGTGCTTATGCGGCGGGTGCGGGGTTTCGCCGGGATTCAGCGTTGTGATGTGACACTCGAGCTCGTCGAGCGTTGCCGTCGGCGCCTGGCACACCTTCCGGCTCTCGCCCACCTTCGTCTTCTGCACGGACAGCGTTGTCCAGTCGAAGATGGACGAACCCATGATCTCGGTCGTCGGAGCCGGCACGGTTGTGGGTGGAAGGCTTCGAGGGAGAGGACTGCCGGCGGGCGGTTGCTGGCGTGCGCGTGCGCTCGCCATCCGCGAACCCAGCGTGGCCATCAACGTTACAATCAGGTTTCTGCGGGTCAGCATGACCATTCCTGTTCTCTACAAGGTTCGCCAGAAGATCACCGGCAGCGCCAGCGCTACCGACGCGACAATCACCGCAATCCAATACACTCCGACGATGACGAACGCGCGACCGACGGCGTGCCACGCGCTTCCGTCATACGCCTTGCGCAACGCGAGCACCACGTAGACGGCTGCGTACGCCAGCGCGAGCGCGGCCACCGCCTGCGCCACCAACGGCCAGGGCACCAGTCGTGCAGCGGTGGCGATGGCGCCGGCGGCAAACCATGCGGCGTGCACGTGCAACGCGAAATAGAGATGCTGCGGATAATTCCTGCCGGTGCGGCGGTACGCGCGATGTACGAGCCAGGCAAACAGCGGCACGAGGAGGAACATGACGCGCGGCGCCCATTTGCTCCGGGCGTGCTGCAACGTGCAGGTCCTGCTCGCTCCCGAATCCCAGCTTGCGCAACTCCTCGGCCGTCTCCTGATCGCTCTCGCTTTTGATCGTCACGCGCACGCCTGAGACCGGCACGAGTGACGTCATCGCGAAGTACGCGAGGCTGAAAATGAGATACAGGCGGATGGGCGAAATCCAGCGGGCGCGCCGTCCTTCGAACTGTTCCCGCGTCAGGAATCCCGGCGCCGTCAGGAGCTTCCGTGTGGACTGAAAGATCTTGCCGTCCACGTGCAGCATCTCGTCGGTGAAATCGTGCAGGAAATCGTGGAGGCCGGGATTGAGCGGCAGCGCCTTCTGTCCGCACGCGGCGCAGTATGCGCCCGACAGCGGCGTGGCGCAGTTGTAGCAGGCATCCGATGCTGGCACGGCGTGCCCCATGTTCTCGGCGGATAATACAACCTCTCACCCGATGCACGCAGCTGATCGCACGGCGGTAATCGCCCCGGACGGAACCTTCACCTACCGCAACCTCGACGAGGCGGCCGAGCGCGTGTGCGCGGCGCTCGCGGACGGTGCGTCGAACCTCAACGAGGCGCGCGTCGCGTACCTCGTGCCACCGAGTTTCGCCCATGTCGCGGTGACGCGTGGCATCTGGCGCGCCGGCGGCATCGCCGTCCCCCTCGCCGTTTCGCACCCAGCCGCGGAGCTCGAGTTCGTGATTCGCGACGCCGACGCGTCGATCGTGATTGGCGATCCAATAAGCGCCGCAATGCTGGAGCCCATCGCGCGCCGAGCGGGCGCACGATTCGCGCTGACAACGGATCTCCTCGCGCGTGCGGGCTCGAGGACGTTCTCTTCGTCATCGTTCGCGCCCGATCGTCGCGCGCTGATCGTGTACACCAGCGGCACGACCGGCAAGCCGAAGGGCGTCGTGTCCACCCACGGCAACCTGGCGGCGCAGATCGGATCACTCATCGATGCGTGGGCGTGGACGCGTGACGATCACACGCTGCTGGTGCTGCCGCTCCATCACGTGCACGGGATCGTCAATGTGGTCGGCTGCGCGTTGTCCTCGGGCGCGACCTGCGAGATGCTTCCAGCCTTTGACACGGAGGCGGCGTGGGAGCGCCTCGCATCCGGCGAGATCACGGTATTCACCGCGGTGCCCACGATCTATCACCGGCTTATCGCCTCGTGGGACGCGGCATCGGCAGGCGTTCAACGCGCGCGATCGGAAGGCTGCCGGCGCGCGCGGCTCATGATGTCGGGATCCGCGGCGCTGCCGTTGCAGACGCTCGATCGCTGGCGCGAGATCAGCGGACACACGCTGCTCGAGCGTTACGGTATGACGGAGATCGGCATGGCGCTGTCGAACCCATTGCTCGGCGAGAGGCGGCCGGGCAGCGTTGGTTCACCACTCCCGGGCGTCGACGTTCGACTTGTGGATGACGCGGGACACGAGATTGCCGACGGGACGGCCGGAGAACTCGAAGTGCGCGGCCCCGGCGTGTTCCTCGAGTACTGGCGGAGACCGGATGAAACGCGAAGCGCGTTTCGCGACGGCTGGTTCCGCACGGGCGACGTGGCGGTCGTCGAACACGGCGCGTATCGACTGCTCGGACGCACGAGCGTGGACATCATCAAGACCGGCGGCTACAAGGTGTCCGCGCTCGAAGTCGAGGAGGTGATCCGCGCACATCCCGCGGTATCCGACTGCGCCGTCGTCGGGATCGTCGATCCTGAATGGGGCGAGCGCGTGTCGGTCGCGGTGGAGCTGCACGCGCGTGCGGCGCTGTCGCTCGAAAATCTGCATGCGTGGGCAAAGGCGCGTCTCGCACCATACAAGATTCCACGGGAACTGCACTGCATGCCGTCGCTGCCAAGGAACGCCATGGGCAAGGTCCTGAAACCGGAAGTGGCCAAGCTGATGCAAGCGGACGAGTCCGGCGCAGCGAAGTCGCCTGGACACTCATGAATGTGGCGGTCGCGTCGCTCATCGCGCTGATCCTCGCCATCGTGCTGTCGATGACGACGCGCCTCAACGTGGGCCTCGCGGCGCTGGTCTTTGCCTGGCTGATCGGCACGTTCGTGGCACATCTCGGCGCCGACACCATCGTCCGCGGCTTTCCTTCGGCGCTGTTTCTCACGCTGACGGGGATGACGCTGCTCTTCGCGGCCGCAGAGACGAACGGCACGCTTGAAGGACTCGCGCACCGCGCCGTCGCCGTCACGCGCGGCCGTGCCGCGCTGCTCCCCCCGATGTTCTTCGCCATCGCGTTCGTCATCTCGATGATCGGTCCAGGCGCTGTGTCGAGCGTAGCGCTCGTCGCGCCGCTGACCATGGCAATCGGCGCGCGCGCCGGGGTGCCGCCGTTCCTGTCGGCGCTGGTGGTCGCCAACGGCGCCAACGCGGGTAATCTTTCGCCCGTAAGCGCCGTCGGCATTATCGCGAACACGAAGATGGCAGAAGCCGGCGTGGGCGGGCATCCAGGCAAGGTGATGTTCGCGAACTTCGCGGCCAGCGCGCTCGTTGCCGTTGCGGCCTATGTGATTCTGGGCCGACAGCTGATGGCCGCCGACGACCCATCAAGGATAACGGTCGCACCACGTGTGACGTTCTCGGGTCGCCAGCGATTCACGATCGCCGTGCTCGTCGGATGGATTTTCGGCGTGGTCGTATTCCGGTTACACCCCGGCCTCAGCGCATTCCTCGCAGCGGTTTTGCTGCTCGGGACGAGCACGGCCGAGGAAGGACGCGCGATCGCGCGCGTTCCATGGGGCGCGATTCTGATGGTGACCGGCGTCAGCACGCTCGTCGCCCTGCTCGAGACGACGGGCGGCATGACGCTCTTCACCGATCTTCTTGCGCGTCTCGCGTCGCCAGCGACGCTCGACGGCGTCATCGCGTTCGTCACGGGCGCAATTTCGCTCTACAGCAGCACGTCCGGCGTCGTGCTCCCTGCGTTTCTCCCGACGGTGCCTGGGCTGGTACATAAAGTTGGAGGTGGCGATCCGCTCGCGGTGGCCCTCAGCATCAATGTGGGATCGTCACTGGTCGATGTGTCGCCGCTCTCGACAATCGGCGCGTTGTGTATCGCCGCGGTGTCCGATGGTCCGGAGGCTCGCGTCCTCTTCAGGCAGCTCCTCGCGTGGGGGATCGCGATGGTGGTCGTCGGCGCGATCGTCTGCCAGGTGTTCGCAGGCCTGCTCGCGCGCGCGTAGGCAGCTGCCAGCTCCCAGCTTCCAGCTTCCAGCTCCCAGCTTCAACCCAGCTCCTAGCTTAGCTGACAGCTGGCGGCTGATGGCTGGCGGCTGGCGGCTGGTGTTGCGGCTGATAGCTAGCCGCTCACCGCTCCTTGACGACGTGCAGGTCGAGCGTGCGCTGCTCCTCGCTGCCGAGCGTAATCCGTTCGGCCGCTTCGACGAGCTGCGCGAGACGCGGCTTGTCTCTCACACCCGGAAAAGACATCGAGGGCGGGAGCGCAATCACCAAGTAGTCGCCGGCGCGGTGGGCACGTGTTTGGAATGCGCCAGACGGCGACGAAGTTGCGCTGCTCTCTTGAAATAAGCTCCGTCGCGACGGATCCGCGGGTAACGCACGCGGCCGGTGACGATCGCGCCATGGGTGCTCAGGATCACCTCCAGCTCGGATGGATCCTGCCCCGCCTTGAACTCCGTCGGGATGTCGACGATCTCCTCGCCGCGGTATCGAATCGACTTCACGTACCATCCACGTGGCACGTTGGCGACGTCGATTATGCGGCGGCCGAATATTCCGGTAAACACAAAGCCGCCATCCTCGCTGGCGACGGCACTTTCCGTCCCTTCTCCCATCGGCAACTGCTCGCCGGCAGTGCGCGCCAATACGAAAAGCGGCGCGTAACCCGCAGGTCGCTGCAGCGGAACGGCGGGATCTTCGGTCACGATGCGTCCGGTGACATCAACGGTCTTTGCCATCGTCACCACGAGGCCTTCGATATCGGACGCGTCCACCCGCACTGGCTGAAAGCCGCGCTCGAGGGGTCGTCGATCCTCAGGGCGACCCGGTCCGCCGATCGCCGCTTCGATCGCATATTCCCCCGCTGGCACGTCGACGATCGTGAATCGACCTTCGGCATCGAGCGGACTCCCGAACGAAGAGCTGATGTTGCGATCGAATTGCGCGAAGCTGACGGACCCACCCGGCGCCTTTACCCCGGATGCGTCGAGCACGCTGCCGGAAACAGTGAATGTGCGGCCGCGACGCATTCGGATTTCGAGACCCTCGATGTCCGAACGCTCGAGCGTCACGACTTCAGCCTGCGCGTCGACAGCGGTGGATGGATAGCAGGTCCGCAGGAACCGCTCGCGCGGCGCGTGGCTCGCATCGGCCGAAGACGAAACCCGATCTGATGCGGCGCAGACGATGTAGCGTCCCGGTGGGATCCCGAACAGGCGCACGCGTCCGCGATCGTCGGTGACGCGGCGGTGAAATATGTTTGCATTCGTTGTGGAATACGCGCTCACTCCGACGGCGGCGAGCGGCTCTCCCCATTCATTGACGACGCGGACGGTGATCGCGAGCGCCCGTTGCAGGGCCACATTGATGTCCGCTTTCTCGCCTTCTCTCAAGACGACGTATGGGCGTCCCGTACTGTCGAAGGGAACAAGTGGTGCCGGGATGTACGTGGTACGGAACTGACCGGCATCGACGATGCCGCTGTATCGTCCGGGTGCGAGCGCCTTGAATTCATACTTGCCGTCGTCGTCCGTGCCGGTCATCAGCGCGTCCGATTCACCGGCCTTGTTGAGACGGACCAGTGCCCGCGCGATGCCGCGTCCGGTCTCCTTGTCCGTCACACGACCGCGGATCTCGCACGTGTCGCTGGAGGGCCGCGGTGCCAGCGGTGGCTCGGGCGCCTGCGCGAGCGCAACGGCAAACGCGAGCGGCAGCAGGATCATTGGCGTGCTGGCGGTAATCGGGTGAGCGGCAGCTCGAGCAGTCGATCGTCGCCTTCCGCGAGCGTCACGCGTCGGCTGACGGATGCGAGGTCCTCGATACGAGATTGATCGCGCATCAGGAGTTCTCCGTCACTCGACCTCACGGCAGCGATGAGGTAATCGCCAGGAAGCCTGGCGCCGACCTCCAGCACGCCGTCGCGTGACGGCGCGCCGGTCGTGTCCCAGAACGCAGCCTTCCAGCGTGCGGGATCTGCCGGAAGGAGAAAGACCACATAGGAGGTGACGGGTTGGCCGGACGCGTCGGTCACCCGCGTTCTCGGTCTCGCGACGTGATTCGTCAGACGGATCTCCAGCCGGCGCCCGGGCGACGCGCCAAGATCGGTTGCCACGCCGGTGTTATCGCGCCCATCGAATGCAATCGACCTGACGACCCAGCCGTCCGGCAAATCATGAATCGCAACGATCACCGGCAAGCGGTACACTTCGGCCAATTCGAAATTGAAATCGTGGTCCACCGCGGACAGCGGCTGACGATCGATCCAGTCCAATCCCGCTTCCGGCGCTCGCGTGTGCACAAGCATGCGCACCGGACGGGGCGCCTTCGCGCCGCCCTCGAACCGCACGCGTCCGGCAATCTTCACCGGCTTCGATAGCGACAACACGATCCCGGACGCATCGCTGCTGTCGATGTCGACCATGCCGTATCCGAACTCGCGTTCACGAGCCGGTGGCCGCTTGTCGCGCGGATTCTCCGGTCCGCCAATGGATCCCCACACCGCGTAGCGGCCGGGTGTGAGTCCATTCAAGACGAATTGTCCGCCGCGGCTCGTCGCGTGCGTGCCTGCCGAGTGATCGTCGCGCATGGCCCCAATCATCACGCCATCGGCGGGAGCGCCGATGGCATCGAGCACCGACCCCGACACGGAGTACGTCGCGCTGCGCTGAACCCGGATATCGATACCGGTGGCATCTTCGGTGTCGAGCACGACGTCGGCGGCATTCGATTCTGAGATCGAGGCAAGGTGACAGGTCCGAACGAAGCGCAATCTGTCCTCGGACGGGTTGCCCCAGAACGATCCCGGATCTGCGCAAACGCGATAGCGGCCAGGCGCAAGGCCATACACGCGGAACTCGCCGCGATCGTCAGATTCACTCGATAGCGCCTGGACCGATGTGCCGTCTGCATGCGTGATGTGCATTGAGACGTTAGCCATCGTTTCGCCCGAGGGATCCAAAATGCGTCCCTCGATCGCGAGCGCCCGGGCCAGCGCGAAGTTCACATTACTGAGAACCTCACCGGCTTTCAGCGTCAGATTGGGCGGAGGCTGGAAGAACTCGAGCGGCGCGGTCGCGCTGAACGCCTCGGCAAGGTGCGTCGCCGTCAACTCACCGGGTCCCGCCCACAAGGCATACTCACCCGCCTCGACGCCGGTGAATTCGTAGTGTCCGTCCGCGCCGGCGATCGCCTCGAGTCGCTGCGATGGCGAGACCAGCCTGACGATCGCTCGTGCAAGCGGGCGTCCGGAGCCTTGCTCGGTGATACGTCCGGAAATTGCGCACGTCGCGCGCGCCGGCACCGGCGCGACGCGCGGCGTGGAGACCGCTTGCGACTGGACGGCCGCGAGCACCACGAATAAAAGAGGTGTCAACACCGTTGACTGATTGCGGATTGCCGACCGCAGATTGCTGATTCACGGATTGCCGATTGACGATGGCCGATTCGGATTGACGATTGTCGATTTGGGTTGACGATTGTCGATTTGGATATTCCAGTCGACATTGTTCAATCGCCAATCCGTGAATCTGCAGTCTGCAATTGCCATTCTTCAGTGATCGCCGCCCGCGCGCCCCGCGGTGATGACGAAATCACGGTGCGGATCGAGATCGGATTTGTTGATCTTGGTTTCACCCGGTTGCTTCGTCACCGTCTCGCCCGGCTGCAGCTGGACCTCGAGGCGATAGCTCCCTTCCGGAACCTGAATGGTGTAGCCCCCATTGGGTCCTGTCGTCGCGTCGTACCGCGTTCCCGTCGCTGTGTTGACGGCCGTCACCTTGCGGCCCGCCACCGGGGCATTCCCCTGCGTCGAGACGATGCCCGCGATCGTGCCCCCCACCGGCTGCTTCGGTCCGCCGCCAATCTTCGGGCCCGGGTGACACGCCAGTGATGCCAGGAGTCCGACGCCCAGCGCAATGTGTAAGAGCCTCATCATGCGGGTAGGTTACACCGAATGTCAGACGCGCTTCAGCAGCGCGCGCGCCTTTCGAAACCAGGGCCGCTCCCGCCGGCGGATGTAGTCGGGCATCGTGGCTTTCTTCCGGAGGATCCGTTCCGCCCACTCGCGGGCCTCCGCCGCCCGGCCTTCAGCCGCAAGAAAACACGCGTAGTTGTATTGCGTCTCCGACAAGGTCGACGTCTCTGTGACGCTCGCGAACAGCGCGTCCGCTTTCTCACGTTCGCCGAGCTTCGCGTAGGCGTGCGCGAAGAGACCCGCCGCGCGCTGGTAATCGTACTTCGCGTCACGCGCGACGACCTGTTCGAGATCGACGGCCGCGGATTTGAAGTCGTTCAACGCGAGGGCGGCGAGCGCGCGCCGATACCGGGGATCGATCTGGTCACTCGTGGCGATGACGCGGTCGAAGCACTCGCGCGCCCGCACGAACTGCCCGTCGTCCAGATAGAGATCGCCGAGCTCCTCGTAGTTGCCGACCGACGGATTGTCGATCACCATTGCTTCGAGCTGTCTGATGCGCTTGCGGCGCGGAAAGACCTGGAACGTGCCGCGAAGAAGACGTGCGTCCGGGATGACTTCGACCATGATGTAGACGAGCGCGCCGACACCGCCGCCCATCAGGATGATCCAGAGCCAGTAGGTGTCGGGCCGGCGACGCACGAAATGGGCGATCGCGAGCGCCTGCAGGAAGATACCGTAGGGATAGAACAGACCGAGCATGCTGGCGCGCGGACTATAGCAAAGCGGCGCGGCGAAACACCACCACGCGGGGGGGCCGTTCGTCCCTCGAATCTGGCAGTCGGACATCCCGATGTTGGCGAACGCCCCATTTCCCACATAGAGTCGTGCCGGCGCGCGGCCATCTACTCGCAAGCGAGCGCCGTCCGCCTTCGCGTAAATGCGCTTCGGCGCGACAGCCTTCGGCTGAAGATGACGCGCGCAGTGGCCTGCCGCGCCGTAGCTCGCTCAACACGCTTGGCGAGCGAAGGCGGGAGGCGGGGAATGTGAAGGGGCCCCACCGAACGGAGTGAACTAATAGAGGAGCATTCCATGAGACGACGATTGATCAGCACGGCGGCCGTGGCGATTGTAATGACCGCGTTGGCCCTGGCCCAGGATGGCCGGCCCATGAGCCCGAGAGGGACCGCGTCCGCGCAGGTGCTCGGCACGTGGGTGAAGGCGGAACGCTCGTTCGCGGTCGGCGGCGGAAAGTACGAAGGCGGCAAATGGATCGACATCTCGTACGGCCGCCCGTTGAAACGCGGACGCGACATCTTCGGCTCCGGCCCGGACTACGGCAAGGCGACGCTGATCGGTGCGCCGATCTGGCGCGCCGGTGCCGACGTCACGACACGCCTCAAGACGGAGGTGCCGCTGATCGTCAACGGCAAGACGATCGCGCCAGGTGAGTACAGCCTGTTCGTGGATCTCAAGGAAAACAACTGGACGTTCGTGGTCTCGACCTGGCCCGCGCAGGAGAAGTACGACCCCAACAACAAGGACGCACTCTGGGGGTCCTACAACTACACGCCCGACAAGGACGTCCTGCGTGCGCCGATGAAGGTTGAAACACTGCCCCATGCGCGCGAGGAATTGACGTGGGAATTCCTCGACATGACGCCGAACAGCGGCGCGATGGCGGTCTCGTGGGACAAGACGCTGTCGTCCATCACCTTCCGCGTCGGCACGTAGTCGATGACGCGGTCAGTCCGATCTTCGAACGATTCCATCGAGTGGGTGTGTCGCGCGGAGACGATCTCACGCGAAGGCGCCGAGGCGCAAAGGCTGCTGAGAAGGCTGCCCGAAGACGTTCCGCCGAACCCGCGCTTCGCGCGGGCTGGAGGTCACGCGATCCGTCAGATACAAGCAGCCATCGGTCGCACCGGCTGCTTGTATCTGCAAATCGCGTGACCTCAGACGCCGGCCGCAGGCCGGCTTCGGCGGAACACCACAGCGCAGCCGCTTCTTTCAGTGGTCTTCTCCGCGCGCGTGCGATGACGGCGTAACAGGAATCGGTGTAATCCGTGTGATCTGTGGCTTGGTTTCCTCTGCGCCTCCGCGCCTTACGCGTGAATTCGTCCGTGGCAAGCGTACTCTCCCGTTTAGATCCCCTCTATTCCGCGCGCAGCGCGATGATCGGGTTCACGCGCGTCGCGCGCAGCGCGGGCACGAGGCACGCGGCCGCCGCGATCGCGACGAGGAGCGCGGCGTTGCCGGCGAAGACGAGCGGATCGTGCGCCGTCACGCCGAACAGCAACGTCCCGAGGACACGGCTCAGGATGAACGCGCCGGTGAGCCCCAGCGCGACGCCGACAACGACGAGCCGAAGGCCCCCGGCGATGATGAGCGCGAGCACGTCACGACGTTGTGCGCCGATCGCCATGCGGATGCCTATCTCCTGCGTCCGCTGCACGACCGAGTACGCGATCAGTCCATAGAGTCCCAGCGCGGCGAGCGTCAGCGCGAGCGCGGAGAAGAATCCGAGCAGCCGCGTCGTGAGCCGGCGCGGAGCGACCGCGTTGTCGATGAGGCGTTCGAGCTCGTAGAAGTCCCCGCTCGGAAGGCTGGAATCGTACGTCGCCAACGCGGCGCGCACGTCGCGTGCGAGCGATTCCGGCGGACGACTGCTCCGCACGACCATCTCCATGCCAGACCAGTCGTCGGTCTGGCGGTAGTCGAGGTACATCTCGTTGCGGCCGGCCTCTTCCAGCGAGCCGTGACGCACGTTGCCGACCACACCAACGACGACCCTCCCGCCATCTTGAGTGATCGACTGCCCCACGGCATCGCGGTCCGGCCACAACGCCCGCGCCAGATTCTCGTTGATGATGACGCTCTTTGGCCCGGTCGCCTTGTCGCGTTCGTCGAAGTAGCGTCCGCCGCGCAGTGGGATCTGCATCGCCTGCAGGTAGTGCTGCTCGACGATGCGTGGATAAACCGAGGCGCCTTCGCCGGGACGATACAGGACGCCCTTCGCGCGCACACCCCAGGTCCGATTGCGGCCGAGCGGCAGCACGTCGCTCAGGCCGACCGCGTCAACGCCAGGAATGGCCGCAACGCTGCGGACGACCCCGTCGAGATATTGATTGCCTTCTGCGGCGTTCTTGAACTGTCGAGGCGGATCAACACGCCACGCCATGGCATGCTGCGGCTGAAATCCGAGATCGACGCGCAGCAGGGCCGTGAAGCTGCGGAACAGCAGGCCGGCGCCCACGAGCAGCATGCAGGCAAGGGCGACCTCCACCACGACCAGCGTGTTGCGGGCGCTCACAGAGGCGCGGCCCGCGCTCCGCTGGTGTGTGGCCTGCTGCTGCGCACCCTCGCCGCGTGAGAGGTGGAACGCCGGCAGCACGCCGCAGGCAATCCCGGCGAGGCCGGTGAGCGCGATCGTCACGGCGAGCGCGAGGGGATCGATCGACGCGTTCTGCAAGAGCGGTACGCCGAACGTTTGCAGGCCCGCGAGCGCCCGCGTCGCCCAGACCGCCACGGGTACGCCGATGACGGATCCGGCGAAGGCGAGCAACAGGCTCTCCGCCAGCGCCTGTTGCACGAGGTGTCGCGTGCGGGCGCCGAGCGCCACGCGCACCGCGAACTCCTGGCGGCGAGCGTTGATGCGCGCGAGCAGCAGGTTCGAGAGATTGACGCACGCGATCGCGAGAACGCACACGACCGCGCCGGCGAGCACGTAGAACGGCTGCCGGAAGCTTCCGCGCAGCGCATCGTTCAACGGGCTCACGCGCGCGCCGAGCGTTCCGCCGTAGTTGATCGTCTGCTTGAACCGATCGCTGACCACCCGAAGGTCCGCCTCCGCTTGCTGCACGGTGATGCCCGGCTTCAGACGGCCGATGCCGAAGAGCGTATTGCCCCACCGCGCCGTCTCCGCGGTCAGCGGAAACGGCGTGATCAGATCGATCTCGTTTCCTGGCGAGAAGATGGCGTCGAAGTCGAATGCCGACGGCAGTACGCCGACGATCGTCGTGGGTTCGTCGTTCAACGTCAACGCGCGCCCGACGACCGTGGGATCGCCGGCGAAGCGTCGCCGCCAGAACGCGTCGCTCAGGATTGCGACGTGAGGGCCGTTGAACCGGCACTCGTCGCCGGTGAAGTTCCTGCCGAGCGCGAGCGGCACGCCGAGCACCTCGAAGAAATTGCCGGAGCCGCCCACGGCCCCGCCGTCCGAAGTCGAAGAACGCGAAATACGCGGCCAGCGCCTCGAAGCTCCTGTTCTGCTCGCGCCACGCATTGAAGGTGTCGACCCGCGTCGTACGCGCCGACAAGCCGCCCCTGCCCTGATTTTCAATCCACGCGAGGCGATCGGGATCGCGGAACGGCAGCGGCCGCAGCAGCACGGCATTGACCATGCCGAACATCGCCGTGCAGGCGCCGATACCCAGCGCAAGGGTGAGGATGGCCACGGCGGCGAACCCCGGTGACTTCACGAGTTGACGGGCCGCGAGGCTGATGTTGGCGAGCATGATGTCTTTGACGGGGCCGACGGCCCTGGCGTTGGCATCTTCTGATGCCGCCGGCGCAGGTTGTAACATACCGGCCGCCCTGATGAAATACCGCGCCCTCTACGCCTATCCGTGGGACCTCGCCGACGAAGGGGTGTCGACGGTCATCGAATCGGTCAAGGCGCTCGGCCTCGACACGATGACGATTGCCGGCAGCTACCATGCGGGAAAATTCCTGCGTCCACACGGATCGGCCGGCAAGGTCTATTTCCCTGAGGACGGCACCGTCTACTTCACGGCCGGCTCTTCCCGTTACGGCTCGATTAGACCCGTCGTGAGCAAGCTGACTCGGGAGCGCGACATTCTCCGCGAGCTGACGAGTGACGGGCGCGTCGCCGTCAATGTCTGGCTCGTGCTGCTCCACAACTCACGTCTCGGAGAAACGTATCCGCAGTCTACGGTCCGAAACGCGTTCGGCGATCGGTATGTCTACAGCCTCTGCCCGTCGGCACCCGACGCGCGCGAGTACGCGATCGCCTTGTGCAAGGACGTGACCGACATCTACCCCGTCGCCGGCATCACGCTCGAAACGCCCGGCTTCCTGCCATATGCGCACGGCTTTCACCATGAATTCGCGATGGTCAAGCCAAACAGGTGGATCGAGAACAGGCTTGGCCTCTGCTTCTGCGATCATTGCGTCACGAACGCGCAGGCTGCCGGAATCGACGCGGCGCCTCTCAGGGCTCGGGTACGTGAGGACTTCGATACGTACCTGGAAGCCATTGATGATTTCCCGGAGGACATGGCCGACGCGTTCTGGTTGAGTGACGTCGCCACTGACACAACGCTGGCGAGCTTTCTCCACTGGCGCTGCGACGTCGTCACATCGCTTGTCCGCGAGATCCGTGCAGCGGTGCGAGCAGATGCGACCGTGGCAGTTATCCCGTCGGTCGCGCGGCCAACCAGCGGGGCATGGTATGAAGGAAGCGATCTTCACGCGCTGGCGCACGCCGCGGGCATTATCGAAGCATCGTTCTATGAGCCGAGCGCCGAGCGCGTTCGCGCGGACATTTACGATATCCGGCGGCGATTGCGGGGCGCTGGAACGCTGCGTGGCATCCTGCGTCCTGGCTTTCCCGATCTGCAGAGCCGCAGCGAACTTGTCGCCGCCGCGACGGCGCTTCGCGACGCGGGCGTCTCGGGCATCGCGTTCTACAACTACGGTCACGTGCGCCGGAACAACCTGGCGTGGATTGCTGACGCGCTCGCCGTCTTCGGAGGTTGATCGTGGAATTCCGAGACAAAGTCGTCGCCATCACGGGCGCATCGGGCGGCATCGGGCGAGAGCTGTGCAAGTACTTCGGCAAGCAGGGCGCGGCGATTGCGGCGTTCGACAAGAGCCACGCAGTCACCGCATTCGGCGAACAACTCCGAGGCGACGGAATCAGAATTGAGGCCGCTGTCGTCGATATCGGAGATGCGACGGCCGTCGGATCGGCGTTTGCGAAAGCCACGTCCGCGCTCGGCCGCGTCGACATCCTGATCAACAACGCCGGCGTCACGAGGCATCCGAGCCTCGAGCACACGACGCCGGAGGGTTTCGACGAGGACGTCCACGTCAATCTGAATGGCGCGTACAATTGTGCCTACGCGGTGCTGCCGGGCATGAGGGCGCGGCGTGGCGGCGCGATCGTGAACATCGGATCGGTGAACGGACTCGCCGCGCTCGGCGATGCGGCCTACAGCGCGGGCAAGGCCGGTCTGATCAGCCTGACGAAGGCGCTCGCGCTGGAGTTCGGCCGATATAACATCCGTGCGAATATCGTGTGCCCCGGCACCGTGCGTACGCCGATCTGGGACGAGCGCCTCTCCCGCAACCGGGAGGTGCTATCGCAGCTCACGCGCTGGTATCCGCTCGGTCGCATCGTCGAGCCGATCGAGGTCATGCGCGCCGTCGCGTTCCTGGCCTCCGACGCGGCCTCAGCAATCACCGGCGTGGTGCTGCCCGTTGATTGCGGGCTGACCGCCGGTAACATCGTGATGGCGCGAGAGCTGACGTTGGAAGATTTCTAACCACGGATCCCACGGATCCCACGGATCCCACGGATCCCACGGATCCCACGGATCCCACGGATCTCGCGGATCCAAGGTCGTATTCGTAGCGCGGCCGCTCGGGCTGCTCGTGAGGAGCGACTACATGAACAAGAAGCGTGTGCTGGTTGTCGGACTTGGCAACATGGGGATGTCGCACGCGCTCGCCTACACGCGCATTCCGGAGTTCGAGGTCGCTGGTGTCTGTACGCGGCACATTGCCGACAAGCAACTGCCGCCAGCCCTCGCTGACGCCCGCCGCTACTCGACGTTCGAGCAGGCGCTCACGGAGCTCCGCCCCGACGTCGTGTCGGTGAACACGCTGCCGGATACGCACGCCGAGTACGCCATGAAAGCAATGGAGGCGGGCGCCGACGTGTTCGTGGAGAAGCCGCTCGCCTTGACAGTGAAAAGCGCCGAGCAGGTCGTGGCCGCCGCGAAGCGGACGCGCAAAAAGCTGGTGATCGGCTACATCCTCCGCCAGCATCCGTCGTGGATCAAATTCGTGGAGATCGCCCGTCAGCTCGGGACGCCGCTCGTGTTCCGCATGAACTTGAATCAGCAATCAAACGGCGAGACCTGGGCGTGGCACAAGCGGCTGCTGGAATCGTTCCCTCCCATCGTCGACTGTGGCGTCCACTACGTCGACATCATGTGCCAGATGACGCCGGCGAAACCCACGCGCGTGCACGCGATGGGTGCGCAGCTCAGCGACGAGGTGCCGCTCTACAACTACGGAATGCTGCAGGTCGCGTTCGACGATGGGTCGATCGGATGGTACGAGGCCGGATGGGGCCCGATGATGAGCGAGACGGCGTTCTTCGTCAAAGACGTCATCGGCCCGAAGGGATCGGTGTCGATTGTGATGGCGGAGACCGCCGGCTCGGTCAAGTCCGACGACATCAACGCGCACACGAAGACGAACCAGATCCTGTGGCATCACGCGGACATGTCGAAGCCGGACGAGCGCATCAACATGGCGGACGAGCCCGATCACGACGCGCTCTGCGAGCGCGAGCAGCGCTACCTGTTGAAGGCGATCGACGAAGACCTGGATCTCACCGCGCACATGAACGACGGCGTCAAGAGCCTGCGCATCGTCATGGCCGCCGATGAATCGGTGCGCACCGGTCAGGTGGTCGCTCTGTAACGCCAATGTTCAATGCTTCTCGAATGCAGGCGGGGCCGTTAGACCCGGCGCCATGGCGGCTCGAAAGCATCGCCATACAAGGTTAATAGGTCCGATACCGCGCGATATCGACCCACGTGCCGCCGACCATCACACGTTCAACGGTCCGCATGGCCGCGATGTCACGGCTCGGATCGTCATGGAGCACGACGAGATCGGCCTTCAGGCCGGACCGTAAATTTCCGAGTTCATCGCTGCGATAGAGGAAGCCGGCTGCCGTGCCCGTGGCGGCCGTTATGGCTTCGAGCGGAGACAACCCGCTTTCGACGAGCAGCTCCAGCTCGCGCCAGGGCGCCTCGCCACGCGACGCAAACGGCACGGTGGAGTGCCCACCCATCACGAGACGGGCCCCTTCCAGTCCCGCGCGTCGCGTCAACTGCTTCATCTTCTCGAAGCCGGCCGCCATCACCGGCACCATTTCGGGCTTCACCCCTTCTTCAGGATGATCGGCCCGTCGTTCGAACACCGCGAGCGTGGCGTCGAGCCACGGCTTCCGCTCGCGGAGGACGGCGTAGAGAGCCTGCGCCTCCGGGCCGTCGAGATTGGCGCTCGCAAAAAGCCTGTAGCGTCCGTCGCGGCGCGCATCGTTGTCCGCGAGCACCGCCTGCCGGTAGACTTCCGCCTGGTTGCGCGGCACGATGCTCGTCCCGAACGAGGTGACGTGCTCGATCCCGTGGAGGCCCGCGGCGATCAGCTCACGCGCCTCGAGAATCTCGAGGTGCGCCGTGCACGGGATGTGGTGGGCGTTGCAGACGTCGATGACCGCCTTCGCGCTCGCGAACGGAAGCCTGAAGTAAATCTTCAGCGCTGACGCGCCGTTGCGCACGTTGATTTCTGCCTCGCGGCGCGCCTCGTCGGGGTCCCGTGCCACGACCGAATCAGCCGGATATGCGGGATGTTCACCATCGATGTGCGGTCCTGCGGTGAAGATGTGAGGCCCGGCGAGGTGATCGGCGGCGATCATGCGCCGCAGCTCGACGAACTTCTCGTCCCACTGCCCGGGATCGCGAAACGCGGTGATCCCATGACTGAGCTGTCGCAGCGCGAGCTTCGGATCGTTCTCGATATGAAAGTGGAGATCGATGAGGCCTGGCACGATCGTTCGGCCGGACAGATCGACACGCTCCGCGTTCGCAGGCACCGGAACCTTCTCGGCGGGCCCTACTCGAGCGAGCCGATCGGCTTCGATCACCAACCGTCCCTGCTCGATCGGTGCGGCCCCCGTGCCGTCGATGATGCGGACGTTGTCGAGGACGAGCGATCGCGGCTGGACGCCGAGCGCATGCAGAGCGAGCGGACCGACCGCGACGACGACGAGAAAGGCGACCGGACGAAACAGCTTGCGCATCGGCACAGATTGTAGTTTTACTTCAGGCTGTCCTTCCGCCTCACCAGCCTCCGCCAAGGCTGCGGCGGTCCGCCGAAGCGCTTCGCGCCAAGGCGGAAGGCGGAAGCCACAAGTAGTGTTCCATGTGGCTTCCAGTAGTGTTCCATGTGGCTTCCGGCTTTAGCTGGAAGGCAAACCCCTTATGAAGCTGAAACTCGTACTGGCGGGACTTCTCCTTGCAACAGCGTCCCTGGCGCCCGGGCCGCATACTGACGGCGAGTGGCATGCGTTCGGACGCGATCCGGGCGCGCAACGCTTTTCGCCGCTGACGCAGATCGACTCCCGGAACGTCGCGGCCTTACAGCAGGCCTGGACCTTCGACACGGGCAGCCTGGATCTTCAAGTCACGCCGTTGGTCGTGGACGGCATGATGTACCTGACCGGTGGATCGACCGTATATGCGCTCGAGCCGGAAACCGGCACACCAATCTGGAAATACAAGAGCGCGAGCGGCGCAGTCAGCCGGAGAGGCGTGGCCTATTGGCCGGGCACTGGCACCGTACGGCCGCGGTTGTATTCGGCCGCGGGCGATGGCCGCATGATCGCACTCGATGCGCGGACCGGCGCGCTCGTCACCGACTTCGGCGAGCATGGTTTCGTCGACTTGAAGACCAGCGTACGGGGAGACGTCGACGGCAAGTTCATGTTGATTACCCCGCCCGTCATCTACAAGGACATCGTCATCACGGGCGGCGCCAACGAAGAGGGCGAGCCGAGCCTCGGTCTCTACGGCGACATTCGAGGGTGGGACGCGATCAGCGGCAAGCTGCTCTGGTCATTTCACACCGTTCCTCGCGCCGGCGAACCCGGCGTCGAGACGTGGGACGAGGAGAGCTGGAAGAACCGTTCGGGCACGAACGCCTGGTCTTTCATGACCGTCGACGTCGAGCGCGGGCTGGTGTTCGCGCCAACGGGATCGCCAACATCGGACTTCTACGGTGCCGATCGGAAGGGGCAGAACCTGTACGGCAATTGTTTGATCGCGCTCGATGCGACTACGGGCAAGCTGAAATGGTTTCAGCAGCTTGTTCACCACGACATCTGGGACTGGGACTTGCCGGCGGCGCCGACGCTGATCGACGTCAAGCGAGACGGCCGCACGATCCCCGCGGTTGCGCAAACCACGAAGATGAGCCTGCTGTTCATTTTCGATCGCGTGACCGGCGAACCGCTGTTCGGTCTCGAAGAACGCCCGGTGCCGCAGACCGACGTGCCTGGTGAAGCGACGTGGCCGACGCAGCCGTTTCCTCTGCAACCGCCGCCGCTCTCGCGGACCACTTTCGATCCGGCCAGGGATTTCTATTCACTGACGGCCGAGCACGCCGCGTACTGCAGGGACCTGTGGGCTACCAATAAGATGTTCACGAAGGGCATGTACACACCACCGACCGTCGACCGGACGATGGTGATGTTTCCGAGCACGCTTGGCGGCGGCAACTGGAGCGGATTGTCATACGATCCGGGTCGCGGACTCGTGTTCGCGAACATCATGAATCTCGGCCAGGTCGCGAGAATGGAACGGCGAACCGATGGGAAGACGGGCCGCGTCGATTACAAGCGGACGACGCCGTGGGGCCGGCCGATCGGACGATTCTGGAATCCGGAGACGCGCGTGCCATGCTCCGCGCCGCCATTCGGCGAGCTGGTCGCCGTCGACGTCAACCGCGCCGCGATCGTGTGGCGAGTGCCGCTGGGGGAATTCGATGATCTGAAGGCGCGCGGTTTCTCCAAGACCGGAACACCCAACATCGGCGGCACGATCGCTACCGCGAGCGGGCTCATCTTCATCGGTGGAACCATCGACAAGCGCTTTCGCGCGTTCGCCGCGCAGACGGGGGCCCAGCTGTGGGAAACGACGCTCGAAGCGAGCGCCCACGCGACGCCGATGACGTTCATGGGACGAAACGATCGTCAGTACGTCGTGATTGCGGCAGGCGGCGACGGACTGCTCGTTTCCCCGCCTGGATCCAAAATCGTGGCGTTCGCGCTTCCACAACACTGAGAGGTCGAACCAGACTGCGCCTGCACGTGGCGGTGTGAGTCGCGAGAAGACGATCGCACGCGCAGGTGCAAAGGCGCAAAGGCGCCTAGAATGCTGCCACCCGCGCATTCGCCGCGCCCGCCTTCGGCGGGCGTAATGGAGGTCACCCGAGATACGAATACAAGCGGCCTATTCTTCTGCGCCGCTTGTATTCGTAGTCTCGCGTGACCTCCTGCCGCGCGAAGCGCGGCGGCGAATGCGCCTGGGCAGCACGCTTCTTTCATTGTCTTCTTCGCGTAACTGCGACGACGCCGTGACTGAATCCGTGTAAATCTGAGTGATCCGTGGCTTGGTTTTCCTCCGCGGTCTCCGCGCGCTCTGCGTGAATCGTACGTGACAAGCGTGCGCTGGGCGCCACTGAAACCACTCCCGGTTGCAGATCCAACCTTCACGATCGTCGGCATCGTGTCGGACATCACCAACCAGGGTCCGCAGGAGCCGCCCGCGCCGCAGGTCTACGTGCCCTATACGCTCGTTGGCCTCGATTCGCGTCGAACCCATCGTCGCGTTGCGCCACGAATAGAGAATCGCCCACATCCTCGATAGAATGCCGTGCGTGCGAATCGCGCGCACGGCTGTGTTTGGCGTCCTCGTCACCCTGGCGCTCGCGGTCCCGGCTGCCGCGCCTGAAACCGCCGTGCGCGTGTGGCGCGGGTCGCTCCAGATCCCCACGTACGCGGAGGACGCACCCAACCCGAATCCTCCGTTCGATCTCTTTACCTTCGGCCGATTCAACTATCCATATCCGATCCGCGATGCGCTCACCGATCGGCGCGAGCCGGTCAGCTGGCGCACGCTGAATCTCGAGAACGAGTACCTGCGGCTGACGGTTCTGCCGGACCTCGGCGGCCATATCTACAGCTGCCTGGACAAGCGGGACGGTCGCGAGATGTTCTACGCGAATACCACGATCAAGAAGGCGCTGATCGGATATCGCGGCGCATGGGCGGCATTCGGCGTCGAGTTCAACTTCCCGGTGTCGCACAACTGGGTGTCGATGTCGCCAGTCGACTTCGCCCTTGTCGAGCATCCGGATGGAAGCGGATCGATCTGGGTCGGCAACGTCGATCAGGTCTACGGGTCCGCGTGGCGCGTGGAACTGCAGCTTCAGCCGGGCCGTTCGGTGCTCGATCAGCGCGTCGAGTTGTACAACCGCAGCGACGTGCGTCACCGTTACTACTGGTGGAGCAACGGCGCCGTGCGGGTGTGGGATGATTCGCACCTCGTCTATCCCACCGAGTTGATGGCCACGCACGGGTTCACCGCGGTGGAACCGTGGCCGATCGATCGTCAGGGGCGCGACCTCAGCGTCATCCGCAACGAGGTGGACGGTCCGGTCTCGCTGTTCACGTACCAGACGCGTGAACCATTCGTCGGCGTCTACCATCCGAAAACCAACAGCGGCACCGTGCACGTCGCGGATCCCTCGGAGTTGCCCGTCCACAAGTTCTGGTCGTGGGGCAACGATCGTGACGCCGCGACATGGCGCACGGCGCTCTCGGACGATGACAGCGCGTATGTGGAGCTGCAGGCGGGACTCTTCCGGAACCAGGAGACGTACGGGTTCCTCGAGCCGCAGGAATCCGTTCGCTTCTCGGAGCACTGGCTGCCCGTTCGGGACCTCGGCGGCATCACGCGCGCGAATGTCGACGGCGTGCTGCACATGGAGCGGACGCCGCCGGCGCGCGTTCGCATTGCGCTGGACGTTACCCGCGATCTGCCAGGCGCGCGGATCAAGGTCCGTCAGGGATCGACCAGCGCGCTCGATACACCCGTCACGTTGTCGCCGCGCGAGGTGTGGCGAGCGGACCTCGATAACATGACGGCGTCGCCCGTCACATTCGAATTGCTCGATGCATCCGGCACGCCGGTCCTCGTCCATACGGAAAACGTCTTCGATCGCACGCCGGCGGCGGCCGGGCGTCTCGGCGCTCGGCACACGAATCTCGCGTCAAACGAGGACCCAGGCTCGGCAGACCGGGCCGTCGAACGCGGCCTGGTCGACGAGCTCGAAGGGCGTCGACTTGCCGCGCTGACGCGGTATCGCGAAGGCCTCGCGCAGCATCCGCACAGCCTGGCGTTGCTGAAGGCGGCGGGCCGTCTGGCGATCGTGCTGGGATGGGCGTCCGACGCCGGTCGGTCATCGGCAGCGACCGACTGGCTGGAGGAGGCGTCCGCGGGCAACACGACAGACTTCGAAACACGGTACTACCTTGGTCTGGCCCTTGTTGCCGCCGGACGGCCTCGCGACGCCCGTCCGCACCTCGAAGCGGCCGAGCGCTTTCGAGCGACACGCGCGCCTGCGCTGCTGCAGCTCGCCAGGCTTTCCGCCGCGGATGGAGATCTCGCTGGAGCGTTGCGGCAGCTCCAGACGATCGCCAGCGAGTCGCCGCGCTCAACGCTCGCTGGTGCGCTCGAAGTGGCCGTGCTTCGCCGTCTCGGCCGGAATGGCGACGCGCGTGAACGCGCGCGATACTGGCAGACGATCGATCCGACCAGCAGCCTGATCCGATCCGAGCAGACGTTGTTGGGCGGGACCGATCAGGAGCTGTGGCCGCATCTGGGCGCCGACGCGAACCGCGTGCTCGATCTCGTCGATCAGTACGTTGCGATCGGTGCGTATCAAGACGCGCTCGGATTGCTCGATCACGAGTACCCGCGCGTCGAACCTCCTGCGCGCGAGATTGGCGCGGTTCCGCCGCTCGAGTCCCCACTGGTCGCTTACTATCGCGGCTACCTGCGGCAGCGCCTGGGCGGCAGCGCGAACGGCGAGTACGCAAAGGCCGGAACGCTCTCGACAAAGTACACATTTCCGGCCCGCTGGTCTGCCTACGCCGTGCTGAAAGACGCGCTGCGCGTCAATCCGGAAGACGGCACGGCGCGATTTCTATTGGGCTCACTCTATCTCGCGAGCGGGCTGGCGGAGCCGGCAATCGAGGAGTGGCAGCGCGTTCGACGTGCTCGGCCTGCCATTCCGACGCTCCATCGAAATCTCGGCCTCGCGCTGCTGCAGGCAGCGAACTACAGCGAGGCGCGCGCCGTTCTCGAGGAGGGGACGTCCGCAGACAGCGAGAACGTCGAAGTGTACCTGACGCTCGACGGCGTGCTGAGCGCTGCACATGCGGCGCCGCGCGAGCGCGTGACGGCGCTTCGTCGCTTCCCCGCCCCGGAGCGCATGCCAGCATCGATGGTGTTCAAACTCGCGATTGCCCTCGCCGAAGCTGGCGAGGCGGCCGCCGCGGAGCGCCTCTTCCACGATCGGTTCTTTCCCAAGGAAGAAGGTGGCACGTCCGTGAGAGCGGTGTACGCGCAGGTGCGTCTCGCGTCGGCACGAGCGGCAGCGGACGCAGGCAACTGCACCGCTGCCCGAGACATGCTCGACACAGTGCCACGCGAGCGGCAGGATCTCGCCTTCACCACAGGTGGGCTTGCGGATGTGCTGCAGCCGCCGACCATGGCGCGGCAGGTCGCGGCGATTAACTGGACCTGCGGGCGACTCGCCGTCGCGCGCGCTGAATGGCAGCGTCTCGCGCGAGCCCTGGCTGACACGGACGCGCCGATGAATCTGGCGATTGCCGACGAGGCGCGGAAGCGCCTGGGTGCGGCGAGAACGGCCGATCAACGCCGCCGCCTCGAGGCGGCGCTCGAGACGACGACACGCATGCTGGATTCGGGCGACAGCAGCAATCCGGGCTACACGGAACTGGCGCGCGCGTCGCTGCTCGCCGCGCTGGGCCGGGCCGAGGAGTCCCGACAATCGATGGCGCGCGTGTTCCTGTTTCCGGATCGCAATTTGTCGCACGCGCTGGCGCACGCCGCGAAGTCGGAGGATCATGCTCGATAAACTATGCCGCCTCGCGTTCGGTGTCTTGTTGCTACTCTTGTCCGCAAACGCGCACGCCGGCGTACGGCGTGTCTGGGCCGTGAATGACGGCGAAAAGGTCGAGCGCGACGCGCGCGATCATCCCGCCAGCGCGCGCAATTCCGCGTGGGACGGCAGGGTCGTCCACCTATCCGGCGCCCGCAACGAAATCATCGCCTTTCAGGTCATCGTCGAAGCAGACGCGCGCGGCGTTCAAAGACTCTCGCTGAGACTGCCGGAACTGGTGTCTTCACGCGATCGCATCGTGTATCGGCCGCCGGCGGCGGACCCGACCGACTACGTCGATCGGCCGATCGAGATCTTCACGGTTCATTACATGCACGTCGCGATGCCGTCGAATGCGTCGTGGGTGTACGAGCGCGGCTCCGCGGCGGCGCCCGGAGATCCGACCGGGTGGAAGCCGGTGCAGCTCGTGCCCGAGAACGCGCGCGCCGGACGTGGAGGCCTGCCGATCGCGATCAACGCGAACGAGAACCAGGCGATCTGGATTGAAATCGATATCGACCGCTCGCGTCAGCCCGGCGTGTACCACGGGACGATCGAGATCGAGGCTGACGGTTCGCGGCGCATGCTGCCTGTCGAGCTCGAGGTTTTCACCTTCGCGCTGCCGGACGACAACAGCATGCACGCGATGCTGTTCTACACGAGCGATCAGCCCGAGCTCTATCACGGGCGCAATCTCGATGCGGCGTATCACCGGCTTGCACACCGTCATCGGGTGGAGCTCGTCGACGCCTACAACGAGCAGACGATCCCGAAGGTCTGGGGCCGATTCTCTGGAGCCGATTTCACGGCTGCGCACGGCTATCAGGGGCCGGGCGAGGGCGTCGGCAACGTGCTCGCGCCACGGACGTTCTATGGGGCCGGACGCGATTTCGAGGATCGATCCAGCGCATGGGCCCGAAGCGACGCGTGGATGACGCTCCTGCACGACAAACTGCCGCGTGCCATCACGTTCCTCTACATGCCGGACGAGCCGCGGCAGGCCGAATACGCGCACATCCTGAAGCTCGCCGACAACATTCATTCGAATCCCGGACCAGGGCGCGCGCTGCCGATCTTCGTCACGCACTCGTACGTCGAGGCGCTCGACCCGGCGATCGACATCTGGTGCTCCGGACCGAAGGGCTTTCGTCTGGATCGCGTGGCCACCGAGCGGGCGCGCGGCCGCGAGTACTGGTTCTACAACGGCGGGCGGCCCGAAGGCGGCGCGATTACGATCGATGCGCCTGCCACCGATCCGCGCGCGACGATCTGGATGGCATTCAAGCACGACGTCCGCGTCTACTTCTACTGGCACTCCGTGCACTGGCGGCACAACTCGCAGAAGCAGGGGGAGCGCAACCAGAACGTCTGGGCCGAGAGCATCACGTTCGACAACCGCAAGCAGCCCTACAAGCCGATCGACGACCAGGGCTACATTCACGGCGACGGTGTGCTGATCTATCCCGGCGAAGACCAGCTGCACCCCGAAGAGGATCGCGGCGTGCCTGGTCCGATTGCGACGATTCAGCTCGCGAACTTCCGTCGCGGCCTCGAGGACCATCAGTACCTGACGCTCGCGCGCAAGCTGGGCCTCGGGGACGTGGTGGACGACGCGATTCGGTCGATCGTGCCGCGCGTGTTTTCCGATGCCGGCGAGCGGGTCAGCTTTCCCGAAACCGGCGATCCGTACGAAGCAGCCCGCGTGAAGCTCGCGCACGCCATCGAAGGGGCCGCTCAACGATCGCAGACGCCCCGCGTCAGCGTGCCGGTGCTCTTCGATACGCCCGAAGCGGACAAGATTCTGAGCACGATGGAGATCTTCCCGCCCGACAATCCGTGGAACGAGGACATCTCGAATCGGCCGGTCGATCCCAACTCCGCAGCGATCATCGGCAGCATCGGCGCCGACGCGCCGCTGGGCTACAACCTCGACATGAATTTCGTGATCGTGCCGCCGGATCAGCCTCGCGTCCCCGTCAAGATCACGGAGTACCCGGCCGAATCGGATCCAGGACCGTTTCCGATTCCACCGAACGCGCCGATCGAGAACTGGCCGCTGTCGCGCAACGAAGATCGCGGCGCGCTGCCGAAACCCGGTGTGACGCTCGAGCAGTTCCAGCGTGAAGGCACCGGCGACCGTCACCTGATCCTCGTGGATCCCGGCAACGGACGGCTGCAGGAATTCTGGCAGGCGCGGCGCACCGATGCCGGATGGGAGGCATCGCAGGCATCGACCTTCGACCTGACGTCGAATCACCTGCGGCCCGAGCGCTGGACCTCCGCGGATGCCGCGGGGCTGCCGATCTTTCCGGCCATCGTGCGCTACGACGAGGTCGCCCAGGGCATGGTGAAGCACGCGATGCGTGTCACCGTCCGGCGTACGCGGCAGGAGTACGTCTACCCCGCGCGGCACTTCGCAAGTACCCACACGGAAACGAATCTGCCGCGCATGGGAGAACGGCTGCGCCTTCGAAAGGACTTCGACACGTCGGGCTTCCCGCCCGACGCGCGCGCGATTCTCGAAGGGCTGAAGCGCTACGGCATGTTGGTCGCCGACAACGGAAGCGACTGGCTGATGTCCATCGCGCCCGATCGCCGCTTCCAGGGCCTCGAGTCCCTCGCGCGCGTGAAGGGCAGCGACTTCGAGGTCATCGTGCCGACGGGCCCGAATGAGGGCCCGCGAGCCAAAGCGCCTGCGGCCCGAGCGAGGCGACGGAGTGAACCGCCGCGAAGCGGCGGCGTCGAGCGAGCGCGCGTGGGGGTGGGGCCTCACGCGCAGTAAATAATGAAACATCCGTCGCTCGCCCTCGCGCTGGCCCTCGTGGCCGCGCTCGCCGCGCAGCCACCCGCTCTCCACAAAACAATCTCGTCTACGAAATCTTCGTCCGGTCTTTCGCCGACGGCGACAACGATGCCAAAGGCATCGGCGACCTGAAGGGCATCGTCAGTGAGCTCGATCCCTACCTGAACGACGGCGACCCGAAGACGGATGCCGATCTCGAGGTCGGCGTGCTCTGGCTCATGCCGGTCTTTCCGTCGCCGACGTACCACGGCTACGACGTCACCGACTATCGCGCCATCAATCCGGACTACGGCACGATGTCCGATTTCGAAAACCTGATCGCCAAGGCGCATCAACGCGGTATGCGCGTGATCCTCGATGTCCCGTTCAACCACACGTCGGATCGGCATCCATGGTTCCGCGAAGCCATCAACGATCCGTCCTCTCCCCGGCGTCGGTTCTATTTCATCGAGCGTGATACGGGTACACGACGCGACGGCTGGCACACGATTACGAGCCAGTCGGGTGAGCGGCTGCAGTATTTCGGCCTGTTCAGCCCGTCGATGCCCGATCTGAATTTCGACAACCCTGACGTCCGACGGGAAGTCGAGGCGATCGCCACGTTCTGGCTGAATCTTGGCGTCGATGGATTTCGACTCGATGCCGCCAAGCACGTGTACGGCGACAGCTTCGCCCCGCTCCCTGACAATGACGTCCTCGGCAACAATGAGTGGTGGCGCGAATTCTCCCGCTTCGTGTACCGCTCATTTCCTGACGCGATTCTGATGGGAGAGGTGCTCGGCGATCGGGAGATCATTCTTCGCCACGCATGGGGATTGGACGCGCTCGTCGATGAGCCGTTCATGAACGAAGTGCGCGCCGAAATCGCGCGCCCGGGCTCAGGCTTTGTCGGACGCCGGAAGACATTCGTCGGCGAGGCGCGTGCGTTGAACGACATGGCAATCCCCACGTCGTTGCCTTCCACCGACCAGCCGTTCGAGCCGTTCGCGTTTGTGGCGAGCCACGATCGCAATCCGCGTCTCGCGTCCGATCTCGAAGAGATGAAGCGGCACGGCATGCCGTACAGCGTGGACGAAGGCTACCGGCTTGCGATGTACATGCTGCTGGCGATGTCCAGTCATCCGATCCTCTATGAAGGGGATGAGGTGATGCAGCGCGGATGGAAATGGAATGGCAACCCGCGAACCGGCACAACCGATCCGGGCGATGGATCCGGCATCTACGATGAGACGCTGCGCGAACCATTCCCATGGTACGCCTCTGGCCACGGACCCGGGCAGACGCGATGGTTCCCGCCGCGGTTCGACGCACCGAATGACGGCGTGTCTCGAGAAGAGCAGGCCCGGCCTGGAGGCATGCTGGACCTGGTGCGCGGGCTGACGAATCTGCGAACGCGTCATCCGTCATTTGCGAACGGCGACATCGGCGCGAACCCATCAGACTCGCCGGAATGGATTGTGTTCGAGCGGATCTCAGGCTCCGATCGGTATCTCGTGCTGATCAATCGCACGTCCGGCGGGAAGGATTATCGATTCCACGCCGCATGGTTTCCTCAATACATTGGTGCCGATCTCCTCTTCTGGAGCGATGGGCACGCGCGGACGTGGAAGGACGTCAGCGCGGACCCCAGGCAGATCGGTGACTCCGTCTTCGTGCCGCCGGTGGGGCTCGTCGTGATCAGACAGCGCTCGTAGCGTCTTTCGTTACAGGACAGTCGGCGCCTAAGTGGCGCGACAGCCAAACCCTTAAGGTTCTCTCCGACCTCTGCGAGCTCCACGTGCCTACGTCCGTGGCACGTCATCGCAGCCACGTACGATCTCACGCCGAGGTCGCCGAGGACGCAGAGTCCGCTCTGTTGGAAAGCGTTTCGCGAAGCCGGGCTTGCAACCGGGCGCTCATATACGATATGTAGAAGTCGGAGGTATCTTGGCCTCACCGAAATCCGATCTGCCGCAGGGCACCCTGGACATGCTCATCCTGCAGGTGGTCGCGCTGGAGCCGATCCACGGCTACGCCATCGCCCAGCGCATCCGGCAGATCTCCCGGGATGTCGTGCAAGTGCCGCAGGGCTCCCTCTACCCTGCCCTGCACCGCCTCGAGAACAGGAAAGTGCTTGTGGCGGAATGGAAGCAGTCCGAGACTGGCCGCGACGCGAAGTATTACCGGCTGACGCCAAGAGGGCGCGCGTACCTGAAGTCTGAAGCGGAGAGCTGGGAGCGGCTGTCCGGAGCGATTCGATTGATTCTGCGCGAGGCCCGGGGAACGTCGCGATGAACTGGTGGCACCGCGTCTGGCAGCGCTGGCGGATGGAAGACGAACTGGATGCGGAACTGCGCTTCCACTTCGATCATCTCGTCAGCGACTACCTGGCGTTGGGCGTCTCGAAGGAAGAGGCCCGCCGGCGCGCCAGCGCCGAGTTTGGCGGCATCGAGGAGCTCAGAGACGCATGCCGCGATGCTCGCGGGACCCGATGGGTACACGATTTCGCTCAGGACGTCCGGTTCTCGGCGCGACTACTCTCGAAAGAGCGCGCGTTCACCCTCGTCGCGGTCCTCACCCTGTCGCTCGGCATCGGCGTGAACAACACGTTGTTCAGCATCGTCAACGCACTGTGCCTCCACGGACTGCCGATCGAGAAGCCGGACCGGGTCGTCGACATCGCCGCGCGCGATGAACGCGGGCGCGCTCGCCCGCTCTCGCGTCGAGAGTTCGACGACCTGCAGGGCGGCCAATCCCATGCTCTCGAGGGTGTGGCGGCCTATGTCAATCGACCCGCCACGCTCCGCGATCAGGCTGTGCCGGCCGAGCGAATCAATCTGTCGTACATTTCCGCGAACGCGCTCTCGCTCATCCGGCAGCAACCCTTTCTCGGTCGCGACTTTCGTTCCGACGGCGATCGTCCGGGTCGCGCGGCAGTGGTACTGCTCGGCGGTACTCTTTGGCGGACGAGGTACTCGGCCGACCCGGGCATTGTCGGGAAGTTCGTCACCATCGATGGAAGGCCGACGACGGTCGTCGGAGTGATGCCAGAGGACTTCAAATTCCCGGACAACGCGGATGCATGGCAGCCGCTCTCCGCACTCGACACCCCGAAGGATGCACGAATACTCAGGTCGTTTGCACGGTTGGCCCATGAAGGAACGCTGGCCCAAGCGCAAGACAACATCACCTCGATTCTCCAGCGTCAGTCGCAGTCCTCGACGCGCACCATTCCGGGCGGCGCGATCGTGATGTCGATCAACGAGCGGTACATGAGCAGGATCACCGACCCTGCGTGGCTCGCGTTCATTACGGCTGGTCTGCTGCTCGTCCTGATTGCCTGCTCGAATGTCGCGAATCTGCTGCTCGCGCGCGGCGTCCGTCGCGGACACGAGATCGCCATCCGCCTTTCGCTCGGTGCGACGCGCAGCCGAATCGTCCGACAATTACTCGTTGAGAGCGCGATGCTGGCGGCCGTTGGCGGCGTAGTGGCGCTCGCGATCTCGATTGCGGGGCTGAAGCTGTTCGCCGCCGCAATTCCAGAGGGGGGCCTCCCGTATTGGGTCAGGCTGACCATCGACGCGCGAGTGATCGTCGTTCTCGTCATCGTCTGCATGGGCACCGTGCTGCTGTCCGGCGTCGCCCCGGCTCTTCAACTCGCTCGAACGAACCTGAATCTCACAATGAAGGAGGCGGCGAACAATGTCAGCACCAGTCGTGGCGCACGTCGGTGGACCTGGGTGTTTCTCACGTTGCAGCTCGCGTTGACGGTCATCATGCTGTCCGGACTCGGAATCACCGTCCAGTCGTTCTACCTTCTTCAGCATCGCGGTCCACAGATCGATGCGAAGCACATCCTCACGTTCGGGATCACACTGCCGTCCGAAACGTACCGCGCGTCTGAACAGCGTCTGGCGTTCTATCGCAGTCTCCGAGAACGTGTCACAGGCGTTGGCCAAGCGGTAGCCGTGAGCGTTGCGAACGCATTGCCAGCGAGCGGGGGACAGCCCCGCGAAGTGATCCCGAATGATCGGGATCGTTCGGCGTCCGTGCCGGTCAGGGTGATCCTGATCGACGATGCGTATTTCACCGCGCTTGGTCTGCCGCTCCTTGCCGGTCGGTCCTTCACGCCGGCCGAGGGGGCGAGCGGCCGCATGAGCATCATCGTCAACCAGCGATTCGCGGAAATGTTCCTGCCGCGCGCGGAGGCTGTGGGTCAGCGTGTTCGCCTCCGAGCGGCTCCAGGATCGCCAAACCCCGCAGACGAGATCGGCACGGTGGTCGGCGTCGCACCATCGTTGCGGCGGCAGCCGACGCTTGAACCGGATCCGCTCATGTATCTGCCGCTCCCACCGTCAGCAATGTCGACAGTCGTGGTTCTCGTCCGCGCGAAGGACGAACCGTCATCACTCGCCTCCTCCGTCCGCGAGGCCGCGCGTCAAATCGATCCCAACGTGCCGCTGTACCGGGTGATGACGCTCGAAGATGCAAACTGGGAAGCGCGATGGAATGCACGGGTATCCGCGGGAATCATCTCGACGCTTGCTTTCATCGCGCTCGCGCTGGCGACGGTGGGGCTCGCAGCGTTGACCGCCCACGCCGTTGCGCAGCGCAGCCGCGAGCTGGGAATCCGACTCGCATTGGGTGCCGAACGGAAGGAGGTCGTCCTACTCGTTCTCAGACGCGTCCTGGTGCAGGTGGCGGTAGGGTTGATATTTGGCGCGATCGGCGCGAAGGCATGGGAGCGGATCTTCGGCGGTGCCGGCCTGACAACGGCCGCGAATCTCGCGACGGTCAGCCTGCTCGTCGTGTTCGTGACTGTCGGCGTCTCGGCGTGGCCAGCGGCGCGCGCCGCTCGTATCGATCCACTGCTGATGCTTCGAGATCAGTAAACATCCGTCATCGAGAGCACATCGCCCGCTCCTGCTTTCACTATCGGCTCCGTGCTCTTCCAGGGTGGAGAAAGCGGCGGCCAGGATCGCTCGCGTCCTTGCAACAGAAAACAGTCACGAACGCGCCGGGTCTAAGACCCGGCCTACCGGAAGACTCGGGCTACCTGGCCGACACGTCATAGATGTAAATGGTCGACTTGTCGTCCTCGGGCATGAAGTAGCCGCGCAGACCCGTCGCGGTGGCCTCGATCCATACGGGATTGTGCGTCATGTCCATGCCGCTGGCCGTCCAGAGGAGCACGGGAACCTGGTGCAGCGGCCGCCCGTCCTCGAGGTCGATGAGGTCCATGCCGCCAAGCTGAAATGCCGGCGCGCCCGACGCCTGCCGCATCTCCGTGACGCCCGTGCAGAGCATGCGGCGGCGGCCCGCGTACTTGCAATCCTGGTAATCGAGATAATGAGACGTATTCAACGTCCGGAGTTTCTCGGGCTGAACGTCGGCGTTCGTCACGCGTCCGTCCTTGTCGAGCGTCCAGCGATAGAAGCGGCGCGAGCCCCAGCTCACGCCGTGCAGCGTGTTGTCGTCGGTGTTGTGGACGATGCCGCCGATGTGGTCTGCGAAGCGCAAAATCTCCGTCGCCTTCATCGTCTCCGGATTCACGCGGTAGATGATGGCGCGGCTGTCCGGCCGATACTCGGCCACGGGCAGCCAGATGGTCTGACCGTCGTAGTCGATTCCGCCCGGGTGATACATCGCGCCTTCACCCAGTGTGAGATCAGCGATCAACTTCCCCGCGCCGTCGATTTTGAACAAATGTGCGGTGCCTGCGCCGGTATCGCGATCGTAGCCGTCGACGGGTGCTGGAAAGCGCCGCGTCGGCACCTTGACTTCAACGGATGACACAAAGAACGTGTCTCCAATCTTCACCATGCCTTGCGGATGGTAGGTCGGAAATGCGATGGGCACGGATGCGACCAGTGTCCAGGCTGACTCTCGCGTCAGCTTCGAGGCGCGTTCCGCGACAATCGATCGCATGTCGACCTGAGGCGCAGGCAAGACGAGGGCGATCAGGCACGTCAAAGTTCGCCGCACGAGCGAGCCTTCAATCAGCGATGCCCTTGATGATCCGCAGGTTCTGCGGTGCCAACGGCACGCCCGCCGTTTCCCTGGTCTTTATTCGAATGTTTCGATATTCGACTCTCATCGGCGGACCGGCGTGCACCTGCAGGCCAATGACGCCGTCGATCGGGCGGTGCGCTACATCATCATCTATGGCGACGCTCATCAGGCGGCCGTTCAGCAGGTGCATCAGCGTGTTTCCCCGGACGATCAGATGCGCGGCGTTCCAATCGCCGGTTATAAGCGCCGCCAGCTCTGTCGGAGCACCCAGCGTACTGAGCACGACCGGCGGGCCGTCGGGCGGGACGTGTGTGAGTTGTCCACGGACGCTGAGAAACTGCCGTCCCTTCTCTTCGTGGATGTTCCCGTCGAAGAGCTTCGCGCCATCAAGATCGAACTGGTAGCCGCGCAGCGCAAACTGGTTCGAAGGTGTCACGGGGTCGGGGACGGCCGCGCTGCGATAGTTGATCCCGCTGTTCCCGACCGGTGTAATGCGATAGTCGAGCTTCAGCTCGAAGTCCCTCGGGCGGCCGCCGCGCCAGATGATGAACGTGTTGCTCTGGATGAGGGTGGCGGCAGTGATTTCTCCAACGATGGCGCCCGCTTCGGCGCGCCAATACCTGAAGTCGCCTTCCCATCCGCTCAGCGTTCTGCCGTCGAAGATCGGCTGGAAGCCGGGTTCGTCGCCCTGTATCGGCATCGGAACGATCTTTTGACGAGCGGGCATCGCGATCGCCGTCAGCGATGTGAGGTGTGACCCGGCCGGCAGGATAGCGAGCGCGAGCAACCAGGCCAACGCGGGTGTGATCCGATGAGGCAATCGCACGTTTCCCTCCTTCGCTGCACCGGAGTGCAGCGACGATACCCGCGGCACCGGCATGCCGTCCACTTGACATCCAAGTGAAATATGGTCACACTCCACTTTGATGTCTGGTGGAGCACCGCGTCGTGTCGAACTGCTGCAGGGAACGCTCGACCTCATCGTTCTCCGCGCGCTCGATACGATGGGGCCGTTGCACGCCTACGCGCTGGCCGCCCGCCTGGAGCAGGTCGCCGACCATCCGCTGAACCTGAATCAGGGGACGCTCTATCCCGCGCTTGTCCGGCTCGAGCAGAGGAACTGGATCAAGGGCACCTGGCAGAAGACCCAAAACAATCGAGATGCGAAGTATTACGCCATCACCGGCCGCGGCCGCCGCATGCTCGGCGAGCAGACCGAACGATGGCGGCGGCTGGCTGGTCTCGTCGATAAACTCTTGACGAGCGAGTAGACCATGCGCCGGTTTCTTTTCAGGCTCCTGAACCTGGTCCGTCGCGATCGCGCGGAGCAGGAGCTCGCGCGCGAGCTGACCGCCCATCTGAATCTCCTCGAAGACGAGTTCCAACGCCGCGGGATGCCGCTCGAGGAAGCGCGCCGTGCCGCGCGCGTCGCGCTGGGCGGCGTCGAGCAGACGAAGGAGCTCCAGCGCGAGGCGCGATCGTTCGTCTGGATCGACGACGCGCGGCGCGACCTTGCCTACGGGCTGCGCATGATCCGCCGCAACCCGGTATTCGCAGTCACCGCCTCCCTATCGCTTGCCATCGGCATCGGCGCGAACACTGCAATCTTTACCGTGGCGAATGCGCTGCTCTTCCGCGATCCGCCCGGGGTCGTGGAATCCGGCCGCCTCGTCGACATCGGTATGAGCCGAGGCGACGGCGGTCTCAATCCCACGTCCTATCCCACCTACATGGACATCCGGCAGCGGAGCACGACGCTGTCGGGCGTCTACGCGCACCAGATGTTTCCCCATGCGATGAGCCTGGACGTGTCCGGCGCCGCCGCGCCTGCTGAGCGCGTGTTCGGCCAGTATGTCACGTCGAATTACTTCACGGTCCTCGGCGTGGCGCCGTTCGCCGGCCGCTTCTTCGACCGCACCGACAGCGATCGCCCTGGTGCGAGTCCCGTCATCGTCCTCAGTCATCGGTTCTGGAAGACGCGATTCGGTGATGACCCCTCGGCGATCGGCCGCACCATCCGGCTCAACGCGCGGACGTTCACGATTGTCGGCGTGGCGCCGGACGGTTTCCAGGGCAACGGCCTCGTGGCGCCGGACGTCTGGATCCCGTTGAACATGGCATCAGACAGTGCCGCCATCTTCGAGGCCCGGGGCGGAGGGTGGCTGATCGTCGGCGGCCGATTGAAACCCGGCACCTCGATCGAGCAGGCCGCTGATGAAGTGGATGCGCTCGGCCGCGCGCTCGAACGCGAGTATCCGACCAGCACCGGCGGCGGCGTCACCGGTCTCCGCGTGCTCCCCTCTTCCCGCTCTCCCGGCAACCGCAATGTGATCGGCGGGTTTGTCGCGGTCCTGATGATCATCGTGGGGCTGGTGCTCGCCGTCGCGTGCGCCAATGTCGCGGGGCTTCTCCTCGCGCGGGCGACATCCCGGCAGCACGAGATGGCGGTTCGGATGGCGATCGGGGCCGGCCGCGCGCGGCTGGTGCGTCAGCTGGTGACGGAAACAGCCATCCTCTTCGCATTGGGCGGAGGCGCCGGTCTGGTGCTGGCGCGCGTCATGACGGCGGTGGTCGTCCGGATGCTTCCGTCGCTGCCGTTCCCGGTCACCGTGCCACTCACGCTCGATGCGCGTGTCATTCTGTTCACGACGACACTGTCGCTCGTTGCCGCGCTGCTGTTCGGCCTCGCGCCGGCCCTCCGGACCGCCAGCGCCGACGTCGTGACGGCGCTCAAGGACGATTCACACAGTTCGCCGGGGCGATCGCGGCTGCGATCGGCGTTCGTGATTGCGCAGATTGCGTGCAGTCTGGTGCTCGTGGTCACCGCAGGGCTGTTCGTGCAGGCGCTGCAGCGCGCCGGATCGACCGATCCGGGCTTCGATCCGCGCGGCGTCGAGCTGGTCTCGCTGGACCTGTCGATGGGCCGATATGACGACGCGACGGCCCGGCGATTCTGGCGCGAGCTGATCCTGCGCGTGCGGCAGCTTCCGGGCGTGCAATCCGCGACGCTCGCGAGAGTCCTGCCGGGCGGCTTCGAAGGGATCGGTGTCGGCGGCGTGACGATTCCCGGCGCGCCGCGGCCTGATTCCGAGGCGTCGTTCCACTACTCGTGGAACATCGTGGAGCCGGGATACTTCGAGACGCTCAGAATTCCCGTCGTTGCGGGCCGGGACTTCGACGCGGAGGACATCGCCGGACGCGCGGCCGTCGCGATCGTCGGCGAGGGCGCCGCGCGCAGATTCTGGCCCGGCGACCGCGCCATCGGCAAGGTGATCTCGTACGGCGCCGCCGGACGCAGCCGCACCGTCTCCATCATCGGCGTCGTCGGCGACGTGAAGTCGAGCAGCCTCGTCGACGGCCTTGCCGGTTCGTTCATCTACCTGCCGCTGCAACAGTACGACGACCCGCGAATGACCACCTCGATGACGATTGCGGCGCGCAGCGCGCGCGGGCGATCCGCTGCCGACATCAGGGCGCTCGTCGGCTCGCTCGATCCAAATCTCGCGGTCGTCACGTCCGGGACGCTCGAAGACGCGACCGCGCTCGGCCTCGTGCCGCAGCGCCTCGTGGCGTCGTTCTCGGGCACGCTCGGGTTGGTGGGGCTGCTGCTGGCCGCGGTCGGCATTTACGGCGTCACGGCCTACGCCGTCGCGCGGCGAAGCCGCGAGATTGGCATTCGTCTCGCGCTTGGCGCGCGGGCCGCCGACGTCATCGGCCTGGTGCTGCGCGAGGGACTGCTGCTGACGGCGGTGGGTTTGGCAATCGGTCTCGCGCTCGCTGCCGGCGCAAACCACGTGCTCGTCGGCTTTCTCTTCGGTCTTCCTGCGATGCACCCGCCAACGTTCCTCGGCGCCGCGGCGCTGTTCGCCGCCGCGGGACTGGCCGCCTGCTATCTGCCCGCGCGTCGCGCCATGAGCATCGATCCGCTCAGGACGCTCCGCCGCGAGTGACATCCGCCCTGCGCGCGCGTGCTAGCATGCGCCGCATGTTCAGGCTCATACTTGCCTGGCTCGTCTTCGCCGGTGTCCCGGTGGTCGCCGGCGGCGCCGATCGTCCGAACATCGTGTTCATCATGACGGACGATCACGCCGCCCATGCGATTGGCGCCTACGGCTCGCACGTCAACCAGACCCCGAACATCGATCGGCTCGCGCGCGACGGCGCGCTGCTCGCAAACGTGTTCGCGACTAATTCCATCTGCACGCCGAGCCGGGCGACGATCCTGACCGGTCAGTACTCGCATATCAACGGCGTGCCGGTATTCAACCGTTTCGACAGCTCGCGCATGACGGTCGCGCGGCTTCTGCAGCAGGGCGGGTACTACACGGGGATGATCGGCAAGTGGCACCTCGGAAGCGATCCGATTGGCTTCGATCGGTGGGAGATCCTGCCGGGTCAAGGCGTATACGTCGATCCGCTGCTCTATACCGCTACCGGCGAGCACACCTACATTGGCAAGTACGTCACCGATGTGATCACCGAACTCGCCATCGAGTTCATGGAGAAGCGCCCGCGGAACAAGCCGTTCTTCCTGATGGTCCATCACAAGGCGCCGCATCGCCCGTGGGAGCCGGACAGCACGCACGCCGCGCACTTTGCCGGTCGCCGGATACCCGAGCCGGTCACCTTCTGGGACGACTACGAGACGCGAACCGACGCGCTTCACGAGAATCAGCAGCGTGTCGCCGCCGATCTGACGCGCCGCGATTTGAAGCTGGAGCCGCCGCCGGACCTGGCCGGAGCCGAGCGCGCGAGCTGGCTGTCGACGAAGCCGAACTCCGTGACGATCGTTCGCGATGGTCGGACCGTGACGCTCACCGGCGAACCGCTCGTCCGATGGAAATATCAACGCTACATGCAGGATTACCTGGCGACGGTCCAGTCCGTGGACGACAGCGTCGGGCGTCTGCTCGCCTTCCTGGATGGCAACGGTCTCTCGAAGAACACCATTGTCATCTACACGAGCGATCAGGGCTTCTTCCTGGGCGACCACGGTCTGTTCGACAAGCGCTTCATGTACGAGGAGTCGCTGCGGATGCCGTTCCTTGTCCGGTGGCCCGCCGTCATCAAACGTGGAACGACAAGCCACGCCATCGCGTTGAACGTAGATTTCGCGCCAACGTTCCTCGACGCCGCGGGCATTCCCGTCCCGAGGGAGATGCAGGGGCGGAGCCTGCTGCCGCTACTGCGCGCGCGCACCCCGGCCGACTGGCGCACGTCGATGTACTACCGCTACTATCACGACCCTGGCGATCACAACACGCGTGCGCACTACGGCGTCCGCACGCTGACGCACAAGCTGATTTACTTTTGGAAGAAGGATCAGTGGGAGCTCTTCGATCTCGTCAACGATCGGTACGAGCTGCACAACCTGTACGGCGAACCGGGCCAGGACAAGCTGATTGCAACACTGAAGGCAGAGCTCTATCGATTGAAAGAGGCGCTCGGCGACAAGGATCAGTTCGCCAACGAGCAACTGCCCAATGGCGTGGATGGACCGGTCGCGAAACTGCGCGGCAAGTGAGTCGAAGCGCCGGCGCCGGGTCCGAAGACCCGGCCTACAACCACTCTAAGCGCGCAGCGATCTCGCAGGCAGATGCGGTTTGAGAAACCGGCCCGTGTAAGACGTCTTGCACCGTGCGATATCTTCCGGCGTGCCCGTGACGACGATTTCACCGCCCGCATGTCCACCCTCGGGCCCTAGATCGATCACGTGATCCGCCGTCTTGATCACGCCCATGTGGTGCTCGATCAGGAGCACCGTGTGCCCGGCCTCCACGAGGCGATTCAACGACGCGAGCAGCCGCTCCACGTCCGCGAGGTGGAGCCCAGTCGTGGGCTCGTCGAGAATGTAGACGGTGTGCTTCGACCGTTGCAGCGTGCTCAGTTCGGTCGCGATCTTGATCCGCTGCGCCTCGCCGCCGGAAAGCGTCGTCGCCGACTGCCCCAACGTCAGATAGCCCAGGCCGAGATCGTTCAGCACCTCGATCTTCTTTGCGATCGCCGGCTCGCCCGCGAAGAACGTCACGCCTTCTTCAACCGACATGTTGAGCACGTCGTCGATCGTCTTGCCGCGCAGCGTGACCTCGAGCGTCTCGCTGTTGAACCGCGCGCCTTTGCACGCTCCGCACGTCACCTCGACGTCGGGCATGAAATACAGCTGCGTGGTGATGACCCCTTCTCCCTGGCACTCTTCGCACCGTCCGCCCTTGACGTTGAAGCTGAAGCGCCCCGGTTTGTAGTCCCGGTCGATCGACAGCGGCGCACGCGTGAACAGATCGCGGATGGTGTCGTAGAAGCCCACGTACGTCGCCGGATTCGATCGGCTGTTCCGGCCGATCGGCGACTGATCGATGTTGACGACCTTGTGCACGTGCTCGATGCCGTCCACGCGGTCGTGCTCGCCCGGCAACGTGCGCGTGTCGACCAAACGCTTCCATAACGCCTTGTAAAGGATCCCGTTCACGAGTGTGCTCTTCCCCGACCCGGACGCGCCGGTAATCGCGACGAGCGTGCCGAGCGGAAACGTCACGTCGACAGACTTCAGGTTGTTCTCGCGCGCGCCGCGCACCGTCAGCGCCTTGCCGCTGCCTTTGCGGCGCTGCTTCGGGGTGGCGATGAATCGCTTGCCCGAGAGGAACTGACCGGTCGGCGATGCCTTGCACCCGAGCAGATCGTCGAGCGTCCCCTGCGCCACCACGCGGCCGCCGTGGACGCCAGGGCCCGGCCCCATCTCGACGAGATGATCGGCGGCACGGATCGTGTCTTCGTCGTGCTCGACGACGATGACGGTGTTGCCGATGTCGCGGAGGCTCTCGAGCGTCGCGATCATCTTGACGTTGTCCTTCGGATGCAGGCCGATGCTCGGCTCGTCGAGGACGTAGAGCATCCCCATCAATCCCGATCCGATCTGAGTCGACAACCGGATTCGCTGCGATTCGCCGCCAGAGAGCGTGCCCGACCGCCGATTGAAGTTGAGGTAGTCCAGTCCGATGCCGAGGAGCAGTTCCAGGCGGCCCCGGATCTCTTTCAGCACCTGCCGTCCCGCGTCGGCGCCGCGGCCGCTCGGCTTCACCGTACCGAGAAAGGCGTGAACCTCGTCGAAATGGAGTTGACCGATATCGTAGATCGTCATTTTTTGAATGGCGGGGTCCCCTGCACCCCGCCAGGCTCCGTCGCTCGCGGGGACCCCTTTGCCCCGCTCCGCTCCGGCGCGTCCCTGAAGGGCCGGGGCCCCTGCACCCCGCCAGGCGCCGTCGCTCGCCGGGACCCCTTTGCCCCGCTCCGCTCCGGCGCCGGCGATGGTGAACAACAATCTCGTCGCGCGGAGCCGTGCGCCCTTGCAGTCGGGGCAGGTGTGCTCGACCATCACCTTGTCGAGCCACGCCTCCATCCTGGAGCTCGCTTCGCCGCGCTGCCGGTACCGGCGGTAATGACGCTCGATCCTCCGTGCGATTCCGCCGAAGCCCACCTCGCGGCCTTCCTGGTCGTCGCGCTTGATCTTCGCGTCCGGCGGTGAGGTGATGACGATCTTTTTCGAATCGATTCCGTACAGAATCGCGTTCCGGGCTTTCGCGGGCAGCTGATTCCATGGCGAGTCGAGCGGAAAATCGAGTGCTGCCGCGAGGCTGTACATGATCCGCCCGTCCCACGTGTCCGGGTTGTACTTGAACGCTTCGCGGACGAAACAGCCGCCGAGAATGCTCCGCTTCGGGTCGGGGACGAGCAGTTCGGGGTGGGTGAGCTTGTCCACGCCAAGGCCGCCGCACGTCCGGCAGGCGCTCTCCGGATTGTTGAACATGAAGAACTCTGGCGCGATGTCGCCGTACACGAAGTGGTGCGTCGCGCTGCAGAGTCCCCTGTAGAAGCGCTCCGCCTCCGTCTTGCTCGCGCCCTTCGCCACGTGAACCTGCAACAGCCCGTCGCCGACGAGCAGCGTCGCGGCGATGCCCGCCTTGATCGCCTTCTCATGCTTCCGATGGACGATGAAGCGATCGACGACCGCGTCCATGTGCTCGACGGATGATTCATCGATGTCGAGCTCCGTGGAGATATCCACCGGCTTTCCGTCGATGATCATTCGGCGGCAACCCTTCTTGCGCACTTCGGTGAAGACAAAATCCAGATCTTCGCCGTAGACCTTGAAGACGGGCGCCCGCAGCTCGATTTCGGCACCGTTCGGCAGCGAGAGAATCCCCTCGAGAATCTGGCTCGACGTGCGGCTGGGCGTCGGCTCGCCGGTGCGCGGGCAATGCGCCTCGCCGATCGTGGCGAAGAGGAGATTCAGGTAGCTGGCGATGTCGGTCATCGTGCCGACGGTCGATCGCGGATTGCTGGCCAGCGTCTTCTGCTCGATCGAGATCACCGGCGAGAGGCCGAACACGAAGTCCACGTCGGGCTTCCTCACCTGCGCCACGAAGCGCTTCGCGTAACTCGAAAGCGACTCCATGTAGCGGCGCTGCCCCTCGGCGTAGATGGTGTCGAAGGCCAGGCTCGATTTGCCGGAACCCGACAACCCGGTGATCACGACGAGACTGTCGCGCGGGATCTCGAGCGAGATGTTCTTCAGGTTGTGGACGCGCGCGCCCTGCACGGCGATTGTGGAACGGGCTGTTTTGCGGCTCATGGCTCAGGGCTAGGGCTCACCGGTTCGCGCCGGGTCTACCGTTTCGCGCCGGGTCTGAAGACCCGGCCTACACCACCAGTTGTAGGGCCCCTCTTCAGAGGCGCCGTGGCTCATGGCTGATGAAGAACGCCAGTTCCTGCACTTCGACGTTGCTCTTCTTCGTCAGCTTCACCGGCACTGACGCCTTACCGATGAGTCCCTCGTCGGCGAGGTACTCGCAGGCGGTCGTCACGCCGGTGACGTCGCAGTTGCGCGCGAAATGATCCTCGATCTCGGCGCACGACCGCGCTTCGCCGGCGTCGCGCAGGTATTCGATGATGAGATGGAACAGCGTAGGCGCGCGCGTGGCGATGTAGGCGTCGACCGCATCGAGCGCGCCCTGGATGCTCGACGGGGTCTTTGGCTTGTTCAGCAAATCGACGTAAATGGTCCGGAAGAACGCCGGATTCAGCGCCAGCGCCTGCGGGATCACTTGACGGTCTGCCAGCAGC
>QHWT01000063.1:27397-49658 GCA_003222675.1 Acidobacteriota bacterium | reverse complement strand
GAATCCAGAGAGCCGTGTAGTCGAGATCCTCGCGCGTGATGAACCACTTGTGGGCCTTGTAGATCGCCGGAAGCGCATGCGTCGCCGCGCGTAACAGTTGCAGATGCGTATCGCGATCGCCGATCTCCCGAACTCTCGCGCACAGGTCGGCAATCGTTTCGTCGTGCGTATACAGGAGCCGCCCCTTCGCGAGCAGGGAATGCACGAATGAATTGTGGATGGACCCTTCGACGATGCGGCGGAACTCGGTGCGCGGGATCAGGTTCGCATGCACGTTCACGCCGTCCGCGTACAGCGACAGCTGCGATAACTCGGTCTTTTTGTCGTCGATCGTGATGAGTACCAGGTCGATATCCGACTTCGTCCAGACCGTGTCGTGCGCCAGGCTGCCGCAGAGGATCGCCGCGAGGACTGAATGGTCCGCTTTGACGTGATCGATCAGGCCCGCGAGCGCGCGCGTGAACTGCTCCGGAGCCCCGGCCTGGCTGTCGTTGGACGGGCGCCTCACTTCACCGCCCACAGGGAACTCTCGGTCCGCGCGGTGCGCAGGTATTCGTCAATCTTCTTCACGACGTCGGCATTCGTGGCGGCGACATCGTGCTGCTCGAAGCGATCCGTGTCGAGATTGTAGAGTTCCAGCGGCGCGTCCTTCTTCAGACGGACCGCTTTCCACGGTCCCATCCGGACGGCCTGCTGAAAGCCGCGCTCGTGGAATTCCCAATAGAAGAAGTCGTGTGTCGGCTGCGGCTCGCCGCGAAGCGCTCGTGTCATCGACATCCCGTCGAGGGCGGAGGGAACTTTCGCGCCAGCGAGCTCCGCAAGCGTCGGGAAGAGATCCCAGTGCGCCCAGACGTGCGCGCTCACGCGGCCGCGCGGAATCGTGTCGGCCCAACGCGCGATCATCGGCACGCGGATCCCGCCTTCGTAGAGATCGCGCTTGATGCCGCGCAGCCCGCCCGAGCTCTTGAAGAAGGCCGGCTCGGCGCCCCCCTCCTGGTGCGGCCCGTTGTCGCTGATGAACATGATCACCGTGCGCGTGTCGAGGCCGCGAGCGTGCACCAGGTCCGTCAATCGACCGATGTCGCGATCCATGCGGGTGATCATCGCCGCGAACGCGGCCTTCGGCGTCGGCTGCGAGCGATACCCGAGCGACGTGTCGTCGGGTCCCGTAACCTTCGCATCGGCGGTCGTGTTCACGTACGGCGTCTCGGGAAATCTCCCGCGCATCGCGGCGAGGGAATCATCGGGTACACGAAGCTCGGCGTGCGGCACCGTGTAATTCAAATAAAGGAAGAACGGCCGCGCGTCCGCCTTCTCGATGAAGGCCGCCGCTTCACGCGTGAACAGATCGTTTACGTAGTCGTGCTCGACGTTCGTCTCGATCCGCGCATTGTTGCGATAGAGATGATCGGTGAACTGGCGATGCGCATGCCGATGATCGAGGAAGCCGAAGGCGTATTCAAAGCCCTTCTTGTCCGGCTGGCCGGCGGTGCCAGGCCGGCCCAGACCCCATTTTCCGATGACGGCCGTTCGATATCCGGCATCACGGAGCGCCATCGCGACGGTGATGTCTTCCTCGCGGAGCGGGAACTCGCCGTTGCCGCGAATCCACGCGTGGCCAGTGTGCATTCCCGTCATCAATGCCGTGCGCGACGGCGCGCACACGGTGCTGCCCGCGTAATACTGCGTAAACCGAATGCCTTCCTCGGCAAGCCGATCGATCGACGGCGTCTTGAACTGCGCCTGGCCGTAGGCGCTCAAGTCGCCGTACCCCAGATCGTCTGCCTGGATGACGACCATGTTCGGCCCGGCCGGGCGCGGTTGGGTCTGCGGCGCGACCGACATCGCCCCCGCGCAGACGGCACCGGCGAGACAGACGACGATTAGTCGCTGCACGCGCGGGAGTCTAGCCCAATACACGGACGTGGTGCTATCCATCGCGCGGGGAACACAATCTCCCGCGGCACAATCGGCAACGGCCGGCCTTCGCCACGCTGTCGCGCAGCGTCGTGGCAGGCTTTGGATACCATCATGTGCGGCCGCCCGCCATGGTGGAGCGCGATTCCTCGTCCCGAGCGGATGCCGCAGCAAGCGTCAGCATGAAGAGGGCGGCGAAGGCCACCGTCACCCCGGCGCCAATCCACAAGGCGGCGACGTCGAGATGATGTCCGCCGGCGATCAGTACCAGCTGCTCCAGCCACAGGCCGGCCAGGCAGCCGAGAGCGACGATCGTGACGGGCAGCGGACGCCTGGCCGATCGCGCGAGCAGCGCGACGAACGGAATCACGAAGCAGAGGCCGAAGACCGACCATGCGGCCGGCCACCAGGTGCCTCGCATGCGCGACACCAGAAACTCGAATTCGCGCGGCAGATTCCCATACCAAATGGTCAGGTACTGCGACCAGTACAGATACAGCCAGAACAACGCAAACCCGAGCAACAGCTTGGCCAGATCCCGTGCGGCAGATTCATCGAGTGCCACCTGGCCGGCCGATAAGCGCGGACCAGCAGCGGCCGCGACGCTGAGCGCAGCGATGGCCCCGTAAAGGTTGCCGGTGAATATGTAGGCAGGAAAGAGCGTGCTGGCCCATCCCGGCTGCAGCGACATGATGAGATCAATGGTCCATAGGCTGACCGCGATGGCATAGACGATCACGAGCGACACCGCCGTGATGGTCACGCGCCCGCCAGCACGGCCAGCACGCGCACGCGAGCGCTCGGTGAACCACACGGCCGATACGAATAACACCACGAGCGCCGCCGAGTCGCGCAGCGCGAACGACCCAACGCTGAACCAGATCGGATGCGCGGCAGGTGGGTGCGCAACCCACGGAAAGATCACGCGAACGCCCCGGAGCAGAACTAAGAACAGCGCAAGCGCAACCGGCAGAAACCAGGCGAAACGCGCGGCGATAGGTCGGACGTCCATAGCCCACGTCGCGCCCGTGAGCTCGAGCAGCGCAGCGAAAACGATGCCGCCCGCGGAAAGCCCCGACCAGAACATCAGATTGACGAGGTATACGCTCCAGGCCTCGAACGGATGCCGCATCACACCTGCGACGAACGCGGCGGCGCCCGCCAGCAATGCAACAAGCATCAGCGGCAAGGGCACACGCGATGTCATGGACGCCGCGCTCCGAAGGCGCGAACGACATTCACGATTTCCCAGCGCTCGTCGCGCGAGAGCTCCGTCCCTTGCCGCGGCATGCGAGCCGTGCCGTTCGTGATGGTCGCGTAGATCCAGCCATCACTGTGCTGCTGGATGGTCGCACTCGTGAGATCGCCGGCCGGCACGAAGAATCGAGTGACCGGACCGTCGCCAAGCCCGCCGATGCCATGACAAGGCGAACAGTAACTGGAGTAAAGGGCGCGGCCTTGGTCGGTCGGCGGGGCACCGGCGCGCGGATTGTGCAGCGTGTGCTCCGCCATTGTCCTGTTTATCCTAGGTTCTCCGGCGGTTGAGACTGCGCCTGCCGCGGGCGGGCGCGGGCTGGTGGCCGTCTGCAGCGACGGCTGATCGACCATGTCGTGCTTCCATGGCCAGTCGCAGCCGGCCGACGCGCAACAGCAGATGACGGCGGCCGCGTGCAGCGCCGCCGTCAGACGGTGCGGCATTCGACAGCTCCCAATTCGTGCATCGTCTCAGCGACGGCGGCGACCCGCGAAACGGGACATTCGATCCACAAGCCGAACGATCCGTCGCTGAATCGCGGATCGTAGACGGCGCCGCGCAGGGGCCGTGCGCTGATGCCGCGCAGGGCCAGCATGCCTGCCGTCGCCGCCGCCGCGAACAGAATCAGCACTTCGAAGGCGACGACCAGTAGTGGCGGCATCGCGATGAGCGGCTTCCCGCCCACCATCAGCACCGGCCATTGCAACGTCGTCCAGATCGTCGCGACGAGGGCGGCCATCCAGCCGAATGCGCCCGCCGACAGCGAAAACGGACCAATGCCGAGCATCGAGGGGGGCGACGCCGTCTCCACGAGCTCGCAATCGTATGCGGGCGCGAAGGCCGTCAATCGCAGCAGGCCATCCGCCTTCGCGCGGCGCACGGCGGCCAGCACTCGTTCGCGGTCATCGAACACCGCAAGCACACCGCACACGCGGACCGGCGCCTCACGCATCGTGTCCCTCGAGAACGGCTTCCTTCATGTCCGCTATCGGCACGGGCGGGACGTGGCCGATGATCAGCAGGAACCAGAACACAAACCATGCGCCGCTGCCGAGCAGAATGGTCCACTCGGGCCAGCGCGGCATGTAGGTGCCCCACGAGTACGCGTTGAACTCCCGCGACAGCGACGAGACGATGATCAACAGCCGTTCGCTCCACATGCCGAGATTGATCAATATGGATGCGACGAACAGCTTCCACGCGCTGCGGCGCACCGCCGCCGAGAAGAACGTGAGCGGTACGACCGAGTTGCAGACGAAGCTGAGCCAGAAGAGCGGCGCGTAGTGGCCGACGCCACGGTTCGCGAACGCGCTGCGCACGTATCCGTCGTCTCCCAGCCAGGCGAAGAAGAGCTCGGTGACGTACGCGTAGGTGACAATCAGCGAGACCGCGACAATGAGCTTTGCGATGTTCTCGAGATGGCGCGCCGTCACGTATGCCCGGATGCCCAGCAACTCTCTGCCTGGAATGACCAGCGTGAGCAGCATCGACAGTCCCGAGAGGATCGCGCCGGCGACGAAGTACGGCGCGAAGATCGAGCTGTGCCAGCCCGGCACGATCGCCATGGCGAAGTCCCACGAAACGATGCTGTGCACCGACACGACCAGCGCCGTGATCAGACCGGCCATCAGCGTGTAAGCGCTGCGGAAGTATCGCCACTGCCCGGCTGTCCCGGACCATCCGAACGCGAGATATCGATAAATCGTATGGGCCCATCCATGCGATCGATCGCGCAGCAGCGCGAAATCGGGCACGAGATCCATGAACCAGAACAGCAGGCTGACGATGAAGTACGTCGCGATTGCCGCCGCGTCCCAGACGAGCGGAGAGCTGAAGTTGATCCAGAGGCCGCGCTGATTGGGATACGGTATCAACCAGTACAGGCGCCACGCGCGGCCGAGATGGATGACCGGAAACAGCGCGGCCGTCATCACCGCGACGATCGTCATCGTCTCGGCCATCCGTGCGATGGGCGTTCGCCAGTGGGCGCGAAACAGAAACAGGATGGCGGACACGAGCGTGCCGGAGTGTGCGATGCCGATCCAGAACACGAATGCCGTGATGTAGAACCCCCACATGACCGGGTGCTTCAATCCGGTGATGGTAAAGCCCTCATGAATCTGGTACGCCCAGACCGCCGCCGCGATGGCCCAGATGTAGAAGCACAGACCGACGGCAGCCCAGTATGCGAGCCATCCTACGCGCGTCCACGCGAGCGCGGCGAGCACGTCGTCACTGATCTGTTGCAGCCGTCCGGCCGTGATAGTGCGCTCGGACACGGGATCATCCCCCGGCCGCGACAGCGCCATCCGGCGCAACGCGTTTCAGATAGCTGATCGCCGGCCGCGTGTTGAGCTCCTCGAGCACGTGGAACGCGCGGTTGTCTCGGGCGAGCCGCGACACGCGACTCGATGGATCGTGGAGATCGCCAAAGACAATGGCATCGGCCGGACACGTCTGTGCGCAGGCCGGAATGATGTCGCCCTCGCGGAGCGCGCGCTGATCGCGCCGTGCTTCGTTCCGCGCCGCTTGAATCCGCTGGACGCAGAACGTGCACTTCTCCATTACGCCGGAGCTGCGGACGGTGACGTCCGGATTGAGCTGCAGCTCCAGCGGCGCCGGCCACGTGTAGCGCGCCCAGTTGAAGCGCCGCACCTTGTAGGGACAATTGTTCGAACAGTACCGCGTGCCGATGCATCGCGCATAGACCTGCGCGTTGAGCCCTTCGGGGTTGTGATAGGTCGCAAATACGGGACACACCGCTTCGCACGGCGCCTCGTCGCATTGCTGGCAGAGCATCGGCAGCGAGATCGTGCCGGTCCGGTGGATGCCTCGCGTCACGCGCGGTGCAGCATCGTAGCGCTCGATCCGAATCCACGACATCTCGCGCCCGTCAGCGCACCCGACTTCACCAACGACGGGCACGTTGTTCTCCGCATAACAGGCTACGACGCAGGCGCTGCATCCGGTGCACGCGTTCAGGTCGATGGCCATCCCCCACCGGTGTTCGGGGTGCTCGTGCGGCGTATACAGATCGGATTCGGGATGCGCCTGATCCGAGCCGTGTGGCTTCGCCACGTCCGCTGGTGTGACGATCGCGTCGAGCGGCGGCCTCGACCCCTCGCCTGCCGCGCGCGTCTCCGCCTGGAGGACGATCAGGCGGCGGCCGCCTTTCGCACGCGTGACCTTGACGCGTGTCGTGCCCCATGGCAGCGAACCCGCCGAGGCAGCGCCGTCAACCAGCGCGAGCGCGTACGGACCACGACCGCCGGCGTTCCGCAGCGGCGCGGTGCGGCCGTAGCCGAGCGGCACTGCGACCGCATCCGGGTGTACCCCGGCCGATACGTGGATCCTGGCGGACACCTGGCCATTCGCGGATACAAGCGTCACGGCATCGCCTTCTGCAACGACCAGCGCTCGCGCGGCATCGGGATGCATCTCGGCGTATCCGTTCCAGACCGTCTTCGTCACGGGATCCGGCAGCTCCTGCAGCCACGCCGCGTTCGCATCGCGGCCGTCGTACAACTGCGGCGAGGTCGTGATGATCAACGCCAGGTCGCCCGTTGCCCCGCGTGATGGAATCGGCGGGAAAGCGATCGCTGACGAAAGATTCGGAGGCGTCGTTTCAGCTGCCGGCGTCGGTTCCTTCTCTTCGAATCGGCCTCCGTTGCGCAGCGCGTCACCCCACGCCTCGTCGTTCGAGGAGCCGCGCACGTAGTCGGCGTACTCCTGCGGCGCGAAGGCGGCGGCCGGCTGGGCGCCGATCGCGCGAGCGGCGCGCAGCAACACATCGCCTGCCGCCTGCGTGAAGAAATACGGCGACATCGCGGGCTGCCGCAGCCCTTCGATGCCGGCCCGCGGCGAATAGTCCCCCCAGCTCTCCAGAAAATGGTGATCCGGAAGCACCAGGTGCGCATGCGCCGTGGTCTCATCAGGCTGCCGCGCGAAGCTCACGACGAACGGCACCCGATCGAGTGCGGCTCCGAAACCGGCGGACGGAGGCAGCGTATAAACCGGATTCGCGTCGTGGACGAACAACACGTCAATCTGCCCTGCCGCCATCGCGCGCGTGAGCTCCAGAACATCGGTATAGGTTGCGAGCGCGTCCAGAGCGCACGCGCGATCGAAGCGGACTGTCCGGCCGATATTGCCGGCGACGATATTCAAGAGGAGCACGGCCGCTTCGAGCGCGACCGGATCGGCACCGCCGCCGGTGATGCTGCCGCCGACGGCGAGCGACGGCGATGCGCTCGTGAATTGCCGCGCGATATCGCGCACGGTCTGCGGTAGCACGCCGGTGGCAGGCTGGGTTGCTTCAGGCGCATAGGGTGCCACCAGTGATCGAATTTCTGGCGCTGATCCGGGCGCGGCCCCTCCGTCGCGATTGACGATCGCATGCACCAGTGAGAGCGCAACGAACACTTCGGCCCCTGGCGGCGCCGGCACCCACCCGTCGGCGTTCAGCGCCGTCATCGATTGCCGTGGCGCGACTGCGATGAACGTGCCGAAAGGATCGCTGGCGCGCCGCTGACGCAGGCGGGTAAACGCGCCCGCGAACTCCACCGGCGACAGCCACGACTCCAGGAACTCGGCGCCGAACGACAGCACGAAGTTCGCCCGATCGAAGTCGTACGCGGGAATGGCGCGGCGACCGACGGTCAGTTCCGCGGCGCGCCGCAAGGCGGCATAATCGAACGGTTCATAGAAGAGACGACGTTCGGAGCCGATCGCGGCAAGCCAGTCTCGCGTCAGCCGTTCCATCGATCCGGTCTGCAGTGCGCCGAGCCAAGCGACGGCACCACCGCGGCCACGTTCCCTTACCTCGCGCAGCTTTCCCGCGAGGAGCGCCTGCGCCTCGTCCCACGTCAGCGACTGCCACTCTGCATTCGAGGTGCGAATCGACGGCCCTCGGAATCGGTCCGGATCGTAGAGTGACTGCACTGAGGCCTGTCCGCGCGCGCACAGCCGGCCCGCGCCGATCGGATGTCGGGGGTTGCCTTCCGCCTTGATGACACGGCCATCTATGGTCTTCGCGATCAGGCCGCAGCCCGCCGGGCACCCGCCGCAGGTCGTGGCGTAGTACGCCGGCACGCCGGGCACCACATCGTCTGCCGCAACGAGGTACGGAATCAGGTTGGTGGTGGACTTCGATGAACAGCCGTCCGCGAGGGCAGCGGTTGCGCCGAGGCCCGCGACCTTGAGGAAGTGCCTTCGCTCCATCATCGCTGCTCGTAGCCTGTCGAGAACTATTCGTCGCGCAGCCCTTTAGAGAGAGCTGTTAGTAATGGCATGTCAGGCAATCGACCGGCGCTTTCGTCGATCGATGACACTCGACGCACCATCCCATCTGGAGACTCGTGACACGCGCCACGACGTCCATGGATTCCACGGGACCGTGGCAGCGCGCGCACGCGACGCGCGCCTGGTCGTGCGCTTCATGGCTGAAACGTATGAATCCCGGAAGCTCGTTCACCTTCACCCATCGAACGGGCGCACGGTACTCCCAATAGCGCGCGAGCTTTTCAACGTCGGGATGTTCCCGCAGCGCGATCTGATGGCATCCCATACACCGCTCTACGGAAGGAATGCCCGCAAACCGGGAGTGCCGCGCCGCGCCGTGGCAATATGCGCAGTCAATTCCGTCGTCAACCACGTGCACGCGGTGGCTGAAAGCAATGGGTTGTTCCGGAGCGTCAGGACGTTCGGCGAAGGGCCACACCTCGGCAGCAGTGATGACCGCCACGAAGGCCACGGCGGCGACCGCAACTGAGCTCCGCGGCAGGCGCACGATTCGCACTCACATGCAAGCGTAAGACCGCAGAGCTCGGCATCGCACGGACGAGCCGCCTTGCAGTGGTGGGGGTTTTCGCTGGGCCTTTTCTCTCTGTCAATGAGGCCATCGGCGGCCGCGAGAAGGCCGGCGGTGACGGCATGCACATCCTGACATATCGGCCTCAATCTATCGCCTGCCGGCGGCGGGCCCGTGCGCGGCGCGCCGCGCGTGCAGCGTGCGCACGGCTTCGAGCATCGGCTGAAGCTGACGCAGGGCTCATGCCATTGCTCCTCACGATGTTGTCCGTCCTCGCGCTCTCGTCGTTCCTGACGCTGCTGGTGTTCGAGCCGTCGGCGTCTGGATGAATCTGCTGTCGCGCCACCGCGTGCGAGGGGGCCGCCTCGTGGCTTCCATCTGCAGGCGGAAGAACTCGCATCAGCCTGTCGAGCGGCTTTCGCGATATCCTCTCCGGATGATGAGCGGCCCGATTGCCCTGCAGGATCTCGCGGGCGTCTTCGCGGTCCCGCCGCTTCCGCGACGGGCCGACCGGAGACGCACCCTCAACTTCGACGCGGCCGAATGCGTTGCGCGGCACATCGAGGCCGGAGGCATCACGCGCTACCTGTACGGCGGCAACGCGTTTCTCTACCACGTTACGCTCGACGAGTACGAGGCACTGCTGGACTGGCTGGCAGGCTTCGCGGACACGCGATGGCCAATCCCGAGCGTGGGACCCTCGTTCGGCCGCGCGATCGATCAGGCGCGCCTCGTCAAACATCACGCGTTCCGGACCGCGATGTTGCTTCCATGCAACGATCCGCGCGATCCGCGCGGGATGGAGGCGGGCGTGCGGGAGATCGCCGAGGCCGCCGGCGTGCCGCTCATCCTCTATGTGAAATCAGAAGAGGGATTCGGCCGCGACAAAGAGGCCGGCCTCGACGTCATCGGCCGGCTGATCGACGAGGGGATCGCCGTCGCGATCAAGTACGCGGTCGTCCTCGAGGATCCGCGCCGCGATCCATACCTCGACGGCCTCCTCCGCCGCGTCGAGCGTCGCCGCATCGTCAGCGGGATGGGCGAGCGTCCCGCCATTGTCCACATGCGTGACTTTGCGCTGCCCGGCCTCACGACGGGATCCGGGTGCATCGCGTCGCGTACGTGCACCGCGCTCTTCGATGCGGCGGTCGCACAGGATTGGGCGCGCGCGGAGGACCTGCGGTCGCAGTTCATGCCGCTCGAGGACCTGCGCGACGCGTGGGGGCCCGCGCGGGTCCTGCATCACGCGACGGAACTGGCTGGTATCGCGCCGACCGGACCGATTCCTCCATACGTATCGCCGCTGGGCGCGAAGCAGGTGCAGGAGCTGGCGCCGGTCGCGCGCGGCTTGCGGGAACGCGACGCATGACGCGCCCGCGCAAAACGGCAGCCGACCTTCGAAGTCACCGCTGGTTCGGTAAGGACGATCTGCGATCGTTCGGGCACCGGTCTCGCGCCAAGCAGGCGGGCTTCACGCTCGACGACATCAGCGGCAAACCGGTCATCGCGATCCTCAACACGTGGAGCGACGCGAATCCGTGCCATGCGCATTTCCGGCTGCGCGCCGAGGAAGTCAAGCGCGGCGTCTGGCAGGCGGGCGGCTTCCCCATGGAGATTCCGCTGCTGACGCTCGGCGAGACGTTCATGAAGCCGAGCACGATGCTCTATCGCAATCTCCTGGCGATGGATGCGGAAGAAGCGCTGCGTTCGTATCCGGCTGACGGCGCCGTGCTGCTGGGCGGCTGCGACAAGACGATTCCGGCATTGGTGATGGGCGCGACGAGCGCCAACCTCCCGGCGATCGTGGTGCCCGCCGGTCCCATGCTGCGCGGGAACTGGCGCGGCCAGATTCTCGGCTCCGGCAGCGACGTGTGGAAATACTGGGGCGAGCGTCGCGCCGGCACGCTTGACGAGTGTTCGTGGCGCGAGATGGAAGACGGCATCGCGCGCTCGTTCGGCACATGCATGACGATGGGCACTGCGTCGACGATGACGTCGGCCGTCGACGCGCTCGGCATGATGCTGCCGGGCGCTTCATCGATTCCCGCCGCAGACTCGGCGCACCCGCGCATGGCAAGCGCGAGCGGCCGGCGGATCGTCGAGATGGTCTGGGAGGATCTTCGTCCGCGCGAGATCCTGACGACGAGCGCGTTCGAGAACGCGGTCACGGCCGCAATGGCGCTGGGCGGATCGACCAACGCGATCATTCATCTGATCGCGATGGCCGGACGTGCGGGCGCCGAGCTCGATCTCGATCGCTTCGACGCGGTCGCGCGGCGGACGCCCCTGATGGCGAACATCCGGCCGTGCGGCGACTACCTGATGGAGGATTTCTATTACGCCGGAGGGTTGACCGGCCTTCTGTCGCGGCTGCGCGATCACCTCCACGTGGAGTGTCTCACCGTCAACGGCCTGACGATGGGGGACAACATCGCGGACGCGGTGATCTGCAACGACCATATCATCGCGCCGATCGATCAGCCGCTTGGAGCGGAAGGCGGCGTCGCGGTGCTCCGGGGCAATCTCGCGCCCGATGGCGCCGTCATCAAGCACATGGCCGCCAATCCAAGATTGCTGCAGCACTCCGGACCCGCGGTCGTGTTCGAGGATTACACGGATCTGGAAAAGAGAATCGATCATCCCGCGCTGCCGGTCACGCCCGATTCCGTGCTGGTGCTCCAGAACGCGGGCCCGCTCGGCGGTCCAGGCATGCCGGAATGGGGCATGCTGCCCATCCCGAAGAAGCTGCTCGCACAAGGCGTGCGCGACATGGTGCGGATCTCCGACGCGCGCATGAGCGGCACCAGCTATGGCGCGTGCGTGCTGCACGTGGCGCCCGAATCGTTCATCGGAGGGCCGCTCGCCTTCGTGCGCGACGGCGACGTCATCGAGCTCGACGTGCCGAAGCGCCAGCTGACGCTGCACGTCTCCGACGAGGAGCTCGCCCGCCGCCGCGGCGACTGGAAGTCGCGCGAGGTGGACTATCCGCGAGGCTTCGGCCGGATGTACGCCGAGCACGTCACGCAAGCCAACCGCGGCTGCGATTTCGATTTCCTCGAGGGCACCGCGCCAATCGCGGAGCCCGAGATCCATTGAAGATTGCCGACTGCAGATTGCCGATTGAAGGACTGGCGATTGGCGATTGCCGAATGATGGATTGGGGATTGGCGATTCACGAATTGCCGATTCGTAATTGATGAATTGAACGTGCAATCTCGGCCTTGAGTGCGGACCGACGTTCGCGGTCGGCAATCGTCTAATCGTCGGGTTCTTCCAGCGGGACTGAGCCGCTGCGGAGTTTCGGCCGAGGCTTCACAGGCGCCGGTCCAGGCATACGAGGGTCGCGACCGCTAAGCATAGCAAGTGTTAGAGTGCTGTCATGACGACGCGTGGTGCAGCACCGGGTCAACGTGGAGCACGGGGATCGCGTGGAGCGCGGGGAATAACGGGAGCCCAAGGCAAAGTAGGGCCACGCGGAGCTACGGGGCCAGCCACATCGAGGGCAGACATCCTGACGGCTGTCGGCGCTCAACTCCGCGAAATTGATAAGCAGCTGGCCACTCAGCTCACGCGTACCGGGCAAATCCAAGCGCAATTAGACAAGCAGGGTCACAATGGTAAGGCACTCCAGCAGCAGCTAAAGATGGTCCACGCGCTGCTGAAGGAATTGCTGCGACAAGACTTTCGAGTGGGCTCGCGGTAGCGCCAAATTGAGCGTGCCGCGCTCACCCCAAACAGCGACATTACCGCAGAATCTCGCTGTCGCGCACAGGACCGATCCCTAATCATCGGGATCTGGCTCTTTCAGCGCGACCGCGCCGCTCCGGAGGTGCGGCCGCGGCTTCAGTGGCGCTGGCTTCCAAGCATACGGATCGCGCGGCGATCCTGGTGGAGGACCCTTCGCGAGGCGCAGTCTCAACCAGGTGAGCGCCCGCCTGAATATGCTGGACCTGAATGAGTAGAACATGGATCCTCGTCTTTGTATTACCGCAGACAGATGCCGGGTCTAAAGACCCGGCCTACAGCATCGCACCTCGCGCTCGAACCTCGAACCTCGAACTTCGGACCTCGGACCTCGGACCTGGGACCTCGTCAGGGATACGTCACCGTTGCCTTCCCCATCAGGTACTTATCAAACCAGCCGACGATGTGCTGGAGGCGTTCGACGCGGTGCCAGGGCTTGCCCGAGCGCGACAGCTCGTGGTTCTCGCCGGGGAACCGGACCATCACGGTGGGACGCTTCAAGTATTTCAGCGCGCGGAAGAGATCTTCGCCACCGGCTCCCGGCGGCGTGCGGTAGTCCTCGTCGCCGAGGATGAACATCAGCGGCGTCTGGATCTTATCGGCGTAAGTTATCGGCGAGCGCTTCGCGAACTCCGCCGGATCCTCGAACGGCGCCTTGTGGAACCACGTCGGCGTAAACAGTGTGAAGTCCGCGGTGTACCAGAAATTCGCCCAGTCCGAAATATCCCGTTGACTCACCGCGGCCTTGAACCTCGTCGTCTGCGTCACAACCCAGTTCGTGAGGAGCCCGCCGCCGCTGCCGCCCGTGACGCCTATCCGCGTTTCATCGATGTAGCCCTTCTTCACCACTTCGTCCACACCCGCCATCAGATCCTTGTAGTCGTCGCCCGGGTAGTTGAACTGAATGATGTTCCCGAACTCCTGGCCATAGTTGGAACTGCCGCGCGGATTCGTGTAGAGGACGACATAGCCCTTCGCAGCCATCCACTGGAACTCGTGCGTGAAGGTGTTGCCGTAGGCGCTGTGCGGGCCGCCATGAATTTCGAGGATCAGCGGATATTTCGTGGACGGATCGAATGACGGCGGCTTCAGGATCCATCCCTGAATCTTCTTGCCGTCGAAGCTCGTGTACCAGATTTCCTCCGGCTCGTTCATCGCGAGCTGGCCGAAGAGGTCGTCGTTGAACTTCGTCAGCTGCTTCGGCGCCGCCGGCGACGCGGCGTCGGCGACGTAGAGATCACCGAGTACGGTCGGCGTGGATCGAACGAACGCGATCGTTGACGCGCCCGCATCGGCCGTGTAGGACATCACTTCGTGATGGCCGGTCGTCACGGATTCGATGCGCCCGCTCGCGACGTCGACGCGCTTCAGGTTCGTGTCCCCTTGTTCCCCAACCTTGATGAGCAGCGAGCGTCCATCGCGCGACCAGATCGGGCCGGCGGGGCTGCCCCCGCGCGGCGATCGCTGATCGCCGCCAAGGCCGCCGTTCATGTCGAAGTCGTAGGTGGCCGTCAGGTTGCGTGGCGTGCCGCCCGGCAGATCCACGACCCACAAATCCGGCTGCGTGAACGAGCGCTCCGGTGTGCCGGCAATCATCCCGATGAACGCGATCCGCCCATCGGGCGACGCCGCGTAGGCGCCGATGCTGCCGTCGATGCTGACGATGGCCTTCGCTTCCCCGCCATCTTTCGGCACGGCATAAATGTCGCTGTCGCTCGGATAGTAGTACGACTCGCGCCGCCGGTCGGCGACGAAGAGGATCTGCGATCCGTCCGTGGACCAGCGGTAGTTCCCCGTCGGAAACTCGCCGGCCGTGATCCGTTTCAGTGACGACGGGGTCGCGTCAGGGGCCGGCACGGCAATCGTCCAGATCTGCGCGGGTCGATCGCGATCGACAAAGCCCGATCCCGATATCCCGTTTGCCCGATATACCGCGTCCGCGATCACGCGCACGTCCGATTCGTGCGGCTTCTCGCCCGTCTTCGGCGTGAGCTCGTCGGGCTTCGCGGTCGCCGAGAAGGCGATCGTCCTGCCATCGGGAGACCATTCGGGACCGGACGCGCCGCGCGGAATGTCGGTGATCGCGCGGGCTTCGCCGCCGTTCATCGGCATCACGTAAATCTGCGCAGGCTGCGCGTGGCCATCCTTGTCGATGGACCTCGTGAACGCGAGGCGGCGACCATCAGGCGACCAGCGGGGCGATGTATCGCGCGTGCCGCCCGTCAGCTGTCGCGGAGCATCCGAGCCGTCCGCTTTGACGACCCACAGGCTGCTCTCGTACTGATCCGCCTTTTCGTTGACATTGACGCGCACGAACACGACCTGCGATCCGTCCGGTGCGATCTGCGGATCCGCCACCCAGACGAACTTGAAGAGATCTTTTTCAGTGATGGCTCGCTTCTCGACGGCCGAGAGGAACGTCGCGAGTGCGGTGAAGACGATAGCAAACGGAATCAGGTGTCGTTTCATGAAAGCCTCGACGGTCGCCGGGTCTAACTGCCTCTGCCAAGGCTACGGCGGTCCGCCGAAGCTGCGGCGAGGGCGGACGACCCCGGCTACCTCCTTGGGAGCGCGCGAATGGAGCCGGTGGTGATGCCGCCATCGACGAGCAGCGTCTGGCCCGTGATGTAAGCGCTGGCATCCGATGCCAGAAATACGATGGCGCCCTCGAGGTCTTCGACCATGCCGGGACGCTTCAGCGGGATCCGGTCTGTCAGGTATGCAACCCAGGCAGCGTCCTCGTACATGACCGCGTTCTGATCCGTTTTGAACCAGCCGGGCGCAAGACAGTTCACCGTGATTCCCTCCGGTCCCCAGTCGTCGGCAAGGCTCATCGTCAACTGCCGGATCCCGCCGCGGCTGGCACCGTACGGGCCAAGCCCTGCATACCCGAAGACCGACGTGACGGACCCTATATTAATGATGCGCCCGTAGCGTCGCGGCACCATGTGACGCGCCACGGCCTGCGCAACGAAGAACGGGCCGCGCAGATTCGTGTCCACGACCGTGTTCCAGTCGTCCCAGGTGACCTCGAGCGCCTTCTTGCGGATGTTGCAGCCGGCGTTGTTGACGAGTATGTCGATCGCGCCGTACGCCGCGTGCGCGGCGTCAGCCATGCGCGCAATACTTGCCTGGTCGCGAACGTCGAGCGCAATCGGCACCGCGCGATGTCCCATCTCGGCAAGCTCGTTCACGGTGCCACGCAGCCGCTCCTCGTCGCGGCTCGTGACGACGAGATCGGCGCCGGCCCGCGCGAGCGCGCGCGCGAACGTTCGCCCAAGCCCGCGGCTTGCGCCGGTGACGATGGCCACGCGCCGGGTCAGATCGAACGGAGTATCAGACATCTCTCTTGAACGACCTCCGACGTCACCACGAAGCTCACGAAGATACGAAGGCCACGAAGAGACGCTTGTCACGTACGAATTTCACGCGGAGGCGCTGAGGCGCGGAGAATGCGGCGGCATTCACGGTCAAGGCTGCTCGCTTGAGGACGTCCGCCGTGCCGCGCTTCGCGCGGCAGGAGGTCTCACCCGTCGATTCTCTGCGCCTCTTGCGCCTCTGCGTGCGATCTTCTTCATGATCTTCGTGCTTTCGTGAATGAGCCGTAGGCCCGTGATCACGGGCGCAGAATCACCTTCATCAGGTCCTCACCGCCGCGGTGCAGGCGATCGAACCACTGGGGTCCTTCCTCGAGCGGCGCGGTCGCGCTGATGAGCGACGCGACATCGACGCCGCCGCGCTCCATCAACGCGATCGCCGCGGGATACTCACCTCTCGAGGCACACGATCCGAACAACGTCAGTTCGCGCGTCACGACATCCTGAAGTGGCAGGTCGACGAGCGGCGCAAGGTTGCCGACCAGCGTAACGGCGCCTCCCTTTCGCACGCTGCGGACCGCAACCTGCACGGTCTCGGCGAACCCGACTGCCTCGAATGATTGCGCGGCGCCTCGACCCCCGGTGTACTCGCGAACCGCCGCCACGACATCTTCATTGGCGTCGATCGTGCGATCGGCGCCCAGCTTCTCGGCTATCGCTCGCCGCCGCCGATCGACGTCGACGGCGACAATCGGCCCGCAGCCGTTCACGCGCAGCACCTGCAGTATCAGCAGACCGATCATGCCGCATCCGATGACGACGAGGGGCTCGCGCGGAGGAGGCATCCTGCGACTGACGGCGTGCATGGCAACCGACAGCGCCTCGATCAGCGCGGCATGCTCGAACGGCACCGAGTCGGGCAACCGATACGAAATGCGCGCAGGGACGGCGACGTATTCCGCAAACGCGCCGTGCCGCCGATAGTCGCCGCACGACACGCCGAGCACCCGGCGGTTGTCGCAGAGGTTCACGTCGCCACGAAGGCAATATCCACAACTCCCGCAGAAGACCGTCGAGTCGAACGTGACGCGATCGCCTGGCGCAAAGTCCACCACGCGCGCGCCCGCCTGCTCCACCACGCCGGCGGCCTCGTGCCCCATCACGAGAGGAGGAATGCGGCGGCCGGTCGACCCGTCGTAGCCGTGCACGTCACTCCCGCAGACGCCGCAGGCCTTCACGCGCACCAGCAGATCCTCGTCGCCGACCTCCGGTACAGGAACGTCCGCGACGACGAGCTTGTTGTAGGCTTCGAGCAGCAGGGCTTTCACGATCAGATCCGCTGACGGTGTGCCAGAACGTGAGTCGTAGCGCAGGGCTTTAGCCCTGCTCGTGACCCGAGCAGCCCTCAAGGGCTGCGCTACGAACCCGCTTCGATTCTAAAATACGATCTTTGCAGCCAACTGGATGTCCCGCGGCAGGTTGGCCTGGTTCGTCACCTTGCCGAAGTTCGCGTTCGTCGGATCCGTATTCGGGTTATCGAAAATCGGATGGTTGAACGCGTTCAAGAACTCCACGTTGAACTGCGCGCGCACGCGCCCGTTGAGCGGCACCTGCTTGACGACCGAGATGTCCCACAGGTTGAGGAACGGACTGCGCAGCCCCGCGACCTTCGACGGGAAGTAGCGGATGTTGCTCCCGAGCCGGATCCGCTGATCGGCGCGTTGCTTCACCGGGTCCTCCACGCCGTTGGTCTGCACCGCGGCATCGTGGAAGTAGAAGCCGCTGACGTCGAACACGGGGTCGTCGGTGTTGCCGCTGTAGTCGGTCTTCAACTTGCTGAGATCGCCGTTGAAGTAAATGTTGCGGCCCGACAGGTCGAGCGGGCGGCCGCTCTGGAGCTGCCCGATCGCGTTGATGCTCCAGCCGCCGATCAGCGCGTCCATGAAGCCGTTGGACGTGCTGCCCCACCGGCGTCCTTTGCCGAACGGCAGCTCGAAGATGCCGCTCAGGACGATGCGATGCGGCGCGTCATTCTCCGACAGCCGCTTTTCGTACGTCGTGTCGGTCGGGTTCAGGCGGAATACGCGCTCGGTGTAGCGCGACACCGTGTAGGAGGCCAGCACCGAGTAGCCGCGGGTGAAGCGCTTCTCGATCTTGATCTGCCCCGAGTTATAGAGACTCGTGCCGTCATCGTCGAACGAGCGGATGTTGCCGAACTGCGGAAACGGCCGCAGCAGCTGCGAGCGCGCGACCGTCGCGGCGTTGAAGCCGGTCGGCAACAGGCCGAAGAACGGGTTCGGCACGAGCTGCGCGAGGAAGTCGATCGTAGGCTGATCGCGCGACTGGCTCGTCGACAGGTACTGCGCGGGAATGCCGTTGAGATCGATCTCCCCCGCCTGTCCGCCGCCGCCCGTGGTCAGGTTGTAGCCGCGGCTGCCGGCGTAGCCTACTTCGAGGACCCATGCGCCTGGCAGCTCGCGCTGAAGGTTCGCGAGATAACGCATGTTCTGTGCGTTTTTCAGACTGAGCGGGGCGAACCGGCTCAGATCCTGGCCGAGGAACGTGTCGGCGCCGCGCGACGATCCCGCGGGCTGCAGCACGCCAGACGGATACGGATTCGACAGCGTCGATCTGAATGTAAGCCCCAGGTCCTGGCTTGCGATGAACGGCGTCGACTGCGAGAAGCCGGGCTGGAAGTTGCCGAAGATGATGAACGGCACCGTGTAGATGCCCCAGCCGCCGCGAAGGACCGTCTTGTCGGTCATCTTGTAGGCGAAGCCTGCGCGCGGCTGGAAGTTATTCTTGTCGGGGTTCCAGAAGCCAGGCGCCTGATCGGTGGCGAACTGCACGCCGCCGCGCGCCTTGAACGATGACGCGGGAATCTGCGGAATTGGATTGCCCGCATACGCGGCTTCCGCCGCATTCGTGATGCCCGGCGTTGCGTTCGGATCGAATCCGCGCACGTTGCGGTTACTGACGTCGGTGGTCGCGCCTTCGTACTCGTAGCGCAAACCGAGATTCAGCGTCAGGCGATCGGACAGCTTCCAGTCGTCCTGCACGAAGAGCGCGTGATACCACGTGTCGTTGGTCCGCGTGCCGTTGACCTCGATCGATCCGCCCGTCGGGAAGCCGAGGAGGAAGCTCGCCACGTCCTGCCAGTTCTGGCTGGGTGAATTGTCCTGCTGCCGCGTGAACGCGCCGCCGCGCGTGGCCTGGTACTCGCCCGCCTGGCGGCCGCGATTCGCGCCGAACTCGTGATACAGCCGTACGTCGTAGCCGGCGCGCATCGCGTGCTTGCCCATCAGGCGCGTGTAGGTCGGCTGCACCGAATAGATCGTGTGCTCGGTGTTGCCCGCCAGGTTGTCGCCAATGTCGCTGAGCGTGTCGAAGTTGAAGAGCGGGAAGTACGAGGCCCCCCCGAAGAGTGCCGTCACGCTCGGCGAGAAGCCGAGATCCGCCGGATTGAACACCCCTTCGTGCTGGCGCACGTTCGGTTCGCGGAACTTCTGCCAGCCAGCGCGGATATCCCACAGCGATAGCGAGCTCTGCGTATACGTGTGGTCCATGGTGATGCCGTCGTTCTTGCGAAACAGGAAGTTGCCCGTCGGGGTGACGCCATTCACAACGCCGAACTGTGCGCCGCGCGACTCACGCCGGTCGTTGCGCGTGTAGCGCGCGAAGATCCGCTGCTTCGACGTGATCGTGTGATCGACGCGCGACGAGATCGAATAGAAGTCGTCGCTGCGCGGGTTGCCGTAGAAGAAGTTGTTCTGGCCGCTCGCGTCGGCGGGCTGGTTCGGCAGCGGATAGTAGCTCAGGACTTTCTGCGCGATCGGGTTCAGCCGGATCGACGGAATGATGTTGCCGGCGAACGGCTGCCGGACGACGCGCGGCCCGACCTGCTGCGCGGTGAGCGGATCGTAAATGACGATGCCCTGCGCGAGAAGCGCCGAGAAGTCGCCGTTGCGCATCGCCTCGGTCGGCACGGTCTGCGGCAGCGGCTCCGGAAACTGATCGTAAAGCCATTCGACCGCGCCGAAGAAGAAAGTGCGATCGTGGCCGTCGTACAGGCCCGGCACGATCAGCGGGCCGCCGGCGGTGAAGCCGGGCCGCTTGTATTTCAGTGACGGTTTCTCGCCCCCGCTCTTGTTGACGAAAAAGTCGGTGGCCGCCAGCTTGTCGGAGCGGTAATACGTATAGCCCGAGCCCGAGAGCTGGTTCGTGCCGCTCTTGAGCGTCACGTTGACGGTCGCGCCCGCGGTGTGGCCGTCAGACGCATCGAAGCTGGCAGTCTCGACTTTGAACTCCTGCACGGCGCCGGCAGGCGGCACGAACGCCACGCGGCGCCCGTTCGCCATGTTCGGCGATCCGTCGAGCGTGAACTCGTTGCCGCCCGCAGCGCCTACTGCGGCGATCCCCGATGTGCCGCCGTTGTCGAACGGCCGCGAGAATTTCAGGTCGCCGGTGTACGCGACGCCCGGCGCGAGCCGCGCGAGCACGAATGGATTGCCATCGGAGAGCGGCATCATCGACAGCCGCTTCGAGTCGATGACCTGGCCGGTCGATCCCGTCAGCGTGTCGAGGAGCGGCGACTCCGCGGTCACCGAGACGGTCTCTTCCATCTTGCCGACATCCATCGCGAGGTCGAGGCCGATGCGATCGCCGATGCGCACCTCGACGCCTTCACGCACGAGCTTCTTGAAGCCGGAGAGTTCCGCGGTCACCGCGTAGGTGCCCGGATTGAGGAAGGGAATCGAAAAGTCCCCGTCGGTATTGGTCGCAGCCGTCGACGCCACGTTGGTCGCCGTGTTCGTGGCGGTGACGGTGACGCCCGGCAGGCGCCCCCCTGAAATGTCGCTGATACGTCCCGCGATGGCGCCTCGAAAGTCCTGCGCGGATGCGCCGGTCGCACCAAGCGCGACGAGCGCACACGTGAGCACGCACACACGTCTCATAAAACGTCTCCTCCCCGTCGACGAGCCGGAATGCTGCCGTAGACGAAACCATACTTTAGCGTTAAAGTAAACGCGAATCTTTTGACTTGAAGCGGTAAACTGTGAAATAGTCGCGCCCCGACGGGAATGTTCGAGCTGGGGGACAAAGTCGCGGTCGTGACCGGTGCGGGGTCCGGCATCGGGTGGGCCATCGCCAGGCTGTTCGCGCAACAGGGAGCCGCGGTGGCCGCGCTCGATCGCGACGAGGCCGCGGCGAGCGCCATCGCCGCCACGATCCGCGACGCCGGCGGCACCGCATCGTTCCACCGCTGCGATGTCGGCGATGAAGCAGACGTCGCGGAATCGTTCCGGCGGATCGAGGTGGCGCAGGGACGCGTCGACATCCTGGTCAACAACGCGGGCATCGCGCACATCGGATCGATCGAGACGACCTCTCCCGATGAGTTCGATCGGCTGTTCCGCGTGAACGTGCGCGGCGTGTACTTGTGCTCGCGCGCCGCGATCCCGATCATGCTCGGCCGCGGCGGCGGCGTCGTGCTCAACATGGCATCGATTGCGTCGCTGGTCGGGCTGCCCGATCGCTTCGCCTATTCAATGACGAAAGGGGCGGTCCTCACGATGACGCGGTCGATCGCGGTGGATTACGTGAAGCGCGGCATCCGCTGCAACTGCATCTGTCCCGCACGCGTCCATACGCCGTTCGTCGACGGCTACCTTGCGGCGAACTATCCCGGCCGCGAGGCCGCGCTCTATCTCTGCTCCGACGAAGCGGGCTTCGTCACGGGCCAGGCTTATACGATCGACGGCGGCGCGCTCGCCAGGTGAGGCGCGCATGAAGCTGGCCCGCTTCGGTGATCCCGGCAAGGAACGCGCTGGCGTGCTGCTCGACGATGGCTCCCGCCTCGACGCCTCGTCACTCGGCGGCGATTACGATGAAGCGTTCTTCGCGTCAGACGGGCTGCGCGCGCTCGAGCGGTGGGTCGCTCGCCACGGGGCGTCCGCGCCGCGCGTCGACGCTTCCGTCCGCCTCGGCCCGCCCGTCGCGCGGCCGAGCAAGATCATCTGCATCGGGCTCAACTTCCGCGATCACGCCGCGGAGAGCAACATGGCGCTCCCTGCCGAACCGGTGATCTTCTTCAAGGCAACGACCGCGCTCGCCGGACCGAACGATCCGGTCGTCATCCCGCGGGGCGCGAGCAAGCTCGATTGGGAAGTCGAACTTGCGGTGGTGATCGGCCGCCGCGCCTCGTATGTCGCGCTCGAG
>QHWT01000063.1:0-27388 GCA_003222675.1 Acidobacteriota bacterium | reverse complement strand
ATTACTCGGAGCGCAACTTTCAGCTCGAGCGCGGCGGGCAGTGGGTCAAGGGCAAGAGCGCGGACACGTTCGCGCCGATCGGGCCGTTCCTCGCCACACGTGATGAGGTGCGCGACCCGCACACGCTTGGCATGTGGCTGACCGTCAACGGGACCATGCGTCAGCAGGGTACGACCGCCAACATGATCTTCAACGTGCCGACGCTGGTGAGCTACGTGAGCCAGTTCATGACGCTGCTCCCCGGCGACGTCATCAGCACGGGCACGCCGGCCGGCGTCGGGCACGGCATCCGTCCTGCGCCGGTCTACCTGCAGCCGGGCGATGAGGTCGAGCTCGGGATCGACGGGCTCGGCCGCGCGCGGCAGAAAGTGGTGGCGCACTCATGAACCGCTACGTGCTGACGGTCGACCTGAAGGATGATCCCGCTGCGATCGCGACCTACAAGCAGTATCACCAGCGGGTATGGCCGGAGGTGCTCGCGAGCCTTCGCACGGCGGGCATCCGCGAGATGGAGATCTTTCTGCTCGAGCGGCGTCTCGTGATGGTCGTCGAGACCGACGGCCGCGACATCCGCCACTGCTTCGGGCTGCACCATGGCTCACACCCGCGCGTGATCGAATGGGAGACGCTGATGACCTCGCTGCAGGTGCCGCCACCCGGCGCACCCCCGGGCGAGTGGTGGACCGTGATGACGCCGGTCTTCCGCCTCGATATCGCAGGAGACACGGCTGCTGCCACAGGTACGCGGACACGCTGACCCCTCGGTGATCGATGCAGAGTGAGCTGACCCAGGCCTGGCCGAAGCCCTCGCATCCGCGCCCCATCGCGATCGTCGGCGCCGGCGCGATCGCGCGGACCGCGCACCTGCCCGCCTACCGCCGGCTTGGATTTCCCGTTGCAGGCGTCTTCGACATCAATCGCGACGTCGCGCGCGAGACCGCCAGGACCTTCGGCATCGAGCGCGCCTTCGACTCGCTCGATGAGGCCTGCGCGAGCGGCGCCGCCGTCTTCGATATCGCGGTCCCTGGCGATCAGATCCTGCCGATCCTCGAGCGACTACCGGAAGGCTCCGCCGTGCTGATCCAGAAGCCTATGGGGCGCGATCTTCTCGAGGCGCGCGAGATTCGGCGGTGCGCGCACGAGCGGCGCCTGATCGCTGCCGTGAACTTCCAGCTCCGCTTCAGCCCCGGCATGCTCGCGCTGCACGATCTGATCGAACGCGGCGACCTCGGACCCCTCGTCGACGTCGACGTCCGCATCGTCATCGACCAGCCGTGGCATCTGTGGTCGTTCATGGAACGCGCGCCGCGCCTGGAAATCATCTATCACTCGATTCACTATCTCGATGCGATCCGGTGGATCGCCGGCGAGCCGCGGGGCGCGTATTGCCGCAGCGTGGCGCACCCGGAGATGCCGCGTCTTCGCGACACGCGCAGCTCTATCATCCTGGACTACGAGGATCGGATCCGGTGTTCGCTCGTCATGAATCACACGCATCGCGCGGGACCGCGGCACCGCGCGTCGCAGCTGCTCGTCGAGGGGACCCGCGGCGCGGCGCGGCTCACGTGGGGCGTCAACCTCTCGTATCCGTCTGGGCCGCCCGACACGATGGAGATCAACACCAACGGCAAATGGAAGGACGTGACGCTGCGCGGCTCGTGGTTCATCGAAGCATTCGAGGGGCCGATGTCCAACCTGCAGCGGTTCGCTGCGGGCGAAGATCCGGTCCTCATGGGGTCGGTCGATGACGCGATCAAGACCATGGCGCTGACCGAAGCGTGTTATCGGTCGAGCGAGCGCGGCGGCACGCCCATCCCCGCATGGGAGTAACGTGCGAATCGACGCGCACCAGCATTTCTGGCGGTACGATGCCGCGGAGTACGAATGGATTGACGAGTCGATGACGGCGATCCGCCGCGACTTTCTACCTGAAGACTTGCAGAAAGAAATGCGCACTGCCGGCTTCGATGCGTCAGTCGCCGTGCAGGCACGGCAATCACTGGACGAGACGCGCTGGCTGCTGGGACTGGCGGACGAGCACCCGTTCATCGCAGGGGTGGTCGGCTGGGTGGATCTGCAGTCGGACGTGGTTGAGGCGCAGATCGAGGCCGTGCGCCATCCGAAGCTCGTGGGCGTCCGGCATATCGTGCAGGCGGAAGCCGATGGATTCCTCGCGCGTCCGGCCTTCAGGCGCGGCATCGCGGCGCTCGAACGCCACGGGCTCGCCTACGACATCCTCGTGTATGCGCGCCAGTTGCGTGAAGCGATCCCTTTCGCCGCGGCCTTTCCCGAGCAGCGGTTCGTGCTGGATCATCTCGGCAAGCCGGATATCCGCGCAGGAGCATTCGACTCGTGGCGGCGGGATCTCGATCGGTTCGCTGCGCTACCGAACGTCTGGGCGAAGCTGTCGGGCCTGGTGACCGAGGCAGACTGGCGCCGCTGGACCCGCGCCGAATTGCACCGCTATGTTGAGGCGGCGTTCGACGCGTTTGACGCCGATCGACTGATGATTGGTTCGGACTGGCCCGTGTGCACTGTGGCGGGCACCTACACAGACGTCATGGAAGTGGTGACCACCGCGCTGGAGCGGCGGTCCGCGGCGGAACGGGATGCCGTGCTGGGCGGTACGGCTGCGAAGTTCTGGAATCTACACGTTCCTTCCGCCGATCCGCATCCGCCCCGGATACGGTGGTCTCGCCGAAGCCCTGTTCAATTCCGAAAGTGGAAGCCACCACAATCAAATTGAGATCAACATGAAGTCCACGCTGTCTCGACTCGTATTGATGATCGTGACGCTTACCGCAGTGGGCTGCTCCGGAAAGAGCGGTTCGTCTTCGACGATCAGCATCGCGGTCATCCCGAAGGGCACTTCGCACATCTTCTGGCAGAGCATCCGCGCCGGCGCCGAGCGCGCGGGCAAGGAACTGGGCGTCGAGATCATCTGGCGCGGACCGCTGCGAGAAGACGATCGCGACTCGCAGGTCTCGGAGGTCGAAGGCTTCGTCAGCCGCGGCGTATCAGGCATCGTGCTCGCGCCGCTCGACGAAACGGCGCTCCAGGGTCCCGTCGCTGACGCGAAGCAGCGGAACATCCCGGTCGTGATCTTCGACTCCGGGTTGAAGGGGAACGACTACGTCAGCTTCGTTGCCACCGACAACATCCAGGGAGGAGAGCTCGGCGGCGAGCGGCTGGCGGAAGCAATGCACGGCAAAGGCAAGGTGATCCTGCTGCGCTACGCGGAAGGACACGACAGCACCGCGAAGCGCGAGCAGGGCTTCCTCGACGCGATGAAGAAGCAGAGCGGCATCGAGGTCGTCAGCTCGAATCAGTACGTCGGGGCGGACGTGGAAGGCGCATACAAACGCGCGGAAGCGATTCTCAGCAGCTACAAGAAGCCTGACGGCAGCCTCGGCATCGACGGCCTCTTCACGCCGAACGAGTCCAGCACGTTTGCGACCTTGCGCGTGCTGCAGGACAACGGGTGGGCCGGCAAGGTGAAGGGGCTTCGTGACGGCGCGCTCGACGGCCTCGTCGTGCAGGACCCGGTGAAGATGGGGTACCTCGGCGTGAAGACGATCGTCGCGCACATCAGAGGGCAGCCGATCGAATCGCGCATCGATACCGGCGTCCATGTCGTGACACCGGCGAACATGAACCAGCCGGAGATGAACCAGCTGCTGCATCCAGATCTGGCGAGGTGATGACAGATCAACCTGACTGCCGCCTCAAGGCGGAAGTCACAAGCTCGGAAGAGAGGCCGGAAGCCGCACGTCCTTCCGCGAACTCGTGGCTTGCGCCAGGCGGAAGACCCCGTTTCGAGATGCGCGGCATCCGCAAGGCTTTCGGCGCAACAACGGCCCTCGACGGAGTGGATCTGGCCGTCGCGCCCGGCGAGATCTGCGGCCTCATCGGACAGAACGGTGCGGGGAAAAGCACGCTGATGAGCGTGCTGGCAGGCGCGCTCGTGCCCGACGCCGGCGCAATGTCAATTGACGGCCAGCCGTACGCGCCGGGCAGCCCGATCGAGGGCCGCCGCGCAGGCGTCGCGATGATTTATCAGGAGCTGTCGCTCGCGCCTCACCTCACCGTGATGGAGAACATTCTGCTCGGTGCGGAGCCCACGCGATACGGCATGCTCGATCGTCCGCGCATGCGCGAGCTGGCCCGCCGCGCGCTGGCCGATCTCGGGCACGACGACATTCCGCCCGACGCGCCGGTCAGCACGCTCTCGGTGGCCGCGCAACAACTCGTCGAGATCGCCCGCGCGCTCGCGGTCGGCTGCCGGGTGCTGGTGCTCGACGAGCCGACGAGCAGCCTCGGGCGCCGAGACGTGGAGCGTCTCTTCGCGCTGCTGCGCCGCCTGAAGGCGCAAGGGCACGCCATCGTCTACATTTCGCACTTCATCGAGGAAGTCAAAGAGGTCGCGGATCGTTTCATCGTGTTGCGTGACGGCCGCAACGCCGGCGGTGGACCGACGGCGGGAACGAGCCACGACGCGATCGTCGCGCTGATGGTGGGTTCATCGGTCGCCAATCTGTTTCCTCGTTCACCGCGTCGGCCGGGCGACGCGATCCTCGAGGTGACGGCGCTCGAGCCGGGATCGGCGTCGTTCACGCTGTATCGCGGCGAGATCCTCGGCATCGCGGGGCTGATTGGCTCCGGGCGAACGCGGCTGCTGCGGACGTTGTTCGGTCTCGCGCCGGTGCGTGCCGGTCGCGTGCGGATGGCGGCGTTCGAAGGCGCCGCCACGCCGCACGCGCGGTGGCGCCAGGGCATGGGCATGCTCAGCGAGGATCGAAAGGAGGAAGGTCTCGCGCTGGCGCTCGATATCGCGGACAACCTGACGCTGACGCGTCTCTCATCGTTCGGTGCCGCGGGGCTGCTCTCGCCGTCGCGCCAACGCGCGGCCGCGTCGCGCTGGATCGAGCGGATGGATATCAAGTGCGCGGGCGCGTCGCAGAGCGCCGGTGAATTGTCGGGCGGCAATCAGCAGAAGATCGCGATCGCGCGCCTCCTGCAGCACGACGTGGACGTGCTCGTGCTCGACGAGCCCACGCGCGGGATCGACGTCGGCAGCAAGGCGCAGATCTACCGGCTCATCGACGCGCTCGTCGCCGACACGCCGGGACGCGCGCCGAAAGCCATCCTGATGGTGAGCAGCTATCTGCCGGAGCTGCTCGGGCTCTGCGATCGCATTGCGGTAATGAGCCGCGGCCGGCTCGGCGCGCCGCTGCCGGCGGATGCGATCTCCGAGCACCAGCTGATGGTGGCTGCGACCGGGGGCGCCACCGGCGCATGACGGCACGGTCGCTCGTCGATCGCGCCGGCACGGCGCTCGCCCTCGTCATTGTCGCGGGGGTGTTCGGCGCGCTCATCGGCCCGCAGTTTTTCGCGCCGGGCAACCTCGAGCTGATGGCGCGGCAGACGGCGATCGTGAGCATGGCCGCCATCGGCATGACCATCGTCATCATCGCCGGCGGCATCGACCTCTCGGTCGGATCGATCATCGCGCTCAGCACGGTCGTCATCGCGCTGCTGTTGCGGATGGGAGTCAGCCCCGTCATGGCGGCGGCCGGGTCGGTGATTGCGGGGGCGCTATGCGGCCTCGTGAACGGCGTGCTGATCACGCAGCTCCGCGTCGTCCCGTTCATCGTCACGCTGGGGACGATGCTCGTCATCCGCGGGGCGGCGAAAGGGCTGGCGGAAGAGCGGCGGATCGAAGCGCCGGTCACGTGGTTGAACGATCTGCTGCGGGTTCCGCGCGGCGGCGCGCTGCTGCCGTCCGGGATCTGGGCCGTGATTGCGCTGGCGCTGATCATCGCGGGGCTGCTGCGCTACACGCGCTTCGGCCGTCACGTCTTCGCGATCGGATCGAACGAACGGATGGCACGGCTCTGCGGCGTGGCAATTACCAGGACGAAGATCGTCGTCTACGTCCTGACCGCGGCGTTCGCCGGGTTTGGCGGGCTGCTCCAGTTCTCGAAGTTGTCGGTCGGCGATCCGACGGTCGCGGTGGGCCTCGAGCTCGACGTGATCGCTGCGGTGATCATCGGCGGCGGCAGCCTGGCTGGAGGACGCGGCACCGTCGCAGGCACATTGATTGGCGCCGCGATCATGACGGTCATCCAGATTGGCTGCTCTCAGCAGGGGCTCGCGAACTGGGTGCAGCAGATCGTGACCGGTGGCATCATCGTGGCGGCCGTCGCATTGGATCGTATGCGGACCACGGCGGTCTGACGGCCACAGACCAACACAGACAAACACAGACCGGCGAAGACCAACAGGACAGATGCGCGAGAACGCCCATGAAGATTCGTGACCTCGAAATCGTGGACCTTCGGTTTCCAACCTCGCGGACCAATGCGGGCACCGACGCGATGCATCCGGACCCGGACTACTCCGCCGCATACGTCATCCTGAAAACCGACGCGAATGTCGAGGGGCATGGCTTCACGTTCACGATCGGCCGTGGCAACGAAATCTGCGCCGAGGCGATTCGAACGTTTCGCCACCTCGTCGTCGGCCGCTCCCTCGAGGAGATCGTCGCGGAACCGGCGGCGTTCTGGCGATCGCTTGCCTGTGAAACGCAGCTTCGCTGGCTCGGGCCGGAGAAGGGCGTCATTCACCTTGCGATGGCCGCCATCGTCAATGCGGTGTGGGATCTCTCCGGCAAGCGCGAGCGAAAGCCGGTCTGGAAACTGCTCTCGGACATGACACCGCGAGAGATCGTCAGATGCATCGACTTCCGCTACATCACCGATGCGTTGACACCGGATGAAGCGATCGATCTGCTCGAGCGTCAGGAAAAGAGCAAACCGCAGCGGGAAGCGCTGCTGCTCCGCGAAGGCTATCCCGCATACACGACCTCGGCCGGATGGATGGGCTATTCGGACGATTACATTCGCCGGCTGTGTCGCGAGGCGCTCGCGGAAGGATGGACCCATTTCAAGGTGAAGGTCGGCGCCGCGCCCGATGACGATGCACGGCGACTGCGCGTCGTGCGCGAGGAGATCGGCAACCAGCACCGCTTGATGATCGACGCGAACCAGCGGTGGGACGTGAATGAAGCGATCGAGCGCGTCCGCGCGCTCGCCGGCTTCCATCCCTGGTGGATCGAAGAGCCCACGAGTCCCGACGATGTGCTGGGACATGCGGCCATTCGCGCGGCGGTGAAACCGGTGGGCGTGGCCACGGGAGAACACGCGCAGAACCGCATCATCTTCAAGCAGCTGCTGCAGGCCCGGGCGATCGATTTCTGTCAGATCGACAGCTGCCGTCTCGGCGGCGTCAACGAGAACCTCGCCGTCATCCTGATGGCGGCAAAATTTGGTGTGCCGCTCTGCCCGCACGCCGGCGGGGTAGGTTTGTGCGAGCTCGTGCAGCACTTGTCGATGTTCGACTACGTCGCCGTGTCGGGACGCATGGACGATCGCGTCACCGAGTTCGTCGATCACCTGCACGAGCACTTCGTGGATCCGGTCGTGATGCGGCGCGGACGCTACATCGCTCCGTCGGCCGCCGGCTACAGCAGCACCATCAAGGCAGAGTCGCGTGTCGAGTATCGGTACCCAGACGGGCCGGTCTGGTCGGACCTGGCGCAGACGGCGACCGGCGCCCCGATGAAGATCACGTGAGCGGCACCGCGTACCCGCGGGTGGCGTCGTTCAAGACGGCGGCAGCCTTCCGCAAGCATCTCCGGGCGCTCGGACTCACGCTCGATCTGGACGATGAGCTCGACGAGGGGCCAGCGTCGCCGCTCGCGCAGCCCTTCGACATCGACGAAGTACATGTCGGCAATCGTTTCTGCATTCTGCCAATGGAAGGCTGGGATGGCACGAGCGACGGCGCGCCGGGCGACCTGACGCGCCGTCGATGGCAGCACTTCGGCGTCAGCGGCGCGAAATTGATCTGGGGAGGCGAAGCGGTGGCCGTCAGACAGGACGGCCGAGCAAACCCCAACCAGCTGCTGCTGACTCCCGCCAACGCGCGCGCGATTGCGAATCTGCGTGAAGGGCTCGTCTCGGCACACCGCGAACGATTCGGATCGAATGCCGACGGCGATTTATACGTAGGCCTGCAGCTCACGCATTCCGGCCGTTACGCGCGTCCCGGCGCATCCAACCGTCATGAGCCGCTCGCCGCGTACGCGCATCCGATTCTCGATCGCCGGTTTTCGAATGGCGTCCGCATGCTCACCGACGACGAGCTCGATCGTCTGATCGAAGATTTCGCCGCCGCCGCGCGGCTCGCGTGGAATGCGGGCTTCGCCTTCGTGGACGTCAAGCAGTGCCACGGCTATCTCGGACACGAGCTGCTCAGCGCGCACGATCGCCCGGGACGCTACGGCGGCACGCTCGAGAATCGCACACGGTTCCTCAGGTCGGTCGTCGACGCGATCAGGAGCGTGGCGCCCGGGCTGGTGATTGCCGTTCGCCTCTCGGTGTTCGATACCGTCCCCTTTCGCAAGAATCCGGCTGGATTGGGAGAACCGGAGCCGGCCGCACCGGACTATCACGCGGCGTTCGGTTTGCTGCGCGATGACATGCACCACGCGCTGAACGACGCGCGCGAGGTGCTCGCGCTGCTCGAGCATCTCGGCGTGCGATGGATCTCGGTGAGCGCCGGCAGCCCGTACTACAACCCCCACGTGCAGCGCCCCGCGCTCTTTCCGCCAAGCGACGGTTATCAACCGCCCGAGGATCCGCTCGCCGGCGTTGCGCGGCAGATCGACGCGACGGCGCGTCTCAAGGCGGACTTCCCGTCGATGGTGTTCGTGGGTTCCGCATACAGCTACCTGCAGGAGTGGCTGCCGCACGTCGCCCAACATGCCGTCAGGGGCGGGAGCACGGACTTCGTGGGTCTCGGCCGCATGGTGCTCGCGTATCCGGAGCTCCCGGCCGACGTGCTCGCCGGCCGGCCGCTGCAGCGCAAGCGCATCTGCCGCACGTTCAGCGACTGCACAACCGGGCCGCGCCTCGGCCTCGTGTCAGGCTGCTATCCGCTCGATGATTTCTACAAGACACATCCACACGCGGTCCGGCTGAAGGAGATGAAGGAGGGATGACGTACGACCTCACGCTGAGGTCGCAAGAGGACGCAGAGCGCAGCGATTGACGTATATCGATTTAAGTTCTCTGCGACCTCGGCGAGCTCCGCGTGAATACGTCCGTTACACGCAACGGGAGCCACGAGCGGTTGATGTCGCGACTAGCCTTTGCTGCTCGCGATCAAGTGATCGCATCCACGTGCGGCCAGCGCCATCATCGTCAGCGTCGGATGCTTGTCGCCGGTCGACGGAAATGCATTGCCGCCGAACACGTAAAGGTTCGGAACATCGTGCGTCTGGCAATAGGAGTTCAGCACGCCGTCCTTCGGGCTGACGCTCATGCGCGCGGTACCGCATTCGTGGATCGAGCCGCCGAGCGGACGCCGACGAGATGTCGCGGCGTTCGCGCCGCTGCCCTGCCTCACCGGCGCACCTTCCGGTGATCCGGCGCCGCCGGGGAACCCCGCGGGCATGACCGGCCCTGGCATGAGCTCCCCGCCCGCCTTCCTGAACAGTTCCTCCGCTTTCTGCTGAAAGTCCTCGATCAACGTGTAGTCGTTGTCGCCGTGCGTGAAGTGGATCTTCAGCACCGGGATGCCCCAGTGATCCTTCACCTCCGGATCCAGCTCGACGAAGTTGTCCCTGCGCGCGAGCATCTCGCCGCCGGCGATCCAGACACGCGCCTGCGCGACGTATCGGCTCTTGACCTCTTTCTTCCACTCGGATCCGTATCCGGGCAGGTTTGCTGCGAATTGCGGGAACTCGGTTTGTCCACCCGTGGCGTTCATCACATAGCCGCGAATGAAGTCCTTACGCCGGGTTTTTGTATCGATGTTCTCAAACGCGGGGATGGTGATCCCCGCCATCTTTCCATCGTCGAGGCGGCTCGGCCCGCCTTTCAGCTTCGGCAGAATCCCGCTGACGCCGCCCCCGCCAACCTGGTCCATCATGTATTGCCCGAGCGTTCCGCTTGAATTCGCCAGGCCGCCCTTCGAAGACAGCAGAAGCAGGCGCGTGTTCTCGAGCGTCGACGCCGCGAGCACCACCCAGGTCGCATCGACGTCGACTGACGTCTTCGATTCGCGCCCGATGTAGGTGATCCCCTCCGCGCGGTTCTCTGCATTCATCCGGATCCGGGCGGCGATGCTGTCGGTACGGATCTCGAGCTTGCCCGTGTGAAGCGCCGGCGGCAGCGTGACGGCGATCGGGTTGAACATCGCGCCCACGTCGCACCCGTTCACGCAGTTGCCGCAGTAATGACACGGGGGGCGTCCGTTGTGCGGCCGCGTGAGCTGCGCGAGCCGGCGGTGCGTGGATGGCCATCCGAGCGACGTGCAGGCCGCCGTGAAAATCGTCTCGGCGCAGTTGAGCGCCATCGGCGGCAGAAAGATCCCGTCAGGAAATTGCGGAAAGCCCTCGGCGGCGGCGCTCACGCCGATGAACGACTCAATCCGATCGTAGTACGGTTTCACGTCCGCATAGGAGACGGGCCAGTCGATGCCGTAGCCGTCGCGGGAAGCGGCTTTGAACTCGTAGTCCGCCATGCGATCCGTCGCGCGCGCCCAGTGCAGCGTGCGGCCGCCAAGACAGCGCGATCGTCCCCACGAGTACACCGTCTCCGGCGACGTCGTGTAGGGGTTCTCGACGTTGTCGATCATGATGCGGTAGTTGCGCTCGCTGCCGGCATAGCGCCGCAGCAGCCCAGGCCTTCCGCGTCCGCGATAGTCGAGCTCGTAGGGAAACTTGTGACGGAACTGCTCCGCGGGATCGATGCGCGGCCCGGCCTCGAGCATCAGCACGTTCATCCCCGCGCCAGTCAGCTCCATCGCAGCCCAACTGCCGCAGGCGCCCGATCCGACGACGATTGCGTCGTACTTATCGGGCACGCTGTCCTTCCGCCTGACCAGCCTCCGCCAGGGCTACGGCGGTCCGCCGAAGCTTCAGCGAAGGCGGAAGGCGGAAGCCACGAGAATCGAATAACTCGAGTGGCATGTTCAGGGTCTTAGTCGATGACGCGATGCTCGGGATGATCGCAGGCGGGGAATGTCGCGTTGTACGTGTTCCCCTTGTACTCGAGCGCCTCGATCAGTCCGGCGCGCGACGTGTAGAACGCAAACGTGTTCTGCTGCTTGATCAGCCGATACGCGAAGTACGCGGGATGCGCGGCGCCGCGCTCGCGCTCGGGTCTGGCCATTGCCGCGACGATCGCTTCGCGATCAGCCGAAGCAGCCGCATGAAAGCCGATCGCCTTCAGCGCGCGCATCGCCTCGCGCCACTGCCGCCCCGCTTCCGGCGCGACCTCCGAGGACGCGTCGAGCACGAAGTCGATGAAGTGCGCGCAGTGCGCCTCCCGCGCGCCCGGCGTCCCGTCGGTCGGGATCAGAATCTCGGTGAAACTCTGCAGCGCGGCAAAATCATCCGCGTTGAAGAACTTGGGCTTGTACTCGCGCAGGAGCGACGGCTCCGGCGGCTGCGTACCGTGCGCGTGCGCGGGCATGCCCGCCTGGAGCCACGCACCGAAGAATTCAGTCGCTCCCTCCGACGCGAGCGCACACGCAGCGAGCCGCAGCAGATCCCGTCGCGTCACGTCAAAACCCCGATGGTCGAATCCAGAACCGTTCTTCCCAACGGCCGCCCGGAGGGATCACCTGCAGATCCTTATACGCCCCACGCTGCGCGAGATTGATTGCATTGGTGATGCCTGACATCGGCTCGATGCACACGTAGCTCGGTTCGCGCGCCGGCGCATAGACGACCACGGCGCGATAGTTGCGCCCGAGCGCCACCTCCAGACGCTGCGTTCGTCCCTGCACCGCCATGACGGCGTTTCCCTTGTCGTCTCTCGACAGATCGCCATACACGTCGTCCAGGTCGAGGCCGCGCAGCGGAATGCGCTGGGGATCCGGAAAACGATCGGCCAGCGGGCGGGTTTCTCCCGTCGGCAGCTTGTCGGGCGAGAGCAACCATTCGTTGCGCGCTGCCAGCGACAGCGTCCACTCGTCGCGCGGTGAATCGGTCAGCTGCAGATATGGATGAAACCCGATCGAGACCGGCATCGATTCGGCGCTCAGGTTGGTGATGCGCGTTGCAATCTCTACGGCGCCCTCGCGCAATCGATAGGTCATCTCGATCGTGTGCGCGAAGGGGAACTGCGCGATCCAGCGCGGCTCGCGATAGAAATCCAGCCTGCTCGTGACCCAGGACGAGGAGGCGTCGGCGCTGGCTTCAACAAAGTGCCAAGGGGCGAACGTCACCAGGCCGTGAATGGGATGCGCCCCGCGGACGTTGCCAAGCTCGGTGTTGAACACGTAATGCCGATCGCCAAACCGGAATCCAGGTTCGTCGAGCCGATTCGCCCATGGGGCAAGGAACGGAATGCCGCTGAATCGCGGCGTCTTCCGCACCTCGTCGAGCGACGAGTACGGAAAGCGCAGCACGCCGGCGCCTTTCACCGTCATCTCGACGGCCATGTTGCCGACCGACGGCATCACGACGAGGTTGACGTCATGTGTCACGTCGCGCAGCCGGACGGCATCTCCCTCCTGCTGCGCGGTGTACGCCGCTTCGGCGCGCGCCGCGGCACGATCGATCGGCACGAACAACGCCGCGGCAATCGTGACGGCGACGATCAAGCTCACTCTGCAGCGACGCACGACGCGAGTATACTTTGCTTCAGCAGCGCGAACGGAGCGGAGCGAGCACCCGCCTTCGCAACCGTTGATCATCGGGCGGTTGCTTTGGCGCGCCAAGGCGGAGCGCGAGCGTAGCGAAGTGAGCTTGGCGGGGCGCAGCCGCCTCCGCTAAAGCTACGGCGCCCAAGGGTCCCCGCCATTCAAAGCGCGAACGGAGCGGAGCGAGCAGCGAAGAGCGAGCGTAGCGAAGTGAGCTTGGCGGGGCGCAGGGGTCCCCGCCATTCAAGGAGGCACGTATGCGAGTGACCAGATCGTCAGCCGCGCTGATCGCATGCGCGGGCCTTGCACTGCTCGGTGGCGCGATGGCGCCGCTGACGGCGCAGGCGCCCGCACCGCAGGCGGCCCCTTCGACAGGCTCAGGGCAGGCGGCACAGCAGCCCACGTGCGGTGGACGCAGCTCGAATCCGCAAACCGCTTGCCCGGAAGACGTGGAAAAAATGATGGCGGCCCTGCCCGACAAGGCGCCGGCCAGACCCGCGAAGCCGCGAAGAGTGCTCGTGCTCGCGAAAGCTGCGGGGTTCGTGCACGCGTCGATCCCGGTGGCCGCGAAGACAGTCGAGGCGATCGGTACGAAGACCGGCGCATGGACGGCGACGACCACGTACGATCCGGCGGACATCACCGCCGAGAACCTGAAACAGTACGACGCGATCGTGCTCGACAACACGACCGGCTGCTTTCTCGACGACCCGAACGACAAGGCCACGACAGACGCGCGCCGCCGCGCATTTCTCGAGTTCATCAGGGGCGGCAAGGGGATTGCCGCGATTCACGCGGCCAGTGATTCGTACCACGGCACGACGTGCGAGCCGCAGCCGCCCGGCGGCGGCCGTGGCGCCGCGCCGACGGCTCCAGGCGGTCAGCCCCTCTGGCCCGAGTGGAACAAGATCATCGGCGGCTACTTCAAGTTTCACTGGATCGATCCTCAGTTGATTACGGTGAAGATCGACGACCCGAAGAGCCCGTTGACCGCGATGTTCCACGGCCAGCCGTTCGAGATCCACGATGAGACCTACACCTACAATCAGGAATCGTTCTCGCGCCAGAACGTGCACGTGCTGACAAGCGTCGACTACGACAAGATGAGCGCGGAAGACAAGGCGAAGGAAACGAACCCGCGCACCGATCACGACTATGCCTTGAGCTGGATCCGCCGCGAGGGAAAGGGACGGCTGTTCTACGAAGCGCACGGCCACAGCGAGCGCGTCTACGCGATGCGCCCGATGCTCGAGCACTACCTGGCTGGAATTCAGTACGCGATTGGCGATCTGAAGGCAGACGACAGTTCCGGCGTAAAGCCGGGGACGAGGTAGCTTCCAAAGACCCTTGTGGCGTCCGGCTTCAGCCGGTCCATTCGCGGATGACTTCCGCCTCAAGGCGGAATTCACGAGAGTTGGTTATGTGACCTCACGTCACCTGACGATGCGCAGGTTGCTCGGCGCCACGGGCGGCGCCTTTACCGAGGCGCCGCCGCCATAGAAATCCAGCGCCCAGCCGGCGCGCTGCGCGAGGTCCGGCACCCCGTTCCACACCGGGTCCACGCCGATGAACGGCCACAGGTAGTCGTATGCGACCTGCGCGCCCGGCCATCCCGACTCGACACCCATCATCAGATTCAGGCGCGCTTCCGGTCCGTAGTAGCCCGCGAATACACGCTCCTGCCCCGCGGTGCCCGCCCAGACCTGCGCCATCGATGTGAAGAAGGCGAACCGCGGATACGAGTCGTAATAGATCGTTCCGGCCGGCGGTGTTCCCACCGCGACCAGGTACGGCGCTCCCTGCGCTTTGGGGTATTGCGGATCGCTCGTGAACAGCCGCAGCTGGAATTTCGCGATCGCGTCGCGATGCGCCCGTCCCGCCGTGAATCCGAGCTTGAGCGCGCGATCGATCGCGTAGGCAAGATAGGTCTGCTCCCACAGGGAGATGAACTGGTTGCCGTCCGGCCGCTTGCCGATCCACATCACTTTGAATGGGTTCGTGACAGGATTCTGCGCATTGGCGAAGTCGTCGAGCCACTGCAGGTTGTTCGCCACTTTGGCGGAAAGGTACGTCTTCAGCGCCGTGCCGTCAGGATAGAGTGCCGCGGCTTCGGCGAGATTGCGCAGCGCCCATCCGATTCCGCGCACTTCGTTGTAGGCGAGAATCCCTTGTCCGCCGCGGACGCCGTCGCCCGGGTACGTGCGGATCATTCCGTAATTCGCCCAGAACGCCATCTCTTCGGCGTAGTAGCGATCGCCCGTCAGCAAGTACGGCACATACGCGAGGGATGGCTGGTGCGCATCATCCGGAATCAGCGGCGATTGTCCAGGGTCGGGCACCAGCGAGCCGTATTCACGGATCGGCATCGGGCTTCCCTTGATGTAGTCGTAGTCGGGATTCGCGCGCGCGTCGTACCAGAGGGTCGGCCGCTGGTCAAGCGAGACGAGGCGCTCGGCGCCGACGCCGCTCGTCGGGCTGGTGTCCGCCTCGCGCACGTGGACCGGCCACGAGCCGGAGAGATCGCCGTTGGCGAGGACATAGCTGCGCTCGGTCTGATCCTTATGAACAAGGTAGCGCGCCGTCCAGTCCGGGTACGGCGCGAGCTCCCGACGGCCGCCGTGCGCGGGCATGTTGGGATCGAGCGCGCCGGATTTCAGAATGTCGAAATCGACGCCAGTGGGCACGTCGATCTGGTTGGCCACGAGCGACAGGTACGGCGGCAGGATGCGCGCGGTGTTGAACGGTCGGATGTCCGGCGTGATCGACGAGACAATCGTGCCGGCGATCGGAAACACCTTGCGCCACCGCGTCAGGTAGTAGTGCTGCACGCCGGTTTGCGTGAACACGGTCAGGCCGTTCACAACGATCCTGACGTCATAGGTGACGGTCGTCGCGCCGAGCCTGTCGAGCACGTTCTCGACGCTCACGTCCACGCGTCCCTTGCCATTCGAATACACACGCGTGTCGAAGTTCACGCGGAGAAACGGGTGCGCGGTGCCGGCGCTCGGCGGGATCACCGATCGCTCTTCGTACGCGAGCGGACCGGACATCCACGCGTCGCCCGACTTCGAGGCGGGGAGCGCCGCAACGTAGTCGATGCCGCCGATCCTGAGCGTCACAGACGCGGTCGGCAACAGCGCTGCGAACGTTCCGGTGGGTGCCGCGGCTGCCGTGATCGCGTATGAGCCGGCGCTCGGCACGTTGACGGTGACGAGCGCGAACTTGATCGAGCCGTCCGGCCACCGGTTTTTAACGTCCGTCTGCGTGGTCAGAGTACCGACTTTCAGCGCCGCGGTCGCGGCTCCCTGGGGCAGGGCCTGTCCGAACGTGGCCCAGCCCGCCGTCAGCGCAACGGATCCGATCGTCGTCTGCGCGTTCAGCGCAGTCGCCGCAAGGATCATCAGCAGAGGAACGAACACGGTTCTCAGCGCGGCGACAGACTTCTGCATGTTCACCCTGCCAGGCGGCGAGGCGCAAGAACCCCGCCACCCGGAAACATCGGACGCAACTTGATTTGAGATAAGGATTTTAGCCTGCGCGGCGGGTCAGCGCACTGCGAATTCGGGCGAGCGCAGGAATGGCACTTTTGGCATGCACGTCACACTTCCGGTTGTCGAGGGACAGCGCATCCGCCCGTCGCGCCGGGAGGAGAGGAGTCAGCGGCGCGTCGCTCAGCACGCCATCCCTCGACAAGTCGTCACTTCAGAACTCGAACCGAAGGCACTGCAGCTCCCGCGGCGTCTCGGGATCGTCTCCTCCTTCGGAGTACGTGTTCACCTTGGTGATCGTGACGGCAACGCCGGGCAGCACTGCGCCCGACGTGTCTTTGATCGTTCCTGAAATCTGCCCCGTATGGGTCTGCGCCGCCGCAGGCACCGCAGCCGGCAGCAACGCCAGCATCCATCCACGCATCATGACTCCTCCCCCCTCGACTGACCAATCAACGCTCGATCCTTTCTCCTTCGAATTCGACGACCACGACCGTGGCCATGGGATCGAGCATCGGCCGCGGCATGTTGAACGTCGTCTTGCCGCTCTCGGTCTTCAGCTCGAGTGGTGCGTGATCCGCGAGTCGATACGCGCCCCTTATCCGATTCTTGATAGCGGGGATCTCGAACGGCGTGCGCGGCTCGCTGAAAAATGTGAAGTAGAGCTTCCCGGGCTTCGTCGTGACGCGCCATTCGGTCTGCGGCAGGAAGAGCTTCTGACCGCGGACGTCCTTCGCGCCGCGCGCGCTGTACTCGCCTAACTCGTCGCCAAATGGCGAATGCTGCGCGCCGTAGACGGCATCGCCGTTGACTTTCAGCCAGCGCCCGACAGTGCGCAGGATGTCCTGGCTCGGTTGCGGAATGACGCCTTCAGCTGTCGGTCCGACGTTCAACAGGTAGTTCCCGCCCTTACTGACGATGTCGATGAGCTTGAACGTGATCTGTCCCGGCGATTTCCAGTTCGTGTCGTCGGCGCGGAAACCCCAGGTGTCATTGATCGTTGCCGGCGTCTCCCATGCTTCAGTGGACGATTCCGCAGGAATGACGTTGTCGCCGGTCGATCGATAGTCTCCCTCGGTGCCCAGGCGTCCATCGATGAGCGTGTTGGGCTGCATCGACCGGACGATGTCCGCGAAGCGCTGGCCGCGCTCCGGCGTCATCATGCGCGGCGTGTCGAACCAGATCAGCGCGATGGGCCCGTAGCCGGTGAGCAGCTCGCGTACCTGCGGCTCCGCCTTCTCACGCAGGTACTTGTCGTAAGGCTTCAGCTCTTTCTGATCGGGTCCCTGGTCCGGGCCGAAGTCCCAGGTGTTTCCGGCGCCGCCCGGCTCGTGCCAGTCCTGGGATTGCGAGTAGTAGAACCCCAGGCGCATGTTGCGCTTCGCGCACGCGTCGGCGAGCTCCTTCAGCACGTCACGCTTGAACGGCGTCGCGTCGACGATGTTGTACGGACTCACCTTCGACTTGAACATCGCGAAGCCGTCGTGGTGCTTCGAGGTGATGACGATGTACTTCATGCCCGCGTCGTGGGCGAGCTGGACCCAGTCGTCAGCATTGAACTTGACCGGGTTGAACTTCGTCGCGAGCTTCTCGTACTCCTTTACCGGAATCTGCGCGCGGTTCATGATCCACTCGCCCAGCCCGAGCGATCGCTTGCCGTTCCATTCACCGGCAGGGATCGCGTAAAGACCCCAGTGGATGAACATGCCGTACTTCACGTCGCGGAACCATTCGAGCCGCTTTTCTTTGACCGGATCGGGCGACTTGGGCGCCTGTGTCGCTCCAATGGTGACGAGGCTTGCGCCGACCAGTATCCAACTCGCTACTCTTCGCATTCCATGCTCCATGAGCCGTAGCGCAGCCCCTTCAAAGGGCGGCTCGTGCCCTGTCGCAGGCGTGAAGGCCTGCGCGACGAGCGGCACGCACGAGCGCCGATTGTGATAGCATCCTTTACCGTTAAAGGCAAGCTACTTTAGCGGTAAAGCTGGCTTGCGGCGGGTCATCCAGCCAGCTGTTGGTGGCGTTCATGACGACGATGAAGCGCATCGCCGGGGAACTTGGCGTCTCGATCACGACGGTTTCCAAGGTTCTCAACAACCGCGAGGACATCGGCCATGCCACCCGCGCTCGCGTGCTCGCGAAGGTCGCGGAGCTCGGCTATCAGCCCAATGCCGTCGCGCGAAGCCTCACGCTCCGCCGCACGCACACGCTCGGGATCGTCATTCCGGACCTGATGCACTCGTTCTTCGTCGAGATCGTCGCCGGGCTCGAGTCGGTGGCCAGCGCGCGCGGATTTGGGCTGCTGCTCTGCAGCTCGAACGAGGATCCCGCGAAGGAACGCGATGAAATCGAATTGCTCCGCCAGCGCCAGGTCGATGGCATCGTCCTCGCCTCGGCCAATGCATCCGGCAACAGCGACCTGCTTCAGCGCCTGAATGCGCTCGGCATCGGCCTGGTGATGATCGATCGCGACGACCACCCGGCGGTGCGCTGCGATCGCGTCATCACTGACGACGAGGAGGTCGGCAGGCTGGCGACCAGTCACCTGATCGACCAGGGCTGCAGGATCGTCGCGCACATCGCCGGGCCACCCATCGTGCACGCGAAGCGGCGCGCCGACGGCTACCGCGCCGCGCTGAAGGAGCACGGCGTCCGCGGGCGCGCCGAATGGATCGCGCGTGGCGGCTTCAAGGAAGCGGACGGCTATCGCGCAATGACGAGGCTGCTCTCACTCAAGCCGCGTGTCGACGGCGTGTTTGCCGCAAACGATCCCGCGGCCATCGGCGCGATGAAGGCGATCTGGGATGCGGGCCGGCGGGTGCCCGACGACGTGAAGGTCGTTGGCGCCGGGGACATCGCGATGGGGGATTTGCTGCGCGTGCCGTTGACAACCGTCAGCTGGTCGCGTGAGAACCAGGGCAAGCGCGCCGGTGAGCTGATTTTTGATCGCCTTGGCCCGGACGCACCGGACAAATTCCGCCGCGTCATCATTCCGCCCGAGCTCGTCGTCCGCGAATCCACACGATCACGCTGAGACTTGTTAATGTTCAATGCTCAACGTGCAATGCTCAACGTGCAATGCTCAACGTGCAATGCTCAACGTGCAATGCTCAACGTGCAATGCTCAACGTGCATCGCCTGACATGAACTCGCCGCCGTTTCTCCTTGTCACGCACGATCTCGCGCAGCGCTCGCTGAGGACCGAGAGCGCTTCAAATTGGACGGACGCAATGGTTGTGAGTTCGCCGCGAGCTCTGCGACCTCCGCGTGAGTACGTCCGTGGTTCTCGGCATTGACGTGTCCCGCTCTTCTCCCCATCGTGTTCGCCGCCATGCTGGCGACGGCGGCGCCTCCGATCGATGCTGCGCGTGAACGTGCGCGTGTGCTGACGGCCGCGGATCGATATCTGAGGGAAGCGCCAGTCACGATCACGGCGTCACGCGCAGCGCGCAGCGCGGGCGGCCCACACGATTATTTTTCCGAAGGCGACTACTGGTGGCCGGACCCGAAGAACCCGGACGGGCCGTACATTCAGCGCGACGGCGAGTCGAACCCCGCGAATTTCGACGATCATCGCAAGGCCATCCGCCGCTTGTCGGTCCAAGTTCCTGCGCTCGTCGCGGCCTGGACGCTCACACACGATGCGCGATACGCGCAACACGCGGCGAAGCACCTCCGGGCGTGGTTCGTGTCCGCCGCAACCCGTATGAACCCGAACCTGCGTTACTCGCAGGCTATCCACGGCGTCACGACTGGACGGTCCATTGGCATCATCGACACCATTCACCTCGTCGAGGTGGCGCGCGCGATCGAGCGACTCGACGGCGCGCCTGGGTGGACCGCCGAGGATGCGCGCGCCGTGCGGGGCTGGTTCGCCGAGTACCTGACCTGGTTGACGACGGATCCGTTCGGTATCCAGGAGCGCGACGCCACCAACAATCACGGCACGTGCTGGGTCATGCAGGCTGCGGCGTTCGCTCACCTGACGGGCAACACACCCGTGCAGCAGTACTGCCGCGATCGCTTCAAGGCCGTGCTCGTCCCGAACCATATGGCAGCCGACGGCAGCTTCCCGCGCGAGCTCGCGCGCACAAAGCCGTACGGCTACTCGCTGTTCAATCTCGACGCGATGGCGACGATCGCCGAGATCCTCTCAACGCCCGAGGACAACCTCTGGACGTTCGAGCTCCCCGACGGCCGCGGCATCAGACGCGCGATGGAATTCATGGTCCCGTTCATCCGCAACAGGAAGGCGTGGCCGAAGCCGCCGGATGTGATGTACGACGAGGCGTGGCCGATGCGGCAGCCGAGCCTGCTCTTTGCCGGCATCGCGTTGAAGCGACCCGACTATCTCGAAGTGTGGTCCATGCTGCCAGCCGACTCCGACGTCGACGAGGTCGTCCGCAACTTCTTCATCCGCCAACCATTGTTGTGGACAGATGGAGGCCGGCTCTTTAGAGCCGGCGGGCCAGCGGGTCTGAAGACCCACCCTGCAACTGGCGTCCCGAGTCCTCAAGTCGCGAGTCCCGAACGCGGTCACAATCACATCGCCGGGCGGGCACGTATCGATGGACGTGTGGGTCGACGCGGCCTCAACGCTGCGATTTTCACGGCGCGAACAAGCCGACGGGCGGCGATCGCACGTGGCCCAACGAGCTGACGAGAGAAGGCGTCTATGGGTTCGAGCACCGGAATCCCGGCCCGCGGGGGCCGCATGATGCCACGGTGCCGTTCACGCGCTACCTCGCGGGTCCGGCGGACTTCACGCCGGTCGTGTTTGGCGATCGGCGCAAGGAAGCGTCATGGGCGCATCAAATGGCGACCGCCGTGATCTTCACCTCCCCGCTGCTGGTGTATGGTGGGCATTCCGCGGAGCCTGCTCGACAACCCCGCGGTTGACATGATCAAGAGCACTCCGAGCGTCTGGGACGAGACGGTCGTGCTGCCGGGGAGCGATATCGGCGAGCTCGCCGCGATGGCGCGCCGGCATGGAAGGGACCGGTTCGTCGCGGTTGTGAGCGGGGCCGGCGCCCGCGCGCTCTCGATCGCGCCAACTTTTCTGGGGACTGGACGTCACACCACCTTGATAGTGCGAGATGATCCGGACAACCCGGCGGCCGTTCGAGTAGAGCGCGGCGACCGGCGCGCACATGAGCCGTTGACCGTCGAGCTCCGCGAGGGCGGCGGGTTCGTAGCGCGATTCACACCAGCAGAGGCGGACTCATGACGCTGTCGGCACTCGACTGGACCCTCATCTTCGTCTACTTCGCATTCGTCATCGGCGTCGGCGTGGCGCTGAAGCGCTACACGCGGACGAGCACCGATTTCTTCCAGGCCGGCCGCGCGCTGCCTGCGTGGGTGTGCGGCCTCGCGTTCCTGTCTGCCAACCTCGGCGCGCAGGAAATCATCGGCATGGGGGCATCGGGCGCCAAGTACGGGATCGCGACCAGCCACTTCTACTGGGTCGGCGCGATCCCCGCGATGGTGTTCCTCGGCATATTCATGATGCCGTTCTATTACGGGTCGCGCGCACGCTCGGTCCCGGAATACCTGCGCCTCCGCTTCGATGAAAAGACGCGCGCGTTCAATGCGATGTCGTTCGCGTCGATGACGGTCTTCTCCTCCGGGATCTCGATGTACGCGATGGCAAAGCTGCTGCAGCTGCTCCACGTGCTCGATGCGCCGTTCGCCGCGCTCGGCCTGGACCCCTCGTGGATCTTCCACGTCTGCATCGTCGCCTCCGCGATCATCGTGCTCATCTACATCCTGCTGGGCGGCCTCTCGAGCGCGATCTACAACGAGGTCCTGCAGTTTTTCCTGATCGTGGCCGGCTTCGTTCCGCTCGTGTACCTCGGCCTGCGCAACGCCGGCGGATGGAGCGGCATCCGGCAGACGCTGCCGCCGGATCTGACGCACCTGTGGCGGGGTTTTGGATCGGCGTCGACCAATGCCATGGGCGTCGATGCGTTCGGACTCGCGATGGGACTTGGCTTCGTGCTGTCGTTCGGCTACTGGTGCACCGACTTTCTCGTCGTCCAGCGCGCGATGGCGGCGCACTCGATGACGGCGGCGCGGCGCGTGCCGCTCATCGGCGCGTTTCCGAAGATGATCTTTCCGTTCCTCGTCGTCATGCCGGGGCTGATTGCCCTGTCGGTGCATCCCTCAGCCGATGCGCCGGTGGCGGCTATCATCCAGTCCCTAGGGGACAAAACGCCCGTCATTAACGGCGGCGACGCCGGGTTGATCCCGTACAAAGTCGATGAGGCATCGAACCAGATCGTCCGCGACAGCGAGGGGCGTCCGGTGCGCGACTACGACCTCGTCATCCCCGTGCTGCTGCTCCGTTATTTTCCGGCGGGGATGCTGGGCCTTGGGCTCACCGCGTTGATGGCGAGCTTCATGTCCGGCATGGCGGGCAACGTCACGGCATTCAACACCGTGTGGACGTACGACATCTACCAGGCCTACATCAGGAAGACCGCCACCGACGCGCATTACCTGATGGTGGGTCGCCTCGCGACGTTCTTCGGCATCGCGGCGTCGGTGGCGACCGCATATGTCGCGGCACAATTCAACAACATCATGGACGTGCTGCAGCTCGTCTTTGCGTTCGTGAACGCGCCGCTTCTCGGCACGTTCCTGCTCGGCATGTTCTGGAAGCGGACGACGGGACACGGGGCGTTCACCGGGCTGCTGGCGGGGACGTCCGCCGCGGCCATCCACCACGGGCTGACGCTGCCCGCCGGCGCCGCGGCCGGCGTGAAAGGCGGCTGGTTCGCGCTGCTGCACGTCTATCCGAGCGAGATGGCGCAGAACTTCTACACCGCGATCTTCGCGTTCACGGTGTGCTTCGTCCTGACGATCGTCGTCTCGCTCATGACGCGTCCGCGGCCCGACGCGGAGCTCGTCGGTCTCGTGCACTCGTTGACCGAGAAACCGGAAGAAGAGCCGATGGCGTGGTATCTGCGGCCGGCGTCGCTCGCGGCGGTAATCATCGTGTCGCTCACAGTGCTGAACATCCTGTTCTATTGACGGTTGTTGAAGACGGAGGTCGGAGGACGATTGCCGATCGTCGATAAGCAGCAGCGCCTGCGGCCGGCGCGAGCCGACGTCCGCCTTCGCGCAAGGCGCTTCGGCGAGACAGCCTTCGGCTGGAGCGGATAGGCGTAGCAGCGGCGAGCGCGAGCGCGTGAGAGCCCCCAGCCGCCGCGGAGCCCGAAGGGCGGAGCGCAGGCGTCGTGGGTGGGGCCCCGACGCCATAAAAAAGTGGGGCCCCACGCGCATTGCGCGCCTGCGGCCGGCGCGAGCCGACGGAGTGCAGTCCGGCGAAGCCGGACCGGCGAGCGCGGGCGCGTGAGAGCCTTCAGCCGCCGCGGAGCCCGAAGGGCGGAGCGGGCGTCGGGGGTGGGGCCCCGACGCCATAAAAAAGTGGGGCCCCACGCGCATTGCGCGCCTGCGGCCGGCGCGAGCCGACGGAGTGCAGTCCGGCGAAGCCGGACCAGCGAGCGCCAGCGCGTGAGAGCCTTCAGCCGCCGCGGAGCCCGAAGGGCGGAGCGGGCGTCGGGGGTGGGGCCCCGACGCCATAAAAAAGTGGGGCCCCACGCGCATTGCGCGCCTGCGGCCGGCGCGAGCCGACGGAGTGCAGTCCGGCGAAGCCGGACCGGCGAGCGCCAGCGCGTGGGGGTGGGGCCCCACGCGCATTGAGTAATGAGGTCCTGATGCCCGTTGATATTCGCGTGCCGATCGGATTGATGTTCGCGTTGATGGGAGCGCTGCTCGTAGGTTATGGCGTGTTCGGGAGCCACGAGATTTACGCACGGTCGCTGGGATTGAACATCAATCTGATCTGGGGAAGCGTGCTGCTGGTGTGTGGGGCGTTCCTCATCGTGCTGGGCACGCGCCCGGGACGTGCCTGATCGCGTGGGGACGCTGCCGTCGCTGACGGATCTGAACACGCACCCGCACGTGCGATTCAATCCGCTGCGCGGCGAATGGATCCAGGTCTCGCCGCACCGGACCGCGCGGCCGTGGCAGGGACAGGTGGAGCACTCCGGTGATGTGGATCCGCCAACCTACGATCCCGGATGCTATCTGTGCCCGGGGAACGGTCGCGCGGGCGGCAAGAGGACTCCGGACTACGCGACCACGTTCGTGTTCGATAATGATTTTCCGGCGCTGCTGCCATCAACGCCGGCGTTCGAGCGGCGCGAGGGCCTGCTCGTGGGTCGCGCGGAGCCCGGCATCTGCCGCGTCGTGTGCTTCTCTCCGAGGCACGACCTGACCATCTCGAGAATGGACCGCGATGCGCTGCGCGGCGTCGTGGACGTGTGGGTCCAAGAGGCGCGCGCGCTCGGCGCGCGCCGGGAGATCAACTACGTGCAGATCTTCGAGAACCGCGGCGCGGCGATGGGCGCGAGCAATCCGCATCCGCACGGACAGATCTGGGCGACCGCGTCGGTTCCCAACGAGCCGTCACGCGAGCAGCAGGCGTTCGATGCGCACCGCGCATCGAATGGCACGTGCCTGCTGTGCGAGTATCTCGCCGTCGAGCTCTCGCTCGCCGAGCGCGGCGTCTGCGAGAACGGCTCGTTCGTCGCGCTGGTGCCGTTCTGGGGCGTGTGGCCGTTCGAGACGCTGGTGCTTTCGCGGCGTCACGTCACGGATCTCGAATCGATGACCGACGGCGAGCGCAATGATCTCGCGGACCTGCTCAAGCGTCTCACGACGCGGTACGACAACCTGTTCGAAACGCCGTTCCCGTATTCGATGGGATTCCACCAGCGTCCTGCCGATGGCGCCGCGCACGACGAGTGGCACCTGCACGCGCATTTCTTTCCGCCGCTGCTGCGGTCGGCGACCGTGCGCAAGTTCATGGTCGGCTTCGAAATGCTGGGCACGCCGCAGCGCGATCTGACGCCGGAGGACTCCGCCGCGCGCCTGCGCGCGCTCGGCGAGGATCACTATCGTGACCGACGATCACCGTGAACGGCTGATTGTGTCCCGCAGGGACCTGTTCGGCGCCGCGATGGCGCTGCCCGTGTGGCGCGTCTTGTCGCAGGCTCCGGCGGCGCCGGCGCACAACCTGCTGTCGATCCGCGATGCGCGTGGCTTTGTCGTGGCGGCAGGAAACGCGGATGTCTCGCGCGTCGATCTCGCGCGCGAGTGGATCGCCGGGCTGTGCCGATCGCGCGTCACCAACCACGGCACGCGCGCGGTGGCAATCACGGAAATCGTACTATTCGATCTGATCCTCGACTTCCCCTCGTCGACGCCCATCTACGGCGAAGCTTTCCAGATGCTCAGTCAGAACGGCGGCACGCTCGGCGAGCCGAAGGACCTCGGCTCGTACACCGATGCGAAGCACTACAAAATACCGATCCCTGCAGGGACGCGGCAGTACTACGGCGCGATGACGTTTTCACCACCGCAGCTCCATCGTAACTGGGTGGCGGCCTTCACCTCGTGCCGGCGCTTCAGCGGGCTGTTCCGGCTGCGGCCGCCAACATCACTGCAGATCGTCATCGACACCGAGGGACTGACGCTGGCGCCCGGCGAGTCGTGGGAGCTCGAAGAGCTCATGGTCGGACCGGGCGAGACGCGCGACGGCCTCCTCGGTCACGTCGCATCGCGGATCGCGGAGAATCATCCGCCGTTGAAAACGTCCACCCTGCCGACGGGGTGGTGTTCCTGGTACTGCTTCGGGCCACGCGTGACGGCGCAGCAGGTGCTCGACAACCTCGACGCGATCGCGAAGAAGATCCCCGGCCTCACCTACATACAGATCGACGACGGGTATCAGCCCGCGATGGGCGACTGGCTCGAGACCGGCGCGGCCTTCGGCGGCGACGTGCGCCGCGTCCTGGACGAAATCAGGAAGCGCGGCTTTCAGCCGGCGATCTGGGTGGCGCCATTCATCGCGGAGGAACAGTCGCACGTCTTTCAGCAGCACCGCGACTGGTTCGTGAAGGACAACATCGGCGCGCCCCTGCGATCCGATCTCGTCACCTTCGGCGGCTGGCGGCGCGGACCGTGGTACGTCCTGAATGGCACTCATCCAGAGGTGCACGCGCATTTCGAGCACCTGTTCAGGACGCTGCGGCAGGAGTGGGGCTGCACGTATTTCAAACTCGACGCAAATTTCTGGGGTGCAATTCACGGCGGCCGCTTCCACGATGCGAAGGCGACGCGCGTGGAGGCGTACCGGCGCGGGATGCAGGCGATCCTGCGCGGCGCCGGCGACAGCTTCATCCTCGGGTGCAATCATCCGATCTGGCCATCGATCGGCCTCGTGCACGGCTCGCGCAGCTCGAACGACATCAAACGCTCCTGGGACCGCGTGAAGACGACCGCGCAGCAGAACCTGCTGCGCAACTGGCAGAACGGCCGGCTATGGTGGAACGATCCGGATGCGGTCGTGCTGACGGGCGATCTCACCGACGAGGAATTCCGCTTTCATGCGACGGCGATTTACGCGACGGGCGGCATGGTGCTCTCGGGAGACGATCTGACGGCGATTCCAGAACCACGGCTCGCCATGCTGAAAAAGCTCGTGCCGCCAACGGCTGTCGGCGCAACGTTCGAGAACGAGGCGCTGCTCGTCGGAACGGTGACGCTTCCGCAGAAATCCATGCTGTGCTTCCTCAACTGGTTCGATCACCCGCTTACGTTATCGGGCGCATTGGAGCGGGTCTCGCGGGTCTCGGACTTCTGGACTGGTGAATCGCTCGGGCGGCGCGATCGTGGAACCATCGAGATCAAGGACATGCCGCCGCACTCCGCGCGGCTATTGACGTGCGAGCATGTCTGAGAACCTCGCTTCCCCGCAGAACGGGGTCGGCGACGCGAGCCGACAACCGTCAACCGGCCTCCGCCAACCATTGAACGGCCAGCGCTACGTCGCGCTCACCTCCTTCGTCGCGCTGTTCGCGATCGTCGGCCTCGCTCTCTATGGCCTTCCGCTCTATTACGACTTCATGGTCAGGGAGTTCGGCTGGTCGCGCGCGCAGGTGACGTCGGGCAACGCGCTCAGCAAGCTCGTCGTCGGACCGCTGTTCGGGTTCATTGCGGGCTGGATTGTCGATCGCTTTGGTCCCCGGCGGCTGATGATGGTGGGCATCGTAATGGCGGGCGGCGCACTCATCGGTCTCGCGCACGTGACCGCCTTGTGGATGTTTTACTTCTTT
>QHWT01000062.1:111592-122320 GCA_003222675.1 Acidobacteriota bacterium | reverse complement strand
ATTGGTCTTTGTCATCGAGACGCGGATCGAAGAACGTTCCCTTCCCGCCCATCTCGAGGTTCGCAACGAACGCGTTCCAATGCGTCACCGAACCCCAACCGGTCCAGGTGTGAAGGTTCACCCCGGCGAGACCGAACGCCGGTGGAATCAACGTGGCTGCCGCCTTGTTCCGTTCGGGTGACGGGACGCCGTGGCTGACCTGTTGCGGGTTCACTGCTTTGCCGTCTAGGATCAGCTCTGCGTCGAACTTGCCGGGACCCCAGCTTTTCAACACGGCACGAACCGTATTGCTGTTGACGCCAAGCAGATCGGTAAACGGTTTCACCGTTGGCGCAAGGGCGATGATGCCGCCGACGTTCAGATCGCGGTTGGCCCATCCGTCGAGTCGCCGGCCGATTCCCGGGGCGAACGAATCGTCCACGGTCGAGTGACAGAGCGCGCATTGAATCCCAACCGACCTCAGTGTGCCATTCGATTTGAAAAGTCCCGTGACGCCGACCACCGCGTTCAACTTCAACAATGCCAGCGTATTCGCCGGATCATCCAGATTGACCTTGCCATTCTGAATCGCCGAGGCCACATCGGGCGGAAGCGCTCGGCTGTCGACCTTCAGCCCCAGCCCAAGCGCCATTTTCGGACTGAGTCCGAAACCCACACCACCGAAGCGCGAGCCCTCGATGGCCTGGTGCAGCCTCAGGGCGCCGCCCCAGAACGCTTCGTCGCCAAACGTGTCGAACCGGAAAATCTGCCGCCCGGTGCGGATGGTGGCGTTCGCATGATTGAGGATAAAACTAATGGTGCCGGTATCGGCGAGCGACGGCGCTGCCGTACTCTGCTCGGACACCGCGTCTTGTTGTTGTGCGGTCGCTGCATTGTCTTGCGCGGCGGCCACCCGCCGCGGCTCGCCGACCGCTCTCGCGAATGCAACCGTGAACAATAGGGAAAGGCTCAACGCAACGGCTCTCGTCCAACGCATGGTCCCTCCTTCGCCATCCGCCGTCGATCACCGGAAAATCGATGCGCACGTGAGCGAGCAAAAGACACGCCACGCGTTTACGCGAGCACCGTCCATGGTCTGCGGCTGACGTTGAGGATGAAGACTGGAAACGAAGGAGGACTATCGCTTCGCGAGCTGCCCGCGCCGCAGCCGCCGATACAGTTCCAACGCATCGCGAATGATGCGGACCGCTTCGGCGGGGCCTTGGAGATCTTCCACAACCACCTGCTTGTTTTCGAGCGTCTTGTAGTCCTCGAAGAAGCGGCGAACCTCGCGGAGCACGTGACCGGGAAGCTGCCCCTGGTCGGTGTAGTCCGCGAACGCGGGATCGTGCACGCTGACGGCAACGATCTTGTCGTCGACCCCCTTCTCGTCGCGCATGCGCATGACCCCGATCGCGCGCGCTTCGACGATCGTCAGCGGATACACCGGCTCCTGGCCGAGCACCATCGCATCCAGTGGATCACCGTCGTCGCAATACGTGCGTGGGATGAAGCCGTAGTCGGCGGGATAGTACACGGCGCTGTAAAGGACACGATCGAGCCGCAGCAGGCCGGTCTCTTTGTCCAGCTCGTACTTGTTCTTGCTGCCCTTCGGGATCTCGATGACGACCGGAAACGCGGTCGCGATCACGGCGTCGTCGATGTAGCTGTCGTGCCACGGATGCATGCGGAGAAGGTCCGCAAAAAGCGTATCACGAAGCCTCAATCACGCGTGCCGCCGTATGCGGCGTCATTCGGCTCGCACGGCCAGCATCGGATCGATCTTCGTCGCGCGGCGTGCCGGCAGATACGTGGCGACCAGCGCCACCGCGAACAACAGCGTGGCCGCTCCGCCGATTGCGATCGGATCCGTTGGCGTGATGCCGTATAGCTGTGTGGCAATGCCGCGCGTCAGCCACCTGGAGAGCGCCGCGCCGAGGAGTACGCCTGCCAGCGCGAGTCGCGCGCCGCCGCCAAGCAGTAATACAAGGATCTCGCGTGGCTGGGCGCCGAGCGCGAGCCGAATGCCGACTTCGCGCGTTCGCTGCGTCACGTTGTACGACACCACGCCGTAGATGCCCACGGCCGCGAGCGCGAGCGCCAGGGCTGCAAGCCAGGTAATCAGCCGCGCACGGATTCTGTCGAGATACAGCGACCGATCCACGTGCTCTGCCATCGTGCGTACGTTGTACAGCGGCATTGCGGAATCGACGCTGCGCACGGCGTCGCGCAGCGACGCGACCGTCACATCGGGCGGGAGTGCGCTTCGCACCACCAGGTTGACCGACGATTCGTAAGACTGCGCGAGCGGCAGGTACATCGTCATCCTCGGCGTTTCGCGAAGGCTCCGGTACTTCGTATCGCGCGCTATGCCAATCACGGTGTAAGACTCGGCGTCGCCCACCTTGAACCTCTGCCCGACAGGATCGCTGTCGGGCCAGAACCGCGCCTTCATCCGCTCGTTGACGATGATGACGGCAGGAGCGGTGGACGTGTCCGCAGCATTGAAGTCCCGTCCGCGTAAGAGCGAGAGATTCGTGGCATGGAAGAATCCCGGCGAGACCGGCACAATGTCGTACTCGATCGGCGCATCGACGGCGGGCGTCGTGCTGCGTGCGTTCAGGTTGTTGCGAATGCCGCCAGCCGTCACCGGCAGCACGTAGGCGAGCGCCGCAGACTCGATTCCCGGCTGGCGCGACACCGCTGACAGCACCGCATCGAAGAACTGCCGCGCGTGCGCTTCATCGTAGCCGCGAAGCGTCGTATTCAGCGTCGCGCCTATCGTCCGGTCGGTAATTATCGATCGGTCCACGGAGCGAATCTTCGAGAGGCTGCGAAGGAACAACCCGGCACCGATCACGAGCACCAGGGACAAGGCGATCTGGACGATGGTCAAAGTGTTGCGGAGTCGCCCACGACCACCGGCGACACGACTGCCATCGCCCGCAGCCTTGATGACCTCCGCCGGCGCCAGTCGGCGAATACCGACGGCCGGGATCAGCCCGATCGCCAGGGCCGCGATGACGCTGACGGCGACGGTGAACACGATCACCGCGCGATCCGGTCCTATGGTCAGCGCGAGCGCGCTGCCGCCGGACGCGGTCCGCACTTCGAACAGGTGCGCGACCCAGATGCCGGCGACGAGTGCGCCGGCAGCGCCGGCAGCCGCCAGCACCCCTGCTTCGACCAGGAGCTGTTGAACGATACGGGCGCGTGAGGCGCCCAATGACTGGCGAACGGCGATCTCTGCCTGCCGCGAGTACGAGCGTGCCAGCAACAGATTCGAGACGTTCGCCGCCGTGATGACGAGGATGATGCCGACCACGATCATCAGGAGCTGCAGCGGACGGCCGAGATCGGTCACCAGCGACATGTCACCCGCCGACGCGGTGCGCACGCGGATCGACCACCCGGTGCCCTCTTCGGGCGCGATCTGCGGCCGAAGTGCGGTGGTCAGCGCGGCCTGCAGCTGCGCGGCCGATGCGCCGGCGCGCAGCCGCCCAAGCAGCGACATCCAACTCGTCGTTCGCCGATCGAGCATGTCGTGCCGATGCTCGAGCGGGAAATAGTGGTTCAGCGGGACCCAGAGATCGGCGCGTTGGCCCCTCACGAAGCCTGTGAAGCCGGCAGGCACGACCCCCACAATCGCGCACGGCTGGCCGTCCACCATGAACGAGCGGCCCACGACGTCCTCCGCGGCCGCGGCCATCGAGCGCCACAAGCGATCGCTGATGACGGCGACCAGAGGCGCACCACGCCGCTCGTCAGCGCCCGTGAATCCGGGACCAAGGTGCATTCGCACGCCGAGCACGTTGAAATAGTTGGCCGTAGTGAACTCGGCGATCGCGCGATCGCGCAGCTCGGTGGTCGCGATCCCGACCGAGCCGGTCGTGTAGGCCGCAATGTCGGCAAGCGCCGCTCCGTCGTCGCGCGCGGCCACGTACAACGGGTACGAGAAGTCGCTGTGATCGCCCCCTTCGACGGTCCAACTGTAAAGGGAGACGAGGCGGTCAGGCTGGGGTAGCGGGAGCGATGCCAGCAAGGCGGCGCGCATCATCGAGAACACGGCGACGTTCACGCCGATGCCGAGTGTCAGCGTGAGGATCGTCACAAACGCAAACGCGGGCTGGCGCCGCAGCATGCGGAACGCGTATCGGAGGTCTCGGCGCAGGTTTACCAGCATGGCGCCTCCCGAACGGGCGGGTGCATTGGCGGACTGGCCGAGCTGCCACGCGACGGACTCCTTGCGAACTGCGCTCGGCTCTTCGAGGAGCGTGGCTTCGTCGTGCAGTGCCGAGCGCGCGATCTCGCGTGCGTCCTCGTCCGACGCGCCATCACGAAGCGCCTCCGCATACAGATCGCCGAGGTGCTGGGCAATTTCGTCGGACACCTCTCGCGTCAGTTGTGGAAGCCGCGCACGAACAAGCGCGTGCCAGTCGGGCTTCATGGGTCGCCTCAGGCCGATTCGAGACCGGCCGCGCGGTTGAGCGCGTCGAGCAGGCCTCGCCATTCGGTCCGCTGCGCCGCCAGCATCCGGCGTCCTTCCGGCGTCAGGCGGTAGTAACGACGCCGCCGCTGACCCGTTTTCTCGACCCACCGTCCGCTGATCCAGCCGCGGCGCTCGAGCCGGTAGAGCATCGGATAGAGAGACGCGACGTGAAAGCGCAGCACGCCGGACGATCGGCTGTCGATTTCGCGCGCGATGTCGTAGCCATGGCGTGGCGCGTCCTCGATGGCGGAGAGCACCATCAGCTCTGCGCTGCCCTTTTTGAGGTCAGCTTTCGGTGCCATATATGGTCCCACAATATATGGCAGTGCGGCGGGGATTGCAAGGGCTTCGATCCGGTGGCTCCCGCCTTCAGGCGGAAGACAAACTCACTCTGACCGCAGTGCAGTCATTCGAGACTGGCGGATGACGTCGAGCCCGCCCATATAAGGGCGCAGCGCGGGCGGGATTTCGACGGACCCGTCTTTCTGCTGATAGTTCTCGAGAATGGCGATCAGCGTGCGTCCGACGGCCAGGCCGGACCCGTTCAGCGTGTGGACGAACTCGGCCTTTCCGGTCCCTTGCGCGCGAAACTTGATATTCGCGCGACGAGCCTGGAAGGCTTCCGTGTTGCTGCAGGAAGAAATCTCGCGATACGTATTCTGGCTCGGGAGCCACACCTCGATGTCGTAGGTCTTCGCCGACGCGAATCCCATGTCTCCCGTCGACAGCAGCATCGTCCGATACGGCAGCGCGAGACGTTTCAGGACTTCCTCCGCATTCGCGGTCAGCGACTCGAGCTCGTCGTACGACTGGTCGGGGGTCGTGAACTTGACGAGCTCCACCTTGTCGAACTGGTGCTGGCGAATGAGCCCGCGGACATCGGCGCCATATGACCCCGCCTCGCTCCGGAAGCAGGGCGTGTAGGCGGTGTATCGCAGCGGCATTTGACGGCCGTCGAGGATTTCGCCCCGGTGAAGGTTCGTCAGGGGCACTTCGGCGGTCGGGATCAGGAACAGATCCCAGTCGCCGGCAATCTTGAAGAGATCCTGTTCGAACTTCGGAAGATTGCCAGTGCCACGCAGCGCTTCGGCGTTGACGAGGAATGGCGGCTCTACTTCCGTATACCCGTGTTCGCGCGTGTGCAACTCGAGCATGAAGTTGATCAGCGCGCGCGCAAGCCGCGCGCCCGGCCCCATCAACACGGAAAAACGGGAGCCGGACATCTTCGTCGCGCGCTCGAAATCCAGGATGCCGAGCGCGGGACCGACGTCCCAATGCGGCCTGGGCTCGAAGTCGAAGCGGCGCGGTTCGCCGTGGCGGCGCACTTCCGTGTTGTCTTCCGCGCTCGCGCCGATCGGAACGGACGCGTGCGGCAGGTTGGGCACCGTCATCAGCAATGACGCCCGGCGCACTTCGATCTGCTCGAGCTGCACCTCGAGCTGCTTGATCTGCTGTCCGCGCGCCTTGTTGGCGACGAAGATCGAGGATGCATCCTGTCCCTGACGTTTCGCGCGCGCCACTTCATCGCCGGCGGCATTCTGCTCGCGCTTCAGTCCTTCCAGCTCCGGGATCAGACGGCGGCGCTGAGCCTCCACGGCCGCGATCTGTTCGAGCTCGGCGTCGGGCTGCAGGCCGCGGTTGCGCAGACCGGTCCGCACCTCCTCGAGATGATCGCGAACGTAGGCGGGGTCGAGCACTGGGTAAATCCTATACCGGGACGCGGCTGCTCTGAGATACCATCCGGCGATGGTGCAGACGGTTCGCAAGGCGGTCTTTCCGGCGGCGGGACTTGGCACCCGGTTTCTTCCCGCGACCAAGGCGCAGCCGAAGGAGATGCTGCCGCTCGTCGACAAGCCGATCATTCAGTACGGGGTCGAGGAGGCGCTCACGTCCGGCGTCGACAACATCATCCTCGTCACCGGACGCGGCAAGAACGCGATCGAGGATCATTTCGATGTCTCCGTCGAGCTCGAGACGTTCCTCGAAGCACGCGGCAAGACGGACCTGCTGAAGGAGATCAGAAAGATTTCAAATCTGATCAACTTTTCGTACGTGCGCCAGGGTGAGCCGCTGGGCCTGGGGCACGCCGTCCTCGTTACGCGCACGATGGTCGGACCGGAACCCTTCGCCGTCATCCTCGGCGACGATGTGATCGACGCGAATCCGCCGGCGCTGCGACAGATGATCGACGTGTTCGAGGAGCTGGACGGCCCCGTCGTCGCGATCGAAGAAGTGCCGCGCGAAGACGTGAGCGCATACGGCATCATCGACGCGGAGGAAGTGCGGCCTGGCGTTTACAAGATCCGCGATCTCGTGGAGAAGCCGACGCGGGACGAGGCGCCGTCCAATCTGGCGATCATCGGGCGCTACGTGCTCACGCCGGACATCTTTCCGGCGCTCGAGGAAACCGCCAAGGATCGCACCGGCGAAATCCAGTTGACGAACGGGTTGCGGCGTCTGCTAAAGACGCGGCCGATCTATGGCTGCCGGATCGATGGTGTGCGTCACGACACGGGGAACAAGCTCGGGTTCCTGCGCGCGGTCGTGTACTTCGCGCTTCGGCGGCCCGACCTCGCCGAACCATTCCGGCAGTATCTGCGCAGCATCGACCTCGGTCAGACGACCGGCCTCCGCCGCTAGTCCTTTTTCGTGGACGTGTCCGCGGGCTTGCTCGCGGTTGATGTGTCGCTCGGCGTCGTCGACGTGGTTGATGGCGGTGACGAGGGCTTCGTCTCGTCCGATTTGCTCGCGTCGCCGGACTTACGGGCGTAATCGGTGATGTACCAGCCTGATCCCTTGAACTGAATCGCCGGAGATGACGGCAGCCTCGTGACCGGACTCTTACCGCACTTCGGGCAGACGTCAGGGGCAGGATCAGAAAATTTCTGGATCCGCTCGAAGCGCTCGTGACACGACTCACACTCGTATTCGTACAAAGGCATGGCTACTCAATCATCGCACCGTTGTTCACACCCAGCATGAGGTCGCGGTGGAGCCAGAGCGGCACCGTGCCGTTGCCGAGCAGCCGATCGTGGAATTCGCGAAGCGTGAATTTCGATCCGACCGCCGCCTTGTAATCCTCACGCAGCTTCAGCACCATCAATTTGCCTGCGGAGTACAGCACGTACGATGGGTCGAAGGTGCCGCGCTCGGCCTCGCGCCGCGCGGCCGCCTCCTCGAGATACGCTTCGTCGCGGAAGAACCGTACGCCCTGCTCGACCGACAGATCTTCGCAGTGCAGGCGGAGGCCGACGACAAAGCGACAGAGACGGATGAGCGCTTCGGCGAGCTGACCGAGCCTGACCGCCGGATCCTGCCGGCGGAAGCCGGCCTCGACCATCATCTGCTCGGAGTAATGCGCCCAGCCTTCCACCATGGCGGCGGATGAAAACAAGATGGACTTGCGGAGCGTCGACGTGACCTGCCGCAGGTGCTGATAGTGCAGGAAGTGTCCCGGGTAGACCTCGTGAATGGAGATCGACCACAGGGCGCCGAAATTGAAGTCGCGCAGGTGCTCTTCCTGCCGCTCGGCCGGCCACGCGGGGTCCGCGTCAGTGATGTAGTAATACGCGCGCAGCGGGCGCGCCTCGAACGGACCGGGTGTCCACATGCTCGCGAACGTCCACCGATAGAATCGCGGTGTCGGCGCAACCTGCACCCGCGCGACGTCCGGCAGGCTGACGAGATCCTCCCGTTGGATGAACGTGGCCAGTTCGTCGAGCTGCTGCTGCGCGGTCGAGACGACCTGCCCCATCGGCGGGTGCTCGGCCTTCGCGCGCGCCCACGCGGCAAACGGATCCTTGCCGTCCAGGCGCGAGGCGGCGCGGCGGAACTCGTCTTGTGTGGCGCTCAGTTCACGCATCGCAATGGCCAGCAGACGGTTGGCATCGAGCGGGATCCCTTCGTCGAGCCGCAGCTTCTGTTCCAGGCGCTCGCGACCGAGCCGGAACGATCCGCGCGCGCGCGGCGCGAGCTCGCTTTCGAGATAGGAGACGTAGGCGCCAATCGCTTGCGACGCTTCCGTCGAGGCATCCGCGAGGTCGCTCAGGAGGTGCAGATCGTCCAGATTGGAGAAGGCGCGCGGCAGATCGTCTTCGATGAACCGCTCGGTTCCCCTGAGACTCTCCAGCCCCACCTTGATGAAGATGCCCGGGGGATCCTTGATGTTGTCGCGCGCTGCCTGGATCAAGCGAGAGACCTGGTGCAGCTTCGAGAGCACGCGGCGGGCGCGCTCGGGGAGTGGCGCATAGTCGAACAGCGCCTGACCCGCCAGACTCGTGGCGATCAGGTCACCGTAATACTGCGGGCTGCGTTCCCAGGTCTTGATGGATTCGAGCTCGAACAATCGGGCGCGGATACTTGCCTCGAGCGCGGGCCGTTCGAGCCGCTCGACATCGGTCAGACGGGCCGGATCGATGGCGGCGAGCCGCCTCGCGAACCCGCCAAGCGTCCGGATCTGCGAGTCGATCGCGACGCGGCTCAGGTCCTCGAGCAGATCATCGTGAAGGTGGACACCGTCGAACGTCGCGTTGGTCGGATGCGCCTCGTGCAGCCACGCGAGGTACTCGTCGACAAAGTGAGGCAAGGGTTCGGCGGAATACATTCTGGTAGAATCGGCGACTCGCGCATGCCCGGAATCCTGTACGTGGTCGCCACACCCATCGGCAACCTCGAAGATGTTACCTTGCGGGCCCTCAGGATCTTGCGCGACGTCTCCCTGGTCGCTGCCGAAGACACCCGCCGGACCGGCCGGCTTCTTCAACACTACTCCATCTCGACGCGCACGACGAGCCTGCACGAGCACAACGAGCGCGAGAAAACCCCGCGGCTCGTGGATCGGCTGCTGTCGGGCGACTCGATCGCGCTGGTGTCGGACGCGGGCACTCCTGTCATTTCCGATCCGGGCGAAGCGCTCATCGCTGCCGCGCGTGCAGCGGGCGTGCGGGTCGAAAGCGTTCCCGGTCCGAGCGCTGTGATGGCGTCGCTTGCCGCGTCGGGTCTCCCCAGTCACGAGTTCACGTTTCTAAGCTTCCCACCATCTAGGTCAAAAGACCGTAAGAAGTGGCTCGCGCGGGCGGCAAATGAGCCGCGTCTGGTGGTTTTCTTTGAAGCGCCACATCGAGTGCGCGCAACCCTCGCCGAGCTAGCTGAGGTAGCGGGCGACCGGCTTGTCGGTGTAGCCCGAGAACTGACGAAGGTTCATGAAGAATTGGTCATTCAGCCAATTTCGACCGCACTAACATATTTCAGCGAACCTCGCGGGGAATTTACGATTCTTCTTCCGCCACAAGACGTCTCCTCTGCACCGCCCAAGACGATCAGCGCGGGTCAGCTTGCCAGCGAATTCTGTGAATTGACCAAAAACAACCCCGGCTCCCGTCGCCAAGCTGTAAGAGCACTGGCTGACCGGCATGGGTTAAGGGTCAATGAAGTTTACCGGATCCTTCACGAGCCGGAAGTAGAATAGGTCATATGACCATAGCATATCCGACCGTTCTGGTTAGCTTGACCCATGGCAAGGGATTTGTTACTGTCGCGGCTGACCCTGCCTGGTGGTGCCGTATGCCGATGACAAAGTCGCGTCGGACCCTGAGTAGCCGGACTTCCGGTCGTAAACCGGCCCTGAAGAGAGCAGCCCCTGGCAAACGGCCCGCGAAGTCCGTCAAGAGGGCGACTCGCTCCTCGACGATTGTCCGTCGGGCGCCGACGGCCACCGCGTCGGATGCCGCACCGCCTGCACCTGCCCGAAAACCGAGCTACCACGAGGCGGTCGCGATGTACGAGCGCGGGCTTCAGGCGCTCCAGCGTCGCGATTTCGGGGCAGCGGCCGCCGCGCTGCGCAACGTCATCGACCGTTACCCCGACGAGCGGGAGTTGCTCGAGCGTGCTCGCTTGTATTTGAAGGTCTGCGAACGCGAGCTGGAGCCAAAGGAGACGGCGCCGAAGACTGCGGACGAGTGGGTCTACGCCGCCACGGTGTCGCTGAACGCGGGCGACGAGGGGGCGGCGGTGCAGCACCTGCAGCGGGCGCTCGCGGCCGACGCTGCCCACGACCATGCGCACTACATGATGGCCGTGGCGAGCGTCCGCCGGCATGATTCCGACGCGGCCTTCAATCATCTCCGTCACGCTGTGTCGCTGAACCCCGAGAACCGCGGCCTCGCGCGCCAGGATCCCGATCTCGATGCGTTGCGCGATCTGCCCGGTTTTCGCAGCGCCCTCGACGTCCCGATGGCAGACACGGTCGCCTCGCCAAAGCC
>QHWT01000062.1:106788-111537 GCA_003222675.1 Acidobacteriota bacterium | reverse complement strand
TCCGACATTCACGCAGTAATTCTCGCGGCCGGCAAGGGCACGCGCATGAAATCGGCGCGGCCAAAAGTTCTCCATTGTGCGTCCGGCCTGCCCTTGATTGAGCATGTTTTTCGCGTCGCGGATTCGCTGTCCCCGGCGACAACCGTGGTTGTCGTCGGTCACATGGCGGATGCCGTGAAACACGCCCTCGGGAAACGGCTGGGCCTGCGGTTTGCATTGCAGGAGCCGCAGCTCGGCACCGGACACGCCGTACTGCAGGCGGAACCGCACCTGGCGGGCGCGCGTGGAACGCTCGTGATGCTGTCGGGAGATGTGCCGCTACTGCAAGCCGGCACGCTGCGCGCGTTGGTCGCGACGCACGAGCAACGTCGAGCGGCCGCGACCGTACTGACGGCGCGGGTCGATCGACCGAACGGGTACGGGCGGATTGTTCGGAAGAACGGCGCGATTGCCGCGATCGTCGAGGAGAAGGATGCGACGGCGGCCGAACGCGCGATCGACGAGATCAACAGCGGCATCTACGCCTTCGACGTGGCGCCGCTGTTCGACGCGTTGAGGGCGATCGGATCGGCAAACGCGCAAGGCGAGTACTACCTGCCGGATCTCGTGCGCGTCTACCGCGCGCGCGGCCTGGCCGTTGAAACCATCTCCCTCGATGACCCGCGGGAGATTCTCGGTGTGAACAGCCGAAAGGAGCTCGCCGAGGTGACCGCAATTCTCAACACCAGACGCGTCGACGAGTTGATGGCGGCTGGCGTTACGATCGTCGACCCCGCCAGCGCATGGATCGGTCCCGATGTCGAAATCGGCGCCGACACAATCCTGCATCCTGGTGTGTACCTCGAGGGGCGCACGCGCATCGGCGGCGGCTGTGAGATTCACTCCGGCGTCAGGATCGTCGATTCGACAATCGACGATGGCGTCGTCATCAACAACTTCTGCGTGATCCTGGAATCGCATGTGCGCGCGGGCGCGAAGGTCGGCCCGTTCGCGCACATCCGCCCACAGTCGGATGTGGGCGAGCGGGCCCACATCGGCAACTTCGTCGAGCTCAAGAAGACGACCGTCGGAACGGGAACGAAGGCCAATCACCTCGCGTATCTGGGCGACGCGACGATCGGCGACAACGTGAACATCGGCGCCGGGACGATCACCTGCAACTACGACGGTACCGTGAAGCACCCGACGGTAATCGAGGACGGGGCATTCATCGGCAGTGATTCCCAACTTGTCGCACCCGTCCGCGTGGGCAAGGGGGCTTACGTCGCCGCCGGCTCCTCGATCACCGAGGATGTACCAGCCGGCGCGCTCGGCATCGCACGCGGCCGACAGGTGAACAAAGCGGGCTGGGTCGAGAAGAACAAGAAGAAGTAGTCGATGTGCGATTCGCGAGGCGGGATGTGCGAGGAGCGCACCGAGCGTTCACGGTCGCACGCGCACTTCGGATCGGGTCCCGCGTCTCGCGCATCGATCGCGCATCGCACCTCGCGCTTTGGGGGATGACACATGTGCGGCATCATCGGCTACATCGGCGAGAAACAGGTCCTTCCGATTCTGATCGAGGGGCTGCGTCGGCTCGAGTATCGCGGCTACGATTCAGCCGGTGTGGCGGTGGTGCGCGACGGCACGATTGAATTGCGGCGGAGCGCCGGGAAGCTCGCGCGCCTGGAAGAAGCCCTCACCGTGAGCCCGCTGGATGGTGAGTACGGCATCGGGCATACACGGTGGGCGACGCATGGCCGTCCAACGGAAGAGAACGCGCATCCTCACCGCGACTGCACAGGACGGATCGTCGTCGTCCACAACGGCATTATCGAGAATTATCTCGATTTGAAGCATCAACTCCAGAGCGAAGGGCACGTCTTCATCACCGAAACGGACACCGAGATCGTTGCGCATCTCGTCGAGCGCGAGATGAAGGACGACGGGCTCGAGAACGCGGTGAGGCGCGCGCTGTTGTACATGCGCGGCCTGTTCGCCCTCGTGCTCATCTCGGCCGACGATCCGAACAAGATCGTCACCGTCCGCAACGGCCCGCCCATCGTCGTCGGTCTTGGCGACAACGAGTTCTTCGTCGCGTCGGATATCCCGGCCGTCCTTGCGCACACGCGCGACGTGGTTTTCCTCGGCGACGAAGAGATGGCCGTTATCACGCAGGACGGCGTCGAGTTCACCGACTACTCAGGGCGCGCGGTGTCGAAGAAGAGCACGCGCGTGTCGTGGGATCCGGTCATGGCGGAGAAGGCCGGATACAAGCACTTCATGCTCAAGGAGATCTTCGAGCAGCCGATGGCTGTCAAGGAGACGGTGCTCGGGCGCGCGTCGGTCGAGACGGGCCGCGTATTCCTGCACGAGATCCAGATTCCCGACGACGCCCTGCGCGCGGTCGAGCGCATCGTGATCCTGGCGTGCGGCACATCGTGGCACTCGGGGCTCGTGGGCAAGTTCCTGTTCGAAACGCTCGCGCGGGTACCGGTCGACGTGGACTACGGGTCCGAGTACCGCTATCGCGATCCAATCGTGTCGGCCAACGCGCTGACGGTCGTGATCACCCAGTCGGGTGAAACGGCGGACACGCTCGCGGCCCTTCGTGAAGCGAAGAAGAAGGGATCGCGCAGCATTTCAATCTGCAACGTGGTCGGCAGCATGGCCACGCGCGAGACCGACGGCACGGTGTACACGCATGCGGGTCCGGAAATTGGTGTCGCCTCGACCAAGGCGTTCACCTCGCAGCTGGTCGCGCTGCATCTGCTCGCGATGTATCTGGGGCAGATTCGCGGGACCTTGAAGCCGGAGGATGCGAGGCCGCACGTCGATTCGCTGACACAATTGCCGCTGCTCCTGGAGCAGACGTTGAAGTGCGAGCCGGTGATCGAGGAGATCGCGCGGCGCTTTTATCAGCGCAGCGACTTTCTGTATCTCGGCCGGGGAATCAACTATCCGATTGCGCTGGAAGGCGCGTTGAAGCTCAAGGAGATCTCGTACATTCACGCCGAAGGCTATCCAGCCGGAGAGATGAAGCACGGGCCGATTGCGCTCATCGACGAGAACATGCCTGTCGTCACAATCGCACCGCACGATCACGTGTTCGAGAAGATGATCGGCAATATCCAGGAGGCGAAGGCGCGCGGCGGCTCGGTCGTCGCGCTCACGACTGAAGGAAATGGATCGATTCAGCGCCTTCTCGATCCATCGCAGGACTTTCTGGTGACCGTGCCCGATTCGCACCCGCTCCTGACGCCCGTGTTGATGGTCGTGCCGCTGCAGCTCCTTGCATATCACATCGCGATCCGCCGCGGATGCGATGTCGATCAGCCTCGGAATCTCGCCAAGAGCGTCACGGTCGAATAACGCGCGTTAGAACGTCCAGCGGAGGCGCGCTTCGGCTCGCGCCTCGTCCAGCGCCTCGCCGCTCATGAACAGGCGCTCGTACCGAACGTGTGTGCCCAGACCCACGCGTGCTCCGAACGCATAGTCGAATCCACCTCCCGGCGTCTCAGTATGGAAGGTGACGACGCCAGCTCGACCTCCAGACCAACGCGCCGTGGCGTGAGCTAACCGAAGCCGACGGAAAACGAGCCGGTCGTATTGGCATCGCCGAAGATGCCTGCCCGCAGATCCCACCAGATACGGCCCGTCCGCTTGTTCGCCGATGAGAGGGTACTCCGATCAATGCGCAGGCTCCGTCGCATCACGCACCTCTTCAGTAACCTTTCGGCGTCACATACCGAGCTCAGCGGATTGACATTGTACTATTGTAGTAGTACATTGATGGTGTGCCACTGGTTCTGACACTTGATTCGGCCGATCGGACCCCTATACACGCGCAGGTGGAGCGCGGAATCCGGGCTGCGATCGCCGCAGGACGGCTGCCGATTGGGGATCAGTTGCCGACCGTACGGCAGCTGGCGGTTGATCTTCGAGTGAACGCGAACACCGTCGCGAAAGTTTACGCGCACCTCGAGCGTGATGGAGTGCTGGAAACGCGACGCGGGGTCGGGACATTCGTTGCCGTGCGCACTGTAGCCGAACAGGACCTGGCGCTCAGGCGCAGCGAGCTGCGCCGCATCGTGGATCGGTTTCTCGCCGAGCTCTCATCGCACGGCTTCCGCGTGGACGAGGCGGTGCCGGAGATTGAAGCGCGGCGCCAACAAGGAGCGTGAGCCGTGGGCGTTGTGATGCTGCCGTTAGGTCGCAAGCGTGGGGAAGACGACTCCAGTGGCGGAGGACCGCGCGTAAACGTCGTCGCGGCCGCGATGCTGCTGATCCCGACGGTGATCGGGATCGGCGCCACGGCGGCGACGAGTAACCCCTTGCCCGTGATCGTCGGCGTCGCGGTCGGACTCGTGCTGCTGCAGGCGCCGAAGGTGGCGAAGCAGTGGGAACGGGGCGTGGTGTTGCGCCTCGGCCGCTACATCGGGCTTCGAGGCCCGGGACTGTTCTGGGTGTTGCCGTTCGTGGACTCGGTGACACGCTGGATCGACCAGCGCGTGATCACGACGAGCTTCGCGGCGGAACAGACGTTGACGTCCGATACGGTTCCTGTGAACGTCGATGCCGTGCTCTTCTGGCTGGTGTACGACCCTGAGAAGGCGGCGCTCGAAGTGCAGGAATATCAACAAGCGGTGAGCTGGGCGGCGCAGACCGCGCTACGCGACATCATCGGACGCACCTCGCTCGTCGATCTGCTCAAGGGACGCGAGCGGATCGAGGAGGAACTTCAGAAGCTGATCGATCAGCGCTCGAATC
>QHWT01000062.1:0-106783 GCA_003222675.1 Acidobacteriota bacterium | reverse complement strand
CGGAGTCGCTGCAGGATGCGATGTCGCGTGAAGCGCAGGCGGCGCGCGAGAAACAGGCGCGCATCATCCTGGGCCAGGCGGAGGTCGAGATCGCGCACCTGTTCAACAAGGCCTCGGAGTCGTATCGCGACAATCCGACGGCGCTTCACCTGCGCGCGATGAACATGCTGTATGAAGGGCTGAAGGAAAAGGGAGCGCTGATGCTCGTGCCGAGCACCGCCGTCGAATCGATGGGCATGGGCGGGTTGCTCGGCGCCGCTGCGCTCCGGCAGGAAGCGCTCGCCGAGACGCCGCCGCACAACAGAAAGCCGACTACGTAACCGCTCGGGATACGACGCGCGCAGCAATCGCGCGCGCAACCGCACTGCAGGACGCGGGACCGCCAAGGTCCCGCGTCAGCTCGCCGCCGGCCGTGACGCCCGCGACCGCCGATTCAATCGCTGACGCTTCCTTCTCCAATTTCAATGCATGGCGGAGCAGCATCGCCGCCGACAGGACGGCGCCGATCGGATTGGCGACGTCGAGTCCCGCGATATCCGGCGCGGACCCGTGCACCGGCTCGAACAAACCCGGCCCGTCGCCGAGGCTCGCCGATGGCAACAGGCCAAGCGATCCGACCACGGCGCCCGCTTCATCAGACAGGATGTCGCCGAAGAGGTTCTCGGTGACGATCACGTCGAACGACGCCGGCGCAAGCGTGATGCGCATCGCGCAGGAATCCACCAGCATGTGATCCAGACGCACGTCCGGGTAGTCGGCGGCAACCTCCGTCACCACCGATCTCCACAAGCGTGAGGTCTCGAGCACGTTCATCTTGTCGACGGACGTGACGCGTCGCTGTCGCGCGCGCGCCGCTGTGAACGCCACGCGAGCGATGCGCTCGATCTCCTGCCGCGAGTACCGCATCGTGTTCCACGCGGCGTCTCCTTCGGCGCTGATCCCACGCGGCTCGCCGTAATACAACCCGCCGGTCAACTCGCGGACGACGAGCAGGTCGGTGCGTCCGAGAACCTGCGGCTTCAACGGCCCGGCGCTTTCCAGTCCAGGCCACACGCGCGCGGGGCGAAGGTTCGCATACAACCCGAGTCGCTGTCGGATCTGGAGCAAGGCGGATTCGGGCCGCTGTCCCGGTGGACGACTGTCGAATTCCGGCGCACCGACGGCACCGAGCAGAATGGCGTCAGCCGATACGCACGCCGCGATCGTTTCCTGAGGCAGCGGCGGCAGGTCGCGGCGAATCGCCGCTCCCCCGATCAGGTGAGTCTCGAAGGTGAACTGGTGGCCAAACGCGTCAGCTACCGCCACAAGCGCGGCCTGCGCCGCACCGGTGACCTCTGGCCCGACGCCATCGCCGGGCAACACGACGATCCTGGCGATCATTCGGGTTCTCGGGTTCTTCAGGTTCTCCGCTTTCTGGGGGTCGTATTTCCTGATTGTCGCGGTTCTCAGACCGAGGTTCGCGTGTGTGGCTCCAGCGCTGGTGCGCGCTTCCCGGCGGTTTGGACTTCAGAACCGTAGAACCTGTAGAAGCTGAGAACCCGAGAACCTGCTTCTAGACGCCGTGCCCGTAACCGAATTCGGCCGGCGTCGCGCCAAAGTCCTGCGCGGGCGCAGCAGGGGCCGGAGCCGCAGGCGCCGGAGCAGTCGTTCCGAGCGTGCGGGCGACGATCTGCGCGAGGTCGCGGTCGCTGACGACCTTCTCGCGATCCGCATGCGCGATGACGGCGCGATAGACCTGATCCAGATCCCGGCGTTCGAGCGCGTAGCCGATCTGCTCGCACCGGCGCTGGACCGCGTGCCGGCCGGAGTGTTTTCCGAGGACGAGCGTGGCCTGAGGCACGCCGACTTCCTCGGGACGCATGATCTCGTAGGTGCGGCGATCCTTGAGCATGCCGTCCTGGTGGATGCCCGCTTCGTGCGCGAACGCGTTGCGGCCGACGATCGCCTTGTTCGCCTGCACCCCTTCGCCGGTGAGCGCCGTCAGCAGCTGGCTTGCCGCGTAAATCTCCCGCGTGTTGATGCTGGTGCGATACGGCAGGCGATCCTCCCGCACACGCGTCGCCATCACGATCTCCTCGAGCGAGGCGTTCCCCGCGCGTTCGCCGATGCCATTGATCGTGCACTCCACCTGGCGGACGCCGGCGGTCACCGCCGCCAGCGAATTCGCAACCGCCAGGCCCAGATCGTCGTGGCAGTGCGTGCTGAACGTCACCTGGTCCGAGCTCGGCACGCGGTTGATGATCGCGGTGAAGAAGTCCTTGATTTCGTCGGGCGTCGAATAGCCCACGGTATCCGGCAGGTTGATCGTCTTCGCGCCGGACTGGATGACCGCCTCGATGATCCGCCAGAGAAAGTCGGGATCGCTGCGCGTCGCATCCTCCGCCGAAAACTGCACGTCGTCGGTGAACTGGCGCGCGAGACGGACGGCTGCCATCGCCGCGCGGAGACAGTCCTCGCGGGTCATCCGCAGCTTGCGTTCGAGGTGCAGGTCCGAGGTCGCAAGGAACACGTGAATCCGGCGTCGCGGCGCCGGAGAGAGCGCCCACGCCGCGCGTTCGATGTCCTTGGGATTGCAGCGCGCGAGCGCCGCCACGACGGGACCGTGGACGTGCGTCGACACCATGCGTACAGCTTCCGCATCCGCGTCGGATGCAATCGGGAATCCGGCTTCGATCACGTCGACCCCAAGGGCTGTCAACTGATGGGCCAGCTTCAACTTCTCGTCGATGCGCAGCGAAAAGCCAGGCGCCTGCTCGCCGTCGCGCAATGTCGTGTCGAATACCGTGAGCCTGTCAGCAGACATGGGGCCTCCTGGATCCCTTGTACCTGGCGGAGGGGGCTAAGTCCAATTTATATTTATTTGGATTATATTAGATCTGCTTATGCAGCTCCCCGATTTGGCAGCCTTTCTCGCCGTGGCGTCGGAACGGAGCTTTTCGGCCGCCGCGCGGCGGCTCCATCGAACGCAGCCCGCCATCAGCCAGGCCGTGCGCCGGGTCGAGGACGAGCTCGGGGAGCGGCTGTTCGACCGATCGTCTCGAGATGGAACACTGACCGAGGCCGGCCGCCTCCTGCAGGACTATGCGCAGCGTCTCTTGGGTCTCGCGGCCGAAGCCCAGGTCGCCGTCCGCGAGCTGCAGGAAGTGCGGAAGGGACGCGTGATCGTTGGCGCAAACGAAGCGGCGGTGCACACACTGCTGCCGCACATCGAGCGGTTTTCCGCGGCCCACCCGGGTGTCGCGATCGAAGTCCGGCGCGTGTCCTCGCGGCTGATGTCTTCCGCGGTGCTGGACCGTTCGATCGACTTCGGCGTGCTGACGTTTCAGCCGGCGGACCGCGGCATACAGACGGTCCATCTCGGGACCGACGAAATCGTGCTGCTCACCGCTCCCGCGCATGCGCTCGCGGCCAAGCGTCGCGTGACGCTCGAAGAAGTCGGCCGCGAGCCGGTGATTGCCCACAACGATCCATCGCCGACGCGCGATCGTGTGCTGCGCGCGTATGAGCGCCGCCGGACCTCCATCAACATCCAGATTTCGCTCCCGAGCCTCGATGGCATCAAGCGCGCGGTGGAAATGGGGATCGGTGTGGCGCTTCTTCCGCGGCGCTGCGCGTTGACGGAGATCGCCCGCGGCAGCCTGGCGGCCGTGAGAGTCCCGGAACTCGGCGCCACGCGCCAGGTTCGACTCGTCTTCAGGAAAACCGGCGAAAGAAGTCGTGCCGCCGACGCGTTTCTGGAAGTGGTGAAAAGCGAGCGCTGAGCGGCGCTCTTCGTTGTTCTGTGGCCAGCACCAGAGATAGCGAGCGTTCGTATCCGAGGTCACCAGTTCGCCGTGACGTACGGCAGCCGGCCCGCAACCGCCTCGACCTGCTCGAATTGCTCGAGCAGCAGTCCCGTCGCGTCCCAGCTTCCGACGAGAAAGGCCTCGCGCGCGCCAGCGGGCAGCGAGATTTCGTACTCACGCCCGGGAGCACGAACCCGCATCTTCTCGAGATCGATCGACAGCAGCGTGGATGGATCCGCTTCCACCGTCTGCATCAACGCATGCAGCGTCTCGCGTGAGGCCGTCGGACACGGCATCCCCAGCGCGACCGAATTACCGAAGAAGATTTCCGAGAATGACTGACCGAGGACGGCGCGAATGCCGCGGCGACGGATTGCCTGCGGCGCGTGCTCGCGCGACGATCCGCAGCCGAAGTTTGCATTCACCAGCATGATCGATGCGCGCGCGTACGCCGGATTGGACGCCGGATGCGTCGCCTTGCCCTGCGTGTCTGCCTCGCGGCGATCGTCCTCGAACAGATGCCGCTCGAGCCCCTCGAACGAAACCGACTTCAGGAATCGCGCCGGAATGATGCGATCCGTGTCGATGTCGTCCCCGCGCAGCGGCAGCGCGGTGCCGCTGATCTGCCGGACGGGTTCAACGGCCAAGCGCCGCCTCCGTCGTGGCAAACTCGCGCACGTCCACCACCTCTCCGGCAACCGCCGCTGCCGCGACCATCGCGGGGCTCATCAACAGCGTCCGTCCGGTGGGACTCCCCTGCCGTCCCTTGAAATTGCGATTCGACGAGGACGCGCAGAGCTCGCGTCCTTCGAGTCGATCGGGATTCATCGCGAGGCACATCGAGCAGCCGGCGCCCCGCCACTCGAAGCCCGCCTCGGTGAAGACGCGGTCAAGCCCTTCGCGTTCAGCGGCGGCGCGCACGGACTGCGAGCCGGGAACAACGAGCGCCTTCACGTGCGGCGCAACATGACGTCCGCGAATGATGCGCGCGGCTTCCCGGAGATCTGACAACCGTCCGTTCGTGCACGAGCCCACGAACGCCACGTCGATCTTCGTTCCCTTGAGCGGTTGTCCGGAGCGGAAGCCCATGAACGCCAGCGCGTCCTGATCACCGGACGCGGGAATGCGTTCACCGATGGAAATGGACTGGCCGGGATTGATACCCCACGTCACGGTCGGTTGAATGGCCGCGGCGTCGAGGATCACCTCGTCGTCGTAAACCGCCTCGCGATCCGAGCCCATCGAGGTCCACCAGCGGCAGGCGCGCTCGAAGTCGTCCCCGACCGGCGCGAACTGCCGTCCACGGATGTATTCGAACGTCGTTGCATCAGGGTTCACGTAGCCGACGCGCGCGCCCCCCTCGATCGACATGTTGCAGATCGTCATGCGCTCGTCCATCGACATTCGGTCGATGGTATCCCCGCCGTACTCGTACGCGTAGCCGGCGCCGCCGTTCACACCCAACCGACGAATGATCTCGAGGATCACGTCCTTCGCGTAGACCCCGTGCGACAGCCTCCCGCGCACGACAATCCGGCGAACCTTCAACGGATCAATCGCGAGCGACTGCGACGCGAGCACGTCGCGGACCTGCGACGTCCCGATGCCGAACGCAATTGCGCCAAACGCGCCGTGCGTGGATGTATGACTGTCGCCGCAGGCGATCGTCATGCCCGGCTGCGTGAGCCCCAGCTCGGGCCCGATCACGTGCACGATGCCCTGATGTCCGCTCGACAGATCCAGCAGCGGAATGCCGTGCTCACGGCAGTTACGCTCGAGCGACGAGAGCATCTCCTCCGCCATCACGTCGAGAAACGGCCGCCGCTGATCGCGCGTGGGGACGATGTGATCGACCGTTGCGACCGTCCGTTGCGGAAACGCCACGCGCGCCCCGCGGGCTCGCAACATATCGAACGCCTGGGGACTCGTGACTTCGTGAATCAGGTGCAGCCCGATGAACAGCTGCGTCTGACCAGTGTCTTGCCCATGGTGAAAGGGGGATCGTAGCACGGGCGCGGCTGCCGGAGTGTCGGGGTGCGGGACGCGGGGTGCGGGGCGCGGGGTGCGGGACGCGGGGCGCGGGACGCAGGGCGCGGGGTGCGGGACGCGGGGTGCGGGGTGCCGGAGGCGGGGTGCGGGGTGCGGACGCGGGGTGCGGGACGCGGGGCGCGGACGCGGGTGCGGGACGCGGGGCGCGGAGCGCAGGGCTGCGATCGTACGCGCGGCCGAGTTCTTGCCTCACCGAAGGGCACCGACACTCCGCCCAAGAACTTAGAGCACTAAATCGCAATTTCCGCCAATTAGGGGCGAGCCCTCGTCGGCAGAAAGTGAAAGCCAGTCATGAGAGAGATTCTGTCGTTTCGTGACCTCGAGGCATGGCAGCTCGCGATGGCCACGGCGGAGCTGACATACCGATTGACTGCCGATTTCCCCGACAGTGAGCGGTTCGGCCTCACCTCACAAATGCGGCGCGCCGCCGTCTCAGTACCGTCCAACATCGCTGAAGGGCACACACCGCGAATGCCACGCGTCTATCTGAAACACGTTCGGATCGCGCTTGGTTCGGTCGGCGAGCTCGATACCGAACTCGAAGTCGCCGAACGACTGGGTTATGTCAGCACCAAAGTGACTGCGCCGTTGAGAGAGCGCATCGATCGGACTCGCCAGACATTGCACGGGCTCCGCAGATCGCTCGAACGCAGGTGCGGACTACTTGTCGGTGGAACCGCTCTCGCGATCCTTACCTTGTCGTTTGCGTTGTTGTTTTAGCTCGTGCGCCTTCACCGACTCCACCGCTTTGTGTCGCTGGGGCGTGATGTCTTGACCGGGACGCTCGCGCCCAGCCACTTTGTACTGCCCAGGATTTACGTTGTTGTTCTTACTCATATGCTCTCCTTGAACTCCGACGTTACAAACACGCTGCCAACGCACCCGCGTCCGCACTCCGCGCCCCGCGCCTCGCACCCCGCGCCCCGCGTCCGCACCCCGCACCCCCCATCCCGCAGCCCGCACCCCGAACTGCTTGGTATAATCGACTCTCCCGCCAATGAATTTCCTCGAAAAGCTCAATCCCGAACAGCGTGAAGCTGTATTGCAAATCGATGGCCCACTGCTGATCCTCGCAGGTGCGGGATCCGGAAAGACGCGCGTCATTACGTACCGTATCGCATATCTCATCGGCGACGGCCATGCGGAGCCGGATGAGGTGCTCGCCGTCACGTTCACGAACAAGGCTGCGGGAGAAATGCGTGAGCGCGTCGAGTCGGTGCTCGGCGAAGCGTGCAATGGAGTGTGGCTCTCGACGTTTCACTCGCTGTGCGCTCGGCTGCTCAGGCGTGAGGCGCCGCATATCGGATTGTCGCGCGACTTCGTCATCTACGACTCCTCCGATCAGGTTGCCGTCGTGAAACAGGCACAGCGCGAGCTCGGCATGGACGACAAGCTCGTGCCGCCGCGCGCGGCGTTGTCGCGCATCAGCCATTGCAAGAACCGCATGGAAGGGCCCGACGCGCTGCGCGGCGCGTGGAACCTGCGCGACGAGCAGATCGCGAAGATCTACGAGAAGTACCGCCGCGCACTGGTCGACAGCAACGCGCTCGATTTCGACGATCTGCTGCTCAAGACGGTGGAGTTGTTCGAAACCTCGCAGCAGGTGCGCGAGCGCTACGCGCGCAAGTTCAAGTACGTGATGGTCGACGAGTACCAGGACACGAACCGGCCGCAGTACATGTTGATCAAACGGCTCGCGGAGATTCATCGCAATCTCGCGGTCGTCGGCGACCCGGATCAGTCCATTTACAAGTGGCGCGGCGCCGACCTGCGCAACATCCTCGACTTCGAAAGCGATTTCGGCGAGGCGAAGATCGTGCGCCTCGAGCAGAACTACCGCTCGACGCAGGTGATCCTCGACGCCGCAACGGCCGTCATCCAGCAGAATCGCAATCGGAAGGACAAGCGTCTCTGGACGGACCGGAAGGGTGGCCAGAAGATCGTGTACTTCCGCGGAGGCGACGAGCTCGAAGAGGCCGACTTCATCACCCGATCGATCAAGCAGGCACGCGCGGAAGACATCGACACGATGATCGCGGTCCTGTACCGGACCAACGCGCAGTCGCGCGCGATCGAAGATTCGCTGATGCGCGAGAGCATCCCGTACAAGATCATCGGCGGCGTCCGGTTCTACGAGCGCAAGGAAATCAAGGATGCGCTTGCTTACCTCAAACTGATCATCAATCCGCATGACGATGTGAGCCTGCGCCGTGTGATCAACGTGCCGGCGCGCGGCATCGGCAAGGGCGTCATGGATGCGCTGCAGGCGATCGATCCAGAGGCGGTCGTTGCGGATGCGCCGCCACTGCTGGCCGCGGGACTGGCGGAAGTCAGCTCCGCCCGCTCGCTCTGGGCCCGCCTGGTCTATGCCGTCGACGAGGGAAAGCTTCCGAACCGCGCCGTCGCGTCCCTGCGTGCATTCCGCGATCTCATCGTCGGCCTCGCCGAAATCGCGCGCAGGGAATCCGTTTACACGACGATCGGCAAGATGCTCGATCGGAGCGGCTATCTGAACGATCTGCGGGAAGAGAACAGCGAAGAGGCGAACGAGCGGATCGAGAACCTGATGGAACTCGCGTCTGCCGCGAAGGAGTACGAAACACGCGAGGCTGAAGCATCTATCGGTGGTTTCGTGGATCGGTTGTCGCTGCTGTCGGAAGCGGACGAAGAGTCGGGGACACGCGAGGCCAAGGTCTGGATGATGACCATGCACGCAGCGAAGGGCCTCGAGTTCCCCATCGTCATCATCGCCGGGATGGAAGAAGGCCTGTTCCCGCACTCCCGATCCGCGGAGGACGAGGACGAGCTCGAGGAAGAGCGGCGCCTGTGTTACGTCGGGATGACGCGCGCGGAATCCCGGCTGATCCTCACGAGCGCCGCGCGGCGCCGGGTGTTCGGCGAATACCAGTCGACGCAGCCGTCACGTTTTCTGAATGAAATTCCGGACGAGCTGCTCGAGCGGATTACGCCCGTCTATTCGTCGCCTTACCAGGGAAATTTCTCGCACGCCCATTACGAATTCAAGACGAACCCCTACGGCCGCAAAGGCAAGGGCGCCAGGTTCCGCGAAGAAGCCGCGAGCTACGCGTACGAGGCTGAGGATCAGACGCCCGGCGCCGGCCTGCGCTCTGGGATGCGCGTCCGCCACGCCCAGTTCGGCGTGGGGACGGTGCTGTCGGTCGAAGAACACAACGACGATTTGAAGATCACCGTGCGCTTCATTTCCGTCGGCCAGAAGAAGCTGCTGGCTAAGTTCGCGAAGCTGGAGCCTGCGTAAACCTGTCGGTCGGGCGTGTTCGAATCAGCAATAGCTGCTTGAGCGACGTGTTGAAGACTACGCCTCGACTGCCTCACGAGCGACTAAACCGAGTGAACATTCGTGCGATCGAGGAGGAGCGGGACCTGCAGGAACTTACCGCTGACGCACTGGAGCACTACCTCTCGAAGGCAGGAAAGGTGTCTCGTGGAGAATGTCAGTAATCAGACGCTGCCCTTCGCGACGCGCCGAGCACAGCGGCCGTTGCGGCGGGACCGTCCTTCTCACGACGAGACCGACGCGCCCCTCCCGCAGCGGGGCGAGATGTTCCATAGAGACTCCGCGACGATTCATTTTCAACCAGCCGAGGAGCTCTATGCACACTGGCCAACTCCGACGTGCATCATCTCCGATGGACCATACGGGCTGAGCGGATTTCCTGGCGATCCCCCTACTCCGGCAGAGCTGATTGAGTGGTACCGGCCGCACGTTGCTGCCTGGTCCGAACGTTCAACGCCGCAGACAACCCTATGGTTCTGGAATTCCGAGTTGGGCTGGGCGACGGTTCATCCGCTGCTGATCGAACACGGTTGGGAGTACCGCTGCTGTCACGTGTGGGACAAAGGCATCGGCCATATCGCGGGCAATTCGAACACCGCGACGCTGCGTAAATTTCCCGTCATTACAGAAGTATGCGTGCAGTACCTCAAGCCCGCGCGGTTCCTCGGTGGCGCTCGAAGCCTCTCGATGCAGGAATGGCTTCGATCTGAGTGGCAGCGCTCTGGCCTTCCGCTACGTCTGTCCAATCAGGCCTGCGGTGTGCTGAATGCCGCAACGCGTAAGTACCTTACAGCAGATCACTTATGGTACTACCCCCCGCCTGATGCCTTTGAAAAGCTGGCGGAATACGCAAACTCACATGGAAGACCTGAGGGCCGTCCTTACTTCAGCGTGGATGGCAGCAAGCCCATATCGGCGGACGAGTGGGGCAGATTGCGCGCGAAGTTTGCCTGTGCCGCTGGTATCACGAATGTCTGGAAGCATCCGCAAGTGAGCGGAGCTGAGCGCATTGGCGGCAGGCGGGAGCGTATGAAATGGAAGTACAGCAGCCTGCACGGCAGCCAGAAGCCGCTGAAACTGGTCGACATCGCGATTCACGCATCGACCGATCCCGCTGACGTCGTCTGGGAACCTTTTGGCGGTCTGTGTCCTGCTGCCGTTTGCGCTCGGGTATCCAGGCGTACGTCGTTTAGTGCGGAGGTAATCCCGGAGTTCTACTCAGCAGCGGTCCGCCGGCTAGCCCGAGATCTATAGCCAGCGGGGTGCTCAACGTTCGGCATGGCCGTTCATCATGCGGGATTGACGTCGGGCGCCTCACCCTCCTCGTCCCTTTCCGCCAGCTTTGCAATCGCGACGACCGCGTCGCCTTCTTCCATCTCGATCAACCTGACGCCTTGCGTCGCGCGGCCGATGGTCCGGATATCCCCCGCCTTCGTACGCAGGATCATGCCCTGCTGGCTGATCAGCAGCACCTCGTCGTCGTCCTGAACGAACGAGATGCCGACGACCTTGCCGTTGCGATCGGTGGTCTGAATGTTGATGATGCCGACGCCGCCGCGTGACTGGAGCCGGTACTCCTCGAGCTCGGTGCGCTTGCCGTAACCATTCTGCGCGACGCTCAGCAGCGTGCCGCCTTCGCGGACGACTTCCATCGCGACGACCTCGTCGTCGTCGCGCAGGCTGATGCCGCGGACGCCGTAGGCGCTGCGGCCCATCGCGCGCACATCCGTCTCGTCGAACCGGATGGCCATGCCGTCGCGGGTGCCGAGGAAGATCTGCTCCTTGCCGTCCGAGAGCTCCACGGCGATGACGGAATCCCCCTCCTCTACGCCCATCGCGATGATGCCGCTCGGGCGCGGGTTGCTGAACGCGGTCAGATCGGTCTTCTTGATGGTGCCCTTGCGTGTGCCCATGACGACGAACTGCTGCTCGTCCTGCTCGGGGAACTCCTTCACCGCGACCAGCGCGGCAATCTTTTCCTCTCCTACAAACTGCACCAGATTCGCGATCGCCTTGCCTTTCCCGCCGGGACCCACGTCCGGGATTTCGTGGACACGCAGCCAGTAGGCGCGGCCGCGATCCGTGAAGATCATGATGTAGGCGTGCGTAGACGCGATGAAGAGATGACTCACGTAGTCCTCTTCGCGCGTTCGCATCCCGATACGGCCCTTTCCTCCGCGCCGCTGCGCCCGGTAGGTGGAGATTGGCGTGCGCTTGATATAGCCGGTGTTCGTCACCGTGATCGCCATGTCCTCATCGGCGATCAGGTCTTCGATCCGGAACTCGCCGCTCTCGTCGATGATCTCGGTCCGGCGCTCGTCGCCGAACTTCGAGCGGACGTCCTTGAGCTCGTTCAGGACGACCTGCATCAGCAGCTCGTCGCTCGACAGGATCGCCCGCAGTCGCTCGACGGTCTTCATCAATTCGACGAGCTCGTCGAGAATCTTCTGGCGCTCGAGGCCGGTGAGGCGCTGGAGCTGCATGTCGAGAATGGCCTGCGCCTGGAGCTGGCTCAGCGTGAACTCGGTCATCAGCCCGCCGCGCGCCTCGACCGGGCTCTTCGATCCGCGAATCAGCTTGATCACCGCGTCGAGATGATCGAGCGCGATCCTCAATCCTTCGAGAATATGAGCACGCGCTTCGGCTTTGCGCAGCTCGAACTCGGTCCGGCGCCGGACGACCTCGCGTCTGAATTCAATGAAGTTCTCGATGACCTCGAGCAGCGGCAGCACCTTCGGCCTGCCGCCGGCGATCGCCAGCATGATGATGCCGAACGTCGTCTGGAGCTGCGTGTGCTTGTAGAGGTTATTGAGCACCACATCGGGCACCTCTCCGCGGCGCAGCTCGATGACCATGCGCATGCCATCGCGATCGGATTCGTCGCGCAGATCCGAAATGCCTTCGATCGTCTTCTCGCGTACGAGCTCGGCGATGTTTTCGATCAGGCGCTTCTTGTTGACCTGATACGGGATCTCGGTGATGACGATCGAGACGCGATCGCCCTTCTTCGATTCTTCCGTCGTGGCCCTCGCGCGGACCGTAATCGCGCCCCGGCCGGTCGTATACGCCTGGAAGATGCCCTGGCGGCCGACGATGAACCCACCGGTCGGGAAATCGGGACCGGCCACCGCGCGCAGCACTGCCTTCAGCCGCGCCTCGCGAGACTGACCACGCTGCTCGATCGCGCCTATCACGCCATCGATGACCTCGCGCATGTTGTGCGGCGGGATGTTCGTCGCCATGCCGACCGCAATGCCGGCCGATCCGTTCACCAGCAGGTTCGGGAACGTCGTCGGAAGTACTGTCGGCTCTTCGGTGGTCTCGTCGTAGTTCGGGACGAAGTCGACGGTCTCCTTATCGAGGTCGGTCATCATCGCTTCGGCGAGGGCTTCCGGGCGCGATTCGGTGTATCGCATCGCCGCCGGCGGATCGCCGTCTATTGAGCCGAAGTTGCCCTGGCCATCGACCACGGGATAGCGCATGTTGAATTCCTGTGCTAGGCGGACGAGCGTGTCGTAGATCGACGCGTCGCCGTGGGGATGGAAGTTCCCCATCACCTCGCCCACGATCTTCGCGCACTTGCGATACGCGCGGTTCGACGCAAGGCCCATCGTCCGCATGCCGTAGAGCACGCGGCGGTGCGCGGGCTTCAGGCCGTCGCGCACGTCGGGCAGCGCTCGTCCAATGATTACGCTCATCGCGTAATCCATGTACGAGCGCTTCATCTCGTCTTCGATGTTGACTGGGACTTTGGACGCTGCGATATCGGACATGTGAATTGTGTCGGTGCTACGTGCTCGGTGCTACGTGCGATTTGGTGCGCCGCGTGCCACGGGCTGCGAAGGTGTCTGATGCCAGATGGCCGCACCTCTGGAGGTGGAGCCTCGCCGCCGTGTGCGGCCCAAAGGGCACCCGGAGCGCCTTGCACCGAGCACCTGTTTAGATGTCGAGGTTTTTCACGTCGAGTGCGTTGTCTTCGATGAACTTTCTTCGCGGCTCGACCTGATCGCCCATCAGGGTGGTGAACATCAAGTCCGCCTCGGTGTGATCTTCCGCCTTCACCTGGAGCAGCGTGCGCTTCTGCGGGTTCATCGTGGTTTCCCACAACGTATCCGGGTTCATTTCCCCGAGTCCCTTGTAGCGGTTAATCGTGACGCCCTTCTTGCCGGCGGCGGTGAAGAACTCGACGAGATCGTCGAGCGATTCGACGCGCACCTCCGAGTCCTTGCCTTTCGCGACCGCCTTCACCGCAGCGGGCAGAGAGCTGGCGTCCGGCAGCTTCGGCTCGGCGGCCAGCTTCGTCGCCGCATCGAGCGGAGCGCCGCCGATCGCCGTGTCGTTCGCCGTGGCCTGCGGAGCTTCGTCCGCCGACGTGTCTTCGACGTCGGTCGCCCCGGTCGTCTTGACGACCATCGGCCCCTTGACGCCCTTCACGTCCTGGTAGCTCGCAGCCAGCGTGCGGAACTCGCTCGTGGAAACGAAGTCCAGGTCGATCCGATGGTGACGCGGATAACCGCCGCTGCGATCCTCGATCACGATGCTGAAGGCCTGGTGCTCTTCGTCCGGATGCAGGCTCGCGGAACGCGTCGGGCTGGTGAGCGAATCGGCGAACGCCTGCAGCTGCGCCTTGTCCGTGAAGAAGCTCTTGTCGACGCGCGGGGCACCCCGATCGAGCAGCGCAGTGATGACGTCGCGCGTCGGGCCGCGGCGTTCGACGACTTGCAGGTACTTGCGGAACTGTCCCAGCCGCTCGAGCGTCTTCTCGAGATCCGCGCCGGAGACTTCGCGTCCGTCCGGCAGCACGACGACCCGCGACTCGACCGCGCGGCGAATCAGCCAGTTCTCCATTTCCCGCTCGTCGCGGATGAAGTGCTCGCTTCGTCCCCGCTTCGCCCGGAACAATGGCGGCTGCGCGATGTACACGTACCCCGAATCGACCAGCGCGCGCATCTGCCGATAGAAGAACGTGAGAAGGAGCGTCCGGATGTGAGATCCGTCGACGTCCGCGTCCGTCATGATGATGATGCGGTGATAGCGGAGCTTTCCCGGATCGAAGTCTTCGGCGCCGATGCCGGTGCCGAGCGCCGCAATCATGGTCTTGATCTCGTCGCTGCTGAGCATCTTGTCGAAGCGCGCCTTCTCCACGTTGAGGATCTTGCCCTTAATCGGGAGGATCGCCTGGAAGCGCCGGTCGCGCCCCTGCTTGGCGGAGCCGCCGGCGGCAGTCGGCGAGCTTGCCCGGCAGCGCGCTGCTGTCGAGCGCTCCCTTGCGGCGGACGAGATCGCGCGCCTTGCGCGCAGCCTCGCGTGCGCGTGCCGCGTCGACTGCCTTCGCGATCACGCGCTTCGCGACGTTGGGATTCTCTTCGAGGAACGCGCCGAGCTTGTCGTTGACGATCGCCTCGACGATGCCCTTCACTTCCGTGTTTCCGAGCTTCGTCTTCGTCTGCCCTTCGAACTGCGGCCGCGGAATCTTGACGCTGATGACCGCGGTGAGCCCTTCGCGAATGTCGTCGCCGCTGATCGTCGCGTCCTTCAGATCCTTGGTCAGGTTGTTCTTGCCGGCGTAGTAGTTGATGGTGCGCGTCAACGCGGATCGGAAGCCCGAGAGATGCGTGCCCCCTTCATGCGTGTTGATGTTGTTCGCGAACGAATACAACGTTTCGGCATAGCCGTCGTTCCACTGCAGCGCGATCTCGGCATCGATGCCGTCCTTCTCGCCGCGCATGTAAATCGGCTTGTCGTTGACCGGCGACTTGTTCTGGTTCAGGTACTGCACGAACGAGACGATGCCCCCTTCGTAGAGGAACTTGTGCGCCTTGCCGTCGCGCTCGTCGTCGATCGTAATCGTGACGCCGCCATTGAGAAACGCCAGCTCGCGCAGACGTTGCGCGAGGGTATCGAAGCTGAACTCCGTGACTTCGAAAATCTGTGTGTCGGCCTTGAACGTGACCTTGGTGCCGCGCTTCTTCGTCGTTCCGGTGACCTCGATGTCCGCCGTCGGGTTGCCACGCTCGTAGGTCTGCTTATACACGTGGCCGTTGCGCCAGATCTCGAGCTCGAGAACCTCCGACAGCGCGTTGACGACGGACACGCCGACGCCGTGAAGTCCGCCCGACACCTTGTAGCTGTCGTTATCGAACTTGCCGCCCGCGTGCAGCACCGTCAATACGACCTCCGCTGCCGAGCGTCCGCTCGCATGGCGATCGACGGGAATGCCGCGGCCGTTGTCGATGACGGTCACGGAATTGTCGATGTGGATCGTGACGTTGACCTGGTCGCAGAATCCGGCGAGCGCCTCGTCGATTGAGTTGTCGACGACCTCGTAGACGAGATGGTGCAGTCCCGGCGCGCCGGTCGACCCGATGTACATGGCGGGTCGCTTCCGGACGGCTTCCAGGCCTTCCAGGACCTTGATGTTGTCCGCGCTGTAATCGTCGGCACCGGCGCCATTCCCGTTGCCCGCAACCGATGCAGCCGGATCGTTCGGTGCCCCCTGGAGGTGCTCGCGCGCGGGGTGCTGTTCTTTTGGTTCGTTCGGTTCAGCCATTCAATAGATTTTGTGATTTGGCAATTCGCTGATTTGGTGATGGTTGATTTGTGAATCACCAGATCACGAAATCCCGCAATCACCACATCCGTCAGATTCGCATCGGCATGATCACATACGTGTAGTCGTAGCCGTCCGCGCCGATCGGCTTCAAAACGGCCTGACTCATCTCGTCCTTGAATTCGAGAGAGACCGTGTCGGTTTCGACCACGCCGAGAAAATCGAGGACGTACTGCGCGTTGAAACAAATCGTGACCGGCGCGGCGGCGTAATCGACCATGAGGATCTCCTTCGCCTCGCCGAACTCGGGGCTGCTGGATGCGATCTCCACCTTGCCATTGTCCATTTGAAATTTCACCGCGCGCGAACGCTCGTTCGAGAGCAGCGCGACGCGTTTGACCGCGCTCGTCAGCCGATCGCGATCGAACTCGACCCGCTTGTCGTGGCCCTTGGGGATGACGCGCTCGAAGGCCGGAAACTGGCCGTCGATCATCCGCGAAATCAGGAGGCGGCCGCCCAGCTCGAAGAACAGGTGGTTCTCGCCGCGCTCGTACTGGATGTCGCCGTCGGTTTCCGCCAGCAGGCGCCCGAGTTCCAGCAGCGTCTTGCGTGGCAGAATGACGCGATCCTCGTCGACCTTGAGCTTGTTGTTGCCCTTCTCACGCGACACCGTGATCAGCGCGAGCCGGTGACCGTCCGTCGAGACCAGGCTCATTGACTCGGGACGCTGGATGAACAGCGCGCCGTTCAGGAAGTAGCGCGTGTCTTCCCCGGTAATGGCAAACTGTGTCTTCGACACCATCTGCCGCAGCACGTCGCGCGACAGCGTGACGCTGTAACTGCCGCTCGCTTCCGGAAGCGTCGGAAAATCTTCGCGCGGGAGCGTCTGCATCCTCGAGTCGAACCGGTCCGCGGCAACCTTGACGCCCCCCTTGTCTTCCTCGATGCGGACGTCCGTTTCAGGCAGAGCCTTGATGATCTCGTAGAGTTTCTTCGCCGGAAGCGTGAGCGATCCTCCCTTGGAGACGGTCGCGGTGCATTTGCTGCGGAGCCCCACCTCGAGGTCGGTCGCGAGCATCTTCACTTCAGCGCCGTTGGCTTCGAGCAACACGTTCGCCAAGATCGGGATCGTGTTCTTGCGTTCAACGATGCCTTGGAAGAGTTGCAGTTCGCGCAGCAGATCGGTCTTCCGGACGACCAATTCCATGGTGTGTTCTCAGTAATTTAGGAGAGAGAAATCAGAAACGAAGAATTATAACAAGAAAGAGGTCCTGTTGAAAAGCTAAATTTCGTCGATTAGTCCTTCAGAATGTGACATTTACGCTGTGGAGAAATCTCAACGGCGACAGCTGATTTCTCGAGGCGCTTTTGTGCAAATTTCCGGGCCCGTCCATGACCGCAGCCCATCAACAGGTCTTCCCACAGCGAGGTGTGGAAAACTTCCCCGCTGCTCAGCGGAACGACTCCATCAAGCTGTTGATAAGTGTGTTGAAATCTCCATCCTTCTGACGGAGATCCTCAATCTTGCGGATCGAGTGAATGACAGTCGAATGATGCTTGCCGCCGAAGCTCCTGCCGATCTCCGGCAGCGAAGCGCTCGTCAGCGCCTTGCAAAGATACATCGCTATCTGCCGCGGCATCGCCACAGACTTCGAATTGTTCTTCGACTTGAGCTCGACGAGCTTCAGCGAGTAGTGGTCGGCGACCGCTTTCTGCACGCCCTCGATTGTGACGGCGCGCTCGTCGTTCTGCAGGATGTTGCGCAGCACGTCCTGGGCGAGCGGGAGAGAAATCTCCCGGCCGGTGAGCGACGCATAGGCAATCAGGCGGATGAGCGATCCCTCGAGCTCGCGGATGTTCGATTTGATCTTGCCGGCGATGTAGATGGCAACGTTGTCGGGCAGCGGAATGCCCTCGGTTTCCGCCTTCTTTTTGAGAATCGCGACCTTTGTCTCGAGATCCGGCGACTGGATGTCGGCGATGAGTCCCCACTCGAACCGCGAGCGCAGTCGTTCTTCGAGCTGCGGGATCTCGTGCGGCGGGCAGTCGCTGCTGATGACGATCTGCTTCTGTGAATCGTAGAGCGCGTTGAAGGTGTGAAAGAACTCGGTCTGCGTTCCTTCCTTGCCGGCAAGGAACTGGATGTCGTCAACCAGCAGCACGTCAACGCTGCGGTATCGCTCGCGAAAATCAAGGACGCGATCGTAACGAACCGCATTGATCATCTCGTTCATGAAGCGTTCTGACGAGATGTAGGTGAGCTGCAAGTTCTTCAGGTGCGTGACCACGTAATGGCCGATCGCATGCATCAAGTGGGTTTTGCCCAGGCCGACGCCGCCGTAGATGAACAGCGGGTTATAGGAGCGCGACGGCGCCTCCGCGACGGCGCGACACGCCGCATGTGCGAACTGGTTGGAGGAACCGACGACGAACGTGTCGAACGAATAACGCGGGCTCAGACGTGCCGCTTCGCCCTCCGCGTCGTCTTCGGGTTCTATCTCCCGCACCGTCGCCTCGGGAACGGGCGGTGGCACCGCAAAGTCTTCCGTTACAAAGGCGATCTCAGTGCCTGGCCGCTGGATTTCGGTGAGCGCCTCGTCGATGACGGCGGAATAGTGTTTTGTCAGCCAATCGCGAAAAAGGGTGTTCGGCACCCGCACACGGAGTGCCCCCTCCCGCTCATCGACATACAGCGTCGGTTTGAACCAGGTGTAAAAACTGTGCCGGTTGACCTTGGTTTCAATGCGGGACAGGACCTGGTCCCAGAGATTGGTGCCCGTCATATTCACGTGCCCGACTTTCGCCCCAAGGAATTCACTTTTCGCAGCTATTGTTCGGTGAAATCAGACATTTTCACGGACGACACACGGTTCTCTGGACCTTCGCCCTCGCTTTTCCACAATTTTTTCCACAGTTGTGGAAAACTTCGGGGGCTGACCCAACGTCCGCTGCGGGGAACGGACAGTACCATAGGGCTCGCACCCCGCACAAACCGGACCACCCGGCACCGCCCGCAATTGACACTCACGTCGGCGGTTCGCTACTATTTCAGTTTCTCCGCTCTGTTCAGAACCACTGCAGGGGATTCCAAAAGTCATGAAGGGCAAACGTACATTTCAGCCGAACCGTCGCCATCGCAAGAAGACTCATGGATTCCTCGTGCGGATGGCCACGAAGAACGGGCGGCATGTGCTGAAGCGCCGGCGGGCGAAAGGTCGCAAGCGCCTGGCCGTCACTGCGTCCCGCTGAAGATCGGCCGCGAGGCCGGCCGCGTAAGTGTCTTTATGCCGTCCCACACTCTTCCACCGGCCCGGCGGCTGCGACGGCGCGGGGAGTTCCAGCGCGTTTTCGATGCGGGGCGGCGTTCTCACGGCCGTTTTCTCACAGTCATAGCGGCACCGGGCCAGGGGCCGACGGCCCGGCTCGGGGTCGTCGCCTCGCGGAAACTTGGCGGCGCGGTCGTGAGGAATAGGGCTAAACGCCTGATTCGAGAGATGTTTCGCACGTCAAGCGACGCTGGCCCCGTCGATCTGGTCGTTATTCCGAAAACGGCGCTGCTGGAGGCGTCCAGGCCAGCGCTCGAGCAGGATTTCGAATCAGCCCTCAAGCGTTTTCGCGTCCCGTCAAAGCAATGACACCAGGCGCTCGTCTCGCGCTCGCCCTCATCCGGCTCTATCAACTGCTGCTCTCGCCGTTCCTCGGAGGGTCATGCCGATTCGTCCCTTCGTGCTCTGCATACGCGAGAGAGGCCATTCATGTACACGGTGCGGTGCGCGGGATGGCGCTCGCAGTCGGACGGCTCGCACGGTGCCATCCGCTTGCCCAATCCGGGCTCGATCCTGTTCCGACGCCTGACAAATCGCGCTGACGACTTCGATGGAACGACGCGTCCTCCTCGCTGTGTTGCTGTCTTTCGTGGTCCTGTACGGATACCAGCTGCTCTTTCCGCCTCCGCCTGAACCGAAACCCGCGGCAACGGGCCAGCCGGGAGCCACGAACCCCTCGGCGGGCGGAGCGCAGCAGCCCACGCCGGCGCTTCCCGCTGAAGCCGTCTCCGGGCAGGTTCCCCCGGCTACGGCTGCGAACACGGCGGACGTCAACGCGCGGGACATCGTGGTTGAGAACGCGGCGATCCGGGCCGTATTTACGACTCGCGGCGCAGCGCTGAAGAGTTGGCGGCTCAAGAAGTATCGTGATGCGGGTGGCGAGCCTCTCGAGCTCGTGGCCACGCATGCCCCTCCGGCGACGCCCTTGCCATTAACGCTCACCACAGATGACCCCGCGGTCACCAATACGCTGGAGTCCGCGGTGTTCATACCGAGCGCCGACGCCTTGTCGATTGACTCGGGCACGCGCACGCTGCAATTCGATCTGAAGGATGGAAGCGAGATCGAGGCGCGGAAAATCTTCACCTTCACCGCCGATCGCCCGTATTCGATTGGAGTCACGGCCGACCTGAAGCGCGCCGGTCAGGCCCTGCCAATCACGGTTGCGTGGGGACCGGCGATCGGCAGCGGGATCGTGCAGAAGTCCCGCACTTATAACCCGGCGCCACAGCCAGTCTTCTACCGGGACGGAAAAGTGTCGCGCCTCGGAGTCGATAAGATTCCCGCGCAGCCGGTGCAGGAAGGCACGTTCGGGTTCGCGGGGGTCGACGACCACTATTTTCTGGCGGCGCTGGTCGCGCCCAAGCAACAGCCGCTGCGCGTCACATACCAGTCGCTCACGGTTGCCGTGGCGGGCGTCCCCGAGGGCGCACATTACGTCTCGTGGTCCGCGCGGTTTCCGTCGCCTCCGCGGGACGAGACGTATTTCTTCGGTCCGAAAGACATCGACAACCTCATCGCGGTCAATCACGACCTCAGTAAGGCCATCGACTTCGGCAGGTTCGACTGGCTGGTGGTGCCGCTCCTTCGCTCGCTCAAGTGGATCAACGGCTACGTCGGCAACTACGGCTGGTCGCTCATCATCCTGACGGTCCTGATCAATATGGTGATGTTCCCGCTGCGCCATAAGAGTGTCGTGTCGATGCGCAAGATGCAGGAAGTGCAGCCGGAAGTAAAAGCAATCCAGGATCGCTACGCGAAGCTCAAGATGAGCGATCCCGCCCGCTCGAAGATGAACGTCGAGCTGATGAATCTTTATCGCGAGCGGGGCGTGAACCCCGCGAGCGGATGCGTGCCGATGCTCCTGACGCTGCCCGTGCTCTTCGCGTTCTACGCGATGCTGTCGGTTGCGATCGAGCTGCGTGGCGCGCCGTTCATCGGCTGGATCCACGATCTCTCCGCACACGATCCGCTTTTCATCACCCCCGTGCTCATGGGTGTGACGATGATGATTCAGCAGAGGATGACGCCATCGACGGCGGATCCGGTGCAGCAGAAGATGATGATGGTCATGCCGGTCGTGATGACGACCATGTTCCTCTGGGCCGCCAGCGGCCTGGTGATTTACTGGACGGTGAGCAACATCTGGGGCATCGGCCAGCAGATGATTACGAACCGCTTGATCGGCCCGGCGCCGCAGCGGACGGTGCGTCCTCCGGCAGAGCGGCGCGTGAAGCGCGTCGGCGGCGGCCGCACCGACCAGGCGAAAGGAAATCGCTGATGGACGTGCAGGCGCGTGTCTCCGGGTTTCTGAAGGACGTGCTCGCGGCGATGGGCCTGCCGCTGGCCGTGCAGGTTCATGACACGCCAGACGGCATTCGGATCGATCTGTCCGGAGAAGGCGGCGAAATGCTGCTCCGGCGCAAGGCGGAAGCACTCGAAGCGCTGCAGCAGATCGTGAACACCGGTTTCCGCCGCGACCTGAAAGACGACCGCAGTTTCGTCATTGACTGCATGGGCTATCGGCGCGCGAAGGACGGCGAGCTTCGTGAGATGGCGCGCTTCATGATGCAGAAGGCGAAGACGTCGGGCACGCCGCAGGAAATGGGCCCGCTCAACCCGTACGCGCGGCGCCTCGTGCACCTGACTGTTGCCGAGGATCCGGAGGTCACCTCCGAGAGCATCGGCGATGCATTTCTCAAGACGGTGATTATTTCGACGAAACGCTGAATCGGGGTGCGGAGTGCGGGGTGCGGGGTGCGGGGATCCTAACCCTGAAGCCTGGAGCCTGGAGCCTGAAGCCTTGTTCTCCACAGAAGACACCATCGTCGCGATTGCCACGCCGCCCGGGCGCGGCGGTCTCGGGGTCGTCAGGATCAGCGGATCCGCGGCCGCCTCCATCGCGTCCTGTCTCGCGCGGCGCAACTCGTTCGCGCCGCGACATGCGACGTTGGCGCGCATGGTGGACGAGCATGGTGATGGAATCGACGAGACGATCGTCACCTTCTTCCCGGCCCCCCACTCTTATGCATGGAAGTCCCCTCGTCCTCGATGCGATCGTTCGAGCCGGGCTCGGTGCGGGAGCACGCGTCGCCAACCCCGGCGAGTTCACGTTGCGCGCGTACCTGAATGGCCGGATCAATCTCGTGCAGGCGGAAGCGGTGAGGGATTTGATTGATGCGGTGACGCCGCTGCAGGCGCGTGTCGCGTTCGATCAACTCCAGGGTACGTTGACCGCCCGCCTCGCGTCGATGGAAGCGAGGCTGCTCGATCTGATCGCACGGCTCGAGGCGTCGCTGGATTTCCCGGACGAGGGCTACCACTTCATCACCCGTGACGAGTCGTCGCGGGAGATGGGCGCGATCGTCTCCGCGCTCGATGCGTTGCTCGCGGACGCGAAGCGCGGGCGCATGATCCGCGAGGGCCTGACGGCGGTCGTCGTGGGTCGTCCCAACGTGGGCAAGTCGAGCCTGTTCAACCGGCTCGCCGGCAGCGAGCGCGCGATCGTGACGGAGATTGCAGGAACGACCCGCGATCTGCTGACCGAGCGCGTCGACATCGGCGGTGTGCCATTCACCGTAGTCGACACCGCGGGCGTGCACCGCGAGGCGGCTGATGCGATCGAGGAGGAAGGGATCGCGCGCGCACGTCAAGCGCGCGAGGTCGCCGACGTGCTCGTTGTCGTGCTCGATGGATCCGCCGCTCTCGTGGAATCGGATCGCGAACTTCTCGCAGCAACTGCGGGGCGGCCGCGCGTAGTCGTTGCCAGCAAGGCGGACCTGCCAGCGCGATGGAACGCGCGCGAATTCGACGCGTTGCCGGTCTCGTCGCTGACCGATGCCGGCATCGATCGACTCCGCAGCGAGATGATCCGCGCCGCGGACGCCGAACCGCACCGCGACGCGATCGCGACTCTGAACATCCGCCATACAGCATTGGTCGGTCGTGCGCGCGATGCGGCGGCTCGCGGTCGCGACGCTGCGCTCGAAGGAGTCGCGGAAGAATTCCTGCTGGCGGATTTGCACGAGGCTCGCGCGTGCTTCGACGAGGTCACGGGCGCGCGTACGCCGGACGATGTGCTGCGATTGATATTTGAACGATTCTGTATAGGGAAATAAATAAGGCATCAAAGGCGTGCGAGGCCACGAAATCATCGTCATCGGAGCGGGCCACGCCGGCGTGGAGGCGGCGTGGGCCGCAGCGCGCATGGGACGCGACGTCGCGATCTGCACGCTGTCGAGGGACACCGTGGCGCACATGCCGTGTAATCCCGCGATCGGCGGCACGGCAAAGGGACATCTCGTTCGTGAAATCGACGCGCTGGGCGGGCTGATGGGCCGCGCGATCGATGCCACCGGAATTCAGTTCAAGCTGCTCAATCGGAGCCGAGGGCCCGCGGTCTGGTCGCCGCGCGCTCAAGCGGACAAGCGGGACTACTCGGCGTGGGTCCGGAAGACGCTCGAATCGGAGCCGCGCATCTCGTGGATCATCGGCAGGGCCGGACGGCTCGTCCTCGAGAACGGCAGGATCGCCGGTCTCGCGCTCGAAGACGGCGATACGTACAGGTGCGATGCGCTCGTGGTGACCACCGGTACGTTTCTCAATGGCCTGGTTCACGTCGGGCTGGAGCAACGACCGTCAGGCCGCGCCGGTGAACCGCCTTCGAACGATCTCGCGGAATCGCTCAAGTCGTACGACTTCTCGTGGGGACGGCTGAAGACCGGCACGCCGCCCCGCCTCCATCGCCGCAGTATCGACTTCACGCGCTTTCAGGAAGCACACGGCGACGATCCTCCGGTGCCATTCTCTTTTCTCACCGGCGCGATCGAGCGGCGGCAGATCGCCTGTCATGTGGTGCACACGACGGATCGCGTGCATGCGCTCGTGCGAGAGCACATTCACGAATCGCCGCTCTATAACGGGCAGATTCGCGGAATCGGGCCGCGCTACTGCCCATCGCTCGAAGACAAAGTGATGCGCTTTCCGCAGCGGGAGCGTCACCAGATCTTCCTCGAGCCGGAGGGGCTCGACGCAGACGAAATCTATGTGAACGGCTACTCGATGAGTCTGCCTGCAGCTACTCAGGCGGCAATTGTCCACGCGCTGCCCGGTCTCGAAGATGCAGAGATCATTCGCCCCGGATACGCCGTGGAGTACGATTTCATTCAACCAACGGAACTCGATCGAACGCTCCAGACCCGCCGAGTACCGGGGCTGTTCCTCGCCGGCCAGATCAACGGAACGTCGGGCTACGAGGAAGCGGGCGCGCAGGGCCTCATCGCCGGCATCAATGCAGCATTGCAAGTGACGAAGGACCCCGCGCTGGTGTTGGGTCGGGATGAGGCGTACATCGGTGTTCTGATCGACGATCTCACGATACGCGGATGCCTCGAGCCGTATCGGATGTTCACCTCACGCGCGGAGCATCGGCTGCTTCTTCGAATCGACAACGCTGATCTGCGCATGACGCCGAGCGGTCGGCGCGTTGGACTTGTCGACGATCTCAGGTGGGCCGCATTTTTCGAGCGGCGCGAGCGCTTCGAGCGCAACGTGGCCCGTGTACGGCATACGTCCGTGTCCGTGGACGGCCAGCGGATGCCGGCGGCGCGAGCATTGCGTCAACCGGAGGTCGACATTTCAGAGTTGGTTCGTTGCGGCCAGCTGCCATTGGATATCAGGGATCCACTCGTCGATCTCGCGAGCGTTGAGACCGAGTTCCGATACGAAGGATATCTGCGGCGCCAGGCCGAAGCCGTCGATCGACTCCGCCGGCAGGAGGAACGGATGATTCCCGCGGACTTCACATTCGAAGGGATTGCAGGGCTGTCGCGCGAGATGGTCGAGCGGCTGACTGCGGTGCGCCCGGCGACGCTGGGCCAGGCCTCGCGCATCCCGGGCGTCACCCCGGCAGCGGTAGCTCTGGTAGCAGCGCACGTATCCGGACGTCTCGGTCGCTGATGGAATCACTCGCCCTCGAGCAAATGCTTCGGGATCGCGCCCGGAACCATGGCGTTCTGGTGCCGGATCTGCTCATTCCCCGGCTCCTGGCCTACTACTCCCTGCTCGCCCGCTGGAACGCGCGTATGAACCTCACATCTTTGAGCGATCCACAACAGGCGATCGACCGTTTGTTGCTCGAGCCGATCAAGGCAGGGCAGAGCGTACCAGCCGGCCGCGCGGTGGTCGATCTCGGGTCAGGCGGGGGCTCGCCCGCCATTCCTCTCGCGTTGGCGTGCGGAGCGCGCTCGCTCGTCATGATCGAGTCAAAGGCGCGGAAGGCCGCCTTCCTGCGCGAGGCGATTCGACACGTCGGACTGGCCGGAACTGTCGAGTGCGCCAGATTTGAGGACGTGCTCCCTAAGATGCGGAAGTCGGCGGACCTCGTGTCCATCCGAGCGGTTCGAGTGGATGAAGGCGTTTTGACCCTCGTTCGTCCGGCATTAGCAGCCGGAGGGGAAGCCCTGCTCTTCGTCTCAAGTCCGGTGGAATTGAATGCCACTGGAGGCCTGAAGGTCGACCGCACGATCATGCTCTTGCCGACACTGGGGAGCCGCGCAGTTTTCCTGAAAATGAAGTAAGTGTTCCACGTGGAACAGTGGCTTGATCGACTGCGGTCGCACGCTTATCCTGTCTGCTGATCAGACGCAGATATTTGGTCGATTAACCTAAATGACCCGCATTCTTGCCATCGCCAACCAGAAAGGGGGGGTCGGCAAAACCACAACAGCCATCAATCTCGCGACAGCGCTGGCCATCGCGGAGCAGCGTGTGCTCGTCGTCGATATGGATCCCCAGGGAAACCTGACGAGCGGGGTGGGTCTCAAGGGACAGGCGGCAGCCGCCGGGACGGTCTACCAGGCGCTGATGGCCGTCACGCCGGTGCCCGAGCCGTCGGCCTTCGTTCTGGAGACGCGCATCAAGGGTCTTTGGCTCATTCCTGCCGACCGCAACCTCACGGGCGCGGAGCTCGAGCTCGTGTCGCTGCCCAACCGCGAACGGCGGCTGCGCGATTTTCTCGAGCGGCTGCGCGATCGGTACGATTTCGTTCTTGTCGATTCTCCCCCCTCGCTCGGCCTCCTCACATTGAACGCGCTGGTCGCGGCGGACGCGGTGTTGATCCCCCTCAATTGCGAGTACTTCGCGCTCGAAGGCCTCGCCGACCTCGTGGCGACGCTTCGTCGCGTGCGCGCCGCGCTGAATCCGTCCCTCGACATCGCCGGCGTCCTGATGACGATGTACGACGAGCGCACGAATCTCGGCCAGCAGGTCGCGCGCGACATTCGAGAGTTCTTCCAGGACCGCGTGTTCTCGACGGTCATTCCGCGGAACATACGGCTCGGCGAGGCGCCGAGCCACGGACTGCCTGTCATCCTGTACGACGTCAAATCGCGCGGCGCCGAAGCGTATCTCGCGCTCGCGCGCGAGCTGCTCGCGCGTGAAGCGGCCGCTGCCGCCGCGCCGGAGCCGCATCATGGCTGAGAAGCGTCCCGCGCTGGGCCGGGGCCTGAGCGCGCTGATTCCCGACACGCCGGCACCCCCGTCCAGCGAGCGCGCGCTCGATGTCGACAGCGACCTGCTGCGACCGAACAAATTTCAGCCCCGCACGCATATGGACGACGAGCGGATCGACGAACTCTCGCGGTCGATCCGCGCGAACGGCATGATCCAGCCGATCATCGTGCGGAAGGTGGACAGCGGCTACGAGATCATCGCGGGCGAGCGCCGCTGGCGCGCCGCACAGCGCGCCGGCCTGCTGAAGGTGCCGGTCGTCGTTCGCGATGTTCCCGAAGACCGGCTGCTGGCCATTGCGCTGATCGAAAACATTCAGCGCGAAGACTTGAACCCCATCGAAGAAGCGCACGCATATCGACGACTTGCGGACGAATTTCACCTGACGCAGGAGCAGATCGCCGATGCGGTCGGAAGGGATCGGTCATCGGTTGCGAATTTCCTGCGGCTTCTGCGGCTGCCGCAGGAGGTGAGATCAAATCTCGCGTCCGGTGCGCTGTCGATGGGGCACGCGCGCGCACTGCTCGCGCTGTCCGATGAAGTGGCTCAACTTCAACTCGCGCGGGATATCGTCGCAGGCAACCTCTCCGTTCGCGAAACCGAAACGCTGATTCGTAAGACGCAGAGTCCTCCCGCCGCCAAGCCCGAGCCGCAAAAGGACGTCCACACCCGCGCCGCGGAAGACAAGCTGCGCCTTGCTCTCGGCACGCGCGTGCGCATCATCCGTCGCGGCAAGGGGGGCAAGGTGGAAGTCGACTTCGCGAATGAGGACGAGTTGCAGCGGATCTACGAATATCTGACTGAACGTTAGCGGTTCACGGTTCACGGTTCAGGGTTCACGGTTCACGGTTCACGGTTCACCGTTCAGGGTTCACGGTTCAGGTTCATGGGTTCGGCGGCTTCGACCGAGTCGTCCCAAATCACCCTGGTCAGAACCAAGAACCGTGCACTATGCACCGTGCACCGTGAACGGAGAAGGACGAATGAAAAAACTGACAGATTTTGCTGCCTGCGCCGGTTGAGCGAGCAAACTCGCCGCTGGCGAGCTTGCCCAGGTGCTGGGTGTTCTGCCCGTGTCGTCTGACGCGCGGGTCCTCGTCGACTGGAGGACCGCGGATGATGCGGGTGTGTACCGGTTTGAAAACGGCCGGGCGCTGGTGCAGACCGTCGATTTCTTCACGCCCATCGTCGACGATCCGATTGCGTACGGGCGCATTGCCGCGGCGAACGCGTTGTCCGATGTCTACGCGATGGGCGGGCGCCCGCTCACTGCGCTGGCGATCGCAGGCTTTCCGAAAGAGCTGGAGCGCGAACGGCTGATCGATATTTTCAAGGGCGGCCTGGAGACGTTGCAGTCCGCGGGCGTCGCGCTGCTGGGGGGCCACACCGTCCAGGATCCGGAAATCAAGTTCGGATATGCCGTCACCGGAGAAGTCGATCCGAAACGAATGTGGACGAACGGCGGCGCGCAGGTTGGCGATCGACTGCTGCTGACCAAGCCGCTCGGCACCGGTATTATCGCGACGGCGATCAAGTTCGACCGCGCGCCAGTGTCAGCGGCGGCAGCGGCCATCGCGTCGATGACGACCGTGAACCGCGGTGCGGCGGAGGCGTTGCGCGCGCTGCCAGACGGCTCGGTGCACGCGTGCACGGACATCACGGGCTTTGGCCTGATCGGTCACGCGACCGAAATGGCACGCGCGAGCAGGCGCACGCTAGACATCGACGTGCGCTCGGTGCCGCTGTTCGAAGCCGCGCTCGATCTCGTCGAAGAGAACACGCCGGGCGGCGGAAGAACGAACCAGAAACATTTCGAGTCAGGCGTGGTCATCGACAGCGACTTGGATCCGTTACGTATTCAAGTGCTCTACGATCCGCAGACGTCGGGCGGCCTGCTGGTCGCAATCTCAGAAGACGCGGTGGCCGGCGCGATTCGAGCGCTCAGGAGCGCAGGTGTGAGAGCACATCTCATCGGTACTGTCATGATCGAACGCCCCGAAGCCATCCGGCTCCACTGACCACAGCCACGGATAGCACGGATCATACGGATCGCACGCGCGGCACGACCACAGCCACGGATAGCACGGATCATACGGATCGCACGCGCGGCACCGATCAGACCCGTGTGAGCCGTGAAATCCGTGGTATAAATCGTTGTTTGTCTCGGCCGTGGCGGTCACGATTGGAGGCCACGGAGACGATTTACTCAGAGGCCACCGAGGGCGCGGAGCAAGAAACTTTGGTGTCTTGACTTGTGGCCTCCGTGGCCTCTGAGTGAGACCGTTTTTTCTTCGTCTCTTCTTGAACGAGGTTGTGTGCTCCCGAATCTATCGGTGCTCTGGGTCATCTTTTTCGTGCTGCTGCTCACGTTCGTCGTGGATCGGCTGCTGCTGCGCCCGGTCCTCGACGTGATCCGCAAGCGCGAGGAAGCGATCGAATCGGCCGGCGAGCTCGCTCGGCGCTCGGCGACCGAGGCGCAGGCGGCCACCGCGGAGTTCGAGCGCAAGATGTCCGCGGCGCGCGCGGAGATCTACCGCGAGATGGACGAGATGCGTCGCGCAGCGCTCGGCCAGCGCGCCGAGATCGTCGCAGAGACGCGTGCGGAGGCGGAGGCGGCCGTCGCCAGTGCGGCACGGCAACTCCAGGCGGAAGCCGAAGACGCCCGCCGCAGGCTCGACGCGGAGGCGCAGGCGCTCGGCGCCGCCGCCGCCGAACGGATCCTCGGGCGCAAGGCATCCTGACCCGTCCATGACCGTCGAACGTTCCTGCTCCATGATTTTCGTGCACGCGCACCTCGCCGCGGCACTCCTCTTTCTGATTGTGGTCGTTGCGGTTCCGTTCGGTCTCCCTGTGCACGTCGCCGCACAACACGCCGACGCCGCGAAACCCGCCGCTCAAGCCGCACGCGAAGCGGAGCAAGGAGAACAGGCGCACGAAGAAGGATGGATGCCTGTGATCGCGAAGACAGTCAACTTCGCGATTCTCGCCGGCGTGCTCGTGTACTTCCTCAAAACGCCCCTCACGGAATACTTGTCCTCGCGGATTGTGAAGGTACGGCGGGATCTCGTGACCGCCGCGGAGACCCGCGAGGCGGCGACACGTCAGCTGGCCGAAATCCAGACGAAGCTGGCGGCGCTCCCCGGCGAGCTCGAAGCGCTCAAGGTGCGGGGCGGCGAGGAGATTGCCGCGGAACGCGTGCGGATCCGGCAGGCGGCGGCAGCGGAGCGGCAGCGGCTTCTGGAACATACGCGCCGCGAGATCGACATGCGGCTGCGTGTCGCGCGGCGCGAGCTCGTCGAGCACGCCGCGACGCTCGCGGTCGCCGTCGCGTCCGAGCGCATCAGGAAGTCGATTACATCGGACGACCAGGCGCGTCTCGTGGAGCGCTACACCTCGCAGTTGAAACAGGTGCGGGCATGACGAGCCGCGCGGCGGCCAAGCGCTACGCGCGCGCGCTATTCGATGTCGCGCTCAAGGAAGCGAACGTCGACAAGGCGCAGGACGACCTGGAGCAGTTTGCCGATCTCGTCAGCATGCACGAGGTGCTGTCGCACACGCTCGCCAACCCTGCGGTCCCTGCGGCGAAGAAACGAACCCTCGCCAAGGCGTTGATCGATCGCGCCGGGGGGATGACGCCCGTCGTCTCGAAATTGATTCTGCTGCTCGCCGAGCGCGATCGCCTGGTGTTGCTGCCGGAGGTCGCTGCGGCGTACCGCGATCGGCTCATGGATCATCAGAAAGTGATTCGCGGCGAGGTGACGACCGCGATACCGATCACAGCTGAGAAGGTGCACGCGCTGGAGCAGGGTCTCGGGCAGGCCACGGGACGGAGAGTCGTGCTCGAGCCGCGCGTCGATCCGTCGATCATCGGCGGCGTCATCACGCGCATCGGCAGCACGGTGTACGACGGCAGCGTGACGACGCAACTGCAGAAGATGAAACAGGCGCTGACCGAGTCAGCACAGTAGGCCCGACTTTCAGGTCGGGCGTGCAGCCAGCCACATATGGACATCAAAGCCGAAGAAATCTCGAAAATCATCCGCGACCAGATCGGCAGCTATGCCGTGGACGTCGACGTCGCCGAAGTCGGGACCATCGTGTCGGTCGGCGACGGCATCGCCCGTGTCCACGGCGTCGAAAACACGATGGCCGGCGAGATGCTCGAGTTCCCGCACGGCATCTTTGGCATTGCGCTCAACCTGGAAGAAGAAAGCGTCGGTGCGGTGCTGCTCGGCGACTTCACCGAGATTCGCGAGGGGGATACGGTCAAACGCACCGGCCGCATCATCTCGGTGCCTGTCGGCCAGGAGCTGATCGGTCGCGTCGTCAACGCGCTCGGCCAACCGATCGACGGCAAGGGGCCGGTCGTGTCGAAGCAGGTCATGCCCATCGAGCGCCTTGCGCCAGGCGTCGTGGATCGGCAGCCGGTGAAAGAGCCGCTGCAGACGGGCCTCAAGGCGATCGACGCGATGGTGCCGATCGGCCGCGGGCAGCGCGAGTTGATCATCGGCGATCGCCAGACGGGGAAGACCGCGGTCGCCGTCGATACGATCATCAACCAGAAGGGGCAGAACGTCATCTGCATCTACAACGCGATCGGTCAGAAGCAGTCGACGGTCGCGCAGGTGGTGCGGACGCTCGAAGAGGCCGGCGCGATGGAATATACGATCGTCGTCGCCGCGGGCGCATCGGATCCGGCGCCGCTGCTCTACATCAGCCCCTACTCCGCATGCACGATGGGCGAGTACTTCCGCGACAGCGGCGGTCACGCGCTGTGCATCTACGACGACCTTTCGAAGCACGCACAGGCGTACCGGGAGATTTCTTTGCTGCTCCGGCGCCCGCCGGGCCGCGAGGCCTACCCTGGCGACGTCTTCTACCTGCACTCGCGCCTGCTCGAGCGCGCGGCGAAGCTGCGCAAGGAGAACGGCGGCGGATCGCTGACGGCGCTGCCAATCATCGAGACGCAGGCGGGCGACCTGTCGGCCTACATTCCGACAAACGTGATCTCGATCACCGACGGGCAGATTTTTCTCGAGTCGGATCTGTTCCACCAGGGGGTGCGGCCGGCGATCAATGTCGGCAACTCGGTATCACGTGTCGGCGGGTCCGCGCAGGTCAAAGCCATGCGGCAGGTCGCGGGCACGCTGCGGCTGGACCTCGCGCAGTACCGCGAGCTCGCGGCGTTCGCGCAGTTCGGATCGGACCTCGACAAGGCGACGCTCAATCAGCTCAATCGCGGCCGCCGGCTCGTCGAGGTGTTGAAGCAGCCGCAGTATGAGCCGGTGGCAGTTGAGAAGCAGGTCATCATCATTTACGCGGCCACCAACGGCTATCTCGACCGAGTGGCGGTCGAAGCGGTGCGCGCCTACGAATCGGAGCTGAACCGCTTCCTCGATACGCGCAAGGCGCAGCTGCTCTCCTCGCTCGCCGAGAAGAAGCAGATCGACGACGCCATCAAGAAAGACCTGAATGGGGCGCTGGAGGAATTCGGGAAGGACTTCGCGGCCGCGACGAAGACTGCAGCGTAAGGCGGAATGCTGAATGGTGAAGCCTCAAGCGCTGACGGACGGTGTTCGGCATTCGACATGGAGCATTCAGCATTGACACGGAACGAACGATAGATGCCTTCTCTCCTGGATATCCGGCGCAGGATTCGTGCGGTCAAGTCGACGCAGCAGATCACGAAGGCGATGAAGATGGTCGCGGCGTCGCGGCTGCGGCGTGCACAGGAGCGGATTCAGCACGCGCGGCCGTTTGCGACCGAGATGCTGCGCGTATTGAACAGCCTCGCGTCGCGCGTCGATCCCTCGTCGCACGCGCTCCTCGACGAGCGCAAGGCGCCCCGGGCCGGGGGCAAATCGCTGCTGTTCGTGATCACCGCCGATCGCGGCCTGTGCGGCAGCTTCAATACGAACGCGATCAAGGCCGCGAGCACGTTCATCGTTGAAGACCCGGCGCGCGAGGTGGCGCTCGGACTGATCGGCCGGCGCGGCCGCGACTTCTTCGCGCGGCGTGGATTCGAGGTCCGCTACGAACAGGTGAACTTGTTTCAAGCGCTGCAGTACAGCCACGCACAGGACATCGCGCGCGCGGCGATCGAAGAGTTCACAGAAGGCCGGGTCGACAGCGTGTACCTGGTGTACAACGAGTTCAAGTCGGTCATGCAGCAGCGGATCGTGGTCGAACGGCTGCTGCCGATTCCGAGGCTCGACATCGACGCGAGCGGGCCGACGCAGGATGGCGGAGGCGGGCCGAAGCCGGAAGGCGAAGGCGGGCGGCCTGGCGTCGCGATAACCCCGCAGATTGACTATCTGTATGAGCCCACGCCGGAGGAGTTGTTCACGACGCTGATTCCTCGTCACGTCGAGGTGCAGGCGTTCCGCGCGCTGCTCGAATCGAATGCCGCGTTCTATGCCGCGCAGATGACGGCGATGGATGCCGCGACGCGCAATTCGGCAGAGATGATCGATCAGCTGACGCTATACATGAATAAGGTTCGGCAGGCGGCCATCACGCGAGAGATTATCGAGGTTGTATCCGGGGCAGAGGCTCTGTAAGCCGGTCTTCCGCCTTCCGCGTAAAGCTTCGGCGGACCGCCGTAGCCTTGGCAGAGGCGGTTGGACCCGGCGGCAGCCGGCGGATCTCGAGGTCCGCCCTATCCCTGAAGGCGGAAGCCACACATGGAAACAGCAACAGCGACAGAGAAGACCGGCAAAGCCGCGACACAGAAGATCGGCAAGGTCGTCCAGATAATCGGTCCTGTCGTGGACCTCGAGTTCGAAGGCGGGCACCTGCCGGCGATTTACAGCGCCGTTCGAATCCAGTCGAGCCCCGGTGACCCCGGCGACGTCATTGATGTCGTCGCGGAAGTCGAGCAGCATCTCGGCGAGAACCGTGTGCGCACCGTCGCGATGAAGCCGACTGACGGGATGCGCCGCGGCATGAACGCGATCGACACGGGCGGGCCCATCTCCATGCCGGTCGGATCCGCGACGCTCGGCCGCGTCATGAACGTGCTCGGCGAGCCGGTCGATTTCCCGGATCGCCCGATCAACTCGACCGAACGCTGGTCGATCCACCGCGAGGCGCCGCAGCTCGAAGATCAGTCCACGGAACTGCAGATGTTCGAGACCGGCATCAAGGTCGTCGACCTGCTGGAGCCGTACCTGCGCGGCGGCAAGATCGGCCTGTTCGGCGGCGCGGGCGTCGGCAAGACCGTCATCATCCAGGAGCTCATTCACAACGTCGCGATGAAGCACGGCGGCGTGTCGGTGTTCGCCGGCGTCGGCGAGCGCACGCGCGAGGGCAACGACCTCTGGCTCGAGTTCCAGGAGAGCGGCGTCATCAACATGAAGGAGCTCGAGAAGTCGCGAGCCGCGCTGGTGTACGGCCAGATGACGGAGCCGCCCGGCGCGCGGCTGCGCGTCGCGCTCAGCGGGCTCACCGTCGCCGAATACTTCCGGGATGCCGAGAACAAGGACGTGCTCCTGTTCATCGACAACATCTTCCGATTCACGCAGGCAGGTTCCGAAGTCTCCGCGCTCCTCGGCCGTATGCCGAGCGCGGTCGGCTACCAGCCCACGCTGCTGTCCGAGATGGGCGAGCTGCAGGAGCGCATCACGTCGACGAAGAAAGGATCGATCACCTCGGTGCAGGCGATCTACGTGCCCGCCGACGACTACACCGATCCCGCGCCGGCGACGACCTTCGCGCATCTTGATGCGACGACGAACCTGTCACGCGCCATCGTGGAACTGGGCATCTACCCCGCCGTCGATCCGCTGGCATCCACCTCGCGCATCCTGGATCCGCGCATCATTGGCGACGAGCATTACGAGGTGGCCCGTAACGTCAAGCAGGTGCTCCAGCGTTACAAGGACCTGCAGGACATCATCGCCATCCTCGGCATCGACGAGTTGTCGGAAGAAGACAAACTCACGGTCTCGCGCGCGCGTAAGATCCAGAAGTTTCTGTCGCAGCCGTTCTTCGTCGCCGAGCAGTTCACGGGACTGTCCGGTAAGTACGTGCCGATCGCGGAGACGGTGAAGGGCTTCAAGGAGATCGTGGATGGCCGGCACGATACGGTGCCGGAGCAGGCCTTCTACATGGTGGGCACGATCGAAGAGGTGCTCGCAAAAGCGGAAAAGATGGCGAAGCAGTAGCAGTCTAGAGAGAGGGTTCTCGGGGTTCCTGGTTCCTTGGAATAAAACGCATGTCCCTCCCGACATCCATCGAGCTGCAGATCGTGACTCCCGACAAGCTGCTCGTGCGCGAGCCGGTTGACGAAATCGAGATCCCCGGCAGCGAGGGCTACTTCGGCGTGCTCCCGGGACACACGCCGATGCTGGCGTCGCTTGCCGTCGGGGAGCTCTGGTACCGCAAAGGACAGGAGAAAACCTATCTTGCGATCGCCTTCGGGTTTGCCGAGGTGCTCCCGGATCGCGTGACGATTCTCGCGCAGCTCGCCGAGCGTGCGGAAGACATCGACGTCACTCGGGCCGAAGAAGCAAGAAAACGCGCCGAGAACCGGCTGACCCAGCCAAAGTCGGACGTCGACTACGAGCGTGCGCGCGCCGCTCTGACGAAGTCGCTCGCGCGCCTGCAGGTGGCCTCGCGCGGTCAGTTCGCGGGCCGGGTCGGACGCCAGCGCATGCCACCGCCGCAAGGCTGATACGATTCCTCCATGCAGTTGTCCTGGGCCGTCAGCACGGACCCCGGCCTCCGCCGCAGCAGCAACGAAGACAGCTACTGCACTCGCGAAGACCTCGGCTTGTTCGTCGTCGCCGACGGCATGGGCGGTCACGTCGCCGGTGAAGTCGCCTCGCGCATTGCGGTAGACACCATTCAGAAATTCATTCACGAGACCGCGGGCGCGGACAAGAACCGCACCTGGCCGTTCCCGTTCGAACCGACGTTGAGCTTCGAATCGAATCGGCTCAAGGCGGCGTTCCGCCTCGCCAACCATCAGATCGCCAACGCGATTGCCGACGCGGCGGACCTCCGCGGGATGGCGACGACAGCGTCGGCGCTGCTGGCCTCGCCAGATCGTGCGCGGGCGAGCGTCGCGCATGTCGGCGACAGCCGCGTGTACGTCCTGCGTGAGGGTGCGCTCGAGCAGATCACCAGCGATCATTCGTGGGTCGAAGAGCAGGTGCGCGCCGGCGCGATGACGCCGAGCGCCGCGCGCCAGCACCCATGGCGCAACGTTGTCACGCGCGCGCTCGCCGGCGGCGATGATCCGGAAGTCGACGTGCTCGAGCTGACGCCCACTCGCGCCGAACGCTTCCTGCTCTGTTCCGATGGTCTCTTCACCGTCGTGCCGCACGACACAATCGCCGGCATCATGGCCGCGTCGGGCGTCCCGCTGCAGACGATTTGCGATCGCCTCGTGGCAGCCGCGAACGAGGCCGGCGGTCCGGACAACATCACCACGCTCGTGCTCGACTTCGATGCCCGGTAACCTCGGGCAGGTCCATGCTTGATAATCTCGCGCGGCTCGCGCGCTATCGCGGCCTGATTCAGAGCCTCGTGGCGCGTGAGCTGAAAGCCCGCTACCGCGGCTCCGTGCTCGGGTTCTTCTGGTCGTTCATCAATCCGCTCACGCTGCTGCTGATTTACACGTTCGTCTTCAAGTACGTGATGCCGGCCGCGCCGCAGGGCACGGATCCGTACCCGTTGTTCATGTTCTGCGGGCTGCTTCCGTGGACGTGGTTCGCCTCGTCGCTGATGGAATCGTCCGGGGTGCTGATTTCAGGGGGCAACCTGATCAAGAAGGTGCTCTTCCCGGCGGAGATCCTGCCGATCGTCACCGTTACCGCCAACATGATTCACTTCTTCCTGGCGCTTCCGATCCTGGTGTTCTTTCTAGTCTGGTTTTCAGCGCCGCTGACCGTGCCGGAGCTTCTGTGTTTCCCGCTCGTTGTCGCCGTGCAGTTCATCTTCACGCTTGGCTGTGCGCTGATCCTGTCGGCGCTCACGGTGCATTTCCGGGACATCCGCGATATTCTGTCGAACCTCCTCACGCTGTGGTTCTTCGCGACGCCGATCATCTACTCGTATCAGTACGCGCCCACGCTCGCGCGGCGGTTCATGAACCTGAACCCGTTCGCGCACCTCGCGATCTCGTACCAGGAGATTCTGTTCTTCCCCGGCCCCTTCGGACACTGGAAGTGGCTGGTTGCGCTCGGCGCCGTGTCGGTCGCATGGTTTCTGGTGGGCTATTGGCTGTTCGATCGCCTGCGTGACTCGTTTGCGGAGGAAGTGTAATGACGGAGTACCGAGGACCGAGGGCCGAGGACCGAGGACCGACCGGGGAGCGGACGCACGCCGAAGACCGAGAATCGATGATCGAGGACCGGACCTCGAACCTCGGACCTCGGTCCTCGAACATGCAACCTCGGACCTCGGGCCTCGAACCTCGGACCTCGACAGCGCAGCGAGCAGCGATCGAAGTCTTGCGAGTTTCCAAGATCTATCGCCGCTTCGCCCACCGCAAGCAGTTCGCGACGTTGAAGAGCGCGCTGCTGTCGCGCAGCCTCATCAAGAACCTCAAGCCCGACGAGACGTTCACGGCGCTGAACGACGTCACGCTGACCGTTCCGAAGGGACGGACGCTCGGCGTGATTGGACGGAACGGATCCGGCAAGAGCACATTGTTGAAGCTGATCGCGGGAATTACCAAGCCGTCGAGCGGAACGGTGCAGGTGGACGGACGGATCTCCGCGTTGATTGAACTGGGAGCCGGTTTTCACCCCGAGATCTCCGGCCGCGAGAACGTGTTCATCAACGGGATCATGCTCGGTCTCACGAAGCGTGAGATCGCCCGCCGGTTCGACGAGATCGTGGAGTTCGCCGAGCTGCGGGAGTTCATCGACGCACCTGTCAAGACGTACTCCTCAGGCATGTACATGCGGCTCGGGTTTGCCGTCGCGATTCACGTCGATCCCGACGTACTGCTCGTGGACGAAGTCCTCGCTGTCGGTGACGAGGGATTCACGCACAAGTGCCTCAATAAGTTCGCCGACTTCAAACGCCGCGGCAAGACAATCCTGCTGGTGACGCACTCGCTCGGTCTCGTCGATCGGTTCTGCGACGAGGCGCTGTGGCTCGACGGCGGACGCATCCACGGCTCGGGCGATCCGAAGCGGATCGTGGACGCCTATATCACCGATGTTCAACACCGTGAAGAGCGCGAGCTCGCTGCGAATGACGCGAAGGCGCGTCAGTCGGCTGCGGCAACAATCGTCTCGCCGGACGAACCGGCGTCCGCCGTGCTGCCCGACAGTCCCGTCGAGACCGCGATCGCCCCGGGCGACATGTTCCAGGCGTCCGAAGGGCGATGGGGTTCGCGTGAAGTTGAAATCACCGAGGTCATGCTGACCGGTTCCGACGGGGCGGGGCATGTATTTCGTTCCGGCGATCCGCTCGACGTGCGGATCACCCTGCGCGCGCCGCTCCCGATCACCGACTTCGTCATCGGCATCGGTGTCTTCAATGCCCAGGGCGTCTGCTGCTACGGGACCAATACCGCGATCGAAGACCTTGCGCCCGAATACCTGTCGGGCGACGCGCAGGTCATCTTTTCGATCGCATCGCTCGATCTTGTCGAAGGGACTTACAAGCTGGACGTTGCCGTTCACAAGATCGATGGCTACCCATACGACTATCACCGGCTGCTCTACACGTTTCGAGTGAAATCGCGCGCGAAGGACGTCGGAATCTATCGCCCGCGCCACACGTGGCGGTTCGACGGCGACGTGCGGTTCAAGTCTCCTGAGCGCGACGACGAATGATCGAGCGAATCTTCGATGAAGCGGGGCTGGAGCGCTTCGTGCGGGAGATGCGCAGCGCCGGTCGGAAGATCGTGTTCACGAACGGCGTTTTCGACCTGCTGCATCCGGGTCACGTGCGGTATCTCCAGGCGGCGCGATCGCACGGCGACGTGCTAATCGTCGGCCTGAACTCGGATGGTTCGGTGCGGCGGAACAAGGGGTCCGGGCGTCCTATCAATCCGGAGCTCGAGCGCGCCGAAGTGCTCGCGTCGCTATCGTGTGTCGACGCCGTCTCCATCTTCGACGAGGACACACCGGCCGACATCATCGCGCGCGTGCAGCCGGACGTGCTCGTCAAGGGAGCGGACTGGCCCGCCGACCAGATCGTGGGACGCGATACCGTCGAGGCGCGCGGCGGCGTGGTGATCCGCGAGCCCGTCGAGCATGGCTACTCGACAAGCGCGATCGTCGAGCGGGTCCGCGGCGCGTGAGTCGTTCGGGTTAAAATGAAAGGTTCCGGCACTCGCGGAATCCGGTCGTAGCGCAGCCCTTCAGGGCTGCCGTCACGAGCAGGGCTGAAGCCCTGCGCTACATCGGTGCTGCAGACCGTGCTCGTCAAATGGGCTCTTCCTCGACCTCGACGTCGCTTACGCTCCGAGCGCTGCTGAAAACGGCCGGGGGCCGCCTCGGTCTTGGTGCGCCCGGCCGGTCCGTGAGCGGGTTGACGAGCGCGGCGAAGGCGCTCTTTGCCGCAGCCGCGGCCGCGCGTGAGACCGTCGTCCTGATCGTGCCGACCGATGCGGACGCCGAGCAACTCACGTCCGATGCGCGCTTCTTTCTTTCCGCGGTCGACGGGTTGTCTGACGCCGACGCGGCGCAGGTCGTGCTGCCGTTGCCTTCACACGAAGTCGATCCGTATCGTGGCTTGTCGCCGCATTTCGACATTGCGTCTGCCCGCGCCCGCGCGTTGTATGCCCTGAGCCACGGCACGGCGCGGATCATCGTCGCGTCCGGTCCTGCGCTGCTGCCTCGCCTCAGCCCTCCGGCGCGTCTGCGGACGATCGGCATGACGCTCCGTCCGAACGACGACATCTCTCCCACCGATCTCGGTGATCGGCTCGCGGAGGCCGGCTACACGCGGCAGGACCCCACGGACGAATCGGGAGAGTTTTCCGTCCGTGGCGGGGTCGTGGACTTCTACCCTGCAGGCGCCGCGCAGCCGATCCGCGCGGAGTTCATCGGCGACACGATTGAGTCGCTTCGCACATACGATCCGGCAACACAGCGATCGATCGAGCCCATCGATCAGGCACATATCGTTCCGCTTCAGGAGCTGACATCAAACGCCCCGCCGTCGCCCGAGGGCTCCGGCGAGGCCGGCCCGCCGTCACCCGGGGGCTTCGGCGCGGCAAGCGTTCCCGATCGTTCGGCGACCGTTCTCGATTATCTGTCGGCCGGTCATCCCGTTCTCCTCGTCTCCGAGCCCGATGAAGTGAAGAGCGCGATCGTCAAGCAGCGCGAACACATCGAGGCGAGTTACGGCGAAGCCGTGCGCAAGAACGAAGGCACGCCAGCTCCCGACACGCTGGTCGTCGGGTGGAACGATCTCGTCGCCCTCATCGATCACGGCACCGCACTGCAGACGCTGGCGCTCGGCACCGAAGAAGAGGTGCGGCACATCGCATGTCAACCGGCCATGGAATTCGCCGGGCGCATTCCAGACTGGGTTGGAGAGCTGCGGCAGTCGCGCGAGCGAGGCGAGACTGCCGTATTCGTCGCGAACTCGCACGGCCGCGCCGAGCGCGTCATCGAACTCCTGGCCGACTACGGGGTTCCTGCCGCGCCGATCGAGCGCGGCGAGGACGCCCATTCTGCCGCGGTGCTCGTCGCGGTCGGGCACCTGTCGAAAGGATTCCGTCTTCCGGACGCGGCGCTGCAGCTCTGGGCCGAGACGGACGTCTTCGACGAGGAGAAGCGGACTCACGAACGCCGGCGCTCCGCCGCTCGCACGTTCCTGTCAGACTTCCGCGACCTCAAGATCGGTGATCTTGTCGTGCACGTCGATCACGGCATCGGTGTATTCGTCGGCCTCAAGCGAATCGACGTCGGCCTCGAACCGCAGGAGTTCATGGAGCTCCACTACGCCGGCGAGGACAAGCTGTTCGTACCCGTCGAGCGGCTCGATCTCGTGCAGAAATATACCGGCGCGACGCGGCCGTCGCTCGATCGCCTCGGCGGCACCACGTGGGAGAAGGCGAAGACGCGCGTCAAGAAAGCGATGCGCGATATGGCGGAGGAGCTGTTGAAGCTCTACGCCTTGCGCCGCGCGGTTCCTGGGCACGCTTTCAGCGTCGACAGCCACTGGCAGCAGGAGTTCGAGGACGCGTTCGAGTGGGACCTCACGGTCGATCAGATGAACGCGGTCAGCGACATCAAGCGCGACATGGAAACCCCCACGCCGATGGATCGCCTGCTCTGCGGCGATGTCGGTTATGGCAAGACGGAGGTCGCGATGCGCGCCGCCTTCAAAGCCGTCATGGACGGCAAACAGGTCGCGCTCCTCGCGCCGACGACGGTGCTCGCGTTCCAGCACCTCAAGACATTGACCAACCGGTTCGCCGCGTTCCCGGTGCGGATCGATATGGTGAGCCGCTTCAGATCGAAGGCTGAACAGCAACAGATCCTCGACGATCTCGCGGCCGGCAAGGTCGAGATCATCGTCGGGACGCATCGACTGCTCTCGAAGGACGTGCAGTTCCGCGATCTCGGCCTCCTCGTCGTCGACGAGGAACAGCGCTTCGGCGTCGCGCACAAGGAGCGCGTCAAGCAGCTGCGGAAGCGCGTCGACGTGCTGACGATGACGGCGACGCCGATTCCGCGCACGCTCAACATGTCGCTCGCCGGCATTCGCGACATGTCGATCATCGAGACGCCGCCAAAGGACCGCCTCTCGATTCAGACCAACGTGGTCAAGTTCGACCAGGAGGTGATCCGCCGCGCCATTCGGACGGAAGTCGAGCGCGGCGGACAAATCTATTTCGTTCACAACCGCGTCGAGTCGATCTACTCGCTGGGAAATCTGATAACGCGTCTCGTGCCGGAAGCGAAGATCGCGATCGCGCACGGCCAGATGAGCGAGGATGCCCTCGAACGCGTCATGGTGGACTTCGTCGCGCACCAGTACGACGTGCTGCTGGCGACGACGATCATCGAGAATGGCCTCGACATCCCCAATGCCAACACCATCGTGATCAATCGATCCGATCGGTATGGCCTTTCGCAGCTCTATCAGCTTCGCGGACGGGTGGGCCGATCCGATCGCCGCGCGTATGCGTATCTGTTGATCCCGCCCGAAGAGGCGCTCTCGCCGATCGCGAAGAAGCGGCTCGCCGCGATCCGCGAGTTCAGCGATCTTGGCAGCGGCTTCCGCGTCGCGGCGCTCGATCTCGAGATCCGCGGCGCCGGCAACCTGCTCGGCGGTGAACAGAGCGGCCACATCGAAGCCGTCGGATTCGACATGTACCTGAAGCTCCTCGAGCAGACAATCAAGGAGCTGAAGGGCGAAGAGATCGAAGACGAAATCCGCGCGACCGTGAACCTGCGCGTCGACCTTCGCATCGACGAGGCCTACATTCCAGACATGAATCAGCGGCTGACCGTCTACCGCCGTCTCGCCGGCGTGCGATCCGAAGCGGAGCTGCAGCGCGCAATCGAGGAGGTTCGGGATCGCTATGGGCCGCCGCCCGTCTCCATCGGCAACCTCGCGGAATACGCCCTGATTCGCCTGCTCGCCGACCGCGTCGGAATCGAATCCATCGACCGCGAGGGGCAAACCGTCGTCCTAAAGTTCAGGCCCGAGGCAAAGGTCGATCCCACGTGGCTGTTCCGCGTCGTGCAGGGGCGAAAGGACGTGCACTTGTCGCCCCCCGCCACGCTGAAGCTCGACATGCGGGCGCCGGCCGAGGTCCGGCAGCAGCAAAAGACAGCCGCTACGCTGCCCGGCGGGACGAAAGTGGCGGCAGCGCCGGCAAAAGCGTCCTGGTGGACCGCTCGGGCGACCGCCGGCGAAGTGGCCCCAGGCTTCAGCCGCGACGAGATCCTCAAGCCGGCCAAGGAGGATCCGCGCGCCGAAGGGGGCGTGTTCAGCCGCGTCGCCCGCCTGCTCCGCGAGTTGAGCGAAGGCGTCGCGGTGCGCTAAAATATTCGATTCCAGTTAGTTAGAGTGGGAAACATGAAAAAGATCCTCGCGCCGGCGCTGCTCGTTGGCCTCGTTGCGCTCTTCTCCGCGTCCATTCGCGCAGAAATCATCGAACAGGTCCTGGTGAAAGTGAACGGCGACATCATCACGAAGACCGAGCTGGAGCAGCGTCTCAGCAATGCTGTCCGGCAAGGACTGAATGGGCGCGATCCCGCGTCGCTCAGTCCTGACGAGCGCAGCAAGCTCGTCGCGAACGCCACTCCCGAAGTGCTTGTTGGAACGGTCGACGAGCTCCTGCTGCTGCAGCGTGGCCGCGAGCTCGGCCTCCATCTCGGCGACGATCAGTTCCGCCAGGTGGTGAACAACATCCGCAAGGAACAGGGGCTGCAGGACGAGGAAAAGTTCCAGACTGCGCTCAAGCAGGAAAACATGACGATGGACGATCTGCGGAAGCAGTTGGAGCGGCAGATGCTCATCGAAAACGTTCAGCGTCAGGAGGTCGGATCGAAGCTGACCATCACGGAAGCTGAATCGCGTCTCTATTACGACCGCCATCCGCAGGAGTTCACCGACCCGTCGTCGATCACGCTGCGCGAGATTTTCGTGGAAGTGCCGTCCGATTCGAAGCAGCCGAACGCCCTCAGCGTGGAAAAAGACGATGAGGCGCGCAAGAAGATCGACGCGCTGCGCGCGCGGCTGGTGAAGGGTGAAGATTTCGCAGCCGTCGCGTCCGAAGCATCGGAGTCTTCGTCAAAGGCGAACGGCGGCCTGATCGGGCCGTTCTCGCGCGAGGATCTGTCGCCGCAACTGCAGCAGTTGATCGACAAGCTGAAGGTGGGCGAGTTCACCGCACCGGTCCGCACGCCGCGCGGCTACCAGTTGTTCAAGCTGGAAGCGCTCAAGGCGCAGACACTCCAGCCCTTCGAGAAGGTGCGCGATCTGATCGCCGACAAGGTTGCGGCCGAGCGCACGCGCACCGAGATGCGCAAGTTCCTCACGCGGCTTCGTTCGCAGGCCATCATCGAGTGGAAGAACGACGAGCTGAAGAAGGCGTACGAGAAGCAGCTTGCGGCGGACGAGTCCGGCCCTTCCGGGCAGTAACAGCCTGATGTCCGATTGGTACGCGGTCTGGACCCGTTCGCGTCACGAGCAGGTCGTGCGCGAGCAGCTCGAGAAGAAGGGCTACGAAGCGTTTCTTCCGACGATGATCCGATGGAGCCGCTGGAAGGATCGCAAGAAGAAGATTGACTGGCCGCTGTTTCCCGGTTATTGCTTCGCGCGGTTCGACGGACCGGATCGTCTCTCGATTCTGAAATGTTCCGGGGTCGTGACCATCGTCTCCTTCAACGGCGAGATTGCGCCGATTCCGGAGCGCGAGATCGACGGCATCCGCCGCCTGGTCATGAGCGATCTGCAGTACGATCCGTGCCCGATGATCCGGGAAGGGATGATGGTCGAGGTGGTTCACGGGCCGCTCAAGGGCGTGATGGGACGATTGATTCGCAAGGGCGCGAACGCGCGGCTCGTGCTCTCGGTCGACTTGATTGGACAAGCTGTCAGCGTCGAAGTGGATGCCGCGGACGTCCGGCCTTACTGATGAAGATCGGCAACATCGACCTCACGCCTCCGTTTGCGCTCGCCCCGATGGCCGGCATGACGGATACTGCCTTCCGCCGCCTCGTGAAGCGGAAGGGAGGCTGCGGCCTCGTCGTCACCGAGATGGTGAGCTCCGAGGGTCTCGTGCGCGGCATCGATCGCACGCTGGAGTACGCGGAGTACACCGAAGAGGAACGGCCGGTATCGATTCAGATCTTCGGCGGCGATCCGGACAAGATGGCGGCGGCCGCGCAGATCGTCGAGGGCATGGGCGCCGACCTCGTCGACGTGAACATGGGCTGCCCGGTGCCGAAGATTGCGAAGCACAGCGCGGGCTGCAGCCTGATGCGCGAGCCCGCACACGCGCAGGCGATTGTCAGCGCGATGGCCAGGGCCGTGAAGATTCCGGTAACCGTCAAGATGCGCGCCGGTTGGGACGATCGAGAAATCAACGCGCCGGATCTTGCTCGTCGAATGGAAGACGCCGGGGCAGCCGCCGTCGCGGTGCACGGGCGCACTGCGGCGCAATCGTATTCGGGATCATCGGACTGGGATCTGATCGACCGCGTGGCTGCAGGCCTCGGGATTCCCGTCTTTGGCAGCGGCGACTGCATCGAGCCTGCGCAGCTCGTCGAGAGACTCGCGCGCGGACCGGTATCTGGCGTGCTCGTCGGCCGCGGCGCGCTGCGCAACCCGTGGATCTTCGAGCAGGCCGCCGCGATTCGGCGCGGTGACGCGGCTCGCGATATCACGCCGACCGAGCGCGGTCAGTTCCTGCTCGAGTACATCGACCTGCTGTTGGACGAACGCTTGGGCGAAGCCGATGGGTTCCGTCACGTCGCGCCGGGCGAGGGTGTGATCGAGCCGGCACCCGCGCGCGGGCATCACCGGTGGGTCATCAACAAGCTGCGCGCGCTGAATTCGTGGTACACCAAGGGCATCGATAACGGGTCGCACCTGCGCGTCGCAATCAATGCCGCTGACTCGATCGAACACCTGCGCGAGATCGTCCGGGAGTTTTTCGCAGCCGGCGCTATCGCCGGGCGTGCTGCGCATTCCGAGCCACGACCGCAGCTGTCGCTCCGTTGAGCACCGTCATCAGCACGATGGCGCCGGCGCGGTTTTTCTTCCAGGCGCGCTCGGTGAAGTAGATCGTCGCGGCTCCGCCTGCGGCCTTCACCGCCATCATGGCCGCGCTGTTCCCGCCCTTCATCAGCGGATTCACTTCTGTCGAACCGGCGCCAATCGCATGTTTCGTGGTGTAGAAATCGAGCGCCTGCAACGCCGCATACGTGCCATACAGTGCCGCGAGCGCACCCGGTCGGCGCACGGGACGGTCAACGGTCCAGGCCATGGATGCAGCGGCCTCTTTTGCGGCGTGAGTAATCGCGGTGCTCAGTGCCGGCGCGTTCGGCGTCGCCGCGGTTTCTGCGGGATCTGACGCCATCGCCGTGCCTGCACCCGCCGTCACCATCGCCAACGTCAGAAAGGCTGCTCGAATCATTGGTCTCGTCCTTTTGCTGATAAGAGCGCACGTCCTTCGTGCGTTGCGCTCTCTATGAGCGGGCTTCGTGCCAGACGGGGTATCCACGCCAACTCTTTGACGAGCAGAGCTTTCCGGCGATCTTACGAAAGTGTCGCTTTGTGCGGGTGTGCGCCGCCGCACATGGATGTGTCAAGCGAGCATGTCAGAGGCGCAGTGCGTCAGCGGCGTCGACGATTTCGTAATCGTACGCAAGCGCCACATCGGTTGCGGTCGCGAAAAGGTGACCGAGCGCAGCGTGCGACGGCGCCTTCAGGTATCGCTTCAACGCCTCCACGTCGTCGACCTCGATGATCAATGCAAACTCGTAGTCCTGCCCCATCATCTGTTCGTATCCCGGAAGGCCGTGGCGCACGCGCCGCCCGATGCGGAATCGACGAATCTCCGGCACGTCCGACGCCGCGCGCGCAATCGTGGCCAGCGCATCGCGCCGTTCGGGTGTCGACAGGCTGGAGCGGGGCTGGAACAAGACCACGTGCGCGATCACTCTTCGTCCTTTTTCTTCCGGCGTTGACGGGCGGAGAAGCGCGCACGTTTCACGTCGCGCGGCACCTTGAAGCGATCGCGCGGATCGCGATGGTCGCCGCCGGGACGCCAGTCACGTCCGCGGCGCTCGCCGCCCTGTCCCTTCGGTCCTGCGTCTTCCGTCTTGCGGCTGTCAGCTTGCGGTCGGTCACGCCGCTCAGGCTTCGGGCCACGCGGACGATCGCCCTGCGGTCGATCGCGCCGCTCAGGCTTCGGGCCACGCGGACGATCGCCCTGCGGTCGATCGCGCCACTCAGGTTTGGGCCCACGGGGACGATCGCCTTGCGGGCGATCGCGCCATTCAGGTTTGGGCCCACGGGGACGATCACCTTGCGGGCGATCGCGCCATTCAGGTTTGGGCCCACGGGGACGATCGCCTTGCGGGCGATCGCGCCATTCAGGTTTGGGCCCACGAGGACGATCGCCCTGCGGTCGATCGCGCCATTCAGGTTTGGGTCCACGGGGACGATCGCCTTGCGGGCGGTCGCGCCACTCCGGTTTGGGCGCCCGGGGACGATCGTCTTGCGGGCGGTCGGGCCGCTCGGGCCTGGGCTCACGGGGACGATCGCCTTGCGGTCGGTCGCGCCAGCGGGGCTGCCGGTCGCGATCGAAGGCCGCCCTCGCCTCTTCCTCTGATCGCCAAAGGCGTCCGCGGGCGAACCACATCATCGCCGCGTCGGGGTGTTTCGACTGGAGCTGACGCAGCGTCGGCAGCAAATCGTCTTGCGTTGCCGATCGGAACGCCGTCGGCTGGTTTCCGACGATGATCGTCCAGTAAGTGTGGCGTGGAGGCATGGCTCCAGTCCGTCAGAACCTTGTAGACGCCTGAGAACGTTCAGAGTCCTTGAGACCGTTAACTAAGCGCCAGGCTGGCCACGCTCGAGACGCTTCAGCTTTTCGATGAGCGTGGTGCGCTTCAGGTTCAGCAGCCTGGCAGCCTGCACCTTGTTACCCTGCGTACGCTCGAGCGAACGCTTGATCAGCGTCAGCTCCACGCCTTCCATGTACCGCTCGAGATCGAGTCCTTCGTCAGGAAACCACGGCTCGGTGCCGTTCGTCGATGCCGCCACCGTCTGGATCTCTGTCCCGAGATCCGTGAGTTCGATTTGCGGACGGCCGTGGCTGAACGCGAGCGCGCGCTCGACAACGTTTTCGAGCTGACGCACGTTGCCGGGCCAGACGTATGCCATCAATTGACGCATCGCTTCCTGCGACATCGTCGCCACGCGCGGCGGGACTTGGTCGGCCGCAAGCTTCTGCAGGAAATGTTGCACGAGGAGCGGCACGTCTTCACGCCGCTCGCGAAGCGCTGGGAGCTGCACGGGGATCACGTTCAGCCGGTAATAGAGGTCTTCGCGAAACGCGCCGTCCGCCACCATCTTCGCAAGATCGGAATGCGTGGCGGCGATGATCCGCACGTCGATCTTGATCGTGTGCGAATCGCCGACACGCTCGAATTCGCGCTCCTGCAGCACGCGCAGCAGCTTCGCCTGCAGCGCGGGGCTCATCGTCCCGACTTCGTCCAGGAAGAGGGTGCCCTTGTGCGCCTGTTCGAGGCGTCCCTGGCGAGTGCCCACGGCGCCGGTGAACGCGCCGCGCACATGACCGAACAACTCGGCTTCGAGCAGCGTCTCCGGAATGGCGCTGCAGTTGATCGCAACGAAGCGATTCGTGCGGCGCGGGCTGTTGTGATGAATGGCGCGCGCGGCGAGCTCTTTTCCCGTTCCCGTCTCGCCAGTGATCAGGACGGTGCTCGACGTCGCGGCAACGGTCTCGAGCAACTGAAACAGCTCGCGCATGACGCGGCTGTGCCCGATCAGGCCGTCAATTCGATAGCGCTCCTCGAGTTGCGATCGTAAGTACGCGTTTTCCGATCGCAGCCGGCGCTGTTCCACCGCGGAGTTGAGAACGTGCAGTAACGCGTCGAACTGGAACGGCTTGGTGATGAAGTCGGCGGCGCCTTGCTTGATCGCGTTGACCGCGTCCTTCACCGTCCCGAAGCCGGTGATGATGATCGCGATGATCTCGGGGTACCGCTCTACCGCGGCGTCGAGCACGGCGCGCCCGTCCACGCCCGGGAGCCGGAGGTCGGTGACGATGATGTCGAAGGCGAAATCGGCGAGGCGCGCGAGCGCCTCTTCGCCGCTCGAGGCCTGCTCCACCACGAAGCCGTAATCCGAGAGTCGCTCGGCGATGGCCTCGCGCAGTGCGGCCTCGTCGTCCACGAGCAGCAGATGTTTCGTGGTGTCAGCCATTTAGTCGCGCGGCGGTATTTTGACACCCACGCGATCGGCGGTCAACGCCAGTCGCCGCCAGCCGCCGGTCCAAAACCCTATAGAGCCGCCGAGTCGACTCCGATAACAGGTTCACGAACAGCAGGGGGCGAGAGCCCGGGAAGTGATGATGATTGATCGCCAGACGATTTCCATCGTGAAGGCGTGCGAGCTGGTGGGTGTCAGCCGCCGCACCATTTATAACTGGATCGCGAGCGGAAAGGTCGAGTACGTGCGGACTGCCGGCGGTTCAGTGCGCATCTTCGTCGACACGCTCTGGCGCGAACCCGAGCGCTCGGGAGATCTCACGCGCAAAGAAGCGTCATGATGCCCGCCGCCGACGATCGTTCCCGCGCATCCGCAAACGAGCCGGCCGATCTCGGCCTGCTGTTCCACCGCCTGAACAACCAGCTTGGAATCATCCTCGCGAACGCTGAATTGCTCGAATCCAAGGCGGCGGACGAAATGAGCCGTGCCCGCGCCGCCCAGGTGGTAGCCAGCGTACTGGATGCGATGACGACCGCGCGCGAGATCCGCCTCCATTCGAGTTAGGGTGACAGCTTGGGGTCAGACCAGCTTGGCGTCAGATCTCGATTTTTCATGTCACTCGAACAATCGAGATCTGACGCGCCCATGTCTGTCAATGATCCGTCACGATGGTCCTCGGGCCGTCAACAAATTGACGGCGCCTAACTGAAATATGCGCTCGCCTTTACGACCCTGCATGCCGCAACACGGAATTAACTAGTTCGACATCAGGGACTTAGGAGGCTGCATCGCGCGGCGGCTGCGGTTCGCTGTTTGTTCGTTTTTGACGTGGTATCACCGTTGCCCTTGGCCAGCGTCGTCGCCGATAACGGCGAGCTACCCAAGGAGACCCCAGGCATGCACCGTCAGCCCCTCGTCGCCCGCCAGCGTGAACGAATTGCGGCCGGCCTACCGTTCGTCGAATCGCTCGCGCGACGAGTCGCCTCGTCGATGCCTCACTCCATCGAGCTCGGGGATCTCGTACAGGACGGGATGCTTGGCCTCATCGACGCGGCGTATCGCTACGACGAGGCGCGCGGCATCAAGTTCGAGACATTTGCCGAGCGCCGCGTGCGCGGCGCCATGATCGATGCGCTCCGCCGCGACGCCTGGCCGCGCGGCGTGCGCCGGCAGCGGCGCGAGCTCGAGACAGCGCGCGAAGAGTTGCGCCGTGAGCTTGGCGCCGAGCCCTCACTCGCGGACCTTGCCGCGCGCGTCGGCTCAGACGAGGCACGCCTGGGTCGAACGATCGTCCGCATCAACACCATCGAATCCACGTCGCCCCTCTCGGCAGGCGAGAACCTCGATGGTTCGACGCTGCCCGCTGCACTCGTGCCGTCGGAGCCGCCGCCGCCCGATCGCGCATATGAGGAACGGGAGGTCCGCGATCGCATTCGCGCGGCCATCGCGTCGCTGCCGCCGCGCGAGCGCAAGGTCATCGCGCTCTACTACTACGGCGAGGCGACAATGAAACAAATCGGCGCGGAGATCGGCGTCAACGAATCGCGTGTCTCGCAGCTCCATGCCCGCGCCATCCAGCGCCTGCGAAACACGCTGGGCGCGGATGGCTCGGCCGAGGACGCGGCGCGCGCTCTGCGGCCGGCGATCCTTTCATTCCAGCAGACGATCAAGCGTTTGAACATGACGAAATCGGCCCGTGAGGCCGGGGGAGCCACTGTGCGGACGGATGTTCCGGCGGTCGTGCTCCCATACAAACCCGCGGCGGTGAAGCCGATGCCGAAACGGCGGTTCGCGGCCGGTGCGCAGGTGGCGGCCGCGCGATAAGGCTCATGGCTCATGACGACGGACCTGAAGGTCCGCCCTACAAGTGCTGTGCATGGTAGGCCGGGTCTTTAGACCCGGCGCCATGAGCCTTAGGTCAACATATCGCGTGCTGTTCTCAGCAGATCTTTGAGGCGGAACGGCTTGGCCAGCCAGCGGCATCCTGTGTTCTCCAGGAACCGCTCGGCTTCGGTGCCGGCAACATCGCCGGTGACAAACAGGATGCGCCGCGCCATGTCCGGCGCGTCGCGTTCCAGCATTCGATAGAACGCCATGCCGTCCACGCGCGGCATCTTCAGATCGCAGATGATCAAATCGTAGGCGCGTCCCTTGACGCGCTCGATCGCTTCTTCGCCGTCGCCCGCGCGATCGACAACGAGCCCGGCATCGGCGAGAGACTCCGCGACCGCGGCGCCGAGCGCAGCTTCGTCTTCCACGACGAGGACGACCGATCCGGCGGCCGCGTCGCTGCCCCTGTCAGGCGGACGTGGAAGCGCCGGCTTCACGGGACTGTCGCCGACGGGAAACGCGACGTAAAACGACGCCCCGCAGTCCGGTTCCGATTTCACGCTGATGCGGCCGCCATGCTCCTGCACGATCGCATACACGACGGTGAGTCCTAGCCCGGTCCCCTTGCCGACCTCCTTGGTCGTAAAGAACGGATCGAAGATACGCGGCTGCACTTCCTCCGGCACACCCGGCCCATCGTCGTTCACCTCGAGGACCACGGCATCCACGTCGAGGTCGTGCCACGTGCGGAGGATCAACGTGCCGCGGCCATGCGCGCTGAGCATCGCCTGCTCCGCGTTGATAATCAGGTTGAGGAGCACCTGCTGCACCTGGTGAGGATCAGCGAACACGAGGGGGAGTCCCGCCGGCAATGCTTCCAGGATGTTGATGTTGCTCAGCCGCTGCTCGTAGGAGCGCAAGGCGAGCGTCTCGCGTACGACCTGATTGAGATCCACCATCGCGCGCGTCGTGTGACGCTTGCGTGCGAAGGTGAGCAGGTTCCGCACGATCTTCGCCGCGCGCTCCGACTCGCTGAGGATGGTTTCGAGGCCCCGCTTCGTCTGATCGTCGACGTCACGCTGCGACAGCCGCTCAGCCCACGTGAGAATCGTCGCGAGCGGATTGTTCAACTCGTGCGCAACGCCGGAGATCGTCTGGCCGAGCGCGGCAAGCTTCTCCGCCTGCAGCAGTTGATTGTACAGATCGCGCGCCTGGTCCTCGAGCCGCTTGCGCTCGCTGACATCGCGCATCAGTGCTTCGACGCGCAGGCTCCCTTCGTGCTGCCTCTCCGCGTGCGCGGTGACCTCGATCCAGATAGCCACACGGTCGGCGCGGCGCAGCCGCATCAAGTAGTCGGTGACGGCCCCGTCGCGCTCGAGACGCTGCACGAACCCGTCGCGCGCCTGCGGATCGACGAATCGCTCCGGCTCGAACGGCCGGACTTCGTCCTGCGGCGTGTCCGCCGCGAAGCCGAACATCAATTTGAGATAGGGATTGGCCGAGACCGTCGCCGTGCCGGGACCTTCGATCGTCCCGATGTAGACGCCTTCGTGAACTGCTTCGAACAACCGCGCAAACGCGTCGGCCGTCGCGGTGCTCATTTGGCGCGTGGAACCGGAGGCGTCGGGGTCATTGTCGGGAAGGACGCGCGGTACTTGGCTTCGACGGCGGAGCGGATCGACGCGACATCCGCGCCCGACGAATACATCTGCATCGCGTCACGCGCGACGTCAAGGCACACACCTCAACCAATACCGTGTGGCTCCCATTTGGTCGGGCGCCCCTTCGCGTCGCGTTCGGTGACGAAACAGTCGTCGTTGTGCTTGTGGCCGCGGTTCTCGCAGCCGCAGAAGCACGGCACGTGACTGAGCACCTCGGGATGTTTTGCCGCAAAGACGTACACGGCGCGCACGACCTCCATCGGGCGTGCGGCAGCGAACGGCACCGTCGGCAGCGGTGGAATGTCGGCGTCGCCCAGCTGCGGCGCGCGCGTCTCCCACTGATTCGCGGCTGCAGCAGGCATAACCGCACCCTCGTGGGACGCGGCTGCAGGAGGCGCGAGGGGCGGGGCGGCCGCCGGTGGAGGCGCCTGCTTTTCGATCGACGGCGTGTCTGACGAACTCGAATCGCACGCTGCCACGCCGAGCGCGAGTGCCAGCACGATTGAGCACGCGTGCGATGTGCGTCCGCTCGACATGCGCCAATCTTAACACTGATAATTGGGGTTCATGTTCGCTGCGGAACTGCTGAAAGACCAGGTGGCCGTCATTACCGGCGGTGGAACCGGCATCGGCCTCGCGATCGCCCGACGGCTCGGCACCCTCGGCGCGCGCATCGTCATCGCCAGCCGCCAATCAGAAAATCTGGAGCACGGGTGGCACTCGCTGCGCGAGTCCGGCATCGATGCGCTCGCCGTGCAGCTCGACGTGCGCAAGCCGGAGCAGGTGGACGAAATGGTGCTTCGAACGGTGAAGCACTTCGGCAGCCTGGACATTCTCGTCAACAATGCAGCGGGCAACTTCATCTCCCGCGCCGAGGAGCTCTCGCCAAACGGCTGGGACGCCGTCATCGGCATCGTCCTGAACGGCAGCTTCTACTGCTCGCGCGCCGTTGGGCAGTACATGATCGCGCGCAAGCGCGGCGGATCGATCGTGTCGATTCTCGCGAACTACGTCTGGACGGGAAGCGCGGGCACCGTGCATTCCGCGGCGGCTAAAGCAGGCGTGATGTCGATGACGCAGACGCTCGCCGTCGAGTGGGCATCGCATGGCATCCGCGTGAACGCGATTGCACCCGGCCCGATTGAATCCCCCGGCGCCGCGAAGCAGCTCTGGGACACGGACGAGGCCGTCGAACGCATCACGAACATGGTTCCTCTCCGCCGCTGGGGGAAGCCCGAGGAAGTCGCCGATACCCTCGCGTTCCTTGTGTCCGCGCACGCCGGCTTCATCACAGGCGAAATCCTCACGATCGATGGCGGCGCGTGGCTTGGACGCGGGACCTTCGGATTTCTCGATGGCAAATAGCGGGCCCCGCGAACGGCGCCTAGCGTATCTCGCGTGGATCGCCGTGTGTCTGATCTGGGGTACCACGTATCTCGGCATCCGCATCACGCTCGAAACGATTCCGCCGTGGCTGATGAGCGGCATGCGATGGATCATCGCCGGGACGATTCTCGGCGGCGGCCTTCTCATACGCGGCGAGCGTCCTCCATCGGCGCGGGCGTGGAGCGGTATCGCGTTTCTCGGCGTCACGCTGCTCGTGCTCGGCAACGGCGGCGTCGTGTGGGCGGAACAATATGTGCCAAGCGGTCTCGCCGCAGTGATCGTGGCGGCGTCGCCGTTCTGGATGGCAGGCATCGAAGCGTTCCTGGCCGACGGTGAGAAGCTCACGCTGCGGACGATCGTCGGTCTTGCCGTCGGGTTCTGCGGCATCCTGCTGCTCGTCTGGCCCGATCTGACGAGCGGCACCGCCACCGGCCGTGGATTCATTGCCGGTGTCATCGCGCTGCAGATCGCCTGTCTCGGCTGGTCCATGGGTTCGTCATACTCACGGCGTCATGCGCGGGCCGAGAATATTTTCATGATCACTGCGGCCCAGATGCTGGCCGGTGGCGTGATGATGCTTGCGCTGGGCACACTCCAGGGAGAGTGGCGCGGGCTCCATTTCTCAACGCGCACCGCCGGGGCCCTGGCCTATCTTTCGACAATCGGCGCGCTTGGAGGTTTCGTGGCGTACACGTATGCGCTGCGCCACCTTCCGGTATCGCTGGTCTCGTTGTATGCGTACGTCAACCCGGTGATCGCCGTCGCGCTGGGCGTCACGTTGATGGGGGAACCGTTCGATTCGCGGATGGCGCTCGCCGCGGCGCTGGTGCTCGCCGGCGTCGCTATCGTACGCCGCTCCGGCAAGTCCGATGAGCCCGACAAGGACAAAACACCAGAAGGGGAGACCGTTGATGGACGCGTGGTCCGAGCTGCAGGCGCGTCTGGCTCGCGTTGAAAATCCGTGGATCGCGCAGCTGCTCAGCGACATCCTGCTGCCGCGCGAAGCGAAGCTGCGCATCTGGCCGGCCGCAGTGACGGTCCACCACGCCTATCCGGGCGGCCTGCTCGATCACATTCTGAAGGTGGGGGAGACGTGCGAGGCGCTGGCGGCGGCGTATGGCGTCGATCGAGACCTGCTCTTCGCGGGCGCCGTGCTGCACGACATCGCGAAGCTCGATGAACTGACGACGGGAGAGTCGACAGCGTATTCCCGTGACGGAAACCTGATCGGTCACGTCACGCTCGGGGTGCTGATCGTCAGGGAATCAACCACGCGCCTTGACGGCTTTCCCGAGGATCTCCGCGCGCGGCTGGAACATTTGATCGTGTCACACCACGGATCGCGACAACTCGGCTCGCCCGTCGAACCGATGACGATCGAAGCGCTGATCCTCTCGGCCGCCGACGACCTCGACGCAAAAATCGATCAGGTCCGCCGGCACGTGGCCGACGACGAGGGCGAGGGAGAATTCACTGCCTTCCACCCCCGCCTCAGGCGCGCCTTCCTCAAACCCGGCGTCCGCTGATCAGTCGCACCAGGAACAGCACGATGGCGATGACCAGCAGGATGTAGATGAAGTTGCCGAGAGTGTACCCGCTGACCATCCCGAGCAGCCAGAGAATGATCAGGATGATCGCAATCGTTTCGAGCATCGGTGTTCTCCTTCGCGCCCTCTGCCGTGGCGCAACCTGGGGGCCCTTGAGCAACGGCTGTGCCACGGCGACCGAGGTGCGTGTCCCGCGCGTCGTACTCGTTGTCCTGCTGGTATTTGGCCTGGTTTCGTCCGCCGGCGCGCAGACCCCGCCCGAGATGCCGGGCTCGCCGTCCACGACTCCGAGTGAGCATCCCGTTTCCTCGCTGGGCAGTTTCCTGGCAGGCGGTGCAATCGGGCTGGCGGCCCACGAGAGCGGTCACCTGCTGTTCGACGCGCTGTTCCGGGCAAACCCCGGAATTAGGAAGGTGTCGTTCCACGGCTTTCCCTTTTTCGCAATTACGCACGACACCGGACTGCCCCGAAGCCAGGAATTCGTCATCGATTCAGCGGGCTTCTGGGTGCAGCAGCTTGGCAACGAGATCATCCTGACCCGCCGGCCCAACCTCGGTCACGAACGGGCGCCGCTGCTGAAGGGCCTCGTCGCGTTCAACGTGCTCGCGTCTGCCGCGTACTCAGGCGCGGCATTCGCGCGGACGGGGCCAGTCGAACGCGACACACGCGGCATGGCCGATTCGCTGAAATGGAAAGAACCCGCGATTGGCGCCCTGATACTCGCGCCCGCGCTGCTCGATGCCATTCGCTACTTTCACCCTGACGCGAAATGGGCGACGTGGGGATCACGCGGGGTGAAGGTGGGAATGGTGCTGCTCGTCGCGCGCGCGAGATAACAGTTCTCCGAGGACGGTTGTCGCGGTCGGTTGTCGGAGGACCCTTGACGGAGGTCGGTTGCCAGTTGCCAGTCTCCAGTTGCCGGTTAGCAGTTTCCGATTTTGCCGGCAACCGGCAACCCTTAACCGACCACCGGCCCCAGCGCGAACGTCATCGTGCCTTCGACCGCAATCTTGTCGCCGACGCGAGCGACGCCGTGCAAGACGCCCATGCGGCTTCTGAGCCGGCGGACCACCGCCTCGATGAGGACCACGTCGCCAGGGTGCACGGGACGTCGGTAGCGCACGCGCTCGATGCCCATGAAGTAGATCAGCCGCTCGCGGTTTTCCGGCTTCGCGAGAATCATGATCGCGCCGACCTGCGCGACCGCTTCCGTGAGGATCGTCGCCGGCAAGGCCGGTGGTTCGCCATCGCGATGCGCGAGGTAGCGTTCGTTCAGCGTGACGTTCTTGATCCCGACGATTCGTTTATCGGGCTCGAACTCGGTGATGCGATCGACGAGAAGAAACGGATAACGGTGCGGCAGGATCCGCTCGATCGCCGCGTAATCGAGCGGAAGCTTCAGAGGCTCCATGAACTTGCAAGTATAATCCCGAAGACTGCAGAGATTGATGATCAACGGTTCGCCAGCGACGCCCCGTGAGCACGAGATCCTCACCATCCTGTTCGATCTCGGCCGGCAGGTGACATCGGTACTCGAGCTCGATGAACTGCTCGCGCAAATCCCCAGGCTGATCGGTCGGCTCATTCAATTCGACGCGTTCGCGGTGTACTTGCTCGACGAGCGCCGCAGCGAGTTGCGCATCGCATATTCCGTCGGCTACCCCGCGCCACCGGAACCGATGCGCGTCCGTCTCGATCAGGGGCTCGTCGGAGCGGCCGTTGCGAGCCAGGCGCCGCTCCTCGTCAACGACGTCACGTCGGACCCGCGCTACGTCGACATGGTGCCGGGCATGGCGTCGGAACTCGTGGTGCCGCTTCTGCACAAGGCGCGGCCGATCGGCGCGCTGAACATTCTCAGTCACAAGCGCGATCAGTTTTCCCCGTCGGACATGGCACTGCTGCGCCAGTTCGGCGCGCACGTCGCGGTTGCTCTCATCAATGCGCGGCTGTTCGAACGCAGCCGCAGGGACGCAGAAGCCTTCGAGACGCTCGCCGAGATCGGCCGCGAGGTCGCGGCGATCCTCGAGCTCGACGAGCTGTTCGCGCGGATCGCACAGTTGATGCGGCGCGTCATCGACTACCGCACGTTCGGCATCCTGCTGCTGAACGAGGAGCGAGGCGAGCTGGAGATGCAGTTTGCCGTCCAGTACGGCGAGAAGGTCGAAGTGCCGCGCGTGCGCCTGGGAGAAGGGCTCGTGGGCTATGCGGCGCTGCACAAAGAGGCGGTGCTCGTGCCCGACGTCTCGCAGGATCCGCGCTACATCAGCCTGGTGCCCGACGTGCGATCCGAGCTCGTGATCCCGATGCTGCTGAAGGACCGCTTGATTGGCGTCCTGGATCTCGAGAGCCCCGAGCTCGAAGCCTTCACCAAGCGTGATGTCGAGATTCTCACGCTTCTCGCCAGCCAGGCGGCGGTGGCGATTGAAAACGCGCGCCTGTACGAGACGGTGCGCGCCAACGAGATCCGTCTGGAGAAGGAAGTGCATTTCGCGCAACGCGTCCAGGCCGCGCTCCTTCCCGTCGGCTTGCCGAAGCGGTTGAAAGGGGTCGACGTGGCGGCGAGCTTCGCCCCCGCACGCGAGCTCGGAGGAGACTTCCACGATTTTCTCTCGCCGGAATCCAACACCCTCGTCGTGGCGGTGGGAGACGTATCAGGAAAGGGCGTGCCGGCCGCGCTGTACAGCGTCTTCGCCGCGGAGCTGGTAAGAGGCCGAACCTTTCGTCGCCGCTACCTGCCGGATCGCTCGACGCCCGCCAGCGTGCTGTCCTCGGTCAACACGATTCTTCATCAGCGTCAGCTCGAAGAGTACTACTGCACGATGTGCTACGCGATCTTCGATCTCAAGCGGCGCGTCGTGACGCTCGCCAACTCGGGCTTGCCGTACCCGGTTCGCGCGTCGGCCGAAGGCGTATCGCAGATCGAGCTCCCCGGCGTCCCATTGGGATCGTTCCAGGGCAGCACCTACGACGAGCTCGCCTACGCGCTGCATGCGGGGGATCTCTTCGTGTTCTGCAGTGACGGCGTGTCCGAGGCGATGGATCCCGCCGGGCAGGAGTTCACGGCGGCGCGAGTGCTGGAGGTCGTGGAGCGCTCGCGCGACCTGGCCCCGCGGGAGGTGGTTGCGAACATCTTCGCGTCGGTCGAGACCTTCCGCGCGGGCGCTCCGCCGAACGACGACATGACCGCGGTGGCGGTCAAGATGACTTGATTTGGTGAATTGGAGATTTGGTGAATTGGAGATTTAGTCAGTTGGTGAGTTGGAATCGCGCGACTACCGTTGCGCGTTCAAAGCACGCGCGGAAGCGCGTGCAAGGCCAATCACCAATTCTCAGAATCACCAAATCGCCAAATCAATACCGTCCCTTGAACGAGATCTTTTCCTGCTGAAGATGCAGGCCCACGGCCTGTCCGCCGAACGTCGCGAACTGGTTGACGCGCCCCTTGACGCGCACATGCGCGCCTTTCGACGGGACGCGGCCGTTGTTCGCCACGACGGTGACCTCCCCCGTCCCATCGTCCACTTTGTACAGCTTCAGCGGCATCAGCGGCACGCCCCACGAACTGGTGACGACGCCATCGACGGTGACGGATCGGTTCTGATAACGGCCGGGGTTGTACTTCAGATCCGCAATCTTCGGATGTGTTGACAACGCGCACCCGGCCAACAACGCGAGGGCGAACGCCAGTGGCGCAAACCTCTTGATCATCAAGACCTCCCCTCGCGGACTATGCAAAACCCGCAGCTGTTTTTGGCGCTCGGGACCGCGGCTTCAGACCCCAACGCTATCGCGCTGAGGACCCTTTGCGGTTCCCTCCGGCCCCTCGCTTAAGCTCGCTTCACTTTTTGGCGCTCGCGGTCGGCGCTGCGCGCCGACTTCGCTCCGCCGCTCGCTTGGGCTCGCTTCACTTTTTGGCGCTCGCGGTCGGCGCTGCGCGCTGACTTCGCTCCGCCGCTCGCTTGGGCTCGCTTCATTTTTTGGCGCTCGCGGTCGGCGCTGCGCGCTGACTTCGCTCCGCCGCTCGCTTGGGCTCGCTTCACTTTTTGGCGCTCGCGGTCGGCGCTGCGCGCCGACTTCGCTCCGCCGCTCGCTTGACTCGCTCGCGCTTCGCGCTCGCTCCGTTCCGCTCGCGACCCGCCTGCTACGCCGGAAGCAGCCCGTCGGTTGCGAAGGCGGGCTCGCTCCATTCCGCTCGCGAGAAATGACCGCGCGAAATCGCCTGACTAACGACGGGATGCGGCGATGCCAGCGCCTGCCTGAGTTAACGCATCCCGTTGACTTCGCGCGGCCGACAGCCGAGGCATCAAAAGCTGTACCGTGCGAAATCCTCGAAATCGAGCGGTACTCGTGCGGTGCACGTCACTTGCGGTGGACGCATCTGACCTGTGGGAAGGACGCGAGCACAACCTTTTGAAACACGCCTGCGTCTGACCTTTGAGTGAAGACGGAGGGAAACCAGATGCGAATGTGGAAATCAGCGGCGCTCATGGGCGCGTCCGTCATCGCGGTTACGGGACCGGTCGGCACTATCGTGCACGGCCAGAGCCGCGAGCGTGCGCCGCTTGTGAAGGCGTTCGAGTTCATCGGTGGAGGCGCACAGATCGGCGTCACAGTCAGAGAGATCGCGGGCGACGACTCGAAACTGCCGTCTGGCGGCGTGATCATCGACGAGGTGCAGGCCGATAGCGCGGCCGAGAAGGCGGGACTCAAGTCAGGCGACGCGATCGTCGAGTTCGACGGTGAACGCGTGCGCAGCGTCAGGCAGTTCACCCGGCTGGTGCAGGAAACACCGGTCGGCCGGAAAGTCCAGGCGGTGCTGTCACGAAGCGGCCAGCGAGTCACGGTGTCGATCGCACCGGAGCGCTCTTCAGGGTTGCTGTCAGGAGACGACTTCGGGCTCGAGCGGTGGGACGATGGCGCGCGGTCGTGGGCTTACCACATGCCGCCTGCCCCGCCGAGCCCCGCGACACCGGCTCCGCCGCGTGCCCCCCGGGCCCCGCGTCCCCCGGCATTCGCGATGCCGTCGATTCCGGACTTCGACTTCGGCGTGTTCGGTCGCGGCGGACGCCTCGGCTTGTCCGTCGAAAGCCTGACACCACAGCTGGAAGAGTACTTTGGCGTGAAGGAGGGCGTGCTCGTGAGATCGGTCGCCGACGGCTCTGCCGCCGCGAAAGCCGGGCTGAAAGCAGGTGACATCATCACGGCGGTGAACGGATCCCGCGTAAACGATCCATCCGACGTGACGCGCGCCATCGGCCGGCTCGATGAAGGCGATGACTTCTCGTTGGAGATTGTCCGCGACAGGAAGACGCAGACGCTCAAAGGCAAGATGGAAGCGCACTTGGAGCGTACGCGCACGCGCGCCTAGCTTACGGCTTCTGCCTTCGCGCGGCTCGAGGGTGGGCCAACGAGCGCGGCGAGCTGCGCGGCCACGATGCTGGCGGCGGCGAGGACCGTGTCTTGCCGCTCAGCATCGTGCCGTACTTCTGCGGCCATCACGCCCACGCATCCTGCCGGTGTGACGAGCGGCGCGGCAATCGCGCCGTTCGACACCGCGTCCGCCTTGACGGTCTGCAGCAGCGACGTGCGGTAGGCGGCCGCCGTCGCATTCTGCGCGTCGCGCGCGATGGTGCCCAGCCGCGTCACGAGATTGGACGCGTAGCCGTGCGTCACGATCGGGGCAAGCTCGCGTCCGTCGGGATCCGCAATCCAGAGGATGATGCCGGATGCATCGAGCACGCCCGCAGTGCGCTCGAGCAGTTCCGGCAGCGCGCGCGTATCGATGACGCGTGCGAGATCGTTGCAGACGATCGCGACAGCCTGGAGATCCACGGCCGGCGCCGGCGCGGGCGTCACTCCCGATGTCGGAGCTGCCGGCATCGGAGCTGCCGGCGTCCAGCTCTCGTCCGCGTCGAGCGCGTCGAACGAGTCGAGCGCGAGCGACGTGTCGTCAGCCGGGAGTGACGTCGAAGACGCCGTGGGCACCTGCGCCGCGGCCTCGATTGGCCGCGCGGGGCGTCTGCTCGGCATCAGGAGAAGGACGATCAGGGTCGCGGCGGCGGCCGCGGCGCCGAGCGAGAAAGCCTCGCGCCGCTGGAGCGCGGCGCGCACGCTATCGCGTCCGCTGACCTCAGCCGTACGGGCGCGCTCGATCGCGTCGGACATCTTGCGCGTCAGGTCGAGGCCAGCCGTGAAGATCAGATCCGACGCCTGCAACGACTGCCGATTGCGCGCATAGTCTCGTGCCCGCAGATCCATGTGCTCGAAATCATCTAAGGCCGACAGCGCATCATCGAACGCCGAGGCCGAGGCAGGGCCCGCATCCGACTTCAGCCATGCCACGCGAGACTTGAGGTCGCCCGTAAGCGCCGTCGTCCGCGAGATCCAGAAATCCACGCCTTGGCCGGCCGCCACGTATGCCTGTTGCGCCGTGCGGAGATCGAACACGATGCTCTCCGCCGCTCTGGCGGAAGCGTCGAACGCGCGTAATGTTGTTTCGGTGAGTTGTGACTGCCGTTCGGCCATCCAGAACAGGTACGCCGTCGCGCCCATCGCTGCCAGGAATATCATCAGCAGCGCCAGGCGTACCGCGGGTCTCGTCATGCGTGTCCGGGGGGCTTCGCCCCGCCGGACCTCCCTTCACGCATGCTCGCGGGGGCCCTGACGGGCCCCGCTCCGCTCGCGTGGCTCGCGCGCGCTCGCTCGTTCGCTCCCATTTATTGCCTCTCGACGGTCACGTCGCACGGCTACTATAGCATCTCGAATCAGCGGTTGACGCCATGAATGTCTTCGCGATCGTGAATCCTCTGTCGGGTGCCGGCGCGGATCCCGACGTCGCCGCCGAGCGCGTTGCGCTGCTGACAGAGCGCTTCGCCGCGGAAGGTGTCGACGCGATCGTTCATCTGACCGAGCGGCGACACCACGCAACCGATCTCGCGCGCACCGCAATCGCGAGCGGCGCATCGATCGTGATCGCGTGGGGCGGCGACGGCACGATCAACGAGGTCGCGAGCGTGATCGACGGCTCGGGAAGGGCGATGGGCGTGATCCCCGCGGGCTCGGGCAACGGTTTTGCGCGCGAGCTCGGCCTTCCCGCTGAACCGCACGCGGCGATTGACGTGATCCTGCGGGGCCGCGACATGCTCATCGACGTTGGGGAGCTCGACGGGCGATCCTTTTTCAATATTGCGGGCATCGGCGTGGATGCCGTCATCGCCGAGCAGTTCAACACGCGGGCCATGGGCCGGCGGGGCATGGGACCGTACGTGATTATCGGCCTCCGCGAAGCCTTCCGCTACCGCGCCGCACGCTATCGGATCGTGCTCGACGGCGAGGAGGTGCACTCATCGGCGCTGCTGATTGCGTTCGCGAACGGCCGCGAATATGGCAACGGCATCCGCCTCGCGCCACACGCGCGGATGGATGATGGCAAGCTCGAGGCGGTCGTCGTTGAGGATCGCAGTCCGCTGGCGCGCCTCTGGGGCGGACGTCACCTCGTGCGGGGAACGACGCACCTGGCGGCGAAGATCACGCTCCGGTCGATCGAGCGCGCCGAGGTGCACTCCGACGCGCCGATCAGGTATCACCTGGATGGGGAAACCGGTCAGGCGGATCGACACGTGCGTGTCTGCATCCACCCGAAACGCTTACGAATGCGCGTGCCGGTCTCCTGTTGATCCCCGTGGCTTCCGCCTTCAGGCGGAAGAAGCCGGAGCAGGAGCTTCCACCTGAAGGTGGAAGCCACAAGAGAAGCCACGACAATTGAGGTGGAAGCCACAAGAATTGATCTTGACGAGGCGAATATGAGCGACTTGGCAGCACTGATGGACGCCGCAAAGGCAGGCGACGAGGCGAAGGTCCGCGAGCTGCTGCGAAAGGACGCGTCACTCGCGAGCGCGCGCACCGATAGCGGCGAGTCGGCAATCATGGCCGCGTTGTATCGAGGCCACCACGGTGTCATCGAGACCGTGCTCGACGCTGGTGCACAGATCGACGTGTTCGCCGCGGCTGCACTCGGACGCCGGGATGATCTCAATCGGGCGCTGCACGATCCGGCGGCGGTCAACAGCGTCTCGTACGATGGGTGGACGCCGTTGCATCTCGCGAGCTTTTTCGGACATCTCGAGGCCGCGGAGATGACACTCAACGCGGGCGCCCGCGTGTCCGCGCTCTCCACGAATAGCCTGAAGAACACCCCGCTGCACGCCGCGGCAGCCGGAGGTCACGCGGAGATCGCGCTGCTCCTCATCGAGCGGGGCGCGGACGTCACGATCCCCGACGCGGGCGGCCACACGCCGCTCCACATCGCGGCCGAGAACGGCCTCGTCGATGTCGTCAGAGCCCTGCTCGCACGCGGCGCCGATCCACTCGCCGTCGACGGCGAAGACAAGACGCCGCTGTCACGTGCGGCGGCGAAAAACCGCAATGACGTGGTGGATGTGATCAATACGACGGGCTGACTTGTCGGGATCCGGGGTGCGGGATGCGGCATCCGGGATCCGGAATACAAGATACGAATGTCCAGAATGCGCAGCGCGGCCCGCGGCCCGCACCCCGACAACATCAGTAGGTAGGCAGATACGGCTGCAGGTAGCGCGTGATAATCGTGAGCTGGCCCGTGAAGATCAGCAGGCCGATCGCGACCAGGAGCACGCCCGCGAGCGACGTCAGCAGAAACGGAATCCCGAGGCCGAGCGAGTAAACAGCGAGCAGCATCACCCCTTCGGAGATGCTGTTCTTGGATGCCGCAATCGTCAGGATGGCGCTGAGGATCGGACCTATGCAGGGCGTCCATCCGAAGGCGAACGCGATGCCCACGACGATCGCGCCGAACGGACCGGCCGGCTTTCGCTGCGATTGCATCCGCTTCTCGGTCTCCAGGAAGGCCAGCCGGAAGACGCCCATCGTGTGCAGGCCGAAGACGATCAGGACGGCGCCGGCGATCTTGCTGAGAAGCGGAAGCTGGGTGAGGAGGAACTTGCCGATGGCCGTCGCGGTCGCGCCAAGCGCGACGAACACGATTGAGAATCCGAACACGAACGCGAGCGACGTGATGAAGACCTGGGTGCGCGACGCCTTCGCTGCCGACTCGCCGCGCATCTCCTCGAGCGACACACCCGACACGAACGACACGTACCCGGGGATCAGCGGAAGCACGCATGGGGAGACGAACGACAGGAAGCCAGCGGCCAGGGCAGCCAGCAGCGTTACGTTCTGATTCATGGCAATCAGTCGCGCTCGGTCAGCGGAATCACAGTCGGGATCGACGATGGGTCCGGGCGTCCCGCGAACTTCACCGGCGGCAGATCCTGGAACATCACGTCCCACTTCCATCGCTCGGACGGATTCGACGCCTGCAGCCAGTGCTGCGCCGTCACCGGCCGCGCAAACGCCAGATCTGCCAGCCCGGCGTACGCCGCGTTTGATGACATCGCGGCGGCTACGTCCGCGCGCACGTGCGCGCTGTCCGTGTAGCCGAGCGTGATCCCAAGCGCCAGGCCGAGGTTCACGAAGATCTGCCAGTCTTCCTGCGCGTCCCCCGGCGCCGGAAGCGCCCGCGACGCGGCCTGCACCCGGCCCTGATAATTCACGTAAGTCGCATCCTTCTCGAATGAGGATGCGCCCGGCAGCACGATGTCGGCGGCGCGCGCGAGATCCGTAATCAGCGCTCCCTGGACAATCAGCAGCGCCAGCTTGCCGGACGCCCGCGCCTGGCTGACCCACGACACATCGCCAATCGATCCCGGCGGGCCGGGATCGAACACGAACAACGCCTTGACGCGCCCCTGCTCGACCTGCTGACGGAACGCCGAGATATCTGGACGCCCGTCCGACGATGCTTTGACCGGGAAGCCCATGTCGCGGGCGCCATTGACGTTCGGTGCGTCGATCGGCGGCACCTTGAACTTCGTGTCTGCCGGCTGGGGTTTTTCGCGCGCGCGCCAGCTGATCGCCACGCCGTCTTCGGGCGTGCCCAGCGCGGAGCCGAGCCGTCCGATGAGGAACAGCTCCTCGAGTGACGCGTGCGCTGAAATGAGGAAGCGGAGCGATCCGGTGCCGGCGGCTGTGATCCGGTCCGCGGCCTTCGCCGTCGCTTCGCGCCAGTCGGCGGGCTGCTGCAGCCCGGCTTCCATTTTCACGAGCGGCCTGTGCAGCCGATCGTCTCCCTCTATCCAGTGATAGTCGAACCGGCCGATGTCACACATCCAGTACCCGTTGACGTCCGGATTGAGGCGAGGCGTAGTCCGAACGAGGAGCGCGCCCTTGGCCCACTCGGGCTTGGCACGCAGCCACGCCGTCGTATTGCAGCCGCGCTCGCAGAACGTGCAGATCGTGTCGATCGCCTCGGGGTTGTCCCACGGCCGCGACTTGAACCGGTAGTCCTTCGTCGTGATGGCGCCGACCGGACAGACGTCCATGAGGTTGCCGGAGATCAGCGAGTGTACCCCCTCGTCCTGGAACGTCGCGATCTCACTGCCATAGCCGCGATCCACGATGTTGATCTGTGCATCGCCGTCGACCTCTTTCATGAACCGCACGCAGCGCGTGCAGAGAATGCAACGGTTGCGATTCAGCATCAGCGTCGGCCCGAAGTCGACGTCCGCCTTCACGCCTTCCCCGTCGAAGACGCGGCGCGGAAATTCCATCCGGCTCTCGTTGGGCCCGAACGAATACGCAAAGTCCTGGAGCGGACACTCGCCCCCCTTGTCGCAGACGGGGCAGTCGAGCGGATGATTGATCAGCAGGAATTCGAGCACGCTGGCGCGCGCTTCGACGACATCTGGCGCCTCGGTCGAGACGACCATCCCCTCGGCCACAAGCGTCGAACACGACGTCTGCAGTTTCGGCATCTTTTCGATCTTGACCAGACAGACACGGCAGGACCCATCGATCTCGAGCCCCGGGTGGTAGCAGTAGTACGGGACCTTGATGCCGTGCTCGATCGCGCCCTGCAGCACAGTCTTGCCTTTCTCCACCGTGACCTGCCGGCCATCGATCGTGAGGGTGACGGTTTCCATAACCCGCGATCTTATATCAGGAAGGAGGCTTGACTCCGGACGCACGCGGCCCTAGATTGGGGTCTCTCTCCGTCCGGCCACTCGTTCCGGCAAGGGGCCTTGTATGGACGCGCTTCGAGCCCGCCTCGGGCCTGTCGTGGAGTGGGCGATCGCCGCAGCGTTTCTTGCGGCGACGGTCGCCGTCGGCTCCCTGATCCTCCAGGAATTCCGCTCCTCGCGGCTGCACCTGACCGCTCCGGCCGCGCGCACGCAGACCGATAGCGCGCCCGCTGCGGTGCCGCCACGCGCGGTGTCGGTGCCCGTGCTGCCATTCCGCGATGGAAAGGAGATTCGCGTCGGGGATACGGCGGCATCGGTTGCCGCCAGCCTCGGTCGCTCGGCGGAAAGCGGCCGCCAGGAAGTGGACCGTGGCCGGCTGGGCGAACGAATCACGCGCTACTACGAGTACGCGGGCTTCCGCTTCATCCTCGTCTTCGAGCCGTTCGAGCGGAACGGCGAGCCGCGCATCGGCGCGATTTACCTGCCATAAAGGCAGCCGCCAGCCGCCAGCCGCCAGCTGCAAGCTGGAAGCTGGAGGCTGGAAGCTGAAAGCTACTTTTCTATTTCCACCAGTGCCGCCGAGTCGCGATTGACGTCGACCGTGCGGAGGGCGCGCTTCAGAGGAATCGTGCGCTCCGTCACTCTGTCATCGAGCACCACGACGATGTCCTCGGTGCTGCCGTCCGCATACGACAGCGTGACGGTCACGGGAATGTCGAAGAGGTCGGCCTGGCGCTGTTCGAAGCGGACTGCGAGCTGTTCGCCTCCCTTTTCGACGTGCGACGTGAACGCGACGGCTGGAATGGCGCTGCCAAAGATCCATCGTTCGAAGAAACGTTCGAGCGGCCGTCCGCTCGCGTGCTCCATCGCGACGCGGAAGTCCCCGGTCCCCGCCTTCTTGTACCGCCACGTCGCGTAGAACTCGCGCAGTCCCTTGAAGAAAGCTTCGTCGCCGACGAGTCGCCGCAGCATGTGCAGCACCATCGCGCCCTTGTTGTACACGATCGCGCGGAACACGCGCCCCTCGCCTTTGATGTGCCCTAAGCGATATCCGAGGTAGATCGGTCCTTGCGGCGACATCTCGATGCCCCACCGCCGCATCTGCCGGATCACGCTCGTGAACTGCTCCGCGCCTCGCTCGCGCTCCGCGTAGAGCGCAGCGAAGTACTGCGCGAAGCCTTCGCTGATCCATTGCTCGTGATAGTTCTTCCAGCCGACCGATTGTCCCCACCACTGATGTGCGATTTCGTGCGCGAGGAAGAAGCTTGGATAGTTGTCGAACGACACGGGATCGTTCCGCCACACGTACGGCGAGGTCGGTAGCGGCTGGTTCAGGATGGCAAAGTACGCCGGGCTGTGGCCGCCTGGAAGCTCGCTCTCCGTCAGTGCCAGCGTGAAGCTGTCGTACGGCGCCTCGCCGACAATCGACGTGTAGAAACGAAGGACGTCGGCGGCACGCTCCGCGAAGTTGCGCGCCCGGTTGAACTGTCGCGGGTTGGCCTGCACGGAAAGCGTGAGCATCGATGCCGGTTCCGCTCCGCCGCCATCGCCCGCGACATTCTCGCGTGCCGGTGACCCTTTCCCGCTCACGTGTGCGGTTGCCGAGGGTAGGCTCAGTTGAGCAGCGTCCATGCGGTTGAACCGGCTGATCACACACGCGAGGTAGCGGACGGGGTGCCTCGTCGCAAAGACATATCGCTTGCCGCCGCGGCGCAGCACCAGCGACGGAGGCACGGGTTCGGGCGGCCCCTGCGGCGCGCCGCTCGCCACCACGTCAAACTCCAGAGGGACTGAAATCGCCAGCTTCGCATCCGCGTAGTCGGTGACGGTGCCCTGCGGATACCAGAAGCTGTTGTTGCTATACACAAAGCTCGGCTCCGGCGGAATGACGTTAACTTCGCTCTGCGAGGGACGTTCCTGGTCCGACGCAATCGCCTCCCGATCGATCGCCTGCGGCTCGAGACGTCCGCCGTAGCGGACCGTCAACTCGAGGTCCGTTTGCGGCGGAAGGATCGCCGGCAGCGAAATGAGCACGCTGGACTGGCGGACGACGCGGATGTTGAGCAGGCGGCCGAATTGGGGAGACGACACGCTGCGGACGACCAGCGGTTCGGCGAGCTTGATCGTCAGCGTGGTGATCGACGAATCACGCGTGCGCAGCTTGAGACGCGCGGCGCCGTCCATCCACAGGCGATCGGGCGCGAAGGCCGCCTCGACTTCAACGCCGGTCACATCGTACTCGGCTCCGTCGTCTTCGCTGAAAAAGCGGCCGCGCTGTGCCAGCTTGCTCTCCGACGCATAGATCGCGACGTTGCGGTGACGCTGCCGATCGAAGAATGAAATGTCCTCGGGCTCCGAGCCGGCGCGCGCGTAGGTGAGCGCGCCGTACTTCCGCGTGACGATCTCGGCAACGAAGTCGCTCGTCGATGGCGTCAACGAGTAGCGTTCGGTGCTCAGATCGCTCAGGTCGACCTCGAAGCTGCGCGGCAGGTAGGTGTCGAAGATCTGCGTTGCCCGCTTGAGATCGCCGCCATCCGGCGCGCGCTGGACCAGCGCACTCTGTGCGACGCGTCGCGAAAAATCGTACGGACTCACGCGTACGAACAGGGCATCGAACTCGGTCGCGAGCGCCTCCGCGCCGCAGAAGATCCGGACCTGCACGCGCTCCGATTCCGGCTTCGGAGCGAACTGCATGCGGCCGCGGCCGAGCAGCACCAGCGCGGTCGGGCCGTCGTTGGTCCGTGCGAGAAACGCGCGGCCGGCCGGCACCGACAGCGTGAGATCCGGGGCTTCGATCACGAGGTTCCTGACGTCGTACTCTGCGGCCGCGTCGAGCCTCAGGCGGTAAAGGCCGCCGATCACCGACAGCCGCTCGACGTCGGCGATTTGCCAGGGCGCGTTTGGTCCCGTATCAGCGGGCGCAACGGGCACAGAAGCGTCGAGTCGCCAGGTCGATACTCTTCCCTCGCGATTCCCGTCGGTGAGGATCTCGAGCAGGAGGCGCTGCCGGCCGTTGGTGAGCAATGCGCGATCGCGCTCCTTGACCGTGACCGTCGAGGCCGGCGGCGACGTCAGCATCGCGACGAGGTCGCTCAACGCGCCGTTGTCGACGTCGTATCGCGCGAGCCCGCGGACCGCAACTTCCTGCCCGCTTCTTGCTGCGTCCTCGATTGCCAGCACGAGGCGGTCGATCCCGTCGGCGGCGCGTGGCGTCTGGGCGGCGGCGGAACCGGCCCACAGGCACAGGCAGGAAAACAGCGCGAGGATGCGCATGGGGACACCGCCTATTAGACACCGCCTGTCGAGTCCCGCTTACCCTGGCGAGTTGGCAAAAAGACAATGTCAACGACGAGCGTTAAATGCCGAATGCCGAAAACCGACGGAATTGCTGGCATCAGGCCTTGAACGTTGGTTGGCATTGAGGCAGCGTGTTTCAGCAGCCTCGTCAAGGGCGGTCCCCGCCTTCCACGGGACGAATTACGATCTTTTGAGGAGCAGGACCGTCAAATCGTCCGTGAATCGCGAATCCTTGGCATGCCCCTCGACCGCGCGCAGAATCGCGTGCGCCAGATCCGCCGGCGACTCGTCGCCATATGCGGTCACCACCCGCCCGAGGCCGGCCTCCTCGAACGGCTGCCCGGCGGGGTTTTCGGCCTCGGTGACCCCATCACTATAGAGGATCAGGAGATCTCCGGGGCGGACGCTCGTCTCGCGCGCTTCATACGCTGATCCTTCGAACATGCCGAGCGCAATCCCGGTACCTTCGAGCCGCTCGATCGAACCATCGGCGCGCCGCAACAGCGGAGGGTTCTGGCCGGCGTTGACGTAGGTCAGTGTGCCGGTGCCCGGCGCATACATCGCGTAAAACAACGTGATGAACCGCGACGCAGGACTGTGGCGGCAGATCTGGCGGTTCAGCCGCGCGACGAGCGCGCACGCCTCGAGCTCTTCATCGACGAGCGTGCGCAGCACGGCAAGGAGCAACGCCATGAGCAGCGCTGCCGGACTCCCCTTCCCGGCGACATCACCGATCGTTACGATGACCCGCCCGTCGCGCTGCGGCAGCACGTCGTAGAAATCTCCGCCGACCGTGTTGGCCGGCCGCGTCAGTCCGCAGATGTCCGCGTCGCCGGCCCGGTAAGTTCCCGTCGGCAGCATCGCGAGCTGGATCTCGCGCGCAACTTCGAGCTCCCCTTTCAGCGACAACCGATCGGCAACTTCGAGCAGCACGAGCAGGTTCACGAGGACGATGCTGACGAGCAATGCGAACGTGCCGTCCGCCCATTGCGGCGCAATCACGTTCACGCGGAAGAACGGCGTGCCGAACGGAATCAGGACGCGCCCGAAACCCTGATACAGCTTCAGTACGCCAATCAACGCAACGGCGAGCGAAATGAGATACAGCGCGCGTCGCGCGGGCGAGAGCTTCAACGTGAACGCGATGAAGACCTGGCGGACCCGGAGCAGCCAGCGCCGGTACCACGGTTCCTGTGCAAGCCGATCCTCGTCGAGGCCGCGCGAAAAGAACCGGTAAGCCTCGCGCGTATCCCGCGTGAAGAGCCGCTGCAGATCTTCGGCGGTGACGTCGCGCGCGACGTCGCGCGTCCACGCATCGAACCAGTTCGGGCCTGACGCCGATCGACGGCCGTTCGCCATGTCAGGTCAGATCAACCCAATCTCGCGGCCGACCGCGGCAAACGCGTCGAGCGCGTACTGCAGATCCTCGCGCGAATGCGTCGCCGTCACGATCGTGCGAACGCGCGCCTTGTCGCGTGCGACGGTCGGAAATGCGATCCCCTGCGCGAACACGCCGCGCTCGAACAGCTTGTCTGACAGCAGCATCGCCTTTGCGCCGTCGCCCGCGATCACCGGCGTGATCGGGCTTTCGCTCAGGCCAGTGTTGAACCCGAGGCGCTGGAGCCCCTCTTTGAAGAAACGAGTGTTCTGCCACAGCTGTTCAATGATCTGAGGTTCTTCCAGCAGGACATCGATCGCAGCCATGCAGGCGAGCACGACCGCCGGCGGATGCGACGTGGAGAAAAGGAACGGCCGGGCCCGGTGATACAGGAACTCGATAAGGTTGGTGTTGCCCGCAACGTAACCGCCGAGCGCGCCGACGGCCTTTGACAGGGTGCCGACCTGGATGTCAACGCGTCCATGCATGTCGAAGTGGTCGATCGTGCCCCGTCCATTCCTGCCGAACACCCCGCTCGCATGCGCATCGTCCACCATCATGATGCAGCCGGTCTCTTCCGCGAGCCCGCACAGGGCAGGCAACGGTCCGAGGTCGCCGTCCATGCTGAACACGCCGTCAGTGATCAGCAGTTTGCGCTGCGTGGCAGGCAGGCCCTTGACGATCTTGCGGGCGGCATCGACATCCTTGTGCGGGAAGACTTTGATGGTCGCCCGGCTGAGACGGCAGCCGTCGATGATGCTGGCGTGGTTCAACTCGTCTGAGATGACGACATCGTCCTTCGTCAGGATGGCAGAGACGGTCCCCGCGTTGGCGGCGAATCCGCTCGGGAAGACGACGACCTTTTCGACTTTCTTGAAATCCGCGAGCTTCTGTTCGAGCTCCATGTGAATGTCCATGGTGCCGGCAATGGTCCGTACGGATCCGGTGCCCACGCCGTATTCGTCGATTGCTTTCAGCGCCTGCTCGCGGAGCCGTGGATGTGTGGTCAAACCGAGATAATTGTTCGACGAGAGGTTGACTACAGACTTGTGATCGACCGTGGTACGGGCTCGCTGTTCGTCGTCAAGGATCCGCAGGCGCCGGTAGAGCTTCTGATCCTTCAATGTTTGAAGCTCGCTACCCAGGTAAGCGAGCGGATCGGCATGCATGAGAGGCGAGTATAGTCCGGTTGCCGCCGGCCGGTTGACCAACGGCTCGTTGGCATTCGCATTGAAGTCGGGCCGTCCGGAGGGCGCACACCGGCGCGAAAGGCCACCGCGGTCGTGCGCAGCGGTATGGGCGGGGTGAATGTTAGAAACGCCGGTGCGATCCGGCGGTCGCTCTTCGGCGATGTCGTCCTCGTCGCCTTCCTCCTCGCGCAGGCGGTCGACGGCGTGCTCACCTATGTTGGCGTCAGCACGTACGGCGTTCGAATGGAGGGCAACCCGCTGCTCGGCTGGCTGATGGCGACCGTCGGTCAAGGAGTCGCGCTGACCGCCGCCAAGACAACCGCCGGTGCATTCGGCATCGCGCTGCACCTGACCTCGGTCCATCGCGTTGTCGCACTGCTGACCGCGTTCTACGTCGCGGCGGCGGTGCTTCCCTGGATCGGAATTCTGTACGTCTGGGTATCTTGAGCCGCGACGTTCTCAGAGGTTCTATGGGCTCTTAACGGCCGAACGGTTCGACGGCGCGACCCTCACCTCTGACAACCCGAGATCCTAGTCGTTCTCTTCCAAGATGCTTTCGCCGATCACCTGCAGGATCGCCGCAGTCGGGACAGCGAGAATTGCGCCGAGGATCCCGAGCAGCTCCCCTCCGATGAGGAGCGCAACGATCACCGTCACGGCACTCACGCCTACCTGCCGCGACATCACTTTCGGCACGAGCACGTGATTCTCGAACTGCTGCTGCACGATGAAGAAGATCATCACGAAGAGCACCTTCTCGAGCGAGATCGTCGCCGCGACCGCGATCGCAGGAATCGCGGACAATACCGGTCCGACGACCGGGATCAGTTCACCAACTCCTGAAATCAGCGCGAGCACGTAAAAGAAGGGAATACCAAGGGCCCACAGACCGATAGCGGACGTCGCGCCGATGATCGTGCCGAGCAGGAGCTGCCCGCCCAGCCACGCGCTTACCTTGACCGTCACCTCGCGGCTGGCTTCCGCGACCTGCGCGCGCCGCGCCCGGGGAAACAGCCGCAGCATCAGCGAGCGGAGCCTCTCGGCTTCGACGAGGATGTAGAACGTCAGGATCAGGATCGTGACGATGCCGAAGATGCCGCCGGCCACGTTCGCGAGTGCGCCGGCAACCGCGCCCACGGCATCGCCGCTACGGCCGGGAGCGCGCTCGACCGCTTCACGCAGCGTCAAGTGCTCTTTGAGGATCCCCTTGTCGATCAGGAACTGCTGCCCTTTCTCGAACATGTCGGGGAGCTGGCTCCAGAGCGATTGCCCCTGGCGCACCAGCGGCGGAAAGATCAGAGAGCCGACCAGGAACACCGCTCCGATAATCACGAGATACAGAATCAGGATCGCCAGCCATCTCGGAAAGCGCTTCGATCCGATCGGCAGCACGGTCTGCCGTTCGATCAGCCGGACGATCGGACTGAAGCCTATGGCGAGGAGACCGCTGACATAGACGAGCAGCAGCGCGTGCCGCGCGAGGAACGCGCACCAGAGCAGCGCAACCCCAAGCAAGAACAGCGATATTGCCCAGCGGATGTGCGACCTGATTTCATCCCCGCGCAAGGAAGGCTCTCGTGAACTCACCAATTTCGTCGTAGATGGCCGACAGCTGCGAAGGATCCGCGAGGAAGACGACGCGGAAGAAGCCATCTTCAGGCGCCGTGCCAAAACCGGATCCGTAAACGCAGAGCACGCCCGTCGCGCGAAGGAGCGCGAGCACGTAGTCCTCGTCGGTGATGCCAGGAGGAAGGTTCACCTTCGGCATCGCGTAGAACGCGGCCGTTGGCGGGACAGTGGTCATACCGTCAATAGCGTTGAGACGACTGGTCGTGAGCTCCGCGCGCTCGCGCAACGCTGCGCGGAACCCCGCCTCGTGCGATCGATCGCCATCGAGCGCGGCGGGGATGGCGTACTGCATTGGCCCCGGCGAGCAGAGCCGGCCATCTGCCAGTTTCTTGATGGCCGCGAGCACATCGTCCAGCCGCTCGCTCTGGCCGACCGCCATCCAGCCGGCGCGCCAGCCCGGCGCAAGGTAAGCCTTCGACACCGACGAGAACGAGATGATCGGGGCATCGGGACAGAGGCTCGCGATCGGCGGCACGGGACCCGTATACGCCAAGTCGGCGTACACCTCGTCGGCGAGCAAGGGAAAGTTATGCGCGTCGGCGATCTCAATCAGGGCCCGGCGCACATCCGGCGGATATGTCGCGCCCGTCGGATTGTTGGGATCGATCACGACGAGGGCGCGCGTTGCGCGCGTGACCAGGCTGCGTACGTGGTCGAGATCCGGCAGCCAGGCGTTCGTATGATCGGTGCGATAGAACACCGGGCGCGCGCCGACCTTGGCAAGAACGGCCGTGTAGAGAGGGTACGTCGGCGATGGAATGAGGACTTCGTCGCCACTTTCGGCCAGCGCCGTCAACGTCAGCTCGATTCCCTCTGATGTTCCGGACGTGATGATGACACGGTCGGCCGACATCGGCATACCGCGGCGCGTAAGCTCTCCGGCGACGGATTCGCGCGCCGGAAGGATTCCGGCGGAGGGCACGTACCCGTTGTGCCCGTCACGCACGGCGCGCTGAACCGCCTCCACGAGGTGCGGAGGTGTGGCGAAGCCAAACGCAATCGGGTCACCGATATTGAGATACCGAACAGTCCGACCGGACGCTTCGACCTTCCGCGCCTCGGCGACGATGTTTCGGATCGCGTAATTGAAGCCGCTGATGCGGCGCGCGACAGGGATCGCAGCGGTCGTGCGCATCGAAAAATCTTACCAGAGCGCCCAGATGTAAAAACGATGCGGCCATAATCAGGGCACTGTGTAAGTTTTACTCGATTTGTGCGCGCGGCAGCGCTAGGCTCGCCTACATCAAGCGACTCAACACATTGACTCAAAAGCAGTTATGTCATTGGCAGGTATATTGGATAGGGGCGAGGTTATGAAAGTGTGTCGCGGCCTGACGAGCACAGCAGTCCTTGCGCTGCTGACCTTCGCGCCGCCGCCGCTGCGTGCCCAAGACCCCCAACAACCTGACCTGGCGCCGCGCGCCACGTTCAAGTCTGCGGTCGATCTGGTGTCGATTGCAGCCGTCGTGCGCGACCAACATGGCCGGTTCGCGCGGGACCTCAAGCAGGACGACTTCCTCGTGCTCGAGGGCAAGGAGCCCCGGCCGATCGTCGAGTTTCACGCGGCACAGGATGCGCCAGTGCGCGTCGCGCTGCTGTTCGACGTCAGCGGGAGCATGCGCCTGGCGTCCAAGATGGAAGAAGCGCGGCAGGCCGCCCGCCACGTGCTCGGAGCGCTGCGCCTCGACAACGCCTCGATGGACGAGGCCGCGGTCTTCAGCTTCGACATGAATCTGCAGGCGCTCCAGCCGTTCACAGCGGATGCCGCTGCTATCGAGACCGCGCTGTCGCGGGTGCAACCTTACGGACAAACATCGCTCTATGACGCCATCGCGCAGACGGCTCGGAGCGTCGCGGAAACCGCACCCGGCGATCGGCATCGTCGCGCGGTGATCGTGTTCACCGACGGGTGGGACACGAGCAGCGAGATGAATCCGGCTCAAGTCTCGGCGATTGCAAGTTCGATCGACGTGCCCGTTTACGTCCTCACCATCGTGTCGCCGCTCGACCACCCGGGTGGTCCCGATGCCGTGACCGAGCAGCGGGGACTTCCCGAAGGGAAATTGCGAACGCTCGCCCACTGGACCGGTGGCGAGCTGTTCGTGGTCAGCGCGCCCGCGCACGAGAGCATCGCCGCGCGGCAGATTGTTGACGAGCTGCGGCACCAGTACGTGATGGCCGTGAGCGCGTCGGCCGCTTCGCGGGATGGGTGGCATCAGTTGTCGGTACGCGTGAAGAACCGCGACCTCACGGTGCGCGCCCGGTCCGGCTACAGGGCCGGCACCCGCAGCATCAGTTAATGGTTGGAAACACAAGGAGAGCGGAGATGAGGCGATTCATCGTGACATGTTCGGTTGCGGCGCTCGCGCTCGGCAGCACCACCGCCTGCGCGACGAAGAAGATGGTTCGGCAGCGCGTCGGCGAAGTGAACGACAAGGTCGAAACCCTGTCGCAGTCACTCGAAGAAACCCAGCAACGCACGAAGGCCAACGAGACCAAAATCGGCGAAGTGGACCAGCGGGCGGCGGCGGCGAATCAGCGTGCGCAGGCGGCGGGTCAGCGGGCTGACGAGGCATACACCGCGGCCGACAAGGTGAACGCGCGCGCGGACGTGATCGAGACAGCGTCCAAGCGGCTCGTCTACGAGGTTGTCCTCAGCGAGGACAAAGGCAATTTCAAGTTTGGTAAGTCCGCTCTTCCCGACACCGCGGTGGGCGAGATCGATCAGCTCGTCAGCCAGCTGAAGGCGAATCCGAACGGCGCGTTTATCGAGATTGAGGGGCACACGGATAACGTCGGCCCGAAGGAAGTGAACTACAAGCTCGGGCTCGAGCGCGCCGAGTCGGTGAAGCGTTACCTCTACGAGCATCACCAGGTGCCGCTCCACAAGATCAACGTGATCAGCTACGGCGAAGAAAAGCCGATCGCGCCGAACAAGACGAAAGACGGCCGCGCGCAGAATCGCCGGGTCGTTATCAAGGTATTGGCCTAGGGACTCAGGCTTCATGCTGGCTCGAGTCCTGAGCCGGCCTGAGCCCTGTGTCTTAAGCGATAAATCATCGTAGAGACGCCGCATCGGGTCGGGGGCGGATCGCAGGAAACGGCGCCGGAATGGTCCGGCGTCGGGTCCATCGATTCAACGTCAGCACTTTCGCAGGGTGCTTCGCGTTCCGCCCCCGACCGGATGCGGCGTTTTTGTTCTCTCACGAGTGGCCTGCTGCGGCCCTTTGCGCTTACCTTGCTTTGCGGCGAGGTCACTCTCTCGTCGACGGCCTGGCTGCGGCCTCTATCACCTTAAACGTCGGCGGGGTCGTCGGCGAACAGCCCCTGGGCATTTCCCGAGCACCTACGCGGCTCCCTCAGCCGTGTTCCGTCAAACCGTCCTCTGACAACCGTCCTCCCCTGGAGTAGGATGGCTTGCTCGTTCATTCCAGGGAGGTTTTATGTTTCGTGCAATCGGCCGGGCACTGGCGCCTGCGCTCGCGGCCGTCGTGTGTCTCGGCGCCGCCGGGAAACCTGCGGTCAGCTTCACCGATAACAAACTGAAGAACGGCCTTCGGGTGATCATTTCAGAAGATCACACGGCACCCACCGTCACCGTCGCCGTCACCTACAACGTCGGCTCTGCTGACGAGCGCACCGGGCGCACCGGCTTTGCGCACTTGTTCGAGCACATGATGTTCAAGGGATCGGAGAACGTCGGCCCGGGCGAGCACCCTGCGCTGATCTTCAACAACGGCGGCACGATGAACGGCACGACCAATGCCGACCGCACCCTGTACTTCGAGACGTTGCCGGCCAACCAGCTCGAGCTCGCGCTGTTCCTCGAAGGGGACCGCATGAAATCGCTCGACATCAACAAGGCGAACCTGGACAACCAGCGCAACGCCGTCCAGGAAGAACGCCGCCTGCGCGTCGACAATCAACCCTACGGCCAGACGTTCGAACGCACGAGTAACCAGGCATACGACAATCCCGCTTACAAGCACTCGGTGATCGGTTCGATGGAGGATCTCAACGCTGCTACCGTGGACGATGTGGCGACGTTCTTCAAGACGTACTATGCACCGAACAACGCGATCGTCTCGATCGTTGGCGACCTCGAGACAAGGAAGACGATGAGTCTCGTCGAGAAATACTTCGGCGGCATCGCACGGCAGCCGTCGCCGAAACGGCCGGAGTTGAGCGAGCCGCGGCACACGCGGGAGCGCCGCAGCACGATCGAGGACCCGCTCGCGCGGCTGGCTCGCGTCGACATCGTCTGGATTGGGCCGCCGGCAGGCTCTCCCGACAGCGACGCGCTCGACGTGCTGTCGGACGTGCTCTCGGGCGGCCGCAGCTCGCGCCTGAATCAGGTGATCGTTCGTGAAAAGCAGCTCGCGACGAACGCGGCGGCGTTCCCCGACGAGAGCCGCGGGCCGGGATTGTTCCAGGCGCTCGCCACCGTCGCGCCAGGCAAGAATCCCGCGGACGTCGAACAGGCGGTATACGACGAGATCGAAAAGGTGAAGTCCGGCCCGATTGCGGACTGGGAAATCGAGAAGGCGCGGAACAGCGCGCGCAGGAACGCGGCGAATGCGGTGACCAGCACCCTGCAGCGCGCCATCCAGCTCGGACAATACGCGCTCTTCTACGACGATCCCAATCGCATCAATACGATCAGCGATCGTATCGAAAAGGTCACCGCCGCCGACGTGCAGCGAGCGGCCAGCAAGTACCTCACGGAAGAGAATCGCTCCGTGATCATCACAACGCCCAAGGCGGCCGCCCCGAAAGGAGGCCAGCAGTGAGGGCTTACGTAGCCGCGACTGTTTTCACGCTGGTCCTGCTTCCGACCGCCGGCCGGGCGCACCAGGCGCCCGCCGCACCGCCGCAGAACCCATCAACCGCGGCCGGCACGATCATGAAGGGCAAGGCGCCGGTTTCCAAGGAGATCCTGAAGGTCACGCTGCCGAAGCCACAGCAGGCGGACCTGTCGAACGGGGTCCATCTGATGGTACTCGAGGATCACCGCGCCCCCATTGTGAACTTCCAGCTCCTCATCGAGGGAGCAGGCGGCTACTACGATCCGAAGGACATGCCCGGGCTCGCCGGCTTCACCGCAACGCTCATGCGCGAAGGGACCGAGAGCCGGACGTCCGAACAGATCTCCGAGCAGCTCGATCGCCTTGCGGCGTCCGTCAACGTCACCGCCGCCATCGCCTCACCATTCGCCACCGTGTCTGGCTCCGGGTTGAGCGATTCGGTCGACACGGTGCTTGCGATCATGGGCGACGTATTGATCCATCCATCATTCTCCCAGGCGGAAATCGATCGCTACAAGAACCGCACGCGGGCGACGCTGATGAACCAGCGCTCGCAGCCGGGCTTCCTTGCGCAGGAGCGCTTCCAGCGCGTCGTCTATGGCGATCACCCGGCCTCGCGCTATTCAGCAACACCCCAGTCGCTCGACGCGCTGACGCGCGAACGCCTGGTCGAGTTTCACAAGGCGCATTTCGTGCCCGATCGCGCGGTGCTTGCGATCGCCGGCGACATCACGCTGCCCGTGGCGAAGCAGAAGGTCGAGGCCGCGCTCGCGGGATGGAAGAAATCGGGCAATGAGATGGCGCCCACCGAAGATCCCACCGCGCTCACTGGTCCGAGCCTGTCGCTGGTCGAGCGTCCAGGCTCCGTGCAGACGAGCCTTGTCGTAGGGACACAAGCGATCGAGCGCACGAACCCCGACTACGAAGCGCTGACCGTCGCGAACCGTGTGCTCGGCGGGCCGAGCGCGCGGCTCTTCGAGCACCTGCGCGAGCAGAAGGGATATACGTACGGCGCGGGCAGCGGATTTTCAGCCGGCCGCTTCCGCGGATCGTGGAGCGCCTCCACGGACGTGCGAACCGAGGTGACGGATCCGGCGTTGACCGATCTGCTGGACGAAATCCGGCAGATGCGCGAGACCCCGGTGCCTGCCCAGGAACTCTCGAACATCAAGCGTGCCATCGTCGCCGGGTTCGCGCGCTCGCTGGAGAACCCGACCGCGATCCTGAACAATTACATCGAGAGTTACTTGTACAAGTTGCCATCGGATTACTGGGACAAGTATCCCGATCGTATCGAGGCGATCACCGCCGCCGATGTGCAGCGCGTGGCGCGACAGTACTGGGGCGCGGATCGCCTGCAGATTGTCGCCGTGGGTGACGCGTCGAAGATCGAGCCGGCGTTGAAGAAGCTTGGTACGGTGCAGACGTTCGACGCGGAAGGAAAGCCCGTCAAGTGAATCGGGTAATTTTGGCAATTTGGTAATCGGGCAGATTACTGAATTACCCGATTACTGAATTACCGGATTACTCAACTGCCTTCGGCGATTCTCTCCATCGCCTCGATGAACGTGTCGATCTCCTCGAGCGTCGTGTAGACGTTCGGTGTCACGCGGATGCCTTCGTATTCCGCGTGCACGATCGGCGTCGCAATGATGCGCCACTTGTCCCAGAGTTGCGGGACCGCTTTCGCGGTCGGGACGGTCGTGATCTGCACGGTCCCGATAGCGCAGGACTGCGCCGGATCCAGGCTCGTGTGAATGTTAATCCGCGGATTGCTCCTCAGTTTGTCGACCCACCGGTTTCTCAAATAGCGCAGCCGCGCGGCCTTCCGCTCGGTGCCAATCCCCTCGTGAAAGCTGAGCGCCTCCGCAATGGCGTTGTGGTTCGCCGCGGGGTGGGTGCCGATCTCTTCGAACTTGCGGATATCTTTCGCCTTCGACGCGGCCGTCGCGGTCAGCGGCCACAGAGACTCGATGTTCTCCCGTCGCACGTACAAGAAGCCGGTACCGATTGGCGCGAGCAGCCACTTGTGCAGGCTGGTGCCGTAGTAGTCGCAGCCGAGATCGGCGAGCGTGTACGGGAAATGCGCGAACGCGTGCGCGCCATCGACAATCGTCTTGATGCCCTTCGCGCGCGCGGCGTCGCAGATCTGCCTCACCGGAAAGATCTGTCCTGTGAGGTTTGTGATGTGACAGAAGTGGAGCAGCTTCGTGCGCGGCGTGATCGCCCCGAGCAGCCGGTCGGCGAGATCGCCCATTGACGGCGGCGGCACGGGAAACGAGATCTTCTTGATGGTAACGCCGTCGCGGCGCGCGCGCTGGTCCCACGTGTCGAGCATCCGGCCGTAGTCCTGATTTGTCGTGACGATCTCGTCGCCCGCTTTCAAGTCGATCCCGAGCTGCGCGATCTGAAGCGCTTCGCTCGCGTTGCGGGTGATGGCGAGCTCCTCGGGATCGCACCCGAAGGCCGCGGCAAGACGGCGGCGCACCGTTTCAATATTGGGTTCCAGGATCTGCCACATGTGGTACACGGGCGCCTGGTTCGAGATGTCGAGATATCGCTTGAACGCCTCGTGGACGACCCGCGGGCTCGGGCAGCACCCGCCGTTGTTCAAGTTGATGATCGTGCGATCAAGCGTGAACGCCTGCTGGATCTCTCGCCAGTAGGTTTCATCGCGGGCGAGGTCCGCGGGCGCGCGGTCGGCCACGCGTCCGGCGGCCGCTGCCACGCGGCCGAGGCTGTCGTTGGTGAACGCCGCGATTGCGGCGGCGCCGGTGGTCCCCGCCTGGATAAACGCGCGTCGAGTTATTGTTCTCGCGAGCGGCCTGTTGTTGCGCATGTGCCCTTACCTTGCGGCATCCAATCATGCCTGCTGCGTATTGTAATGTAGGTCTTTCAGGTGCCTTGACCGGTAGCGCTAGGGTAGGTTGCCGCAAGGTACCGGCAATGGGCTGCAGTAGACCGCTCGCGAGAACAAAGATGGATCTCACTGGCCGCGCCGCGCTGATCACCGGTGCAAAGCGCATCGGCGGCGCCGTTGCGAGGGAACTCGCCAGACGCGGCATGGATGTCGCGATCTCCTATAACCGATCGCGCGATGAGGCGGAGGCCGCCGGTGCGGACATTCGCGCGGCCGGGCGCCGCGCGCATGTGGCGGCGGCGAATCTGTCGCAGCCCGATGAGTGTCGTGCGATCGTCGATGCCGCGGCGAATGCCTTCGGGCGGCTCGACGTGCTCGTCAACATGGCCTCGGTGTACTCCGCCATCCCGTTCGAGGACACCGATGCCCTCGCCTGGAACGCCGTGGTCGATATCGATCTGCGCGCCGCGTTTCTATGCGCGCGGGCGGCGGTGCCGCACATGCGGCGCGGCGGCGGCGGCCGTATTGTGAACTTCTCCGACTGGGTTGCTTCGAGCGGCCGTCCTCGTTATCCAGGCTACCTTCCTTACTACGTCGCGAAAGCCGGCGCGATTGCGCTCACCGAGGCGCTCGCGCTCGAGCTGGCACGCGATCAGATCCTCGTGAATGCTGTTGCCCCCGGACCTATCCTTGCGCCTCCCGGAACGAGCCCCGAAGAGATGAAAGCCGTGGAAGACGCCACGCCGCTCGGACGGTGGGGTGGTGAAGACGCGATCACGCGGGCGGTGTTGTTCCTGATCGAAACCGACTTCGTGACGGGCGAGACCATTCGCGTGGACGGCGGACGTCACGTTCGCTGACCACTGTGCAATCCATGACACACCCATGCGACAGCGAAGCCATTACGAATCCCGACCTGCGGATGGAACTCCTTAACGACTGCGAGCTGGAAGGGAACTGAAGAGAGCCCGCATGGAGTCGAGCGCGCCGGAGAGTTCGCGGCGGTCGCGCGCGAAACAGAATCGAATGTAACCCTCGCCGTTTGCGCCGAAGTCGACGCCGGGGACGCAGCCGATTCGTCCCTGGCTGATTAAGTATTCCGTCATCGCCCACGACAGCGATGCGCCACGATCGCCATTCGGCGGGCGCCACTCGGGGTCGATGCGCACGAACGCGTAAAACGCGCCGCGCGGCGGCTCACCGCCGAGCGTGCCGAACGCGACTTCCCTGAGACCGGCATAGAACAAGTCGCGCCGCGCTCTCAACTCGTCCCGACACGCACTGACGCTGGCCTGGGAGCCTTCCAGCGCCCCGATGCCTCCAAACTGCACTACGGACGTGACGTTGCTGGCCGTGTAGAACAACACCTTCTTCATCCGCTCGCGAAGCGTCGAATCCGCCGCCGCGAGGTAGCCGAGGCGAAGTCCCGTCATCGCGTACGTCTTGCTGAACGTGTACAACGAGATCGTGCGTTCGTACATGCCGGCGAGTGACGCGGGGCTGACGTGCGCGGCTTCGTCGAAAATCACGTCCTCGTACGCCTCGTCAGAGAACAGCCACAAGCCGCGCTGCTCGGCCAAGGCCGCAATCGCGGCGACATCTTCGGGGCGGAGCACGCCACCGGTCGGATTATGTGGAGAGTTGATGTAAATCGCGCGTGTCTTCGGCGTGATTTTCGACGCGAGCTCTTCCAGATCATAGCGCCAGGCGAGACGTTCGTGCAGGGGGCATGGAACCGGGACGCCGTACGCCGCGCGCACGTTGCCCGCGCACGGCGGCCAGGTCGGGTCCGGAATGATCACCTCGTCGCCCGGTTCGAGCAGCGCCTGACAGGCGATGAACAGCGCGTGAATGCCGCCGGTGGTGACCATCACCTCGCTCGGATCGCCGATTGGAATGCCGTTGCGGGTCCGCAGCTTCTCCGCAAGGAGCTCCAGCAGCCTGGGCACGCCCGTCGTCTGCAGATAGTGGCTGCGATTGTCGTCGATGGCGCCGCGCATGGCCGCTTTCACGGTGTCCGGCGCGTCGAAGCTCACGTCTCCCTGGTCCAAGCGGAATGGATCCTTGACGCTGTACATCATGTCGCGAATGCGAATGATGCCGGAGAACGGGACCGAGTCGAGGTAGTGCCCCATGAGATGATCTTAGTCGAGGTCCGGGGTTCGAGGTCCGAGGTCCGCGGCCCCCGTGGCCTCTGAGTTCAACGTCTGCGTGGCCTATACGCGCTCCAGGATCCGCTGCAGCGTCGCCGCGGCGTGGCCGACCGGGAGGTTGCTGATATAGAAATGCTTCGCCCCGGCGGCTGTCAGTTCGCGAATGGAGCGCGCACAGATGGCGTCGGGCGTCGAACCCTCCGCGAATTCCGCGCTGAGCTCCTCGACGGGCACAGGAAGGAACGCGCGCAGCGTCTCGAGCGTTTTGCGGTTCGCCGAACGGTAATAGAAGATCCCGAACATGCCGGGCAGCGCCAGGCCGCGTCGCGTGCCTTCGGCGAGAAAGCGCTCAACTGCGCCACAACTATGGTGCGACACGATCTGCGTGAGGTAGAACTCCGCCGTCATGCGCGCGTCGAGGAGATGCCCGACCTGCGACGCGGGGTCCGCATGTGGGTTTGCCCAGCCGCCCAGCGACAGGTCGGAGTCGCGCGAGCGAATCATCTCGCGCAGTTGCCATGCGTGCTCGACGCAGCGCGCCGGGCCGACGTGCCGATCGCCGCCAAGGATGACCAGCGATTCGAAGCCGTTCTGCCGCGCCCGGTCGGCATAGGCGAGGCAGTATTCCGTCGAGTGCTTGCACGTGAGAAACGGCACGACGTGCGAGCGCGGCACGTCGCCGCCAAGATTCGTGACGAGATGCCGCAGGTTGTCCTCCTCACGCAAGCCGACCGCGCTGTCGGTGAGAAACACGAACGTCCCGCGGCGGGTCAGCCCGCGCACCGCGTGATACGTATCGATCCAGGCGTCCATGCTGGCCGCCGTCGCCAGCTCCGCCCGCGGCGGCCGCAACTCCGCCGCGACGACACGTTCATTCGATCGCAACGCTTCCAGCAACGAACCCATCACATGCACACCCGATACGAGACGCACACGATCCCTCAGTATACTAACGGCTTGTGCCTGTCGATCTTGCCGCAATCGAGCGGTTGGCGTCGTTGCCACGCGTGCCGCTGTCGAGCGCGCCAACGCCGATCGAAAAGATGCCGCGCCTGCGCGCCGCGCTCGGCGGACGCGCGACGCTGCTCGTGAAACGCGACGATGCGATCCCGTTCGCGTTCGGCGGCAACAAGGTGCGCAAGCTGCAGCTCGTTGCGGCGGAGGCGACGGCACGCGGCGCCGACACGCTCGTGACGTGTGGAGGCGTGCAATCGAATCACGCGCGCGCGACGGCGGCTGTCGCGGCGCGGCTTGGAATGACGTGCGTGCTCGTCGCGAACGGCTCGCCGCAGGCCACGCCAACCGCCAACGCACTGCTCGATCGGCTGCTGGGTGCGGAGGTGCGATACGTCGAATCGCGCGACGGGCGAGAACCGGCCATGGACGCTGCCGCCGCCGAGCTGCGGACCGCGGGCCGCACCCCTTTCATCATCCCGCTCGGCGCATCGACCGCGCTCGGCGCCGCAGCATACGCCCAGGCGATCGGAGAGATGCTGACGCAGATCGATCCGCCGGACGTGATCGTGCACGCCTCCTCGTCTGGCGGGACGCAGGCCGGCCTCATCGCCGGATGCCGGCTCCACGGTCTGAGCACCCGCGTGCTCAGCATCAGCGCCGACGCCGCGTCGGCCGTCATCGAGGAGGAAGTCCGCCGCATCCTGCGCGATCTCGAGCGCGTCCTCGGCATTGGCGTCGGATCGCTGTCGACAGCGAGCATCGAGGTCGACGACACGTTCGTGGGCGACGGCTACGGCGTGTCGAGCAGCGCATCGCACGAGGCCGTGTCGCTGACGGCGCGCGCCGAGGGCTTTTTCGTCGACCACACTTACACCGCGAAAGCGATGGCGGGCCTGATCGCGCAGGTACGCTCGCACGAGGTTGACCGCGGCACCGTGCTCTTCTGGCACACCGGCGGACAGGTAGGGCTCTTCGCGTGATGCTGACGTATGCAGTCGCCACAGGCGGTAGGCAGTAACCGCGCACCGCATCCCCGACAACCGACAACCGACAACCGACAACCAATGATCACGCTGACATTCCTCGGCGCTGCGCGGACGGTCACCGGATCGAAATACCTGCTCGAATCAAATGGCGCGAAGGTGCTGATCGACGCGGGCCTGTTTCAAGGCCTGAAGGAACTGCGCGAGCGCAACTGGCAGGATCTGCCGTTCAGCGCCTCGAACCTCGACGCGATCGTCCTCACACACGCTCACCTCGATCACTGCGGCTATCTGCCGCGCGTCGTGGCGCAGGGGTTCCGCGGCCGTGTGTTCTGCACGCAGGGCACCAAGGAACTGTGCGGGATCGTGCTGCCGGACTCCGGCCGGCTGCAGGAAGAAGACGCCGAGTACGCCAATCGCCACGGCTTCTCGAAACACAAGCCCGCGCTGCCCCTGTATCGCGAGACGGACGCGTTTCGCGCGGTTTCACAACTGCAGCCCTGCGGGTACGAGCGGCCGATGCCGGTTGCCGCCGGCGTCGAGATCGAATTCATCAACGCGGGTCACTTGCTGGGATCCTCCTTCGTACGGATGCGCGTCGACGGCCGCACGATTCTTTTCGGTGGCGATCTCGGACGCTTCGGGCGTCCGGTGCTCCCGGATCCTGTCATGGTGGACGAAGCGGATGTCCTGCTCGTCGAGTCGACATACGGCGATCGCGTCCATGAGCAGGATGACTCGGGCGCGCGGCTCGCGGAGATTGTCACCGAGACGGCACAACGCGGCGGGAAGTTGATTATCCCGGCGTTCGCCATCGGGCGCGTCGAGGAGTTGATTTACTGGCTCAAGCGGCTCGAGACGCAAAGGCGAATCCCGGTGCTGCCCGTCTTTCTTGACAGCCCGATGGCTTCCGCCGCGTTATCGCGCTACAGCGCGCGGATGCACGAGCTCGATCCGGAGCTGCGCCCTGAGGTGCAGGACGACACCGCCCCGCACGACGCCGCGGCGCATGATCCGGCGGACGTGCGCGTGCGTCGCGCCCAGCAGGAGCGCGAGGTGTGCACCTTCTGCACCGAGCGGTTCCACGTCATCGCGAACGTAGAGGAGTCGAAGCAGCTCACGGCATCGCGAGTGCCGTCGATAGTGATCTCATCGAGTGGAATGGCGGAAGGGGGACGCGTGCTCCACCATCTCAAGGCCGCGCTGCCCGATGCGAAGAACACGGTGCTGTTCGCCGGCTACCAAGGTGTGGGCACGCGGGGGCGCCGCCTCGTCGACGGCGAGAAGACCGTGAAGATTCACGGCGAATGGGTGCCGGTAGTCGCGCGGATCGAGCGAATCGATTCCATGTCGGCGCACGCCGACTCCAACGAGGTCCTGCGCTGGCTGCACGGCTTCACCCGTCCACCGCAGCAGGCGTTCATCGTGCACGGCGAGCCAGCCGCGCAGGACGCGCTCGGCGCACGTATTCAGAAAGAGCTCGGCTGGGCGCACAAGGCGCCAGAGCACCGCGAGACAGTACAATTCTAGTTATGAAACGCCCTGCCCTCTCGATCGGGTTGTGTTTTACCATCATGGCCGCTGCGCCCCAGGCTCAGGCGCCGACAGCGGCGCGTGCTGCTGCCACGTCGCTCGTCGAACGCGTCGGCGATATCGGCTTCATTCAGCTCCGGTCCGCGAGCTTCAGCCAGTTGGCGCCACGGCAGCAGGCCCTGGCTTTCTGGCTGACGCAGGCGTCCATCGCTATCGATCCCATCATCTACGACCAGCTGTCGGCTTATGGCCTTCGCGAGAAGCGGCTGCTCGAAGGAGTGATCGCGCACGGTGGCGCGGGCGCATCGAAAGACGTATTCGACAAGCTCAGAACCTATGCCCTGCTGTTCTGGGCGAACCGTGGCAACCACAACGAGACGACGGCGCAGAAGTTCGTACCATCCTTCACACCCGAGGAGCTGACGGCGGCGGCGCTCGCCGCGCACGCGAAAGGCGCATTCGCATCGTCGTCTGCAGACCTGCCACCGCTGCGCTCGGCCGACGAGGTGAAGCGCGAAGTAGCGGCGCTCCAGGCCGCCATTTTCGATCCGGCGTTCGAGCCGATGGCGACCGCGAAAACGCCTCCGTCCGGCCAGGACATTCTGCAGGCGAGCTCCAATACGTTCTATCGCGGCGCCACGCTCGCCGATCTGAAAGACTTTCAGGAGCATTACCCGCTGAACTCTCGCGTGGTCAAAGGCGCCGACGGTTCTCTCCACGAAGAGGTCTATCGTGCCGGCACAGCAGACGGCCGCGTGCCGCCCGGACTGTATGCGACGTATTTGAAGCGGGCGATCGAGTGCCTGGAGAAGGCGCGTGGCCTCGCGGACGGCGCGCAAGCGAAGGTGATCGGGGATCTCATCCAGTTCTATCAAACGGGAGACCCGAAGGACTGGCTGCAGTTCGGCGGCGACTGGGTGCAGAACGATCCGACGGTTGATTTCGCGAACGGGTTCATCGAGGTTTATCGTGACGCGCGCGGCGCAAAGGGCAGCTCACAGAGCTTCGTGACCGTCACGGATCGCGCGGTGAGCGATGCCATGCGCAAGCTCGCCGACAATGCCGCGTACTTCGAGCAGAAGGCGCCGTGGGACGCGAAGTACAAGAAGCAGGACTTTCAACCGCCGGTGGTGAAGGCCGTCGAGGTGCTCATCGAGACGGGAGATTTCCACGTCAGCACGATTGGCGACAACCTGCCGAACGAAAACGAGATTCACGAGAAGTACGGCACGAAGAATTTCCTGCTGCTCGGAAGCAGCCACGCGCTGAGCGCCGCAGGCTCGTCCATCAATGAGTTCGCGGCGTCGCCTGAAGAGGCCGAGCGCAACGCACGCTACAGCGACGAAGCTGAAGACCTGTTGACGGCGATGCACGAAGTTATCGGCCACGGCTCCGGGAAACTCAGCGAACGGGTGCAGGAGGGGCCCCAGAAATACCTGAAGGAGTACTTCTCGACGCTCGAAGAAGCCCGCGCGGATCTGATGGGCCTGTGGAACATCTGGGATCCGAAGCTGAAGACGCTGGATCTCGTGCAGAACCAGGAGGAAATCGCGCGCGCGATGTACGACGATGCAGCGCGCGCACCACTGACGCAGCTCCGCCGGATTCCGAAAGGGGAGACCATCGAAGAAGATCACCAGCGCGACCGCCAGTTGATCGCCAACTACATCAAGGACAAGACGGGAGCGATCGAGTACTTCGATCGCGGCGGCAAAACGTTCGTGCGCGTCACGGATTATCAGAAGATGCGCGGGGGCGTCGGGCAGCTGCTCGCGGAATTGATGCGCATCAAGGCGGAAGGGGATTACGGCGCGATCAAGACGCTCGTCGATCGATATGGCGTCCGCTTCGATCCCGCCCTGCGCGACCAGGTCGTGGCCCGCTTCAAGCGGCTCAATCTGCCGACGTACTGGGCCGGTGTCAACACGAAGCTGACGGCTACGATCGATGGGGCCGCCAACGTGACCTCTGTGAAGATGTCCTACCCACGCGACGCTGTCGGGCAGTACCTCGAGTACGGCGCGATGTACGACGCCTCCTTGAAGTCCGGGCAGTCCGCCGGGAGCGGACCGAGCCGATGAGCACCCCAGTCGCCTCGCATGTGGACACGCGTCCGTATCTGCTCGAGCGCGTCGATGATGCCGCCGTCGTCCAGCTGTATGCGGACGGGTACGACGAGCTGCCGATCGATCAGAAGATCCTGATTTATCACCTCTACGAAGCGGCGCTCGCGGGCCGCGACATCTATTACGACCAGCGTTACGCCTACAATCTCGAGATGCGGGAGGTCCTCGAGGAAATCATCACGCATCCGGAAGGAATACCAGAGGCGACGCTCGCGGAGATCGAGCGCTACACGAAGCTGTTCTGGATCAATACCGGGCCGTACAACAATCTGACGGCGCGGAAATTCGTGCTGAAATGCACTCCGGCCGGCTTCGCGGCGGCAGCGCGGCAGGCGGAGCAGAATGGGGCGACGTTTCCGCTGCGGAAGGGCGAGACGCTCGACGCGCTCCTCAGCCGCATGGAGCCGCTCTTCTTCGATCTGGCTGTCGATCCCATCGTTACGAACAAAACGCCGGGTCCCGGCCGCGACATCCTGTCGGCCAGCGCGAATAATCTCTACGCCGGCGTCACGATGGAGGAGATCGCGAATTTCGCCGAGACGCATCCGCTGAATTCACGCCTGGTGAAACGAGAGGGCAAGCTCGTTGAAGAAGTGTATCGAGTCGGCGGCCGCTACGACGCCTACATCCGGCAGATCGTGCAGCACCTGGAGGCGGCGGTGCCGTACGCGACCACGACGATGGCGACGGCGCTCCGCGCCTTGATCAAGTTCTATCAGACCGGCCAGACGGCGGACCGGATTGCCTACGATATCGCGTGGGTCCAGGACCGCCACTCGCCGGTCGACACGATCAACGGGTTCGTCGAGGTCTACATGGACGCGCGCGGCACGAAGGGCGCCTGGGAAGCGCTCGTCTACTACGTCAACCCGCATAAGACGGAAGGGATCCGCAAGCTCGCGGCCGAAGCCCAGTGGTTCGAGGACCGGATGCCGTGGGACGACCGCTACAAGAAACAGGGTGTCCGCGGCGTGTCCGCGAACGCGATCGACGTGGTCGTCGAGAGCGGCGACTCGGGGCCGGTGACCCCCGTTGGAATCAACCTCCCGAACGACCAGACGATCCGCGAAGAGTACGGCAGCAAGTCCGTGTCGCTGTCGAACGTGAACCTCGCGTACGACAAGTCGACGTCTGCTGAATTCCGCCGCGAGTTCGCGTGGTCGCCGGAGGAAGCGGAGCGCGCCGAACGCTGGAGCAGCGTGGCGGGCGAGCTGACCACGAACATGCACGAAGTGATCGGGCACGGATCGGGCCGCATCTCGGAACGGTTGAACGGCAACCCCCAGGGCGCGCTGAAGGAGCAGTACTCGGCGCTCGAGGAATCGCGCGCGGATCTCGTCGCGCTCTACTTCGTCCCCGATCCAAAGCTCGTCGAGCTCGGCCTCGTCGATGCCGAGGATCACGAGCAGATCGTGCAAGCGGAGTACGAGGGCTACGCGCGCAACGCGCTGGTGCAGTTGCGGCGCGTGCGCGAAGGAACGCAGATTGAAGAAGACCACATGCGCAACCGGCAGATGATCGTCCGGTGGCTGATGGAGAATTCCGGAGCAATCGAATCCCGCCGCCGCGACGACAAGACCTACTACGTCGTCTCGGACATCAAGTCATTTCAGGACGGCGTGGGGCGGCTGCTCGCAGAGGTGCAGCGGATCAAAGCTGAAGGGGATTATGAGGTGGCCCGGCACCTGTTCGAGACCTACGGCGTGCATTTCGACCCTGCGTTGCGAGACGAAATCGTTGCGCGCGTCGATCATCTGCAGATGCCGTCGTACACGGGTTTCGTGCAGCCGCGCCTCGAGGCGATTCGCGACAGTGACGGCGCGATCATCGACGTCAAGATCTCGTACCCGCTGGATCTCACGACGCAGATGCTGGAGTACTCAGGGAAACGCCGGGTCTGAAGACCCGGCCTACAGGTAGGGTGGTCTTCAGACCCGCCGGATGTCTTGAACCCGCGGAATGAATCGTGAGGCCTGTCGTGCTCCTGTTGGTGGCCGTGCTGCTGGCTCAGCAGATGATCGGGCGGTCGCGCGACACGACGCCGTGGAGCGACGGCAGTGGCGAGCCGGCGATCGTCTTGAACGCGGAGCGGCACTGGGCAGGAGCCGACATTCTGCTGCCGCTCGCCAATTCGCAGGACACCGCAACCGCGCGCTACGCTCTCCGCGCCGTCGGGCGCCTGGAAGATCCATCGCTGCTTCCGCAATTGGTCGCGCTGCTCGCCAGACCCGCCGTCGCACCCGCCGCGGCCGATGCGATCGCGCAAGCGCTCGCGGGTTTCGATCCACAGCGGGACCCGGCAACGATCAGCGTCGTCGGAGAGCGCCTGCGCCATCTTGCCGGGAACGGTGACGTTCGCTCGGCCGCCGGCGTCGTGGCGCTTGGGCGGATTCGGTATCTGACGCCGGAAGATGTCAGCCGGGCGGAACACGTCCTGCTCAGAATCCTGGACGCGACCAGGGCCGACCCGCAGGTCCTGGCCATCCGCGCGTCTGCGGTGCGGAGCTTCGAGTTGCTGGCACGCCTCAATACCAGCGTTGTCGCGTTCGAACCCGAGACACGGCGCGGACTCGCCTCTGTCGTGTCGAACAGGAACCCCAACGACAAGCCGGAGGTGCGCCTCTATGCGCTGATGGCGATGATCGCCGCACGGGCTCTCGACAATCGGTCGCTCGATGTTGCCCTGGAAGACGCGGACGAGCAGGTCAGGCGCGTGGCCATGGGAGCGCTGGCGGGAAACGCAGCTGCGGTAAATGGTGCGGAGCGCGCCGGTGACATCAAGCGCGGTCTCGACGATCGTTCGGCTCTCGTGCGCTATGAATCGCTGCGCGCACTCCTGCGGCGTGTCGTGCCGACCGGGGGCTGCGCGGCGCTGCTCGATGCCTTCCGCGATCCCTCACCGCACGTCGCGCTCGCGGCGATCGATGCAACCGGTGACTCGTGCCGAACCGACGAATCCGTTACGAACCGCGTTCTCGCAGAGGCGCGCACGCCTCCGGTCATCGGCTCGTGGCACCGCGAAGCCCATGCGTTCGTGGCGCTCGCCAAGCGATCGCCGGAACAGGCAGCCACGTCGATGCCGGCGTTCTCCTCGCATCCCGTGTGGCAGGTGCGGATGTATGCCGCGCGCGCCGCAGCGGCGATGGAAGACAGCCTGACTCTGGAGAAGCTCGCCTACGACACGAACGACAACGTGCGTGAAGCCGCCCTGACGCCGCTGCAAAAATTGAAGCCGGAGGCCGGCGAGGCGGCGCTCATCGCCGCGCTCGGCCGGACCGACTACCAACTGTTGCGGACGACGGGATTGCTGCTGAAGGAGGCGCCGCCGGCCGGGAGGTTGTTCCGACCTCTTGCAGACGCGCTGCTCCGTGTCACACGCGAGGGCAAGGACACCTCGCGCGACACGCGCACGGCGCTGCTGGACGCAATCGAAGTGCACGGCCGACGCGAAAACGCGTCCGATCTCGCCGCGCTGTTGAAAGATTTCGATCCGAAGATTGCGATGCGTGTTGCGGAGCTGCTCAGCAGATGGCAAGGGCAGCCGGCCGTCCCGGAGGTGCGGCTGATGACGCACGAGGCGGCCGACCCGCTCACCGCGGAGCGGTGCGTCCGAGTACAGCTGAAGAACGGACGGGCATTCCGGATGTCGATGGCGCACCACGCCGCGCCGATTGCCGCCGGGCACTTTGTGAAGCTGGCTGTTCAGGATCACTACTACGACGGGCTCACGTTCCATCGCATCGTGCCGAACTTCATCATCCAGGGCGGCAGTCCCGGCGCGAACGAATATGCGGGTCAGAAACAATACATGCGCGACGAAATCCAGGATACGAACGGCAGGGGAACAGTGGGCCTCTCAATCCGTGGCCGCAACACGGGCGACGCGCAGTTCTACATCAATCTGGTCGACAACCCGCGGCTCGATTACGACTACACGATCTTTGCCCGCGCGTTCGCGTCGGACATGAGCGTCGTGGACGATATCCAGGAAGGGGACGCGATCGATCGCATTGCGATCGCGGCATGCCGCTAGGCGACAGGCGATTCGAGCAGCCGGATGGTCCCGGCGGAGGCGTCGATCTCCACCTCCACACCTTCCGGCAGCGTCCACTGCGGCTGCTGATGACCGATCATCGCCCCCTGCCACGCCGGGATCCCCAGCGGCCTGATGTGATCGTTGAAAATCTCCTCGAGCGTCAACGCGCCGTAGCTTCCCTCGCCTGGAGTGCACTCGGAGCAGCTCCCGAAGATGAATGCCTTGATGCGATTGAGCACGCCGGCGAGCTTCAGCTGCGTCAGCATCCGATCGATGCGATACGGTTCTTCGTGGACGTCTTCCGTGAACAGGATCGCGTTGTCCCATTCGGGCAAGTACGGCGATCCGATGATGGCCGTCAGCACCGTCAGATTGCCGCCGATCAGTCGACCGCGCGCCGTTCCGGGGGTGATGGTCTGCACCCGGAATTCGGTCTGCGTCAGGGCGTTCCGATCCGACAGATCGCGCTTGTTCTGATATGTGAGGAGCTCGCCGTCGAACAGCACGCGCTTGTAGTAGTCGATGGAAAACGCGTCCCAGCGTCCCATGCCGATCGGCCCGTGAAACGTGATCAGGCCGGTTTTCGCGTGAACCGAGAGCAGCAGCGCGGTGATATCGCTGTAGCCGAGCAGGATCTTCGGGTTCCGCCGAATCACGTCGAAGTTGACATACGGAAGGACGCGGCTGCTGCCCCAGCCGCCACGAATCGGATGAATCGCGGCCACCTCCTAGTCTGCGAAGAACGCGTTGATATCTGCCGCGCGCGCCTTGTCGTCGCCGCCCAGGTAACCGTGGCGCTCCATCATATGCGCGCCGAGCCGGACCGTCAGGCCGAGGGCCTCGAGCGACTCCTTCGCAATCCGCACCTCAATCGACTCGAACGTAGCGCTCGCCGGGCTGATCAGCGCAACGGTGTGGCCCGCGGCGAGCCGCTTCGGCTTCAGCAGCGAGGGCGCCGCCGCAAGACTCGGCAGCCGCAGGTGTGCAGCGATCGAGGCCAGGCCGAGCGTCTGCACGAACCGGCGTCGATGCATGCGCCGCATCTTATCCCGTCCTCTCGCTCGGGCTGGAATTCTGCGGGTGTCACGGTCCGCCGTCTACATGCGAGGACGCTTCAGGATCGCGCGTCGTGAGCGAGAACATCCGCCTCGCTGCCCGCGCCGAGCCGGGCTGGCGGAAGGCGAACGATGAACGATGCGCCTCTGCCCGCGCCGTCGCTCGTCGCGGCGATCGTTCCGCCGTGCAGCTCGACGATCTGTTTCGCGATCGACAGGCCGAGGCCGAGGCCTCCGTCCGTCCCCGCGGCACTGATGCCTCGGCCCGTATCCTTCACTCTGATAACGACCGCGTCTGGCTCTTGCGCGAGCGACACGTCGACGCGACCTCCCTCCGGCGTGAACTTGATCGCATTCGACACCAGATTGATCGCGACCTGTGCGAGACGATCGTAATCGCCGTTGACGACAGCGCCCGCTGCCGCCAGGTGCTCCGTCAATTCAACGCCTTTCGATGCTGCGCTCGGGCGGACCGTTTCCAGCACTGACGTGACGAGTGTTCCGATCGCGGTCGGCGCCAGGTCCAACTCGAGCTTGCCGCGCGACGCCCGCGAGGCGTCGAGCAGATCCTCGATCATCCGCTGCAGCGCTCGCGCGTTGCGCTCGACGGTTTCCATCGCCCGCGCGCGCAGCGCGAGGTCGTCCGGACGCTGCCGCAGGATCTGCAGCCATCCGACGACGGCGTGGAGCGGATTGCGAAGCTCGTGTGAGAGCGCCGCAAGAAAGTCGTCCTTCAGCCGATTCGCGGCTTCCGCTTGGGTGCGCGCGTGCTGCTCGCGGCGGAGGAGCTCCGCGCGTTCCTCCGCAAGACGGCTGCGCTGCTCGAGATCGTGCCGTAACAGCCGCAGGCACAGGAGCACCGCGACAAAGGCGACTGAGGTGGCGAAGGCGGCCGTAACGAAGGCAGTCTCGCGAGCGCTGGCCGACTTGAGCGTGGACCTTGTCAGGTGCGCCTGTTCATCCGATCGCAGCGTGTCGACGACGGCGCGGATCGTCTCCATCTGCGCCTTGCCCTGGCCGCGCCTCACGATCGCCTCCGCCGCGGTCAGCCTTCCTTCGCGGCGGAGCGCGATGGTCCGCTGCAGCTCGCCCAGCTTGGATTGCACGAGGCGATCGAGCGCGTCGAAATCCCCGCCGGCGGCATCAGGCCACATCTGTCGCAGAGCGCGAAGATCGGTTTCGATCGCCTTACGCGCCTCATCGTAAGGCGCCAGGTACTCCTCGTCGCCTGTGAGAAGAAACCCGCGCTGCCCCGTCTCCGCGTCCGTGATAGCGGTCAGTGTGCGCTGAAGGGCATTCAGGCGGATGTAGCTGGCCGAGATGTTCCGCTCCTCCGACAGGAGCGCGTTGATGTTCCGGTACGCGAGCCATGCGTCCGCAATCAGCGCGGCAAAGACGATCCCGATGAGTACTCGCACCGAGCCACTCACCGAACGGCGCCCCATACCTCGCGTGATATCGCCGCGATCAGCGCCGCGCTCTCTTTCTCCTCCTGCAGGCCGCGCACGAGTACGACGAGCACGTATGGCCTCGGGGCGAACACAATCGCCGCGTCGTGGTGAATCTTGGTGATGGTGCCGGTCTTGTGCGCGATGCGGGTCCCCGCGGGGACTCCAGCCGGAATGGCGTCGTTGAACGTCTGGCGCGACAGCATGGCGATCATGTCGGCATCAGCCTTCGTACTGACGACAGGTCCGTTTGCCAGCTTCTCGAGCAGCACCAGGAGTCCGCGCGCGGTCGTCGTGTTGTTCATCCCTTTTTCGAACGCCTTGGCGTCCTCGACGCCCCGCAGCACCTGCATGCCGTCAGCGCCGATCTTTGTGACGGTGCGGCGGATGTTCTCGACACCCAGGCGCTCGATCAGCAGGTTCGCGGCGAAGTTGCTGCTGACGGTGATCATTGCTTCCGCGAGCTGCCGCAGCGTCAATGTGCCGCCGATGGCTTTATAAACTTCCGCGTCTGAATCGTCGCCCACGTCGAGCGGGTACTCGCTGCCGTCGACGATGCTGTGGAAGACGTTGCGTATCGGGAGCGGGTCGTCCAGCGACAGCATGCCGGCCTCAGCCTGCCGGAACAACTCGATCATCACCGGCAGTTTCATCGTGCTCGCGGCGTGAAATGTCGTGTCGGGATCGATCAGTAGTTCCTGGCGCCCATCGATCGTGCGGAAGGCCACGGCGACCTCCGCGCCGCTCGCCTTGATGAGAGACAGCACTCGCGCACGGAGCGCCGAGGGCTCGACCGCCGACTGCGCCGTCAGCGCCGACACCGAAACCAGCCAGAGCAGCATCCGCGGCATACGACTCCATCTTAACGGCGCGTCCGTATATCCTTCAATTCGCGGGCCGCGGGCTTCAGATCGTACGAATAGAGAAGGCACGAATGAAGGATCTTGCAGGGGATGCGGTCATCGTCACCGGCGCCGGTCTCGCCGGACTGTCGGCCGCGCGGGCGCTCGAAGCCCGCGGCGCGGCGGTGACGCTGGTCGAGGCGCGCGACCGCGTGGGCGGTCGCGTGTGGACGCTCCGGGACGGTTTCGCCGAGCGGCAACACGCAGAAGCAGGCGCGGATCTGATCGAAGACGAGCAGGATCGCGTCAAGCAGCTTGCGCATGAGCTGGGATTGCGTCCGGTTCGGATTCTGCGTGACGGCTTCGGTTATTACGGCCCGGACGCGCGTGGCGTCCGCAGAATTCACAACAATCCCGGCGTCTTTGCCACGCTCGGCAAGAAGCTGCAGCGTGAGCGGGAGGACTTCAAGCTCGCGGAGGAGCGGTGGGACAGCGCCGTGGCCGCGAGCTTCGCACGACGATCCGTCGCCGAGTGGCTCGACGACATTCACGCGCCCTCGAATCTGCGCGCGGGCGTGCGCGCCTTTCGTGGATTCTTCCTCGCCGATCCAGAAGATCTTGCGTTGCTGCCGATCGTGGAGCAGTTCGCCGGCGGCGGAACGCCGGGAGAGGGTGGCTTTCTTCGGATTCCTGACGGCAACGATCGCCTGACGACACTCGCCGCGAAACGCCTGCGTGGAAAGCTGCTGCTGGATACGATCGTTCGGCGGATCAAACAGCGGGATTCCGGCGTCGTCGTGACGGTTGGCACGGGCGACAGCACATCCGAGCTGCGCGCGAACTTCGTCGTGTGCGCGCTGCCCGCGTCAACCGCGCGTGACGTGATCTTCGATCCTCCGCTGGCGGAACCGCAGCACGATGCGATCGCGAGGCTCCGCTATGGATGCGCGACGCGGTTGCTGCTGCAGTTCGATCGCCGCTTCTGGAAAGTGCGCGGACGTCCCCTGGCGTTTGGAACGGATCTTCCGAGCGGCGTCGTGTGGGACGGCAACGAACAGCAGAAGGGACGCGCCGGAATCCTCAGTTTCCTCGCGGGCGGGCATGCGTCGAAGGCACTGCAGGATCTCATCCGTCGCGACGGGATCGCCGGCGTCGTGAAGCAGATTGGTTGGCTCGGGCGTGCCTCGGCCGTGGTAACGGCGCGCGCCATCGCATGGGATGACGATCCGTGGGCGCGTGGCGGGTACGCGTATTTCGATCCCGCATTCGATCCGTTGTGGCGCGCATGGCTGGCGCGCCCGGCCGGCCGCATTGTCTTTGCCGGCGAGCACACGAGCATCAAGTGGCAGGGTTACATGAACGGCGCAATCGAATCTGGTCTGCGGGCAGCCGCGGAGATAGCAGCGCTGGCTGAATTTTCGCGGTGAGCCCGAAGCCGAAGCCCTGAAGCCCGAAGCCCTGAAGCCCGACTCATGCCGGCTGCGCTTCCGGAAGCTCCACCAGCCCGTCCCATGTTTCCGGATCCTGCGAGACGAGCGTCGCGAGATAGACCGCAACGTCCGCTGCCGGATATTTTGCCGCGAGATCCGCGGCGGCCTGCTTAAGCTTCGACGGATCGGGCTTGGACATGGTGTCCTCGGCGATCAACCCGTTCTCGTGCGAAATCCCGAGCAGATCCAGAAAGGCACCCATCATGGGACGCTGCAGCGCCAGGTGATAGCTGACGAGCGCCCGCGCCGCGACCGAATCAGACACGTTTGGCAGGCCCGCAAGATAGCGCGCCTTGCGATCGTCAGCGAGCGAGAGCACGCTGCGCGGGCGAAACTTCATCTGTGTTGCGATGGATCCGACCGCCTCGAGCTGCTGATCGGCCGACTGTTCGTCGGCCCAGAAAAGTGCGGCCGCGACGATGCGCTGTTCGAGCGGCATGCGGCGCCACACCTTCGAGGGCCGGAAATATGACAAATCCCGTTCCATCTGGTCATCTTAGCGTAGAGATCCAACGATCGATGGCGCGTATCCGTCTAACGCGGGCATGGAGACTCTCCTGCAGGATCTGAGGTTCGGCGCGCGGATGCTGGTCCGCAATCCGGGCTTTGCCGCCGTCGCCGTCATCACGCTGGCGCTGGGGGTGGGCGCGAACGCGGCCATATTCAGCGTCGTGAACGCCGTCCTGTTGCGGCCGCTGCCATGGAGCGATCCCGATCGCGCGATCATGATCTGGAGCCGCTGGACCGCGTTCGACAAGACGTGGGTGTCAGATGGCGAGGTCAACGATTATCGACGTCGCGCATCGACACTTGCCGAGGTCGCCGCATGGGACGACACGCAGGTGAATCTCACCGGCGATGCTGATCCCGAACGAGTGCCCGCCGGCAACGTCACCGCAAACGTGTTTTCGACGCTTGGCGTCGCGCCGCAGTACGGCCGAACGTTCACAGCGGCCGAAGACATGCCGAACGGACCGCGTCTCGTCGTGCTCGGGCACGGGCTGTGGCAGCGACGATATGCCGGGGATCCCGGGATCATTGGTCGCGCGATCCACATCAACGGCTATGCCTATCAGGTCGTCGGCATCATGCCGCGCGACTTCGTGCTGCCAACCGACTTCCAGAATCCAAGTCCGACAGTGCTCTGGATGCCCCAGCAATGGGATAACGCGAGCACCGAGCACGGTAGTCACGGCCTTTACTCAGCGGCGCGGCTCAAGCCGGGAGCAACCGTCGCGCAGGCGCGCGACGAAATGCACCGCATCGCGCAGGCGATGACGAACGAGGGATTCTATCCTCGCGAGATGCAATTCGACACGGTCGTGCTCTCACTCCGCGACGAGGTCGTCGGCGGTGTTCGCCGCGCCATCTGGCTGCTGTTTGGCGCCGTCGGGTTCCTGCTGTTGATCGCGTGCGCGAACGTCGCGAACCTGTTGCTCGCGCGCGCGGAAGCGCGGCATCGCGAAATCGCGGTGCGGTCGGCGCTCGGCGCCGGGCGTGGGCGCGTGCTCCGCCAGCTGCAGACGGAGAGCCTCGTGCTCGCTGGCACCAGCGCCATCGCGGGCCTGGCGCTCGCCTGGACGGGCGCTCGCCTGCTGGCGTGGTGGAATCCGGCCAGCATTCCGCGCGTATCGAGCGTCACGCTGGACGCGCGCGTGCTGCTGTTTACCGTCGGCATCGCGCTGCTGACCACGGTCGTCTTCAGCCTCGCGCCTTCGATCAGGCTGCTCCGCACCGATCTAACCGAATCGATGAAGGAAGGCGCGAACGCCACGACGGGCGGGCGGCAGCGCTTCCGCAACACCCTCGTCGTCGTTGAGATGGCGCTTGCCGTGATCCTGCTGGTCGGCGCTGGGTTGATGCTGCGCAGCCTGTGGTCGCTCGAGCGGATCGACCTCGGCTTCAATCCGGCCGGTGTGCTCACGATGCGCGTGTCGCTCCCCGAGGCGACGTATCCGAAGCCAGAGCAGGTCGTCGCGTTCTATTCGCGGCTCGCCGAGAACGTGCGCGCACTCCCCGGCGTGGCGGCGGCGGGCGCGGCACGATCGCTGCCGCTCGGGTCGACCATTGGCGACTTCAGTCTCGGGATCGATGGTTACGTGCCGCCTCCCGGCACGAACGCGAAGGGGGACTGGCAGATCGTGACCGACGGCTACCTGGAGTCGATGGGCGAGCAGTTGCTGCGGGGCCGCGCAATCAGCCGCACCGACACGAGCGATTCGCAGCTCGTGGCCTTGATCAACGAGGAGATGGCGCGCCGCTACTGGAGCAGGCGCGATCCGATCGGCGGCCGCCTTCGCATCGGCGGCAATCCGTCACGCCCGTGGGTCACCGTAGTCGGTATCGTGAAGGACGTCCACCATAACGGCGTCGCGGAGGTCGTCAAGGAGAAGTTCTACGTTCCGCATGCGCAGTGGCACAAATCGGTGGGCTTCCCGATTCGCGGGATGTCGCTGATCGTCCGCACCGCTGGTGACCCGGTCTCGCTCGCACCGTCTGTGCGCAACGTGATCCGGCAACTCGATCCGAATCTGCCCGTCGCGGACGTGCGTCCGATGACGGACGTGGTCGGCGCTGCGCTGTCGACGCCGCGGTTCACGAGTGCGCTGCTCTCGATGTTCGCGCTGCTCGCGCTGACCTTGTCGGCGGTGGGGATCTACGGCGTTCTCTCTTATGTCGTGACGCGTCGAACACGCGAGATTGGTATTCGCGTGGCGATTGGCGCCGATCGGGCCCGCGTGCTGCGCATGGTCCTGTCGAATGGATTGACGCTCGCGCTCATTGGGCTTGGTCTCGGCCTCGTCGTGTCGCTGCCGGTTGCGCGGGTGATGCGTGGGTTGCTGCACGGCGTCACGCCGGCCGATCCGCTGACGTTCGTCGCGGTCGCGGTCGCGCTCGCTGCGGTCGCGCTCACGGCCTGCATGGTGCCCGCGCTCCGCGCGACGAGAGTGGATCCGGTAATCGCGTTAAAATCGGAGTAATTGCCGGACCGACTTTTCACGCCGCGCTTCTTCGTGATGTGCGGCTTCACGTTCACCGTTTTCCTGTCCGTCTTCCAACTGCTGCCAACGGCGCCGTTCCACATCCTGGCGCTTGGCGGCAGTACCTTCGCGTCAGGGCTCTTTCTCGGGTTCCTGACCTATTCGTCCGCGCTGTCGGCGCCCGCCACGGGCGCGCTTGCGGATCGCCTTGGCGCCCGCCGCATCCTGCTGACGTCGAGCCTGGCGATCGCAGGGTTCTCGATCGCGTACGCCGTCATCCCCGATTACCGCATCTCTCTGGCGCTGGTGCTCGTGCACGGCGTGTTCTGGTCCGGGCTCCTCTCGGCCTCGGCGGCATATCTCACGAATATGCTGCCCGAGCGCCGGCGCGCGGAAGGGATCGCGTATTGGGGGCTGTCGTCAATCGCCGCGATTGCTGTCGGCCCATCGATCGGCTTCTGGATCTTCCGCTTCGGCTGGGGAATCCTGTGCGTCGGCGCGGCGATCCTGAATCTGATCATGGCGGCGATCGCATGGCGGCTGCCGCCGCAGGCGACGCCGACGCGCGAGCCGCCGCGCGGGGTCGGCGTCGAGTGGCGTGTGCTGCTGATCTCGTTGACGCTGTTCATGTACTCGTTCGGATACGGCGGCATCACCAGCTTCTCGGCCCTGTATGCCGACGCGAATGCCGTGGCCCCCAAGGGCGTGTATCTGACGACGCTGGCAATGGTGATGCTGGTGACGAGGCCGCTTTCGGGACGGCTGGGCGATCGATTCGGCCATCGGCGCGTGTTTCTGCCGTGCCTTCTCCTCATCTCCGCCGGCCTCGCGGTTCTCACGGTCGGCGGCACGCGCTTCTGGCTCATGCTGTCCGCCACGATCTTCGGCATCGGCTTCGGCACCGCATATCCGGCGTACGTGGCATACGTGATGCGGCATGTCGAGGCCGACCGTCGCGGCGCGGCCTTCGGTGCGATCCTCGCCGCGTTCGACACCGGGATCGGCACGGGCTCGACGACGATGGGATGGCTGATTGGAAATTACGGCTTCGCGAGCGCGTTCGGCGCGGCGGCCGCGCTGTCTGCGCTGGCCTTACCGTATTTCCTGATTGCTGATAGACGGTTCACTCCCAGGAGCCGGGAGAAAGGCGACCGGGTCTGACCCCGGTCTGACCCCTCATTGTTAATTGGGTGACGACCGACTTGGTCTGGGAACGCGTGAATTGACAGCGTATTTGAAGGGACGGTATTACTGGAACAGGCGCATGGGCTTACGTACGACCCATCGACGTGTACCCTCTGGGCAAAGCCGCCGCCGCGAAAGCGCTGGAGTTGGATCCAACACTGGCGGAAGCGCACGCGTCGCTGGCGCGGAACAAAATCGGTTTCGATTGGGACTGGTCGGGTGCTCGCACCGAATTCGAGCGCGCGCTCCAGCTGAACCCCGGCTACGGGACAGCACACTACTGGTATTCCTATTACTTTGTCGCCATGGGGCGCCTCGACGATGCGGCGAGAGAGGTGAAACGGGCGCTGGAACTCGATCCGCTGTCCTTGAACACCAACGCCGAAATGGGCCGAACGTACGTGTACCAACGAAAATACGATGCAGCGATCGAGCAGGAGCGAAAGACGCTGGAGTTGGATCATACGTTTGTCCTGGCACACGTCGGGCGACGTCGCAACTGCGAACCGCATCGTGCTGGAGATGACACGAGTTCCCGCCGGTCAATACCACTCGCCCTATCAGATCGCGTACGCGTACCTGGGCATCGAGGACAGAGAACAGGCGTTCAAATGGCTTGAAGCTTCTGAAGAACGCCTTGGAGACACTGACGCCGACGTATATGAGCGGCCGGAGGATCGCGTTGGGTATCAGACCCTGCTGGCTTGCCCGGCCGAAGCTCGCGCCCAGAAAGCCCGCCTTCGCGCTGCGCGCTTGGGCGGGGCAGACTTCGCGTGAAGGGGACTCGCTGATTCACCCGGACGAAGCTCGCCGAAGGCGAGCCTAATCCGCATCATCCACAGTTCATCGTGACCATCCACGGGATGGGATATAAGTGCGCGGGCTAGGAGTGCCTCTGATGCGTACACAGATCTGCACTGTGCTGTTTGCTCTAGTGATAGGAATGTTTGCAACCGGATTCCCGCAGACGCCGCCCGCTGCTGCTCCGGCCGCCACAGCGCAGCCGCAGCCGCCGCTGCCAAATCCCGACAGCCATTATCAGCTCGGTCCGGATTCGCTCCCCCGTGAAGGTGTCGCGACAGGCGAGCTCCGCGGCCCGTTCACGCTGCCGAGCGATGCCTATCCTGGCACGCAGCACACGTATTGGGTCTACGTGCCCGCGCAATACGATCCGAAGGTGCCTGCGAGTCTGATGGTGTTCAACGACGGTCAGGCGTTCAAGAACATGGACGGGGATCTGCGCGTCCCCAACGTGCTCGACAACCTGATCGATCGACGGGAGCTCCCGGTGATGCTGGCGGTGTTCATCAACCCGGGGCGGCGGTCCGATCAACCGGAGGCGACGCCCCAGGAATGGGGAGACCGCACGACGAACCGGCCGACGGAGTACAACACGCTCGACGACAAGTACGCGCGCGTGATCGGCGATGAGCTGATGCCCGCGTTGAACAGGGAATTCAACATCTCGAGAGATCCCGAGCGGCGTGGGATCGGCGGCGCGAGCTCGGGATCGATCGCGGCCTTCACCGTCGCGTGGGAACGTCCGAACGAGTTTCGAAAGGTGCTCAGCCTGGTCGGCAGTTTCGTGAACCTCCGTGGCGGCGATGCGTACGCGGCCATTGTCCGCAAAAGCGAAAAGAAGCCGCTGAGGATTTACCTGCAGGACGGCCGCAACGACAACCGCGGCGTTCGACCGGACAATCCAGCCTACGACGAGCGGCGCGACTGGTTCCTGCAGAACGTACGTCTGGTGCAGGCGTTGTCGGAGAAGGGCTACGACCTGAATTACTCGTGGGGAATCGGCCGCCACAGCCAGAAGCACGGCGGCGCCATCCTGCCCGACATGATGCGGTGGCTCTGGCGCGACCACCCCGTAGTCACGGATCCGAACGACGCGGTCGAGCGGTCGTTCAACGTCCCGGCGAAGAAAGGGGGCTGACCCCACGGCGTCCCGGTCGGGATGCGGGACGCGGGATGCGCGAGGTTCGAGATCCGAGCTCGAGAACCAAGAACCCCCGTCAACGGACAACCGTCAACGGACAACCGTCAACGGACAACCATCAACCGACAACCGTCAATTGAGCCAGACGATCCGGACGTCCGCCTTGCCCGACGCGATTGTCAGTCTGGCGAGGCTTGGCTTGAGATTGAACCGCCGCGGGCCCGCTGCGCCTGGATTGATCACAAGACGGGATCCCGCGCGCTCCGTCAACGCCTTGTGCGTGTGACCGTACACGATCACGTCAGCGGTGTAGCGTTCGAGCAACCGGGCAGGCGTTGGGCTGCCGAGCTCGTGCCCGTGCGTGACGTGAACCGCCACGCCGTCCACCATCAGATCTATCGCGGGCTCGAGGTGCGGATCGCCGGGAACATCCGTGTTGCCGGATACGGCGCGAACCGGCGCGATCATGCCCAACTCATCGAGCACGCCGCGCCCGCCGACGTCCCCCGCGTGAAGGATCAGGTCCACTCCCTTCAGCGCATCGAACACTTCAGGCCGGACTAAGCTATGCGTGTCAGAAATCAAGCCGATGACCATGATCAACGACAGCCACTGTCACTTCTTTTCGTCGAGCTTCCTTGAAAAGCTCGCCCCGTCGGGCGGCGGCGCGGCGGCAATCGCGGAGCGCCTTGCATGGGACGCGCCGGGATCGGTTACGCAGCTCGCGGACCGATGGGTCGACGAACTCGACCGGAATGGGATCTCGCGTGCCGCGCTCATCGCGAGCATCCCCGGCGATGAGGGTGCAGTGGCCGAAGCCGTCAGCCGGCATCGCTCGCGGTTCGTCGGATTCTTCATGCTCAACCCCCTCGCGTCCGCCGCCGACAAGACGATCGAGCGCGCGCTGGGCGAGCAGCGTCTCCGCACCGCATGTCTCTTTCCAACCATGCATGGCTATCGACTGGACGACGAGCGTGTGGAGCGCGTGTTCGAAGCGGCGGCGCAGCACGGCGCCGTCGTGTTCGTGCACTGTGGCGTATTGACCGTCGGTATTCGCAAGAAGCTCGGCCTCCCGAGCCGATTCGATCTGCGCCTGGGGGATCCGCTGGCGCTCGCGAAGGTTGCCCTGGGGTTCCCGAAGGTGCCGGTGATCATCCCTCACTTCGGCGCGGGCTTCCTTCGCGAAGCCCTGATGGCAGCGGACCAGTGCCCCACGATCCATCTCGACTCGTCCAGTTCCAACAGCTGGACGAAGTTCCATCCGGGACTGGCACTCGAGGAGGTGTTCTGGCAGGCGCTCACCGTTGCCGGCGCCGATCGCATCCTCTTTGGCACCGACTCGTCGTACTTCCCGCGCGGCTGGCAACGCGACATCTACGAGTCGCAGCAACGAACGCTGGAGAAGCTGGGCGTTGGCGCCGCGGACCAGGAGAAGATCTTCGGCGGGAATTTCGACCGGCTCTTTCCGCAGTAGCGGCGGCGACAGCGGTCTGTTGATTCAACTCAGGATGGTCCCGCTCCCTGCGTGGCGACATAGAGCGCATAAATCGACTGACTCGCCGCCATGAACAGGCGGTTCCGCTTCGGGCCCCCGAAGGTGAGATTCCCGCAGACCTCGGGAATGCGAATGCGGCCGAGAAGCTTTCCCGCCGGACTCCATACCGTCGCGCCACTGTAGCCGAGCGCGCGGCCGGCGTTGCTCGACATCCACACATTTCCCTCGACATCGCACCGCAACCCGTCCGGGCCGCAGTTCACACCGTCAACGACGCAGTTCGAGAACAGCTTACGGTTTGAAAGCGTGCCGTCAGGCGCCACGTCGAAAACGTAGACCTCTCCTTTTCCGCCGGGCCCTTTGTCACCGGGTCCCTTGCCGGTGCTCGCGACGTAAAGGCGAGCGAAGTCTGGCGAAAACGTCAGGCCGTTCGGATCCGGAACCTGGTCCTCGGTGACGACGACCTGGACCCGCCCGTTCGGATCGACGCGGTAGACGTTGGTCGGCAACTCGCGCTTGAAGGTTCCAATTTCTGCAGGCTGTCCGGCCTTCGAGTTGAACTGACCCGCAGGATTTGTAGGACCGCCGCGCGCGTCGGGCGCACCCTCGTACAGCTGACCTCCATATGGAGGATCCGTGAACCAGATGCTGCCGTCTCGATGGACGACGATGTCGTTCGGAGAATTCAAATGCTTACCTTCGAACGAGTCGGCGATGCTCGTGATCGAGCCATCGTGTTCGTAGCGGACGACGCGCCGCGTCAGATGCTCGCACGACAGCTGGCGACCCTGTTGATCGAACGTGTTGCCATTGCTGTTGTTCGATGGGCTCCTGAACACCGACACGTGGCCGTCGTCTTCTACCCATCGCATCTGACGGTTGTTCGGAATGTCGCTCCAGAGCAGAAATCGTCCCTGGCTGTTCCACGCAGGACCTTCGGCCCAGAGCGCTCCCGTCCAGAGGCGTTTGATCGACGTGTTCGGCTGCACGAGCGCGTTGAATGCCGGATCGATCGTCAGCACATCCGGATCGTTGAAGTACGTCGTCGGCGGCGCGTCGGGTCCGAAGTCGCGGGGCGGGTTGGAAATCACAGTGGGCGCCACCGCCGGAGCACCCTGGCGCACTTGCGCAGCGACCGATCGCGTAGCCACGAGCGCCGCACCGGCCGCGGCGCCAATCGTCGAAAGGAAATTGCGTCTCGTGCTGTGAGTTGTCATGTGTCGCCTCTGGAGCGGCCATGTTAAACCACGGATCGCACGGACCGCACGGATCAGATCCGTGTTCCTCTGTACTGCAAACGTCTGAGTTCGTGTTTTTCTGACACGAATTATGCTGCCAGTACTGCGATATCGGTGTCGCGGAATTTGAGCGCGGTGGTCATCACCGCGTGGCCTTTCAGGGTGACGCGGTAGTAGCGGGTGGCGGAGACTTTTCGGACCAGGCCGTGGGCGCGGAGCAATCGTAGCAAGCGACTGGTGCGGGCGG
>QHWT01000061.1 GCA_003222675.1 Acidobacteriota bacterium | reverse complement strand
GGCATCTCGAGCTCGCCGCTGGTCGTCGAGGACGCCGTCATCGTCGCGGCTGGCGGGAAGCTCGCGGCTTACGACGTCGCGACCGGCAACCCCCGGTGGTCCGGCCCCGGCAGCGGCTTCAGCTACAGCTCGCCGCATCTCGCGACGGTCGATGGCGTCAAGCAGGTCCTGTTCATCAGCGGGCCCGGCACGACGAGTGTCGAGCCGGCCACCGGCAGAGTGCTGTGGGAGCACTCGTGGCCTGGTGGTGCGATCGTTCAACCGGCGCTGACCGAGGACGGAGGCGTCCTGGTCAACAACATCTCGATGAACGGGGGCGTCGGGATCCGCCGCCTCGAGATCGCGCACAACGGCGGAGGATGGACGGCCGCTGCGCGCTGGACGTCGACCGGCCTGAAGCCGTACTTCAACGACTTCGTCGTGCACAAGGGTCATGCGTTCGGCTTCGACGGCAACATTCTCTCGTGCATCGACCTCCAGGACGGTACGCGGAAGTGGAAGGGCGGCCGGTACGGCAACGGCCAGCTGGTGCTGCTGGCCGACCAGGACTTGCTGCTGGTGCTGTCGGAGGAGGGTGAACTGGCGCTGGTCAGCGCGATTCCCGACCAGTTCACTGAAGTCGCGGCGCCGGTCCCGGCGATCGAGGGCAAGACCTGGAACCACCCGGTGGTGGTCCGTGACGTCTTGCTGGTTCGCAACGACCACGAGATGGCCGCGTTCCGGCTGTCGCTCGCGGGTCGCTGACGGCCGTTGCGCTCCCCAGCGTAACGTCGGGAAGCGTGCGCGGCCGGGTAAGGCGTCCTCCTCCTTACTCGTTGCTTCGTACTTGCAACACTTCGCGTGTTGCAAAGACTGCCATATTGAACTTCTCGCCGGACGATGCCATCGTCGTCGTCCATGAGCATCATGTGTGATTCGACCGGCGATGTGCTGAAGCGCCTGCGCACGCACTTCGGCCATCAGGAGTTCCGCCAGGGGCAGGCACAGATCGTTGCCGCCGTGCTCGGTGGACGCGATGTGCTCGCGGTCATGCCGACCGGATCGGGAAAGTCCCTCGGATACCAGTTGCCCGCCGTGATGCTGCCAGGAACCACGCTCGTGGTATCGCCGCTGATCTCGTTGATGAAAGATCAGGTCGACGAGCTGAATCGCCGTGGCATTCACTCCCGCGCCCTTCATTCGATGCTGTCGGTCGACAGCCGGCACGAGGTGCTGAGCGCCGCGCGGGCGGGAGGCTTGCGGCTGTTGTACGTCGCACCCGAACGTTTCGCATCGGATCAGTTCCTGCGGTTGCTCGGCGAGCTTGAAGTCGCCCGTTTCGTTGTCGACGAAGCGCACTGCGTCTCCGAGTGGGGTCACGATTTCCGCCCTGACTACCGGCGTCTGTGCGCGGCCGCGGCCCTCTGCCGGCCGAGTGATCGCGCCTCCGGCCGTCCGCCGATCGCTGCGTTCACGGCAACGGCGACGCCGGAGGTGCGCGACGACGTGATTGCACTGCTCGGACTGAGCGAGCCGCAGGTCCTCGTCGCCGGATTCGATCGGCCGAACATCTACCTGCGTGTGGAACGGGTCGATGACGAGGACGACAAGAACGATCTGCTGCCGGGGCTCGTGCGCGGACGGCGCGCGCTGGTCTATGCGGCGACGCGGAAGACTGTGGAGCGAGCGGCGACGTTTCTTCAGGCCTCAGGCGTGCCGGCCGCCGCGTATCATGCCGGCCTGAAAGATGAGGAGCGCACACGAGTACAGGACGCGTTTACCGTCGGCTCGCTTCGCGTGGTGTGCGCGACGAATGCGTTCGGAATGGGCATCGATCGCCCGGACGTCGATGCCGTCATCCATTACGCGATTCCGGGGTCAGTGGAGGCGTACTATCAGGAGATCGGACGCGCCGGTCGGGACGGGCGTCCTGCGGCGGCGACGCTCCTGTGGGACTACGAGGACGTGTTCACTCGTCAGTTCCTGATCGATAGTCCGCGACGCGACAAACCCTGGCACAGCACGGCCGGCCTCGATCCCGCGGAAGTGGCGCGCAGAAAGGAGCTCGAACACAGGAAGCTGCGACGCGTGATCGAGTACGCTGACACCTCGGCGTGCCTGCGGGCGACGATCCTTCAGTATTTCGGCGACACAACCGCTCGCGAGCGCTGCGATTCCTGCGGCAATTGCCGCCCGGGCGCCATTGATGCGTATGAGCGTGAACTCGTGCGCAAGATCCTTTCCGGTATCGCGCGCGCCGGCGAGCGGTATGGCCGCCACCGCATCGTCGCCATGCTGATGGGCGAGACGCGTGAGCTTCCACCGGCGCTTACGAGACTTTCGACGACCGGCCTGCTCCGCCACGAGACCTCCGATGTGCTTCATGAATGGATAGAGGCGGCGATCTCAGCAGCCTTGGTAGTGGTGTCGAATGATCAGTACCGGACGCTGAGTCTGACCGAACCGGGGCGGGAGGTCATGCTCGGACGGATGCACGATCTGCAGATAAGGCGGCCGTCGAGGGGACCGATGGTCTCCGCGTTGCGGGGCTATCGCACCTATCATCCGCACGCGTCACGAGCGGAATCGGCGCGCCGCAAACACGCGTCACGCGTCGACCGTTAGGAGACATGGCTCTGAGCCACGACTTTCGCGGTTCGAATCGCTGCGTTCGCGCAGGGATTGTCGCCGCTACCGGGCGGGTGACGTCGGCCCCGGAATCGTGACCGGCACGTCGCGCTTCGCAGTTGCGATGTTGCCGCTGATATCGGCGGCCCGGATGCGGAGCATGTAATCGCCGGGTGCAAGAAGGCTCGTGTCCCACCAACCGGACGATGCGATGCCGTTGCGGAACGTATTCGTCACGATGTACAGAAATCGCGTCCGGCGCCGGCCGTAGAAGGGAATGCCGCTGCCGGGCGCATAGACCGTTCTGACGCTCGCCGGATCCGCCGCAACGCGATCGAATCGCAGCGTGCGGCGTGGTTCCTCGAATCCTAGCGCAGGCGTGCCGTCGCGCTCGAGCACTTGATAGCCAAGCTCGTAGACACCCAGCCGGCGCCCAGGCTTGTTGCCATCAGCGGTGTCCCACGCATCGACGATGATTTGAACGCGGCCGGGAAGGACGAACCTGCCCCGTCTCCGTTCGGTCAGTGCCTTCCCCTGATCGTCCTGCAGACGGACGCTCCTAATCGTCGGAGGCACATGATCCTCGAAGTGCACGAGCCTGAACGCAAGAGGGTTCAACTCCTCGCCCGGCCAGCCGACGTTCAGATGGACATGATTGAAGCCATTGACGGTGCCAATTATCTCGCCGGTTGTAAAGCGCGCACCGCGCTTCACCCTCATGCCGACGAGTGTGCCGTCGGGGTCGTACACAGGCGCGAACCGAGCATCGGCGAAGGGCTCGCCGGATTTCGATCGTCCGACGCGGATGTGAACGTATGCGACTGGTCCAATGCGGACAGACTCGGTCAGCGTCCCGAATCCGCCGACCGCCATCGCGCTCGCGACCACACCGTCCCGGACCGCAGAAACGAGAGTGCCTTCGTCGGCACGCACGTCGATCCCGGCGTGAAAACGTTCCGCGCCTTCCACGCCGCGCGCTTCACCGCTGGTGCCCGCGACCTCGAACGGGCCCTCCATGGGCGCGATTGGCCAGAGCAGCGGCGTCAACGCGAATCGTTCTCGGTCGAACTGCGGCGCGATCAGAGGCGAGGCGGGAGGACGAACTTCGAGGCGGTCGCGCGCGACGACCAACCGTAGCAAGGCATTTCCCGCGTCCGCAACGATCAGACGCCCAGGGGCCGCGAGTGCAAGACCGGCCGGACTGCGAAATTGCGCCTCGACGCCGTCCCCGTCGTGAAACCCTGGGCTTGACCCCGCGAGCGTTCGCAGTTCACCTGTTACGGACAACTCGAGGACACGGCCTCGTTCGTCAGTGATGTAGCGGGTGCCGTCCCGCCCAACGGCGATGCCGACGGGGGAAAACGAACCCTCCGCGACGGAGGCGGTCGTAACGTGGCCGGCAGGGTCGAGAACCCTGGGGAGGCCGTTGCCCGTGTCTGCAATATGAATGTTCCCGCGGGAATCGACGAAGACTCCGCACGGCGTCTGAAACCGGGCGGTCTCGCCTGCGCCGTCGGCGAACCCAGGTTCAGCCCCCGCAAGCGTCCGTACCGTCCCATCAGGGTCAATCGCGCGGATACGATCGTTGTACGTGTCGGCGACGATGATCCGCCCGTCACGGGCGCGGGGCCGTCGCGATAACCCGACACTGTATCGCCGGCGATCGTGGACACTTCACCGGTGCTGGCTACACGGCGGATTGCGTTGTTGCCCGTATCGGCTACGAACAGCGTTCCGTGTGAGTCGATCGCTACACCGGACGGCGTGTCGAAGCGCGCCGCGGATCCTTTCCCATCCGCAAAACCCCGCGCGCCGCCGGCGATCGTATAGACGTCGCCATCCGGTGAGATGGCGCGAATGCTCTGCGCGTCTCCCCCATCTGCGACGTACGTCGTGCCGTCTGGTCCTGCGGCTACGCCGAACGGATCCGAGAAGCGCGCCTCGTCCGCCCAGCCGTCCTTCGCGCCCGTAACGCCGTCGCCGGCGAGAACCGTCGTGTTCGCGGTCCAGTTCGATTCGAGCGGCACTGGCCTCTCGGGGATCCATCTCCACCACAGAACCGCCGCTGCGAGTCCGGCGCTCGCAGCGAGGGTGACCGCGTACACCCACCACCACCAGCGGCGGCGGCGCGGCGGCGCAGGTGTACGATGCCTCACGAAATGAGTCTGACTGATTCGCGGTCGGAAGCACCAGCGTAACGAGGAAGTCTTCGAGGAGCAGATCGTGATGCACTCACCAGAGACACGCTTCCTTCACGTCGCCAACGGCACGTGCACCACCAGAATCATAGAAGCGGCGGGGATTGCTGGGGCGGTGTCGATCTGGGCAGATCCGCTCTATGAAGGGCCCGTCCCAGCCGGTCTCACCGATGCGGAGCTGCTCGACGTGCGTGCGAGGCATCTCGCCGGGCCTTCCGGGCAAACGTCTGTCGATGTCGCGAATGACCTGAGGCAATGGCGAGCTGTGATCGAACATCACGAATCATACGATGAGTTGATCTTGTGGTTTGAGCACGACCTCTTCGATCAACTCAATCTCATTCAGCTCCTGACGTGGATCCGAGAGCACGTTCCTGCCGCGAAGGTGGTGACCCTGGTCTGCATCGGATCGTTTCCCGGTCATCCCACATTTAAGGGACTCGGCGAGCTCCCGTCCGACGAGCTGGCCTCCCTTCTCGAGACGCGCCAGCGTGTCGGCGAGGCACAGTATTCGTTGGCGGAACGCGCCTGGCGGGCGTTTCGTGAGCCGACGCCCGAAGCTCTCGGCAAGCTGCGTCACGCCGACACGGCGGCATTGCCGTATCTCGCCGCTGCCATCGCACGCTTTCTGCAGGAATTCCCCTGGACTGGCGACGGCCTCTCTCGAACGGAGCGCCGGCTTCTGCAACTCGCCGATCCTGGAGAGATCGATCTCTTGGCAGCGTTCCCACGGATGCATGAAGGCGAAGATGCCTATTACGTCACCGACGGTTCGCTTGCATCGATGGCCGAGGCGTTGGCTCGCACCTCACCTCCGCTGCTGACACTTGATCCCGGGAATATTGCCGATAGCAGGGTGCTAAAAGGATCGGTGACGCTCACGGATACTGGTCGGGCCGTGCTGGCAGGCGAGCAAGACAGGATCGGTATCTGCGGTATCGACCGCTGGCTCGGCGGCGTGCATCTGGGGAGCGCCGACCTTTGGCGCTGGGACGACAAGCCCGGGCGGATTACAAGAGTTTGACAGCGCAACCCGGGCTGACCCGAGACAGGAAGGCGGTTCAGGCAAGAAGTCCGCTGAGACGTACCAATCAATCGTCGGGCACATTCTCCTTTCTCCCGTGACATCCGGCGCTCTGAACGTCCAACCGAATCGAACCTGCTCACCTAACGTTGTTCGGCGGCGCGCGTCGTGGTAACTTCTATACGACGCTCCCCGAGCTCAAACGCAAAATGGCTGATTCCACGCGCCTCCGCTTGCGCGTGTACGGACCGAGCGTCACGGTTATTGGGCGAGTCGTCCGGGTCCGGTTGCGCGCTGACGGAGGATGGCGAGTGCGCCTCACGGACACGGGCGGAGCATTAGCCGCTGCCGAGATCCGCCCGTCGCATCTCCCTCCTCCACGGCGAGGCACACGAATCCTGCTTCGTGGTCGAATCTGCTACGACCCGGATCACGACTGGTACGTGGTTGATCCTGTGGATTCATGGCGCGAAGCGCAGGAGTAACGTTCCCCTGGCGCCTCGCGTCTTACTCGCGATTTCGTCCCGATCGACTGAGCAACTTACGTCTGTTTGCGGCTGGGCGGCGTCGCTGGCGCCTCCGTTTCGCGGCCTTGCCCACGCGACCGGCGCCGCGTAGCAATCGTGACGTTGTTCTGCACGTCGTTGACGCTCGGTATCGCCCACGCAATCTCGCCCGCGTCTCGCTTGATGCGCTTGTGGGGCACGCTGCCGGTCAATATCGCCCGGCCGCCCTCGCAACGTACTTCGACATCGTTGGTTCCAGGCAGCAGATCGAGCGCGTCGGCGATAAAGTCCTCGACTTCCTGGTCGTTGGTCGGTCCCAGCGGCTGACCACGCCGCATGGCGATCGCTCCAACGAGCATCTGCGCCGTGATCCCGCCGGTGCCAACCCCGAACCCCGGGAACGCGGTCATGCCGCCCCCGACGGGACTCCAGCCGGTGTCGCGATCACGCCACCGCCGAATCCGTACGGTTCGGTCGGCGAGAGGCTTGAAATTGGCGGCGTGCCCGTGGCGAGTCCTGCCCCGAATGGAGAACGGCTGGCTGGAGACATCGGCGTTTGCAGAAAGCCGAACGCCGGAAACGGGATCGAAGGCCAGATTTGCGGCACCGACCCGAAGAACGGTTCTGCCATGTGTAACTCCTTTGGTTTCGGTCGGTCTTGAAACTGTTCGACCTTCGATCGACATTGGTTTGCCGACCGCAGGTTCGTGTGTGCGACCCCTTTTCGCTTACATCAGATACCCGGGCTGCGAACCGAAGATCTGAGGCGAGATCCCCAATGGCGATGATCCAAGAACACCCGCTCCGAGCCCCTGACTGAATGGGTGCTGCATCTGCAGGATCTGCTGCGGGACGAACTGGATCAGCTGATGAAGCTGTGCGAGCTGCGCCGGAATAACCTGCACGAGCTGTTGCAATTGCTGCAGCTGCTGTTGCTGGACATACTCCAACTGCTGCAATTGCTGCAGCTGCTGAGGCACGATCTGCAGAAGCTGCACGATCTGCTGCAGCGGCACCTGGCCGCCAGGAATATTCGTAAAGGGTTGACCGAACAACTGCGGTGCAGCAAACGGATTGCCGAGGCCCTGGACTCCAGGCGAAAAGGCCCCGCCTAGTGACGACACTGGATTCGTGAACGGCGTCCCCAGTCCAAACGAACTTGCGGTCATGTGACCTCCTTGACTGAAAGAACATTTCTCCAGTCGACGTGGTCGCTCGTGTTCCTCAGCGGTCGCACGATACCATCAGAGCTCAGATGCCCGTTGTGCGCGGCGCGCACTCGCCGGTCTCAGGATGATCACGGCGTTCAGCGGCTGTGGTATCTGACCTCGTTCCAATCGTGCCTTACGTAAGGCTACCGCTGGCTCGAGCAACCAAGTAGTTCACTTGTCTGTCAAGAGGAGTTCAAGGTGCAACCGAGATACCAAGGCTCACAGTGCGATCGCACCACGATCACTTGCCCGGATCGGCCGAAGTGTAGCGGTGCGTCACTATGAGCTCTCGAACTCCCCGCGACGCGAACTCCTTTGCGACGTTGCGCCTGCGCGCACTGGGGTGAGCAGTGTGTGCGAAATTTCGGCTGTGGCCGATGAACCGCTCAGATGTCTCTGCTCGGCGATTCAGCTCCGGGTCGTCGCTCCGGAGTGATGTCGTGGACGACGCAGCCCGCAACACTTACATACTCGATGCGTTCAGAAATCCATCAACCGCCGTCGGGGTGCATCTGTTCGCCGAGATGTGCGGGCGGCCTCCTCTCCGCAGGCGCTGGGAAAGCTGAGATGAATCATTCAAGACGGAAGGAATGATGGAATCTCGTAATGTGGATGCGCCAGGCGAACTGACCCGGCGTTCAACGAGAAGGCAAACTTTCGTACCCCATGCCTTGATCGCCACCTGGAGGACGTACTTCTTCAGTAAGCTGAGGAACTCATCGCGAATGAAGAAACGATGAGTGACCGTCGCCTGTGAGGCGCACGAATTCCTTCTTCGGCGCGTGGATCTCTTCCGCGTACGCCTCGGAGATCACGGTATACGCGTCGTCCTCGGCAAGCACGATTTGTCATCCAGAGGCGCAGTGGGCAAAGTCGTTGTCGTCGGCAGCACCAACACCGATATGACCGTCAGAGTTCCCCGTATCCCTGCGCGCGGCGAAACGGTCCTCGGTCGTGACTTTCAAATCACCGCAGGCGGGAAAGGCGCGAACCAGGCGGTCGCGGCGGCGCGCGCAGGCGGCGCCGTCGTGTTCGTCACCGCACTCGGCACCGACGACCTTGGCGACCGCGCGCTCGAGAACTTTGTCCGTGAGGGAATCGACGTCGACCTGGTTCGGCGGGTGCCCGGCGCGCCATCGGGCGTGGCGCTGATCTTTGTCGACGATGCAGGAGAAAACAGCATCGCCGTTGCGGCTGGAGCCAACAGTCAGCTCCTGCCGGAAGACATTGAACCGCTCGCAGGGATTCTCGCGGCCGGCGACATGATCCTGTTGCAGCTCGAGATCCCCCTCGCCACCGTTGAGGCGGCTGCGCGTATGGCCGTGAAACAGCATGCGCGGGTTATTCTGAATCCAGCGCCGGCGCGGGTGCTTCCCGATTCGCTCGTCGCAGCCGTATCGCTGCTGACGCCGAACGAGCGGGAGGCGGAACAACTCACCGGAGCAGGCTCGAGCGACGAGAGAGCGCTGATTCGCGCTGCGGCCACGCTGCACGAGCGGGGGGTCCGCGAGGTGCTCATCACGCTGGGCGCACGCGGTGTCTTCGCCTCCTCCGATGGCGTCTCGGAGCTCGTGCCAGCTTTCAGGGTTGAGGCTGTCGACACCACTGCGGCAGGGGACGTCTTCAACGGCTCGCTTGCGGTGGGGCTCGTCGACGGACGATCACCGCGTGATGCGGTCCGTTTCGCCAGCGCGGCTGCGGCCCTCTCGGTCACCCGGATGGGCGCGCAAGCATCGGCGCCGCGGCGCGCGGAGATCGAGGGCTTTCTTCGCGAACGCGTATAGCAGTCGACGCGTTCCGTAGCAGCGCCGTGCGTGACATTGAAGTGATGGAGCCGCCGTGCACCCTGGCTCACGATCCCATACCGGTGCGTTGCTTCTCGCGGTGGCGGCAGCGCTCATTTTCTCCGGCTGCGGAACCGAGCGTGAACCCTCACGCGGCACGCGGCGCTCGGCGGCGGAGCCGCCACGCATCGCGCTCATCATGAAATCGCTCGCCAACGAATTCTTCGTCACGATGGCCGAAGGCGCAAAGGCGCACCAGGCCGCGAACTCCGGGACCTACACATTGCTCGTCAATGGGATCCGGAACGAAAGCGATCTCGCCCAGCAGGTTGCGCTGGTCGAGCAGATGATGGCTCAGGGCGTCGACGCGATCGTGATCGCGCCGGCGGACTCCCGTGCGCTCGTTCCCGTGCTGGGCAAGGCTCTTCGCCGGAAAATCGTCGTCGTCAACATCGACAACAAGCTCGATGAGTCGACGCTTCAGCAGGTCGGCATCGACATCCCGTTCGTCGGCCCCGACAACCGCGCCGGGGCACGTACAGTCGGTGCGACGCTGGCAAAGCGCCTGCAACGCACTGACAAGGTCGCGATCCTCGAAGGCATCCCGACGGCGTTCAATGCGCACCAGCGCCGCCTCGGATTCGAGGACTCGATGCGCGGGGCCGGGATCGACGTGGTGGCCGTGCAGAGCGCGCATTGGGAACAGGACGAGGCGAATACGGTTGCTGCCGCGATCCTGCGCGAGCATCCGGACCTTAAGGCGATTCTCGCCAGCAACGACAATATGGCGCTCGGCGCTGCGACCGCGGTGCGGCAGGCAGACAAGACCGGACAAGTTTACGTCGTCGGCTTCGACAACATCCCCGCCGTACACCAGCTGCTCCAGGACGGACGCGTGCTGGCGACTGCCGACCAGCACGCAGACCGTCTGGCCGTATACGGCATCGAATACGCGCTGAAGATCCTGCGCGGCGAGACTCAGCCCCATGACACGCAGACGCCGGTGGACCTGATCACCACCGCCCCGCATTGATGGCGATTGCAAACGTCGCGGAACCGCTTCCGCTGCTGCGCGTGCGCGGCGTTGAGAAACGTTATGCGGCGCCCGTCCTGACGGATCTGGATCTGGACCTGCGCGGAGGCGAGATCCATGCGCTGATGGGTGCCAATGGCGCAGGGAAATCGACGCTGTCGCGGATCGTCTGCGGGCTGACCACACCGGATCGCGGGACGATGAGCCTCGGTGGTGAGCCGTATCAGCCGCACAGCAGGCGCGCTGCGCAGCGAGCCGGTGTGCAGCTCGTGATGCAGGAGCTGAACCTCGTTCCGACGTTGAGTGTTGCCGAGAACCTGTTCCTCACGGATCTGCCAGGCCGCTTCGGATTCGTCGCCGTTGCGGCGCTGCTGGCCAGAGCCGTCGAAGCGCTGACCGCACTCGGTCTGAACGAACTGGACCCGCGCACAGCTGTCAGCCGGCTGGGCATCGGCCAGCAGCAGCTGGTGGCGCTCGCAGCGGCGCTCGCGCACCCGTGTCGCGTCCTCGTCCTCGACGAGCCGACCGCTGCGCTCACGAGCGCTGAGATCGAGCTCGCCTTCGCTCATCTGCGACGGCTGCGTGCCGCGGGAACGGCCATCCTTTATATCAGTCACCGCCTCGAAGAGATCCGGCAGATCAGCGATCGCATTACCGTGCTGCGCGACGGCAGGGTCGTCGCGACGCAGCCGGCAGCCGACGCAGCATTGGATGAGATCGTGCGACTGATGGTCGGGGAGCGCGCTGTCGGTGCGCTCGACCAACGCGATCACTCTCCGGGGGATGTTGCGCTGCGCGTTGAGGGGCTTACGCGAGGGAAGCGACTGCGAAACGTCAGCTTCGAGGTCAGAAAGGGAGAGATCCTCGGGCTTGCAGGACTTGTCGGCTCGGGCCGCACCGAGACTGTGCGCGCGATTTTTGGCGCCGATCGGACCCATGCGGGACGCGTGAGTCGCGGCCCCGGCCCGCCGCTCACGATCGCCGGCCCGAAGGACGCCGTGCGCGCCGGAATCGGCATGATTCCGGAAGATCGCAAGGAGCAGGCGCTTCTCCTCTCGCAGCCGGTCCGCATGAACATGACGCTTGCCGTGCTGCCGGCGTTCGTGCGGCGGCGGTGGTGGATCGACGATGCGCGCGAGCTTCGAGCGGCGAATGAGCTTCGTCTCCGTCTCGACGTGCGCAGCCACTCGCTCAATCAGCGGGCAGGCGAACTCAGTGGCGGGAACCAGCAGAAGGTGGTCATCGCCCGCTGGCTCCTGCGCGAGTGCGACGTGCTGTTGTTCGACGAACCGACGCGCGGGATCGACGTCGCGGCGAAGATCGCCGTGTACCGTGTGCTGAACGAGCTTGCGGCTCGCGGCAAGGCGCTCGTCGTCGTATCGAGCGAGTTGGCCGAGCTGATGGCCCTGTGCGATCGAATCGCCGTGATGTCTGCCGGGCGACTCGTCACCACCTTCGCGCGCGGCGAGTGGAGCGAAGACGCAATCGTGGCAGCGGCGTTCAGCGAATATGCCGGACGCGGCGATACGGCGCGTCGCGGACGCGTCGACTCATGTTGAAGCCGCCCACTGCAGCGGACCGCGGGGACTCACCCGCGGTGCGCTCTCTGCCGCGAATCGCGGAGTACCTCGGACTGATGGCGGTGCTCGTGCTGCTCGTCGCGCTGTTCAGCGCACTGAGCGCGCATTTCTTCAGCCGCATTACCTTCACCACGCTGGCAAACCAGATCCCGTCGCTCACGGTGATCGCTGTTGGAATGACGCTCGTGCTCATCGCGGCCGGCATCGACCTTTCGGTCGGCTCGGTGATGGCGCTCGGCTCGGCAGTGCTGGCCCTGGCGCGCGTGGAGTGGCAGCTGCCACTTTCCGTGGCGGTCGCACTGTGCCTCGCAGTGGGACTCCTTGCCGGGCTGGCTAACGGCTTTATCACCGTGCGCTGGGCGGTCCCATCGTTCATTGTCACGCTGGGCATGCTGGAGGTCGCGCGCGGCGGCGCCTACCTCGTCAGCGAATCGCGCTCGGTGTTTGTCGGGGCTGCGATGGGCAGGGTAGGCATGCCGCTGCCGGTCATCGGCCTCTCCCCGGCGTTCATCCTCGCCGTGCTCGTCGTTTTCGCAGGCGAGGTTCTCCTCTCGAAGACGATCCTCGGGCGGTACATCGTCGCCATCGGTACGAACCGCGAAGCCGTTCGTCTCTCGGGGATTGATCCGCGGCCCGTCGTGGTCTCGGTGTTCGCGCTCTCCGGTTTGCTCGCCGGCCTGGGCGGCGTGTTCCACGTTGCGTACCTCGAGTCCGCCGATCCGAACAGCGGGATTGGGCTGGAGCTGTCTGCGATTGCCGCGGTCGTCATCGGGGGCACCAGCTTGATGGGCGGGCGCGGCTCCGTGGTCAGCAGTTTTCTCGGCGTCCTGATCATTGCCGTGCTGCAGACGGGCCTCGCACAAATCGGCGCGACCGAGCCGGCCAAGCGCATCGTAACGGGCGCCGTGATTGTAGCGGCCGTGATCCTCGATGCGTACCGTCACACTCTCGGGAATCGGCGCGAACACGATTGAGGAGCCGTGTTAACGTGCTCGTCGCTATGACCTGCTTCCCTTCCTGCATGATCCATCGAACGATGATCCGGTCCGTGATCGTCACGGCCGGATTCGCCCTGTGCGCGCCTGCCGCGGCGCGAACGGAGAGTGCACGCCGCGGTAACACGGTGCGGCTCACCACGGAAATGCTCCGCGACAAAATCAAAGGGGGCTGGGCCGGCCAGACGATCGGCGTCACGTTCGGAGGGCCGACCGAGTTTCGCTACCGCGGCACGATGATTGAGGACTATACGCCGATAGCCTGGTACGACGGGCTCCTCAAGGAGTCGTTCGAGAAGTCGCCGGGCCTGTACGACGACATCTACGTCGATCTCACCTTCGTCAACGTCGTCGAGAAGCACGGGTTCGACGCGCCGGCGGAGCAGTTTGCCGAAGCGTTCGCCCATGCGGGATATCAACTGTGGCACGCCAACCAGATGGCGCGGTACAACATCCTGCGTGGGATGAAGCCGCCAGCGTCAGGCAACTGGCGGAACAATCCGGACGCCGACGACATCGACTTCGAGATCGAGTCCGACTTCATCGGCCTCATGTCCCCGGGGATGCCGAACACCGCGTCCGACATCGCGGACCGTGTCGGGCACATCATGAACTCGGGCGACGGGTGGTACGGCGGCGTGTACATCGCCACGATGTACTCCCTGGCCTTCATCTCCAGCGACGTGAACTACGTCGTGAGGGAGGGGCTCAAGGCGATTCCCGTCGGCACGCGCTTTTACCAGACGATCAGCGCGGCCATCGATCTCCACAAACAGTATCCAGACGACTGGAAGCGCGCCTGGTTCGAGATCCAGAAGCGCTGGGCGGAGGATGTGGGCTGCGCCGACGGCGTGTTCGCGGCATTCAACATCGATGCGCGGCTGAATGCGGCCTACGTGGTCCTCGGGCTCCTTTACGGCCAGGGTGACATGACGCGTACGATCTCCATCGCTACGCGCGCCGGTCAGGATTCCGACTGCAATCCTTCGTCCGCGGCAGGCATCCTGGGCGCGATCATCGGCTACTCGAAGATCCCGACGTTCTGGAAGCAGGGCCTCTCCGAAGTGGAGCCGATCGCCTTTCAACACGCCGGTCTTTCGCTGAACGACGCTTACGATCTCACCTTCAAGCACGCCCTGGATCTGATCCGCCGGAACGGCGGGCAGGTGTCCGACGGCAACGTCGTACTGCCCATGCAGCCGGTCAGAGCGGTTCGCGTCGAGCAGAACTTCGAGGGGCTCTTCCCGAACGCCGCATTGCCTCTGCACCGGCGGCTGTCCGACGAGACGACGTTCAGTTTCGAAGGCATCGGTTTCACTGTGCAGGGGAGCGCCCGAAGCGAGAACACGAAGGACCAGGTGATCGTCGTCGACATGTACATCGACGATCGGATGGTGGAGACGATCGAGCTCCCCACCAACTTTACCCGCCGGAGATTCACTCCGTTCTGGAGGTATGGGCTCACGGACGCGAAGCACACCGTCCGCGTGAAGATCCGGAATCCTTCCGCCGACACCGACGTGTCGATGGAGCGCGTGATCATCTACGGGAGCAAGCCGCTGCGTCCCGCCGTGTGATTGACAGTAACGTGATCGTTGCCGTTGACAGAACGTCGACGCGCAAACGACAAAAGTCTGCTGGAAAGGAGAAAACGACGGGGGAAAAGCAGCTGGTAGGGCGGAAAAAGCTGGATGGCAGGTTGCATCGGGGCATCACCGATTCCTTTCGTCTGTACCTGGTTCCTGGAGGATGCCCCTATGCGTCGTTTTGCACTGGCGTTCGGTCTTGCCGCGGTCGTTGCGGGAACGGTTGGAACGCGTCAGATAGTTGGCCAGAGCGCGCCGCCGGCCGCTGGCGCGAAAGACTACATCGTGGTCTTTCATGGCGACGAGCGCGATGTCGCGGCGCTTGCCGAGGCGCACGGCCGAGCGTACGGTGTCGAGATCCATCACATTTACGAATCCGCGCTGAAGGGCTACGCCGCCACGATTTCCGCGGCACGCCTCGCTGACGTTCAGCGCGATCCGCGCGTTGCGTTCGTGTCCGACGATCGCCCGGTACACGCTGCCGTACAAAGCGTCCCGACCGGCATTAACCGCATCGACGCTGAACTGAGCTCGCATTTCGGATCGAATGCGGGATGGAACACGGCGGTCGCGGTGATCGACACCGGCAGCGGCCCGCATTCCGAGCTGAACATCGTTGGAGGCAAGAACTGCTCGACCGGCAGAAGTTACAGCGACGGCAATGGGCACGGCACGCACGTCGCCGGAACAATCGGCGCGCTGACCAACAGTGCCGGCGTCGTCGGCGTCGCGCCGGGAATTCCGATCTATTCCGTGCGCGTCCTCGACAACACAGGCAACGGCTCATGGAGCACGGTTATCTGCGGCATCGATTGGGTGACCGCAAACGCTGCCAGCTTGAAGATCTCGGTCGCCAACATGAGCATCGAAGGTTCTGGCGCCGACGATGGGAATTGCGGCAACACGAACAACGACGCGCTGCACAGGGCGATCTGCGCATCCGTCGCCGCCGGCGTCACTTATGTGGTGGCCGCGGGGAACGACAGCCTGAATCTCGCGGGCATCGTTCCGGCCACCTACGATGAAGTCCTCACGGTGACGGCGGTTGCGGACTACAACGGCCAGCCGGGCGGTGGCGCAGCGGCCACGTGTCGCGCCGGGGTCGACGACACGCCCGGCGATTTCAGCAACTTCGCCACGCCGGGCAGTGCAGACGAGGCGCACACGATCGCAGCGCCGGGCGTGTGCATCCAGTCGACGTGGAAAGGGGGCGGCTACAACACGATCTCGGGAACGAGCATGGCCTCGCCGCACGTTGCCGGTGTCGCGGCGCTGTGCATCAATGCAGGGCTGTGCACCGGCGGCCCGTCGGGCGTGCGCAATCAACTGCGGCTCGACGCATCAGTGCAGCCAATCGACTACGGCTTCACCGGCGATCCGAACAGCCAGTCCGCAAGTCGTTATTACGGATACCTGGTGGCCGCGCGGTACTAGCGCCCGCGTACTCCGTGAGCAGCCTGAGAAACTGATTGCGGAAGAAGAACGATGAATGCCCACCACCCTCGATGAGCTCGAGCTCCCTGGGCGCCTGGATTTCGGCCGCGTACGCCTCGACCTCAGAGGTCACGGTGTACGCGTCCTCCTCGCTCTCCACTCGCGATAGACGGCGAGTCGCGCGCGGTCGATCTTGAGCGTGCCCCGATCGCTGCGAAAATTCGATCCCGCCGTCGTCGACGCGGCTGACGTCCGCCCGTGGAAGTGAAGGCAAAGACAACGCGCGGTCGGCCGCCAGGGGCCAACACGGCGCCGACGCCGCCGTCACGAGCGCGGCTTGTGCGAACCGGGCGCGCCCAGCCAACGTTTTGGCCGAGAGCCAAGGCAAGATAGCGAGCTTTGAGCGTCCATCCGGGATGGTTGATCACGGCATTCTGCCCGAACGAGTCACAGCAAGCGGTTGTGTCGATCGATGTTCACTGCGGCAATCCTCCGCGGTGCAACTGAACCCGCAAGGTCAGAGACCCGATCGGCTGGCCACCGGAGTCCGCTGCGTACGAAATCTCCGTCAACGCGCGGTTTTCCTGAGCCGGACTCTGGAGCAGGACGTCGGCTGCCGCGACTGCGCGGGCGCCGACTGCGTAAACGCCAGACCCGCTGCGCTCGGACCAACCCTCCGGTATGCTCGACGGCCTCACGCGGATCTCTTTCGCCTCGCTTGTTTCGTTGTGGAGGAGCATCGGGACACGAAGCACGGTTCCGGGATTGATGGCGATCGCCGACGGACCGAGACGCGCAAGATGATCGATGTGGTGCGCCCGCCAGAACCGTTCATAGAACGCCCATGGATCTCCGAGTGTCAGGGACACGCCGGGCGCGGGCGTGGCTGCCGGCCTCGGCTGATCCGCAGCGACAATGGGGTCGGGACGAATGCCGTCGAAGATGTCAGCGGTCGCCTTCGCCTCAACGTGCGACTTAGCGAGCAGCAGTCGAAGCGGGCTGGGCAGCAGCGGTTCGCCGCCGCCCGTCAGCAACGCGACGACCGCTTTCTCGTCGCCTCGAGCGAGCGCGTCACGCAGTTCGGGGAATCCAAGCTGGCTCGTGTAGTGCGTTGCCTCACGCACCGCCAGAACGGCATACGAAGTGCCCTGAGACGGTGAGACCTCGGTCAGCGCGTAACGCGGACCGAAGGTATCCATGAAGCTCGTATCGTAGGCGTCGGAGAAGTAATACAGCTTCTTCGGCTGCCATGGCTGCAGGCCTTCCGTGAGATTGTTGATGCTCGTACGATTTCGAGGGAGCGCGACCTGTTCGGGAAACACCGCCGGATCGGCCGCGAGATCGAATGCCTCAGTGGCAATCACGCCAGCCGCTTGATGGTCGCCGTGATTTTCTCCCGCAACGACCCGGGGCAGCCACGTGAGCACGATTTCCGGACGCGTCAAACGTATCAGGCGGACGGTCTGCTCCAGCGCACGGCCATGACCCCAGCGCTCGAGTGACTGCAGGACATCCTGACCAGCGGTGTCGCGTCCTTCGAGGAACCAGACGTTGACGATGTTCAGTGATGCAAGTGCGCGACGGGCCTCGATCTCGCGTACCGCACCCAACGCGTCCGCCTGTTCGTTTCCTGCGCGGTTCCCGCCTGCATCCCCGCGCGTGCCGTACACGACAGCCACACGCCTGTGCTCGTCGTATGCCGCCTTCGCCAGATAGCTGGCGACGAGCGTGTCGTCGTCGGGATGGGCGACGACGAGCAGGATGTCGGTCTTGAACCGTTCGTCCGGTGCAGGACTCGTGATTGGACCGGGACTCTGGCCATTCAGCGCGGCAACGAACAACGAGGATAGGAGAGGGAGGACCAGCTTCCACATGGGAGTCTGTTGTGGGGGTGGACCTGCCGGTGGTGCGATCGATTTCATAACGACCTGGAATATACCTTGAGTCTTCGCCAAGGACGCCAAAGCGTCCTCGGCACGCCGCCCGACGCGTTGTCCAACCTTGCTGGACGTCCGTTAGAGTGAGACGTGCATTGACCACGCCATCGGCAATATCCGTGAAGCTCGTATAGACGCTGCCATCGAGCAGTATCGCCGGACCTTAGAACTCGATCCTAACTTTGCGCCCACGCACCTGGTATTAGGGCAGGCCTACGAGCAGCAGGGTCGCCTGGCGGAGACAATTGCGGAATTGCAGCACGCCGACTTGACTGCCAGTTCCTTCAGTTGGCGGAGATGGCCGGGCACCGCCGTTGCCGGATCAATTTCGTCGGAACGAGCGCGATGCCGATGGACGCCGCTGAGAGTGCCGGCGTCATCGCGAAGCCGAACTGGAATAATGCGACCGGAGCGGTAGGCAGCACCGCGCTGCCGCTCGTGGACGAATCGGGACGTCGACGAATGCCGCCGTCATGTGGACGGCGAACAACGGCTGGTTGACCCCAACCACCGATCAGCCCGGAAACGCGCGGCTGATGGAGGGGTATCTGGATACCGTGTCGTCGGCCGTCAGGTTTCGATCTTCTCTGCTCCCGGATTCCAGCGCACCGGGTGCCCGGCACGCAGTGCCGCGTTGGCGATGTGAGACGTCCGCGCGGCCTGATGCGCAACCCGGATGTGCGCGTTCGGCGCCTTGCGGCTGCGGATGCAGTCCAGCCAGTTTTCAAGATGGGTGAGCGTTCCATCGCCGCTCGATCGCACGTAGATGTCCGGCTCAGGCGCATTCGTTCCCGACGCCCACGCGGCATCGTCACGATAGAAGGCGAGTCTCGCGCGGTCGATCTTGAGCGTGCCCCGATCGCCGCGGAACTCGAGCCCGCCATCGTCGACGCGGCTGACATACGTGCCGAGATATGCGGTCATGAAGTTCTTCGGGAACTCGAGCGTCGCGTTCACCGTATCGGGCGCCTCCCACAGTTTGATGTTGTAGTTGTGTCCCGTCGTCGCGGCTGACAGCGGCGCCTCGACGTCCATATACCAGTGCACGACGTCGATCCAGTGCGTCATCAGATCGGTGATGCAGCCGCCGCCGAAATCCCAGAAGTGACGCCACTGGTAGAAGCGCTGCGGTCGAAACGGCTGATCGGGCGCGGGGCCGAGCCAGCGCTTCCAATCCAGCTGCTCGAGCGAAACAGGCGCGTAGTTCCCCGCAGTGGCGTGCTGATACCAGTAGGTGTGGACGAAGGTAATCTGTCCCAGCCTGCCGGAATCGACGATCTGTTTTCCGAGCACCCAGTGGTCCCAGCTCCGCTGCTGTGTGCCGGTCTGCACGATCTGCTTCGAGGCTTCGATGACCCTGACCATCTCCGCGCCTTCCGCGATGGTGTGCGATACCGGCTTTTCCACGTAGACGTCCTTGCCGGCCGCGACCGCATCGAGCGCGATCGTCTTGTGCCAGTGATCGGGAGTGCCGATTACGACCGCGTCGATTTCACGGTCGTCGAGGATTCTGCGGTAGTCGACGATCTTCGTGGCCGTGGTGCCGGCGATCTCCGCCGCCTGCAGCAGCCGCGGCTCGTACACGTCGCACACCGCAACCATGTCATTGCCCGGCAACTTCTTCAACAGAGTCATCAGGCCGCGCGCGCGGCCGCCTGTCCCGATCACCCCGATGCGTACTCTGTCGTTCGCTCCTTGCGCGCCGCTCGCGGCAAGGCGCGTTCCGAGCACGAGCGCTGGGGTTGCGGCGAGAAACGTGCGCCGTGTGCAGGACATGCGATCCCTCCTATGCGGGCACGGTCGCTGGCCAACGGCGATTTGCCGGCCGCGTCACGTACGAGACGCCGAGCAGGAGCAACAGTACCAGCGGCATCGCTGCCGTGGCTCCGTCTCTCGCCAGATAATGCGCCACGAAGGCGGCAATCCAGGTGAACGTGAAACCCGCGTACGCCCATTCCTTGAGCTTCGGGAAGCCGGGTACGACCAGGGCGATTGCACCCGACAGCTTCGCGATGCCGAGCATCACGCGCAGTTGCGCCGGATATCCGACGTGCGCGAATCCGGTGACCGCTTCCGGTGCACCGGTCAGGTACGTGAAGGCGGCAAAGGTCGAGAGCGCCGCTACAAGAACGGTGCTGCCCCAATACATCACTCGTTGCGCCATGCGGTCGGGTTCTCCTGACGGGGAGGATATCAGACCGGCGGGCAGCATACTTGTCAAGGACGCGGCTTCAGTCGCGCACCGCCTCCGTTCAAGAGCCTTGGGTGTGTGGCGTGAGCACGTTGAGTACCCGTCGGCGTATCGTTTGCACAGCCGATTCTGTTTCACGGAGGTGCTTATGAGCCGTCCCTGGCGGTGGCTGTTTGTGGCGCTTGCGCTGCCGGTCGCGGCCGCTCACGCCGATCCCATTACGGTTACAACCGGCGCAGTCGTCATCGTAGGTCCTTTCGGTTTGGCCAGGGTCGACGTTCGAGGTACTGACGGCTTCATCCTCACTGGCCTCAGNTCCTTTGCAATTCAGACTGCAGTCCGGGACAGCTGTTCGATCCCGCCGGGAATCTGAATGAGTTCGAAGGGACGGCGCGACTGACCGTGCAAGGTCATCCGCGCAACGTGCACGTCGACGACAACAACTCCTCCTTCAACTTCTTCGCAGTGAAGACTGCAACGCGCATTCAGACACTCGGGCACGAAGGGGCCGACCGAGGCCGGTCCCTCCGTAATTACCGCCGCGTGGACCCGGCCGAGCGCGTCCGTGTGGCCCTTGCCGGCTTCACCTCTTCGCCCGAGTCTTCGGCTTCGTCCTGGGGCGCTTCGCTTCAACCTTTCCGGCCAGCGCGTCAGACAGTTCGTATGCCTCCCGAAGCCAGTCGGTGATGGGCGCCTCCACCTCGTCGCGGTGCGTGATTCGAATGACGTTCACGACCTTCGACTTCGACGCGCGATCGACGCGCCTCACCTGAGAAGCCTTGAGAGGACGATCGAGAAAGACGCAGACCTCGAGGAAGCGTCTCTTCGGGCGCACGAAAAAGTAACAGGACCTGCGCGCGAACATGATCGATTTGTGCGACGCGTAGATCCGCTGATCGCCGAACGAGACGGCCGTCTCGCGCAGCCGTTGCCACGCGTCCTGCAGATCCTCCGGGAGATCCCGCGTCAGGGCCGCTTCGGTCGTCGTCCAGCAGTCGTGCGCCTCGTCTTCTCCGATCCATTGTTTGCAGTGGTAGCATTCCCGGCCGGGCATACGCGATCCGCTCCTTCGCTCGAGTCATGACGTCTCATAGTATGTGCCCGCGCGTTCCGTACCCGTCACACGTCGATCCTCAGGAGACGTTCCGATGTCTCTTGTGACACCCGTTGCATCCGCGGCCAGTCCCGATGCGCTCAATATCGCCGACTACCTCGTCGCGCGCCACGTGCGCGAGGGGCGCGGCACGCGCACCGCACTGATCACGTCAGACGGGTCGATTACGTATAGCGCGCTCGACGGGCTCGTCAACAGGGCCGGCAACGTGCTGCGCAGCCTGGGCGTCGCTCCTGAGCAGCGGGTCGTCCTGCTCCTTCATGATGGGCCCGCTTTCTACGCGGGATTTCTCGGCGCGATCAAGATCGGCGCTGTGCCGATCCCGCTCAACACGCTGCTGCGGCAGGGCGACTATCAGTTCATGCTCAGTGACTCGCGCGCGGTTGCCGCGATCGTGAGCCAGCCGCTCGTCGGCGAGGTGCTTCCGATCGCGCATCTGCTGCCCTGCCTCAAGGACGTCATCGTGTCCGGCGGCCTGCCTCACGGACTCCCGTCATTTGAAACGCTGATCGACGGGGCAAGCGCGACTCTCGAGCCCGCGGACACGCACAAGGACGATGCTGCCTTCTGGCTTTATAGCTCCGGGAGCACCGGTACTCCCAAAGGCGCGGTTCACCTGCAGCACGACATCATCTGCACAATCGAAGGGTATGCGCGCGGCGTGCTCGACATGGCCGAGCACGATCGCTGCCTGTCGGCCGCCAAACTATTCTTCGCCTACGGTCTCGGCAACAGTCTCTCGTTTCCGCTGGGCCTCGGCGGTCAGGCGATCGTCGTTGCCGGCCGTCCGGCACCGGAAGCAATGTTTGATGCGATCGATCGCTTTCAGCCGACGATCTTCTTTGCCGTCCCGACGCTTTATGGCGCGATGCTGCAAGTCGAGAACGCAGCCACGCGTTTCAATCTGTCGTCGTTGCGGTTTTGCGTATCGGCGGGGGAAGCGCTCCCGCCCGAGATCTTCCGCCGGTGGCACGAGCGATTCGGCCTCGAGATCGTCGACGGTATCGGTTCCACGGAAATGCTTCACATGTTTCTGTCGAACCGTCCGGGTGCGTGCCGCGCCGGCACTTCCGGCATCGAAGTGCCGGGCTATGCGGCGAAGATCGTCGGCGATGATGGAGTCCCGCTGCCGGCGGATCACATCGGGACGCTGATGGTCTCGGGCGACAGCGCCGCGGCCGGCTATTGGAAACAGCACGAGAAGACGAAGGCGACCTTTGAAGGGCATTGGGTGAACACAGGCGACAAGTACTTTCGTGACGCGGAAGGGTATTACCACTACTGCGGCAGAACCGACGACATGCTCAAGGTGGGCGGAATCTGGGTGGCGCCCGTGGAAGTCGAAAACACAGTACTCGCGCATGGCGCCGTGCTGGAGTGCGCCGTCGTTGGCGCCACAGACACCGATGGCCTTACGAAGCCCAAGGCCTTCATCGTCTTGCGGCCCGGTGTGTCGCAGACACCCGAGACCGCACGTGACATCCAGGCATTCGTGAAGTCGCGTATCGCGCCGTACAAATATCCGCGGTGGATCGAATTCGTTCCGGAGCTCCCGAAGACCGCAACCGGCAAGATTCAGCGATTTCGGCTGCGATGACCAAGGTCCGTTGCCGAGCCTGATCGTCGCCGTTAACACCCAGGCCGGAGCCGCGTCCTCATTGCGATGAACGACCTGCGATACAGCGTGCGGACCCTGTCGCGGATGCGCGGCATCGCCGCCGTTGCGATCGCGACGCTCGCGGTCGGTATCGCGGCGACCACGACCATGTTCAGCGCAGCCTACGCAGCGCTGCTGCGGCCGTTGCCGTTTGCCGATCCCGATCGGCTGGTTCTGCTGTTTACCACGCACACGACACCCGGTGAAGGGCTCGTGCTCTCGCGGTGGTCCCGTCCGCTCATCGACACGCTCGTGGCGTCGATCACGTCATACGAATCGATCGCGTCTTTTACGCCTTCGCTCGTCAGCCTCAGCGGCGGAAACGGAGATCCCGAACAGATCGATGGCGAGGTCGTTTCACCCGAATATTTCGCGACGCTGCGCGTGGCAGCCGTCATTGGACGGACGTTCCTGTCTGCGGAAGACGGCGCCACAGGCGACGCTCCTGTCGCGGTGCTGAGCGATCGATTATGGCGCCGGCGATATGGCGCCGATCCGGCTCTCGTCGGCCGCACGGTTCGCATCAATGACGTATCGCTGACGGTTGTGGGAATCATGCCGGAAGGTTTCTCCGGATTGAGCGACAAATCCGAGATCTGGATTCCCCGCGCGATGGCACCGCGTCTCGTCTACGCCGAGTACCTCACCACGCCCCAGCGCTTTATTGCCATCGTCGCGCGATTGAAGCGTGGCGTGACGCTGGAACAGGCGAATGCGGAACTCGCGACGGCGAGCGCAGCATTTCCCGTTCCCGAAGGCGCCGTCGAGACGCGATGGGGCGCCGTCGCGCAACGGATCGGAGAGGCCCGAGTAGATCCAACGCTCCGCCGTTCTGTCCTGCTTCTCCTCGCCGCGGCGGCGTGCGTCCTGTTGATCACGTGCGCGAACGTCGCGGGTCTGCTGCTCGCGCGCGGACGCATGCGACGGCGGGAGCTCGCGGTCCGGATGGCCATCGGCTCGGGGCGTGCACGGATCGTTCGGCAGTTGCTGATCGAGAGCCTGGTGCTCGCGGCCGCTGCCGGCGCGTGCGGGACGGCGCTCGCCATCCGGGGCGTCGAGGTGTTCGCGCGGTATGCCCCGGCGGTGCTCTGGACGGGGCGCGTCACGATCTCGCCATTCTCGGCACCGACGCTTGACGCGCGTGCGCTCTTCTTCGCGCTCGCCGTGACGTTCGCCACAAGTGTGCTGTGCGGATTGGCCCCCGCGCTCGATACCGCACGCACCCAATTGACGCACGCGCTGAAGGAAGACGCACGGACCGGCGGCGCACGGCGGCGTGTCTTCCGAGCGCTGGTCGTGACTGAGATCGCGCTCGCAGTACTCCTGCTCGCCGCGGCCGGCCTGCTGCTGGACAGCTTCGCGGGCATGCAGCGGCTCCGCCAGGGATTTCGGAGCGATGGCGTGCTGACGTTCTGGGTCCGGCCGCCGACGTCGAAGTACCGCGTCACCGAAGGCCCCGCAATCCTCGAACGTCTGCTGACCAGCGTCGAACAGGTACAAGGGGTCGAGTCGGCGGCGGTGAACCGATGCACGCCGTTCACGGGCTGCTCGCGGACGATACTGTCCTTTACCGATCGGCCCAACGATCCTCGCAGCGCACCGGTCGTCGGCCGCCACTATGTCTCCGCGGATTACTTCAAGACCCTTGGTATCCCGCTTCTCGCGGGCCGCACATTGACGTCACGCGATCGCCCCGGCCGTCCTCCGGTAACGGTGGTGAGCGAGAGCGCGGCGCGCCGCTTCTGGCCGGGCGAAAGTCCGCTCGGCAAACGCGTGTGGTTTGGCAGCACGACCGGACCGTTCGCAGATCCGGCACAGGCGGTCGAGATCGTCGGAGTGGTGGGCGACGTCAAGTACGAAGCGGTGGACTGGCCGAACAGCACGGGCCGACCGGAGTTCTACACGTCGTACCTGCAGTTCTCCTTCCCCGACACGATGATGATCGTGAAGACGCGCGGCGCCGCGGCGTCGCTCGTGCCTGCAATGCGGCGTGCCGTGGCCTCGGTCGATCCCGCGCTGCCGATCTATGACGTGCTCACGCTCGACGACCGGATTGCCGGCGCGCTCTCGCGTCCGCGCTTCAACGCGGCGCTCGTCGCCGGATTTGCCGCGGCCGCCCTGCTCATCGCGGCGCTTGGCGTCTACGGCATGCTGTCGTACTCGGTGTCGTCCCGCCTGCGAGAGATCGGTGTGCGACTGGCGCTCGGCGCCGCGCCGCAGCGCATCGTGCGGTTCGTCGTTGCCGAAGGACTGCGCCTCGCGGTCATCGGTGTGGCGATCGGACTCTTCGCCGCGCTCGCAGCCGGACGTGTGACGCGCAGCCTCGTCGTCGACGTCAGCCCATCGGATCCGCGGATCCTTGCCGCAGTCACGACGGTGATGCTGGTCGTGGCATGTCTCGCCGCGTGGCTTCCGGCACGGCGCGCCAGTGCGGTCGATCCGATGGTTGTGCTCCGGCAGGAGTGAGCCGCGAGGAGCGGCGCCGTTATGGCACGGCCTCACTCGTAGGGCAGCGCCACCACCGGATGCACCATTAGATCGAAGAGCGAATTGGAACCGCCTGTGCGCGCCTGGTGATGACGGCTTACAGCCAGCGTGCGATCCATGCCCATGCCTCTGCCTGCATCGCGACGTTGAACTGGTGAGGTGCATCGTAGAGACGGCATCGCTGGCGATCCGGCACGCCTGCCTTGCGGAAGCACTGTTCGATTTTCTTGAACGCCGCGTCGACACCCTCCCTTGGGAACAACTGATCTCTGGATCCGTTGATGACGAGCACCGAACGCGGCGCAATCAACGCGGCGAGATCGGGCAGATCCAGATAACGGTAGAGTCCGATGATCTGGAATGTGAGACCGATCGAATTGACGATGTGGCGCCTGATATGCGAGCCGAGGGATGACATCCAGCCCACATTCACCGCAACTTTGATCCGCTGGTCGAGAGCCGCGAGCAGGAAGCTGCGGTACCCTCCCACAGACAGTCCTACGCATGCGAGGCGGCGAGCGTCCACCTCGGGACGAGCAGCCAGATAATCAACGGTCCGGAGGTCATCCCACAGCATCACTCCGGGCCAGGTAATTCCCGCCGTGAACAGGCTCCGCGCCAGCAACTGCTCTGATTGTTGGGACCTCCGGTTGAAACCCGCGACGTCATCCTTCGTCATTCTCCCGCGATCGCGATATGCCGGCGGGTCGTCGTCGAGCAGCATCCGGCGCTCTCCCCAATACAGCATGTCGATCGTGATGACGACACGGCCCTGGCGAACCAGCTCAGTCGCGATGCTCTTGCCGTCATAAAGGTCCTTCTTGTACTCACTCAGCGCCGCAGGCTCATTGTCGACCTCCACCAGCTTTTCCTTGCCCCAGACATAGAAGCCACCATGACAGTGCAGCACCACTATTCCGGGCGCCGGAAGTTTCGTCTGTTTTGGTATGAGCACGTATGCCGGAACGCGAAGGTCGGGCGTGGTCTGAAACGTGAGGTACTCCTCGACGTAATCGCCTCGGTCCGTGCGACGGATCAGATCAGCGGCCGGCGAAACCGGTGGGGGCGCGTAAAACAAGTGTTCGAGTACGATGGCCCTCGCCTTCTTCTGCCAACTCTCCAGATCCCGAAACTCGGGTCGCAGGAAGGAAAGTTCCAGTGGGGAGCGATCAGCCTGCTTTTGGACGAAAGGATAAAGACTCCCGATATGCGATCCGGTCTGTGCGGCTGCTGTCGGGCCTTCGGTGAAGACGTGCGGATCGACATGTGCAAACGGGAGTGAACGTCTGGCGAGGCCGCTCCCCGCGAACCATTGGCAAAACTGGCGACGTGAAACGGACATCGTCTACCGCTGCGGTGACCCTTCGTCGATCGTCAACTTGATCAGCCGATCGATCGGTTGACGCCGCCACTGCCAGGTGTGTCCACCTGGCATGCGGACCTCCACGTCCACCAGGCCGGTGTACGAACCAAGTCCGTAGTGCGCGCGCAAATCGCTCTGAGACAGGTAGCTGCCACCAGACCGAATCTCCCGCACCTGTCGCGTGCCGCCGGCGTCGATGGTGACGCGCGCGCCAATGCAGAAGCGATTGCGGCCTCCCTTCTCGACCTGGACGGCCACCCAGTGGTGCCCCGTGGTCTGACGGTTGTTCAGCACCGTTGGCACATCATCCATATTGCTGATCACCAGATCGAGGTCGCCATCATTGTCGAGATCTCCGATGGCAAGTCCACGGCTCGCGCTGAGAACCTGCAGCCCGGCGCCCGCACTCTCCGACACATCGAAGAACCGTCCTTGGCGATTGAGAAAGAACTGATTCTTCTGACGGAAGCTTTCGTGGAGCGCCGGATACTCATCGACGTTCGGGTAGATATGCCCGTTGGCGAAGAACAGGTCGAGATGGCCGTCCAGATCCGCGTCGAAAAACGCCGTGCCCCATCCCATGCGTACGAAGGTCGGGCCCGCCAGACCAACTGCGGTCGTTACGTCCTCGAACGAGGTCCCATTGCGATTGTGATAGAGCGTGTTGCTGTCCTGCGCGAAGTTGGTGACGATCAGATCGAGGCGGCCATCGCCGTCGTAGTCCCCTGAGTCGACCCCCATTCCAGCTTGTGCGCGCCCTTCCGCGTTGAGCGCCACGCCGCTCAGGAGGCCGACACTCTCGAAGCGGCCATCACCCAGGTTGTGATAAAGAAAATTAGGATTCGTGTCGTTGGCCACGAAGAGATCGGTCCACCCATCACCGTCGTAATCCGTCGCGACGACGCCGAAGCCGTAGGCCTTCGAGGCATCGACGAGACCATGCGCGGCGGTGGCTTCCGCGAAGGTTCCATCGCCGCGGTTCTCGAAGAAGAGATCGGCCTCGCCGGTCATGCCTGTCGGTCCGACCATCGTCTTTGGACCGCCACGCCAGATGAGAGTGCGCTCCGCTCGGACGACATCACTCCAGCTCGCGGTCACGTATCGCGCCACATAAAGATCGAGATCGCCGTCACCATCGGCGTCGAAGAACGCGCAGCCGGTGCTCCATCCCGGCGCCTGCACGCCGGCCTTGGCCGAGGTGTCCGTGAACGTCCCGTTACCATTGTTGTGGAACAGAAAGTTGGCGCCGAAATTCGTGACGTAGAGATCGAGCTTGCCATCGTCGTCATAATCGCCGGCGCAGACGCCGTTGCCCCACGCCGCAACATCAACGCCCGACCCGGCCGAGACGTCCTTGAATTTCCACCCCCCTAGATTTTTGAACAGCGCGTTGCGATGAGGGATTTTCTCGCGTTCATCCGAGAGCTCGAATGCGTTGACGACATACACATCCAGCAAGCCGTCACCGTCGTAGTCGAACAAGGCGACGCCACTCCCGCCGGACTCCACGATGTGGTCCTTCGTGCGACCCCCGCAGAACGTCTTAACCGGAATACAGGGCACTTCCTCGAACTGTATCGGCGAAGTGATGCTCGAAGCCGTGCCGCCGGACGCAGGAAGATCCGGCGGCGGACCCATCGCGCTGCCATGGCCGCCATAGACAGGTTCGGCCACCTTCGTCTGGCTGTAGCTTCCCTGAAAGGCGAGATCGAGAGAAGCATCGAGCCGCGCCGCGACGCGGCCCAGCAACGCGAGAAATGGCTCGATCGATGACGGCGCCTTTCGAAGCGCCGCGGCGGCCTGTCGCAGCTCGTCACGAAGATCGTCAGGCAGCAACGCAGGGGGGGACGACACGTCGGAGGCGAGCGATTCAATCTGCCTCGCTGCGTCACTGAGCAGCTTCGTCCTGTCGCCGCTGTCGGACGGCGACGCGGCCGCACGCTTCAGCAGCGCGGTCGCATTCCGCTGGATCTCTCGGACCTTGTCCTGACGCGCCACGCGTTCGGCGCGCGCGGGATCCGAGGAAGGTGATGACGCTGGATTCTGGCGTGTTGAAGCGTCGGTCGCGATTTGAGGCGGGAGGAGCAGAAGAAGCGTCACGAGCAGCAGCGCCGCAGATACCCACCCTGGGGTCAGACCCCGGACGGCACGGCGACTGGGGTCAGACCCCGGACGCTCCTTTACACACTGACTGGGGTCAGACCCCGGAAGTTGGTTTACACACTGGCTGGAACGGAGAGCGGGTAAGCCTGGGAGCATGGCGCATTACCGCCCGGATTGCAGCTGCTTCAACAACTGGAGGCCTTGCGGGTGCGTCGGATTCCGCTGCAGCAGCCGCTCGAGCACCTGGACGGCTTGTCGTGGTTGTCCAGACGCAACGTACAGGCGGCACAGCGTGACGTATGCCGGTTCGAACGCCGGATCAGCCGTCAGTAACTTCTCCAGCAAGGCAATCGCTGATGCGCCGTCGCCTCGCGCGTTCACGACGAGCGCCAGGTTGTTGGCGGCCTCGCCATAGTCAGGTCGCTTCTCGACGGCCTGTCTGAAGTACATCTCGGCATGCTCGAGATCGCGCTGCTGACCGAAGAAGATGCCGACGTTGTTGAGCGCCTCGGGGAAGTCCGGCCGAAGCTGAAGCGCCCGCTGGTACAGCTCGTACGCCTGCTGCGCCTGACCCGTCTGGAACAGCGTGTACCCGAGGTTGTTCAGCGCGTCCGCGAAATCGGGCTTCGTGTTCAGCGCACTCCGGAAGTGCGCCACCGCGGCGGCGATGTCACCATTCTGCGCGAGCAGCGCACCGAGCGTGTTGTTGGCGTCCGCGTATTCGGGGTTCAACGCGAGAGCCCGCTCGAGCGCCGTTTTTGCGGCCGCGGGCTGCCCGAGCTTCATATAAAGCGTCCCCAGGTTGTAGAACGTGATGGCGCTCGGGTCCGCCTTTGCCACACGCTCGAACGCATCCAATGCGGGCCTGTCGAAACCTTGTTCGGAGAGCTCGAGACCGTACTGGAAGTAGCTGCGGTCTCCCGGCGGAGACGTGAACGTGCCCGCGAATGGAACGGCGCGCGCCAGGCACTCGTCGGGCGAGGCATTGATGCTCTGTACGTCCTGGACGATCCTTCCGGCGGCAATCGGGTCACTGTAGAACTTGACGATCTCGCCTTGCGCGCTCACCAGGAACGCACTCGGCAACGGCAGTTCCTCGCGTCGATCGAACAGATACCGATGGAGGATGTTGTAAGTGCCCGCCGTTTCTGCCGTGGCGATCATCACCGGTAAACCGAGTCCCTGCCCGGCCGATCGGACCTTCGCGGCATCCTCGATCGGGTCAACTGAAAGTGCGAGAATCGAAGCGCCGGCAGCGGTCAGCTTCTGGCGCTCGCGGGCGATTGCTTCGAGCGCTGCACGCGACGGCGGAGCCCACGTCGCCCAGAAGTACACCAGCACCGGGTGACCGGCCAGACCGGACAGCGAACGCTCCTGACCGTCGAGATCGCGAAGCGTGAAACCGGGCGCAGGAAACGGACGATAGAGCCAGGTCCCCGCAGATGGCAAGTCGCGAGCAGGGCTTTTCGCGGTCACAACAGCCGCCGCCGGGGCGGGCTTCGCGGTTCGGAAGGGCTCAGTGCGAAGTGCCTCGCTGCCCTCCTCGATCCAGACTCGATGATTCAACGGGAGATCGGAGAAGGTCTGCACGGTGCCGCTCGGCCACGCGATTGTGACCTTCACGATCCGCTGACTCTTCCCCAGACCAAACAGCAAGTCCTTCGAGCGCTGGGACAGGAAACCGGATCCCACCATCACGATCCGCGTCGCGCGAATCTGATCGGTCTCGACGGTCACGCGCGCACCAACCGCATCACGATTGCTCTTCGTGCCGGTGAGGTGGATAGTGAGCGCGGCATTGGCCGGGTGGGCCGGGTCTTTAGACCCGGCGTAGTCATTCCGGAACAGCCGAAGCTGCGGCGACGATCGAGGCGCCATCAGGATCACGTCGGCGTCGCCGTCCTGGTCGTAGTCGAACACCGCGAACGACCGTCCGTCCTGATCGACGTCGAGTCCCGCGGTGCCCGAGACCTCGTCGAACCCTCCGTGGCCATTGTTGCGCAGCAGCACGTTCCGCTCGTGCTGCGCCTGCGCGCCGTTGCTGACGAGAAGACGGTTGGTCGCGCGCCACCCATCGTCGTACGCCGTCCCCGGCTTCCTCGTCAGCGGCGACTTGGCGACGACCTGCCGCCAGAAGAAGCTGTCCACGTCCACGCCAGGTTCGTCCTCGTCCCGCGTGAACATGCCGTTGACGATGTAGAGATCTTCCCAGCCGTCGTTATCGAAGTCGAATGCATCCGAGGACCATGCCCAGCGGCCGAACTCGGCCCCGGCCTGGAGCGTCACATCCGCGAACGAGCCGTTGCCCTGGTTCTTGAAGAGCGAGTTGCCGCGCGTGTGCCGGCGGTAGATCTCGCGAGTCTCTTCCGGCGCCTCGCGCTTGAACGCCGGCTCCGACGTCACGCGCTGGCCCGCCGCCGTCCACATGTTCCCGGTGTAGATGTCCAGGTGCCCATCGTTGTCGTAGTCCAGGAACGTCGCGCTCATGCCCGCGCCGTAATCCTCGACACCTGCCGGCGCCGCCACATCTTTGAAATGCGGGTGTCCATTCACCAGGCCTTCGTTGTGATAGAGGTTCTTGCGGCCGAAGTCGTTCGCGACGAGAAGATCGGGCCAGCCGTCCTCATCGTAATCGCCCCACACCGGCGCAAAACTGAAGCGATCGTTATTCTGGTCGAGACCGACTTGATCGGTGACCTCTACGAACCGGCCGTGGCCGTCATTTCGAAGGAGCACGTTGGGCGATCCGTTCAGCGCATCATGGTAAGGAGATGGCGGACCGGCTTTGTCCTCGCTCACGCCGATGTAATAGCCGTACGCGCACAGATACAGATCCAGGAAGCCGTCACGGTCGTAGTCGGCCATCGCCGCCGACGTCAACGATCCCTGCAGCGGCTGCTTGAAATGGAAGGCGTCGGCATCGCGAGTGAAGCGCCCCTTGCCGTCATTCAAGAACAGCAGGGGACCGCTTCGCGTCAGCAGGATCAGATCCTGGTCACCATCGTTGTCCACGTCAGCGAAGAGCGATTCCGACGTACGGTCGAGGATCGCGAGTCCCGCGGCTTCGGTTACGTCTTCAAACGTGCCGTCTCCCTTGTTGCGAAAGAGCCGGTTGGGCAGCCCCTCCGGTTGAGAGACGTACAGGTCGTCGAGACCATCGCCGTCGAAATCGCCAACCGACACGCCGTGATGCCCCATGCCGCGCGGCATGAACACGGCATCGAGATGCGAAGCCCAGTAATCGAGGCCTGGCACGAGCTGGCGACGAAATGAAGGATTCTGGCCGAGCGCCGCGTCGGTGACCTCAGTGAAGATCGGCGACGGCGCGCGACTGCGCAGGTGGTCGAGCGTTGTCCATTCAGTCACGCGCCAGCCGTCAGAGGCGTATTGCCAGCGCATCTGCCAGTGCCCGAGCCGCTCCGCGCGCCATCCTCCCTCGGCCGCGCCGCTCAGATCGAACCTCACAGTTGTACGGACTCGTGGAGCGCTCCCGCGGTCGACCTCGATTCGTGTGATGAGGAACTCGGTGGTCTGAAGGGAATTGAAGGCGGCCAGCAGCGCGCCGAGCTCCTTGCGGAACGCGACGCGATCGAGGCTCAGATCCGGCGCGATGGTCTTCGCGCGGAAGATCTCGAGCTGCGGGCTGTTGCCGCTGGCGACTTCATCGGTCGGCAGCAGATGGCCCCCTTTGAACTCGGGCGCGAGCAGCCAGTCTGCGGCATCCGCCGCACGATTCGGATGCTCGCGTAAACGCGCGCTCAGCTCGCTGAGCCTGCGCGCCAGTTCCTCCGCTTCTTTCTCGTCAGGAAATTCATCGCTGCCAGGCGCGAGCTGTTTGAAGAGGGATTCAAGCGAGGGGGGGACGCGATTCGTCGGGCGGTAGCGGTATCCGCCTCCGCCCGCGTTCGGCTGTGAGTTGGCGCCCGAAGTGCCTTGCGCCACGAGCACGTCCCGCGTGAGCGCGACGTGCAGCAGGAGCAGCAGAGCAAATGCTAAACGCCCAATGTCGAATGCGAAGGGGAGGGAGATCTGACACTTCGCATCTGACATTGGGCACCGAGGCTCGGGTTCTTCAACAGCCCCTAGTAAGTGAACTTCAGTACCAGCTCCACGATTCTAGGTGCTGAGAACGTGTTCTGTATTCGCCCGAACGTTGTCGGGCTCGACATGTCTGCGGATCCGGCCTGGATCGCGAAATTGGGATGGTTCAGAACGTTGAACGCCTCGACCCTGAACGTCACGTACTTCCGGTCGTCGATGACGTAGAAGTTCTTGCTCAGGCCGAGATCCAGGTTCCAATAGCCCGGACCAGTCAGGATGCCGACGCCGGAATCGCCGAACTGCCCGGCGGGCGCGTGCTGGAAGCAGCTGATGTCGATCCACGGGTCATTGACACCCGCTCCAGAAATGGCGCCGTTACATACGCGGTTCGGCCGCTCGAGTGAGCGTGTCGCCTGCAGCGACTGCCCGGCACCATCGTAGACGGTGATTGGCAGGCCGCTGTGCGCCTGGAAAATGCTGTTCAGGGTCCAGCCACCCAGGACAGCGTTCTTCGCACCCATCGCGTTGCCGCCGCGCACTCTTCCGAATGGCAGCTCGTAGATCGTCGCGAGGCTGAAGTTCTGGCGCATGTCGTAAGGGGACGGTCCGTAGTCCTTCAGCGGATTCGAGCCGTCGAGATAGTAGTAGCCCTGGCCCGCCGTCTGACTCCAGCCGACGCCGTAATATCCGACATTGTCGCTGAGCGCCTTGCTGTAGGTGTACGACGCGAGAAATTCCAGGCCCTCGGTCGGACGCTGGCGCAGGCTCGCCTGGAGGGCGTCGTAGGCGCCGACGCCGATCGAGTTCGTGCCGCTCGTGACACCGATGTTCGGGTTGAGCGCGAAGAGCGGTCGTCGCTGATCCAACGGCCTCCACGTGGAGACAGGGCCGGGATCAGGTTCAGGCTGGTTGAAGTCGAACGGCACGACCATGTGGCTGGCGCGACTGCCCACGTAACCAACGTTGGCGGAGAGCGCGTTCGTCAGCTTGCGTTCGACGAAGACGTTCCACTGCTTCGTGAGCTGAGGGCGCAGGTCCGGAGCGAAGATTCGGTAGAGGGTTCCCGCGCCGCCGTTCACGTTGGGGATGATGTCGTTGAACCCCGTGGATGCGGTGCCGGCCCCGGTCGTCGCGTCGAAGACCTTTCGACCTTCGAAGTTGAACGGCGGGTTCTGTGTAAGTCTCAGGTTCTTGCCGGTCCCTTCCATGTATTGCACGATCCCGAACGCGCCGCGCACGACCCACTTGTCTGTCGGGGTCCAGGCGGCGCCGACACGCGGCTCGAAGCCGCCATAGAACGGATTGAAGAGCGCCCGGCTATTGCCGTTCTGGCCCGCCAGGAGCAGTTGCCCCGTCGTGAGGTCGATGTTGGATTGCCGGTTGTCCTTCTCGACCCATGGCGAGGTGTACTCCCACGTCATGCCGAGATTCAGCGTGAGGTCGTCCCGGACCCTGAAATCGTCCTGACCAAAGACGGCAATGCGGTGTCCGAGCTGCGTGAACGGGGCGACCAGGCCGCCGCGGCCCTTCGCGGACACTTGATCCAGGAGGAAGTCTGCGAAATTGAACCCGGTGAAGGCGCCGCTGTACTCGAAGTGACCGAGGATCCCCTCGTTACCCGAGTAGGAGAAGCCCTGTCGCTGGTAGAGCCACCGGCCGCCGAACTTGAACTGATGGCGCCCCTTGAACCACGAGTATTTTTCACTCAGCTGATAGCTCTTGATGTTGTTGAATTCCGAGCCGCCAGCATCGCCGAACCCGAAGTCGCCGATGTTGAAGGCGCTCAATCCATTGATTGTCTGGTCACCCGCGATGCCGATGCTCGCGTTGGCCTTGCCGATCCCCGCCCAGTCCACCGGAATGGTCTGGAACTTCACGTGGGTGAAGCCAACCAGCAGTTCGTTGATGGCGGTTGGCGACAGCGTGCGGTTCCAGTTGAAGGCAAGGCCGGTAAACGGCGAATCGTTCGTCGCAATCAGGTTGCTGGCGATCGGCGCGCGATCCGGCTCCGATTTGTAATGCTGGTACGACACGCGGCCGAAGAAACGATCGTGGTCCGACACGTTCAGGTCGACTTTGAAGTCCCCCTGATGAACTCTCTGCTTGTCAGAGGAAGGCGCGACGAGGTTGTTCGTGTCCCCGGTCCGGTTTGGAAGTGGATACAGCGTCTGGTTGGCGAGAACCGCTCGCGCAATCGGGCTGAAACGTCCGACGGGAATCTGGTTGCCCGGGAACGGCTGACCGGTGACGGGATCCCGAATCGTGACGGCAACACTGGAGAAGTCGCCTTGCCGAAACGACGCTGGCGCTACGGTTCTGACCAACTCGCCTGGCCGATCGCGAAGGAAGCCCTGGTAATCGCCGAAGAAGAAGACCTTGTTCCTGGCGACTGGGCCGCCGATGGTGGCGCCGAAAATGTGCTGCGACAGCTCCGCCTTCTTCGCGGCGGGGGTCACACGGTTATTGTCCCATGTGTTCGCGGCCATGCTGCTGTCGCGCCAGTACTCGAAGCCGTTTCCGTGGAAGTCGTTGGTGCCCGACTTGATCGTACTGCCAATCAGCGCGCCGGCAACGTTGCCGAACTCCGCGGAGTAGTTGTTGGTCTCGACCCGGACCTCCGCCAATGCATCGGGGCTCGGTTGGTAGGGAAGCAGGTTGTCGATCGGCTCGTTCATGTCGACGCCGTCGAGCGTGTAGTTATTCTCCTGCTCCCGCTGCCCGTTGACGAACGGCCGTCCGGAGCCGAAGTTCTTCGGTTGGGTGAAGCTGTCTGGTTCCGTGGTCGCAACGCCGGGCATCAGCAGCGAGAGCTGGGAGAAGTTGCGCCCGTTAAGGGGCATGCCTCTGATGGTGGTCTCCGAAACCACCTGACCGACGACGGCGTTCTGAGTCTGAAGGATCGGACTGACGCCTGTGACCTCGACGGTCTCCTGCAAGCCGGTCTGCATCGTGATATCGACACGAGCGTTCTGCCCCGACTCGAGCGTGATCTCGTTCGTTTCGTTGATCTGAAAGCCTTGCGCCTGCGCGCGAATCTTGTACGCGCCGATCGGCAGTGCTGAGATGGTGTAGAGGCCCTTGTCGTTGCTTCGGGCCGTGTAGGTCACCTGGGTCGCGACATTCGTGGCGACTACCTCGACGTCCGGAACAGGCTTACCGTCATTGCCGCTGATGGTGCCGGTAAAGCTGGCAAAGTGAGTCTGCGCGCCAAGCGAGACTCCGCCTGCCAGCACCAGCAACGACAGCGCCGCCCCCACCCGCAACATTTTCATGAATCGCCTCCCGAGGAAGAATTTACGGGACAGCCGTTGCGTCTCGACGAGTCTGGTGCTCTTCCGTACTAGCTACAGATTCTTTACAAAGTCAAGGTTTTTGACATAACGAATCGACGGCAGCTCGACTGCTGCACCGTTCAGTCGCAGTCATGTCATGGCTGCGCCACATCCTCGCAAACATTTGCCCGTCTATCACCAATGAAGTCGGCGCCCTGCGAGGAAATGAGGTCGGTATGACAGGACATCTGAGTCTGAGGGGGTGGATGGCGATGGCATTGACAATGATCGGCGTCGCGACGGCGAGTCCAGCGCGCGCCGATGAACGGCTGACGGCGAGAGTCCCGTTCGATTTCGTTGTCGGCGACCTGCGGCTCCCCGCAGGCAGCTACGTCGTCAGCCAGACATCTACGCCTGGCGTTCTGGCAATCAGGAGCGCGGACAGCCGGCGTCACGTCTTCGTCCTGACGAACAGTGATTCGGGCAAGGCGCCCGCACAGCCGGAACTGGTGTTCAAACGCTTCGAAGGGCAGAACTTCCTCTTCCGAATCACTGACGGATATGCCATCGAGCGTGAAATCCCGCTCACGGCGGCGAGAATGGAGCGGGAACGTCAGGTCGCCGTGGCGATCGTGAAAGTTCCGCTGACGGCGCAGTGATTCAGCCGAACTCCGGCCCGCAGATCGCGAAGCTGAGCGACGGATCTCCCCGGGCGGTCAATTGGCCGCGGTACATCCGTACGAAGGGACGCTCCACGGTAAAGCCCGCCAGCGACAGGGCGTCCCTCCATGCCGCGTGATCGTCTACCGGGGTCAGATCTCGATTTTTCGACAATGATGAAAAATCGAGATCTGGCCCCAACGCGGGTACGTCGATAAAGACGGCGCGATCGGGCTGGGAGGCGAGGCACGACTCGAGGAGCAGGCGGGCGCTTTCGTGGCTGTCCGCAACCAGCGGCCCGAGGTGCTCACGCACATGCCCGTGACGGCCGAACAGGAATCCGCGCAGGCCACCCCTGTTGCCTTCGAGCACCCAGGCGTACTGCGGCGCCTCCTCGGCGAGGCGCTCCAGCAGGCCTACGCGCGATGCTCCGAATGCGCGCAAATCCAGGGCGCGAACAGCCGGCCAGTCGGATCGCTCGAATCGGCGCGCTCCGGACGCATGCACCAGACGTGACGCGCTGGCGTCAAGAAACCACCGCGCGAGGCCGTACTCGGCCACGAACCCGAGCTGCCGATACAGCGCCTCGCCCGCCGGCGTTGCATCGAGCCGCGCCGCCGCACCTTTTGGTACGAGCGCCACTCCCCGGTGGAGCAGCAACGTCCCGACTCCTCTGCCTCGGGCCTTCGGATCGACGAGCACCATCGCGATCCACGCGAACGGACCATAAGGCAGCGTCGCCACCGTGCCGATCACGATCCCGTTCTCCTCTGCTACCAGAGCGCCGTCGGGAGCGGCCGTCAGAAAGTACTGCCAGTCGCGTTCGGTCTGATTCCATCCGCTCGCGCGGCAGAGCAGGAGTCCGGCAGGAATGTCGCCTGCTGTCATCGCCCGGATGGAAATCATTGTTCTCGCGAGCGGCCTGTTGCAGCCCTTTGCCGGTACTTTGCGGCACCCCGCTCATCTGCGGTCGCATGATAATAGTGACGGAATGGAGGTTCCCACGAAGATCCGCGACGTCGCGCATCTCGAGGAGCTGCTGAGTGAGCCCACTCCCGCCGCAATCGAGGCGATCGGCCGAGCGGACGGCGATCTGGTTGTGCTGGGCGTTGCGGGCAAGATGGGCCCGACGCTCGCCCGCATGGCGCGGCGCGCGATGGACGCCGCCGGCCTGTCGCATCGCGTGATTGGCGTATCGCGCTTCTCGTCGCCGGATCAGCAGCACGCGCTCGAGGCGCACGGAATCGAGACGATTCGCTGCGATCTGCTCGACGAAGCCGCGCTCGCGCGCCTGCCCGAGGCGCCGAATGTCATATTCATGGCCGGGCGGAAGTTTGGCTCCATGGGCGACGAGCCGCTGACCTGGGCGATGAACGCGCATCTCCCGGCCATGGTCTGCGATCGGTATCGGAGAAGCGGGATCGTCGCCTTCTCGACGGGTAACGTGTACGGCCTTACGCCGCACGGCCGCGGCGGATCACGCGAAGAAGATTCGCCTGCGCCGATTGGCGAGTATGCGATGAGCTGTCTCGGCCGCGAACGGATGTTTCAGTACTTCAGCCGCGCGTACGAAATTCCGGTCGCCATTCTTCGCCTGAACTACGCCGTCGAAATGCGGTATGGCGTGCTGGCCGATCTCGCCGGGCGCGTGTCGAGGCGCGAGCCGATCGACCTGACGATGGGATACTTCAACGTCATCTGGCAGGCCGATGCCAACGCGATGGCGCTCGCCGCGCTGGAACACACGTCGACGCCGCCGCTGATGGTGAATATTGCGGGTCCCGAAGAACTGAGCGTGCGCGCGGTCTCCGCCGAGCTCGCGCGGCGACAGGATCTCGACGTATCGTTCATCAATCGCGAAGCGGAAGACGCGCTCCTGAGCAACGGCACGCGCGGGTGGTCGCTGTTCGGCAAGCCGCGTGTCGACGCTGAGCAGCTGCTCGCATGGACGGCCGACTGGGTCCGGCGGGGCGGCGAGACTCTCGACAAGCCTACGCATTTCGAGTCACGCGCCGGGCAGTTCTGATGCACGAGATGCACAGTAGCGTTCGACGAGCGCTGCAGGACGGCAGGGTCATTCCCGCGCATCCGCTCGCCCTCGATGGCAACGGCGCGTTCGACGAGCGGCGGCAGCGGGCGCTGACGCGTTACTATGCCGCGGCGGGCGCCGGCGGACTCGCCGTCGGCGTGCACACGACGCAGTTCGCCATCCGCGATCCCAGTGTGGGACTCTTCGAGCCTGTCCTGGCGATCGCAGCCGAGGAAATGGATCGCGCCGATGCGCGCGGGCGCGAGCCGCTGATCCGCATTGGCGGTATCGCGGGTCGGACCGATCAGGCGCTTCGTGAGGCAGACCTGCTCGCGCGGCTCGGCTACCATGCGGGGCTGCTCAGTCTTGCGGCGCTCGTCGACGCCGATGCCGCGGCGCTCATCGCGCACTCGCAGGCGGTGGGCGAGCGGATTCCACTCGTCGGGTTCTATCTCCAGCCATCGGTCGGCGGCCGCCCGCTGTCGTACGAATTCTGGAGGCGGTTTGCCGAGATTCCCTCCGTCATCGCCATCAAGATCGCCCCGTTCAATCGTTATCAAACGCTTGATGTCGTCCGCGCGGTCGTCGACGCGCATCGCGATGACATCGCGCTCTACACGGGCAACGACGACTCGATCGTCAGCGATCTCGTGACGCCATTCCAATTTCACGCGAACGGTGCAACCACAGAGCGCCGGATCGTCGGCGGCCTGCTCGGCCACTGGGCCGTGTGGACCCGACCGGCCGTGACGCTGCTCGCGGATTGTCATTCCGCGGTTCGCGCGGAACACGTCCCCGCGACGCTGTTGCAGCGCGGTACGCAGATCACCGATGCGAACGCGGCGTTTTTCGATGCCGCGAATGGCTTTGCCGGATGTATTGCCGGCATTCAGGAAGTATTGCGACGCCAGGGACTCCTCGCAAGCGCCCGGTGTCTGAATCCGCGCGAGACGCTCAGCCGCGGCCAGGCCGCCGAGATCGATCGCGTCCGCTGCGCGTACCCGCACCTGGCCGACGATGAGTTCGTTGCGGCACATCTCGAGGAGTGGATGCGATGTTGAGACGCGTAGCTCTCGTCCTGTTGCTCGCGCCGTTCGGCACAGGCATAGGCAGGCAGGCTCCGCCGCCGGCCGACCTCGTGTTGCGCGACGCAAAAATTCTGACGGTCGACGAGCGGTTCAGCGAGGCGCGTGCGCTCGCCGTTCGCGATGGGCGGTTCGTGGCGGTGGGAACGAACGAGGAGATGCGTGCTTACGTCGGGAGCACGACGCGCGTCCTGCAGGGACACGGACGAACCGTGATCCCCGGGCTGATCGACACGCACGTCCATGCGCTCGGCGTCGCCGCGACGGAGGCAGAGCAGCCGTTCCGCAATCTGCGGTCGATCGCGGAGTTGCAGGAGTGGATACGCACCGACGCGAGCCGCCGGCCGCCGGAGAGCTGGATCTGGACGCCGCGTGTGTATCCGACCCGGTTGCGCGAGCGCCGCTTCCCCACCCGTAAGGAACTGGACGCCGCGGCGCCACAGCACCCGGTGGCCGTCGACGGCGCCTACGCGCTGTCGCTCAACACGGCCGCGCTCCGCGCTGCCGGCATCACGCGCGACTCGACCGATCCGCCGGGCGGAGCCATCGTCAAAGATGGTGCCGGCGAGCCGACCGGACTGTTGAGGAATGTCGGCGCGCTGCTCGCGCGCTTCCACACGGAAGCTTCCGCGGTCCCTCCACTCGACATACTCCAGCGCGTGCACGAGCAGTACGTTGCCACTGGCATCACCAGCGTGATCGAGCGCGCCGCGACGGTTGAGGGGTACCGCGCCTACGAGGCGCTGAAGCGCGGGGACCGTTTGAAGGTGCGGGCGACGGTCACAATCCGCATCCCTCGTCCTGACGACTCCGCGGAGGTCGAGCGCTTCGTCAGCGGTCTGCCGTTTCGTTTCGGCAGCGGTGACGACTGGTTGAAAGTCGGGCCGCTGAAGATTTTCACCGATGGCGGAATCCTGATTGGCACCGCGTTCATGCGCGAGCCTTACGGTCCCGGTGCGCACCAGTTGTACGCCGTCGACGATCCGCGTTACCGAGGGTTTCTGACGCTCACGCCGGCGCAGATTGCATCTGCGATCCTGATCGGGCATACGCACGGCTGGCAGATGGTCGCGCACGTGACGGGCGACGCGGGCGTCGACGTCGTGCTCGACGCGTTCGAAGCGGCACAGAAGGCGCAGCCAGCGCCGGACCGGCGGCACACACTGATCCACGCGTACTTCGTTCACCCCGAAACCGCCGCGCGCGCCGCTCGCCTTGGCGTGCTCGTGGACACGCAGCCCGCCTGGTACTACAAGGATGCCGATGCCCTGGCGACCGGTCTCGGCCCCGAGCGTCTCGCGCATTTCATCGGACTGCGGACGTTGCGGCAGGCTGGCGTCGACGTCGCCATCAATACGGATCACATGTTCGGCCTCGACCGCGACCAGGCGCTGAATCCCTTCAATCCGTTCCTGACGATCTACGCGGCAACGACCAGGCGCACGGAATCGGGACAGGTCATCGGCGGCGACGAGGCCGTCTCGCGTCAGGAGGCGCTCCGGATGATGACCAGCGTTGCCGCGCGTTTCAGCTTCGACGAAAAGACGCGCGGCTCGATCGAGCCCGGCAAGCTCGCCGACTTCGTCGTCCTCGACGAGGACATCCTCACGTGTTCTCCCGACCGCCTGCGCGGCATTCGACCGGAGATCACCGTCGTTGGCGGCCGCGTCGCGTTCGATCGATCGACGGCAAAGTGATGTCACGCAATCACGCACTTCTCGGATTGTCACTTGTCGTGTTTCTGCGGACGGCGGTGCCGGCGCAGCAGCCTGCGGCACAGGCACCGGAGACCGCTGACGACATCAAGGCACACGACACGTTTGTCCGCGTCTGCACGAAGTGCCACCCTGCCGAGCGCGCGACCGCAGAAGGACGATCGCGATCGCAGTGGGAAGCCACCATCATCTCGATGCAGACGGCGCGCGGCGCCGTGATCACGCCGGAGGAGTTCGACACCGTGCTCGACTATCTCTCGAAGCACTTCGGCCGGCAGTCGGTCGTCATTCCCGGCGCCGGCGGCCGTGCGGGGCAGCCCGGCGCACGCGGACCCCGATCGCATGTGGGCGCGGCGGACAGGCATCGCGTCGACGATGTGGCGGCCGAGCGCGGACAGATCACGTATGCCGCCGAGTGTGCGAGCTGCCATGGACCGGGCGCGCGCGGAACGAGCAAAGGTGCGAATCTGATCCGGTCGCCGCTGATGCTCCGCGATCGCTACGGCAGCGCCATTGGACCTCTTCTCAAGAGGGGACATCCAACGCCGACTGCCGCGCCGAGCGGCAGCTTGACCGACAGCCAGATCACCGATCTGTCGCACTACATCTGGCAGCGGATCAACGACACGCTTCAGGGTTCACCCGCGTACGAGGTGAGAGACGTGCTGACCGGCGATCCGAATGCCGGCCAGGCGTACTTCAACGGGGAAGGACGCTGCAGCCGCTGTCACTCGCCGTCAGGAGATCTCGCGGGCTATGGCGCGCGCTATCGGCCCGTCGACATCCAGCAGCGATTCGTGTTTCCGTCGACCGCGACGGGACGCGGTGGAAGCGCGGCCACGCGGCCGAAAGTCACGGTGACCGTCACCATGCCCGACAACGCGCGGATTGACGGCGTCCTCGTCAGCCTCGATGACTTCCACGTCGCGCTGCGTGATGGCTCAGGAGAGTATCGATCGCTCACGCGGACGGCTGGAATGAAGATCGTCAAGCACGATCCGTATGCGGCGCATGTGGAGCTGCTGGATCGGCTCACGGACACAGCGATGCACGATGTCGTCGCGTATCTCGAGACACTCAAATGAGGGGTCGTGTGGCTCGCAGGCTTCTCACCGGTATCGCGACGAGCGCACTGCTCGCGTCGGTGACGCTCCTCGCGCAGGGACGGCTCGATCCTGCCGCGCTGCTGAAGCCGCGCACCGACGGCTGGCCGACGTTCAACGGCGATTATTCCGGCCGCCGCTTCAGCACGCTCACGAAGATCGACACCGGTAACGTTCATCAGTTGAGCCTCGCCTGGATGCATCGCATCGGTTCGACGGGATCGGCGCTCGGCGCCATCAAGAGCACGCCGCTGCAGATTAATGGTGTGATCTATTTCACCGTGCCGGATCACGTGTGGGCCGTTGACGCGCGCACCGGACGCGAGCTCTGGCACTATCAATGGCCGACGACCGGTGGCAACCACCTTGCGAACCGTGGCGTCGCGGTCTATCAGGACTGGCTGTATTTCGAGACGCCCGACTGCTATCTGGTCTCTCTGACGATCGAGGACGGAAAGGAACGGTGGCGCAGACAGATCTGCGACATGGATCGCTTCTATTACGCCTCGGCCGCCCCCGTCGTCATCAAGGATCGCCTGATCGTCGGCGTCAGCGGCGACGACTTCGACATCCCCGGTTACCTTCAGGCGCATGACCTCGAGACCGGTGCCATGCAGTGGCGCTGGTACACGGTGCCGCAGACGAAACAGGATCCAGGGGCGGAAACATGGCCGAACGAAGAGGCGATGAGACATGGCGGCGGCATGACGTGGACACCCGTCACCTACGATCCGGATCTCAACTATGTGTACGTCACCACCGGCAATCCGCAGCCGGTCATGCACCGGCAAGATGATGTGGTACCACCAGTCATCGCCGCACTATACGCACGACTGGGACTCCACGGAGACGGCCGTGTTGATCGACGACGAGGTGAATGGGCAGAAACGGAAACTGCTCGCGCAGGCGGCGCGCAATGGTCAGTACTTTCTGCTCGATCGGGTCGCCGGCACATCGCTGGTATCAGCGGAATTCGTCAAGACGAACTGGGCGAAAGGGTACGACGGCCAGGGCCAGCCAATCCCCGATCCGGCGAAGATGCCGCAGGTCGACGGCACGCTCGTCACGCCGAACGTAGGTGGTGCGTCGAACTGGCAGTCGCCGAGTTTCAGCCCGCTCACCGGACTGTTCTATGTGAGCGCGGTGCGTGGCTACAGCATCTATTATTTGTACGACACCAGCGACAATCCAATGGGCTGGGGCGGCGGAGAGCGCGGCGGCTGGTCGGAGTCGATGATCCAGGCCATTGAGTACAAGACCGGAAAAATCCGTTGGACCCATAAGTGGGAAGACAACGTGCGATCGGGGCTGGTGAGCACGGCCGGTAACGTGCTTTTTTCGGGCGGTCCGTCCGACGATCTCGTCGCGCTCGACGCCACGACTGGCCAGGCGCTATGGCACGCGTTTCTAAATGGTTCTGTCACCAACGGACCCATCACCTACGAGCTCGACGGCCGCCAGTACGTCGTCGCTGCCGCTGACGACACCCTCTGGAGCTTCGTTCTGAATCCGGCGCCCGCGAATGCACCGCGTTTGAAATGAACGTGGTCGGTCCGGCGGCTCGGCGTCGGCGTCATGAGCGCTGAGGTGCGCGTGATCGTCGTCACGGGAACGATGGGTTCCGGCAAGACGACCGTCATGGCCGAAGCGGCGGACATTCTGACGGCGCGTGGCGTCATGCATGCCGCAATCGACCTGGATGCTTTAGGCATTGCGCATGTCCCCGACAACGCATTGATAGATATCGCGTACCGCAACCTCGCGTCGGTCTGGACGAACTATGCCGCGCTGGGCATCACAAGGCTCCTGCTGGCAGGGGCAATCGAGAGCCTCGCCGAACTCAATCGCATCCGTGACGTGATACCTGGGTCAGCGATCGTCGTGAGCCGACTGAAGGCGGCGCTGGAGACGATGGAACAGCGCGTCTCGGTGCGTGAGCCGGGAATTCTGCACGACACGCTCGTCGCTCGTGTGGCGGAGCTCGAAAAGAGCCTTGACCGTGTTCGGCTGGAAGACTTCACGCTCGTCAACGACGATCGCTCGGTCACCGACGTGGCGACCGAGCTCCTCACGCGCGCGGGTTGGATCTGATGTCGACACGATCATACATGGGCGCTACGTTTCGGCCATGGTCAACAGCGGGCTGGAAGGGGCTGTCGCCGCAACGACGCGTCTCAGTGACGTCAACGGCGAAAAGGGTGAGCTGATCATTGCCGGCTGTTGCTCCCCGCAATGGTCGCGTTGCTTCGAGAGTGCGCGCATCGCGGCATTGACGATGGATGCGCTCCGCATCGCCGCCGGAGCGATGTCGATGACGTCGGACGCCGCGAGCGCGATTGTGGCGCGGTTTCCAACCATCGTCGCGACGTTCCGGCGCTTGCGCCACGGAGCCGAGCCGCTCGCGCCGCGCTTCGACCTGGGCCATGCCGCGAATTTTCTCTATCGCGTGCTAGCACCTGCGGCGGACCGTCACTCGAGCGCCGCGCGCGCCCGCTCCACGTTATCCGACACGACTGCCAATTCGACGAGATTGTCCACGACGCCAGTGACGTAGATCGCGCGTACGTTGACGCCTGCTTCGCTCAGCTTTCCGCTCAGGCTCGCCAACTCGCCGGCCCTGTTCTCCAGCAACACCGTGACGACTTCGCTCTCTTCGAATGGAATGCCGTTCTTCTCGAGCGCCGCTCGCGCCGGCTCCGCATCGTCGGGCAGGATGTGGACCGAGGCCTGCCCGTCGATCGCGAGAGCGGCAACGGACTTCAGGTTGACACCGTAGCGCGAGAGCATATTGGCGACGCGCGCCAGCTCGCCGGGACGGTGGGTCAGGCGGACCGCGAAATCCTTCATGGACGCCTCCCTGAACGAGAACGAGAGGCGCAGTGTATCAGAGGAAATGTTGCCGCAAAGTAAGCAATAAATCGCAGCAAAGGCCGCGCCGCATGGCATGAGCCGGGAGTAGGATGGCGGTGCACTGGAGGTCGCTATGGCTGCACAGCGTGACAACGAAGACGGAGTGTCAACCACAGATGCGCCGACGCATACAGCCATGACCCGTCGTGACGCACTGAAGCTCGCGGCAGCCGTACTCCTGCCGCAGGGTGCTCTGCGCCAGGCGCGCGTCAAGAAGATCATCATCGCCGGCGCGGGCATCGCCGGATTGAGTTGCGCGTGGGAGCTGGTTCGTCGCGGACACGACGTGACGGTCGTCGAAGCAGCCGCGCGGACGGGAGGACACGTGTTCACCTTCCGCGATGACCTCGACGACGGGCTGTATGCCGATGGCGGCGCCGAGCACTTCACCCAGCCTGGATACGACCGTTATCGGGAGTACGTGCGCGAGTTCAGCCTGCCACACGTTTACTACCCGCGCCGCGAGCACATCGTCCGATGGATCGGCGGTCGAAGCTACACGCCCGAGATGCTGACGGATCGCAAGGTGCTCGGCACACTCGGCTTGAACAGCCGCGAGATCGAGTACCTGACGAAACATGCGTTCCCCGAGCTGGCGTCGCTTTATTTTGCCGCGTATGTCGACAGCTTTGCAGACGAGTACCGCCCTTTCGATGCGGGACTGAATGCACTCGACAAGATCAGCGCGACGGACCTATTCAAAAAGGACGGCGCGTCGGCTGCCGCGCTCACCTTCATCGGCGGGAATGGATCGGCGCTGCAGGCCGTCTGGCATGCGGCGATCCTGAAGCGACGGGGTGTCCCGCTGTTTCCACCAAAGGTGTATCGACTCCTGGGCGGCAATCAGAAGTTGACCGACGCATTCGCGGAGCGTTTGGGAGACCGCATCCATCTCCGGTGCCCCGTCAGCGCGATTGAGCACGGCGACACGGGTGTCCGAGTGACGTGTCGCGACGGCACACAATCGACCCGGCTGGAAGGAGACTATCTCGTGTGTGCCATGTCCGCGAGGATGCTCCGGCTGCTGCCGGTCACGCCAGCATGGCCTGACGCGAAGACGTACGCCATCGCTAACGTGCCGTACTATCACGACACTCGCGTGATCTTCCAGACCCGCAGCCGATTCTGGGAGCGCGACGGCATGAGTCCGAACATGGAATTCGGCGAGAGTCCGCTCTACCACGTGTGGCGCACATGCGAGGACGTGCAGACGAGCCGCGGGATGCTCGTCGGAACGGCATCAGGCGCGGGCACAGCAGATCGAGCGCTCGCCACGTTCAGAAAGTTCTACCCGGGCCGCTCCGAGGACATCGAAAAGGCGCATGTCGTCGTATGGGCTCTCGATCCCTGGGCATCGGCGTGCGAACGAACGTCGTACCCGCCAGGTGAGCTGGCGAAGTTCTGGCCGATCCTCATCGAACCCCACGGCCGGATTCATTTTGCAGGAGCTTACGCGGACAATCTGAATTGGGGCATGGAGGCGGCTACGCGGTCGGCCAATCGCGTCGCTGAGGCGATTCACGAGGCCTGATCATAGCTAATCGTCTTCTCGAAACAGTGCTGCGTCTTCACGCGGCGAAACCCGTCGCGCTCATAGAACGCGTGCGCGCGTTCTCGCGCAATCCGCGATCGCACGCGGATCGTCGCGCAACCGCAGGACCGCGCCCACTGCTCTGCGGCGATCACGAGAGCGTGGCCGATGCCGCGGCCGCGGTGGCCTTCTGCGACCACCAACCCGAGGATCTCGGCAAACGCGTCACTCTCCAGGTAGCCATGTACGCCCACGTGCAGCCACGCGATGACGACACCGCCGTCCTCCGCGACGAAGACGATCTCGTCAGGATGCCCAGTAATTCGCCCGAAGCGGCGACCGATCTGCTCGCCTGTCGCCGGATAGCCAAGCTCGCCGGTCAGGACGGCAACGCGATCGGCGTCGCTTCGCGCCATGGAACGGATGATCACCGCGCGAGGGTATCACCGCAGGGCTCGTGAACGGCCCAAGTCCAACGGCCGCGCTGAGGCAAGATGAATGTCCTTGATCTTACGCGCGGGCCCTCTCGATAATTCCAGTACATGGGTGCGCTGCTCGTCAGCGGGTTGCTCGTCTTGACGGCGGTTCTCGGCCTTGCTCAGCAAGCCGAGCAATCGGCCGCCGCAGGCGCACGGCCGCCCGCTGCGCCTCAACATCCGCCGATATTGACCACGGCCTCCGAGAGCGGATTCGAAACGATCGTCAAGCCGTTTCTGGCGAAGAATTGCGTGACCTGTCATGGCAAGGAGAAGCACAAACGAGAGCTGAATTTCGAGTCCTTCACATCGGTGGCAACGTTAGTCGACGATCGCGATCGCTGGGACGAGGTCGTGCTGAAGCTGCGTCACCGGGAGATGCCACCCGACGATGAGCCGCAGCCGCCGGAGCATCAGCGGCAGGCGGTGGCCGGATGGCTGGCGCGTGAACTCGCGCGGATCGATCGACTGACCCCGCCGGATCCCGGACACGTCACTGCGCGACGGTTGAACCGCGCGGAATACAACAACACGATCCGCGATCTGCTGGGAGTCGACGAGCGTCCAGCCGACGACTTCCCGCAGGATGACTCGGGCTACGGCTTCGACAACATCGGCGACGTGCTGTCGCTCTCGCCGGCGCTCATGGAGAAATACATGTCGGCGGCCGACAGGATCGCGCGCCTTGCGATCTTTGGGTCGCCAGTGCTCCCGCCGACGCTGACCAAGCTCAGATCCGACGGCCGGCGGACCGGCGATGCGCGAACGTTTCCTGCAGAGTACGATCGCACCGGCCTGAGCGTCTCGAACGCGTTTCACGCCGTGCATCGTGTTCCGGTCGAAGGGGAATACGTTGTCCGCGTGGTTCTCGGCGGCGTGCGTCCGGCTGGCTCCGAACCAATCACGGTGACGTTGTGGATGGACGATCGAGAGATGGCGTCGCTGGTCCACGATCCAGAGCGCGCCGCGAGGTTCGATGAGGATCGCCAGGATTTCGGCGGGCAGTCGGCGGAGTTCCGCGTGAGACTGCCGTCGGGGGAACACCGGTTGGCCGTCGCGATTCCGCGCATTTACGAAGGACTGCCGGCGCGCTATGGCGGTCCGAGTCCATCCAGGCGTCAGGAGCCGCCGCGGAAGCAGTTCACGCCACCAGCGGACGCCTCGCCCGAACGCATCGCGCAGCTGCGAAAGCGGTTCGACGAAACTGAGGCGGAGCTGCAGAAGATTCCGCTGAACGGCGTGCGCGTGAGCTCGGTCGAGATCGGCGGGCCGTATGCGCAGGCGACGGGACGGTCCCGCCAGAGCACGGAAAAAATCTACACCTGCGGGCATCGCAACGGTGAACACCAGCGCTGGTGCGTCTCGCGCATCATGACCGACCTCGCACGGCGCGCCTTTCGTCGGCCGATTGCCGCGAGTGAGATCGAAAAGTACGTCGCGCTCGTGCACCAGGCGCAGCAGGACGAACAGTCTTTCGACGAGGGCCTGGCGGTCGGGATTCAAGCGCTCCTCGTCTCGCCGGACTTTCTCTATCGTATCGAGCGCAATCGCCAGGCTGCGCAATCGCTGTACGTGCAGAAGATCACGCAGCACGAGCTGGCGACGCGGCTGTCGTACTTTCTCTGGGCGAGCATGCCGGACGAGACCCTTCGCCGCGCCGCAGATGCTGGAACGTTGCGGGAGCCGCGCGTTCTGACGGCGCAGGTCCGTCGCATGCTGCGCGATCCGAAGGCCAGAGCGCTCGCGGAGCAGTTTGGCGGCCAGTGGCTTCAGTTCCGCGCGCTCGAATCGATCACGCGCAACCGCGAACGCTTTCCGGACTTCGAGGATTATCTGCGGCTTTCGATGCGCAAGGAAACGGAGCTGTTCATCGCGCACGTCATCCGCGAGGACCGCAGCATCCTGGACTTCATCGACGCCAAGTACTCGTTCGTCAATGAGCGCCTGGCGCGGCATTACGGGATCGCGGGCGTCTCCGGACCAGAATTCCGCCGCGTCGATTTGACCGGCACGCCGCGCGGAGGCGTGCTCACACAGGCGAGCGTGCTGACCGTGTCTTCCTACGCCACTCGAACATCGCCGGTGCTGCGTGGAAAATGGATCCTGGAGAACCTGCTCAACGCGCCGCCTCCGGTGCCGCCGCCAGACGTGCCCAATCTCGATGAAGCGGCTGTCGGCACCTCGGCGTCGCTGCGCGAACAGCTCGAGGCGCATCGGAAAGATCCGACCTGCGCGTCGTGCCATCGAAAGATGGATCCGCTTGGATTCGGCCTGGAGAACTTCGATGCCGTCGGCGCGTGGCGAACCACGGACGGGAAGTTCCCGATCGACGCAACGGGTTATCTCCCGGACGGCGATGAATTCGATGGGCCGGAGGGGCTACGAGGCGTTCTCAGGCATCAGCCGAACGCGTTCGCGCGCTGCCTCACCTCGAAGCTGCTCACATATGCGCTCGGCCGCGGCCTCGAGCGCTACGATTCGCGCACGGTGAAGCAGATCGCGAGCCGGTTGCCCGCGCGCAACTACAGGTTCTCGGCTCTCGTGCTGGAGATCGTCAACAGCCTGCCCTTCCAGTCACGCAGGCCTTCGCGCGTCGCCAACAGCACCGAACTACGAGGAACTCCATGATCGCCACGCGCCGACATCTGCCACGTCGCACGTTTCTGAGAGGCATCGGAGCGGCTATCGCGCTGCCAGCGCTCGATGCGATGACGCCCGCCTTCGCGGCAGTCCGCTTCGGCGGAGCAGGGTCCGCCCGGGCGCGCGCGGGCAGGCAGCCGCTTCGCCTTGCCTTCACGTACGTTCCGAATGGCGTGACGATGGCAGACTGGACGCCGACGGGCGACGGCTCTGGCTTCGAGTTCTCGCGGATCCTCAAGCCGCTCGAACCATTTCGCGAAGAGACGCTGGTCCTGTCCGGTCTCGCGCATAAGAACGGCGCGGCGCTGGGCGATGGCCCTGGCGATCATGCACGTGCGGCTGCTTCGTACCTGACGGGCGTGCACCCGCGGAAAACCGCCGGCGCCGATATTCAGAACGGCATTTCCGTCGATCAGATCGCGGCGCAACAGCTGGCGGGCCAGACGCGCTTTCCGTCCCTCGAACTCGGATGCGACGACTCGCGGACGATCGGCAACTGCGACTCCGGCTACTCGTGCGCGTACACCAATAGCCTCGCCTGGCGCGGGCCCGCGACGCCCATGCCTCCGGAAACGAACCCGCGCCTCGTATTCGAACGGCTGTTTGGCGATATCGACACGAGCGTCCCGCAGGAAACGCGAACGCGGCGTCTCGTTCACCGCAGGAGCATCCTCGACCTCGTCAGCGCGCGCACGACCGAGCTCATGGCCGATCTCGGCCCGTCCGATCGGCGGAAGCTCGATGAATACCTTTCGTCGATTCGCGAGATCGAGCAGCGCATCGAGAGGGCCGAGCGGGACCTCAGTGGCCTCACGCCGACGATCGACAAGCCGACGGGGATTCCGGTTCAGTACGCCGACTACGTGAACCTGATGTTCGATCTGCAGATCGTCGCGTTTCAGACAGACTCGACCCGCGTGGTCACGATGATGATGGGGCGCGAAGGCAGCCTGCGGACGTATCCGGAAATCGGCGTTCCCGATCCACATCACCCCTTGACGCACCATCGCGGGAATCCTGAATGGATCGAGAAGGTCACCAAGGTGAACTCGATGCACATGGAGTTGTTCGCCGCCTTCGTCAAGAAGCTGAAAGATACGCCCGACGGCGACGGCACGCTCCTCGATCACTCGGTGCTCGTCTATGGCAGCGGCCTGAGCGACGGAAACCGGCACACGCATGACGACCTGCCCGTCCTGATCGTCGGCGGCGGCGGCGACTTGCGTCTCGGCCGGCACGTCGTCTATCCGAAGGACACTCCCATGACCAATCTCTACCTGACGCTGCTCGATCGCATGGGCGTGCACGCGGAACAGATCGGCGACAGTACCGGTGAGGTCGAACACCTCACCGGCGTCTGACAAACAAGCTGACAGCGTCCAGCCTTCTTCCAGCTGGAAGCTGGTAGCTGGCGTCAGCGCGAACGTCAGCGCTCGGGTTGAAACGATGCGAGAAGCTGCTCGAACTTCTTCTGGTTCGCGGCAACGGTGTTCGCGGGTCCAATGAACTTGACGAAGATGGTGCCGCGCGGTCCTTCCACGATCGCACCAAGCAGCCGGTAGCCGGACGCGATCGTCTGTTCGCGGGACATCGGTCCCCCCATTCCTGAGTACTCGCCGGCCACATCGATCGTGGTGATCGCCAAGCCATGCGACGTACGTCTTGCGACCTGCGCGGCGGCGGGTTTACCTGCGCGATCTCGAAACTGGCCCTTCCACCGATCGATGTTGGCATCGACGGTGCCGCCCTGGCCCGGACCAAAAAAATACACGGCACACTCGGCGCTGGTCTGATCCGCCGTCGCAGGCGCAACGACGTACGTGGCGGCACGCATGGGTCTCGCGCCTTCGGTCTTCCAGCCTGCGGGCGCTGTCCAACGCACGCCCGCGGCAGATTCGGCGAACACACTGACGGTGAACACGAACGGCAACACGAAAAGCCACTGCATGCGCATCGCCCAAGTATACCGAACGCGCGGTCATGAAAGGCGAACTTTTTCGCCGGACGCGTCGGCCGGAACATGACGAAAGTACCTGTCAGTGAACTTCGGCGCCGCGCGGGCGCGGACGACTGGACTCGCTGACGCACCACTCTCGATCGGCGCATCGGTGATTCTGATCTGCACCTCTTTGATCTGCACCACGCACGACGGTGCACGTGCGATCCGAATCTCAATCACGATCATCGAGCGCACACATCACGATGAACCATCGATCGCATCGCCATCTTCAGCGCACGCGTGATCGACCATTCCGCACGACCGATGCATCGGGCAACATATTGGCTACATAGCTGATAGGTTGACCGGCGAGGCTGCGGCGAATGCAATTTCTCGATGGAAGGCAATCCTTCGTTCCGAATCCTCTGTTTATCGCGGGAAATCGTCATGCGTGATTCTCCACAGTGTAGAAATTTCTACACTTAGTGTATGGAGACGCGACGCGCGTCACGGATCGCGCGCGTGTTAGCGTGAAATGAACTCACGCAATCATTGACACTAATGAACCGGCAAGTACGAAAGTACTCACAGAGAGTTTGTCGCAATCAACTCTCGCCAGAAATATTTTGCCGCCGCAGATCGCTCTTCAGTACGTAAGCCCTGTTCTCTAGATGGATACCGGTGCGCGAAGACAGGATCCGACGGCGCGGGTCCGCGGATGACAAATGACTCCTTACTATGTCGTGCTCGTTCGAGTCGCTTTCGCTTTCGTGCGCGTCATTCCAGGATCGTTATCGCGTTCTTCACGCGTGCGGTTCACGATCGTCGCTGGAGGCACTCGTCGATCGGAATTGCGCTCCATAATCAAAGAGGGAGTGCGGTTATTTCATGCCGCGCAGCATTTGTGGCATCTCAGTTGCTGACGAGACGGCGAGCCTCTCCGCTCGCTCTCTAAGGAGACATTAATGCGTATCAACGGGTTTGCACGGGTAACGTTTGCCCTGATGGGGTGTGTGGCTGCTCTTCCGCTCTCAGCACGGGCGCAGGACGCGTTACGGATTACGGGCGGCGACGTGACGGTCGTGTGTCCTATGACCATAGGTGGCAGTTTTGAAGCGAAGACAACGGCGCTCAGTGGCAGCGTGACGCCGGCGAGCGGCGGCACGATGAAGGGCGCGCTCATCGTCGATCTCATCAATCTCGACACCGGCATCAGCCTGCGCAATCGGCACCTGCGCAACAACTATCTCGAAGTGCAGAAGGGACCGGAGTTCGCAGCGGCGAAGCTGGAGAACATCAGAGTGGAAAAGCTGTCGGGCAAGACCACGTTCAAGGGCACGATGACGCTGCACGGCCAGCACCACGACGTCAGCGGCACCGCGGACGTACAGCAGGACGGCAAGGCGTATCGTGTCCAGGCCACGTTTCCGCTACAGATCTCTGCGTTCCAGATTCCAGAGCCGACATATCTGGGTGTCGGCGTGAAAGACGAAATCACGGTTCAAGTAAACCTGGTTGCAGCGCCGGCGGCGGCGACGGCGACCAGCGCGCCTGCGTCAGGCAGCAGGTAGAAAACCAAATCACACGTACATAGACAGTTAGACAAAGTCCGAGGCGTTTCGACCGCCACTGCTCGGGGGGCTCGCGTCAGCGGGAAGGCTGATCGCGATCCGTCCACGGGCAGCGCTATACGCGTTCGAAACGCCGCGGCACGCCGGCGCGCGATCGAGAGCTCCCAGCTCGAGGCGCCGGCGCAAGCGTTGAGCAAATCCTTCTCAAGTAAATTCGTTTCGTGAGCGGTCCAGAAGACCGCTCCTAATACACGTCTGGACCAATCGCCGATGAGGATGAGTGCCGGCTCTTCCAATTCGTTTGCGCTTGGCTTGGCTGCGTGTGTCTCGATCGCGCTCATTACGGCGGTCGTCCGCGCATCAGGCCTGCCGCAGGCTGCGCCCGCTCGCGCGGTCGCCCCCGCTCCACATGCGGTGGCGCCGGCGAAAGCGGCGGCCGGCACTTGCCTGCAATGCCATGCATCGATCACCAAGCACACGGTTGTCCATCCCAAGTCGACTGACTGCGCGACCTGTCACGTGCCGACAGAACGTGACGCTCACATGTTCACGGTGAAGCAGTGCACCGCATGCCATCAGATGGTGAAGCCGGCCGACAAGTTCGTGCACGGACCCGTCGCGGCCGGCGAGTGCCTCACGTGTCACGACCCGCATGGCACCGACGAGCCCCAGCTGGTGCGCGTCTTCGGCTCGGAGCTCTGCGAGAAGTGCCACGTCGACATGAAGGCGAGGCTTGCGGAGCAGCGGTTCGCGCACGCGCCCGCCAAAGAAGACTGCGCCACGTGCCACAACCCGCACGCGTCGCCCACGAAATACCAGATTCGCAACGACGGCGCCGAGCAGTGCCTGGCGTGTCACAAGACCCTGAGAAAGGAACTGGTGACCGCGCGCGTGCAGCACGAGGCCATGTCGGTGGATCGCCAGTGCCTCAACTGCCATGACCCGCACGCCAGCGATCTCGGCAAGCAGTTGAAGGGCACCTCGATGAAGTTGTGCCTCTCCTGCCACGACCGCGAGGTGGACGCGCCGAGCGGCAACGTGCAGAACATCAAGTCGTGGCTCGAGACCCACAACGATCTCCACGGACCCATCCGTCAGCAGGACTGCGTCGGCTGCCATCTGCCGCACGATTCGGAGCATTTCCGCCTGCTGAAGAAGGACTACCCGGAAAAGTTCTACAGTCCGTTCGATCCGAAGAATTACGAGCTGTGCTTCATGTGCCATGAGCCCGACATGGCCAAGGTGGAGCGCTCGACGACGGTGACCGGTTTCCGCGACGGCGACCGCAACCTGCACTTCCTGCACGTGAATCGTGTGGAAAAGGGGCGCACCTGTCGCGCGTGCCACGAGGCGCACTCGAGCAGCATCCCGAAGCACCTGCGTGAAAGTGTGCCATTTGGCGAGTGGCAGCTGCCCGTTGGATTTCAACAGACCGCCGACGGCGGCCGCTGCACGCCGGGCTGTCATCTGCCGGCGAAGTACAGCCGGAAACCGACGGGCCCGGTTGGAACGGCGGGGAGGTGAGATCCATGCGCCTCGCGATCTCCAGCTTCGCCGCCGCGCTCCTGCTTGTCGGGGCCTCCACCGCCGCCGGTCAGCGTCCGGCGATCGGCGCGGCGGCGCCCCTTCCTGTGGTGCGCGACCTGGCGGGCAGCGAGCGATCGCTCAAGCAGCTGGCGGGCCACCGCGGCCTGGTCGTGCTCTTCTGGGCCGGGTGGAGCGAGCGATCGATCGAGGAGCTGCGGCGGCTCGACGACGTCGCGCCAGAGATGGCGGCGCACGGTGTCGCGGTCGCCGCGGTGAGCGTCGAACGCTTCGACCTCGACGAAGCAGAGAAGACTCGGCTGCACGATCGCGTGCAGCGGCTCAACCTGCGCGTGCCGGTGTTCGTCGACCGCGGTCTCGAGCTGTTTCACGCCTACGGCGTCGTCACGATTCCCTCGACCGCCGTCGTCGATGCCAACGGACGGCTTTCGTATTTTCTGTTCGGCTACTCGCACGAGCAGCGTGAGGAACTGTTCGATGCGATCGACGCCATTGCCGGCATTGCGCGAAAGCCAGCACCGGCTGCGGCCTTGAAAGCCGCCCCCGCGGCGCTCCGCCGCGTGCAGCTCGGACGGCTGCAGCTCTCGCAGGGGCACGAGGCTCCGGCGCGAAGCAGCTTCGAGGAAGCGGTCAAGGCCGACGCGACGTTTCCGGATCCGCTCGTAGAGCTCGCCGCGCTGGCGCTCGACTCGAATGATTTTCGCGGGGCGCGCGAGCTGCTGGATCGCGCCACGGCCCTGGATGCCGCCCACGTGGGCGTTCAGCGCGAGCGCGCGCGGCTCGCCGCGCTCACGGGCCAGATCGTCCCGGCGCAGGCCGCGCTCGAAGAGCTGATCGCGAAGGGCGGCGATTCGACTACGGCGGCGTATCTCGGCTACCTGCTGCATGCCGCGGGCGACGATCGGCGCGCCATGACGGCCTTCGATCGCGCGAAAGAAATCAGCGGCGTCGACCCGCGATCGTACGGAGCCATGGACCCGTCTCCGGCCGGCGCGGCTGCAAAGGCCATGACCGCATATCGCCGGGAGGTCGCTCCGGGGAGGCGGTAATGCCCCGGACCGTACGACTCATGCTCTTCGCTCTCACTCTGGCGGCTCAATCGTTGCCCGGCGCGCACGGATCGCGCCTCGCCGCCCGCTCGTCGGCGGCGGCAGAGCATCCGCCGGTCACCGGCGGCGATGGAGCGGCGTGCACCACCTGTCATGACGAGGTCACGAAGCGTCGTGTGATGCACGGCCCGGTTGCCGCAGGCCGGTGCAGCACGTGCCACGTTGTCGGCACCGTCGCCGGGCGTCGGCGCGTGGGATTGAAAGCCGGCGCATCGAGCCGCGACACCGCCACGTTGTGCATCACGTGCCACGAGGAGATCGGCGATCGACTGAAGCAGCCGCACCGGCACGCGCCGGTGGCGGCCGGCAATTGTACGGCGTGTCACGATCCGCATGGCTCGCCATTTCGGTTTCAGCTGGCGGCCGACGGCAACCGCGCCTGCACGAGCTGTCACGACGACATCGCGCAGGCGCTTGCGCAGGCCCACGTGCACTCGCCGGCCGCCGCGTCGTGCCAGATCTGCCACGACCCGCACGCCGCCGAGCATCCGTCGCAGCTCCGCGCCGCCAGCAACACGGTCTGTCTCGCCTGTCACGTCGACGCGCCGGTGGATGCCGCAGTCATCGATCAGGGCCTCTTCGGCAGGCATCCGCCGGCGGACCTCGACCGCCTCGCGAGGACCGGGCCGAGAATTCTTCTCGATCCGTCGCTACTGTCGGGCCATCCGACGATCGGGCATCCCGTGGGCGGGCGGCCGGATCCTAACGAACAAGGACGAACACTTCGATGCGCGAGTTGCCACAACCCACATGGCTCGATGGGAGCGAAGCTGTTTCGCTTCGGTGCGACGGGCGTCAGCTCGCTGTGCGTCCGGTGCCACACGTTTTGAGGAAGGGTCGAGACGATATGAATGCGCGCAACGTCCCATCCATGGCGCTCATGGCGGGACTGATTCTGGCCTCGTCCCACGTGGGCGTCGGGGCATCCGACAAGAAGAAGGCATCCGCGGCCGCCGCACCGACATTGGTGTGGCCGCTCCCTCCGGATCCGCCCCGCATCCGGTTCGTGACGGCCTACTACGGCATCAACGACTTCAAGAAGAAGAACGGCCGTTGGAAATCGATGCTGCTCGGTCCCGACCAGGAGCAGCACGTCGATCGCCTCATGAAGCCGTACGGCGTGGCCGCCGCGCGGGACGGCCGGGTGTTCGTCACCGACACGGCGGCACGTCGTGTGTTCGTCTTCGATCCCAAGGCACGATCGGTCGGGTTCATCGGCGAGAACGGCGCCGGCAAGATTTCGAAGCCGGTGGGCGTCGCCGTCGACGATAGCGGCACCGCGTTTGTCGCCGACGCGACGCTGAAGCGCGTCTTCGGCTACGCGCCCGACGGGCAGCTGGCGATTGCGATCGGCCACGAGGGCGAGCTGCAGAATCCGTCCGGCCTCGCCATCGATCGCCAACGGCGGCAGCTGTATGTCGCGGACGCGAAGAAACACCAGGTGCTCTGCTACTCCGCCGCCGACGGCCGCTTCATCCGCGCCATCGGCAAACGCGGCGTGGAACACGGCGAGTTCAACTTCCCGACGAACCTGACGGTCGATCGGGAGGGGCGGCTGTACGTCGCCGACACGCTCAACTTTCGCATCCAGGTGTTCGACGCCGCCGGCACGTTCGTGAAGAGCATCGGCAGCCAGGGGGACGGACCCGGACACCTGAACCGCGCCAAGGGCGTCGGCGTGGACAGCGAGGGGCACATCTATGTCGCCGACACGTCGTTCAACAACTTCCAGATCTTCGACGCCGACGGCCAGATCCTGCTGTTCGTGGGCGCAACCGGCACCGGGCCCGGAGAGTTTCTGCTGCCCGCCGGCCTCTTCGTGGACGACGAGGATCGCATCTACATCGCCGATCAGGGGAATGCGCGTGTGCAGGTGTTCCAGCGCGTGAGCGCGGATGTGCGGCCGAAGTAATGGCGAGAGCCGCGGCTCGCATGATCGGGGGCCGCGGTCCGCCGCCAGCACGTGGGGAGACACTCGCCGCGCGATCCGCGCCGCGGATCGAGCAGGCGAGGAGAGTGGTACCAGTTCATCAACTAAGGGAGAGCAACTTATGAGAAGGGCATTATTCGGCGCCGCACTGATCGTGCTCGGCGGGGCCGGCAGCGCGGCGGCGCAGAGCACCGTGGCATTCGGTCCGCACGACCTCAGTGCGGGGTCCGCCATTCGCAACACCGACGCGAGCATCAACGGGCAGACGTGTGTCTTCTGCCACACGCCACACGAGGGCAGTCCGACCGTCCCGCTGTGGAACCGCAGTACCGCCACGAGCACGTATCAGGTGTATGCGAGCTCGACGATGGACGCGGCCGCTCCGACGTCGGCGCAAATCCAGAGCGGCGTGACGGGCGCGTGTATGAGCTGCCACGACGGCAGCATAGCGGTTGACGTGCTGGCTAACCTCTCCGGCGTGGCGCACGCCGCAAGCGTCGCGTTCACACGGCAGGCGACGGCGAAGGCGACCTACGGAGCGAGCGGCACCGGCACCAGCAACGTGCTCAACGGTGGCGCGCCGTTCCTCGGCACCGATCTGCGCAACGACCATCCGATCACCATCATCTACGAGACCGCCCGCGCTGCGACGCCGACTGAGTTCGTCACGCAGGCGATCTCGGGCACGAAGATCACCGTTGGCACGACCGAGCCGCTGCCGCTGTACGGCGCGTCGACCGCCACGGCCACCGTGGAGTGCGCGAGCTGCCACAATCCGCACAACAACGCCCGCGGCTTCTTCCTCCGGAAATCCAATGCCGGCAGCGCGATGTGCCTCACGTGCCACATCAAATGACGGTGCGGACTTCGGGCAGCACAGCGAGGGAGGGGGAGGAGCGCAAGGCTCCTCCCCGAACCCGTCGTGTCGTGGGTCTTCACATCGGCGTGCTGCTGCTCTTCGTCAGCGTGCCGCTGGCGGAGCAGCTCGCGCCCGTCCCGTCGCACCGGCCGAGCGCGCCGATGCCGGCGCACCAGTCGAGCCGGCCGCCTTCGACGGAGCCGGCGGTGGTCGCGCGCGTCAACGGTGCATCGATCGGCGCCGGCGATCTCGAGGCTGCGCTGAATACGGTGATCCCGCTCAGCTCGTATCACCAGAACGTCAAGCCCGAGAAGCTGCAGGACCTGCGCAAGCAGGCGCTCGACGGATTGATCGACGAGGAACTGCGGTACCAGGACGCGGTCCGACTGGACGTCCGCGTGCCGCCCATGGAAGTCGAGCAGGCGCTCGACCGTGCGCGAAAGGCCTATCGCGATCCCGAGGCATTCGAGCGCGCGCGACGCGCCTCGGGCGCGACGCTGGCGCAGCTGCGCGCGAGCATCTTGCGCGCGCTCATGATCCAGAAGGCATACGGCGAGGTCGTGACCTCCCGCTGCCTGATCACGGAGGCAGATGCGGCGGCTTACTACCGCGAGAACACCGGCCGTTTCGTGGTGCCGGAGCAGGTGCGCGTTTCTCTCATCACCATCGGCGTCGATCCGTCGGCGCGACGGCCGGCCTGGGACCGTGCGCGGCAGAAGGCGGACAGCGTCGCACGGCGGATAGCGGCCGGGGCGTCGTTCGACGCGCTCGCACGCGAATTCTCAACCGATGCCAGCAAGCTCAAAGGCGGCGATCTGGGCTTCGTCCACCGAGGGCAGCTGATTGAGGAATTCGAGCGCGCGCTGAAGGGTCTCGGGCCGGGCAAGGTGACGCCGGTGATTCAGACGATTTACGGCTTTCATCTGCTGCGGCTCATCGAGGTCCGTCCGGCCGCGCAGAAGTCGCTCGCGGACATGAGAGCGACGATCGTGCGAGACCTCACCCAGACGCGCTGCAGCCAGGCGAGCGCCGACTGGTCGAAGCGGCTGCGCGCCGCGGCGCGGGTCGAGATCGTCGAGAGCCGCGTGGCCGGCGGAAAGTTTGCGGGTTGAGCGAAGTGCTGTTGCTTCGCGCGTCCGTGCCTTGCGTGCTGCTGCTCATGCCGGCGGCCGCCGCCGCGCAGAGTGTGGACGGCACCGTCGATTGGGGCTACGGCCGCTCGACCTACGAGACCGGCGATCAGCAGACGACCAATGCGTCTTTCACGCAGGCGTACACGCTTGGTTACCGATCGATCCTGTGGGATCCCCGCTTTCTTACCTACGCGGGCGAGCTGACGTTCAACCGGAACGCGCTGACGTTCGGTCCCGACGCCAGCAGTTCGCAGCAGACCGGCTTCAAAGGCACGGCGAACCTCTTCGCCACGCGGCCGTTTCGCGGATCGATCAGCGGGTCGCGGGGCTTCGGCGGCGAGTCGGCCAACTATCCGGAGTCGAGCACCGTCCGCGGCGGTCTCACGTTGCCGGCCGGCTCGGCGCCGGAGCTGAAGACCGCGAAATCCGAGTTCGGCATGAACTGGCAGCTCGCGTCGAAATCGCTGCCGCGCGTCGAGCTGAGTTACCAGGACTCATCGGCGAAGGTCGCCGCCGGCTCGCTCTCCGCGCTCCAGCGTCAGAGCTCCATGCAGGCGCTGGTGGCGCGTGAGAGCCCTCGCCTGAGCAACACCCTGCGCTATCAGCGGAACGGGTTCGACACCGGCCTCTCGCAGGCATTCCGCCAGCAATACCGCGAACTGGGGTACGAGCTCGTGGCAAAGGCCACCGACCGGACGTGGGGCACGGCACGCGCTGGCCGGCGGACGACCTTCTCGCGGTTTGACGTGCCCGACCAGTTCACCGACATCGGTGTCGACGGATACCGCCCGCCGCCTGGCGGCGAAGTCACACTCGATTACGGCATGGCCACGCTCGCCCACCAGGCAGCGGCCGGCCTCTCAGCCGACATGAGCGTCGGCTTCGATCGCGAGCGTTCCGCGGCCGGCGGCACGAGCGCGCTGCTCGCGACGGCAGGGACGCGGTACCACCCGTTTGGCGGCCTCGTGCTGCACGGCAGCGGAACCTATGGCGAGCGCGGTCAGGAGTTCGCCGACACACGAGTGCTCGTGCTGACGCGCGGCGCCCGGGGGGGCGCCGAGTACTCGTTGACGTCCCGTTTCATCCGTGCGACGGCGGGCTACGACGCGGGCCGCGGCTGGAACCGGAGCGATCGAGGCGTGGAGGGGGAGTCGCGCACGTGGCACGGTCGCCTAGACGCGTCCACAGAGATTCTTCATTTCGTCCAGCTGAGCGTCGGGCACGAGCGCGGGCGATCGCGCGACGAACTGCTGACGTTCGGCAACCAGTGGCAGGAGCGCACGCACGCGAGCGCCCGAAGCACGCTGACCCGTCGCATCACCGTCGATGCCAGCTATGAAGTCGCGTCGATCGATCGCGGTATCGCGCCGCTGTTGTTCCAGACCCGCTACACGCAGGCGACGGCGTCGACCGCGTTCGAACTCGCACGCGAGCGGCGTCTGGCATTGACGGCCGGCCGATTCCAGAACCGTGCATCCGCCGCGGACGACGCGAACGAGTATGTCGGCCTTGTCTTCGACGGCGCGCTGATCGGTCCGCTCCATATCTCCGTGACGGCGCGGCGCGAGCACACGACGTCCACGGTCGTGCGTCTCGATCAGGACGGCTACTACACGAGCGGCGTGATCGACTACCGCGTGCGTCTGTTCACCTTCAGCCTCGAGCACCGATATACGAACCTCTCGCTCAGCACCGCCGGTCGAATCGACCCGCTGACGTTCACCGGCAACCAGATTCTGTTCCGCGTTGGCAGAAGGTTCGGGTTCACGCCGTGACGCTCCGCTCCGTGCATCTCCGGCTGTTGGCTGCTGCTCTCGCAGCGTTGGCAATCGCGGCGGGCGCCGCGGCGCCGCGCGCCGAGAGCACGGCGGAGGATCGCGCCGCGCCGCAGTCCGGCAAGCGTCGCGCGGTGCGACGTGTGGAGCGCGTCTGGCCCGAGCCGCCGGCGCAGGGGCGTGTCCGCTTCCTCACCTCGCTTGCGCCGCAGACCTCCGTCAAGCGCTCGTTCCTCCGCAAAGTGTGGCGTGCCGTTTCCGGCGGCGGTGACGCGCCGGTGATGACGCAGCCCTACGGCATCGCGATGGGACCGCTGGGGCGTCTGTACGTGGCGGACACGGCAGGTCACGCGGTCCACGTCTATGACGTGCGCGAGGGGGGCTACTCGAAGATCAACGTCGAGGGGGAATCGCTGATCGGCGTGGCCGCGCTCGGCGGCCGCCTCTTTGTCACTGATTCCGTTGGCGGCCGGGTGATCTGCCTCAACAGCGCCGGACGGAGGCAGTGGGCGACAGGCGCTGAGGCCGGACTACAGCGGCCGACCGGCATTGTCGCGGCGGACGATCGGCTGCATGTCGTCGACACGGTGGGACACCGCATTGTCACCCTCAGTCCCGAGGGACGCGTGCTCGGCTCTTTCGGCTCGCGCGGCGCCGAGCCCGGGCAGTTCAATTACCCGACGAACATCGCACGCGACCGGGAAGGGCAGCTGTACGTCGCCGACAGCATGAACTTCCGGATCCAGATCTTCACGCCGCAGGGACGCTACATCTCCTCGTTCGGACAGCTTGGCGACGGATCGGGCGACTTCAATCGGCCCAAGGGCATCGCCGTCGACAGCGACGGCCACGTCTATGTCGTCGAGGGACTGCAGGACGTGGTGCAGATCTTCGATCGCGAGGGGCGCTTCCTCCTCAGTTTCGCGGAGCCGGGACACGGCGACGGCGAACTGTGGCTCGCGACCGGTATTGCCATCGTCGACGACCGCATCTATGTCGCCGACTCCTCGAATGGCCGCGTACAGGTGTTCGAGTACCTGAAGGAGGAGCGATGAGGCACGCGCCAGCGCGGCTCGTGCCGCCTGCGCTGCTCTTCCTGGTCATGGCCGTCATCTTTCAGATAACGACGAAGGCGCAGGCGCCGGTGTCGTCACCCGCGAACAAGCACAACCTGTCGGTGAGCGGGCCAGGTCCCGTGCGCGCGACGGGCACCACCGAGATCTGTATCTTCTGTCACGCGCCGCACAACGCGAGTCCCGCGCCGCCGCTCTGGAACCAGGCGCAGTCGGGCGTGACCTACACGCCATACAGCAGCACGACGATGGCCGCATCGCCGGGCGCGCCGACGGGATCGGCGAAGCTGTGTCTGAGCTGTCACGACGGGACCGTGGCGGTGGGCGCAACGCTGTCGCGAGGCTCGATCGCCATGACGGGACTGAACGCGGCCGCACAGCTGGTCGGCGGCACCGCGCTCGGTGCGAACCTCTCGGACGATCATCCGATCTCCTTCGTGCCCGTGACCGGGCCACAGATCGTCAATCCGGCGGCGGGGGACCCGGTGAAGCTCGACGCTCATGGCGAGCTGCAGTGCCGCAGCTGCCACGACCCCCATCAGCAGGACCTCGATTCGGTCACGCAGAAGTTCCTGGTCAAGTCGAATGCGCAGTCGGCACTGTGCCTCACGTGCCATCAGAAGACGTTCTGGTCAACGACGCCGAGCTCGCATCGGACCTCGACGCGACCGTTCACGGCGCTGCAGGGAGCGCACACCGGGTACACGACCGTGGAGAGCAACGGATGCGAGAGCTGCCACAAGCCGCACACGGCGCCGGGCGCGAGCCGGATGCTGAAGGATGTCGAGGAGAAGACGTGCGCCGCGTGCCACGGGCTGAGCGGTGTCGCATCGACGAACATCAGCGCTGAATTCAACAAGATCTACCGGCATCCGGTCTACAGCGTCACACCATCGGTGCACGACGCCTCAGAGTCGCCGTCATCGGTCCGATTCAAGTTGCCGGAGGTCAGCGCGACCAGCCCGCGTCACGCAGAGTGTGCCGACTGTCACAACCCGCACGCGAGCGATGCTGAGGCGGCGACCGCGCCGAAAGGGTCCGGTCGGCTGGCGGGGGTATGGGGCATCGACAGCAATGGCCTGCGGGTGGACCCGAACGGCGCGCCGCCTTCGGTGCGCGAATACGAAATCTGCTTCAAATGTCACGGCGACTCAGCGAACAAGCCGCAGCAGGCCGGCCCGTATCCGCCGTACACGAATCGTCAGGCGCCGCAGTTCAACAAGCGCCTGCAGTTCGATCCGGCCAACCCGTCGTATCACCCGATCGCCGCCGCCGGCCGCAGTACGTTCGTACCCAGCCTGATCGCGCCGTGGACCACGAACAGCATCATCTATTGCACGGACTGCCACGACAACGACAGCGGGCCGAAGGCGCCGACGCCAGGAAGCGGTCCGGCCGGGCCGCACGGGTCCAATTACAAGCACCTGCTGGTGGCGCGCTACGACATGGACCTCGGCACCAACGTCGAGTCACCGGCCGCTTACGCGCTCTGCTACAAGTGCCACAGTCGGACGAGCATCATCTCCGACGTCTCATTCAAGCGGCACAACAGGCACCTGACGAACGCCGCCGCGCCGTGCTCGGTGTGCCACGACCCGCACGGCGTCAGCGCCACGCAGGGCAACACGACCAACAACAGCAGCCTGATCAACTTCGACACGCGAGTCGTGTCGCCAAACGCGAGCGGGCTGCTTCGGTTCGAGGCGACCGGCCCCGGGAGCGGCCGCTGCTACCTGAGTTGTCATGGCATCGAACACAACCCACTCGCCTACTGACGTTCGTCGGCACGAAGACGATCAGATCGATCGTCGCGCGACAATCTTGTCCGCGACGTTACCCGTGAAGTGTGTTCACCGGCGCGACGTTAGGCACGAGGTGTCTTCACAGGGTCCGCATGATTCGTGCGACAGCATCACGCGACGCGGCGATTTTTGTTCTTTCGGATCGATTGTCGTGATCGGATCGCGAGCTTGCCACGCCTGTCGTTGTCGGGCGCGCGTTGCGACGCGTTCGCTTTACCGGCGCAAGTGACAGAGCGCGAATCAGTTTGGCCGGTATCGCCCGAGGGGTCGCATGACGCAGATGAACTGGCATATCAGTTGCGATGGCTCGTGAGAGTGGTGCGCGAAGGCTGATCGCCTGAAGTTTCACAGTCACATCGAGGGGAGCGGTAGATGTTTGAGACGCGAGCGTGCCGCTCGGGTCCGCCCTTCGAACCCGGCGCGGGGATCCGCGCGTCAGCGCAGTCGCAGGCTGAAAGGCACGGTGCCCGATGACCGTCCGACCGTATCACTGGTACATCCTCGGCGGGATCACCTTCGTCGGGTGGACCCTCCTCGTATTTTTTGGACTCGAGACAGTGGTGTTCCTGACTCAGACGCGTTGAGTCGATAGGGCTTTTTGTGCGCGCCTCGCTCGAACGGACAGTTGACGCAGCGGTTTCACAGTCACGTCTGACGCGGTTGTGCGCTGATCTCGGAAAAACGCGCGGCACGTCCAGCGCGCGACGTCGCATCGTGGGCGATCACTGGACGCGGCCCAACAAGGAGGGTCCCAATGAAGCGTGTCGGATTAGCCGTATTGTGGTTCGCGGCGATCAGCTTGACGGCGTGTGAGAGCAGGACGCCAACCGCGCCGAGCGGGAGCAGTAATGATTCGAAACCTGGCAGCGCAGTTTCAACGCCTGCGAGCGGAGTAAACGACGAATCGGACGAATCGTCTAGTGGAATTCGTGCGCAGCTGACAGCGAGTCCTACGACGATCCAAAAGGGAGAGTACTCGACGCTGACGTGGACCACGAGTGAAGCAGAAAACGTGTACCTCAACGGCGTCGCTGTGGACAGAAACGGATCGAAGAACGTCTATCCTACTGCCACCACGACTCACACCTTGGTCGCCGTCCACGACTACAACCGTGCAACGTCGAGCGCGACGGTGACAGTGTCAGGCAGTACAACCGACGATTCGATTAGCGCGCGCCTCACGGCAAGTCCAACGACGATACAGGCCGGCCAATATTCGACGCTGACCTGGACCACCGCCGGGGCCGACAATGTGTACCTGAATGGTGTCTCCGTATCCAGCAGCGGATCGAAGAACGTGTATCCCACGGCGACTACGACTTACGCGCTGGTCGCCGTCCATGAAGACCACCGTGCGACGTCGAGCGCCACGGTCACGGTGTCGGGCACGACACCCGCTCCCGCCCCAATGCCGACGGCGACGTTCACGGCGACGCCATCGTCGATCCAGAGTGGCCAGTCCTCCACGCTGGTCTGGAACACGACCGATGCCACCTCGGTCACCTTGAATGGAAATGCGGTCTCGCTCGACGGAACGCAGACACTCTCGCCGGCGGCGACGACGTCGTATACGCTGGTGGCCACCAGCGCCGCCGGATCCACGACGAAGACGGCAACGGTGACGGTGAGCGCCGCTCCGCCGACGGTGCCGATGCCGACGGCGTCGCTTGCCGCGAACCCGACGACCATCACCGCCGGTCAGTCGTCCACGCTGACGTGGAACACAACAAATGCCGCGTCGGTCACGATGAACGGGAGTGCCGTCGCGGCCAGCGGAACGCAGTCGTACTCTCCGGCCGGCACGACCACCTACACGCTCGTGGCGACCAACTCCACCGGTTCCGTCACCAGGACGGCAACCGTCACGGTGAATGCAGTCCAGCCCCCGCCGGTGCCGATGCCGACGGCTTCGCTGACGGCGTCCCCCTCGAGCATTCTGAGCGGCAGCTCGTCAACGCTGTCGTGGAACACGACCGATGCGGCGACGGTCACGCTCAACGGCTCGACAGTCCCCGTGACGGGAATGCAGTCCGTATCGCCAGCGGCGACGATGACCTACACGCTGATCGCGAGGAACGCCACGGGATCGGTGACGAAGACCGCGACGGTGACGGTCACGGCGCCGGCACCGGCGATCACGTACCTGACGAACGCCAGCGGGGGTTCGTCAATCAAGACGATCATGGACGGCAACTGCATCATGTGCCATGGCGGATCGCAGCCGACAGCCGGACGTGATTTCTCGACCTACCAGGGTGTCATGTCGGTCGTCACGCCGGGCGATCCGAACTCCAGGCTCATCCAGATGACGAAGCCCGGCGCACCGATGCACGGCTACCTCCAGCCGGATTCGGTGGGCAGAGCGCAAATCATCTATGACTGGATCGTCCTTTACGGGGCGAAGCAGTAATAGCGTCGGATCCGAGTCGCGATCGTGAAACGCCCTCGGCAATTTGTGCCGAGGGCGTCTTCCATGTCGACATCGAGGCCGCAACGTCCGGCCGCCCGCCACACCTACTTCTTCTCGGCGATTTTTGCGCGCAGCGTCTCCTCTTGACGCCGCAGCTCGGGAGTGAGCTCAGCGCCGAAGTCCTCCGCTTCGAATATCTGCCGAATCTCGATCTCGGTTCCTCCGTCGAACGGCGCACGCTTGACCCAGTCGACAGCCTCGTCCATCGATTTCGCCTGGAACAGCCAGAACCCGGCGATGAGCTCCTTCGTTTCGGCGAACGGCCCGTCCAGCACCGTCCGCTGGCTCCCGGAAAACCTGACGCGCTTGCCTCTCGACGTCGGGTGCAGCCCCTCCCCCGCAAGCATCACGCCCGCTTTCGCGAGCTCCTCGTTGTATTTGCCCATGCCCTCGAGGATCTTCCGGTCGGGCATCACGCCCGCTTCCGAATCCTTGTTCGCCTTGACAATGACCATGAATCGCATGTCTATCTCCTGTTGGAATCAGCGCTTCACTCGGTCGTCGAATGACGTGCGGCAGAATCGACACGTTCACACTCAGCACAAAAGGTCGTGATGATGTCTTACCGAACGCGAATGGCGCTGGTGCTCGTCTCGCTGCTGGCCGCGTGGACCCCCGCGTCAGCACAACAGGCGCGCATGAAAGTCGTACTGGACACCGACATCGGGACGGACATCGATGATGCGTGGGCGCTCGGCTACGCGTTGAAGAGCCCGTCGTTCGAGCTGCTCGGCGTCACCGTTACCGACGCCGATACGCCACAGCGCGCCAGGCTCGCATGCAAGCTGCTCTACCGGCTCGGCCGCACAGACGTGCCCGTCGCCGTCGGACGGAAGACGGCCGCCGTTCCTCCCGATCGGGTTGATTACCAGTTCACGTGGGCCGAGGACTTTCAGGCCTACAAACCAGTGGAGACGCCTGCAGTCGAATTCCTGGCGGATATCATCCACCGGAATCCCGGACAGATCACGCTCATCGCCGTCGGCCCGCTTCAGAACATCGGGGACCTCGTCCGGCTGCATCCTGACGTCGTTCCTCTGGTCAAACGCGTCGTGCTCATGAGCGGTTCCGTTGGACAGAACGCGTGGAGTTCGTCGGCAATGCCGGAGTGGAACGTCAGGCTGGCCATTCCGGAGGCGCAGGCGGTGTACTCGGCCGCCTGGCCGGTGACGACCGTGCCGCTCGATTCGACGACCTACGTGCGGCTCGAGGATCAGGAGCGCGAGACGCTGCGCAAGTCCGGAACGCCGCTCGTCATCGCGCTGGAAGCGCTGCTGCGTCTCTGGACGGCGGGTCCATCGAGCCGCATGACGCTGCACGATCAGATGGCGCTCGCCGAAGCGCAGCACCCGGGACGGTTTTTCGGACGCTGCGATCCGCTGCCAATCCGCGTCGACGATGACGGGTTTACACGCGTGGACAAGGCGGCCGGCCGGGCCGTGGCCGTGTGCCTCGAGCCGAAACGCAACGAGTTCATGACGCATTATCTCGCGCAGCTGGCAGCGCAATAGCGCGCGGCTCCGCGGTCACGTGCCCGAATATGTCGGCCTGCGAGCCGAGTCGTCGCGACCGCACTTCATGGGCGCAACTCCCGCACCGGACGTACTTCAACGCTCCCCTCGCGTGCGGGGGGAATCTTCGCGGCGACCTGAATCGCTTCGTTCAAATCTCTCGCGTCGATGAGGTAGAAGCCTGCCAACTGCTCTTTCGTCTCGGCGAAAGGGCCGTCGGTGACGGATACCTTGCCGTTCCGTATTCGCACGGTCGTGGCGGTCTCAACGGGCTCCAGCGCCTCGGCAGCCACGAGAACGCCGCTCTCCCTGAGGCCGGCGCCGCATGCGGCGCACTCGCGATCCGGTACCGCGTGCAGCTTCTGTTGCTCGAGATAGACGAGACACAAGTACTTCATACCGCTCCGGGGTGTTGGTTCGAAAGGTTTCGTCATCGCTCCGGCCTACAGGTAGTCGGCCGAGCGCGCCTCAGATCGACAGGACGTGGGGCTGGTGGTCGGAATCGTTCCTTGTCACTCAATCGGTTGAAGGCGCGGCAAGCGGCACGATCCACGGCGCGGGCCAGAGACTGCGAGGCTGTTCCGCGAGGTTCACGTCGGGATCGATGAGCCACTGCTCGGGTCGTCCATTGAGAGAAAGCCACGCTCTCACTCGAATCTCGACCGGGCCCATCTTGCGAGTCAGATCCTCCGCCGCCCAATGGCAGAACTGCAGGATCATATCCGGCCGCGACTTCATGACGTCAATCTGCGAGCGCGTCAGGTACGCTCGAGGATCCACCGGAAACGAGACCCCCGTCGCCGGCTGTCTCGCAATAAACTCGACCTCGCCGGTTTTCTCGCGCAGCATCATGCGCCATGAGAATCGGTGTCCTTCCTCGGTCCAGTTCACGTCACCCGGATAGAGAAAATGCCTGAGCGGCACAGTGATCTGCACGATCAGGTAGACGGCAACCAACGCCGTCGTGAGCCGGCTGGGCGACCACCATTGCACACGCGCGCTGGGTTGTTCCGTCGCCGGTGCTGTTGAACGCCGAACTCGCCGCCAGAGCCGCCGCGGCCACTCGGGATGGAAAAACAAACACGTCGCGGCGATCATCAGCGGCGGGAAGATTCCGATCTCGAAGAGATGCCAATTGATCGCGTGGAAGATCACGGCGAGGCTGAATCCCACTGGTCTGGTTCGGTGCGATAAGAGGAGAGGGACTATGAACAGGTCGAACAGAACCGCGCCGAACGCAAAGACCGTCACGATCGGTTCATACACCAAGAGCGATCCGAGGACCGGAAAATCGCTCGCGGCCGCCAGCCAGCCGCGCAGCGGATTGCCGGCGAGCCAGTCCACGTTGAGTTTTGCGACACCGGCGTAGAAATACGGTATCCCGATCTGCGCTCGGAGCAGGTTCACGGTCCATGCCGGGACGACGTCCGACCGAATCTCCGAACGACGCCAGGCATCAACGGAAAACGACCGGTGGGCGGGCACGAACACCAGCAGGAAGCTCAGTAGGCAGATCAGGTAGAAGTGATTCAGGTAGCGCGCCTGATCGAGCAGGAAGACGTGCGTGAACCCGACGAAGAACAGGGCGGCAGACGCCCGGTACCAGATTCCTGCCGCGACGAACAGCGCCAGGATTCCGAGCGCCGCGAAGTGGACATGCATGCCTGGCCCGGCCCACGGCCGCACCCAGTCGAACCCAAAATACGTGAAATGAAATGTGGGGACGATGAAGTTGCGGCCTATCCAGCCGTGGTAAAAGTAGCGAATCACCTCTACAAACATCAAGAGGCCGAAGGCGATCCGGAACGCCACGAGGGACGCGGCATCGACCGGTTCGAACCACCGCGATGTGCGTGTGCGCTCCGCAAGTGCTGACGGTAATGAACGTAACAATCGAGTACGCCTCCTGTCGATCATGTGGAGAGTTCGCCGAGACGCCGCTCGAGAAATCGCCGCTCCGGCTCCTGACGCGTGAGCTCGAGCGCGCGCTCGTACGACGCGCGTGCGTCCGCGGTCCGACCGAGCCGGCGGCAGAGATCCGCGCGCGCCGCGTGCGCGAGACGATAGTCCAGCAGGTCCCCGCGCGCGAGAATCCCGTCGATGACGTCCAGGCCGGCCGCGGGTCCGTCGCGCATCGCCAGCGCCACGGCCCTGTTCAGCTCAATCACGGGAGACGGCGCCGCGCGCAATAATGCGTCATAGAGGCCGACGATCTCCTCCCAGTCGGTTGCCTTCGCGCTGGACGCCTCGGCGTGGACGGCGGCAATTGCCGCCTGAATCGCGTATGGTCCCGCGCGCCGTCCCGCGAGCGCCTGCTCGACCAGCCGTATGCCTTCCGCGATCTGATCGCGGTTCCACCGCGATCGATCCTGCTCGTCGAGCAGGATCAACTCACCGGAGGCCGACATCCGCGCCGCGCGCCGGGACTCGTGCAGCAGCATCAGCGCGAGCAGTCCAACCGCCTCTGGTTCGGGCAGCAGCTTGACGAGCAGCCGTCCGAGGCGAATCGCCTCCGCCGACAGATCGTGCCGCGTGACGGATGCGCCCGACGAGGCGGCGTAGCCCTCGTTGAAGACGAGATAGATGACGCGCAGCACCGCGTCGAGCCGTTCGGGCAGCTCCGCCTGCGTGGGCACCTGATACGGAATCCGTGCATCCCGGATCTTGGACTTCGCGCGCACGATACGCTGCGCCAGCGTGGGCGCAGGCGTCAAAAACGCGCGGCCGATCTCTTCGGTGGTGAGCCCGCACACCTCGCGCAGCGTGAGCGCGACCTGCGCATCGGGCGATAATGCCGGGTGGCAGCACGTGAAGATCAGGCGGAGCCGGTCGTCCTCGACGCTCTCTTCATCGGCCCACGCGCCGGCATCGATGACGGCGACGTCAGCTTTGCTGCCGACATCGTCGAGCGCGTCGAACCGCGCCCGACGGCGCATCCCGTCAATCGCCTTGAAGCGTCCGGTCGACACGAGCCACGCGCGAGGATTGGCCGGGACGCCTTCGCCCGGCCACTGCTCCAGCGCCGCCCTGAAGGCATCGTGCAGCGCTTCTTCCGCGACGTCGAAATCGCCGAGCAGCCGGATCAGCGTGGCGAGCACGCGGCGGGAGTCGGAGAGATAGACGGCATTCACCGTCTCGAGCACGGGATCGATTGCGACCACCGCCACCGATCACACCATCTTCACCCCGAACAGCGCAAGATCGACAGGGTTCCGTGATCCCGAGATGTCGATCCGGCGCCTTGCCGTTCGACCAGCCAGCAGCACCGGTCGGTTCGCGGCCTCCTCGGCAATGGCCTTGTCGCCGGATGGAGGAAGTGGTCATGATTATCGGCCGCTGACTCCACGAACCGTCTGCAAACGCATAATAGGATGGATATGAGGCTCATCACCGACATTCGATTCGCGCTGCGATCCCTCGGCAGGGTCAAGGGTCTCGCCTTTACCGTGATTGCCACGCTCGCGCTCGGGATTGGCGCCAACGCGGCCATCTTCACCGTCGTCCGCGGCGTGCTCCTGCGGCCGCTCGCAAACCGCGATGAGGATCGGCTCATCTACATCCGCCAGAGCGCGCGGGGGATCGGCGCCGAGAATGCCAATTTCTCGGTGCCGGAGATTCAGGACCTGCGCTCGGGCATCAGGACGCTGACGGCGTTTGGCGACTTCTCGACCATCGAGTTCACCATGGTCGGCCTGGGAGAGCCACGCGTGGTCCGCGCCGGCGTCGTGGGCGGCTCGTACTTCGACGTCATGGGCCTTCGCCCCATTCTGGGCCGCCTGCTCGACCCGACCGACGATGGGCCGAACGCAGCCGGCGCGGCGGTGCTGACGTATCGATTCTGGTCCACGTCGCTCGGCAGCGACCGCTCCGTCATCGGCAAGGCCGTGAGACTTGGCGATCGCCCCGCGACCATCGTCGGCGTGCTCGAGCCGTCGGTCCCTTATCCGTCCGAGACGGAGATCATCGCAAACGTCGTGACGAGTCCCCATCATCTGTCGGCGACGATGGTGACTGGCCGTGTGCATCGAATGACGGAGCTGTTCGGCCGCCTCGCTCCCGGAGCGGATCTCGACGCCGCGCGCGCCGAGCTGCGCGTTGTGCACGGTGCGATGGTCAAGGCACACCCCGAGTCCTATCCGCAGAACGCAGACTTTCGAATCGATGCGTTCGGGCTGCGGGATCAGATCACCTCGTCGGCGCGGACGGTCCTGCTGGTGCTTCTCGCGGCCTCGGTGCTGGTCTTCATCATCGCGTGCTCGAACGTGGCGAACCTGATCCTTGCGCGCTCGGTGCGCCGCGAGGGTGAGCTCGCGATTCGGGCGGCGCTCGGTGCGAGTACACGCGCGCTTCGACGAACGCTCCTCGCTGAGAGCCTGCTGCTCTGCGGCGCGGGCGCGTTGCTGGGCGTCGTGATCGCGCGGCCGATGGTCGCAATTCTTGCCCGGTACGCCGCACGCTTTTCAGTACGGGCGCTGGACCTCACCGTCGACGCCAGCCCCTTGTGGGTCGGCGCGGGCCTCGCCGTGGCCGCGGCGGTTCTCCTCGCCTTCGTGCCACGCCTGCCATCGACGGACGCCGCGAACGGCTTCGGGCTGTCGAGCGGAAACGTGAGGATTACGTCGGGCACGAACCGCCGCCTCCGCCTGTTCGCGGTGACGCAGATCGCGGCGTCGTTCGTGCTCCTTGCCGGTGCCGGAATGTTGCTGACGACGCTGATGGCGCTGCAGGCGACGCGCACCGGCTTTGACATGAGCCACGTGCTCGCCTTGAACGTGCCCGTCGTGTCGTACCAGCGCGCGCCGAATGAGCTCGCCGTGTTCTACAAGGAAGCGATGCACCGCATCACGCAACTACCCGGCGTGGAGCGCGTCGCCGTCGGCACCGTGGTGCCGTGGCGTGACGCCGGCGCCTTCGGTCCCGGCTTTCAGTTCTCTGTCGAGGGTTACCGCCGCGAGAACGGCGAAGAAGATCCGCGCGCGCGGTTTCGCACGATTTCGCCAGGGTTCTTCGCGTCGCTGGGCGTCCCGATCATCGCCGGCCGCGACTTCACGGACATCGATCGGAGCGGCGCTGAACGCGTCGTCATCGTGAGCCAGAGCCTGGCGCAGCGGATGTTCCCGAATCAGGATGCGCTGAACCGCAACTTCATGTGGACCGATCCCGTCATGAAGTTCATCGACGTGAGTACCGGCCCGCGGCGCATCGTCGGCATTGCGGCTGACATCGACGACGAGAACGTCGTGCCTGGACCGGCGCTCAGCGTCTATCATCCCTTCGAGCAGGAGATCGGCGGCGGCCGCCTCTTCGTCCACGCGCGCGGCAACCCGTACGCGCTGGTGCCATCGATCACACGCATCATTCGCGAGCTGTCCGCGGAGCAGCCCGTCGAGCGCGCCGCAACGCTGGAAGACGTGCGCGCCGAGGTCCTCGCGCCCGATCGGTTGAACGCGCTCGTATTCGGCGGATTCGCCGGTGTGGCGCTCACGATCGCGGTTGTCGGCGTTGCCGGCGTGCTGGCGTTCTCGGTCAGCGCGCGGACGCGCGAGTTCGGCATCCGCCTCGCGATTGGCTCGGCGCCGCGCCACCTGCTGACGCGCGTGCTGGGAGAAGGCGCGGTGATTGCCTGCGCCGGCATCGTTGCCGGCGCAGCAGGCGGCATGGCGCTGGCACGATTGGCGGGCACCTACATTCATGACGTCAGGATTCCGGGAGCGCTGCCGGTGGCCGGCGCCGCATCGATTCTGATCGCGGCGGCGGTCCTCGCGTCGCTGATGCCGGCGGCGCGCGCATCGCGGGTCGACGTCATCCAGGCGCTGCGATCCGAGTAGTCACAGTTCTTGAACTTCCGGCTGAAGCCGGCCACTCAGGTGGGTCCTTAAACCCTTGGCGCTGGATTTCCGTCTAACCTCCTGTTGTCGTAATATCACCCACAATGTGGTTTAAATCTAAAGCGTCGGCACTTGGCGACTTCGAACAGCTCGTCCTTTTTGGCGTTCTGCGCCTCGATGAGGATGCGTATGGCGCGGCCATACGGCAGGAGATTCACGCGCGATCGGGACGCGACGTGTCGATCAACGCCGTGTATACGACGCTGGATCGGCTCGAAGCGAAGGGGTTGCTGCGATCGTGGGTGGGTGAACCGACGCCGCAGCGCGGCGGCAGACGCCGGAAGTTCTACGCGCTGCGTCCCGCGGGCGTTGCGGCGCTCGGCCACGCGTATCGTGCGTTCACCGCAATGGCCCACGGCCTCGAGCGGCGTCTGGAAACGAAGTGAAATCGTCTCCGCCGCGGCTCGCCTCGTGGCTGCTCACGCGCCGGCTCCCAGCTGAATGGCGCGACTTCGTGGTGGGCGATCTTGAAGAAGAGTTCCAGAACCGCAGTGCGGCGTCGCCGGTCGGCGCGTGGCGCTGGTACTGGCGACAGACGATTCGCTGTCTCGCGCGGCCGCCGCGCGTCCGCAGCCATTCCTCATCATTCTTGTACTCGCCGGGTCCAAAGGGAGACTCCATTTTGCGCACGCTCGCTGCCGATTTGCGGTACGCCGTCCGCGTCCTGTTTCGAGCGCCGTCATTTGCCCTTGCGGTGATCGCCGTTCTGGCGGTTGGAATTGGCGCCAACACGGCGATCTTCAGCATCGTGAATGCCGTGCTGCTCCGTCCGCTGTCGTTCGACGAACCCGATCGGCTGGTACGGCTGTTTCACGAACCGCCGCAGGCCGCCTTTCCAGGCATTCATCGCTTCTCGGTGTCGCCGGCGAACTTTTACGACTGGAAGCACGACGCGCGGCTGTTCGACAGCATGGCCATCTACCGGTTCCGCCAGTTCACGCTGACCGGCGGCGGGAATGCCGAGGCCGTCGTCGCCGGAGCGGTCGGCGCCGATTTCTTCCAGGTGGCGCGCGCGCGGCCTGCCATGGGGCGGGTATTCGTTACCGAAGAAGACGACCCCGCACGCGCACATGTCGTGGTTCTCAGTGATGGTTTCTGGAAGAGCCATTTTGCCGGCGCGCGGGACGTGGTCGGCCGCACGCTCAGGCTCGACAGCGAACCGTACACCGTCATCGGCGTGATGCCTGTGCGCTTCTCGGTCGCGTCGTGGGCAATCACCGCGCGCGACATGTGGGTTCCGCTCGCCTACACCGAGGCACAGCGCGCCGTTCGCGAAAACCACAACGCTCAGGTAATCGCGCGCCTGACACCCGGCGTGAGCGTGACGCAGGCGCAAACGGAAATGGATGTGATCTCGAAGCGGCTGGAGCAGCAATACCCGCAGGCCAACGCCGGCTGGGGGGCCACGGTCGTCCCGCTGCAGGAGCTGATCGTCGGCGACATTCGCATGACGCTCGTGATGTTGCTCGCCGCCGTCGGGCTCGTGCTGCTGATTGCGTGCGCGAACGTGGGCAATCTGCTCTTCGCGCGTGCGCTCGCGCGCCGCAAGGAGCTTGCGATTCGCTCGGCACTCGGCGCGGGGCGCGCGCGGGTATTCCAGCAACTGCTGATTGAGGCGCTCGTCCTCGCGATTGCAGGCGGCCTGGCGGGCCTGGTGCTCGCGCGCACCAGTCTCACGGCGGGGGCCGCGCTGCTGGCCAATCAACTGCCGCGTGCCGAGGAGGTGACGGTTGACGCACGCGTGCTGCTGTTCGTCGTCGCCGCATCGTTCATTACCGGCATCCTCGCCGGGGCGGTCCCCGCGCTGCGCGCCGGAAGGTCGGATCTCAACGCAGCGCTGAAAGAGGGTGGACGGAGCGACAGCGCGGTGGGCATCCGGACGCGCCGCGTCCTCATCGTGTGCGAGGTCGCGCTCTCGCTGGTGCTGCTGATGGGCGCGGCGGTCATGCTGCGCAGTCTGCTCGCGCTTCGGCACGTCGACACAGGATTCGACCCGCGCAACGTGCTGACGCTCCGGGTGTCGCTCCCGGAAACGAAGTACAAGACGCCCGCCGAGATCAGTGCGTTCTTCGAGACCGCCCTGCAGCGCATCCGCGCGCTTCCGGGAGTTCAGGCGGCGGGAGGCGTCGATGACCTCCCCGTCACGGGCGGTTCCGTGCAGCCGATCGTGCTCGAAGGCCACACCGAGCTCCTGCCGCGCGATCAGCCGACGGTGGCGGTGCGCAAAGCAACACCCGGGTACTTGCGCGCGATGAACATCCCGCTCGTCGGTGGGCGCGATTTCGCTGACGGCGACGTCGCGGTCATGCTCGTCAGCCGCGCCGCCGCAAAGCTTCTGTGGGGTGATGCCGATCCGATCGGACGCCGCGTCACGCTCCCGCTCGAATCGAAGACCGCGGCGAAGCAGGTGATCGGCATCGTCGGCGACGTCAAGCAGGGAGAGCTCTCCGAAGAGGCGATGCCGACCGTGTACGAATACACGCGTGAGCACACCTGGAGCTCGTTCGCATTTGCCGTGCGAACCGCGGTCCCTCCGCTCTCGCTCGCGCAGGCTTCGGCCGGCGTCGTGCGCGCGATCGATCCGGAGCAGCCGATCGAGGAGATGCGGACGATGGACCGCGTGCTGGATGAGACGTTGACATCGCAGCGCTTCAGCGCGCTGCTTCTGGGACTGTTCGCGGTCGTGGCGCTGGCGCTCGCGTCAGTCGGCATTTACAGCGTCCTGTCGTATATCGTTCGCGGCCGCAGCCGCGAGATCGGGATCAGGACGGCCCTCGGCGCGCAGACAGCGGATGTCGTACGGCTGGTGATCCGCGAAGGCATGACCCCCACCATCATCGGCATCCTCATCGGCGCCGTGGCCGCCCTGGCGTCCGCGAGAGTGATGCAGAGGCTCGTGTTCGGCGTGAGCCCATCGGATCCGCTCACGCTTGCGGCGGTCGCCGGCACGCTGGCCATCGTAGCTGTCATGGCGAGCCTGGTACCTGCGTACCGCGCGTCGCGGCTGGATCCGCTGCAGGTGCTGCGCGCGAATTAGGGCCGTGCGATTGGACCCGAGGACTGCGTCGAAGTCGTGATCGCGGCCGTGGTCGCGCGGCCGGCTCCGATTTCTGAGGTAATTCCCGCGACGACCGCGTGGGGCTCAGATCGCAATGCCCGACGTGCGCTTCCTGGCGGAGAAAGCGACGTGCTCGAAAGCGTCCGGTAACCAGAGCACGTGTCAGCTCGCCGGGGACCTTGTCATTCGCGGCAGGGCGCGGCCGTTCACGATCGCGCTGAAGGTGACGGAAGACAAAGGCTCGTACCACCCGTCGGGCCACAGCATCGTGAAGTTGAGCACGTACGGAATCGAACAGCCATCGCAGCTCGGCGTCAGAACCGCCGACGACGCGCACATCGTTCCGCCAGAACGCGACGTACACCCAGGTCTTCTGGGCCGCCCGCGACTCTCGAAGGCGGTGATCGTGCAGACCGCGTTCAAGACCGTGCAATAGGCAGGAAGATCGCGCCTTCTCGGGGTGAGACGGCGCGATCTTCATCTTCACCTCTCCTCGCTGTCGCCATCGCGTTCCGCCACGCGGCCGGCGCGACGGGCCTCTCCATTTCCTGGCGCCATGTCACCTGCTTGAAATTGACACGGCCTCGCCGCAGCGTTGCGCATGAAGGTCGATCAGCTCTGGAACGATCCTCTCAGCGCGTCGTACGCTTGACAGAACACGCGGCCGCCAGTCAGAGTTACTCGCGTGACGATCAGGCTTTTCGCGCATCGAGCCGCCATAGTTCTTCTGCCGCTGATGATGGTGAGCGCCTGCCGCACCGCGTCTTCGTCCACCAGTCGGCCGACTGCACCGATCGTTCAGCCCGGTGCACCCGGCGAATCGAGCCGCGTGCTCCCTCCCGAGAAGGCGGCCGACCTGCCACAGCCCGGTTTCACCGCGGCCGATGTCAGGTTCATGCAGGGCATGATCGGCCACCATGCGCAGGCCATCGAGATGACCGACCTGCTGCGCACACGGACCAACAGCGAGGAGATGCGGAAGCTCGCCATGCGGATCGAAGTCTCGCAGGCAGACGAGATCAAGATGATGCAGCACTGGCTCGAGGCGCGGGGCCAGGAGGTTCCCGGCCCGCACGCCATGCACATGCACGGGGCGGTGCTGATGCCCGGCATGCTGACCGCGGAAGAAATGAATCGCCTTGCCGAGGCGAAGGGGACCGAGTTCGATCGTCTCTTTCTCGAGGGCATGATCAAGCACCACGGCGGCGCGCTCACGATGGTGCAGGACCTGTTCGCGACGCCAGGCGCCGGACAGGACTCGGAGATTTTCGCATTTGCGTCGGATGTCGACGCCGATCAGCGCATGGAGATCGACCGCATGGACGCCATGCTCAAGGAGCTTCAGAAATGAAACCGGTTGCCAGCAGGGTCCTCTGTCTTTCCGCCGTGGTGCTGACGCTCGTTGTTGCCGGGCGCGCGCAGGATCGTCCGCCCTCGTCCGCGCCGGCCGATCCTCGCGTCGGCCTGAAGGCAGGTTTTCACGACGCGGGGGTTGCCGCTCGCAACATGGAGCTGATCGCCAGCCTTCCAAAGCCGAAGGGCTTCTTCGATCCGAAGCAGCCCGCCGGTCCGCCCACCGGCCCCGAACGCACGCCGACACCCGCGGAAACTGCGGCCGCTGACGCAGGGCGTGAGCTGCCGCCGACGCCGAACGCCGATCAGCCGGCAACTCCGGACGGACGAGGAGGCCGTGGGCAGAACCCGAATGGTCTCGGCTACGCGAACTCCGATCTCGCATTTCAACGTGCGGATCTGTTCATCGGCAATTTCAACGGATTCAATACTTACGACATCGAGACACCAAAGAAGCCGCGGCTGCTTGCCTCGGTCGTGTGTCCTGGCGGCCAGGGCGATATGTCCATCCACGGCAACATGCTGTTCATGTCGGTCGAGCAGACGCGGGGCCGCCTCGATTGCGGAACCGAGGGCGTGACCGAGACAGTCAGCAAGGAGCGCTTCCGCGGCGTCCGCATCTTCGACATCAGCGACATCACGAAGCCGAAGCAGGTTGCGGCGGTGCAGACGTGCCGCGGCTCGCACACGCACACGCTGGTGACGGATCCGAAAGACAAGGCCAACCTCTACATCTACGGGTCCGGCACGAGCTCGGTGCGCCCCGGAGAAGAACTCGAAGGCTGCTCTGCGAAGGATCCCAAGGAAGATCCGAACACCTCGCTCTTCAGCATCGATGTGATCCAGGTGCCGCTCGCGGCTCCCGAGAAAGCACGCATCGTCAATCGGCCGCGAATCTTCGCGGATGTGCAGACAGGCGCGATCGCCGGTCTCGAACCGGGCGGCGATCGGGGACCGGGCACGCAGCGCGCGCGCGTGACGAACCAGTGCCACGACATCACGGTGTTTCCGGAAATCGGCCTTGCGGCGGGCGCCTGCTCGGGCAACGGCCTCCTGCTGGATATCTCGGATCCCGTTCACCCCGTGCGCCTCGATCAGGTCTCGGACAAGAACTTCGCGTACTGGCACTCTGCCACGTTCAACAACGATGGCACGAAGGTGATCTTCACCGACGAGTGGGGCGGCGGCACGCGCCCGCGATGCCGGGCCACCGACCTTCCGAACTGGGGCGCCGACGCGATCTTCGACATCGTCGATAAAAAACTGCAGTTCCGCTCCTACTACAAGATGCCGGCCGCGCAGACCGAGCAGGAGAACTGCGTTGCGCACAACGGATCGATCGTCCCGGTGCCAGGCAGAGACATCATGGTCCAGGGCTGGTATCAAGGCGGCGTGTCGCTGTTCGATTTCACCGATTCCGCCAAGCCCGTCGAGATCGCCTTCTTCGATCGCGGGCCGATCGACGCAAAGACCCTGATCACCGGCGGGTACTGGTCAGCGTATTGGTACAACGGCCGCATCTACGGTTCGGAGATTGCCCGCGGGATCGACGTGTTCAGACTCCTGCCGAGCGAACATCTTTCGCAAAACGAAATCGCTGCGGCAAGCCTGGTGCGCGTTGACGAGCTGAACGTCCAGGATCAGCAGCGCGTTACCTGGCCGGCGAACGTGACGGTCGCGCGCGCGTATCTCGATCAGCTCAGGCGGAGCAACAGCATCGAGGCGGGGCGGGCGGGGGCCGTCAAAACCGCGCTCGATCGCGCGAGTGGCGATCATCCCGCGCGCGGCGCGCTCGATCAGCTCGACTCGCTCGCCGCTCAGCTCGAACAGGACGCCCGCGAGGCGAGCGGCGTCGATGCGGTCCGCCTCCACTCGCTCGCAGCCACTCTCAAAGCGCGCAGCGCAGTACCGGGCGTGCCACGGAAGTAAGGAGGTTGACGGAGGTAACGGATTCTCAAAACGAAGCAACGAAGGCCACGAAGGGAACGAAGAAGACGCCGCAGCACAGCAGGGCAGACACGCAGACGACACGTCCGCCACGGGCCGGGCTCTGGTATCTGTGCCCGGCCCATACGAGGTCACGCGAGATCTGGAATACGAACAACCGCTGAATCACACGTTGCTCGTATTCCAGATCTCGCGTGACCTCTACCGCGCGAAGCGCGTGTGGCAGACGTGTCGTCTGCGTATCTTTGCGGCTGCGGCTCAGCGTCACCCTGACTTTCTTGTGTGGCTTTCTTCGTTGGCCTCCGTTGCCTTCGTTGCTTCGTTTCCGAGATCCGTTCCCTTCGTCTGCTTCGTCGTCGTCGTCCGACGCGTGAGCATGACTCATCGCTCACGCCGGCTCCTGGCTCGAGCCGGCCTGAGCGCTGAGCCATAAGCGGTGAGCCGGATTGATTATCGTGATCGCCTCGCCGGCTGGGCATCGGCGCCGCTCTTCTTGCCTGCGGGCTCTTTCGCCTCTTGCGCGCCGGCTTTCAAGAGCAGCGCCTCCATCTCGGTCCTGTTGGCGGTGTGCGCGAGAGAGAGCGCGCTGAGGCCGCCGGAATTCTTCACACTGACGTTCGCGCCTTTTTCGAGCAGCAGCTTCACGGTTTCGATGTTGCCGCCCTTGGCCGCCCACATGAGGGACGTGTTGCCCTCGCGGTCGGTGGTCTTCAGGTCGGCGCCCTTCTCGACGAGCAACTTCACGATGTTCGAGCGCCCCTTCGCCGCCGCAATCATCGTCGGCGTACGAGCCCCTTTGTCCCGGTCGTTGATGTTGGCTCCCTTGCCGAGCAGCAGCTTGACGGTCTCGAGGTTGCCTCGTCCGGCCGCAGCATGGAGCGCGGTCGTGCCCCCCTGCGCTTCCCTCGCCTTGGGATCCGCGCCGTGCTCGAGCAGCAGTTTCGTCACCTGGCCGTTGTTCGAGAGCCCGGCCCAGATGAGCGGCGTCGCATTGAACTTCGCGTCCCTCACGTTCACCGCCGCTCCCTTGTCGAGGAGAAACCGCGCCAGATCCGTGCGGCCGGTTTCCGACGCGGCGATCAATGCCGTCTTGCCCTCTCTGTTCCTCGCGTTGGGGTTCATCCCGGCGGCGAGAAACTGGGCCACGACGATGCCGTCGCCTGCCTTCGCGCGCTCGACGAACGTCTCCTGGTCGTACGTGATGTTCATCTCGCCGAGCTTCTGCCGCGCGCGCTCCTTCGGGGTGCTGCACGCGAGGGGAACAAGTGTCAGCAAAAGGAAAGCCGTTCGTATCGTCAGCCTGCCGTTCATCCGTCGCTCCTTGCCTGGTGGTGTCGGTTCTCGGGGTCGAGGGAGAAGCAGGGCGTGTTCCATGTCCGGCGCGAATCGACGCATGTTTTGCCAGCGTATTTCGATCGCTCTCCACGTGAAGGTTGCGGCGCGGCAGACTTTCATCGCTGAACCAGCAGACTTCGAAAGGAGCTAGGAGGTGGGAGTTAGAGCGATCCGTGTCTCATTTCGATCTAGCTCCTAGCTCCTTGCTCCTTGTCCCCCACTAAAGGGCCATTTTCATTTTTGGCCTCGTCCTTTAGCCTCACGCGCAGTTCCCCCTCATTTGGTGGGTGTCGACAGGAGTGCATTGACAACGATCCGACGACGGTCGTTCGCCGGGCCCGCGCTTGCCCAGTTCGCCTCGACCTTCGTCGTGTGCGCTGGCCTGGTGTTGCTGCTGCCCGCCCCGGTTTCGTCAGATCACGACGCCTTGACCGACGATCCGTCCGTTTGCGCCGACTCGCCTGATTCCTCCCGAGATCATCAGTGGACGGATGACGCCGGCCTCAATTCGCCGGATTCTTGCGATGACGATGGCGAGGACGACGACGACGGTGACGACGATTCGTCCGGCGGTTCCGGACATGCGATCTCGGCTGGCGAGCGCCTCGCGGCAAATTTCAGCGACAGCTTTCATTTGTTTCACGTGCAGACGGACCCTCGGGTGTTCCGCCCGTTAGACGCGCATTCGCTCCGCGGCCCGCCAGCTGACGATCAGAAATCATCTGACGCCTGCCCGGCCGATGATGACCACGAGCGTCTCAGGGCACACCACCAGGTTCCGCTTCCAGCGGCGAGCCGCCGCGACCCTCACTTTCCCTTCAGCGTTGATTGCTTCCGCCCGGCTTCTATTGGCAGTGGTGCGCTTCGCGCGCCGCCCTAGCAGCTCCCTTCTCAACGCCTCGTAATCCGCGACTCGAGCTTCGGCCTCGTGGCCGAAACGGGCGTACGCGGCTTTCGCCGACGGACGTCGTGTCGCTGGAGGTGTCGCGTGGACGCGCCTTCAGCTGCTCCCGCGATTCCACTCGTTCAGCAGGAATTCGTTCGCGCGTGTAACGCAAGGAAAGGAGTCCGATGACGACCATCGGTCAGGGCAGCTCGAAGTGTGTCAGTGCGGCAACACGGACTAATTGGAGGAAACCATGAGAGTGAAGCAGCCGTTTACCTGTCGTCGCTCGCGCTCAGCGAAACGCTGGGCCGTCGCGATGATGATCGCAATGACCCTGTCGCCAATTGGACGTCCGGTATTCCAGCCGACCGTTCACGCGCAGCAGCAGACCGCCCCGGTCAGCCAGGGGTTCAACCTTACTGCCGGCGACCTGCGGTTCATCTATGAACAGATCCTCGTGTCGCAGGATCACGCGGCGGGTGGAACGCTCTTGGGGCCTGGGCCAAACCAGGTTTCCGACCCGCAGCTGCCGCGCGGCCTGCGCACGGTCGACGGATCGTTCAACAACCTCGTGCCCGGTCAGACGCATTTCGGCCAGGCCGATCTCGTCTTCCCGCGCCTGCTGCCGCCGATCTTCCGTTCCGCGGAGACGCTGCGGTTCGACCCCGACGGCCCTGGCGGACAAGCTGCCGGCCAGGCGACGTCGTACGCACAGAAGAAGGGATTCGTCAGCGATCCCCAGCCGCGCGTGGTCAGCAACCTGGTCCTCGATCAGACCGCTGCCAACCCCGCCGCGTTCGCCGCGTCACAGAATCCCTGCGGCTCGGGCGGATTCGTCTGCTCACCGGCGGGGGAGGCGGATCCTGTATCGGGCGCGCTGTTCATTCCGAACATCACGCCGGACTTCGGTCTGTCGGCGCCGTTCAACCTGATGTTCACGTTCTTCGGCCAGTTCTTCGATCACGGGTTGGATCTCGTGACCAAGGGTGGCGGCACGGTCATCATGCCGTTGAACGATGATGATCCGCTCGTCGCAGGGCCGGACCATATCTTCGGCAACGCTGACGACATCCCGGTCGCCCAGCGCTTCATGGTCATGACCCGCGCGACCAACCAGCCCGGACCGGACGGCGTGACCGGTGACAACCCCGCCACGCCGCAGGACGAGAGCCTCGACGACGTGCAGGAGGCGCAGAATACGACGACGCCGTGGGTCGATCAGAACCAGACCTACACGTCGCATCCGTCACATCAGGTGTTCCTGCGCGAGTACGTGCAGAACGCTGCGGGCAAACCCGTGCAGACCGGCCTGGTGCTTGACGGCGCCTTCTGCGCGCCGCGTCCAACCGGCATCCCTGGCGACAACATCTGCAACATCGGCAGCTGGGCCGACGTCAAGTTGCAGTCGGCGCGACTGCTCGGCATTCAGCTGCTCGACTCGGACCTCTTCGACGTGCCGCTGCTGCTGACGGATCCGTACGGGCGCTTCAAGCCCGGTCCGAACGGCTTCCCGCAGATCGTTCTGCGGACCTCATTCCGGCGAACGCCTTCCGCACCGGTCACGCGTTCCTCAACGACATCGCGCACAATGCGGTGCCCGCGCCCGGTCTCACGCCGGATGCGAATGCCACGATCACCAACTTCCGCACCGGCGTCCAGGATCCCGGCACCTATGACGACGAGCTGCTGAACATTCACATGATCACGGGCGATGGACGCGGCAACGAGAACATCGCGCTGACGATGGTGCACCAGATCTTCCACGCGGAGCACAACCGCCTCGCGCACGATATCGACCGCCGGATCAACGCGCTGTTGACGCCGGCAGAGATCGCGGCGTGGCACGCGGTGCACGCACCCTCCGGTTGGGATTACGGTGAACGGCTGTTCCAGGCCGCGCGGTTCGGCACCGAGATGCAGTACCAGCACCTCGTGTTCGAGGAATTCGCGCGCAAGGTTCAGCCCCTGATCAACCCGTTCCTCGGCGGCCTCACGTCGATCAACGCAGCGATCGTGGCCGAGTTCGCGCACACCGTCTATCGCCTCGGCCACTCGATGCTGCCCGAGGTCGTGACGCGCATCAACGTCGTAAACGGCGTTGAATCCCCGAACGACATCAGGCTGTTCGATGCGTTCCTCGCTCCTCAGTCGTACAACGACGGCGGCGCCGCCGGACCGCTGACGGCTGACAAGGCCGCGGGCAGCATCGTGCGCGGCCTGGCGCGATCCATCGGCAACGAGCTCGACGAGTTCGTCACTGAGTCGGTGCGCAACCAGCTGCTCGGCCTGCCCCTCGATCTGCCGGCGATCAACATGGCGCGCGGCCGAAGCGAGGGCATCTCGCCGCTGAACGTCGCGCGTCGGCAGTTCTTCACGGCAACCCGCGACACGGCGGTCAAGCCCTATGCGAACTGGTTCGAGTTCGGCCTCAACATCAAACATGCCGAGTCGCTGGTCAACTTCGTGGCCGCATACGGCACCCATCCGACCATCACGAGCGCAACGACTCTGGCTGGCAAACGGAGCGCGGCCTTCGCGCTCGTCGCCGCGAACGGGCCGTTCATGTTCCAGTCCGCCGCCACGAGCGGTCTCGACACGGTGGACTTCTGGCCCGGCGGCATGGCCGAGCGCCAGGCCGTGTTCGGCGGTCTCCTCGGCTCGACCTTCAACTTCGTGTTCGAGAAGCAGCTCGAGAACCTGCAGGACGGCGACCGGTTCTATTACCTGCAGCGTCTCGACGGCCTCAACCTGGTGCAGCAGCTCGAAGGCAACTCGTTTGCCGAGCTGATCCGGCGCAACACGGACTTCCAGGGCGGCATGGACGTCATCTTCAACACGGCGGACCTGATCTTCAACTCCGCCGACCTGACCGGTACTGCGACCATCGATCTCGGTGACGGCATGTCGCTCTTCACCATGCCGGACGGCACGAAGGTCTTCTTCGATCCGCTGCACACCGGCAAGAATATCGAGTTCAATGGCGGCGCGGGCACAGACAAATTCATCGGCGACGTCGGTGACGACACGATGTACGGCAACGGCGGCGACGATCGTCTCGACGGCTTCGAGGGCAACGACACGCTGCATGGCGGCAGCGGCGACGACCAGCTCTTTGGCGGCAACGGCGACGACGTCCTCAAGGGCGGCGACGGCAACGATGCCATGAGCTCAGGGCCGGGGTTTGGCGCCGATCTCCTGATCGGCGGCAACGGGAACGACTTCATGATCTGCGCCGACGACGGGTGTGAGTTCTTCGCCGGTCCCGGCAACGACATCATCGTCGACGGGGCGATGCGGGCCGAAGCCATCCTGGGCGGAGAGGGCGACGACTGGCTCTACGACGGCGAGGGCCACGACGGCGGCATGTTCGGCGACGGCGGCAACGTCTTCGACCTGCTCGCCGGTCTGAGCGCGATCGGCGGCGACGATGTCATGGGTGGCGGTCCCGGACAGGACAACCACTTCGGCGAGGGCGGTGACGATGTCTACCTGATGTCCGAAGGCAGCAACAAGTTCATGGGTGATTACGGGTTCGACTGGATCACCCTGCGCGGATGGCCCTTCCCGGAATTCATCGAGCTCGGCCTGCTCGCGCTGCCCAACGTCCCGCTCAACTTCAACGACCTCCGCAGCAAGTACCGTTTTGTCGACGGGGCGTCGGGTTGGGATCTCAACGATCACATCGCCGGCTCGAACGAAGTCCTGTGTGAACCTCCGGGTGAAGTGGCGGAGTGTCTTGTTGTCGGCATGGAACTGACGGCGGCTGGTGCGGCAAAGATCACGGGCCTCACCGAGCTGATGGGACCGACCGGCTTCAACGCAGATCTCAACGACCCGGCCATCCCCGACGTCAAAGGCGTGGGCTTCATGGGCGGCGACATCCTTCTGGGCGGCCGCGGCAGCGACATCCTGGAAGGCAAGAAGGGTGACGACCTCATCGACGGCGATCTGTGGCTGAACGTCCAGCTCCGAGCGGTCATGAACGACGCGACCATCAAGCTGGTCGACAGCCCGCAGGCGCTCGTCGACGACGTGTTCGCGGATCCGCAGCGGCTCAACCCGGGCAGCATCACGATCGTGAAGACCATCGTGACGCCGCCGGCGGTGCCGGCCGACTGCAGCGCAGCGGCGCCGCTCAACTGCGACACGGCCGTGTTCAACTTCCCACGAGCCGATTACGATATCACCCCCAACGCGAACGGCACGGTGACAGTCACACACGTACCTGCCCTCGCGAAGGATATCCCGGCGGCCGAAGGGACTGACACGCTGCGGAATATCGAGCAGCTGCAGTTCACCGACATGACGATCCCGGTCCCGGTCTTCGTCGCCACGGCGATCGTCCCGAACGTCGTCGGGTTGATCGACACGGCGGCGGCGGACGCGATCACCGCGGTCGGCCTGTTGGTCGGTGACACGGTCGGCGTCGAAACCGTGACGGTTGCGGTGGGCACCGTCCTCGGTCAGACGCCCGCCGCCGGTACGAGGCTGACCCTTGGGGGCCGCGTGAACCTCGAGGTCGCCATTGCACCGCGCGCGGTGGTGCCGAGCGTCATCGGCCTCACGCAGGCGGTTGCGACGGCCTCGATCACGGGCGCTGGCCTGGTGGTTGGCGTCGTGACCACGGCGAGCAGCTTGATCTTCCCGCCGGGGACGGTCATCAGCCAGGATCCGGTCGCCGGAAAGAAGATTCCGACGGGGAGCGCGGTTAACCTGGTCGTCTCGACCGGCGTGGGCGTGCCGAACGTCGTCGGCCTGACGCAGGCGGCGGCGACGACGGCGATCACGAGTGCCGGCCTGGTGGTTGGTACCGTCACGACGGCGCCCAGTGCGACGGTGCCGGCGGGCAGCATCATCAGTACGACGCCGACCGCAGGGACGCGTGTCACGGGCGCAAGCGCAGTTAACCTGGTCGTCTCGATCGGGCCGGCTCCCACGATCGCGGGGACGTTCGTGCGCAACGCGAGCGCGCCGAACCTCACGGTCACGAGCCCGGCCTTCACGACGACCGCCAACGCGTTGATCGTCGCGTTCATCTCGGCGGACGCGCCGGTCGACGGCGTGAACACCGTCGTCAATAACATGACGAACA
>QHWT01000060.1 GCA_003222675.1 Acidobacteriota bacterium | reverse complement strand
ACGGTCCGTGAGCAGTGGCCGGCGGCGAGCCCCGAGGCGTGGCGACGACTTGCCTATTGCGGCACGGTGTTCCGGGCGCTGGCCGTTTTGTACTGGCAATCGAAGGACCTGACGCACGACTGGGCGCATTCCTACGTTGGCAGCATGCGGATGTTCGCCGCTGAAGTCGAACACGCTCTCGAACGGCTCGACTGGGTGCCGAGCGCGCGGGCGCCGCGGCGGGAGGTGGTCCGGACATGAAACCAATGCGGATCGGATTCCTGTTGCCGCGTTACGGCGAGCCGAATGACAGCCACATGCCACTGGTGATGCGAGCGCTTTCGCACCAGGGAGTGATCGTCGACGTCATCCAACCCCTGGACCGTGCAATCGATCTGTCGACGGTGCGGGTCGAGCACGATCTTTACGTGCTCAAGAGAACGAATGGCCTTGCGTTGAGCATCGCAGGAGCGCTCCACGCGCAAGGCGCCGCGATCGTGAATCCCTACCCGGTGACGGTGGCGCTGGGCGACAAGATCATCGCTGCACGGATCCTGCAGTCGGCAGGGATACCCACGCCTGCCACCTACATCGTCTCGCGGCCGTCCTTCTTGGCCCCGCTTCTGGACGAGGGGCCGCTCGTCGTCAAGCCGTATCAGGGCAGCGGCGGTTACGGTGTTCGCGTCATCCGGACCGCCGTCGACCTTGCGGCGATACCAGCCACCAAGGAACCCGTCCTGGCGCAGCGTTATCATCCTCCCGCTGGCCGCGACCGGAAGATCTATTCGATCGGGGGCCGCCTGTTTGGCGTCAAGAAGATCTTCCCGGCGAGGACGCAGGCGGAGAAGCACGGGGAGCCGTTCAGGCCCGCGCCGGAGTTGTGCGACATCGCCGTGCGCTGCGGGCAGGCGTTCGGTATCGACCTCTACGGCGTCGACATCATCGAGAGCAACGGGACGCCGTACGTCGTGGATATCTGCAGCATGCCAGGGTTCAAGGGGGTGCCAGACGCGGCGTCGCATCTGGCGTTGTACTTCCATGCGTACGCGGCCGCGGAGCGTGCGAGCCGCGGCCAGGCGCTTCTCACGTCGGTTCCGACCGAGACCGTGTCGAAGGGGGAAGTCCGGTGAGTGTTACCGTCTGCCTCGCCCCCGCGCACACAATCGGGTACCCGAATGGAGGCGGGCACCTGTGGGAGTACCTCAATTGGGCCCTCGCATTGCGCGCGGTGGGATGCCGCGTGATCTGGCTCGAGGGCATTGACGACGACAAAGACAACTCGACGCCGCGGCGCCGGCGCTGGCGCGGCGGCGACGTGCGCACGTGTGTCACGACGCTGAAGGCGCGACTCGAGTCTTACGGTCTCACGGACTCGCTGGCTCTTTACTCAATGAATGGAGGGGAGCTCCGTGCCGACCTTCTCAACGGATGCCTCGATCTTGATGCCGCCGCGGATGCAGATCTGCTCCTGACGCTCTGGCATTCCCTACCAGAACATGTCGTAAGCCGCTTCCGGCGGACAGCGTTGGTCGACACCGATCCCGGTCTGCTCCAGGTCTGGATGACGACAGGGGACATCCACCCGGCCCGCTACGACATTTACTTCACCGTTGGCGAAACCGTTGGCACCCCTGAAGCGCGCTTTCCCGACTGCGGCCTGCGCTGGCATTACACGCCCACCGCGGTGTTCCTGCCCGCATGGCCGCTGGCACCAGCTGGCGCAGGCGCGGCGTATACGACGGTGACGCACTGGTGGGGAGGAACATTCGAGTTCCAAGGGACGACATTCTCGAATGACAAGGGAGCGGCCTTCCTCGAGTACGCGGAGCTGCCGTCCCGCACGACTGCGAATCTCGAATTGGCCGTGTGCCTCGGCGATCATCAGCACGAATTGCGCGCGCGTCTCGAGCCGCTCGGATGGGGAGTTCGCGAGGCGTGGGATGTCAGCGCGACGCCCGATATGTATCGCGCCTACATCCAGCACTCGAAAGGCGAGTTCAGCTGCGTCAAGCCGTACTGTCCCCAGTTCGTGAACAGCTGGATCAGCAACCGCACCGTTTCGTATCTGTCCAGCGGGAAGCCGGCCGTGGTCCAGCACACGGGACCCAGCCGGTTCTTACCGGATGCAGAAGGCATCTTTCGATTCCGATCCATGGACGACGCGGTGGGCGCGTTCACCGCGCTCGAAGCCGATTACGACCGGCACTGCCGATTGGCTCGCGCGCTGGCCGAGGAGTACTTCGACGGATGTCGAGTGGTCTCACGGGTGCTCGACCGCGCACTGGCATGAAGACGGAGGATGCACCGAGGAGCGGATGAATGATGCCGACTCGAACGAATGCGCGTCCTGACGGCGATCTTCGCCAGGATATCCGGGGGCCGCTCGAAGCATGGCAAGAGCACGGCGCGGCTGAACTGTCGGAGGTCTTGACCGGATTCCTGGCCGACGAGACGCAGCCTGACCGACCGATCCGAATCGAGCGGCTGAAGCGCGCCGTCTACAGATTGCACATCGGCCGATCGGGACGCTCGCTCGTGCTCAAGCGCCACACGCCAGCACTCGCGCAAGTCGATCGCCTGCTCGTGGAGCGTTGGTTGCCCGCCATCGATTTCGCCGACCGCTGCCCGCGGCTGTTGTGTTCTGCGGCCGATCGGGAAGGTTCCTGCGTGTGGCACGTCTATGAGGATCTCGGCGCCGAGAATCTGGCAGTGCGGCGCGATCGATCGCGGCTGGTCGCAGCCGTCGATTGCCTCGCCGAACTCCATACGCATGCCGCCCGTCACCCGGTCCTACCCGAGATCCGCTGGCGCGCGCGCGATCATGGGACGCACTTCTTCACCGAGAGTCTCCGCGACGCGATCGCGGTGCTCGACCGATCGCCGATCGATCGCCCGGGCCTCGCGGACCAATGGACTGCCGTCCGGACGCGTTTGTACGACCGGCTGTCGCGGCTCCTCGACGATGCGCCGCGACGGGTCCGGATTGCCGAAGACATCCCCGACACGCTGCTGCATGGCGATCTCTGGCCGAAGAACGTGTTCGTAAGCATGACCGGCGGCGGCCCGCGCGCACGCCTCATCGATTGGGACCACGTGGGCGCAGGTCCGTTCACCTATGATTTGTCCACGTTCCTCTATCAATGCTCCATCGACGAGCGGCCGTGGATCCTGGAGCGCTATCGTCAAGCGGTGGAATACGCCGGCTGGCGTCTTCCCGACGATACCCAACTCAACATCCTCTTTCACACCGCGGAAGTCGCGCGTTACGCGCACTGCATCCTCTGGGCTGCCATGGCGCTGGTGAACGACGCCGCCGAATGGGGCATCAGAGATCTGATCGACTACGACGGCTGGATCGAGACGCTCCGGCCGCCGCTTCCTGATTGAAGGCTCCGATGAAATGGCTCATTGTCAATGGCGATGACTTCGGGATCACTGATGGCATCAACCGCGGCATCATTGAGGCGCACAACCATGGCATCCTCACGAGCACCAGCCTGCTCGTGGATCGCCCGGCGTGCGAACAGGCCGCCGCGCTCGGCCGTAAGTACCCGGCCCTGAGCGTCGGACTGCATCTGGAGCTGGACCCCGATCACCCTGAACGCGTGATCGCAGAGGTCGAGCGCCAGTTTGCGCAGTTCGTCGAAGTGGTCGACAAAGCGCCAAGCCACCTCGATTCCCACCATGACGTGCACTACGATCCGCGCATTCTGTCTCGCCTGCGCGAGTGGGCGGCGACGATCGGCATTCCGCTGCGCGGTCAGTCCATCGCCCGCCACTTTCGGAAGTTCTACGGGCAGTGGGCCGGCGAAACACATCTTGAACAGATCGATGTCGCAGGATTCCTGCGTCTCGTCGACGCAGAGATTGGTCAAGGCGTGACCGAGCTGACCTGCCATCCTGGCTACGCGGAGCCAGGGTTCTCTTCGAGCTACGCCGCGGAACGTGAGGTGGAGTTGCAGACGCTGTGCGATCCTCGCGTGCGTGAGGCGCTCGTTCAACGAGGGATTCGCCTGATCGGCTTTCAGGATCTGCCCGCGCTCGCGAGCAGTATCGGTGCGGCTGAGGGCGTGAGATGATCACGGCCGTCATTTCCGTCTATAAGGTTGCGAACTTCCCGGACGGCGGCGGCCATTTCTGGGTGTACATGCAATACGTCCAGGGGCTGCGGCGTCTCGGATGCGAGGTGTACTGGCTGGAGCAGTTCCAACCCGTCGATGATCCTCAGCGCGAAGCGCATATCCTCTCGACGTTCTTCCACCGAATGCAGCGATTCGGTCTCGAGCGAAAGGCGCTGCTCTATTCTGTCGACCGCCGCAAGGCAGGCGGCGACTTCCGTTTTGTTGGATACGATCGCTCCGAGGCGGAAGCCGTGCTGCGACGCGCGGACCTGGTGCTGAATTTTCATTATGCGATCGATCCGCGGTTGCTCGCGTGCGCCCGCCGCACAGCGCTCATCGATATCGACCCGGGACTGTTTCAGTTCTGGATGAGCACTGGCCAGCTTGCTGTGCCGCCGCACGATCGCTACCTGACAACCGGCGAGACCGTCGGAACGCCGGCGGCTCGCTTTCCGGACTGCGGTCTCGAATGGATCCGTATCCGGCCGTGCATCTGTCTCGATCTCTGGCCCTTCACCCTCGAGCCAGGTTCTGAGGCCTTCACCACCGTCTCCAGCTGGCTGACCACCGACTTTCTGAAAATCAGAGAGAACGGGAAGACGGTGCTGCGAGAAAACACGAAGCGGGTGTCCTTTCTTCAATTCCTGGATCTCCCCCGCCACACGACACAGCCGCTCGAGCTCGCGCTGTATCTGGTCGATAAGGATGCGCACGATCGAGCGTGCCTCGAGCGCCACGGCTGGCGGGTTCGACATTCGCGAGAGGTAGCGAGCAGCCCGGAGGAGTACCGCTCCTATATCCAGGGATCGCGTGGCGAGTTCAGTTGTGCAAAGCCGTCTTGCATGGAATTCCAGAACGCGTGGATCAGCGATCGAACGCTGTGTTATCTGGCCAGCGGGAAGCCCGTCGTGGTCCAGCACACCGGCCCGAGCGCCTGGCTGCCGAACGGCGAGGGGATGTTTCGTTTCACGACCGTGGACGAAGCGGCGGCCGCATTGGAGGCCGTCAATGCGGATTATGAGCGGCACTGCCACGCGGCGCGCGAAATCGCGGCGTGCTTTGATGCCGAACATGTCGCAGCCAGAATCCTCGACGAGACACTCGGGGCCAGACCGGCGGGAACGCGCGATGCCGCCGTCCGCACCGCCATCGTGAAGTGAAGCACCTGCAGAGGAGACGCCCCGGTCTCGACCGTGCAGCGGTCCCGGTGCGCAGGCATGACCGAACGTCCAGCGCATGACTAAGACTGTCGATCTCGCAGGCGAATTCCGGCACGCGCTGGAAGCGTGCGGCGAACACGCTACTTGCGAGCTCGGCAATCTCCTCCGCGAGCTGATCGGCGGCACCGAGCGGGTCGTCGGTCTTCATCGCCTCAAGTCGCGCGTGTTTCGGCTCGACATCGCGGACGGCATTCCGTCGCGCGCTGTCGTACTCAAGCGCCTCGAACCCGCCGTCGCTCAGCGGAACCAGCTCCTCGTAGAGCGATGGCTGCCCGCGCTCGGACTGGAAGATCGCTGCGCTCGCCTGCTCGGCGTGGCCGCCGAAGCACGCGCCGATTGTGTGTGGCATGTCTACGAAGACCTTGGCGACGAGACGCTCGCCGTGCGTCCCGATCCCGAGCGGGTTCGCGCGGCTGTGGAGCTCGCCGCGGACCTTCACACTCGCGCAAGCCATCACAGGGTGCTGCCAGAAGTACGCCGCTACAGCTCGAGCCGCGGACAGCAGTATTTCATTGAGAATGTCCGGGACGCCATCGATGCGCTCGACGCGCTGGCCGCGTCCGGGATCGAAACGCCGCGTCAGTACGCGGGAATTCCAAATCGGCTGCGCGAACGCCTCATGGCGCTCCTCGCCGATGCGCCCCGGCGGACACGCGTCGCGGAAAAGTGGGGTGGCCCCGACACCATGGTGCACGGCGACCTGTGGCCAATCAACATCTTCGTTCGCGCGACGCCCAACGGACCACGGGCGCGCCTGGTCGACTGGGACCGGCTGGCCGTCGGCCCGTTCAGTTATGATCTGTCGACATTCCTCTTCCGGTTACCGGCGGCGTCGCGCCCGCAGGTTCTCGAACATTACCGGAACGCGGTGGCCGACGCCGCGTGGTGCCTCGCCTCGCCGGCCGAACTCGAAATGCTGTTCGACACAGCGGAGCGCGCGCGGTACGCCAATACCGTGATCTGGCCGGTCAAGGCGTTGCTCGAGGAGCGCGCCGAGTGGGGATTTCCGCAGCTCGCAGATATCGAGCGTTGGTTTATCGATCTGGACTCTGATGGGTGACGATGCGTCACCGCGTTCGATTGCGGGAACGATTGGGTGACGTCTTGCGTTCGGGGGGCAGCCGGTTCCGTGATTCGAACCGCAGCGCATCGGCGATGGCGATCCGATACAGGTGAGCGCCCACCTTCCAGGCCGGCAGGATCTTGCTATCGATGAATTTGTAAATCGTCCTGCGATCGAGCTGCCAGCGTAGGCAGAGCTGGGCGACCGTCACCCACGCTCGTTCGGCGGGCGGCCACTGCGACGCCGCCTCAGAGGTCCTCCGGCGTGCTGCTGACGAACGAGACGAACCGGCCCGACCGACCTTCCCCATAGGTTCGATATCCCGATGCCATCCGAGGTAACGGACGAGCGCCTTGGAGCAACGACCTGAGGCACCAGGCGGCATTCAGTTTTCGCGGTACCGCTCAGTTATTGCACTTCGGGTGCCGCCAGCAGCCGACCCGGCTGGTCGCCGATTTCCCTGACTCAACTGACCGTCTGCCTTCAGGTTAGCTGGGTAGCTAATGCCCCGCGGTCGCTGATTTGTCAGTCCGTTGGATTTCGCAGGTGCAGGCTAAAGTCTGCGGAACGAATGACTCGCATCCAGGCGGCGAGGAAAGATCACGCGAAGCCGCACCTTCGCGGGCATTTGGAGGGTTACCGAAGCGCCATTACGGTGGCTGCCTGGCGCACACATAAAAAAAGGAGTCGAAGCGTGGCTTCGACTCCTTATCTGCTGCATCCGAGCGAGACCTATTCCGCGCGAAGCGTGAGGAAGATATCGGTACCCTTGCGATTGACGACGAGGAGCGAGGGCTTGCCATCTTTGCGATCGAGCGCGGACTTCACCTCGGCGACGGTTGTCACGGCTTTCCCGTCCACTTTCTCAATCACATCGCCTTCCCGCATACCGCTGTCCGCCGCGATTCCCGACGGGTCGACTTCCACGACGATCACTCCGCGCGTGCCGCGCGGCACACCGGCCTCCTCGGCGAGGTCCGGCGTGAGCGGCTGAAGCCCCAGGCCGAACCTGCCTTCACCGCGAGGCTCGGACGAGGAGTCCGACTTCTCGCGCTTCGTCGCGAGCTCGCCGAGCTTCGCCTGCATGGTCTCGGTGCGGCCGTTGCGGAACACCTTCAATGACACGCTCGAGCCCGGGGTCGTGCTCGACACGTCGTTGCGCAGCTGATTGCTGTCGGCCACCGGCTTGCCGTTGTACTCCGTGATCACATCACCCTGCGTGATCCCGGCTCGCGCCGCAGGACTCCCGTCTTCAACGTTGCTCACGAGCGCCCCTTTCGCGGACGGCAACCCGAGGCTCGACGCCAGGTCGGCGGTGATCCCCTGCACGGTGACGCCGAGCTTCGCGCGGTGCACAGTGCCGTTCTTGATCAACTGATCCATCACATTCCGCGCCATGTTCGAGGGAATCGCGAAACCGAGTCCGATGTTGCCGTCGGACGGTGTGAGGATCTGCGAGTTGATGCCGATCAACTCGCCGTTCGCGCTGACCAGCGCGCCGCCGGAGTTGCCGTGATTGATCGGCGCGTCCGTCTGCAGGAAGTCCTGGTAGCTGCCGTCGCCAACGTCCGTGGTGCGCCCTTTCGCGCTGATGATGCCGGATGTGACGGTCTCGCCCACGCCGAGCGGATTCCCGACTGCAAGCACGACGTCACCCACTTTGACGCTGTCGGAATCGCCGAGCGTCAGCGTGGGCAGGCTGCTCGCGTTGATCTTCACCACCGCGAGATCGCTCGCCGGATCGGTGCCCACGACTTTCGCCGTGAAGGTCCGCTTGTCGGGGAGTTCGACCTTCACCTCGTTGGCGCTGTCGACGACGTGATTGTTCGTCAGGATATAGCCGTCCTCGCTGACGATGACACCGGAGCCGAGGCCGCGCTCCATGCCGCGTGGCTGACGTCCTCGTGGCATCTGGGGCATTCCCTGTCCAAAAAACCGCCGGAACAGGTCATCGTCCGGCATCTGGCCGGCCGTTGGAATCGCCGAGGCGCGTTTCTCCACGCGGATGGTGACCACCGCGGGCATGACACGCTCGACGACGGGAGCGTAAGAAGCGACTGGCGTCAGGGAACGAGCGGCAGTCGCCACGGCCGGCGCGCCCGCAATCGCGGGAGCAGCGCTGACCGTTCGTTCGGGGGCCTTCCACGCCGCAACGGTAATCGTCGCGAGCGCGATGGCAGCCAAGCTGCCTTTTTGAAAAAGTCTGGTGTGCATGGTTGCTGGTGTTACCTCTGTCTACTAAGACGACCACCAACCTTGCGGCGCCCTTACCGGAACATTACAAGCGTGAAAGGATCCGAGGTCCGAGGTCCGAGGTCCCGAAGCCTGAAGCCCGAAGCCTGAAGCCCGAAGCCCGAAGCCTCCGTCAGCCCACCGGCAGTCGGACCGTGAACGTCGAGCCTCGTCCGGGCTCGCTTCTCGCCTCGGCGGTGCCGCCGTGCGCCTCGACATACGCCTTGACGAGGCTGAGGCCAAGACCGAGTCCGCGCTCGGTGCGGCTCGGATCGCCTCGATAGAGGCGGTCCCAGATGCGCGGCAGATCCTGCGCGGAAATGCCGGCGCCCGTGTCGGTGAGGGTGACGACTGCCTGACCGCTCGGATCGCGCGATGCGACAATCCCCACGGATCCGTTCTCTCCGGTGTATTTGATCGCGTTGTCGAGCAGGTTCGCGAACACCTGGCGCAGGCGATCGCGCGCGCCGTTGACGACCACGGGCTCACCGGGATCGAATGTCACCGTCACGTGCTTCATTTCGGCGACGTCTTCGTAGAGCTCGACGACCTCGTTGATGAGCGCTCGCAGATCCAGGGGCTCGCGCGGCAGCCGCAAGACACCGGTCTCCGCCTCCGAGATGTCCATGAGGGTATTCAGCATCGACAGGATGCGTTCGGATTCCTCGAGGCAATCGGAGAGCGCCTCGCGCTGGGCGGCGGGATCGCCCGACTGCAACGCGCGCTCCGCCGTGCCGCGCAGCCGCGCCATTGGCGTGCGCAGGTCGTGCGCCACATTGTCGAGCGACTCCCCCATCGCCCGAATCAATCCCGTGATGCGATCGAGCATCGTGTTGACGAGGGTCACGAGCTCGTCGACGGTGTCTCCCGTCGGCCCTCGCGAGGGCACGCGCGCATGCGTGCGTCCCGTCCGGATGATTTCCTGCACCACGTGAATCAATTCGTTGATCGGCTGGAGGGTCGAGCGGGTGATCACCAGGCCCCCGACAACACCGATGATCATCGCGAGCACCGAGACCCAGCCCACGACCGTCCTGAACTGCGCGAGCAACGCAAGCCTGATCTCGTTGCTCTTGCCGACCTGCAGGATGGTGCCGTCGGGCAGACGCGCGGAGGCGACCTCGAGCACGGCGTTGCGCGAACGCGCGGGCGCCCGCTCGACACCCTGATCATCGGCATTGAGTTGATCGATGTCGAAATCCGACCAGCCGGGGGGCATGCTGACGAATAACGCATCCGCGCCGCGTCCCAGCACGCGCACGAACAGGCGCTCGCGGCTTCCGGTGCGCTGCTCGAGTTCGACCGCGCGCTCCAGCGCGGGCAGTCCGGCCGCCTCGTACCGGAGCGCATACTCGCGCAGCGTCGCGGCAATGATGTCGCGATCCCGCCGGGCGAGCGAGGTCGCGAGCAGCCAGTACGTGATCCCGACGAGCACGACGGTGCTCACCACGAACACAGCGGCGTACCAGAGCGACAGCCGAAGTCCCAGCGTCCCGCGCATCACTCTCACTATTCTCGTAAGACGTAGCCAACGCCTCTGACGGTGTGGAGCAGCTTCTTCGCGAACGGCCGATCGATCTTGTCCCGGAGCCGCGAGACCAGCACGTCGACGACGTTCGTGCTCGGGTCGAAGCTGTAGCCCCACACGTGCGAGAGGATCATCGTTTTGGAGAGCACCTTCCCCGCATTGCGCATCAGGTATTCGAGCAGCGAAAATTCGCGCGGGCGCAGGTCGATCGCCGTCGATCCGCGTTGCACGTTGCGCGTGAGCAGGTCGAGCGTGAGATCGCCGAAGGCCAGTCGTGTCGGCTCCGCCGTCCGGGTCGATCGCCGGATCAGCGCCTGTATCCGGGCGAGGAGCTCGGCAAAGGCGAACGGCTTGGTGAGATAGTCATCTCCGCCGGCCTGAAGACCGCGCACCCGATCGTCGACCGATCGCTTCGCGCTCAGGATCAGAACGGGAATGCGCACGCCCCGCGCGCGCAGCGCATCGATGAGCGACAGGCCGTCCATGCGCGGCAGCATCACGTCGATGATCGCGGCGTCGTATGGCTCGGTGATCGCGCGCTCGAGCGCGACGAGACCGTCGCCGGCGTGGTCGACCGCGAAGCCTGCTTCGCGCAGTCCTTTCTCCACGAACGCCGCGATGGTGGGATCGTCTTCGACCAGCAGGAGCCGCATCGAATATCGACGTTACCGCACAACCGTGTAATTCCGCGGACGCCGTCGTGATCGAAGCCAGCGGTGTCGCCCGATACGCAGCGCGACCTGTCGATAGCTCTCAGCTGATCAGTATCTTCTAACTCTGCATGGTGCTCGGCGCGGTTTTCTGTCCGAGCGCGGCGTGATTCGTTCGTGACAAGGGAACCAAGGCGATTACGCGATTCGCTTTCGGCTTCGCGCGACAGCCAGAGCGAGCACGACGGTGCCCCACAGCGCGAGTGCCCCGGCCTGCGGCCAGAGCAGGTCCAAGCCGATGCCCTTCAGGAAAATCCCCCGCACAATCACGAGGAAATATCTGAGCGGAATCAGGTACGTCACGTATTGGATAACGCGCGGCATGTTCTCAATCGGAAAGATGAAACCCGAGAGATAGATCATCGGCGTGAGAAAAAAGAACGTCGCCGTCATCATCGCCTGCTGCTGCGTCTCGGAGATCGTCGAGATGAAGAGGCCGAGCGCGAGCGTGCAGAGGACGTAGATCAGGCTCATCGCCAGCAGCAGGGTGAGGCTGCCGCGCAGCGGGACCTCGAACCAGAACACCGCCACGGCGGTCACGAGGAACACATCGATGAGGGCGATGACGCCGTACGGGAGCAGCTTCCCGACAATGAGCTCCCAGCGTCGCAGCGGCGTGACGTTCAGCTGCTCGAGCGTACCGAGCTCCTTCTCGCGCACGATTGCCATTGCCGCAAGATTCGCGGTCACGAGCAGGAGCAGCAGCGCGAGGACGCCGGGGATCATGAAGAAGCGGCTTTCGAGCTGTGGGTTGAACCAGATGCGGATTCTGGCGTCAATCATCGAGGCACGGGATCCGGGATCCGAGGCGCGAACCAGGTCTTCCGCATACCCGCCGACGAGCGACGTCGCGTAGCCGAGCGCGACGGTCGTCGAGTTCGAATCGCTGCCATCGGCCACCACCTGCAGCGCCACCGGCTTTCCCCCCTGGATCGCGGCGCCGTACCCCTGCGGAATCGCGAGCGCAACCCACGCGCGGCCGCGTTGCAGGTACGGGTCGACCTCGGAGACAGTCGTGACGGTGTCGGTCACCGCGAAATTCCTGGACACGTCGAAACGCGCGACGAGCGATCGACTTTCTGGCGATCGATCGCCGTCTGCCACCACAATCGGCACTTCTCTGACGTCCGTCGTCGCGGCGTACCCGAGCATGGTGAGCTGGATGATCGGGGCAACGATCACGATGCCGAAGAGACGCGGGTTCTGGCGGAGTTCCAGGAACTCTTTCCAGACCAGACGCGAGAGTCGCTGCATGTCAGCGCGCCTCCCTCGAGAGCCGCAGCGATGCGAGCGTCAGCATCACGAGTGCATACACGATCAATGCGCCCATCTGCGGGAGGAGCAGCCAGATTGACGTGCCTTTGAGCACAATGCCGCGCAGCGCGATGAGGAAGTACCTGGCCGGAACGCCGTACGTGATGATCTGCAGGACCTTCGGCATGCTCGAGATCGGAAAGATGAATCCGGACAGCATCAGCGTCGGCAGGAACGACGACAGCATGGCCGCCTGGAACGCCACCTGTTGCGTATCCGCAACCGTCGAGATCACGAGGCCCGTCCCCAGCGCGCCGGCGATGAACAGCGACAACGCGACTAAAAGCGACAGCCAGTTCCCGCGCATCGGCAATTGAAACAGGACCATCGCGGCCAGCACGATCAGCGCCGCCGATGCCAGCGAGATCAGGAAATACGGAATGGTCTTTCCGACGACGAATGAGAACGTGTCAATCGGCGCCATGCGCACCTGCTCCATCGTCCCCACCTCCTTCTCGCGGACGATGGAGATCGCGGTGGAGATGACCGCCGTGATCATCAGGATGTAGGCGATCAAGCCAGGTACGAGGAACAGCGTGCTGCGCAGCTCCGGGTTGTACCAGATGCGCGGCTCGACGGACACCAATGGCGCTCGAGCGGCCGCGGCGGGGGCGAGCGATGCTCCAGCGCTGCGGACGATATTCGCGGCGTACCCCATCACGGTGGTCGCGGTGTTCGCGTTTTCGCCGTTGATGAGCACCTGGACCTGCGGCCCTGAACCACGCGCGACGTCACGCGCAAAGCCTTCAGGGATCACGAGGACGGCGCGCGCCTCGTTCAGATCGAGCAGGCGATCGATCTCGCCGGGTGAATGTGCGTCGGCTATGTAATCGAAATAGCCCGAGTTGACGAACGCCGACACGAGCGCACGACTCTCGGGCGTGGCATCGCGATCCTGGACGGCGAGCGTGATGTGGCGGATGTCCCAGTTGAGCGCGTAGCCGTACAGCAGGAGGAAGAACGCCGGAACGAAAATGAGGATCAGCAGCGTGCGCCGATCGCGCCTGATCTGCCTCAGCTCTTTGCGGCATACCGCGAGCGCCTTCGTCACGCGGCGGTCCCTCCCGCTGAACGAGGGGCGTCGCCGGAGCCCGTTCGAGGCGCTTTGTCGATCACGTCCAGGAATACGTCTTCGAGCGACGGTGCCACGAGCGCGACCGACTCGACGTCAATGCCAGAGGAGCGGAGACGATCGGCGAGCGCTTCGGGCCGGATGGCCGCGTCGCGCAGCACGGCGTGCACAGCAGTCCCGAAGAGGCTCGTCTTCTCGACGTCGGGCGTCGCATCGAGGAGCCGCATCGCTTCGATCGCCTTGTCCGTCCGGATTTCGACGATCGGCCGCCCTTCGAAAATCCGCTTCACCTCGGTCGTGGTGCCGATCGCGGCGAGGCGGCCCGCGTGAATCAGCGCGACACGGTGGCAGCGCTCCGCCTCGTCGAGATAATGCGTCGTCACGAGGACCGTCACGCCGGCGTGCGACAGCGTGTCGATCAGGCGCCAGAACTGGCGGCGCGACACGGGATCGACACCGCCGGTCGGCTCGTCCAGAAACAGGATGGCCGGCTCGTGCAGGATCGCGCACCCGAGCGCGAGGCGCTGCCGCCATCCACCGGCGAGATCGCGCGCCAGCGTCGACTCGCGTCCGGCCAGGCCCGCCATCTCGACGACGAAGCGCCGTCGCGCCGCGAGCTTCACGTCGTCCAGCCCGTAGACGCCGCCGAAGAACCTGATGTTCTGATCGACGGTCAGCAGCTCGTACAGCGAGAAGCGCTGCGACATGTACCCGATGCGCCGCTTCACGCCTTCGGGATCGCGGGTCACGTCGACGCCGCCGACGCTGGCGCTGCCAGACGAGGGTTTGAGCAGTCCGCAAAGCATCCTGATCGTCGTCGACTTTCCTGCCCCGTTACTTCCAAGGAAGCCGAAAATCTCGCCGCGGCGCACGTCGAAACTCACGTCATCGACGGCAACGAACTGGCCGAATCGCCGCGTGAGATGCCGGACTTCGATGGCGTTGCTCATGATTGGTCAGTCAGCATTACTTAAGGCGCGTGGGGCCCCACCCCCACGCGCTCGCCCTCGGCTGCGGCGCGTCGCGCCGCTTCACTCCGTCGCCTCGCGCAGGCCGCAGGCGCTATTGTCCTAGTGCCCGCTGAAGGCGCGCTTCCGCGAGACGGACCCCCGCGATCGCGCGCGTGCGATCGAGCTCCGCCTGGAGCCGCGTCACCTGCGCCTCGAGAACATCGGTGCTGGTCGCGACTCCCACGCGGTACCGCTCGCCGACGACGCGTTCGGCGTCGACAGCGGCGCGCACCTCGTCGTCGGCAGCGCCGATCGCCTCGCGGTTCGAGGCGAGCTCGAGCTGACGCTGCTCGATCTCAAACGTCGCCTGGCGATCGAAATCCTCGGCGCGTGCGCGCACTGCGCGGGCGTTCGCGCGCGCCTCGCCGGCGTCCGCCCCACGGCGCCCTCCGTCCCAGAGCGACCACGTGAGATTGATGGAAACGTCCCATGACGTGCGCCACTGTCCCGTGCGTGGAAAGATGCGCGGATTGGGACGTGCGTAGTCGTAACCGCCGCCCACGGCAATCTGCGGACGCCCCGTCGCGTCGACGGCATCCGCGCGCGCGTCGGCAGACCGCGCACGCTGCTCCAGCGCCCGCCGCTCCGGGCGCGTGGAAACGGGGACACTCACACTTCGTCCGGAATCCGGGACAGTCGGCGGGACCCGAACTGTGACTGTCACCGTTCCGGGGACACGAGTGTCCGCTTCCGGGACGCGAACGTCGATGCGACCGGCGGGCACGCCTGTTAACCGGCGCAGATCCGCTTCCGCGATCGCCCGCTGGTTCGCCGCCTCGAGCGCAAGCAGGCGCTGACGCGACGCCTGCGCTTCTGCTGACGAGACATCGTTCGGCGCGATCAATCCCGATGCGAGCCGGCTGCGCAGGTCGGCCACCTGCGCACCAATCGCGTCGAGCGATCGCGCGAGCACCGCTTCGGTCTCGCGCGCGGTGACGAGCGCCCAGAACGCGCGCGTGATCTCCAGCCTCAGATCCGATCGGGCGGCGGCAAGGTCCTCTCCTGTGGCGGCCTGCTCCGCGCGCGCGGCGCGCTCGAGCGCGTCGCCGCGGCCGCCGGTATAAATCGGCCACTGCAGATCGAGCCGCGTCCGGTAATTGTCGGGAATGTCGGCATAGACTACCTGCGGCGGCCGCACCGGAGACGTGATCACGAACTCGTCCACGTGATTGGTGCGGGTGTAACCTCCCTGCACGGCAACATTCGGACGCTCCGCCACGTGACGGCCTTCGACCGCGAACGCTGCCGCCTCCTCCCGCGACTGAAGCTCCGCGAGCCGCCGCGACGTCTCCATCCCGCGCGCAATCGCCTCATCGAGCGTCAACGACGTGAATGCGGGCGGCACCTGCGCGTCAAGCGGTACCGTCAGCAGAATGCATGCGATGCCCGTCAGTACTTGTTTCATGATAATCGTGTGGTCAGATCGATGAACACGTCCTCGAGCGAGGCCGTGATGGGACGCACGCTGACAGCGTTCATTCCCGCGCCCCCGAGCGCCGTGCGGATCGCCTCGACGCCGGCGCGCTGGTCGAGGCCAGCGAGCCGTACGTGCGCGCGATCGCCGAAGGGCTGCACGTCGGCAACGCCAGGGATCCGCGCGAGAAGATCGATGGGTGGACGTGCCGCGTCCACGCTGACTTCGAGAAGCTGGCCCCCGAGATTGTGCTGGAGGCGCGACGGCTCGTCGAGCGCGAGCCGCCGTCCCTCGTGCAGCAGCACGACGCGCGCGCAGCGCTCCGCCTCGTCGAGATACGGCGTCGCCATCACAATCGTGAGGCCGCGCGCCAGGAATTCGGACAGCAGCTTCCAGAATTCACGGCGCGACACGGGATCCACGCCCGTCGTCGGCTCGTCGAGCAACAGCACTTGGGGCTCGTGCACGAGCGTGCAGGCGAGCGCGAGCTTCTGCTTCATGCCGCCCGACAGCCGGTCCGCGCGGCGCCGGCGGAACGGCGTGAGCTGCGTCATCTCGAGCAGCCGATCGCGCGCCGCCTTGTAGCCGCGCACACCGTGGATCTCCGCGAAAAACGCGATGTTCTCGTCGATCGTGAGATCGCCATACAGGCTGAATCGCTGCGAGAGGTATCCCACCGCGCCGGTGATCGCCCGATGGTCGGCGACCGGATCACGTCCCAGCACCTCGATCTGTCCGCCATCCGGACGGAGCAATCCGCCCATCAGCCTGATCGTCGTCGTCTTTCCGGCACCATCAGGACCGATCAGACCAAACATCTCGCCGGACCGCACGTCGAACGTCAGCTCGTTGAGCGCGGTGACGGTCTCGTAACGCTTCGTCACCCGCTCGAGCCGAATCGCAACCCGTTCCCGATAATCCATGGCTGTCATGCGATCCGTGTCATCTGTGTTGACCTGTGTAGCTCTGTGTTGATCTGTGGCTTTTGTCGATCCGTGGCTATCTGTGGTCGATCCGTGGCTATCTGGTGTTGATCCGTGGCTATTGTTTCTGTGGCTGCAGTTCGGCTTCGACGGGCATGCCGGGCTTCAGCACGCCGTTGCGATTGTCGGCCGTCACCTTGATGCGGTACACAAGCTTCGACCGTTCCTCCGCCGTCTGAACGTTGCGCGGCGTAAACTCCGCTTTCGGCGAAATGAACGTGATCGTTCCGTCGAGGCGTTGTCCCGCGTCGGTCACGAGCGTCGCGGCCTGGCCGATTTTCAGCTGCGGCACCAGCGGCTCGTCGACATAGACGTTCGCCCATGCGTGATCGAGGTCGGTGATCACGACGATCGGCGCGCGCGGCGCGACCATCTCACCGGCATCGATCAACTTCGACGTGACGACGCCGCCGACGGGACTCTTCACGACCGCGTCGCCAAGATTTTTCTCGAGCGAGGCGATCTGCGCGTCCACGGCGCTGACGCGCGCACGCGCGGCCGTCAGCTCCTGCGGCCGGGCGCCGGCTTTCACGCGCGCCAGCGCATCGGCCGCCGCGCGCGCACGCTCCTCGGCGCCCGTTACACGCGCGGTCGCCACGTCCTTGCGCGTCTTCGCATCGTCCCGCTGCTTGACGGAGCCGGCGTTCGCGCGGAGCAGCGACTCGAACCGCTCGAGGTCAGCGCTCGCCGCCTCCACTTCCGCCTGCGCCGCCGTGACCTCGGATCGCGCCGACTGCAGCTGCGCCGACGCCTGCCGGATGTCTTCCGCGCGCGATCCCGCCTGCAGCAGTGCCAGCTGCGCCCGCGCCTGGTCCCGTTCTGCCGAGGCGCGTCGCACGGCCAGCTCGGTGTCGGCCGTGTCGAGACGACCCACTACGTCGCCGGCGGTCACGCGCTGCCCCTCGGCAACCTCGAGCTTGATCAGCCGTCCGCCGACTTCGGGCGCAACGCGCACGTCGGTGGCTTCGACGTAGCCGGTCGCGCGGTTGCTGCCCGCATCGCCATTCCGGTGGCAGGCGGCGATCGCCGGCAGCGTACACGCGAGAATCACGAGCATCGATCTCTTCATGCAATCCGTCCTTCGAGGACCGCGAGCGTGAGGCGCTGAATGTGCGCCACGACCACCTTCGGCGGAATGTCGGCGACGCCGGCCGCGCCAGCGCGCTGCATCTTCCTGCGCACCCGCGCCGTCGCGAGGAAGAACATCAGCGGCGCGATGATCCCGCCGTGCACGAGCATAGGTTGCGCCGGCTTGAAGCGGCCGGCCCGGCAGCCTTCCTCGATGATTCGACCGAGTGTCGCGACGACGGCGCGCGCGTAGTTCAGCGTGGCGGCGTCGAGGTGCCCACCCCCTTCGGCAATCTCGCGCAGCCAGATCGGAGGAAAGTGAGGACGGGCCTCCGCTTCGGCAGCGATCGCTTCGACGAACGCGCGCACCTTGTCTTCGGGGGTGCAGGACGCTGCCGCGACGTCGGCGACGCGCGTTCCGACGGCGGTGAACATGTCGCGCAGGATCTCGCGGTAGAGCGCGGCCTTGCTCTTGAAGTGGTAGTAAATCATCGCCTTGTTCAACCGCGCGGCACGGGCGATGCGATCGACGTTGGCCCCCGCGTAGCCGCGCGCCGCGAACTCCGCCGCGGCGGCCTCGAACAGGCGCCGACGGGAATCGACGGACGCGGAGCGGGGCGGGCGCGCCATACGTTATTAACTAACTAGATATTTAATTAGTGGCTCGTTGTCAAGGGGATACTTCCTGGCCCGAGGTCCGAGGTCCGAGGTCCGAGGTCCGTGTCCGAGGCGGGCCGTCCGACAACCGTCAACCGACTACAACAACTGAGACAGCCGCGCGTACCCGGCGCGGCTGACAGGCAGGCGCGTGCCGTCGCGCAGAATCGCGATGCGACTGTCCTTCGCGTACAGCTCCACCTTCGCGATGCGATCGATATTCAACACGTACGAGCGATGAATGCGGACGAAGCGGGACGGGTCGAGCGTTGCCTCCACTGCCGCGAGCGTCTGGTCCTTCAGGTACTGCTTGCCTTCCGCCTTGAAGGCGACGTAATCGTCCTGTGCCTCGACGTAATCGATCGCATCAACGGGGAGCACGTGCACGTTCGCGCCGTCGCGGATGAGGACGCGTTCGGCGGGACCGCTCTTCGGCCTGGCGTCGCGCACGATCGCGGCGACGTCCGGCGAGGCCGCCTTCGCGCGTTGCCGCTCGCGCGCACGCGCCATCGCTTCCTGGAACCGCTCGGCGCTGAACGGCTTCAACAGGTAGTCGACCGCATGCACCTCGAAGGCGCGGAGCGCGTACTGATCGTACGCGGTGATGAACACGACCGGCTGGTCGCGCCCGAGCAGCTCCAACACCTCGAAGCCATCGAGCTTCGGCATCTGCACGTCGAGCAGCACGAGGTCCGGCTTATGCTCCGCCACTGCCTTCACCGCGTCGAAGCCGTTCCCGCATTCGGCGATAATCTCGACGTCCGGATCGGCCGACGCATACTCGCGCACCACCGCCCTGGCGAGCGCCTCATCGTCCACGATCACGATGCGCAGTACGCTCATAAAGACTGGTCGCTTGTCACGACGATCTCACGCAAAGGCGCGGAGGCGCAGAGGAAAGCCATGGGTCACGCGGATCACACAGATACCGATCAAGTTTACGCGGGCGGCCAAGACAATTGAGGAAGCGGCTGCTCACCGCGCGTCCGCCGCTCCGCGCTTGCCCGACACGAGATGACGCAAATTCGCCGCGCGGCGGATGTGCGATCACGCAGCCTTCTCGGCGCTCTCTGCGCCTCGTTGCATTCCTCTCTCGAGAGATCGTCTTCGCCGCCCGAACATCGCACTTTTCTACTTGCCTACCGTTTCAATCGGCAGCTCGATATTCGCGGTGAATCGGCCGTCCTTTTCCTCCGTGCGCAGCGCGGCGTCGTTGCCGTAGAGCGTGCGCAGCCGCGCGCGGACGTTGGCCAGCCCCATCCCGGTCCCACGCCCGGCCGGACGATCGCGATCGCAGGGATTATCGACGCGAATGCGCAGGACGGCTGCGCCGCGCTCCGCAGCGATACGGACGGCGCCGCCTTCGAGCACGTGCGCGATGCCGTGCGTCACGGCATTCTCGACGAGCGGCTGCAGCACCAGCGGCGCGACGAGGCACGCCTCGGCCGCATCGGCGGTCACCTCCACGCGCAGCCGATCACCGAACCGCACCTGCTCAATCGCGAGGAACCGTTTCGCGATCGCGAGCTCGCTGGAGAGCGGTATCCGTTCGCGTGCGCCGAGCGCCAGCGTATCGCGGAGAAAGTCCGCGAGCAGCAGGCACATGCGCCGCGCCGCCGCCGGATCGACCGCGGTCAGCGCGCTGATCGATTGCAGGCTGTTGAACAGGAAGTGCGGATCGATCTGCGCGCGCAACGCCCTCAGCTCCGCTTCGCGGGCGAGCACCTGCATTTCGAGGCCGCGTCGCTCGGCCGCGCGGGATTTCTCGAACGCCGCCGCCACGTAGCTGACCGCAATCGCGAGCAGATACAACAGCAGTCCGAAACCGAACAGCGTCGGGGCCGATCCACGGAACGCGCCGCGCGCCGCCGGCCATCGCCCGGTCGCGCTGACCACGGAGAGCCAGCCGCGCGCAATCAGCAGCCACACCGCGCTCGAGATGGAGGCCGCCGCCATCGCCGTAATCGTCACCCGCACGGGATCGAAGCGGTCGACGGGCAGGCCCTGCGCGGCGTACCACGCGGAGAGACACAGGAAGCCGTAGGCCACGGCAATCGGCATCGCAAACGCAATTGCCGCGGGCCAGGGCAACACACCCTGCATCGCGAGGAGCGCGGCCAGCGATCCGCCGAGCGGCAGCCAGACCGCCACATACGCCGCCACCCGCGCCGGGCGCGCCAGGATCGGATGCATCGGGTCTCAATTCTTGACGACGACCCCGCCCATGACGACGAAGCCGCGAATGACGAGCCGCTTGGCTGCGGGGTTCGGCGCGGGCCGCGTTTGATCATCGACGCCGCCCATCAACGGCGTCACCCGCGTGACAATGGTCCACGATTCCGGCACGCGGATCTCGATACCGCCCCAGAAGGCAAACGTCTCGATGACGGCTTCGTCGGCGGCGATGGCCGCCTGCCGCAGGTCGATTTCACAGCCGCCCATGATCGCGGTAAGGTCGCCCCCCTCGAAATTCGTGGAGTTGCTGCCGCGCACGATGCCCGACATGACCGCGAGCGCACTGAGATGCGTCGTGCTGTCGGTCCAGTGCGTGCGCCGGTGTCCGCCGATCCCGCGCCAGACCATGTATCCCCCGAGAAAGACGAAGAACAGCGGCCACAGATCGCCCACCGAAATGCGGATCGCGACCACGTGCTCGAGCAGCATCCAGCCGCCGAGCAGCACCAGGAAGAATCCGCCGAGCCATCCACGTCCTTCACGGACGTCCCACAGCTTCAGCAAGCCAATCGCGACGAGCCCCGCGGGCCAGTACTGGATGAACTGCTCGGCGTCGACGATGCCCAGGTTGTCGAGAGTGAACAGCACGCCAGCGACGATCACGAGCACGCCGAACAGCACCTGAGGCGTGAATCGCGACTGCGGGTTCGAGGCCGGCGCTTCCATCTTCACTTCTCCCACGCGCGCGCGACGATGAACGCGCCTCCCGCCGTCAACAGCAACGGCCAGGACGTCCGAAACGTCAGGCCGAACAGGTGCACCATGCTGACGATCAGCCAGGTGCCGACCGTCATGAGCCACAGGCCGTGCAGGATCGGGCTCGGTCCGCGGTGCGCCGTCCAATCTCTGCGGCCGAGCACGATTCGCGCGATGCCCATCGCGATCAGCACGACTCCGGGAAACAGCTGCATTGCGCCAAAGTCAAAGTAGTCCGCGCGATCGATCAGCATCAGCACGCCAAGGCTGCACACAATCAGTCCCAGCGTGACGCGGCCGGTGTTCGTGCCCCGAGGCATCGGTCGCTCCATGGCATCACACGAAGCGCAGCAGCGCATGAACCCAGGCGCCGAGCTGGTGACCGATGGCCACGACCAGCGCCTCGTAATCGTGGCTCGCGACGGTGACCGCTACGTCGGCCGGCCGCGTCAGCACCAGCCACATGATCGCGCTCGCCGCGACCGTGCTCGCTACGCCCACTATCGCATTCAGCTGTAGTGCAACTTTGCCGCTCATTGCATTTCCTTCAGCCTGAGGATACGGAGGCGAAACCCGCGATTCCCGCCGTTTTCGGCGAATGACGGCCCTGCGGCGGCAAGCGACGCCGTTCAGAATGTGAATGCGGAATGCTGAATGTGAAAGGCCGAAATGCCTCCGTCAGACTCCGGTTTTGAACGAAACCGCATTCGGCATTCGTTCCGCACTCCGCATTCCGGATTGACAGGCTGTTGTACAATTCGCTCTTCATGCTCAACTTTCGTCGTCAATTCCCGCTTGTGGTGGCGGTGGCGCTGGCGATCGTGCGCATCGCGTCCGCCGGTCCGATGCAGGAAGACGTCAAAGGCCGGCGCGCGCGCGTGATGGACAAGCTCGGCCCTGATACCGTGGCGGTGTTCTGGAGTGCACCCCCACGGATCTATTCGAACGACGTCAACTACGAGTATCGGCAGGACAGCAATCTGCTGTATCTGACTGGCATCGACCAGGAGGACACGATCCTCGTGCTGATGCCCGGCAATCGCACGAAGCGCGAGATCCTGTTCGTGCGCGAAGCGGATGCGCGCCGCGAGCACTGGAACGGTCACAGCCTGACGCCATCGGAAGCGTCGGTCGCAAGCGGTGTTGAGACCGTGTTCACCGCGAACCAGTTCGAGCCGTTCATGGCAGGAGTGCTCTCCGCACAAGGCGCGCCTGGATTGCCGCAGGCCGACGAGGCGAAGGCGTTTTTCGATGCGCTCGGACAGGGTCGCGCGAACCTCGCGCTGCTGCTCGAACCACAGCGCAACTTGACGGAGACTCCCGGCCCCGCGCGTCAGTTCGCCGCGCGGATGCGCGATCGCTTTTTCGGGTTTCAGGTCAAGGACGCGACCCCCGTGCTCGCCGGGCTGCGACAGATCAAGACACCGTACGAACAGGCCGTGCTGCGGCAAAGCGTGTTGATTTCGACCGAAGCCCACAAGGCCGGCATGCGGGCCGCCGCACCCGGCAAGTGGGAATATCAGGTCGAATCGGCTATCGAAGCTGTTTACCTGAACAACGGCGCGATGAGCTGGGGCTACCCGTCCATCGTCGGCAGCGGACCGAACGCGACGATTCTGCATTACGAGAAATCGAGCCGCCAGATGGAGAACGGCGACCTCCTCCTCGTCGATGCCGCGGCTAACTTCGAAGGGCTGACGGGCGACATCACGCGGACGTATCCCATCAACGGGCACTTCACGCAGGCGCAGCGCGACATCTATGAAATCGTGTTCGCCGCACAGGAGGCAGGCATCAAGGCCGCGAAGATCGGCGCCGCGCCCGACGACATCCAGAAAGCCTGCGACGAGGTGTTGCGCGCCGGCCTCGTGAAGCTCGGCCTCGTCACGGAGCCGACCGGCAGGCAATTCAAAATCTGGGCGACCCACGGTGTCACGCACTGGATCGGCATGGACGTGCACGACGTGGGCGTGCGCGGCAAGCCGCTCGAGGCCGGCATGGCATTCACCATCGAGCCAGGCATTTACATCCGCGACCAGGCGTTCAATGACCTGCCGAAGACCCCGGAGAACGCGGCGTTCATCGAGAAGGTGCGCGCCGCCGTCGAGAAGTACAAGAACATCGGCGTTCGCATCGAGGACTCCTTCCTTCTCCTCCCATCCGGCGTCGAGAACCTCTCCGCCGCCCTGCCGCGGACGGTGGCGGATGTCGAACGGTTTCTCTCCGAGTCAAAAGGATCGAGGTAGATGAAGCGTTGGTAACGCTGCCATGACGCCCGCCCAACAGCTCGCGGGCTTCATCTCCAGATTCGATCCGGCGATCGCGGCGCTGGCACGCGCGGCGCGCGTGCGTCTACGCCGGCGATTCCCGACCGCGGTCGAACTCGTCTACGACAACTACAACGCGCTCGCGATCGGATGGGGACCGACCGAGCGCGCCTCCGACTGTCATCGTCTCGCTCGCGGTGTATGCGAAAGGAGCGAGCCTGTATTTCGTACACGGCGCGAAGCTGGCGGATCCGAAAGGACTGCTGGAAGGAAAAAGGCAATCAGGGCCGGTTCATTCGTCTCGAGAATCCTGCAACCGTCGACAAGCCGGCAGTGGTCGCGCTGCTTCGCCCGGCAACGAAACTTGGGAAGACCCCTCTGCCGAAAACCGGTCGCGGCTACACCGTGATCAAATCGGTGTCGGCAAAGCAGCGTCCGCGCCGTCCGCCCTCGCGCTCCGCGGCGGCCCCTTGAATCACCAAATCACTTTTCCGGCAGGCCCGCCTCGCGCCGCGCTTTTTCGAGGGCGGTGAGCGCGTCCATGACTTCCTTGCGCGCCGCCTCACGCTCCCGCTCTTCCTTCGCATCGTGATACTTCCGCAGCGCCTGTTTCAACGCCCATTGCTCCGCGAGCGCCAGCCCCATTTCGGCGACGAGGTACCCCCCTGTGAAGCCTGCGTACGGCTGCGCGAGCTTCGGCGTGACCATGTCGAGGAATTCCTGGTGCGTCATGCCGCCGTACGGCGTCGGGCCAATCCAGAATTTCTCGCCGAGAATGTCTTCGAGCGTCGGCTTCTTCCCAAACACCTCGAGACGGAACACGGGACTCTGCTCTTTAAGCTGAATCGGGACAGGTTTCGACAGTGCGCGCTGAATCCGATCGAGTGAAACCGGCAGATCATCGGGAACGGCGGGAGTAGCCGTGGTGGCGGCGGGCGGCGAAGCCGCCGGCGTGGCGGGCGGTTGCTGAGGTCCGGCCCAGAGCGCGACCGAGAATAGAAGAGCCGCCGGCATATTCCTTTAGGACGACGCAAGGTTCGATCCGGCTTCTCAATGATCGGAGGAGGCTCTTCGAGTTCCTGGAACATTGGAACCTTTGGAACCTTCTCGCTGTCCAGCCTTGGGATCGCCCTTGTCCGGGCGCGAACACATCGACGATCGCGCCGTCGGCCCCATTATGCCCGAAAGGGCTGCAGGCACACGAGTTATCCATAGATGCCTCCGACGGCACGTGCTTGGCTGCAGCACGCCTCGTGACGTCCATCCTGAACGATCTCCGCTACGCGCTGCGTCTGATGCGCAAGGCACCGGCCTTTACCGTCATTGCCGTCGCCACGCTTGCGCTCGGCGTTGGCGCCAATACTGCCATGTTCAGCGTGGTCAATGCCGCGCTGCTGAACCCGCTGCCGTTTCCTGACGCGAATCGCCTGGTGGTGATCTCGGAGACGGTGAAGCGCGACACGATCGAACGCCGTCCGCTGTCGTATCCCGACTACCGCGACTACCGCGATCGCACCTCGTCGTTCGACGAGATGGCCGCCTGGTCCGCCGAGAAATTCACGTTGTCGTCGGCCGATGCACCGGCGCAGCAGATCGAGGGGGAAATAGTGTCGGCCGCCTACTTCGATCTGCTGGGCGCGACACCGATCGCTGGCCGCACCTTCACCAGAGCGGAAGACGATGCGCGCGACACGTACGCGCTCGCGCTGATCTCATATCCATTCTGGCAACGTCAGTTCGGCGGCCATCCATCCACCCTCGGACGCGGCATCCGGCTCAACGACCGCGCGTTCACCGTGATCGGCATCCTGCCGCGAGGCTTCAAGGGGCTCGACGACGACACCGACGTGTGGATCCCGATGGGGATGCTGGCCACGGCGGAGCCCGCGCGGTTCTACGATCAGCGCGGCGCGCGCTGGCTCGACGCAATTGGCCGTACAAAAGAGACGGTGTCGTTCGATCAGGCGTCTGTGGACGTCGCGACGACAGGGCGCCAGCTCGAACAGGCTTACGCCGACACGAACAAGAATTACGGCGGCGCGATCGTCGACCTCAAGACCGAGACGGTTGGCCAGCTGCAGCCTTTTCTGCTGACGCTGTTCGGCGCCGTGGGATTCGTCCTCCTCATCGCGTGCGTGAACCTCGCGAACCTGTTGCTCGCGCGCGCGGCCACGCGCCAGCGCGAGACGGCGATCCGCGCAGCGCTCGGCGCCGATCGCAGCCGGCTGGTGCGGCAGTTCATCGTCGAAGGCCTGGTCCTCAGCGCGATCGGCGCGGCCGCGGGCCTTCTGCTCGCGATGTGGTCGATTGATGGCATCGTCGCGCTCGCGCCCTCCGGCCTTCCGAGCTTCGTTCGGCCGCATATGGACGTGCGCGTCCTGCTGTTCGTCCTCGTGGCGACGTCAGGCGCCGGTCTGCTGCTTGGACTGCTGCCCGCCGTGCAGGGTTCGCGGACGGACCTCAACGACGTGTTGAAGGAAGGCGGGCGCGGATCGTCCGGCGGCGCACGCGCGCGCGTGCGCTCCGCGCTCGTCGTCGCCGAGGTCGCGCTCTCGCTGCTGCTGCTCGTCGGCGCGGGGCTCATGGTGCGCACGTTCTTCAACCTTCAGAAGATCGATGTCGGATTCCATCCCGAACGCGCGTTGACGCTGCGGCTGTCGCTGCCGCAGAAGTACAAGAGCGACGATCTGCCGCAGGCCGCGCGCGAGCTCCTGGCGCGCGTGACGTCGGTGCCGGGCGTGCAGCACGCGGCGCTCGGCACAGATTCGCCGTTCAACGGCGGATCGAGCGCCATCATCGTCTCTCCGGAAGGGGCGGAGCTCGGCGAGGCCGATCGCGGCATCCGCGTCTATCATCACAGCGTGATGCCGGGATTCTTCGATGCGCTCGGGGCATCGATCGTCAAGGGACGTGACTTCGACGATCACGACGCGCGCGGCACGCAGCCGGTTGTCATCGTCAGCCGCCGCTTCGCCGCGAAAGCATGGCCAGCGGTCGATCCGATCGGGCGTCGATTCTTCATCGGCCGCGGCGCGAGCCGCGACTGGATCACCGTGGTCGGTCTGGCCGGGGACGTGCGCTATCGCTCGCTGACGGTCGACGTCGCACGCAATCCGGAAGACCCGGACATCTACTTCCCCTACGCACAGCGGCCGGACCGCGGGCTGTCGCTCGTTGCGAGCACCGGCGGGAATCCGGCGCTGCTCATCCCGTCGATGCGCGACGCAATCCAACGATTCGACCGCGACATCCCCACGTTCTCGGAGCGTCCGATGGCGGGATTGATCGGCGATCGGATGGCGCCATTCCGGTTGAGCGCGGGTGTCATGTCGTTGTTCGGCGTGGTCGCGCTGCTGCTCGCGGGCATCGGCGTGTATGGGTTGATCAACTACTCCGTCACACAGCGCCAGCAGGAGATCGGCGTCCGCGTGGCGCTTGGCGCGAACCGCAGCGAAATTTACCGCCTCATGCTGACGGAGGCGTTGAAGCTGACGCTCGCGGGCCTCGCGATTGGGGTCGTGGCGACGCTCCCGTGCGCGAGGTTGATCAGCACGGAGCTGTATGGCGTGACGACGAGCGACCCGGCAACGTATGCGGCGATCATGGCGTTGCTCCTCATGGTCGGCGTCGCGGCAACGCTGTTGCCGGCGCGGCGCGCGTCACGAGTAGATCCGATCGTCGCGCTGCGCGCGGAATAGGTTCTCGGGTTCGGCGGAATGCGATCGTCAGCGCCTGCGGCCCGAGCGAGGCGACGGAGTGAAGCGCAAGGGGACCCCGACGCGCAGCGTTGGGGCTTGAGACCCCGACGCGCAGCGTTGGGGCTTGAGACCCCGACGCACAGCGTTGGGGCTTGAAGCGGCGCCGCCGAGCGAGAGCGCGTGGGGGTGGGGCCCCACGCGCACTGAATAATGCTGTCAGATTGTCGCAACAGATGAATCGCCGGCGGCCGGCGGGCGGCGACTCGGAGGATACATGTTACGCGGACTATGGCAGGACGTCCGATACGCGGGACGCGTGATGCTGAAAGCACGCGGGCTTACGGTGGTCGCCATCGTGACGCTCGCGCTCGGCATCGGCGCGAACACCGCGATCTTCAGCGTGATTAACGCGCTGCTGCTTCGGCCGCTTCCCTATGCCCAACCCAATCGGCTGGTCATGCTATGGCTGGATCTCAGCGCGCGCGGAGGACCGGCAACGGAATGGACCGGTCCCTCTCAGCATTTCGACTGGAAGGCCGAGCGCGATGTGTTCGAGGGGGTGACGTCGTTCCGGGGATGGAATGCCAGCATCGCCGGCGGATCGATTCCCGAGGCAGTACTCGGAGAACAAACGACGTACGAATATTTCGAGGTGCTCGGGGTGCGGCCGGAGGTCGGCCGCATGTTCCGCCAGGCTGACGACATTCCGAACGCGCCGCGCGTCGTCGTGCTGAGCCATTTGCTGTGGATGCAGCGCTTCGGTGGCGACCCGTCGGCCGTCGGACGCGTTGTGGCGATCAATGGCGAGAACCACGAGATCGTTGGGGTGATGCCGCCGTCCTTCCGTGCGGCCCTCGTCACGAGTGCGGGTCTGTGGCGGCCGATGCGGCTCAACCCCGCCAATCCCCCGCGAAACGTGGCGGTCTTCCACACGATCGGCCGGTTGAGGACAGGGGTGTCGCTCGCACAGGCGAAGGCCGCGCTCGCGACGCTCTCGAAGCAGCTCGAACAGACATACCCGCAGTCGGATGTGGGCAGGAGCGTCAACCTCGTTCCCCTGCAGGAGCAGCAGGTCGGCAATGTGCGGCTCGCGCTCTTTGTCCTGGTCGGCGCGGTCGGATTCGTTCTGCTCATCGCGTGCGTGAACATCGCGAACCTGCTGCTCGCCCGCGCGTCGGGGCGGTTGCGCGAGATGGCCGTGCGTCGCGCGCTCGGCGCGGATCGTCTGCGGATCGTGCGGCAGCTCCTGACCGAGAGCGTCCTCCTCGCGCTTGCCGGTGGCGCGCTGGGTGTCTTGTCCGGCGTGTGGGGCGTCTCCGCGTTAAAGGCGATTGCGCCCGACGGCACGCCGCGGATCGAGGAAGTCAGTATCGACCGCGTCGTTCTCGCGTTCGCGATCGTGCTGTCGCTCGGCACGGGGCTGCTCTTCGGGCTCGTGCCCGCATGGCACGCCTCGCGCGATCAATTCACACCGGCGCTCAAGCAAGGAGGCCGTGGGCAGACAGGTGAGGGCGGCGGCCGCACTCGCCGCCTGCTGATTGTCGCCGAGCTCGCGCTCGCGCTCATGCTGCTCGTCGGCGGCGGGCTGCTGATCCGCACGTTCCTCGCCCTCCAGCAGGCGGACCTGGGATTCAATCCGGATCGTGTGCTCGCGGGATTCGTGCTGCCCCCGGCCGTCACCTACAAGACCGACGCGGAGCGCCTGGCGTTTTATGACGCCGCCCTCGAGCGCGCCGCGGCGCTTCCGGGCGTGAGGCATGCCGCGTTGTCGTCGGTCGTCCCGCTGGGCGGCGATAGCGACAGGGACTTCCTGATCGAGGGACGTCCCGCACCGCGCACGAACGCTGAAGCGCTCACCGTGTGGTACCGCGTGGTCAGCGCGAACTATTTCAAGGCGATGGAGATCCCGTTGCGGCGCGGGCGGTTGTTCGGCGCGCGCGAGATGACGCCGCTCGTCGTGATCAACGAGACGATGGCGAAGACGTACTGGCCGAACGAGAATCCGATCGGACGCCGCATCAAGTTCGGCGGCCCGTGGTTCACGATCGCCGGCATCGTCGGCGACGTGCTGGTGCGCGGCCCCCGTGGCTCCAACAGGACGGAGGTCTACATTCCGTACTGGTTGATGCCGGAGCCGGGCGTCAACCTCGTGCTCAAGACGGCCGGCGAACCCGCGCTGCTGACGGAACCGCTCAAGAGCGCCGTTAAAGATGTGGATCCCGCGATCGCCGTTGCGAGCATCGCGACCATGGATCGCATGATCGCGGACGCGAACGGCGCGTCGCGGTTCTACGCAACGCTCGTCGCAATCTTCGCGGGGTTGGCCCTGCTGCTCGCTGCGGTTGGCATCTACGGCGTGATGTCGTACGGCGTCGCGCAGCGCTCGCAGGAAATCGGCGTGCGCCTGGCGCTGGGCGCTGCCGAGCGGCACATCTTTGCGCTCGTCGTAGGCGACAGCCTCCGGCTCGCGGCGGTGGGCCTCGCCATCGGCGCGGCGGGCGGAATCCTCGTGGGGCGTGCGCTGCAGAACTTGTTGTTCGGCGTCCGCGGCGCAGACCCCGTCACGTTCAGCGCAACCGCCTCGCTGCTTTTATTAGTGGCATTCGCCGCGAGCTACTTCCCCGCTCGCCGCGCCATGCGCACGGATCCCATGGAAGCCCTTCGGGCGGAGTGATGATCTGCGGATTGTGTGATCTGGTGATTTGGTGATTTGGTGATTTGGTGATTTTTGGGGAGGATTCGCGTCCGTCCGGACTCACCAAATCACTGAATCACCAGATCACCAAATCACAGCTACAATACGAACTGTCGCCCCTTATCCCCCGTCTAACGAGTAACCATATGGCCTTTTTCAGCCGAAGCACACAGCCCGCGGCGGCCGTCAACCCCGCAGAAACCGAATCGCTCGCGCCGAACACGCTCATCGGGCTCCGTAACATCGAGAAGTCTTACGCCCATGGCACGAGCCGCAGCTACGTCCTGCGCCGGATCAACGCGGACATCAAGGAAGGGGAGTTCGTCTCGATTATGGGGCCGTCGGGCGCAGGCAAGTCGACCCTGCTCCACATCATCGGCATGCACGACAGCGCATGGACGGGGGAGTACTACTTCCTCGATCAACCAGTGCAACGGCTCGGCGCGAAGGAACGCGCCAAGCTGCACAAGCAGTACATCGGCTTCGTGTTCCAGAGCTATCACCTGCTCGATCACCTGACGGTCTACGAGAACCTCGACATCCCGCTGTCCTATCGCGACATCAAGAAGTCGGAGCGCGAGAGCATGGTGTGCGACATCCTCGACAAGTTCGCGATCGTCGCCAAGAAGGATCTCTATCCGAATCAGCTCTCGGGCGGCCAGCAGCAGCTCGTGGCAGTGGCGCGCGCCGTCATCTCCAACCCCAAGGTCATCCTTGCGGACGAGCCCACCGGCAACCTGCACTCGAGCCAGGGCAAGGAGATCATGGAACTGTTCAAGAGGCTGAACGAGACTGGAACGACGATTATCCAGGTGACCCACTCGGAGGTGAATGCTGCGTACGGAAGCAGGATCATTCATCTCCGCGACGGATGGATCGTCGACGAATGATTCTTGTCAATGCTGAATGCCGAATGCCAAAATGAAGGCGCCGGCACGCAACGCAACGCGTGACCGGCCCTTTTTCGTTCAGCACTTAGCGTTCAGCATTTGGCCTTTGGCATTCGGCATTGACTCGCCGCATGCTCAGTTCACCAGCGCGGCTCTTTGCGTCTGCCGCCGCTGAAGTCGCGGTCTTCGAATCGGCCGCCACCGCCACCGCCGCCGTGCCCGCCGCGGCCCGCGCCACCGAAGCCCCCTTCGGGCTTGGGTCTCGCTTCATTCACCACGAGCGCGCGTCCCTCCAACTGATGCTCGTGAAACTCGCTGATCGCGCGCTGTGCCTCCTCGTCCGTCGACATCTCGACAAACGCGAACCCGCGCGCCCGGCCGGTGGCCATGTCGCGCATCACGCGGACGTTGTCCACCTTACCGGTCCGGCCGAAGAGCTCCGTCAGCTGCTCTTCCGTCGCCGAGTACGGAAGGTTCCCTACATACAGTCTCCTGCCCATCTGTGCACGTACTCCTGCTTCGCGCGGACCGATCCGCGTCGCCTTCGTCGCGGGTGCAATCGACACGCCGTGTTCGACGAACATCCGGAGATGCTTGCAAAAATCAGTCGCGGCTCTGAAGAGCCAACCTGTGCCGCCGTCAGGCGGGCGGATGACATGAAAACTGCCAGGAAGACGTACAGTGAACAAGATGCGGAAGCGCATAGTATTCATGCTGGCCCTCGCCGTGTTCGCGCGCTGCTCTGCCGCGCCGGGTCCGCAAACCCGGCAGTACCAGCTTCGCGGCCAGGTGCTCGCGCTCGTGCCGGATAGACACGAGCTCAGTATTAAACACGACGATATTCCCGGCTTCATGCCGGCGATGACCATGGCCTATCGCGTGAAGGATGCGAAGCTTCTCGAAGGCCTGTCCCGGGGCGATCTCATCAGGGCAACGCTGAACGTCCGCGAAGCCGAGGCGTGGTTGTCGGCGATTCAGCGCACGGGCCACGCGGAGGTTGCCGATACGGCGCGCGTCCCGCGGGTCATGGACGTGCTCGAACCCGGTGAACCGGTCCCTGAGACGGTGTTGCGGGATGAGAATGGGCAAGCTCGCCGTCTTACGGACTGGCGCGGTCGCCCGATTGCCGTCACGTTCGTGTACACCCGCTGTCCGATGCCCGACTTCTGCCCTTTGATGGAACGGCACTTCGCGGAGGCGCAACAACGGATCGAATCGGACCCGGCCCTCTCGGGCGCCGTTCACCTCGTCGCGATCAGTTTCGATCCGGACCACGATACGCCGGACATGTTGAAGGCGCACGGGCGCGCGCAAGGAGCGAACCCGCGCGTGTGGACTTATCTCACGGGCACACCAGCGTCGATCGAGGACATCGCCTCGCGATTCGGCGTGTCCATCATGCGGGAACAGGAAGACGCCGCGGCACTGACGCACAACCTGCGCACAGCGGTGATCGATCCGCGGGGCCGCCTCGTGAAGGTCTACAGCGGAAGCGACTGGACGCCGGCAATGCTCGTCGAGGACCTGCGCGAGGCTCGTGGGCGCCGCTGATCAGTTTGCATTCACGGCTCGGGAGCGGCGCATCATCAGGCGCCTGCGCACGCCGTCACTGGTGCAGCGGTACTTGAACAATCTCCCGTATAACACCGAGCCGCCCCCCGGCCGCGCCACACTGCGCAGCTTCCGGGGGGTCGTCGGGCACCACACGGCGCATTGCCTCGAGGCGGCGCTCGCCGCCGCCGTCATCCTCGAGCAGCACGGTTATCCCCCGCTCGTTCTCAGCTTCGAATCGATCGACGAGCTCGATCACGTGCTCTTCATCTATCAGCATCGTGGACGGTGGGGGTCGATAGGACGTTCGCGCGATCCGGGACTGCACGGGCGCAAGGCGGTGTTCCACTCCCCGCGCGCGCTGGCCCTCAGCTACGTCGATCCCTACATCGACTTCACGGGACGGATCACGGGTTACGCCGTGATCGATCTGCGCGTCATGGGTGATTACGACTGGCGCCTGTCCGATCGGAACGTGTGGAAGGTGGAGCGCATGCTGCTCAATGCTCCGCATCGCGCCATCCGGTCGTCCGACGAGCGTATCGATCGTCTCCGCCGCCGATACTGCGCGTTCAGGACGCAACACGGCGATCGCAAGCCGCTCTTCTACAATCGACGGGGTCGCTGGACGCCGCTTCCGAAAGGACCGTGGTGAATGCGGCTCAGGGCTCACGGCTTAGGGCTGACGCTGGCTTACGGCAACGGACCTGAAGGGTCCGTCCGACAAGTGCACGGTAGGCCGGGTCTTCAGACCCGGCATCAGTCATCAGCCATGAGTCCCGAGCCGATCTCTACGAAGCGGACGCGACGGCTGTTGCCAGGTCGCGCCGACCGATCGTCACGCGGCGCGCAGCCGCCATCTCACTCCATTTTGCCAGCATCCAGATCGTCCACAGTACCTGTCCGTGATCCGCGCGTCGCCTGCGATGTTCCTTGAACAACCGCCGTACGAAGTTGATATCGACGAGATCGCGGACGGAGGCGGCGCTCGAGAACACTTCTTCGCGGAAGCGGTCGGCGCACGGGCCCGCGAGCCACTCTGAAACCGGCGCGGAGAAGCCGTGCTTTGGCAGCGTGGCAATCCCGGGCGGCAGCCGCTTGCGTGCGAGCTGCCGGAGCAGGTACTTGGAACGGAGTCGCGGCATTTTCTTGTGAACCGGAATCCTGAATGCCAGCTCGATCACTCGCCGATCGAGCAGCGGCGCCCGCACCTCGACGCTGTGCTGCATCGTCATTCGATCCACTTTCACGAGCACATCGTTCGCGAGGTAGATCTGCACGTCCGCATACTGCGCGCGCTGTACCGGACTTGTCGACGGGCACCGGCGGTACGGCTCGGTGACCGCGTCGTAGACCGGACTGTCGGACAGATCGCGAGACGGCGGAAGCCCCAGCAGCTGACGCGCCACCTCGGGCCTCACCATGCACAGGTCCGCGTAGTACGCAGCCGCAGGATCGCGGCTGATGTTTTCGAGGAGCGTGCCCCACCTGAGCGCGCGCGGCATGTGCCGGGAACGTGGCCAGGCCCGTCCGAGCCATCCCACGGCCGCTTGCCCCGCGGCGCCGGGCAACAGCGTTCGCGCGACGGACTCGACCGCGTGCGGCGCGTATCGCGACGTATAGCCCCCGAACGCCTCGTCTCCTCCGTCGCCGCTGAGGACGACGGTGACGTGGCGGCGCGCCATGCTCGCGACGTGGAAGGTCGGGATGGCTGAGGCGTCGGCAAATGGCTCGTCGAACGCGCCCACGATGCGATCGATGACCTGCTCGACAGCGGGGTCGACGATCTCTACGTGGTGGTTCGTGTGAAACTTCGCAGCCGTGAGCGCGGCCGCCTCCAGCTCGTTGTGCGCGGCTTCGTTGAACCCGACGGACGTGGTGGTGACGCCGGCGCCGAGCGCGTCCGCCATGAACGAGACGACGAGTCCGGAGTCGACGCCGCCGGACAGGAACGCCCCGAGGGGCACTTCGCTTTCGAGCCGTTCGCGGACGGCCGCGCCGATCGTCGCATCAATCTCCTCCTCGAGCACTTCGCCGCCGCCCGGATGATCGTCGAACCGTTCGATGTCCCAGTACCGACGTACCTCAATCCCTGATGCGGTCGCGCGCAGCCAATGGCCTGCCGGCAGCTTGTGGACGTGCCGGTACGGCGTGGCGGGTGCGACGAAGTAGCCGAGCGACAGGTACCCTTCGAGCTGCGAGAGATCGATCGCGGGATCCCAGGCCGGGCTCGCGGCGAGCGCCTTGATCTCGCTCGCGAAGTGGAGCGCGCGGCCGAATGTCGCGTAGTAGATCGGCTTCTTCCCGAGGCGATCGCGTGCGAGCAGCAGTGAGCGACGGCGCGCGTCATAGATCGCGAAGGCGAACATGCCTTCGAGGAGCGGCACGCACGCGGCGCCGAACTCCTCGTAAGCGTGAAGAATGGCTTCCGTGTCGGAGCGCGTTCGAAATACGTGGCCGCGCTTCAGCAGCTGACGGCGAAGCACCTGGTGGTTGTAAATCTCGCCGTTGAAGACGATCCAGCAGGACCCGTCTTCGTTCGCCATCGGCTGGGCGCCTCCTTCGCGATCGATGATCGCAAGGCGCCGGTGGCCGAGCGCCGCCACGTGATCGGTGAACACGCCCTGGCCGTCGGGTCCGCGGTGCGCGAGCGTCGACGCCATGTCGTGAATGGACGACTGCAGCCGCGGCTCCAGCGTGCGATCGAGGGCGAACACTCCGCAGATCCCGCACATAGTCAGCGTCCTCTCGAAAGCGTCGGCACGCTCAGCATCATCGGCATCGTCGGCCATTCCGCGGGGGCTTCGACGGGGATTTCGACGGCACGTTTCGCGAAGCGATCGAGCGCGCCGACCAGCCCGAACGTCAGCCACGTCAGGTCGTTCACCGCGAGACTGAGAAAGCTCCCGCCGACGACGAATGCCGCCATCGAGATGATCAGGGCGTTTGCCGTAGTCTTCAGGAATGCGCTCGTGCGCGGATCGAGGTGCGGCGCGCGCGCGAGCCGTCTGACGCGGAAGGACGCATAGAACGCGAACGCAAAGAGGCCAATCCAGATGAACTCGCCGGGGTATCCGAGCTCCGCGAGCACTTGCACGTGACTGTTGTGAACGGCGCGATTGTGGCCGTAGCGGCCGTACGAGAAGTCATACTTGTCGTACGCGGCCTCGTATTGCTTGAGGCCGACGCCAAGCGGGTTCTCGGACAGCATCTGCAGCCCGACCTTCCAGAAATGGGGCCGGCTCATCGCCGATTCCTCCCCAATCTCGTTGTAGGTCTGGATCGTCTCCAGACGATCGATATAGCTCTGCGGAATCGGTACGACGAGCAGCGTGACGGTCGCGATTGCCGCGAACGCCGCGAGTGTCGGCACGCGCCGATCCTGCAGCAGCGCGAACACGAGTATGGCGGCGGCAAGCGAGATGAACCCGCCGCGCGAATACGTGCCGATGACGGCGAACATGCAGAGCGGAATCGACAGGTAGAAGCCGCGGCGAACCCACTTCAGGAAGCGGCCGGAGTACACGAGATCGATGTTCTGCGCGGTTCCAAGCAGCAACGGAATGATCATCACCGTCGCGAGCGCATAACCGTTGTTGTCGACGAATGCGCCCGCCAGGCCGTCGGCGAATCGCGTGCCGCCGCCCAGCACGTACGCAAGCCCCGCCTTGGACGCGTGGAACCCGAGAGAGCCTGCAATGACGGCAAGGACGCCCAGCACCTGCGGAGCATCCGTCGCACAGGTGACGATCATCATCGACGCCAGGAAGAGGCGCACCAGGAAGTCGATCCAGACCCATCCGACATCGGGCCGGATCGCGACGGTCTGCGTGATCGATGCGGACCAGACGAAGAGGATCATGCCGATGCTGAGCGGATGCGTCATGTTCGGAAAGCGTCCCGACAGCATCGCGGGCACGAGCAGTACCAGGCCGAGCACCAGCGAGATCCGCAGCGATGTGACGTCGATCCACATCCAGTCCTGCGGCCGGAAGAGCGCGAACCAGAGATACATCAGCAACGCCACGTAGCGGCTGCGCAGGCTCAGGAGGAAGCCGGGTACGAGAATCGACAGAACGAACAGAGTCCGGAGCATCGTGGGTGTTCGGGTCAATGACGTGCAGCAAAGAGGTCGCCAGCGGAAACCGCGCGTGCACTATGCGGCCGGCGCGCGAAGTCTGCCCGTGGCCAGACTTCTGTCTGCTTCGGAGCAGGCAAATCCAGCGCACGCTCGGGATGAAAGCCGGCATCCGCAGCCGATCGTCGTCGGCACCTGTCTTGCGCCATCAGCGCGCAATGCAGACACACAGACGATTCTGGCTCACAGTGCTTTTCGCGGTGTTCACGCTCGTCGGTGGACGGGCCGACGCGGCGGATCCGGTCGCGCGGTATTCGTTGACGAGCGGATGGGCGACCTTCGGATTGGCGTTGCCACAAGGCGCGGCGAAGAGTGGTCTGCAGGTAGGGACGCTCCCCACGCAGACGGACGTGAAGGTGCGCTGGCCCGACGGATCGATCCGGTTCGCGATCGTGTCAGCACGAATCGTCAATGACGGCGCCTACCCCGTCAGCGCGTCATCAGCAGCGCCGAGCGGCACGGTCGCGATGAGGACGCCGGCGGCGACCGTGACCTTCACGATTGGGGAAAAGACCTACGCGGCCGCACTGCCATCGAAACGCACCGAGTTCTGGCTGAATGGGCCGCTCGTCTCGGAGAGCCGCGCGGTCGTCGTGCCAGGCGATCATCCGTTCCTGCGTGTCATCTTCGACGTGCGGTCGTACGCGGGCGGAGGCGATCGCGTGGACGTCACGGTCGAGAACTGTCTCGATCTCGACGGCGCCGACCAGGTCACCTACGACGTGGCGATTGCGATCGGCGATCAGCGCGTTTTCCAGCGATCCAGGGTCACTCATAAGTACCTCGCGCGCTGGCATCAGACATTCCTGACGAATGCGCTGGCGCTGTCGGCGGTCACGCCGGATCTCACGCCGTTCAACGCCGCTCACGCGATTCCCGCGTTCATGGAGACAGTGGCAGCGCCCCGGCGCACGCTCGACGGGAAGGGTGCGAGCGGCACGGGGTTCGACATTCTCGCGTTCGGAGATCTCGCCGTGCCGATGAACGCGCACTCAGGACGACCCGAGCTTGCGCCCTATCCGGACTGGACCGCTCAATATCTCGTGCACAAGACCGCACCCGCGCGCGCGCACGTGCTGCGTCATGGCGAGCTCGCCGGCAGCTGGGGCGTGCACGTGCGGAACCCGGACGGCACGCTGCCGCAGATCGACCAGCCGGGCAAGGGTTACTACTGGCTCGATCCGCGATGGAAAGATCCCGGCAACATGTCCGGCGGCTTCACGGGGCCGCGCGGTCATCTCGAGAATCGCGCCGAGCAGGGAGACCTCGCGCATCAACCGTCACTCGCGTACGTTCCGTACCTGCTGACCGGCGACCATTTCTTCGCGGATGAAACAGCGTTCTGGGCGAACTTCTGTTTGATTGGATCGTTTGCATCCGAAGGCAATCGGTACGGTCCGCAAGGACTGCTCGTCGGTAACGAAGTGCGCGGCATCGGCTGGGGGTTGCGCAATCTCGGCGACGCGGCTGCCTATCTGCCAGACGGCACGTCGCTGAAGATGTATCTGACGAAAATGGCGTGGAACAACCTTGTCTGGCTCGACAAGTACGCGACTACGTTCGACTCCGGCCCGGTGCAGACGCTGTTTCCGAATCGTCGTCCTGAAGACGAGAACGGCGCGTACCGACCCTACATGTGGATCTCGCTCTGGGAGCAATCGTACCTGGCGTGGGCCGTCGATCACGTGATGCAACACGGCCAGGTGGGATCGATCGACTTCGGCCGCGCGGGGAGCGCGATCCGCAATCGGATCGCGCGCCTCCAGCTGAATCTGTTCACGAACCCGGAGTGGCCGAAGCAGCACGATCGACAAGCGCCGTATCTGCTGGCGGCGGGCAAGAAAGCCGACCCATCGTCGCGCTCGGTCGTCTATTTCCAGCGGTTTTCGGAGATGGCGACCGCCACGTTCAGTGTGCCGAACGCCGCTCGTCCGGACTTCGTTCGCCCGTTCGAAGGGTACTACGGCCCAGAGGCCCGCCTGCTGCTGATGATCTGCGAGCGTCTGGGCGACCCGGGAGCGACCAAGAGCCTGGCGCTGCTCATGTCCGATGTCGAAGCCGGCGTCCGCATGACCGACGACTTGAACAACCGCTCGGGCTGGGCGATCGCGGCGGCTCCAAAACTGTGACTGTCACCCTTTCTGGCCGCTGGTTCAGGCGAACAAAAGTCAGCTGATTCGCGACCTTCAGTCGCGCGGCTTGGCCCCTTATTCGTCCCAACCAGCCTCGATCCTGATCAAACACGACCGAACTGTCCGTTCGGGAGCGTCCGTGTTCACTCGGTCCGGGTACTACGAAAGTGGGGGAGATCTTTGCACAGAGAGCCCCCACACAACGTACTGAAGGTCTCGTAGGAATCAATTTCGGAGGTCCGATGCTCCTCAGCTCCCTCGGCTGGCTGATATCGTCTGCCCGCACGGTCGGCCGCAGCGTGACGTCTCGCCGCGTCCGCGTCCTGTCAGCGGCCGCGATGATGTTCGCGCTCTGTTTCGCACGCGGCGCCGGGATTCAGGCCCAGATCGCGACGATCGCGACGGTCGGTCTCACGCCTGGCTGGGTCACCTTCGGACAGGTGGTACCGAAGGGGTTTGCCTTAGACGGGTTGAGAGTGGGATCGCTGCCAACGCAGACCGACGTGAAGACGAGATGGGACGACGGGTCGATCAGGTTTGCTGTCGTCACCGTGAAGGCAGATGCGGCCGGCGACTTCGCCGTCACGGCCGGAGCGGCATCTGGCGCGGCGTTCGTGCCGGCAATTCCGACCGCTTCGGTCACCTTGACGATTGGCGGGGACGCGTACGTTGCCGCGCTTCCGGCGAATCCGTCATCGGACAAGTGGTTATCAGGACCCAACGTCTACGAGGGTCGATCGACCGTTGCACCCGTCTCTCAGACGAACGGCGCGCATCAGTTCCTCCGTGTCAACTTCGACACGCGATCGTACAGCGACGGCAAGGCACGCGTGGACATCTCAGTCGAGAACGTGCTCGATCAAGTTGGCGCAACGACCGTTACGTACGACGTGACGATCAACGTGGGCGGCAGCAACGTATGGTCGAAAGCTGCTGTGCAGCATTACTACCTGACACGCTGGCGCGAGGTTTTCGAGGTCGGCCCCTCGCCATTCGGGTCCATCACGCCCGACCTGACGCCCTTCAACCAGGCTCGCGCATTACCACCGTACTTGCCGCTGGTGGCGAACGTCGTGGATTCGGTGCTCGCGGCGGACGGCACGCCGCGCCCGACGTTCGACATTCTACAGGGCGGGGCGCTCAACAATCCGATGTGGGATCACGCCGGCCGCCCCGAGCTGGCGCCCTACCCGGATTGGACCGCACGATATCTCGTCTACAAGAATCCGACACAGCTCGCGTTCGTGCTGGCCAATGGCGATCTGTCCGGCTCGTGGCCGTTCCACATCCGCGAACCTCAAGGGAGTGTGACGAGCGGCGTCGGCCCGGACCGATTTATCTCAATCGACCAGCGTCCAACCGTGTGGCTCGACGAGCGCGCGAACACCGATCCAATCGTGACACCTGCAGACCGTGTCAAGGGCGGTCCGATGCAGATGCACGAATACGGTAGCGGCGTGCCGGCACCCGGGCAGTCGCCGCTCGGTCCTGACATCGCGCATCAGCCTTCAATCGCGTACGCTCCGTACCTGCTGACCGGGGATCGGTACTACGGCGAGGAAATGGGCTTCATCGCGAACTATGACCTGATCCACACGTACGATGGCGACAGAGTTCGCAGCGACACGTGTGCCACCTGCCCGAAGATCGGCAGAAACGGCGTTCTCGAGAACAACGAAGTGCGCGGATACGGCTGGGCGCTGCGCAACCTGGTTGACGCCGCCGCGTACTCACCAAACGCGGAAGCGCGAGCCTACTTCTCGCAGAAAGTGCGGAACAATCTGTCCTGGCTCGACGACTACGCCAACTCGCAGGACCCGATCACGAATCCTCTGCAGATCCTGTGGACTGGGTACCGGCCCGAGTTCGGCTATGTGTCACTGTGGGAGCAAACCTATCTCGCATTCGGCATCGATCGCGCCAGCGCGCAGGGGTTCGTGGGCGGACTCAATCATCGTGATGCGATCGCGCGCATGCAGTGGCGGCTGTTCACCGACCCGGCCTATCCGCGGCTTTCGGACAAGGGCTGCGTGAGTCTGGACCCGAACGCTCCGCCGCCGTTGAGGATTCCCTGCGACTGGAGCGCACCGTACTTGATAGCAGCGGGTCAGGTGCCTGTCGCGACGTCCTGGAGTGGATTTACGTTCTTCACGACGATGGCGCAGATCGCCGCGAACACGGTCGGTAACCCGAACCTGCAACGGCCTTATGAAGGTTTCTACGGACCGGAAGCCCGTCTGAATCTGATGATCGGGATCAAGAACGGTTGGGCGGGTGCGCAGGAATCGTACGATTACCTGTTCCCTTTCATCGGCGTCAACAACAGCGCCTGTTCGGTGGCGTACGGTGGGAACGGCAGCGCCGATCGTCCCGACCTGGCGTGCCGCGCGGGGTGGGCGATCGACAAGTATCCGCCAGTTCCCACGCCTCCGCCCCCGGCGCCCGTGAACCACGCGCCGGTGGTGAATGCGATTCCGGATCAGAGCAATCGCGTGGGCGACAGCGTCAATCTGGCCGTGCAGGCAACCGACGCAGACGGCAACACGCTGGTGTATTCCGCCACTGGATTGCCCGATGGACTCGCGATCGACACGTCGACGGGCGCGATTGCGGGCACGTTGTCGGCCGCCGGAGACTTCACCGTCACCGTCCGCGCGTCCGACGGTTCGCTGTTTGATGAGAAGTCATTCTCATGGCACGTCGCTCGCCTTAACCACGCACCAACGGTGACGGTTGCGGACCAGCATAACGAGCAGGGGGAGACCCTCAACGTCCAGGTGCACGCCGCCGATCCGGATAACGACACGCTCGTCTATTCCGCGAGTGGGCTCCCCAGCACGCTCGTTATCAATGCGGCTACCGGAGTGATCAGTGGCGTGTGGACAGCGGCTGGCGACTTCCCGGTGACTGTCAGCGTGTTCGACGGATCGGCGAGCGCCAGCGGGAGCTTTGTCTGGCACGTCGCGCGCCGCGCACAGATTCTCACGCCGACGCCTGGTGCGACGCTTACGTCCAGCGCGCAGACTTTCACTTGGGATGCCGGCGTCAACGTCACACGAACCAAGATCGATATCGGCTCCGCACCCGGGCTCGCCGACATCTATCAGGGGCGCAGGTTGTCAACGGTTTACCCGTTGACGGGCATCCGCTCACGGTGCGGCTCTCGTCCGAGATTAATGGGCAGCTCAAAGGCACCGACTACCCCTACACGGCATTCACATTCGTCAACCACTCGCCGGTCGTACCGCCGATCGGCACGCAATCCGGCCACGTTGGCGATCAGGTGACGCTGAAAGTCGTCGCCACCGATGCCGACAATGATGCGCTCACGTTTACCGCCGTAGGATTGCCGAACGGGACGGCGATCGATCCGAACACAGGCGTGATCACAGGGACGTTGACCACCGCCGGCGATTACCTGGTCACGGTGAATGTGTCAGACGGCGCCGATATACGGTCAGTCATATTCAGCTGGTTTGTCAGGCCAGTGAACGGCGCACCTACCGTGACGCCGATTCCGAATCAAAGCAACACCGTAGGCGACGCGATTAGCTTGGCTGTGCAGGCGACCGATCCGGAACACGACGCGCTGTCGTACTCCGCCACCGGCCTCCCGGGCGGGCTCTCGATCAACCTGACGACTGGTCTCATCAGCGGAACGCTGACGGCCGTTGGTGATTTCACCTTAACCGTCACCGTGTCGGATGGATCGCACAGCGCGTCCGCGTCGTTCCAGTGGCACGTCGCCGCACAAACCGGACTCGTGAAGGAACTGAAGAACCCTGGCCCGCAGCAAAGCCATGCGGGCGACACGGTGGAACTGCAGATGGGGGTCGTCCTCAATGCGCCCATCACCAGTGCGTCGATCGTGCGTCTGTCGAATGACGATGGACGGTCGGGCAGCGAGGGACGGTCGAATCGCCTGCAGTTCAACGCCAGCAATCTGCCGCCCGGCCTGCGCATCAATCGCGAGACCGGCACGATCCGTGGACACATCGACAACGACAGCGCCGGCGTTTACGATGCGACGGTTACCGTGAGGGAACCTGGCGGACGCCAGCTGTCGCAGACTTTCAGCTGGACCGTGCTGCCGCGGGAGCGGCGGTCGGGCGGCGGTCAGTAGTCAGCGCGAGGGAGCGGAGCGGGGCGTAGGGGTCCCCGCGAGCGACCGAGCCGGGGTATGGGGCGGAGCCCCATCTCATTGATGCTCCGGAGCGGGGCGTAGGGGTCCCCGCGAGCGACCGAGCCGGGGTATGGGGCGGAGTCCCATCTAATTGATGCTCCGGAGCGGCGCCGCCGTTTCGCTCCGGGCCAGTCGCGTGGCCGCCGCACCGGCAAGCACGCCGGCGATCGCCGCAAGGAGTGCCGTCGCATCGGTCGTGCGCGAAAACACCGGCACCTGCCCCGCTTCGAGCCCCAGCAACGCCGGCAGCGTCAGCAGCATCGCGCTGGCAATCGGGTGACGCGTGCGCGCGCTGAAGCGCAGCGCCGCGATGCCGATGGGAATCGATGCGGCACACGTCAGCATCAGCATCGCCCACGAGATCGCGTCGGGCGATGGCGCGAACGGCAGCAGCAGCCGCTTGTGCTCGAATTTGTCCGCGATCTCGTTCGGTCTGATCGTGAAATCGAACGGGAGCAACCACGCCAGGCCGAACAGCGCGCAATACGCGAGCAGCGCGCGGTCCGCGTACGACGCCCGCCGCACAACGCGACGCGCCGCGGCAAGGCCCGCTTCGAGTCGACCTGACGCGAGGCGCCATATCACCAGACCGGTTGACGCGCCGAGCGTTTCCGCCAGCACGTCGACGATCGACGATGTGCGCGAGGGCACCAGTGCCTGGGCGAATTCCAGAAAAAGGCTGAGAAGCATCGTCAACGCGAGCACCGCGAGCGGCGACCACCCGCGGACGCCCGGCCAGGACGTGTCGATGGCTGCGCACACGAACAGGCCGATTGGGATGAAGAGCAGAACGTTCGATGCGAAATCGGATCGTGACCAGCTCGCCGGCCCGGTGTGCCAGGCGCTCCAGAACAACCACAGCGCATCCGCGGCCGGGAGTGGCCGCACGTCGAACGGAAACAGGCTCCCCCAGACGGCGAACGCCACGAACGCGAACGCCGCGGCGCCGTAGATCCCGCGCACGTCAGTCGAGATCGAAATCCCGCGTGGGCTTCGTGATGGGCTCCTGCTGCGCCTGCTTCAAGGCTTCCTCGAAGCGCCGCGCGAGCGCATCACCCCGCGTTCGCTCGGCCGCGACCGACTGCTGGAACAGCGCTTCCCGTCGCGCAGCTTCCTGCGCGAGGATGCGCTGGGCGTCATCGAGCTCCGGACGATCGCCCGACGGCGGCTCCATGTGCCGCACGACGCGGCGCAGGTTCGCATCGATCACGAGCTTTCCCTGGCAGCACGGGCACTCGACTTCGAATTCCGATTGGAGTTTGGACATGATGACTTCGCCCTTTGTTCAATGCAGACCACGGAGGTGCTCAACTCAGAGGCCACGGAGGCCACGGAATTCAACCATGTCGTTCTTCTCCGTGCTCTCCGTGGCCTCTGAGTAGAATCCTCGGTGCCCTCTATCTTTTCCATTCAAGCGTCACCGGGCGCCCCGACGCATCCGTCGCGCGCACTTCGACCAGCCGCACGCGCTCGCGACCCGTGTCGAACCGGTGCCCGAGCCCCGTCATGAAATTTCCCAGGCTCGCATCGAGGCGTCCACCCGGAGCGAGCGTCTTGGAGGTTCCGAAGTAGTACCCGTTCACCACGACCGTCACGTCGTGCCATTCCTCGCGCGTCTGGTTCTCGACGATTAGCGCGGTGCGGCTAACCCGGATCGGCGGATCGCTGCTCCGGCACGCGGTGACTCCAATCAGGATCAGCACAACCGTGCACCATGAACCGGTCAACCGCAGACAGTGAACCATGATCATGACTCTGAACCGCGAACCCTGAACCTTGAACCGTGAACCCTGAACCGTGAACCGTGAACCGTGAACCGTGAACCGTGAACCAGGTCTATGATATCTCCATGACGTTGACGCGCCGCGCGTGCGGGGCGTGGCCGATCGTCGGCGCCGTGATCGCCCTTGCCGCCGCGGATACGGCGGCCGACCAGCGGCCGCAACCCCCGGTGTCGTCGGGTCGCCCCGCAGCGACCGCATCCATCGCCGGCGCGGTGCGCAGCGCGGCTGGCGACGCACCCGTCTCTCGCGCGCGCATCATCGCTTCGTCCCCTGCACTCGCTCAACCGCGCGTGACGCTGAGCGGCGCTGACGGCCGTTACGCGATCGCGGCGCTTCCCGCAGGCACCTACACGCTTACCGCCGTTCGCACGGGCTACGCGACACAGACCTTCGGCGAACGACGGGGGACCGCGTCGGGCGGTGTGACCGTGACGGACGGTCAAGCGGTCGCAGGCATCGACTTCGCGCTGATCCGCGGCAGCGCGATCGCCGGACGCATTCTCGATGAAGACGGCACACCGTTCGCCGGCGCGGTGGTCGAGGCGCTCGTCGCGCGATCCGACAGCGGACAGCGCACGCTCGTGCCCGCCGCATCGGCGCGGACCGACGATCGCGGCGAGTTCAGGGTGTTCGGCCTGCCGCCGGGTCAGTATTACGTCAGCGCCAGCGACCCCGCGTTCAACGACGTCGGTACCGAATCTGGTGCGGTGAAGTACGCACCCACGTTTTTCCCTGGCGTGAGCGCCGCCGACGAGGCGCGCGCGGTCGCGGTCGGCGACGGCGAACTCCCGCGAGTGGAGTTCCGCCTGAAACTGGTCCCGCCCGCCCGCGTCAGCGGACGCATTCTCGCATCGGACGGCCGTCCACTCCTGAGCGGCGCCGTGATCCTGACGCCGGCTGCGACTGACGGCGCCCAGGTCGTTCCGCCGGAAGACGTATGGATCGATCCGGGCGGCGCGTTCACCTTCGGCCACGTGCCGCCGGGGCGATACCGGATCAGCGCGCGAGGTGAAACGGTTGCCAATGGTCCGGCGCTGTTTGCCACATTCGACCTGATTGTCGAAGGACGCAGCGTCGACAACGTTCAGATGACGCTGCGGCCCGGCGCCACGCTCGACGGCGAGGTGACGCTCGACCCCGAGCACGCGACGCGAGCGCCGGTGCTCTCGAGCCTGCGCGTGCGCGCGCCGTTCGCTGACGGCGGCGGGTTCGCGGATGCGCTCACCGGAACGGTGCAGGCGGACGGCAGATTCGTCCTCCGCGGCCTCATGTCGGGCGATCATCAGATCATCGTCGAAGGCCTGCCGTCCCCGTGGATCGTCAAGTCCGTCTTGCTCCGCGGCCGTGACCTCGCCGACGCCGGCATCGAGGTCGTCGAGGGGCAGCAACTGCGCGGCGCGCGAATCACAATCACCGATCGCGCGAGCGAGGTCAGCGGACGCGTCCGCGACCGCGGCGCGCCGGTGGTCGATGCCGCAGTCCTGGTGTATCCCATCGCGCCGCAGTTCTGGCTGCGCACGCATCGGCGGATGCGGATGACGCGCACCGATGCCGAGGGGCGATTTTCCGTGCGCGGGCTTCCGGAGGGGGAATACCTCGCGATCGCCTCCGGCGCGATCGGCGCAGGAGATCTCGGCCGCCGCGAGCTGCTCGAAGCGATTCGCGCGCTCGCCACGCCGGTGAGCATCAGCGGACCCGACGCGCGCGTCGCGCTTGAACTGCCGTTGCTCGCCGTGCTCCCGGGCGGTCCCGTGCAGACACGCTGATGACGTGGCTCGCCGTGGCCGGCGCAGTCTTCCTCGGCTGGCTGGTGCTCGTTTTTCTCTTCACGCCCGGGATCAACTATCACCTCGCGCGACGCACGTCGGTCCATGCCGACGACTTCCTCTACACAATCCAGTCGACCTGTCAGGCGGCGCTGCATCACGGCAACCGCATCACCGTGTTCGCCGACGGTCCGGCATTCTACCCGGCGATGCTGGATGCGATCCGCAAGGCAAAGCGATCGATCAACATGGAGTGTTACATCTTCCAGGGCGGGAAGACCGCCGACCAGTTCCTCGACGCGCTCGCCGAGCGATCGCGCAACGGCGTCAAGGTGACAATCGTGGTGGATGCGATCGGCAGCTTCAATCTCTGGGGACGTCCGGTGGCGCGCCTGCGCGCCGCAGGCTGCCGGATCGAATCGTACCAGCGCATGCGCTGGTATTCGCTGCACCGCATCAACAACCGCACGCACCGCGAGCTGCTGGTCGTCGACGGTGAGATCGCGTTTGCCGGGGGCGCCGGCGTCGCCGACTGGTGGGCGTTTCCAACCGACGGGCGTCCGCGTGCATGGCGCGATACGATGATCCGCATCGAAGGGCCGGTGGTCGCCGCGCTGCAGGGCGTGACGGCGGAGAACTGGCTCGAATGCTGTGGAGAAATCCTGACCGGCCCCGACTTCTTTCCGGATCTGAAGCCGTGCGGCCAGACGACCGCCTTCGTCATCAAGAGCTCGCCGTCGGACCGCGCCACGGCATCGCGCGTCACGTTCCAGTTGTTGATAGAAGGAGCGGACCAGGCCGTCCGCATCTCCACGCCCTATTTCCTGCCCGACTTCGCACTGCGGCGCGCGCTGCTCGACATGGCGAAGCGCGGCGTCAGCATTATCGTGATCGTGCCCGGCGCGGCCACCGATCAGAGATGGGTGCGCCTCGCCAGCCGGCGGATGTGGGGGCACCTGCTGCGCGGCGGCGTCCGGATCTTCGAGTTTCGCGACGCGATGACGCATGCCAAGGTGCTGATCGTCGACAACCTGTGGGTCGTCATGGGCACGACCAACATCGACAATCGATCGTTCGAGCACAACGACGAGGTGAACGTGGCGATGCGCGACCCGGCCGTCGCTGACCGGTTGCTGCAGGATTACGAGCGGGATCTCGCCGCGAGCGACGAAGTCACGTTGGAGCGCTGGGAGCGCCGGCCGCTCTGGGAGAAGATCGTGGGGCCGTTCGTCTGGATACTCGAGCGGCAGCAATGAAACGAGAACGCCGGGTCTGAAGACCCGGCCTCCAGATCATTTGCAGGGCGCCTCTTCAGAGGCGCCTTTCTTAGAACCATGAGTGATGTTCGGATCGCTACCTACAACATTCACCGTTGCCGCGGAATGGACCGGCGGGTCGTGCCCGCGCGGATCATCGAGGTGCTGCGCGACATCGGCGCGGACGTGATTGCACTGCAGGAGGTGATCGGCGCCGGACCGGCTGGCGCCGGGCAGGCTGAGGAAATCGGCGCCGGCCTTGGCATGGGCTGGGTGATGAATTGTGTGCGCACGCTGCGGCAGCATCAGTTCGGCAACGTCGTGCTCAGCCGCTATCCGATCGTGCATCACAGTCAGTACGACCTGTCGTGGCGCACGTGCGAGTCACGGAACTGCCAGCGCGCCGACCTCGACATCGGCGGACAGACCCTTCACGTCTACAACGTGCATCTCGGCACGGCGGTGCTCGAGCGCCGTTACCAGGCGGGACGCCTGGCTTCGTTCGTGCACGATCGGCGCGTGACGGGCCCGAAAGTGATCCTGGGGGACTTCAACGAGTGGATGCGCGGCCTCGCCACGAAGACATTGTCATCGCTCTTCGAGAGTGTCGACATCGCCGCGCACCTCAAGCGCCGCCGCACCTATCCTGGCCTCTTCCCTGTCGTCCATCTCGATCACATTTATTACGAGGGGCGCGTCGACGTCGCGAGCGTCGAGATGCCGCGCACACGCAAGGCGCTGATGGCGTCCGATCATCTGCCGCTGGTCGCAAACTTCAAGATCGGGTAGAACCCCCTGAAGCCTGAAGCCTGGAGCCGTCTATTGATTCAGGCGCAGCAGCGCGAGCCCGGTCGCCTTCACGGCCCGCACCATGTTCTGCGGCTCGCGGTCGGTCGTGTTCTCGGGTGTGTCGCCAGACGAATGATAGTAGAGCGAGTAGTCGATCTTCAGGTTGACCGGATCCGGTGTGCCTTTCGATTCCCAGCCGGGGGTCTGCTTCAAGTCTGCCAGATGGTCCCACGCGGCGGTGTAAATCGTCGTCGCGGGAATCTCCAGCGTCGTCGTTCCTGTGCCGTGGTACTTCTCCGGGAGGAACGCATACGAATCGGTCCCTCCCTGTGACGGGTTCGTCGTGTACTCGGTCCAGAACCCCGGCTTGCCAGCGTAGTCCGAAGCAACGGACTCGAGCGTCTTCAGCAATGTCGCATTCCACGGGACATCGTTCGATTCGAAATAGATCGCTTCACGCTCGGCGCCGGTGCCGGTCTCGTCGAAGTTGAGCACGCCAGCAAGTTCGCGGAGCTTCGCACCCGCGCGGTCGATGTATGCCTTCGACGAGTGATATTCCGAACCCCATACCGCGAACTGAATCGCATACCGCGGCTGCGGCACCGTACCGCTGCGGCGGAGCTCGGAGAAGACGCGCGCCATCTCCATCACGGTCGCGACGCCCGATGCGTTGTCGTCGGCGCCGGGTCCGCCGGAATCGGAATCCCCGTGAGCGCACACGAGGTAGTACTTCCCGGGTTCACGTCCGGGCAGCGTAGCCACGACGGTGCGCGGCGATCGTTGTTCGATGTGCGAGGTGAGGGACACGCGCACGGTGGTCTTCGCCGCGGCTGCCACGGCGAGCGTGCGGCCGTCGAGATACGACACTCCGAAGACGGGGACCGCATTGTCAACCTTCGCCGGTAGTTCCCCAATGCGTGTCCAGTCCAGGTAGCGCGGCGGATCGTTCGGCGCGCTCGTCAGGATCGCCAGTGGACGGTTGTCACTGGACGCGACGGCGGCGTATGTGCGTCCAACTTCACCCGGCGTGTAAACGATCGCGCCTTTCCATTCGGGAGTCGGAGTGGCGGATGCGAGGCTCTGCACGGTAATGGGGGGCCCCGCTCTGCCATTCTCGTGGCTGCCGCCCTGAGACGGAAGGATTGATGCGGAGAATCCGTATGGCCAGGCGGATTCGATGAGCTCGCCCGACGCGAGCGTCACCTGCCAGCGATCCTCCCAGTGCGCGAGCTTCGGTGGATCCGTGAAGACTTCTGTCTTCAGCCCAAGACGCGTGAAGTACTGCTCGAGCAACGCCGCCGCCTTGTCGCCGGACGGCGTGCCGCCCATGCGCGGCCCGAGCGCGACGAGATCGTGCACGTCCTGGCGCAGCTTGGCTTCACTGACGGCGTCAGCGTACGCCTGCTCTGCAGATGGATTGTTTGAAAAAACGACCTGGAGAACGACGAGGCAACAGAGGGCGGCGATCACCCTTCTTCTTCGTACTCTTCCTCAGTCGGCAAGCCGGGACGCGTCGGCGGACGAAGCGCCTCACGATAATCGTAGAGTGGAAGCCCGGCGACGTGTATGGTGAGCGGACACCCGGGCGCCTTCGTGTCGACGACGACGGTGACGGGACTGCCCTCGACGCCGTCACGAAATGCGAGACGGCAGCCGCAGGCGAGACGCGCGTGTGTGAACCCTTTCAGCATTCCCGACGATCATACTACAGGAGCGCCCTGATCTCGCGTTCGAACTGCTCCTTCGTCGCCGGCCCCATGTGCTTGCGGCAAATCGTGCCGTCCCGCGCGATGAAAAACGTCACCGGCACCCCGTAGAACGGGCCGTATGCCGTTTCGATGTCGGCATTCATCTGCAGCACGGGATACTGCATTCGCCATTCTTTCATAAAGGGGCGGAGCTGTTCGACGCTGTCGTCGATCGACACGCCGACGATGACGAGCCCCTTGTCCTTGTATCGATCGTAGAGCTCGACGAACGCGGGGATCTCCTCCTTGCACGGCCCGCACCACGTCGCCCAGAAATTGAGGATCACCACCTTGCCCTTGTAGTCCGCCATCTTGACGGGCACGTCGTTGTGGTCCTTGAGCACGAAATCAAGCTTGGCGGCGCTCGTTCCATCGCACGTCTGCCCTTCGGCCGCGGCATTCGCGTCGCCGCCCGCCGCAGCGGAGGGCCGCAGCTGTTCCCCGCCGGACCCTTTCAGCAGCGGCAGCGTCAGCAGTCCGAGCGCGAGCGCGGCGGCCCCGGCAACGATCCAGCGAGAGTTCATAAATGCCTCGACGTGTCTGGCGCGCGCGTGCGATCAGCGTGCATGTGTTTTCACGTACGTGACGATGTGGTTGAAGTCGGCCGGATGGCCGTTCGCAAGGACGGCGTAGGTGCGGCCGTTGGCCGACCAGATCGCCGCTTCGTGCCCCATGATGTCGAGCACGCGCTCGCGTCCCGTCGCCTGCGGCACCACGAAGACTGACAACGGTTCGCCGCGCCAGAGATACATCGCGTGCGCCATGCGGCCGTCCGTCGAGAGGCACCGGCGAACCGTCAAGAGGCGAAGCTGCTCGTTGCCGGCGGACTCCGGGATGACGATCGACCATCCCTGTTCGCGCTCCCACTTACTCTCGACGACCTGCGCGTCGACGATCTTTGACGTGTCCCCTCTGAACTGGAAGCACTTGGCGTGGTCGAGCGCGAGCCCCGTGGCAAGCGCCTGCACGCCGCTGTTGATGCCGGTGAGGAACACGCCGGCGACGGCAAGGACGATCGTCGCGGCGAGCGAGAGCGGAACCCAGCGCGGAACCGAACCGAGAAGCCCGAAGCGTGTCTGCTGCCCCGACTTGTCCGCCGAAGCGCGAGCTGTCCACCGTAGCGCGCCGCGCGAAGGTGGAAGCGCGAAGATGGAAGCCGCAGCGCGGCGAAGCCGGGACGCGCGGAGCCCGAAGCCCGAAGCCTTTCCCTGATGTGCGCGGCAACGTGCGCGGAGCCCTTCGGGCGCGCTGCATCGCAACTCGTCGCGGTGCTCGTGAATCGCATCGCGCGCGACCCGCTCGGCATCCGCGTGATCGCGGCACGGCGGGCACGCGGCGAGGTGCGCATCGACTACGCGACGCTCGTCGGGCGCCGCCTCCTCGTCGATGTAAGGAGTCAGACGCTCATCGAGGTCACGGCAGCGGCGAATCGGCTGGTCCATACCAAAGTGTCAGCGGGAGACGACCGGGCGCGCAGCGTCGGCGCGGCGCGCCTGCAACCGTTCGAACAGCGCGCGTCGGCCGCGCGAGATACGGGACATCACCGTGCCGATCGGCACATCGAGGACTCTGGCGATTTCGGCATATGACAATTCTTCCACGTCGCGCAGCCAGACCGCCTGCCGGAACGCGTCGGGCAGCGCGTCGAGCGCCGCCTGGAGATCGGCATCGAGCGTCGCGCGCGACAGCAGCTGCTCCGGCGTATCCCGGTCGCCCGCGCCGTCGGCCGCGCGATCGACAGCCTCGCTGTCCACGTCCACCGGACTGCGGACGTCGTGGCGGCGCATGTTGCGATACGTGTTGTGAAGGATCGTGAACAGCCACGCCTTCAAATTCGTGCCGCGCTCGAACTGATACGCCGACCTGAACGCCTTGAGATACGTGTCCTGCACCAGATCTTCGGCGTCCTGCGTGCGCCGCGTCAGGCGCAGCGCCGTGCCGTACAGGCTGTCGAGGTGCGAAAGCGCCTCTTGCGCAAACTGAGCGTCCTCCTCGCCGGGAGGCTCGCCGGGCGCACGGCCGGATCGGCGGCGAAACACCATGAGCGGATCCCGCGAAACCGCCCAGTGGATAGAACACCGCCAGGCTGCGGGTTTATTCCTTCAATTGTAACGCCGGGAGGACATCGACGTGGCCGCCGGGGGACACCGCAGCCGCTCGACCTCCAGGTGGCGTAGGATTGGCGAGCTCGTCGGCGGTACATGGCTTGCTCCCGCCGGCCTGTGCCGTCCTGTCCGGGGGACGAGATCGTTGCGACAAACGTCATAGCTACAGTAACATCGGCACCATTCGAGGTGAACCATGCGCACGCGCAGCTGGCGCGGCCTCCGATCGCCGTTCGGCCTTGCTCTTTTTGCGTTCGTCTACATCGCGGGAACGATCGCGGCAAGCGCTCAGACGCCCTTCGTGCCGTACTACAACAAGAATCGCATCAAGTACGACCACTTCAACTGGCGCATCTACACCACGGACCATTTCGAGATCTACTACTACCCCGAGATCGAGCAGCATCTCGAGCGCGTGACGAGCTACGCGGAAAGCGCGTATCAGCAGGTCAGCGCCCAGCTGAAGCACGATCTCGCGTTCAAGGTGCCGCTGGTCCTCTATAAGACCGAAAGCGAATTCCAGCAGCAGAACATCGACCCGGGGGAGCTCCCGGAAGGCGTGCTCGCCTTCGCGGAACCATACCGCGATCGCATGGTGCTGCCGATCGACGAGCCGTCCGACGCGCTCTATCGCCTCATCACCCACGAGCTCACGCACATCTTCGAGTTCGACATCATTCCGCGCACGCTGCTTCGCCGGGGGCTTCCGCTATGGGTCGACGAAGGGTTGTCGGACTACATGACGGGCTACTGGAACTCGTTCGACCTGATGACGGTGCGCGATGCCGCCATCGCCGACATCATCCCGTCGATGAGCGATTTCCAGGGCGTGCAGTTCGCCGATGGCCGCCTGCCGTACAACCTCGGGCATGCCGCGTTCGAGTTCATCGAGTCGAAGTGGGGGCCCGAAGGGCTGCGGCAGTTCCTCTTCGCGCTGCGCAAGGCCGTCATCGGCGGCGGCGAGAGCGCCTACGAGGAAGCGTTCAAGCTCAAACCCGAGGAGTTCGACGAGCAGTTCGACAAATACTTGAAGGACAGGTTCAAGCCGTTCCGCGACAAGGAACGGCCGCAGGATTACGGAAAGGACCTCGCGCCGAAGCGCGAGAAGACGCCCTACGTCACGGTCGTGTCAATTGAGCCATCGCCGTCGGGCGACCTGATGGCCGTGGCGGCGGGCAACCGGAAGGACCAGGAGCTCGACATCATCCTGTTGTCGACGAAGGACGGCAAGGTCATTCGCAACCTGACGGGTGGATTCAACGCCGGTTTCGGGTTCGAATACATCTCGCAGCCGGGCGGCTTCCGAGGAAACGCCGTGCCGTGGATGTCGTGGTCGCCTGTCGGCGACCGCATCGCGTACTTCGCGCGCAAGGAAAAGCAGAAGACGCTCGTCCTGGAAAACGTCCTCACGAAGAAGATCGAAAAGCGCATCGACATGAAGACTGTCGACATGCCGGAGTCTCCCGACTTCAGCCCCGACGGCAAGTCGATCGCGTTTGCCGCGCTCAGAAGCGCCATTGCGGACATCTTCGTGATCGATGTCACGACGGGCGAGATCAAGAACATCACGAACGACTCGTTCGGCGATTACGCGCCGACGTGGGCGCCCGACGGCAAGTCGATCGTCTACATCAAGCGGGTCAGCGGCAACGACAAGCTGTACCGCTACGAGATCGCGACCAACAAGAGCACGCAGCTCACCTTCGGCACGCACGACGATGGCGCCGCGCAGTTCCTTGACGCCGATACGCTCGTGTTCCCGTCGACGGCGATCGATCCGAGCCAGCCGATCACGCCCGAAGTGGCGAAGAACGGCAACATCTACAACATATGGACGCTCAATCTCAAGAACGGCGAGCTGCGGCAGTACACCGACGCGCTCGGCGGCAACGTCTCCCCCGTGCCACTCAAGGACGAGACCAAGCAGCAGCGCATCGCGTTCGTGACGTACTACAAGGGTGAATACGGGATCCACACGCTCCCCCAGCAGAAGGAACCGATCCACACGGTCGCGAGCGCCGACTTCGGGTCCCCCGGGCCGAACATCGATTTCACGCCGCCGCTCAGCCACACGCTCGTGAAGCAGAACGAGCGCTCAAAGGGCAAGTTCGAGAAGCTGTTCCTCGAAGGGCGGCCGCCGGTCAACGTGGGCGTCACGAGCGGAGGGGATCTGTTCGGCGGCACGCAGGTCACGTTCACTGACGTTCTTGGCGACCAGCAGTTCAACCTCTTCGCCGAATCCGTCTCACAGTACCGCTCGCTATCGCTGTCGTACCTGAACCTGTCGCGGAGGTTCCAGTACGCGCTGCAGGGCTTCTCGCAGACGCAGTTCTACTACGGCGCGTACCAGGGACTGCTCTATCAGAGCGACATCTTCCTCAGTCGTGACCAGGCGCTCGCGACGCAGACGCTCCGCGGCGGATCGGCGTTCGGGATTTATCCGGTGAACCGGTACTCGCGCTTCGAGTTGGGCGCCGGCCTGTACAATTTCAATCAGAAGTACAACGACGACAACCTGCAGGCCTTCGCGGAGCAGTACCAGATCGCCACGTACGGACAGCCGTTGTTCGTGAGCGGCACCATCATGCCGCTGAGCGCCGCTTACACGCGCGAGACGACCGTCTTCCGCGAGTACGGGCCGCTCTCGGGCGAAACGATGCGGCTCGGTTACGAGTACGCCCCGCCGCTGGGCGGCTTCCTCTCGCGCCAGACGGTCGACCTCGACGCGCGGAAGTACATCCGCCTCGCAACCAACGGCGTGCTCGCGTTCCGCTTCCGCGGCTTCAAGAGCTGGGGCGACTCGCCCGGGTATCTGTACTACGGCGGGAACTCCGAGATGCGCGGCTATCAGTATCTCGAATTCCTGGGCCAGAAGGCGTTCTTCACGGACGCCGAATTGAGATTTCCCTTGATCGAAGCCGCGCTGACGCCTATCGGCGTGATTGGCGGGCTGCGTGCCGTGGCGTTTGCGAATCTCGGCGCCGCGGGGTTCAATGGGCAATCCTACCAGGTCGCCAGTCGCTCCCCCACGATCGTCCCCATTCTCACCGGGTTCGTTGAAGATCAGAACTCGCTGCAGGGCTTCAGCCCCGTGACCGAGGCGCGCGCGGTCAGCGGCTTGCGGCTGGTGGATGGCCGCGCGTCGTACGGTCTCGGCCTGGAAACGTTCGCGCTCGGCTTCCCGATTCACTTCGACTGGTCGTGGCGGACGCTGCTCAACAAGAATTGGGAAGATTACAAGTACGCGTTCAACGCGCTGCAGGACGGCGAGAGCAGCGGCAGCCGCTGGCTGCGCCGTCCGAAGTTCTCCGTCTGGATTGGCTACGACTTCTAACGCGTGTCAATGCTGAATGCTCAATGCTGAATGCTGAAGAAACGCGCAATCGCGATTCAGCGTCCGGCATTGAGCAGTCAACATTCGGCATTCAGCATTCCTGGATTCTGTGACTGACGCCACCAGCAAGTGCTGCAACGTGGTCCGCTTGCTGGCCGATTATCTCGAGCATCAGCTGCCGCCGGCGATCCAGCGGGAGCTCGAGCAGCACCTCCAGCGCTGCCCTCGCTGTGTCGCGCAGCTTCACACCTACCAGTCCACGGTGTCCCTCTTGCGATCGGTGCGGGAGGAGGAGCTTCCACCGGAGCTCCGCCTGACGCTGAAAGCGTTCATCGACGCGAAATGTCACAAGAATTGAGCCGGGGCTCTGCCCGGACCCCGGCTCGCAGGCGCGCCGTGCGCGCCTAGATCGTCATGCGGCAACGACCACAAAATCCCGAGGCGCCGCATAACGGTCTGAAGTCGCGCGCCGTCGATCTCGCGCCGAAGCGCGCGGCCGAGTCCGCGACCGAAATGGTGCAGGTCGTGCTGCCGAACGACGCGAACCCGCTGGGATTCATTCTTGGCGGCACCGTCATGCACCTGATCGACATCGCCGGGGCGATCGCGTGTCATCGTCACACGCGCACGCTGCTCGTCACCGCCGCTGTCGATGGCCTCCAGTTCCTGCATCCGATCAAGGTCGGCGACCTCATCATTCTGAAGGCGCGCGTCACCGCCGCGTGGACCACGTCGCTCGAAGTGGAAGTGGAAGTGTTCTCGGAGGAAACGCTCACCGGGATTCGGCGGATGACCAGCCGCGCCTACCTGACGTTCGTGTCGATCGATCGCGAGGGCCGCCGTCTCCCGATCCCGGGGCTCATCCTGGAGAGCGAAGACGATCGCGACCGCGCCGCCTCCGCCGAAGTGCGCCGCGCGGAGCGCCTGAAGGCGCGGCGAGAGTTGGAAGAACGCTGCAGATAATTTACCCAGAGGCCACGGAGGGCACGGAGAGCTTTTTAGAAAGAATTCCTCCGTGGCCTCCGTGGCCTCTGAGTAGATCCTTCCGTGGCCTCAGTTCGTATCCAACCCCACCACGCTGCGATTCAAATCGATTGTCACCGTGTAGCGGCTCAGGAACTTGTGGCCGACGATCCCTCCGAGCTGGAATCCGAGGAGCGCGCTGGGCGCGTTGAGGTTCAGCACGACGACGGGGATCTTTGAGAAGCGGATCGAGTTGAACTCGAGATCGACGTTCGGCAACAGGAACGCGTCCTTGTCCCACCCCGACGTCCCGTAGACCTTCAGCGGAATGCGGCGCTGCGTGCCGGGGATCGACAGTTGTCCGGCGGTCGACTGACTGATCGAGATGACTTCGCCGCCGGTGTCGACGACAAACGTCGCAGGTTTGCCGTTCACGATGCCGCGGACGGTGGCGAGCCGATAGAGCCGCAGCGGCAGCTCGGTCGCGTAGCGCGCATCGGGGAGCGATCGCCACATGACGAGCTGCCGCCGCGCGTAATCGACACGCATCGAGAGGCCGAGCGCGAGCGGCGAGAAGCTTTCCGCCTCACGTGACGGGAGATCGTTGAGCGGCGGATTCTTGATCAGGCACGGCACGTTGCGTACCTTCATGCCGCCCACTTCGAGCGCGTCGAGCCGGCCGACCTGCAGCCCGCGCAGGCCGATGTCGCCGACGCCGGCGCTCTGCATGTAGGTGATCGGGAGGATGCCGCGGCGCCGCGCCACCTCGCGCGACACGACAATCTGTTCGGCGCCCGTATCGAGGACGAACTCGCTCGCGCCGCCGTTCACTTTCACGGCCACGAGCACCTTTTCTTTCTCGATCCGGATCGGCACCTTCCACGTCGTCTGGTCCCCCACGAACTCGACCGCGGCGCGCCCCTTGAACGCATCGAGAAAGCGGACCTCGGCACGCGTCCACGCCGCCTTGTCGCTGCGATCCTTGTTCGGGAGCAGATTGACGTAGTTGCCGAATGCGGCGGCGGCTTCCTCGAAGCGGTGCTGCCGCTCGTAGATCACGCCGGCGTCGTGATGGTATTCCGCTTCACGCGGCGCCAGACGCTGCGCTTCCTGCGCCTCGACGAGCGCGTCTCCCAGCCGGCTTCGCGCGGTCAGCATGCGCGCGCGGCCGTGATGGGCGCGCGCTTCTCCCGCGTCTGCTTTGAGCGCGTCCTCGTACGCGACTTCTGCTTCTTCGAACAGCCCTGACGCCCACAGCGTGTCCGCGAACAGCGCGAGCGCGCGCGCATTGCCGCCATCGGCAGCGACCAGCTGCTGCGCCTCCGTGCGCGCGCTCGCAAAATCGCCCGTGCGCAGCAGCGCCAGCACGAGTCCCGCCTGCGCCCGCCGGCGGAGCGCGCCGTCCTCCCCTGCGCCGGCAACCGCACGTCGATATGAGTCGACCGCCTCGCGGAATCGCGCCTCGCCGGCCAGCAGATCGCCAAGCTGAAGTTCGATCTCTCCCGTGGCGGACTGAGGCCCCTGCGCGACGAGGATCAACGGAATCAGGAGCGCGGTCGAGAGGACGGCCAGCAGGCAGGTCCTGCGCATGATTGGCGGACTATAGCAAAGATCGGGGTGCGCGATGCGGGGTGCGGGGTGCGGGATGCGGGGTGCGGGGTGCGGGATGCGGGGTGCGGGGTGCGCGATGCGGGGTGCGGGGTGCGGGGTGCGGGGTACGTGGCGCGGAATACCGAATCTCAGCGGACGTAATTCTCGATCGGGAGGCCGTCGTACATCTCGTCGATCCGAAGTACCTGGCGATCGCGCGTGTAGCTGCCGAGCTCGTAGTCTTCGCTCATGATGAGCGCCTTGATGGGCCGCGTCGGGCAGACTTCCGCACACAGGCCACAGAAGCTGCAGCGTGAGAGATTGAAATCGAAGTAATCGAGGATCTTGATCTTCTGCCCCGGTTCGCGGTGGCCGCCGAGCGCGATCAGATCGTCGGGACACACCTTGGCGCACTGGTCGCACACGATGCAGGTCGGTGCGCCGGTCTCGGGCTCGACCTGGAGGCGGAGAATGCCGCGGAACCGCGCCGCCACAGGACGGCGTTCGGCGGGATATTGAAACGTGAACGCGGGTTGCGGCGCGTAGCGCAGCGTCACGCGCATGCCCTTGATCAGATCGATCAGCAGGATCGATTTGAGAAAACGCACGACGCGATTCACGCCGTGTCCTCGCCGGCGGGAACTGGTTCGGTGGCTCCGAGCTTGATGACCTGCTTCCGCCGGAGCACGGTGCTCTCGCGGCGGATCTTGTCCTGCAGCCGCATCAGCCCGTATAGCAGCGCCTCCGGCCGCGGCGGACAACCGGAGACGTAGACGTCGACGGGGACGATCTTGTCCACGCCCTGCAACACGCTGTAGGTCGGGAACGGGCCGCCGGCGTTCGAGCACGCGCCCATCGAGATCACCCACTTCGGCTCGGGCATCTGGTCGTAGAGCCGCCTGAGCACAGGCGCCATCTTCTTTGTCACCGTGCCGGCAACAATCAGGAGATCCGCCTGTCGCGGCGAGGCGCGGAAGACTTCGGACCCGAAGCGTGCAATGTCATATCGGGACGCCGAGGCGGCCATCATCTCGATGGCGCAGCACGCGAGGCCGAAGCCCAAGGGCCAGAGCGAGTTCTCCCTCGCCCACGTCAGCACCGTATCGAGCTTCGTCGTGATGAGGTTGTCGTCGAAACGATGTTCTAAGGTGCCCATTAAGCTTCCAGCTTCCAGCTATCAGCTTCCAGCCATCAGCTTCCAGCCGTTAGCTGCCAGCTGCTGAAAGCTGGCGGCTGGTGGCTGGCAGCTCACTTCTGAAAGTACTGCGCATTCACCGGAATGTAGTTCTTCCATTTGTCCGGCGTTTCGTCGAGGGCGAAGATCGCTTCGACAGGGCACGCCGGCACGCAGGCGCCGCAGTCGATGCACTCGTCAGGATGAATATAGAGCATCTCGGCTGCCGCGAACTCCGCTTCGTCCTTCCGCGGGTGAATGCAGTCCACCGGACAGACGTCCACGCACGCGGTGTCCTTGGTTCCGATGCACGGTTCGCAGATGATGTACGTCACACTCAATCCCTCCGAAAACAAACAATGTTCAACGTTCAATGCTCAGCGTGCTCACGCTTCGGATCTCGCGTTTTTCAACGATTGGACATCGAACATTGATCATTGAACATTGGCCGCGAGGCCCGACACGTGTCCAAGCCTCAATGAAATGAGGCGCGCGAGCTCGATGGCGCTCTTCGGCTGCTCGCCAACAAACGGCGATTCGCTCGCGCCGTGTGCGAAAACGCCGACGCGCGCGACCTCGCGTCCCGTGTAATCGTGGACGGGCGCGCAGGTGCACAGCAGGCGCTGCGCGCCGTGTGATGTTTCCGGCGGCCCGAACCGCAGGAGCACGCGATCGGCCTGCACCGCGTCCCGCGCGTTGGCGAGCCGTACGCAGCTCAGTCGTCGCGCAGGGGTTTCCTGGAAGAACATCGCGCAGTGCCCCGGCATCTCCCGGCCGTAGGCAGTGTGCATGCTCACTTCGTCGGGTCCCGCTTTCCACACGTAGGTGACCTCGCCGGCCGACGGCATCGCCATGAACGCGCGGGGCCCGCCGCGCAGGGCGAACTCGCGCAGTACGGGATAGGCGTGCAGCCGCAGCTCGGATCGTCCCAGCAGGCGGAAGCTCAGATCGAGCATCTTGAGCGTCAGCGTGTAGCGGGCTGTGTCTTCTTCCTGCCGCACGTAGCCGCGGCGTTTCAGGACCGCCAGCAGTCGGTGCACGGTGGAGACGGGCCGGTTGACGGCCCGCGACAGCTCGGTGACGCTCAGGCCGCGTTTCGCTCCCGCGAGCGCTTCGCAGACCTCGAGCGCCTTCTCCAGCGACGTCTGGCCTTCCTTCAATGGTTCAACGGACACAGTGGGCAACTCGCGTTCGTCATTTCGCTGTTAAACTGCGTCATTCCAACATACGGAATGGCGTTCCAACCAGCTTCAGACTAAATATATATCATGAGGCGCGCGCGAGTTCTCTTGGCGACTCTCTCTCTGGCCTTGATGGGCACGCGTGCCGGGTCCGCTCAGTCGCTGCCGAGCGGTCCGCTCGAGCTGGCCAACGGTCAGGTCACCGTCGCCGCCGACATCGCCGCCACGATTGGTGCTCGCGACGATGCCGCGCCCCCGGAATGCCCACGGCGTTGTGGGGCCTTCTTCAACTACACCGATTACGAGCACAACGCGTTGCGGATGTTCCGCGTGTCGTTCTCTGGCGCCTGGCGGCCTTCGCGGCGGCTCGCCTTTCTCACCGAAATCCGCTCTGAAGACCGGGAACGATTCCGCCCGTATGCCCTGTACGTCCGCGTCCGTCCATGGACCACGCACGCCTTCGACGTGCAGGCCGGCCGCATTCCGCCTGTCTTCGGTGCGTATTCCCGGCACGTGTATGGTCCCGACAACTGGCTGATCGGGCAGCCCCTCGCCTATCAATACCTGACATCGCTTCGGCCGAGCGCGATACCGGCATCCGCCGACGATCTCCTCGTCATGCGTGGGCGTGGCTGGCTCGCCAGATATCCGGTCGGTTCGCCCGCATCCGGGCCCGGCGTGCCGATCATTAGCGCGTACCAGTGGGACGTCGGCATCGAGGCCAGTGTGGCCACGAAGCACATCGACGCCGCGGCCGCCGTCACGTCGGGAACGCTGTCGAACCCGCGTGTAGACGATGACAACGATGGACGCCAGATCTCCGCGCGCGTCGGATGGAAGCCGGTCGTCGGCCTGGTGATCGGCGGATCGTATGCTCACGGCGAATGGCTGAATGGCGCGCTGCGTGACAGCCTCTCTTCCGTCATCCACTCGGGCCAGCGCTATCCTCAGGAAGCGTTCGGTCTCGATGCGGAATACTCGCGCGACTACTGGCTCGTCCGCGGAGAGTTCATTCGCAGCCGGTGGCGGCTTCCCGCCCTGTCATCGCCGTTCATCCATGGTCCGCTCGACGCGACTGCCGCGTTCGTCGAATCACGTTACCGCTTCACGCCGCGGCTGTTCGCCGCCGCGCGCCTCGACGGCTTGAGGTTTTCGCGCATCTCCGGGGAGAAGGTCTTCAGCGGTGTGCCCACGACGTGGGATGCGCCGGTCGGCCGCGTCGAAGCGGGCGGCGGAGTCTACATTCAGCGCAACCTCACCGTGCGCGCTGTGGTGCAGCGCAACTGGCGCGACGGGGGATTTATTCACAAGCGCACATTCGTCTCCGGGCAGATTGCGTTCTGGTTCTGATGAAACTCATGCACGCGCTCACCATCCTCACCTGCGCGGCGCTGCTGCTCGGGAGCGCGCAGCGCGAGCAGCGCTCGCGCACGGTGACGGGGACGATTCGCGGGCGCATTGACGTTCGAACCAGCGGGACCACCGAACTGCGACCTGACGTCGCGGCCCTCGGCATGCACGCCGCGCACGACCGTCCGGATCGCCGTCGCAGCGTCGTGTATCTCGAGACTGCGCCGCGCGGCGCGTTCGATCCCAGCGAGGAGCCGCGCGCCAGCATGGATCAGTTGAACGAGAACTTCGTACCGCATGTGCTGCCGATCATCGCCGGGACCACAGTGGATTTTCCAAACGATGATGCGACGTACCACAGCGTGTTCTCACTGTCGAAGGCGAAGCCGTTCAATCTCGGCCGCTACGCCGCAGGCAGGTCGAAGTCGGTGCGCTTCGATCAGCCGGGGATCGTCCGCGTGTTCTGCGACATTCATTCGCATATGAACGCGTTCATTCTCGTCTTTGCGCATCGCTACTTCACGGTGACGGACGACGACGGGCGATATCGGCTGCCGAACGTGCCGGCGGGGTCATACACGCTGACGGTGTGGAACGAGACGGTGCGCGGCGACGCGCCGCGCCGCGCCATCGCCATTGCTGCGGAGGGGGCCGACGTCGACGCCGACTTCACCATTCGATGAACGTTTTCTCTTCGCTGACGAATCGGATTTTCTTCGCCACCACGCTGCTGGCGGTCATCTTTACCGGTGCGGCGATTTACATCGTCAACCGGTCGGTGACGGAGCAGGCGGAGGAAGAGCTGCGGAGGGGGCTGCAGGAGGCGGCCACGCTCGTCGAGGAGTACCGCACGATCCTGTTCGACAACTTCAATCGCGACGCGCGCTTCATCGCGGATCTGCCGAAGCTCAAGGCGGCCGTCGACACGCGCGATCCCGTGACTGTAAAACCGATCGCGGAGGATTACCAGGAACAGCTGGCCAACGCCGATCTCTTTGCCGTCGCGGATCGCCAGGGACAGGTGCTCGTGCGCCTCGGCGCGACCGAGGTGCCCGACGAAGCGTTGTCGGCGGCGATGCGAGGCGGCGCGACGCGAGGCGCGGGTACGGCGTTCTGGCCGCAACCGCATGGGATCCTCCTCGTGACGTCGGTGCCGATTCTCGTCGGGCCGCAACAGCCAGAGCTACTGGGCACGCTCACCGTCGGCGCAAGCCTCGACGAGCGGCAGGCGCTTCGGTTCAAACAGCTCACGGACAGCGAGATTGCCTTCGGCCTCGGCGGGTCGATTCAAACAGCGACCCTGCCGCGCGACACGTGGAGCAACCTCGTGCCGCTCCTCGAAAGACCCGGCACGCACGCCATCACGCTCAACGGCAACGAGTACCTTGCCGTCAGCAAGCCGCTGGCGACATCCGGGGCTCACGGGCAGCCGATGGCGATCGTGCTCCGCTCGCGGAGCGAGCGGCTGCGCTTCCTTCGCGCGCTCCACACGCAGCTGGCCGCCACCGCCGTCATGGCGGTCATGATCGCCGTGCTTTTGAGCTACGCGATCGCGCGCACCGTCACGCGCCCGCTCGGCACAATCACGTCGACGATGCGCGAGATGACGGCGACCGGCGATCCTGCTGGTGACGACGTTCAACGCCATGACGGATTCGATCGAGCGTTTCCAGCGCGAGGCGACGCAGCGCGAGCGGCTGTCCTCGCTCGGGCGGCTTTCGACGGTCGTCGCGCACGAGATCCGCAATCCCTTGATGATCATCAAGTCCGCCCTCCGCACGCTGCGGCGCGAAAATGTGCAGCCGGACCAGGTGCGTGCCGTCGCGCACGACATCGACGAGGAGATCGCGCGTCTCAACCGCATCGTCGCCGAGGTGCTCGATTTCGCGAGGCCGATCAAGTTCGATCTCGCGCCGGCCAATCTCAACGCGCTCGCGCGCGACGCGGTCAGGGCCGCGGACGCCGGCGTGGCCCACGCGAAGGTCAAGCTCGATCTCGACACCACGATTCCCGACGTCACGACCGATGCCGAGCGGCTGCGGCTGGCGCTCGTCAACATCGTGGGGAACGCGATCCAGGCGGTCGACTCGCGAGAGACGCCTGCCGACGGCGATCCTATCCGGCTGCGCACCGCCAAGATCACGAGCCGCCGCGTCGCGATCACCGTCACAGACAAGGGGATGGGCATCGCCCCGGAAGATTTGCCGCGCGTGTTCGATCCGTTTTTCACCACCCGCCGTACGGGCACGGGTATCGGGCTCGCCATCTCGAGGAATATCATCGAGGGACTCGGCGGCCGCATCACGGTTTCGAGCGAACGCAATCGCGGCACGGAGGTTCGCATCGAGCTGCCCATGCAGCCCCCAGCTACCGCATGACTGTCACCGGCTCCATCCTTCTCGTGGACGATGAAGCGAAGATCCGCAACGCGCTCGCGCAGGCGCTCCGTGAAGACGGCCACGAGGTGACCGCAACGGAGAGCCCGCGCGAGGCGCAACGCCTGCTCGGACGCCGCGTCTTCGACGTGCTGCTCGTCGACAACCTCATGCCGGAGCTGACCGGCCTGGATCTGATTCGCGAGCTCCTCGCCTCCACCGCGGAGAGCGACCGCCCGCAGATCCTGCTCATGACGGCGCACGCGACCGTCGAAAGCGCGATTGAAGCGATGAAGCTCGGCGCGCTCGACTACCTGCAGAAGCCGTTCGACATCGACGAGCTGCTCGTCGTGGTGAATCGCGCACTGGATCATCAGCGGCTGCGCACCCAGCACCGCTACCTGCTCAGCGAACGCGCGGAAGAGTTCAACCATTACGGCATCGTTGGCCGGAGTCGCGGCATGCAGGAGGTGATCAAGACGGCGGAGGTCGTAGCGAAGTCGAAGAGCACCGTCCTCATCACCGGGGAGACCGGGACGGGCAAGGAGATGGTGGCGCGCGCGATCCACTATCACAGTGCGCAGCGCGAGATGCCGCTCATCAAGGTCAACTGCGCAGCCATTCCGGAAAACCTGCTGGAGTCCGAGCTCTTTGGCCACGTCCGCGGTGCGTTCACCGGCGCCGCAACGAGCAAGAAGGGCAAGTTCGCGCTGGCCGACGGTGGAACGATCTTTCTCGACGAGATCGGAACGATGTCGCCGTCGCTGCAGGCGAAGCTCCTGCGCGTGCTGCAGGAGCGGGAGTTCGAGCCGCTCGGATCGGAACGCAGCCAGAAAGTGGACGTGCGCGTGATCGCGGCGACGAACCGGGATCTGCGCGCGATGGTCACCGACGGGCGGTTCCAGGAAGATCTGTATTATCGGCTGAACGTCATCCCGATTCAGATCCCGCCGTTGCGCGAACGGCGCGACGACATCCCGGTCCTCGTCGATCATTTCATCCAGAAGCACGCGCAGCGCGCCGGGAAGCGCATCGACGGCATCGAGCCGCACGTACTCGAGGCGCTTCAGGCGGCAGACTGGCCCGGCAACGTGCGTGAGTTGGAGAATACCGTCGAGCGCGCCGTCGTACTCTCGCCGAACTCACTCATCAGTCCCGAAGTCGTGCGGCTGCTCGGCGTCTCCTCGAGCCCGCCCGCGGGACTACCATCGCTGAACCTGCGGCAGAACCTTGATTGGGCGGAGCGCGAGACCGTCCGTCGCGCGCTCGAAACGTCGTCTGGGGTAAAGAAGGACGCGGCCGAGACGATGGGCATCAGTCAGCGCGCCCTGAGCTACTACCTGGCCAAGCACCGCATCGAATAGAACCGGGACACTCACAGTTCTTCTCGAAAGCGGATAACAGACGACCGGAAACTGTGACTGTCACCGTTTCTGGCTTTCGGACACCGTAAGCGCTTACCCGCGACGTAATGGCAAACGGTGTAAGTGCCACGGATATTTCACTTAGAGGTCATTATCCCGGGGCACCCGGTTTGCGATAATGGCCCGCGTGACTACTTTCTCGAGAGCCATGGTGGGCCGCTGTGTGCTGGCCGGCCTCCTCGCATGCACGGCGCTGACTGCGCCCGCCTTCGCGCAGGATCCTGCGGCCCCGCAGCCGCCCCCCGAGCAGGCGGACCCGAATGCGCGGGTGGATCCCCTGCAGCCAGACTTCAACCTGGCTGCGCTGCCGGTCACGCTCCGAATGCCCGTTCACAAACTCGATTTCCGCGTGACGCACCGGTTCACGCGGTCCCTGGGGCGCGGCGACATCGGCGATCTGGTGGCGGATTTCTTCGGATTCGATTCCGGTGCGCAGATCGGACTCGAGCTGCGGTACGGGCTGATCAACAGTAATCAGATCGGCGTGCACAGGACGAGCGATCGCACGATCCAGATCTTCGACCAGCAAAGCTTCTGGCAACAGCGCGACGGCCACCCGCTCGGCCTCGACGCGATCGTCACGCTCGAAGGGACGAACAATATGCGGGACCAACTCTCCTCAGCCCTCGGAGTGCTGGCTTCCCGCAAGGTCGGCGGGGTTGTCGCGCTGTATGCGGAACCGATCTACATGATCAACACCAGGCCTGCCTCCAGCGACGCGCCGGAGAACGACACGTTCATGCTCGGTCTCGGCGGCCGCATCCGCATCAGGCCGGTGGTCTACCTGGTGGGCGAGATCACGCCGCGGCTGTGGGGCTACCAGCCGGGCGAGGCGCAGGCGAGCTTTGGCATCGAGGTCCGATCCGGCGGTCACCTGTTTCAGGTGAATTTCTCCAACGGCTTCGGCACGACACTGGGGCAGCTCGCGCACAACGGCGGCATCGATTTCGACCAGCACTCGTGGTTCATCGGGTTCAACATCGCGCGAAAGTTTTTCTGATACATGCTTCAACAGCCTTCATGTCACGCCTTCATCGTCGGCGGCCTTGCACTCGGCGTACTCGCCTCTTCATTCGCGTGCGGCAGTTCTCCTTCGGCTCCATCCGGAAGCGGAGTCACGGTCATCTCGCGTGACGGCGGCACCGGCAGTCAAACCGGCGCGACGGTAACCATCACGTCAGCCGGCGTCAACCCGTCGGCCGTGACTGTCGCGGTCGGCCAGAGCGTCACGTTTATCAACAACGATTCGCGCTCGCACGAGATCGCATCGGATCCGCACCCGCAACACGGGTCGTGCCCGTCTATCGAGGCGGGACTCGCCACGCTCTCTCCAGGGCAGAGCAGGTCGACGCACGCATTCGCGAACGCTGGGACGTGCGGATACCACGACCATCTGGACGACTCGAATCGCAGCCTGCATGGCTCGATCAATATCCAGTAAGCCGAGGTCCGAGATCCGAGATCTGGTCGCGATCACGAGCGCTGGCGCCGGCCCGAACGCATTGACCGTTTCGCCCGGTATGCGCGTGCTGTTCGCCAACACGCCGAACAATCGATGCTCCAGCCTCCTTACGTGCGTCCAAAGGCTCGGCCGTTAGCACAACCCGGAAAGGATAGTCCGGCCCGTTCATTCACCACGCTCCAGGCGAGGCGCCATCACCGGCCGCGCGGTTCATTTGCCATTGATCCACGTGTCACGTCGGCGGCATTCGCGCGCGCACAAAAAGGAACGCGACTTGCGGCGCGTGACGCGGAGGCACCGGAATGGCAGATAACGACCAGAGGGAATACACGGGAGACGCGCAAACTGACGCGGAGCGCGACGCCGGAACCGAGCGCGAGGCGGGCGACGAGACAGCCGGTGGTGGCGGAGGAGGGCGCGGCGGCCGCGCGCGAGGCACGGCGTCACCCAAAAAGGCGCGCACCACATCGGAGAGCCGCGGTGAAGTCGAAGGAACCGCAGGCGGCGCCCGCGGTTCACAGGCCTCGCCGAAAGGCAGAGGATCGAAATCCGCTGCCCCACGCGGCCGAAAGCGGCAAACCTCCGGGCGCGGTTCCACCGGCGCCCGGAAGAGCGCGAATCGAGCCGGCGCATCGGGCACCGGGTCGAAGAAGGGGACCAGCGGCAGTTCCGGGCGTCGCCGGTCGGGCTCGCGCTCGGGCGCCGGCCAGGGATCCCGCAAGAAGCGCTAGCTGCTCGCGGGAATCGGCGGTCGATGCTGCTACTTGAGGGCCGTTTCAATCCATCGGCCGTTGTCGCACCGCATGAAGCGTCCCGGCTCGTTCAGGATCGAGACGACCCCGCCGTGCGAGGTCGCGGCGTTCTGCTCGTCGCGGCACGCCGCATCGGGCACTTGCGGCCGACGGGCGTCGCGCGTGATCAGATCGCGCGAGTAAATGGGGTGCTGAAGATTCAGTGCGTCTTCGCCGGTCAGCGCCGCCGGGTTTGGAGTCATGCTCCACAGGTATCCGTTGGCAAACTGGACAGACTGCAATCCAATGAAGAACTGTAGGTGGCCCTCCGGTGTTTCGGCGGCGACGTCTTGCACCTGGGCAGCACTCAGGACGTTTGGAGACACGTCCAGCGACTGACCTGAAGCAATCGATGCGGGAATGACGTCGGAAGTGAAAAGCCGTACGGAACGCGGCGTGGCGCCGAAGCGTTCGACAGCGGCCACGAACCGTAATCCGATGATCCGCTCAGAGCTGATATTACGGACGGTAGCTCTTTGCGCAGGTGCTTCCGCTGACGAGATGACCTTTTCAAGCACCACACCCGATCCGTGCTGCTCGGTGGCATAGCCGAATGGGATCTTGTCCTGACGCGGAGCACCGGCAGCAGGTGCTGCGCGCGGAACGCGGGCCGCTGACGCGAGCGATACACGCGAGCCAGCGGCAACTAACACGATCAACGCGGCCGCGAGCGCGACCAGGCGCACGGAGCTGAATGTCGGCATGGCTTCCCCCTGAAGCAGGCGGCGGACGCGAGTGATGAGACGCGGGCCCGCGGCGCCCAGCGCCGGCCGCGCGGTGTTCATCGTCCCCAGCGCCGCAAGCGTGGTGAGGGCATGAACGTAGTGCCTGGCGTCTTTGCATCGCGCGACGGCGATGTCGTCGCAGCAGAATTCGCGCGCTTCGCGAATACGCCGCGATATCCACACGACGGCCGGGCTGAAGAAGAGAAACACTTCGATCGATGACTGGACGAGGTTTGCGACATAGTCGCGGCGCCGGATGTGAGCGAACTCGTGAGCGAGCAGCGCGGCAATCATGTCCGGCGACAGACTGCCGGCCTCTGGCGGCAGAATCAGCGTGGGACGGCGCCAGCCAATGACGGCCGGCGCGTCGACCTCAGGCGACTGAACCACTCTGATATCGAGGCCGAGGCGCAGCTCCTCGATGAGCCGCAAAGCCGTTGTGTTGACGGAATCATTGGCGAGATGCTCCGCGCGTCTGGCAATCGCGCGGGCGAGGACCCACCCGCCCAAGAGTCGACCCCCAAAAATCAGCACGCCAAGCGCCCAGGCGACCGCCGCAGCGGCGGCGACGTGATCGAGCACTGCACTCGTCCCGCGGCTCGTCGATTCGCCGCCCACCATAAAGGCGCGAGGCTCGTCGGCGCGCGGCGGCTCCGGCGAAATATGGCGAGCCACGGCCATCGACGTAGCAGAGGGCGATGCCGATACGGGCAGCGCCGCGAGGATGCCCGGCGTTGCCGCCGCGATAACCACCGCCGCAATCATCGCCACGACGGCGGCGTCGTGCTGGCGCTCGGCCGATGCGCGAGAGCGCCACACCCGCCAGCCCACGAACAGCACGCCTACAACGGTCGTCTCCCAGAGAATCATGAAGAGCGTCCAGCCGACGAGGACGAGGTAGCGGTTGTCCAGCGACGCGAGTCCCGGCGTCATTTCGATTTCCTCTCGTAGTTGTCCAGCAACTCACGAATCTGCTTCAGCTCTCGCGGGTCCACCTTGCGCCCCGCAAGCGCGCTCTGAAGAAGCTGCCTCGCCGATCCGTCGAAGACCTGCCGAAGCATTGAGGCGGCCAGCTGCCGCTGAGTCTGTGTCCTGCTCTGAACCGGCTCATAGACGTGCGATCGAAAGCGATCGGAACGCGCAAGCAGGCCTTTGCCGTGCATCACCTGCATCTGCTTGAGGACCGTGGTGTAGCCGACGGTTTTCATGTCGCTGATGCGTTCGTGTACTTCTCGCACCGTCGAGGGACCGCGTGTCCAGATGATGCGGAGGATTTCCAGTTCGGCGTCGGTGGGGGGCGGCGAAGTCATCTCTCAGGTATTACTACGACATCTGTCGTATGTCAACGACGATGATCGTACTATCGGGTCGGGCTGGCTGAGCGAGGTTGCGATGAGCTCTGCGGCCTCGGGTGGAATCAGGCAGAAGTCATTAACGGCCGTACTTGTCGGCCATCTCTTTGAGAAAAGCCAGCGACGCGCGGGCGTCCGTCTCGACGTCGCTGGAATTCGCCTCGATGCTGATTCGTCCGCGATACCCGATCGCGCGCAGGTTCTTGAAGAACGCGGCATAGCGCGGCTCGCCCGCGTCGCTCGTTGGGAACCTCCGCTCACGGGGATCGGCGATCTGGAGGTGAACGATCATGTCACCCGCGTCGAGGATCACGGCTGGGTCCTCATGTTCGAACGTCAGGTGATAGAAGTCGACGATGATGCGGATCTTCGGATGGTTTACCTCTCTTGCGAGCTTCAGCGCCTCCGCGACGGAATTGACGATGTTCGTCTCCGGCTTGCGCAACGCCTCGATGCCGATCACCATGCCGTAGCCGCGCGACTGGATCACGTCGCCGCACGTCTGCAGGAAATCCTTCAGCTGCGCCCAGGCCTTCTCTCGCGGAAAGCCATCGGGGACGGTGCGAGCGCCGGGGCTGCCGAATACGATGACCTTTGCGCCGAAGCTTTCCGCGAGGGCGAGAGCCTTTTCGACGTACGCGCGGATTTTCGCCGGGTCGGTGTCGGGCCCTGTCAGCTTGATGTCGGTCCCCGGCAGGAACCAGTTCATCGTCTCGACGTGAACGCCGGTCTCCGCTGTCTTTGCGCGGGCTGACGCGAGCGCCTGAGGATCGAGCGCGAGCGTCTGTGAAAGCGCCGGCTCGGCGTAGTCGAAGCCGAGCGAGCGCAGCGTCTCGATCGACTGCAGCGGATTTACCGCGCCGAACGCGGCCACGCCATAACGCAGGCGCAACGGGCCGGAGCCGTGAAGTCGCTCCTGGACAGTGAATGCCGTGAACGCGAGGGACAGCACAAGGACGCGCAGCATCTGTCGGCTCCCGGAAACAGGTTCATGCGGACTTCAGTGTTCAACGCCGCGGCTCGGCGATGCAAGCGACTTTGTACGGGTGGCTGCACACGCGGTGTTAGGATAGCGCCCTCATCTGTCATGCGACGTCGATTTTCAATCATCCTCGGCCTCTTCCTCGCCGGCTTCACGATTCACGCCGAGCGCGGCTGGAGGCCGCTCTGGAACGGCAGGAATCTCGATGGCTGGACGACGTGGATGCGACAGCCGGAACCGGGTTCCGAGCTGCCAGGTCTGACGCGCGACGCGGACGGCAAGTATGTGGACCCGATCGGATCGGGTCGCGACCCGCTCAAAGTCTTCACGGTTGTCGCAGATACCGACGGCCGGCCCGCGATCCGAATCTCCGGCGAGGTCTTCGGCGAATTGCGCACCAAGGCCTCCTTCAAGGACTACCACCTGCGGCTGCAATTCAAATGGGGGGCAAAGAGGTGGCCGCCGCGCGACCAGCCCGGCGTCCCGCGTGACAGCGGACTGCTCTACCACGTGCACGCCGAGCCAGGCGCAGAAGGACGCACCTGGGCGCGCTCGATCGAGCTGCAGATCCAGGAGCATGATGTCGGCGATTTGTACGCTGTCGGATCCGCTATCGCGGTTCGCGCGAAGCGGCGCGCCGGCACGCAGCCGGCGTTGTACGACTACGATCCCGCCGGCGAGTGGACCTTCTTCTCGCAAAGCCAGGGATCGCCCGGGCGATGCATCAAGCAGCCGGACAACGAAAAGCCGACCGGCGAGTGGAACACGGTCGAACTGATCTGCCTGCGCGACGAGAGCATTCACATCGTGAACGGCAAGGTCGTGATGCGCCTTCACAGCCCGACGCGCATCAACGGCGACACGCCTACCATCGTCACCTCCGGCCCGATCATCCTTCAGTCGGAGGGGGCAGAGATTTTCTATCGCGACATCGAGATCCGGCCGATCAACGCTGTGCCGCCGGAGTTCGGACAGGAGCGATGAAGTTCGGCTTTCGTCGGCCTTCGCTGCGCAAGCGCATTGCCGCCCGCACCTCATGGAAGCGGGTCGTGCGCCACAATCTCGGGGTCAAGGCGCCTCGCGGCTATGGCTGGCTCACCAATCCAAAGAAGGCCGCATACAACCGCGTTTACAATCGAACGACTGTAGGACTCGGGAAGGGGTGTCTGCTCGTTTTGCTGGCGGCATTCGCGGCGCTCGCCGGCGCTGCCCTGCTGATTGTCCTGGCCGTCACTCGCTGACTCGCCACGTAACCGCCTGCGGAGTCAACCAGCCGCATCAATAGCTGTGGAATCTGATAGGCCAAGAACCTTTTGACGCAGCTAATCTGCGGCTAGTACTCGTAGACGCCCTTGCCGACTTTGCGCCCGAGCCGGCCGGCCTTCACGTACTGCGCGAGCAGCGGACACGGGCGGTACTTCTCGCCGAGGCTTCGGTGGAGGTACTCGAGAATGCTGAGGCGCGTGTCGAGTCCGACGAGATCGACGAGCTCGAACGGTCCCATCGGATGATTGAGTCCGAGCTTGAGCGCCTTGTCGATGTCGCGCGCGGAGGCCACCCCTTCCATCAGCATGTAGAACGCCTCGTTGCCGATGCTCGCGTTGACGCGCGTCGTGATGAAGCCAGGCGACTCGCGCACGAGGACGGTTTCCTTCCCCATCCTGCGTGAAACCTCCTGGACGGCGTCGAGCGTCGCGGCCGAGCTCTCCAGCGCCTGAACGATCTCAATCAACTTCATCTTGTGGACGGGATTGAAGAAATGCATTCCGGCCACGCGTGATGGATCCGCGAGCGACCCTGCCAGCTCGGTGATGCTCAAAGCGGATGTGTTCGACGCGATCACCGCGGAAGCTGGCGCGAGGCGCTCGATCCCGGCGAATAACGCGAGCTTGACGTCGATCTGTTCGGGCGCTGCCTCGATCACGAAATCGACGTCGCGCAGCGCCTCGTCGAGCCGCGTGCCGGCCGTCAGGCGCGCGAGGATGGCATCCGCGTCTGTCGCGCCAACCTTCCCGAGCTCCACTCCTTTCCGCACGATCTGCTCGATCGTCGCGCTTCCCCTCGCAACGGCCTCGTCCGACACGTCGTACATGAAGGTCTCGAACCCGCCCGTCATCGCCGCGTGCGCGATGCCATGCCCCATGGTCCCGGCCCCGAGCACCGCGATTCTTCGAATGTGAGTCATGTCTTTTGCAATCGAAGGACTCGAAGTATGTCGAAGTATCGAAGGAGCACCTTGCAGTATCGCAGGGGCACTCTGACATGAAGGCACTCCTTCGACCAGGTTAAGGCGCTCTTTCGACTGCTTCGTTTTTCTTCGGATTCCTCGATTGCACGATGTCCACCAGCACGCGCATGGCGTGATCGATCTCGTCCTCGGTGTTGTAGAAGTGCGGCGCCATGCGGATGCCGGCGCCGGGACGATAATCGATGATCACGTTGCGCCGCAGCAATTCGTCGGCGACCGCCTCGCCGTCGGGCACGTCGACAATGACGGATCCGCCGCGTTCGTGATCGGCGAGCGGCGTGTTCAGCCGGAAGCCAGCCGCCTGCGCGGTCTCGATCAGCCGCCGCGTCAGCGCGACGGATCGGCGGCGAATGGCCTCGACGCCGATCTGCCCAACGATTTCATAACCCGCGCGGGCGGCGTAGAGCGCCGGCACGTTCGGCGTGCCGCTCTGAAATCGCTCGGGGTTTCCGGCGAGGCGCGCGGGTCCCGTGGCGAACGCAAACGGTGCTTCGTGCGCCGCCCACCCGATGAATCCAGGCTGGAGCGTGGCGGCGAGATCAGGCCGCACGTAAAGATATCCGGCGCCAGGGCCGCCGCACAGCCACTTCACCGATCCACCAACGGCGAAGTCGGCGTTGCAGGAATCGAGGGCCATCGGCACGGTGCCCGCCGCCTGGTAGGCGTCGACGCTGACGTGCGCGCCGACGCGATGCGCCTTCTCGATCACCGCGCGGACGTCTGTGATGAACGCGCTCTTGAACAGCACGAGCGAGAGCGGGACCAGCACCGTGCGCTCGTCGATGGCGTCGATGAGCCGTTCGAGATCGATCCGCACTGCGTCCGGCGACGGCACGTAGACGATCTCCGCGCCATAGCGGCGGAAGCCTTCGAACAGATAATGGTTCGACGGGAACTCGAGATCCGTCATGACGATCTTCCGCCGCGGCGCGTCGTAGCGGAAGCAGGACGCGATGATCGCCTGGGCGACCGTCACGTTCTGGTGCATGGAGATCGTGTTCGGCTTGACGCCGAGAATCGGCGCGAGCAGGTTGCCCGTCTCGCGGCCGATCTCCCACCAGCCCTCATGCCACGCCCGCACGCCGCGTGTCGACCACGTGTCGGCGTAGTCGCGCAGATAGTCCGCCGTGCGACGTGGCATCGCGCCCAGTGAATGGCTCACCAGGTAGGTGCAGGTGTCGAGGATCGGAAACTCGCGGCGCCAATACAAGACATCGATCATATCGGGGTGCGGGGTGCGGGGTGCGGGGGTGCGGGGTGCGGGGTGCGGAATCCAGGGTGCCAAGATCGCTGCCCAAATCGCCCGCGATTTCGCGTGCCGCATCCCGCGCCCCGCACCCCGTACCCCGCGTCCCGCACCCCGCATCCCGTCAGGTTACATATTCAGATCCACCCACACGCTCTTCACCTGCGTGTAGTGCTCGAGCGCGTGCGCGCTCATTTCGCGGCCGAACCCGCTGGCCTTGTAGCCGCCGAACGGCGCGGCGGTGTCGTAGATGTTGTAGGTGTTGATCCAGACGGTGCCCGCCTGCAGCTTGCGCGCGACGTAGTGGGCCTTCTTGATGTCTCTCGTCCAGACCGCGGCGGCGAGGCCGTACTGCGTGCTGTTGGCCCGCGCAATCGCTTCGTCGAGATCGGCGAAGTCGATCGTCGCGAGCACCGGGCCGAAGATCTCCTCCCGCGCGATGGTCATCTCCGGGGTGACCTTATCGAACACCGTCGGCTGGAAGAAGTAGCCTTTGCCGGTCCCGATGTCGGCGCGAGCGCCACCCGCGACGAGCGCCGCGCCTTCTTTCTTCGCGGTGTCCACGTAGCGCTGCACCGTCTCGAGCTGCTTCTTCGACGCGAGCGCGCCGTAGCGCGTCTTGGGATCCAGCGGATCGCCCGCTACCATCTTCTTCGTGCGCGCGGCCAGCTTCTCCATGAACTGATCCTTGATCGATCGATCGACGAGCAGCCGCGATCCGGCGGCGCACACTTCACCCTTGCCGTAGAAGATCCCGGTCGTTGCGCCGCGAAGCGCCGCGTCGAGGTCTGCATCGGGAAAGATGATGTTCGGAGACTTGCCGCCGAGCTCCAGCGTGATCTTCTTGAGTGTATCGGCGGCGGAGCGCATGATCGACTTGCCAGTGGCCGTATCGCCAGTGAACGCGATCTTGTCAATGCCCGGATGCTCGACGATTGCCTGGCCGACGCTCGAGCCGGGACCCGTGATCACGTTGAGCACGCCGGGCGGCAGGCCGACTTCGGCGGCGACCTCCGCGAGCGCGATTGCCGTCAACGGCGTCTGGCTGGCGGGTTTGATCACGATGGTGTTGCCACAGGCCAGCGCCGGCGCGACCTTCCATGCCGTCAGCAGCAGCGGGAAATTCCAGGGAACGATGGCGGCCACGACCCCGATCGGTTCGCGAAGCGTGTAGGTGAGATAGTTCCCTTTGACGGGGATCGTTTCTCCCATCACCTTGTCCGCCCAGCCGCCGTAGTACTCGAAGCATTCGGCGGCCGCGGGAATCTCAATCTGGCGTGACTCGAAAATCGGCTTGCCGTTGTGCAGCGTTTCGAGCCGGGCGATCTCGTCGGCGCGCTCGAGCAGCCGCTCGCCGATCCTGCGGACCAGCCGTCCGCGCTCGCGCGCCGAGAGTGATCCCCACGGTCCGGCGAGCGCCGCGCGCGCCGCCTGTACCGCCGCATCGACGTCGCCCTTCTCGGCCGACGCGACGGTCGCGATCACCTCCTCGGTGGCGGGATTGGTGACCTCCATGGTCTTTCCGCCCGAGGCGTCACGCCATTCGTTGTTGATGAAGAGTTTCTTCTGTTCGATTGCAGCGGTGGCCACTTGTCACGACCTCACGGGTGCATCACGAAGACCACAAAGCCGAGCGCAACTTCGGGCAGACCGACCTTGCCGGCGTCCTTCTTTCCGATGCGAAGGTCGGCGGCGAGCGCCACCTCGAGTCCGCCGCCGACCCGTGGCCGTTCAGCGCCGCGATCACGAGCTCTGGCGTCTGCTCCAGGCGACTCAGGGTCTCGTTCGCATGCAGGCAGAAGCAGTACTTGAAATCGGGATCTGCGTTCAGCATTGCCAGCTACGCCTCCGTCCTGACGTACTCGAAATTGAGCGGAAGCCCCTTGATGCCGCGCTGCGGCGGCGCGATGTAGTTGGCGAACTTCCCCGCCTCGTACACCGGCTCGTTCATGATGCTCAGCAGGTACTCGCGATCCTGCGGCGACGGCAGCCATTCATGCCGGCGGCGCTCCCACTCATCGTCTGTGAGCGGCTGACCCAGCGGATCGAAGTGGAGCGACGAGAACATCCCGATGCCGCGGTTGAACTTGCGGTCGGGCAGCCGCAGGCGATCGGAGATGCCGTGCCGTTCGATGAGCTTGTTCCACCGTGTGACTCCGGCCTGACAGTCGCCGACATACCAGTCGCGCAGCACCTCGTTCATCGCGGTGCGCATCGGGATATGCCGGCGATCGAGCGTTCCGTCATGCGCCACCTCGAGCTCGTACATCACCTCCGTGACGCTGTGATCGTCCCACTTGTCTTCGATTCGCGAAATACGACGCGGCGTTCGTGGAAATCTCATTGCCGTGCAGATCGAGGCTGAGGCTGAACCACAGGTTGACGAATTTCTGAATCGTTGGCAGATCGATGCCGCCGACCGAGCGCACGTCTTCTGAAAAGCCGGACTGTTTCATCAGCTGGCACGTGCGCTCGAGGATGCGCGCCACGCCGGTCTCCCCCACGAACATGTGGTGCGCTTCCTCGGTGAGCATGAAACGCGTGGTGCGCGCCAACGGATCCAATGAGCTCTCCGACAGCGAGAGCAGCTGCGACTTGCCGTCGCGATCGGTGAACATCGTGAACATGAAGAAGTCGAGCCAGTTGTCGATCGGCTCGTTGAACGCGTCGAGGATGCGCGGCTTGTCGCGGTTGCCGCTCTGGCGCGCGAGCAGCTCCTCCGCTTCGTCGCGCCCATCGCGCCCGAAGTACGAGTGCAACAGGTACACCATCGCCCAGAGATGACGTCCTTCTTCGACGTTCACCTGGAACAGGTTGCGCAGGTCGTACAGCGATGGGCAACGCTGCCCCAGCCATCGCTGCTGCTCGACGCTGGCCGGCTCGGTATCTCCTTGCGTCACGATCAACCGCCGCAGCTGGTTGCGAAACTCCCCGGGGACTTCGTGCCAGACCGGCTGCCCCATGAAGTCGCCGAAGCCGATGCGCCGATCGTGGACGGGATCGGCGAGGAAGATCCCCCACCGGTATTCCGGTAGCTTGACGTATTCGAAGTGCGCCCACCCCGACGGATCCACGCTCACCGCCGTGCGCACGTACACCTGGTGATAGTCCTGGAACCCCTGCGGTCCCATCTCCTTCCACCACTGGATGTAAGCCGGCTGCCAGTGCTCGAGCGCCCGCTGCAGCCGTTTGTTGCTCGACAGACCCACATTGTTCGGAATTTTTTCGGCGGAGATCATCGAGAACCTCGGTGACCAGTCTCCAGTCTCGATTTCCGGTTTCCGGTTTCCGGTTACTATTCACTGACAACTGGCTACGGGAAACTGGCTACTGGTTACTGGTTACTGGTTACTGGTTACTGGCTACTGGTTACTGGCTACTGGTTACTGGCTACTGGTTACTGGCTACTGGTTACTACGTTCTGTTGTAATCAAACTCAGGCCGCGACTGCGATCCGTACGCGGTCAGCGCCCCCTTCTCACCCACCGCGTTGGGACGGATGAAGATCCAGTTCTGCCAGGCAGTCAGCCGGCCAAAAATCTTCGTCTCCATCGTCTCCGGCCCTGCGAAGCGGAGGTTTGCCTCCATGGCGGTAAGGGCATCCGGCGAAAGCGCCGCGCGCCCTTCGATCGCGAGACGGACCTCGTCGTCCCAATCGAGCTCGTCGGGAGCGAACGAGATCAGTTCCGCGGCCATCGCTTCCTGCGGATCAAACGGACCGTCGTCGGCCAGCGCGGCCTTCACCTTTTGCGGGTCCGCGAGAAACCGCGTTTCCAGCCGCGTCAGGCCGTTGCTCATTTTCAGCGGACCGCCGTTCATGCCGGAGAGCGCAATCGTGTTCTCCTGCTCGGGATCGTCGAGCATGTACGAACGGTCCGCGGCAATGGCGAGCTCGAACAGCGAGCCCGCGAAACAGCTTCCGGGCTCGATGAGCGCGAAGAAGCTGCGCGACGTGAGATCGAGCCGCTTCAACGTGCGCTTCATGAAGTTGATAATCTCGCGCAACAGCCAGTGCTGCGCGTGCGCGATCAGGAACGCGTCCATCGCGAGCATCGCTCGCTGGTCGCCGCGTGTCTTGATGACGACGGTGCCGATCAGCGGTTCGTTGATCCGCAGTCGCAACAGCGCATCATCCAGTTCGCGGAACGCGCGCAGCGCCCAGAACTGATCGCCGGCGGCGATGATCTGATCGACTGACACCGGGGCGTCCCCTATGGGACCGCTCACCGTGAGTGTCGCGACCCGTTTGTCGCGATCGATCTCGATATCCACCAACGAGTACTTGTAGCGGTTCTCGTCGATTGACGGGTTGAGCGGGTTCAATCGGATGCCTGCCGCGTCGGAAGGTCGATCCGATCGGTCCGCCAGGGCCTTTGCGCGATCGGCGACACGCTGCCTGAACTGGCTCGTTGGATAGACGGCGTCGACGAGCCGCCACTCGACCGCGCGCTTGCCCTTGATCCCTTCGGCGATCGTGCCGAAGAAGTCCGCGAGATCGCGACGGACCTTGCGCTTGTCCACGACGCGCGTGAGACCGCCTGTCCCGGGCAGGACCCCGAGCAGCGGTGTCTCCGGCAGGCTGACCGCCGAATTGCCGTCGTCGACGAGGATAAGCTCGTCGCATGCGAGCGCGAGCTCGTAACCTCCTCCCGCACAGATGCCATTCAGCGCCGCGAGAAACTTGATGCCCGAGTGCTCGCTCGCATCCTCGATCGCCAGCCGCGTCTCGTTGGTGTACTTGCAGAAGTTCACCTTCCACGCGTGTGTCGATCCGCGCAGCATGAAAATGTTCGCCCCGGCGCAGAAAATCCGCTCCTTGAGACTGGTGATGACGACGGTGCGGACTTCCGGATGCTCGAAGCGGATTCGCTGAATCGCATCCGCCAGCTCGATGTCGACGCCGAGATCGTAGGAGTTCAGCTTGAGGCGGTAGTCCGGCGAGAGGCCCGCGTCTTCCTGCACGTCCATCGACACGGTGGCAACGGGACCATCGAACGCCAGCTTCCAATGCCTGTACTTTTCGGGAGAGGTCTCGAAGGACACGTTGGGCTTTGCAGTCCCGGTCGCGGCTTCCATAACCGCTTCAGCCTATCGCCTGAAATCCGGCAGTGTCAAGGCACTATAATGCCTGTCAACCGCCGTCGTGTGCGATATACTGCACTCTTCGTGGCGATCGAACCGCTCCTGCAGCTCGTCGGCCGCTTGGTGCGCGAAGGACGCGCAGCGCGCAACTGGACGCGGCGGGACCTCGCCGAAAGATCCGGCCTCTCGGTTCGGTTCCTCGTGCAGCTCGAAGCGGGGCGCGCCAACATCTCCGTGCGCCGTCTGGCCGACCTCGCGCGGGCGCTCGATCGATCGCCCGCCGATCTGCTCGACGACCACGAGGACACGGCGCCCCAGGTGATCGCGCTGCTCGGATTGCGCGGAGCGGGCAAGACGACGATCGGCCGCCGGCTCGCGCGCCGACTGCGCCTGCCTTTCATCGAGCTCGATCGTTGCATCGAACAGGCGGCGGATCTCTCGCTGGAAGAATTGTTCTCGCTGCACGGCGAGGAGTACTACCGTCGGCTCGAACGCGACACGCTCGTCGAGGTGCTCGCGGAGCGCCGGCCGATGGTCCTCGCGACTGGAGGCGGGATCGTCGCCGCAGCCGAAACGTTCGCGCTGCTCCGACGGTCGGCGGTGACTGTGTGGCTGCGCGCGTCACCAGAAGATCACTGGAATCGGGTCGTCGGCCAGGGAGATCGGCGGCCGATGGCAGATCATCCGCAGGCGATGGCGGACCTGCGGGCGCTGCTCGCCGCGCGGCAGCCGCTGTATGCGACCGCGGATTTCACCGTCGATACGTCTGGACAGACAATCGATCGGGTCATCGAGAACGTGCGCGAGGTCGTGGGGGCGGCTGAGGTGCCGGGTCTAAAGACCCGGCCTACTCGTCGCGAAGCGTCACGATGGGATCCACGCGGGTCGCACGGACGGCGGGCAACAGGCAGGCGAGCGCTGCAACGCTGACGAGCACCACCGGGGACAACGCAAAGCTGACGGGATCGAGCGGCGTGACGCCGAACACCAGCGTCCGCAGCGCGCGCCTGGCGAGCGCCGCGGCGCCGAGCCCGAGCACGGCGCCGGCGACGACGGGCGCGAGACCCTCGCCCAATACCAGCATCAGCACGTTGCGGCGGCGGGCACCGAGCGCGATTCGGACCCCAATCTCGCGCGTCCGCTGCGCGACCACGAACGCGACGACCGCGTAGATGCCGATCGCTCCCAGCGATAACGCCAGCAGCGCGAATCCTCCAACAAGGAGCAGATTGAATCGCGGGCGCGCCAATGCGCCCGACACAACCTCCGCCATCGGCCGCATCCGCATCACCAGCAGCTGCGGATCGAACACGCGCACGCGCTCGCGGATCGCCGCGGCAATCGCGTCTGGCGGCAGCGTCGAGCGCACCACGACCGTCGGCCGGAACACGTCAGGATGCTCCGCGTGCGGGAGGTAGACGGCGGGGCTACCCTCTTCGCCAACGGCGCGGCCGCGCACGTCCGCGACGATCCCCACGATCGTGCGAGAAGCGCCGAACGTGATGTCGTCGCGCAAGACGAGCCGATGGCCGAGCGGATCCTCTTTCGGGAAATAACGCGACGCGAACGCCGTGTTGATAATGGCCACCCCCGAACGCGGCAGGTCGGAGTCTGTGAGCTCCTGCTCGGTCAGCCGATCGCTCTGGGCGAAGTTGCGGCCGCGTACGATCGGAATGCCGAGCGCATTGAAGTATCCAGGCGTCACGACGCTGAGGTCCGCCTGCCATTGATCTGCAGCAGAGGCTGGAGGCTTGGTGCCGGACGCGCCAGGCGCATCTGCCCGCCACAGCGTCTCGCCGCTCGCATCTCCCGCAAGCGGCAGATCCGTGACGAGCCCGGCCGCTTCGACTCCAGGCACGCTCTCGATCGCTGCGATGAGACCATTCACGCGCTGCTGGACCATGAACCAGGGACGCCGCGACGGCACGTTGAAGCGTCCTGTCGGCCATCGCATCTCGACGGCGAGCACGTGCTGCGCAGAGAAGCCAAGATCGACGCCGCGGAGCTTCACGAAGCTGCGTATGAGCAGCATCGCTCCCGTGAGAAGGAGAATAACGATCGCCATCTCCGCCGCGATCAGCACCCGACGCACGCGCGCGGCACGATCGGTCGACACGCGCGCGTCAGACTTCAGCCCGCGATGCTGTTCGGCGCGCCTGACCTGTAGCGCGGGCATTAGGGCGATGAACGCCGCACTCGCGAGTCCAGCCGTCGCGGCGAACAGCAGCAGCGTTCGGTTCATGCCGACACCCGACAGCCGAGGGATGTCGGATGGAGCCAGACTGACGAGAACAGCGGTGAGCCAATGGCCCAGGAGAACGCCTGCGACCGTTCCGAGCGCGGCAAGCAGGACCACCTCGGTGAACGATTGCCGGACAAGGCGCGCCGTTCCCGCACCGAGGGCCACGCGCACGGCCATTTCGCGACGTCTCGCCGTCGCGCGCGCGAGGAGCAGGTTGGCCACGTTGACGCAGCCGATCAACAGCACGCCTCCCGCGGCACCCAGTAAGACCAGCAGCGCTGTGCGCGCCCCGCCCGTTGTCGCCTCGTCGAGCGATTCGATCTGCGCCGTCCATCCGGCGTTGCTTGGCGGCTGCTCGGCCGCCAACTGGGCCGAGATCGCGGAAAGTTCGGTGCGTGCGTCCGCAATCGTTCGGTTCGGCGCAAGTCGCGCAACCGCGTCGTAGTAACGCATCTGGCGCTGGTTGGTACCAATCGGACGCACGAATGCCAGGTTGCCCCATGCGTCGACACCCTCCGGGAAAGAAAAGCCACGCGGCATCACGCCGATGATCTGTAACGGAAATCGTCCTTCGACGGAGACGGTTCGCCCGAGCACTGACGGGCTCCCGCTGAACCGGCGCTGCCAGAGATCGAAACTGATGACGACCTCCCCGCTGTCGCCGAACGGGCGGTCCTGCTTGGCTTCAGGGCGGAAGGTGCGGCCCAGGACTGGCGTCACTTCAAGCACGTCGAACAGCGCGGGCGATACGGCAGAGAATGTGACGATGTCAGATCGATCGCCGAACGCCCAGAGCGCGCGGTTCCACGTGAAAACGGCGACGCTCTCGAGCGTGTGACTGCGCGTGCGCCAGTCGACGAATGTGCCGGGCGACACTTCACCCCGCTCGATCCCATGGGCCGGATTGCGCTCGTACAGCCGCACGAGGCGATCCGGCTCCGCATACGGGAGCGGCTTCAGGAGAACCGCATACACAATCGAGAACACCGCGGTGTTGGCGCCGATGCCGAGCGCGAGCGCGAGAATGACGCTGACGGTGAACCCGGGAGAACGGCGGAGCGTCCGAAACGCGTAGCGCAGATCGTGGAGCACCGGGCTCAGCTCGCAGAATCGTAGATCATGAGTTTGCGCCAGTGCGTCTTGCACTCGTAGGTGAAGCGGTGATGCGTGGGGTGCTCCTGATACGCGTCGTGCGCGTCGACGTCGGCGAACTCGAGGACCAGCGCGAATGAGAAACTGTGATCGACCACGTCCCGGGCTTCGGTGCCGGCCGGGCGCCCCACGTGGCCGCGCTTGACGTGCGGAATCTTGGCCAGGGCGTTGAGATGCTCCTCGAACATCCGCCGCTGCTGGTCCGTCAGATCCTCCTTCAGCCAGAAGTAGACCGCGTGTACCATCATGCGCGTCGCTCCTCGCCGTTGACGAGCGCGAGCGCAAATCCGTCGTAGCCTTTCGAGCAGACGGTCTGAATCACCGACGCGGTGACGCGCCGTTCCCGCCCCAGCGCTTCGGTGAAGCGCCGCATCCCTTGTGCATCCGCATCCGCCGAAGCGGCATCGCCGAGACCGCCGTTGCGGACGACGTTGTCGACGAAGATCAGCGAGCCCTGGCGTGAGAGCTTCAGCGCCCAGTTGAAGTAGTCGGTCGTGCTCGGCTTGTCGGCATCGATGAACACGAAATCGAATGGGCCCGCGCGCTCCGCTTCGAGTTGCGGCAGCACATCCTGCGCGCGCCCGATCCTCAGATCGACGAGGCGTTCGACGCCCGCACGGGTGATGTTGGCGCGCGCGACCTCGGCGTGCCTGGCGTCCGCCTCGATCGTGGTCACGAGTCCGCCACGCTCCACCGCGCGTGCGAGCCAGATCGTGCTGTAGCCGCCAAGCGTACCAACCTCGAGGATCGCCCGCGATCGAATCGAGCGCGCCAGCGTGTAGAGAAACCTGCCCTGCTGCGGCGTGACGCTGATCGGCGGCAACCCCGCCGCGTCGCTGGCCTGGATGGCGGCGCTCAGCGCCTCATCATCTGCCGCCAGTACACCGTTCACATACTTGTCGACGTCGATCCATCGCGAATCGGAAGTCATCGGCAGCGCAGTGTAGCAGAAGGGCTCAGGGCTCAGAACGGCGGACCTAAAGGTCCGCCCTACAAGTGGCTGCACGGGTAGGCCGGGTCTTTAGACCCGGCGTCATGAGTCATGAGCCATGAGCCGTGCTATGTCGCCGTTTCTCCCGGCTTCAGCACGAGCACGTCCACGCCCATCGGGTCGACCAGTTTCTTCAGCCGATCGGGCGTCCCGGTGAGCAGCGGGAACGTCCGTAGTGCATCGGCACCACCTGCCGGACGCCCAGCATGTCGACCGCGAGCGCCGCCGCCTCGGGATTCATCGTGAAGTGATCGCCGATCGGCAGAAACGCGATCTCCGGCGCGTACAACTCGCGGATCAATCGCATGTCGCTGAACAGCGCCGTGTCGCCCGCGAAGTAAATCGCGCGTTGATCCTCGAGGCGCACGACGAAGCCTGCCGCCTCGCCGAGATAGATCGTGCGACCGTCTTCGGTCGCGCTGCTCGTGTGCACCGCGAGAGTCATCGAGATCTTCAGGCCCGCCAACTCCACGGTGCCACCGATTCCCATGCCAACCACGTTCTTCAGGCCCTTGTCCTGGAAGTAGTTCGCCAGCTCGTAGACCGCGACGACGGGCGCGCCGGTCGCTCGCGCGATCGGGACCACGTCGGTCGTGTGATCCGAATGTCCATGCGACACGCAGATCACGTCGGCCTTGTCGATCTTCGCGCCGGAGGGCGCCTTCGGGTTCCCCTCGAGCCAGGGATCGAAGACGATCCGCTTGCCGCCGGGTGACGTGAGCACGAACGTCGCGTGCCCGAACCAGGTGATGGACAGTCCAGACATGCGGGCTAGTATAAAATCGAGTTGTTGAGCACCGCTCCCCTCAATTTCATTCGTGGACGGAAGAAACGCGCGGACGAGCTACCTCGCCAGCCGAAACCCGAATGGCTGAAAGTGCGCGCACCCGGGTCCGAAAACTACCACCGGCTCAAGGGATTGATGCGCGGGCTTGGCCTGCACACCGTGTGTGAGGAGGCCAACTGTCCGAACATCGGCGAGTGCTGGCACCACGGCACCGCCACGTTCATGATTCTGGGCGACACGTGCACCCGCTCCTGTGGTTACTGCAACGTCGTCCACGGCGCGCCGAACGCGCCCGATCCGCACGAGCCCGTGAGGGTCGCGAGCGCGATTCACGCGCTCGAATTGAGCTACGTGGTCGTCACATCGGTCGATCGCGACGATCTCCCTGACTTTGGCGCAACGCACTTCGCGCGGACCATTCTCGAGACGCGCGCACGCACCGACTGCCGGCTCGAAGTGCTCATCCCGGACTTCCAGGGGAGCGAGGCGTCGCTGCGCACCGTCCTCGATGCACGCCCCGACGTGCTGAACCACAACATCGAGACGGTCCCGCGTCTCTATCGGACGGCGCGGCCCGGAGGACGCTACGAGCGCGCGCTTGGCGTGCTGCGCCGCTCACGCCAGTACGCGCCGGATATTCCAACGAAGTCGGGAATCATGGTGGGTCTCGGCGAAGAATGGGATGAAGTCGTCGCGACCCTCCACGACATGCGCGACGCCGGCTGCGAGATTGTGACTATCGGCCAATACCTCCGTCCCTCGCCCGCGAATCTGCCGATGACGCGCTACTACACGCCGTCGGAATTCGCCGAGCTCAAACGGATCGGCCTGGATCTTGGCTTCGGGCACGTTGAATCCGGTCCGCTCGTGCGCAGCTCGTACCATGCGCACGAACAAACCCAATCGTACGAAGCGTCACGCTGATTTGAACCGCCTCGATCTCGTTCGCCGCGACATCGTCGCGTGCACGAAATGTTCGCGGCTGCGCACGTATTGCGAGCGGATCGCGCGCGAGAAGAAGTCAGCGCATCGTGATGAGATCTATTGGGGCCGGCCGGTCCCGGGTTTCGGCGATCCGAACGCGCGGCTGCTGGTGCTCGGCCTCGCTCCCGCCGCGCACGGGGCGAATCGCACCGGACGGGCCTTTACCGGCGACGGCTCGGGCGATTTCCTGATGACGGCGATGCACGCTTCGGGCTTCGCGAACCTCACCACGTCGCGACGCGCCGACGATGGGCTGACACTCTCGGACGCGTATATCGCGGCCGCGGTTCGCTGCGCGCCACCCGACAACAAGCCGTCGCCCGTCGAGATCGCCGCGTGTCACTCTCACCTCGTCGCGGAAGTGGCGTCGCTTCCGCACCTGCGCGCGATCCTCTGCCTCGGCAGGATTGCTTTCGAGGCTGCGTGGCGTTTGCTCGCTTCGGGCGGCGTGGTCGTGCGCCCGCGTCCGCTCTTCGGCCATGGCACGATCTACCGGACCAGCAGCCTCACCGTGATTGGCTCATATCACCCCAGCCGTCAAAACACGAACACCGGCAAGCTGACAGCGTCGATGCTCGCATCGGTCTTCCGTCTCGCGCGTCGCGAGATCAATCGCAGCCGGGTCTAAAGACCCGGCCTACACTAAGGATCCGGAGCGGCCGCCGAATCGTCTCGCACGCCGGGTCTTCAGACCCGGCATCAACGGCTGAGGCTGCGAATCTTGCAGGATTCCGATCGGGGGAATGAGATGACGCATCGAAGGTCACACCGAGCCGCTCACGCGTGCATCGCGATACTCATCGCGGCGCTGGCCGTCGCATGTTCAGGCCGCAACAATCCGGTCGACAACGAACGAAAGGTCCAGGGCGGAGGCGAACGTGGAAAGAACGAAATGGTCAGAGTGGAAGGGTGCCTCCAGGGCGCACCGGGGACGCCGGGCCGGGAATACGTCCTCGCGCGCGTGACCATGCCTGAGCCGGAAACGCAGCCGCAGGGACAGGAAACAATGGCGCACGGACCTCTGGTCGCAGCGGGATCCTGGGTGCGGATCTCGCCAGGCGGAGAAGACCTGAAGAACTACGTCGGACAACGCGTATCGATCACAGGCGAGGTGATCGACCGCGGGGAGAACACGCTCGGCACCTCGGGCCGGGTGCTGCCGAACCTGCCGAACAAGGAAGCCACGAGCGACCACGACAAGGTCAAGCAGTCCTCGCGCGACGCGTCGGCGAACCCGGATCGCGCCATGCCGCCGACGACGGCCGCGCCGCTGGGGGCCAATGCCAACGGCAACGCGCCGAAAATCGCGGTGGAGAAAATCTCGAAGCTGGCGGAGTCGTGTGAAGAGAGAAAGTAGGCAGTTGCCAGTAGCCAGTTACCAGTTGCCAGTTACCAGTTACCAGTTACCAGTTACCAGTAGGCAGTTCAAGAAACTGGAAACTGGAAACTGGAAACGGGAAACTGGGAACTGAGACTGGAGACCGGCAACTGGCAACTGGTCACCGCAGCTAGGCCCGTTTAGGCCGATAAACGTGCGTCGCGTGACCGAAGAAGACCTCGGCCGCCTCCATCACCGTCTCGGATAAGGTGGGATGGGGGTGAATCGTGAGGGCGACATCTTTCGCATTCGCGCCCATTTCGACGGCGAGCACACCTTCCGAGATCAACTCGCCGGCGCCGGAACCGCAGATCCCCACGCCGAGGACACGCCCGCTCTCCGGGTGTAGCACGAGCTTCGTGACGCCGTCGGTGCGGCCGAGCGTGATCGCACGACCAGACGCCGCCCATGGAAAGCGCGCGATGCTGACCTTGCGGCCCTGCTTCTCCGCGTCGGTCTCCGTCAACCCGCACCACGCGATCTCCGGATCGGTGAACACCACCGCCGGAATGGCGAGCGGTTCAAACGCGACGTGCCGATCGCCGGCAATCGCATCGACCGCGGTGCGCCCTTCGTGGGACGCCTTGTGGGCGAGCATCGGCTCGCCGACGACATCTCCGATTGCATAGATCGTGGGCTCCGCCGTGCGCCGGCTCTCGTCGACAACGATGAAGCCGCGCTTGTCCACCTGGACTTTCGTGCGATCGAGACCGGGAACCTGGGAGTTCGGCCGGCGTCCGATCGAGATCAGCACGCGATCGAACGACTTCTGCTTCGGCACCTCGGCCTGCCCTGCGCTTGTCGAAGGGTCAAAGGCGACGGTGACGGCCTCCTTAGCCGCCTTGATTCCGACGACCTTCGTGTTCAGCAGGACTGCTTCGCAAATCTTCTCGATTCTCTTTGCAAGGATGTTCACGAGATCGCGATCCGCGCCGGGCAGCAGGCCGCCGGTCATCTCGACGACGGTGACGCGGCTGCCGAGCGCGGCGTACACGCTTCCGAGCTCGAGACCGATATATCCGCCGCCGACGACGAGCAACGACTTCGGAACGTCAGGCAGATCGAGTGCGCCGGTCGAATCCATCACGCGCGGACTGTCGATCGAGAGCCCCGGAATCTTCGAGGGCCGGGAGCCGGTGGCGACGATCGCGTGCTCGAACGACAGCGTGTCCCTGCCGCCGCCCTCCCGCTGGATGTCGAGCGTGCGCGCATCGCGGAATCCTGCACGTCCCTGGACGTACTCGATTTTGCGCAGCTTCGCGATCTGCCCCGTGCCGCCCGTCAGCTGCGAGACGACGCCGTTCTTGAAGGAGCGTAGTTTGTCGAGGTCGATTCTGGGGGGCTCAAACGTGAGGCCGAAGTCCTTGGCGTGCTGCGACTCGTTGATGACGTCCGCGACGTGCAAGAGTGCCTTCGACGGGATACACCCGCGGTACAGGCACACGCCCCCGGGATTGGCCTCTGGATCGACGAGAGCGACTTTGAGTCCACGATCCGCCGCGTAGAATGCGGCTGCGTATCCGCCGGGGCCGGCGCCAATGACAGCAACCTGTGTCGAGACCGGCACGTTACAGCGCCAACACGAACGGCTGCTCGAACGCTTCGGCGACCCAGCGCAGGAAGCGTGCGGCGTCCGCACCGTCGATCACGCGGTGATCGTAGGAGAGCGACAGCGGCAGCATCAGTCGGGGCCGGAACTCCGTGTCGTCGAATACGGGCTCGTAGCTGCCGCGCGAGATGCCCAGGATCGCGACCTCCGGCCAATTTACGATCGGCGTGAACGACGTGCCGCCGATGCCGCCGAGATTCGTGATCGTCATGACGCCGCCCGACATCTCGTCGAACGACAGCTTGCCGGCGCGCGCCTTCTCCGAGGCCTTCGCCAGATCCGCGGCGAGCTCGATGATCCCTTTTGCGTCCACATCGCGAATCACGGGCACGAGCAGCCCGCGGTCGGTGTCGACCGCGACGGCAATGTGCGCGTATTTCTTGTAGACGAGCTCGCCGCGTGATGGATCGATCGATGAGGCGAATTGCGGGGACTTCCGGATTGCGCCCGCGAGGATCTTCAACGCAACTGCCGTGACGGTGAGCTTGCCGCCGCTCTTTTCGACCTGCGCGCCGTACTGCTTGCGCAGCGCTTCGAAGCCGGTGATGTCCGCCTTGTCGTGCTGCGTGACGTGGGGAATCACGTTCCACGCGTAACCGAGGTGCTCCGACGTCTTGCGCCGGATGTTGCTCATCGGCTTGCGCTCGATCTTCCCCCACTTCGAAAAGTCCGGGAGCTGTCGCGACGCCGGCGCGCCGGGCGCAGCATCACCCGCCATCGCCTCCCGCACGAACGCCTGCACGTCGTCGACGGTAATTCTTCCTGCCGCCCCCGATCCGTGGACTCGACGGATGTCGACGCCGAGTTCGCGCGCGATCCGGCGCACGGACGGTGCGGCCGGCGCCGCCGGACCGGCAGGCGCTTCAGGCGCTGCCGCGGGCGTTGCCGCGGGTGCCGCGCGCGGCGCGCGGCTGATGTCGACCACTTCGCCGCGCTTCTGTCGCGGAGCTGCCTCCTGTTCCTGTTCTTCTTCCTGGTCCTGGTCTTCTTCCTGGTCCTGGTCCTCGTCCTCGTCCTGTTCTTCTTCCTGGTCCTCGTCCTCGTCCTTTTCTTCTTCTTTTTCTTCTTCTCGAGGCTCTGACGGTTTCGCCTCGGCCCGCGCGGGCTTCGATTCGGTCGTGGCTTTCTGGCTCACTCCCCCTTCGGCCACGGCGTCGGCCGGCTGCGCATCGGGTCCGCCAGGCTTCGCCTCTGCTTTCGGCGCGTCCCCGCCATCTTCATCCACGGTCAGGATCGACTGACCGACCTTCACCTTCTCGCCGGTCTTGACTTTCACGTCCTTGACGGTGCCGCTGACGCTCGACGGCACTTCGATCGTCGCCTTGTCCGTCTCGAGCTCCAGCACCGGCTGATCTTTCGCGATGCCGTCACCCGGCTTCACGAGGACCCGGACGACGTCGCCGGCCGTGACGTTTTCACCCAGTTCGGGGAGCTTGAAGTCGGTAGTGGGCATGTTATGCCTTCGCCGGATCCTTCTTGTCCGCGTCGACGCCGAGATCCTTGATCGCCTTCTGCACAACCTTGGCGTCGATCTGCCCTTCCTTGAGCAGCTCGGCGAGCGCCGCGACAGCGACGAACTTCGCGTCGACCTCGAAGAAATTGCGCAGGGCCTGGCGATCCTCGCTGCGACCGAAGCCGTCGGTGCCGAGGGAGCGAATGCGCCGCGGCATCCAGCGATCGATCGAATCGGGCAGCACCCTCAAATAATCTGACGCCGCAATGAACACGCCTGGGGCATCGGAAAGGCATTGGGTGACATAGGGCACGCGCGGCTTCTCGCCTGGATGGAGCATGTTCCAGCGCTCGCACGCGTGACCCTCGCGATAGAGCTCCTGGTAGCTCGTGACGCTCCAGACGTCCGCCGCGACACCGTACTTCGCGAGAATCTCCTGCGCGGCGACGACTTCATTCAGGATCGCGCCGCTGCCGAACAACTGCGCGCGCAGCTTCGCCTTTGCGTCCGCTGCGGGCTTGAGGCGATACATGCCCTTCAGGATTCCTTCGCGGGAATCCTTGGGCATCTCCGGCATCGCGTACTGCTCGTTCATCACGGTGAGGTAATAGAAGATGCTCTCGCCGTCGTGATACATCCTGCGGATGCCGTCCTGGATGATGACGGCGAGCTCGTACGCATAGGCGGGGTCGTACGAGACGCAGTTCGGGTAACACAGCGAATACACGTGGCTGTTGCCGTCCTGGTGCTGTAGCCCTTCGCCCGCCAGCGTCGTGCGTCCGGCGGTGCCACCGAGAAGGAAGCCGCGCACGCGCGAGTCGGCGCCCGCCCAGATCAGATCGCCGACGCGCTGAAAGCCGAACATCGAGTAATAGATGAAGAAGGGGATCGTGTTGACGCCGTGCGTCGCGTACGCGGTCCCCGCGGCGATGAACGAGGAGAGCGATCCCGCTTCGGTGATGCCTTCTTCGAGGATCTGGCCGTCCTTGGCTTCCTTGTAATAGAGGAGGGTGTCCATGTCGACGGGCTCGTAGCGCTGGCCGATGTGCGAGTAGATGCCGACGGCGCGGAAGAGCGCCTCCATGCCGAACGTGCGCGCTTCGTCAGGAACGATCGGCACCACGAGGTCGCCGATTTCCTTGTCGCGCAGCAGCTTCGACAGCATCCGCACGAACACCATCGTCGTCGACGCTTTACGACCCTCGGTGCCCTTGTAAAATTCTTCGAAGACGTCCTCGAAGGAGGCCTTGAGTGGCTGCGCGCCGACGCTCCGGGCCGGTACCGCTCCACCGAGCGCCTTGCGGCGCTCGCGCATGTAGTCCATCTCGGGGCTGTCGTCTGCCGGCCGATAGAACGGCGCCTCGGCGATCTGCTCGTCCGAGATCGGGATCCCGAAGCGCGTGCGGAAGGTCCGCAGGTCCGACTCGTTCATCTTCTTCTGCTGGTGGGTGATGTTCTTGCCTTCACCCGCCTCGCCGAGCCCGTAGCCCTTGATCGTGCGTGCGAGCACGACGGTCGGCTGCCCCTTGGTCTCGACTGCGAGCCGATACGCGTTGTAGACCTTCACCGGATCGTGACCGCCGAGACGCAGCCGCTTCAATTGATCGTCGGAGAGGTGCTTGACCATCTCCAGCAGGCGCGGATCGGCGCCGAAGAAGTGCTCGCGGAAGTAGGCGCCCGATTCGACCGCGTACTTCTGGAACTGGCCATCGACCACTTCACCGAGCCGCTTGGTGAGCAGACCGTCGCGATCGCGCGCGAACAGCGCATCCCAATCGCAGCCCCAGATCACTTTCACGACGTTCCACCCGGCGCCGCGGAAGATCGCTTCGAGCTCCTGGATGATCTGGCCGTTGCCGCGCACGGGTCCGTCGAGGCGCTGCAGGTTGCAGTTGATGACCCAGATCAGGTTGTCGAGCTTTTCGCGTGCGGCGAGGCTGATCGCGCCGAGCGTCTCCGGTTCGTCGGTTTCGCCGTCGCCAAGGAACGCCCAGACCTTGTTATCCGACGGCTTCTTCAGCCCGCGATCTTCCAGGTATCGATTGAAGCGCGCCTGGTAGATCGACATGATCGGCCCGAGGCCCATCGACACCGTCGGGTACTGCCAGAACTCGGGCATCAGCCACGGGTGTGGGTACGATGAGAGGCCACCGCCGGGACGGAGCTCATGACGGAAGTTGCCGAGCTGCTCGACCGACAGGCGTCCTTCCAGAAAAGCGCGAGCGTAGATGCCCGGCGACGCGTGCCCCTGGAAATAAATGATGTCCCCTTCGCCGTTCGCGCCGTGGCCGCGGAAAAAGTGATTGAACGCGACTTCGTATAGCGTCGCCGCGGAGGCATAGGTCGAGATGTGACCGCCGATGCCGTCCGACACCCGGTTCGCACGCACCACCATCGCCATCGCGTTCCACCGGATCAGGCTCTTGATGCGCCGCTCGATCTCCTGGCTGCCCGGGAGCGGCACCTCGTCTTCCGGCCGAATCGTGTTGACGTACGCAGTGATCGCCGAGAACGGCAGGGCGACGCCCTGCGTCTGCGCGTGATGACGAAGGGTCGAGAGCAGCCGATGCACGCGGCCACGGTCCCCCTGCTGGATGACGTAGTCGAGCGACTCGCGCCATTCGCGCTGTTCGAGAGCTTCAAGCTCGGAGTTGTCGCGTGGAGCGGTGTGTCTCATCGCGGATGAATCCTTGAGGAATCTGGTCGGGCTACAATCCTCTTATTCTAGGTCAAAACTACATGAGCGCCACAGCAACCACCGCCGCAGACCAACACAGAAGGACCGTCACAGACGAATACCGAAGAACGGCCACAGACGGACACCGAAGAACACAGATATTGCGGCTGTGTTGTTCAGTGTTTTTCTGTGGCTTCCTGCTCAACAACAACCGGCCCGGCGTTGCCGTGGCCCAGGACAATACCCAGATGCCAACGCTTGCCGAGCTTCAGAAGATGACGGCGCGATTCGCGCCTGCGGAGATTGGCGCGGACGTCACCGCGCTCGCGAAGAACGAACGCGACACGCTCGCGCGTCTGGTCGATGCCGCGCGGATCATGGACGCCTTGTTCCTGCGCCAGGTGTGGGCGGGGAACGACGCGATGCTGCAGGATCTCGCGCGCCGGGCCGCCTCGCCCGCGGGGCCGCGCGCCGCGCGCGCCGAGGCGGCGCGCCTGCACTACTTCCTGATCAACAAGGGCCCGTGGGACCGGCTCGACCACAATCGCCCGTTCGTGCCGGGCGCGCCGGCGAAGCCGGAGTCGGCGAATTTTTATCCGGCGGCGACCACAAAAGAGGAAGTGCAGAAGTGGCTCGAGGGCCTGTCCGGGGACTCGAAGCCCGCCGCAACGGGATTTTTCACGACCATTCGGCGCAGCGACGATTCGTTCGTCGCCGTGCCGTACAACATCGAATACCAGGGGGAGCTGGCGCGCGCCGCAGTGCTGCTGCGCGAGGCCGCCGATCTCACGAGCGACGGAACGCTGAAGAGATTCCTCACGACCCGCGCGGACGCCTTCCTCAGCAACGACTATTACGCGAGCGACGTGGCCTGGATGGAGCTCGATGCGGCAATCGAGCCGACGATTGGACCGTACGAGGTTTACGAGGACGAGTGGTTCAATTTCAAGGCGGCGTTCGAAGCGTTCGTCACGGTCCGTGATGAAACGGAGACGAAGAAGCTGCAGTCGTTCAGCGGCCATCTGCAGGAGCTCGAGGACAACCTGCCAATCGATCCGAAGTACCGCAATGCGAAGCTGGGCGCGCTCGCGCCGATTGCGGTGGTGAACGAAATCTTCGTGGCCGGCGATGCCAATCGGGGCGTGCAGACCGCCGCGTTCAACCTGCCGAACGACGAGCGCGTCGTCCGCGAGAAGGGCACCAAGCGCGTCATGCTGAAGAACGTGCAGGACGCGAAGTTCAAGATCGTGCTCCTGCCGATCTCGAAAGTCGCGCTGCCCGCGGCGGACCAGGCGAAGATCTCGTTCGACGCCTTCTTCACGCACATTCTGATGCACGAGCTGATGCACGGCCTCGGCCCGCACAACATCACCGTCAGCGGCCGGCAGACAACGGTGCGGCAGGAACTGAAGGAGACCTACAGCGCGATCGAAGAGGCCAAGGCCGATGTGTCCGGTCTCTGGGCGCTCCGCTATCTGGCGGAGAGGAAGCAGATCGAACCGGCGATCGCGAAGACGATGTACACGACGTTTCTCGCTTCGGCGTTTCGATCGATCCGCTTCGGCGTGAACGAGGCGCACGGACGCGGCATCGCCGTGCAGCTCAATTACTTCATCGACGCGGGCGCGTTCAAGCCGCGGCAGGACGGCACGTTCACGGTCGACAACGTGAAGATCGGCGACGCCGTGACGTCGCTCACGCGCGACATCATGACGCTGCAGGCAGAGGGAAATTACGCGAAGGCCAAGGATCTCATCGATCGCCTCGGCGTCGTGCGGCCGGAGGTGCAGAGGGTCCTGGACAAGCTCGCGGGCGTGCCGGTCGACATCGAGCCGAAGTTCACGACCGCGGCGGAACTGACGAAAAAGTGAAGTGGATTTGGTGATCTGGTGATTCGATGATTTGGTGATGTGAAATCACCAAATCACCAAATCACGAAGTCACCAAATCACTCAATCGACCTACGAGGGGATCTTCAACACCTGTCCCGGTTTGATCTTGTCCGGATCGGTCAACTGATCGCGGTTGGCGTTGAAGATCTTGTTGTAGGCGTTCGGGTCGCCCAAGTGCTCCTTGGCGATCTTGCTGAGCGTATCGCCAGGCTTCACCGTGTAAGTTTTCCCGGGGCTTGCCGCGCCGCTTGTGCCGACGGGCTGGGCCTGAGGCGCGACCTTGATGTCGGCGTTGATGTCCTTCTGCCAGTCGGGCACGGTCTTGAGCGCGTTCCAAATCTGGTTCTTTTCATCCTCGGAACGCACGGTCCCGCGGAAATTCAGCTTTTCTCCCTCCTGCTGAGCCGATCCGTCGAAGCCCAGCTTCTTGGCAGTTTGGATCGCATGATCGTATTTGTTGCGCAAATCCATTCGGTCCTCCTTTCGCCAAACGGGGATGGTACTCAAGGCACATGCCGGTTCACGGTTCACGGTTCACGGTTCACGGTTCACGGTTCACGGTTCACGGTTCACGGTTCACGGTTCACGGTTCAGGGTTCAGGGTTCACCAGGCCGCGATTCGCGTTGCAGATAAGATTCGATGCATGCCACGACCACATCGGGCGCTCGGCGTTGGCCGTGCCCAGGTCTTCGCGCACCGTGGAGGCGCAGCGCTTCGGCCGGAGAATACGATCGCGGCATTCGATCACGGACTGTCCCTCGGCGCGGATGGGCTCGAGTTCGACGTGCACCTCTCGCGCGACGGCGTTGTGGTCATCCATCACGACGCAACGCTCGACCGGACCACGGACCATCGCGGTCCGGTGGCGGCGCTGACGGCCGCCGAGCTCGCACGCGTGGACGCGGGGCACAACTTTGTACCGCGCGGTCGGTCGGGCCAGCCGCCGTTCCGTGGCGCCGGCTTCGGCATTCCCACGCTTCGAGAAGTGCTCCAGCGTTACCGGGATATCTGGATGATCATCGAACTCAAACTGAATGAGCCCACGCTCGCTCACCGCACCATCGACGAAGTGCGCGCCGCCGACACGATCGATCGCGTCTCGCTCGGCTCCTTCGGCACGCGCGTGCTCCGAGCGGCACGCATCTACGAGCCACGCATTCACACGGGCTCATCCAGGGACGAAACCCGGCTCGCGCTCTATCGATCGTGGTGCCGGTGGCCCGTCTCGAGTCCACCGTTTGATGCGTACCAAGTCCCTGAATTCGCCGGCGCCACGCGCGTCGTCTCGCGACGCTTCGTCGAGCATGCGCACCGTTGCGGCATCGCCGTGCAGGTCTGGACCGTTGATACCGAGTCGGACGTCAACAGGCTGATCGACTGGGGCGTCGACGGGATCATCAGCGATCGACCCGACATCGCAGTCGAGGTCATCCGGGCCCGAACCGTGAATCAGCGAACCCTGAAGCCGAACCCCGAACCTCGAACCCCGAACCCTGAACGCTGAACTGAACCCGTGAACCCGTGAACCCGTGAACCGTGAACCGTGAACCGTGAACCGTGAACCGTGAACCCTGTTAAGATCAACTGTATGTCCTTCCCGAAGCCTGGAACTCTGGGCGCGCTGCGGAAAGAGGTCGATGCCGGCCGCGTGCCGCGGCGCCCCGTAAAAACTGAAATCCGTGAAAACCTGATCCGTAAGCTGCGCGCGAATGACACGCTGTTTCCCGGGATTGTCGGATACGACGAGTCAGTCGTGCCGCAGATCGTCAATGCGATTCTGTCGCGGCACAACTTCATCCTGCTCGGCTTGCGCGGTCAGGCGAAGAGCCGCATCCTGCGCGCGCTCATATCGCTGCTCGATGAAGCGCTGCCCGTCGTCCCGGGCTGCGAGATCCATGACGATCCGCTCGCACCCCTCTGCGCCGCGTGCCGCAAGCGAATCGCACAGGCGGGAAACGATCTGCCGATCGAATGGCTGCCGCGCGACGCGCGTTATGTCGAGAAGCTCGCGACCCCCGACGTCACGATTGCCGACATGATCGGCGACCTCGATCCGATCAAGGCGGCGCGCGCGAGCCTGCAGCTCTCCGACGAGATGACGATGCATTACGGTCTGGTGCCGCGGGCCAACCGGGGCGTCTTCGCCATCAACGAGCTGCCGGATCTCGCCGGCAAGATCCAGGTGGGATTGTTCAACATCCTGCAGGAAGGGGACGTCCAGATCAAGGGCTACCCCGTGCGGCTGCCGCTCGATCTTCTGATGGTGTTCAGCGCGAACCCGGAGGACTACACCGCGCGCGGCAAGATCATCACACCGCTGAAGGATCGCATCGGATCGGAAATCCGGACGCATTACCCGGTGAGCCGCCATCACGCGATGCAGATCACGCAGCAGGAAGCGTGGACCGTGCGTGACGGTGTGGAGCTTCAACTGGTCGTCCCGGAATTCGTGCGCGAGGTGGTCGAGGAGGTCGCGTTCCAGGCGCGGCAGGATCAGAAGATCGACAAACGATCCGGCGTCAGCCAGCGGCTTCCCATTTCCCTCCTCGAGAACGTCGTCTCGAACGCCGAGCGGCGCGCGCTCGCGACCGGTGAATCGGTGGCGGTTCCCCGCGTCACGGACATCTACGCCGCACTCCCCGCGATCACCGGCAAGTTCGAGCTCGAGTACGAAGGGGAATTGAAGGGGGCCGACAACGTCGCGCGCGAGCTGATTCGCACGTCGGTCGGCAACGTCTTCAGCGGCTGGTATCCGACCGCGGACCTCCGGCAGGTGACGGAATGGTTCGATCTCGGCGGCACGCTGCACGTCGACGACAGCTTGTCCGCCGCGGAGCTGCTTGCTCGTACCGCGGAGGTCCAGGGGCTGCAGGATCTCGCGCGCGAAGCACGCCTCGGCAAGAAGCCGTCGGATCCGATGCTCGCAGCGGGCGTCGATTTCGTTCTCGAGGGAATGTACGCCCAGCGGAAGATCAGCCGCTCGGACGAAGGACAGTTCCAGGCCGCCGAGCAGGTGAAACGCGCCCCGCGCATGGCACAGGATCCGCTGGCCGAGCGCGAGATTCCGAATCTCGGCAACAAGAAGAAGTACTACAACTAGCGGACCGGAAGAACTGACAATGCAGGCATCGTCGCAAGCATCCGAATGCGAATTGCGGGCCGCGACATCGGCGCGGCCCGCTTTGAAACTCGAGGCAACTCTCCAGTAAACCCGTGGCCCGCTACCGCTACTCGAAGTTCACCGGCGAGGATCTCGACGGGATCGATCTCGAAGAGCTGCTCTCGAAGCTCTCGGACCTCCTGTTGTCGAGCGGCTTCGATAATCCGTACGGCGTGCCGTACGACGATGAGGATCCGGGACACTCGTGGCAGTCGCTGCACGATGCGATCATGGAAGCGCTGCTGAACGGCGGCATGCTGTCCGACGAAACGCTGGAGCGTCTGCTGGGCAAGGACTGGCAGACCGCCGAGGACGCCGAGGAACGGCTCGACGCGCTCATTCAGAAGATCATCGAGAAGCTGCAGGCGCAGGGCTACCTGACCGGACCGCCGGACATGGCGCGCGACCGTGAGCAGCGCGAGCGTCCGGGCGGCGGCGGCATGGGGAACCCCGAGCAGTACCGCTTCGAGATCACCGACAAGAGCCTGGACTTCCTCGGGTACCGTGCGCTGCGCGATCTGCTCGGGTCGCTGGGCAAGAGCAGCCTCGGGCGCCACGACACGCGCGAGATGGCAACGGGCATCGAGGCGAGCGGCGCGCCGAAGCGCTACGAGTTCGGCGACATGATGAACCTCGACGCGAGCGCAACGATCCTGAACGCCGTGTCGCGGATGCGGCGCGAGGCCCTTTTGCAAGGAGTGGATGTTCCGCCTGTAGGCGGAAGCCACGAGAGCGGAAGTCACGAGATTGGAAAGCAAGGCCTCGACGATTACTCCAAACACCCGGGGCCTCCGCCTTCAGGCGGAAGTCAAGGCGGTATCGCCGTCGACTATGAAGACCTCATGGTCGCGCAGGGCGAGTATCAGAGCTCCTGTGCGACGGTGCTGATGCTCGACTGCAGCCACAGCATGATCCTTTATGGCGAGGATCGCTTTACGCCGGCCAAGCGCGTCGCGCTCGCGCTCGCGAACCTGATCCGGCAGCAGTACCCCGGCGATGCGCTGAAGGTCGTCCTCTTCCACGATTCCGCCGAAGAGATTCCGCTGGGGCAGCTCGCCCGCGTCCGCGTCGGCCCGTACTACACGAACACGCGTGAAGGTCTTCGCCTGGCGCGCCGCATCCTCGAACGGCAGCAGAAGGACATGCGGCAGATCGTGATGATCACCGACGGCAAGCCTTCGGCCCTCACGCGCGCGGACGGTCGCATCTACCGCAACGCGTTCGGCCTCGATCCGTACATCGTCTCCGAGACGTTCGCCGAAGTGGCTGCGTGCCGCAAGGCGGGGATCCTGATCAACACGTTCATGCTCGCGCGCGACTACGATCTGGTCAGCTTCGTACGAAAGGTGGCGGAGATCTGCCACGGCAAGGCGTACTTCACGACGCCGCGAACCCTGGGTCGCTACGTGCTCATGGACTACATGGACAAAAAAACGCGGACGATTCACTGAGGTGCGATTTGCTGCCGCCGACCATCCCGATTTTTCCGCTGCCGAACGTCGTCCTGTTCCCGAATGTCTTTCTGCCGTTGCACATCTTCGAGCCGCGGTACCGGCAGATGGTGGAGGACGCGCTGAAAGGGGATCGCATCATCGGGATGGTGCTGCTGCGTCCCGGCTGGGAGGGGAATTACGAAGGACGGCCGCCCGTCTATCCCGTCGGATGCGCCGGCGTCATCACGCACGCGGAACGCCTGCAGGAAGGGCGCTTCAACATCGTGCTGCGAGGCATGGAGAAGTTCCGCGTGACGGGCGAAGACCACAGCCGCGCGTATCGAATCGCCGAAGTGGAATCGATCAACGAGCCGCCGGCGGAGAACTGCCGCGCCGAGATGCGGGGCGAACGCCGGCGCCTGGAGGCGCTGCTCGTGCCGCAACCCGAGCGACAGCGCGACCCGAAGGTGCCGTCGTCGATGCCGGACGAAGATCTGGTCAACGCGCTTGCGCAGTATCTCGAATTCGAGCCGGTCGAGAAACAAGCCCTCCTCGAGCGCGACGGCCTGCTCGATCGCTGCCGCTCGCTCATCGAGCTGCTGGAGATGAAGGTCATCGTCTCGCGGCATAGCTGGGAGCGCGACGGCGTCCACTGAGAGCAGGCTTCGGGCTCCGGCCTTCCGGCCTCAGGGGCCTCGGACTTCTGGCCTGGAGCGCCGAAGCCTGAAGCCTGAGTCCTGAAGCCTGAAAGCCCGAAGCCGTCACCGCTTGCGCGCCGCCGGCGCCGGCTTGTACTCCACCAGCAGATTGCTGACGATGGCGACGGGCCGCCCTGGCATGATGACGGTCTCGTGGCCTGCCGGCGTGATTGAATCGAGGGTTTCACCGAGCAGGCTCACCTGGTCGATTCCTGCCGGAATCGTGATGTAGATCTCTTCGTGGCCGACCGGCGCCACGGCCTTCACACCGGCGGGGCCGGCGCCGCCGCCGATCCGATCGAACAGATCCGTTGCGCTGCGGAACTCCCCTTCGACCGCGGCGCGTTCGATCAGGTCTCCTTTCATCGACAACACGCCGATGATCGCGCGATACCGCGCGTAGCCCTTGCCGCTCTTCGTCAGCTCTTCGGAGTAGGTGTGCCGCGCGTGCAGATCGAACGAGAGCGTCAGCGGTCCGGTATGCGGCGGAAACGTGACGAGCAGGCCCTGCGCCGGATCGCGTCCAGCCGGCACGTCGCAGAAACTCCGGATCGTCTTTACGCCCATACCGAGCAGCGACGGGCACGTCGACTCGGGCGTCGTCGTCTTCCGCGCCACCGGAGCGGGCTTCGGCGCCGGTTTCCTCGCTGGCGCGCGGCGGCTCTGCGCGTGCGCCTCCGCTGACAGAGCGATCACGACGATGACGAGGAGGCCCAATCGACGACCAGCGCGACTCATGGTCCAAGTATAATTTTCATCGCCAGTTGAGCACATACCCATCGCGCATCGTGTGTCTCACCGAAGAAACCACCGAGACGCTGTATCTGCTCGGCGAAGGCCACAGGGTCGTCGGCGTGTCCGGCTACACCGTTCGTCCTCCCGAAGCGCGCGAGAAGCCGAAGGTCTCCGCGTTCATCAACGCGCGGTTCGACAAGATCGAGGCGCTGAAGCCGGATCTCGTGCTCGGTTTCTCCGACCTGCAGGCGGACATCGCGGCGGAACTGATTCGCCGCGGGTATCCCGTCTACACGTTCAACCAGCGCACGGTCGCCGAGATCCTCCAGATGATCCGGATCGTCGGCGCGCTGGTCGGCCGGGGAGACGCCAGCGATGCGCTCGTCGCGAGACTCGAAGCGGGCCTCGAGACTGCGCGCGCGCGCTCGGCCGCGCTCGACCGGCGGCCGCGCGTGTTCTTCGAGGAATGGGACGAGCCGGTCATTTCCGGCATCTGCTGGGTCGACGAGCTCGTCGAGATTGCCGGCGGCAATCCGATTTTTCCGGAGCTGCGCGACCGTCGCCTGGGAAAGGATCGTGTTGTCGATCCCGCGGCGGTGGTCGAGCGGAACCCTGACGTGATCGTCGCGTCGTGGTGCGGAAAGGCGATGAAGAAGCGGACGATCGTCGAGCGGCCGGGATGGGACGGGATCAATGCGGTCCGCGACGATCGCATCTATGAAATCAAGTCGAGCTACATCCTGCAGCCGGGACCGGCGTCGCTGACAGAAGGCTTGCGCCGCCTCCAAGAGATCCTGTCAGCACGGGGCGCTTGATCAGCTCCAAAAACTCCATGCGCGTGCGCGCATCGGACTGAAACGTGCCGAGCATGGAGCTGGTCAGCGCGAACGAGTTCTGTTTTTCCACGCCGCGCATCGACATGCACAAGTGCGTCGCCTCGCAGACGACGGCGACGCCGAGCGGCTGGATCTTCTCGCGGACGGTCTCGGCGATCTGATTTGTCATGCGCTCCTGGATCTGCAGCCGCCGCGCGAAGACTTCCACGAGCCGCGGGATCTTGCTGAGGCCGATCACCCTCCCCTGCGGGATATAGGCGATGTGACAACGGCCGAAGAACGGCAGCAGGTGGTGCTCGCACAGGCTGTAGAAGTCGATGTCTTTGACGATCACCATCTCGTTATAATCCACCGTGAACAGCGCGTCGTTCAGTACGGTGTCGACGTCGGCGGTGTAGCCGCTCGTGAGGAAACGGAGCGCCTTCTCGACGCGCATGGGGGTGTTGAGCAGCCCTTCGCGCAAGGGGTCCTCGCCCAGCTCCACGAGCAACTGACGGATGATCTCCTGCATCCTCTTATTCTATCTCGCGCATTGCGGTGTGGAAGAAGCCCGAGCGGCGTTCGTTTCCGATTCACGCGGCTTCCGGCTTCAGCCGGCAGATCCTGATCAACTCTACGCGCGTCGCGAGCATCTGGCGAACGCACGCGCGGCTGAAAGGATCTGGGCCGATCGCCTCGCGCGGGATCCAAAGGACTTCGCGTCCGCATGGAAGCTGGCGCGCGCGCGATATTGGCTCGGCGGCCACGCGACAGATCAGGATCGCAAGGCGCTCTACGAGGCAGGCATTGCCGCCGGCCGCGCGGCGGTTGCTGTCTCGCCGAACAAGCCTGAAGGACATTTCTGGCTTGCGGCGAACATGGGTGCGCTCGCCGAATCGTTTGGCATGCGACAGGGCCTCAAGTATCGCGGCGAGATCAAAGACGAACTCGAGACGGTGCTGACAATCGATCCGGCATTTCAGCAGGGCTCCGCGGATCGCGCCCTCGGGCGCTGGTACAACAAGGTGCCGGGCCTGTTCGGCGGGAGCAACAGGAAGTCAGAAGAGCACCTGCGCAAGGCGCTCACATACAACCCGAACAGCACGGCGACGCTGTATTTCCTCGCGGAGACCCTTGTCGCGATGAATCGCAGGGACGAAGCGCGCGCGACGCTGCAGAAGCTTCTCGACGTTCCTGTGGATCCGCAGTGGGCGCCCGAGGACAGGGAGTTCAAGTCGAAAGCAGAGCGTCTGCTCCAGACTCTGCGCAGGTGACCGGCCGAACGGGGACACTCACACTTATTCCCACTTTCGCGATTAACGGTGAGTGTCCCGCTTTCCGAAAACGGGGACACTCACACTTATTCCCATTTTCGCGAATAAGTGTGAGTGTCCCCCTTTCAGGGCGCCGCTGTTGCCGGTCAACATTTGAAGTTCCCCTGCGGGCCGCAGCTATTGCCGCCGCCATCACTGAATCCGCTGATCGGCTGAAGCTCTATCCCACTGCCGCCGACGTCGTTTCCCTGCAGCAGGTTGCCAGCCGCGGACGACGCTCGGGCGTTAAATAAGAGAGACAGACCGAATGTTGAGTCCCCCAGGGCATTCCTTAGGACATTATTCGCGATCACGTTGTCCTTGAAGAATCCGACGGACGGAGGATTCGGATATGAAAAACAGTTCACGTCTATGGAAACGTACGCCTTCATCACCGACAGACTCTGGGAGACCCGATTGCCCGACATGGTATTCCCCTGCCAGGCGGTGCAATGATAGGAACTGATTCCAGCAATGATGGCGTTCGTTATGGTGTTGTCGGCGATCGTCGTATTCGTCACGGCATTGACGCCTTCGATTCCTGCGTCAAATACGTTGCTAATCTTGTTGCCGCTAATAGGCCCACAGAAGCGCGGCAGCAAGAGCGTGAGGTCTGTGGGTCATCGGCATTCCGCATCACAGGCGTCAGTACTTGTAAAAGCCTTGTCCTGACTTCTTCCCGAGGCGTCCCGCAAGCACCATGCGCTTCAACAGCGGCGGCGGCGCATACGCCGGTTCCCGATACTCGTCGAACATGATGTTCGCGATGTAGTACGTCGTGTCCAGGCCAACGAAGTCGAGCAGCGTGAACGGGCCCATCGGGTACCCCGTCCCGAGCTTCATGCCCTTGTCGATGTCTTCCAGCGTGCCGAGACCGTTCTCGTATGCGCGGATCGCATCCAGCAGGTACGGCACGAGCAGGCGGTTGACGATGAAGCCTGGCTTGTCCGGCGCGGTGATGGGGTCCTTCCCCAGCGACTGCGCGAACGCAAAGACCTGCTGATAGGTCTCGTCGCTCGTCGTGAGCGCGCGAATCACCTCGACGAGCTTCATCAGCGGCACGGGGTTGAAAAAATGCAGGCCGGCAAATCGATCCGGACGCTTTGTCTTCGCCGCGAGCTCGGTGATGCACAATGACGAGGTGTTCGAACAGAAGATCGTGCGCTCTCCCACGACGCCGTCGAGGACGCCGAACGCCTTCGCTTTCTCGTCGACGTTCTCGATAATCGCCTCGATGATTAAGTCGCAGCCTTTCAGGTCCTCGAGTTTCGTCGTGCCGGAGAGGCTACCGAGCGTCGTCTGCTTCGCATCCGCCGTCACTTTGCCCTTCTCGACGCCGTCACTGAGGAACTTCTCGATACGTCCCATCCCCTTTTTCAGGAATGGATCTTCGACTTCGCGCACGATCGTCTTGTAACCTGAGGCCGCACAGACCTGCGCGATACCGGATCCCATCAGCCCGCAGCCCAATACGCCCACGGTTTTGATTTGCATGTCGCTCTCTGTCGTTTGTAGGGCGGACCTTTAGGTCCGCCGGACGCGCCGGGTCTGAAGACCGGCCTACAGGTCAGATGGTTTCCACGATCGCCGCGATGCCTTGTCCCCCGCCAATGCACGCGGTCGCCAGGCCGCGCTTCAAGCCGCGACGGCCGAGCTCGAGCGTCAGCGTGAGCAGCAAACGCGTGCCCGTCATGCCGAGGGGGTGGCCGAGCGCGATGGCGCCGCCGTTGACGTTGACGCGATCCCGATCGAGCCCGAGCTCCTTCTCGACGGCGAGGTATTGAGCCGCGAATGCCTCGTTCACCTCGATCAGATCGATGTCCTTCAACGACAGCCCGGCCTTCTCGAGGACCTTGCGCGTCGAGGGCGCGGGGCCCATACCCATGAGCGTCGGCTCGACGCCGACGTACGCCCAATCGGTCAGCTTCGCGAGAGGCTTCAGGCCGTGCTCTTTCGCGCCTTTCCCCGACGCGAGCAACAGCGCGGCGCCACCGTCGACGATCCCGCTCGCATTCCCCGCCGTCACGCAGCCATTCTTGCTGAACGCAGGCGGCAGCTTCGAAAGCGTTTCCATCGTGGAATCCGGGCGCATGTGGTCGTCCTGCGCGAAGACCTCGACGCCCTTGCGAGACTTGATCTCGATCGGAACAACTTCTTCTTTCAGCCGTCCTTCGTTCCAGGCCTTGGCGGCGAGCTGCTGGCTGCGGATCGCGTAGCAGTCCTGCGCCTCGCGGCTGACGTTGTACTTCGCGGCGCAGTTCTCGGCCGTGCCGGCCATCGTGCAGCCGCAATGCGTATCGAGCAGAGCTGACCAGAGCGTGTCTTCGAGCTGCCCTTGTCCGAGCCGCAGGCCGCTTCGCAACCCGCGAATGACGTGCGGCGCCTGGCTCATGCTCTCCATGCCGCCGCTGAGGACGATGTCGGCTTCGCCGAGAAGGATCATCTGCGCGCCATTGACGGCCGCCTGGATGCCGGATCCACACAGGCGATTCACCGTCAGCGCGGGGACTTCGACCGGTATGCCTGCCTTCAACCCGACGTGACGCGCGCCGTACACGGCATCAGAGCTGGTTTGCAGCACGTTGCCGAACACCACGTGGTCCACGTCGTCCGGCTTGACGCCCGTGCGCTCCATCGCCGCGCGCGCCGCAATCGCGCCGAGCTCCAGCGCGGAGAAATCTTTCAGCTTGCCCGCGTAATCCGCCATGGGGGTTCGCGCGCCGCCGAGGATGTAAATGTCGGTCATCGGTTCACGGTTCACGGTTCACGGTTCAGGGTTCACGGTTCAGGGTTCACGGTTCAGGGTTCACGGTTCAGGGTTCACGGTTCACGGTTCAAGGTTCGCGAATGCTGTTCGCGATGGAATCGCCCGCTTCGCGGGTGCCCAGCTTTCCACCAATATCACTGGTGACCTGATTGTCGCGCACGGCCTTCAGGACCGCGGCGTCAATGGCCGCGGCTTCCCGCGTCAATCCAATCGTCTCCAGCATCAGCGCGGCTGACGAAATCGCGCCGATCGGGTTCGCGATGTTCTTCCCTGCGAACTTCGGCGCCGAGCCATGCACGGGCTCGAACATCGATGTCTTCCCGGGATGGATGTTGCCCGAGGCCGCCATCCCGAGGCCACCCTGGAACGTGGCGCCCAGATCCGTGACGATGTCGCCGAACAGATTGTTCGTGACGATGACCTCGAACTGCGCGGGGTCGAGCACCATGTACATCGCGAGCGCGTCGATGTAGTAGTGCGTCGGTTGGATGGTTGGATATTGCGCCGCGACGTCCTTGAACACGCGCTGCCACAGCGCGTGACCCTGCTGCATCGCGTTGCTCTTGTCTGCCATGCACACCTTCGTGAGGCCCCGGCATGCCGCGAAGTCGAAGGCGTAGCGGACGATCCGGTTCACGCCTTTCCATGTATTCAGCTCCTCCTGGATGGCGACTTCGTCTTCTGTTCCAGCCTTGAAGCGCCCGCCGACGCTGACGTAAAGGCCCTCGGTGTTCTCGCGGAACACGACAAAGTTCACGTCCTTCGGCGCGCGATTTTTAAGCGGACACAGCCGCTCGTCGAGCAGCTTCACCGGCCGATAGTTGACGTAGAGATCGAGCTCGAACCGCGTCCCGAGCAGGATCTCGCGCGCGTGCCGATTGTCGGGGACGCGGGGATCGCCGAGCGCGCCGATGAAGATCGCATCGAAGTCGTCGCGCAGCATCGCGTAGCCGCTTGGCGGCATCGTGACGCCGGTCTCGAGAAAATAGTCCGCTCCCCAGGGCAGGTGCTCGAACTCGAACGTGCGGCCGAACACCTCGCCGACGCGCGTGAGCACTTTCAAGGCTTCGGCTGTGACCTCTTTGCCTATCCCGTCACCGGGGATGATCGCGAGCTTCATGTCAGCATTTATCAATGGCGTTGGGGCCCCACCCCCAACGCCTGCGCTCGCTTACGCTCGCGATCATGTCGCGAGACAACGAGCCGCTTGGATTCGCGACTCTGCAGGGCGTCACCCGCACGCGCGCTCACGCTCTCTCTATCGCCAGCGCCATTCCCATCCCACCGCTCACACACAGGGTCGCCAAACCAAGCCGCACGCGGCGGCGCATCATCTCGTACAGCAGCGTGACGACGATGCGCGTGCCGGTGGCGCCGATGGGATGGCCGAGGGCAATGGCGCCGCCGTTGACGTTCACCTTGTCCATCGGGATTGGCAGATCGCGCAGGACGGCGAGCACCTGCGGCGCGAACGCTTCGTTCAACTCGACGAGATCGAAGTCTTCGAGACGGAGGCCTGTGCGATCCAGCAGCTTCTTCACCGCGGGGACCGGCCCGATGCCCATCAGACGTGGATCGACGCCGGCGCTCGCCCAGCCCACGATTCGCGCGAGCGGCTTCACGCCGTCCGCTTTCGCTTTCTGCGCGTTCATCAAGACGACGGCGGCGCCACCATCGGTGATCCCCGACGACGATCCCGCAGTGATGATGCCGCGCTGGCCATCGACCTCACCGAACACGAGCGGCAGTTTCGTCAGGCTCTCGATGGTCGTTCCCGCGCGCGGATGTTCATCCTCCGTCAGGTAGGCCGGGTCTTTAGACCCGGCGTTCAACGGCACCGGCGCGATCTCATCCCGGAACTTCCCTTCGGCGATTGCGCGCTCCGCGCGGCGCTGGCTCTCGAGTGCATAGGCATCCGATTGCTCGCGGGTGATCCCGTACTCACGTGCGAGAACTTCCGCCGTCTCGCCCATGATCATGCCGCAGACCGAGCACGTGAAGCCGTCGCGATACATCGAATCAACCAGCGTGAAGTTCCCCATCTTGTGGCCCCATCGCGCCTCTTCCGAGTCGATCAAATACGGCATGCGGCTCATCGACTCGATGCCGCCGGCCAGCACCGTGTCGACTTCGCCGAGCATGATCGCCTGCGCGCCGCTGGCGATCGTCTGCATGCCGGACGCGCACGCCTTATTGATCGTCTGCGCGGGGACGGTCTCGGGCACACCCGCGCGGCGCCCGACCTGACGCGCCGGATTCGGTCCCGATCCCGCCTGACGGCCGTGACCGATCAGCACGTCATCGATCCGGTTGGGCGTGATCCCGGCGCGCTCGATCGCCGCGCGGGCGGCGACCGCACCGAGTTCCGCCGGATGGATGCTGCGCAGCGACCCGCCGTAGCGGCCAATAGGGGTGCGCGCGGCACCCACGATGACGACCTCCGGAAGGGCCATAACCTCCGGATGATATCAACGGACGACCGGCTGCGGGGCCGTCCGGGTGAGCGCCTCCCGGATTTTCGGATTCGAAATCCAAGAAACCAGATTGGAATGATGGGCTGCGCTGGAAACTTGACGAGTTACGGCCAATTAGGGACTAATAAGCGGTTGGGCGAGTTGGGCACATCGAGTGCTTTATGGCTATCCTGCGGGATTTCCTGGTGTCCCGTGTCTTCTACGAGGTTCTTTCACTCTCGGCGCCTTTCTACCGTTCGGTTCTTGTGCGGGCTTGTGCGTGCTTCAGGGTCTCGGTTCATGAGGAGGATGGAGACAATGCGTTTACGTACACTGGCGGCGGTGCTCGCTGCGGTGCTGCTGGCGTGGCCAGCGGCGGCGCAGGAACAGCGCGGCTCTATTCAAGGCATCGTCAAAGACGCGTCCGGCGGCGTGCTTCCGGGCGCCACCGTGGAAGCTCGCAGCGCGGGCAGCGGCGTGTTGTCGGCGGTCGCGGATGCCGGCGGCAATTTCCGATTTCCGTCGGTGCTGCCTGGCACGTATGAAGTGAAGGCGACGCTCTCGGGATTCAAGCCCGCGAAGGTGCCCTCAACCTGCAACTCGCCACCGTCACCGAAGCGGTGACCGTCACGGCGGAATCGCCACTCGTCGACGTCAAGACGAGCGCCAAGTCGACCAACATCCGCGCCGAGCAGGTCGAGCTGCTGCCGCATGGCCGCGACTACACCTCGCTTCTCACCCAGGCGCCCGGCGTCAACAACGAGTTCAAATCAGCGCCAGCGGGCCAGGCTGGAATCATGATCGATGGCGCCGCCGCAGCGGAGAACCGCTACGTCGTGGACGGCATCGAAACGACGAACATCATCGGCGGCCTGTCGGGCAAGAACGTGCTCACGGATTACGTCGAAGAAGTGCAGGTCAAGTCGACCGGCTATCCAGCGGAGTACGGCGGTTCGACGGGCGGCGTCATCAATGTGCTCACGAAGAGCGGCACGAACGCGTTCCACGGAAGCGCGCTGACGTTCTATCAGGGTTCGCGCGTCACGGGGGAAAACAATCAGACGCTGCGCGCCGTATTTGGCGTACCGACACAGGCCGAATACCACACGTATCCGAAGGACAAGAACGATCGCTTCGAGCCCGGCTTCTCCGTCGGCGGACCGGTCTTCCGCGACAAGATGTGGTTCTTCGGGCATCGCCTCCGCGACTCCTTCCGTCACGACGCAGAAGCAGGAAGTTCAATACGTCACCGCGAACGTGACGAACCAGTTCGGCAACAAGCTCCGCACACGCGTGGCGTACAACAACAGCTGGTCGAAGACCGACGGTCAGCTCGCGTCGGTGACGGGCAGCGACCGAGCGTCCACTGTTTACACCAAAGGGACCAAGTTCCCGAACTGGACCGTCTCGGGGACGGCCGACTACACATTGACGTCGAATCTCGTGATCGGCGCGCGCGCCGGACGCTACCTCCAGGACACCCATGATTTCAACGTCAACAATGTGGTCCGCTTCCTGTTCGCTGATGGCACGACGAACATCGGCATGGCCGGCGTGCCGGAGCAGTTCCAGCATCCCGCCGGATTCAACAACGTCGCAAACAACAGCGGCGTCGATCACGATACGCAGACCCGCAATTACGCGCAGCTCGATGCGACATGGTTCGCGAGAACGGGCTCGAGCTCGCACCAGATCAAGGGCGGTGTGCAGTTCGATCGTCGCGCCAATGACGTCGTCAGCGGCGAGCTGCAGAACTTGATCAGTCTCAGGTGGGGCGTGCCGTACACCGGCGGGGCGACTCCTGTGTCGGGCGCGTTTGGCTACTACGAGGTGCGCGGCAACGGCCCATCGCCACAGCAGGGTTTCATCACGCAGGGCAATGTGAAGTCGAACGTGAACGGTCTGTTCGTGCAGGACACGTGGTCGGTGAGCAACAAGCTGACGATCAACGCCGGCGTGAGGACGGAGGAGGAAAACGTCCCCGCATACACGACCGATCCGAGCGTCACGCCCAATCCCATCAAGTTCAGGTGGCAGGACAAGTTCGCGCCTCGCGTCGGCGCGTCTTACGACCTCACCGGCGATGGGCGCACGAAGGTGTACGGTTCCTGGGGAGTGTTCTACGACATCTTCAAGCTGAACATGCCGCGCGGCTCGTTCGGCGGAGAGAAATGGATCTCGTACTACTACACGCTCGATACGCCGAATTTCGAGACGCTCAGGGATTCACCGAACTGCCCGCCGACGTGCCCGGGGACCTTCCTCGGGAGCGTAGACTTCCGTGCACCCTCAGTGAAGTCGGGTCTGGATGTCGAGGAGCCTGGCACGTTGAAGCCAATGCGGTCGCAGGAGCTGTCGTTCGGCTTCGAGCGGCAGTTGAGCAATCTAATGTCCGCGAGCGTCCGCTTCGTGCACAAGCAGCTCGATCGCGCAATCGATGATATCGGCGATTTGTGCCCGCCGTCGGAGTGCGGTGCCGGCGCCGAGACCTACATCATTGCGAACCCGGGTGAAGGCCTTGTCGATCAATTCGATATCTCGACCGGCACCAGCCTCTTCAGGCCGCAGGGATTCAGCGCGAATCCGCAGTTGATCGCAATGCCGAAGGCGACACGGAACTACAACGCCGTCGAGTTCGCCCTCACCAAACGGCTGGCGAACCGCTGGATGTTCTACGGCAGCTACGCTTGGACACGCGATGCCGGGAACTATTCGGGCCTGTCATCGTCCGACGAGAACGGCCGTGACAATCCGAACAACTCCCGCGACTACGATTATCCCTCGATGGTGTTCGACGGAAGGGGCGTCGTGCTTGACGGAGTGTTCGATACCGATCGGACGCACCAGATCAAGGCGCAGGCGCTGTACCAATTCAAGTGGGGTACGTCGATCGGTCTGAATCAGTACGCGCTGAGCGGCACGCCGGTCACGCGGCAGGTGCCGATCATCGCGCCGGACAACTACCCGATTCGGTACCGCGGACGCGGAAGCGAAGGCCGGACGCCGTTCCTGACGCAGTCGGATCTGTATGTCCAGCATGGCTTCAGGATCGGCGGAGGACGGGAAATCCAGATCAACGCGACCCTGCTGAACCTGTTCAATCAGCGAACCGTGCTCGACAAGGTGTCGACGATCCGGCGCACCGGCGCGATTCCGCTCGGACCGGGCTTCTACACGGAGGCGCAGTTCTATGCGGGTCAGCTCGATTTCGATCAGCTGATTAATACCTCGGTCGCTGCGGGACGAATGACGTTGAATCCGCAGTTCCTGCTGGCCAACCGGTATCAGGATCCGATCCAGGCGCGGTTCGGCGTCAGGTTCACTTTCTAAGCCGGAGCGCGTTTTCGAATGACGCCCCGCGGGCTTCGGCTCGCGGGGCTTTTTTTACGGGAACACATCCATGCGCGTTCACGTGCTCGTCCTGCTGACCGTGCTGGCGATCCCCTCAACCGCAACTGCGCAAAACCCGAACAGCGCGAGTCCGGAAGCGCAACGCGCCAATCAACATTACAAAAAAGGCTGGGAGGCCATGCGTGCGGAAGCGTGGGCCGAGGCAGCACGCGAATTCCAGCAGGCGATCGACAACGATCCGAAGTTCACGCTCGCGTATTACTCACTCGGCCGTGCAGAGATGAGTCTCCGCGACTTTCCGAAAGCCATCGACGCGTACCTCAAATGCCGGGAGCTGTACGTAGCGTTCGGTGGCGAGCGCTTCACCAATCAATTCGAGGCAACGCGACGGATTGATGATCGAATCCTGGAACTCCGCACCGCGCTGAATCAGGCGAATCAAAGGGGCGGTGTCAGATCGCAGACCCAGAGTCAGAGCTTGATGGTGCGCGAACTTCAGGCGCAGATCGATAGACTCGAGCAGGCGCGCTCTCGCAATCTGGATCTGGGCGTCGACGCCAAGGTCCCCTATTTCGTGCCGCTCGCACTCGGTGCCGCCTACTTCCGCAGCGCCCGATTCGCCGATGCGGAACGTGAGTACAACATGGCTCTCGAGGCGAATCCCGAGTCGGGTGAGACACACAATAATCTCGCGGTGCTCTACCTCATGACCGGGCGTGCAACAGACGCGCGTACAGCGATAAAGAGCGCCGAAAAGGCCGGTTTCAAGGTGAATCCCGACCTGAAGGACGACATCGAAAAGAAGCTGAAAACGGGCAGCTAGGCCGGATTTCCGGATCAATCAGTCCAAATTGGTACATGTTGTGTGACGAACTGATGGGCCAACTTGGTGAAACGGCAGGAAAGGAGGACTGATCAGCCGTTGAGCGTGACGGGCACATCGCGTGCTACGAGTTAACCGTCAATCGCTCATTTCTGTTGGAGGCTGATTTGAATACGTGTCTACGGTCTATCAGGACACCGCTTGGCGCGGTGCTCGTCGTTGCCGCATGTGTGTTCGCCCCGGCGACCGCAGTATCCGCCCAGACCACGGGCCGCATCGTAGGGCAGATTTCGGATGCGCAGGGAGCGGTCCTCCCCGGCGTTACTGTCACCGTCTCGAGTCCCCAGCTCCAAGGCACCCAGGTCCAGGTCACGGATGCGCAGGGCAATTACCGCTTCCTCAGCCTGCCGCCCGGACGCTATTCGCTGAAAGCCGAGTTGTCCAGTTTCAAGACGGCGGAGCAGCCGAATGTTGACGTCGGCCTCGACCGCACCGTCACGCTCGACCTGAAACTGCAGCTGGCCTCGCTCACTGAGACTGTGCAGGTGCAGGCGCAGACTCCGGTCGTCGACGTTTCGACGACAACCACGGGCGTGAACGTCACGCCCGAGCTCTTCAACCGGCTGCCCGTGCGCCGCGACTTCTACGGGCTGACAACCCTGGCGCCCGGCGTCACGAGTGATGCGGTCGGTCCGATCATGTACGGTTCATCCAGCGCGGAAAATCAGTACATCATCGATGGTCTCAACACGACCGGCGTCGAGCTCGGCGACAAGGGCAAGACCCTGAACAACGATTTCATTCAGGAAGTCGAAGTGAAGACGGGCGGCCTCCCCGCCGAATATGGCCGGATGACCGGCGGCGTCGTCAACGTGCTGACCAAGAGCGGCGGAAACACGATGCACGGCTCGTTGTTCGGGTTCGGGGAAGGGGGCGCGCTGCAGAGCAACAACAGCACGGCCTCGAAGCGGCCGGCGTGGACGACGCAGGTTCAAGACATCGCCCACCAGGCCGATGCGGGCGTGGAGCTGGGCGGGTTCATCCTCAAGGATCGCCTCTGGTACTTCGGTGCCTACAACCGCGTCAACGAACGTGACGAGACTACGGTCATCCGTGAAATCGCGTCGCCTGGATCGCCGGGCGTCAACGACGTGGTGCCGTTGACCACCAATCGCGACCTGTATGCAGTGAAGCTCACGGCACGCGCGGGAGCGGCGCACACGTTCAACTTCAACGTCAACGGCGATCCCGCCAAGCGCGATGGGAACATCTTCCTGATCAGCGGGCCGCCGAGCACATTTACTGGCCAGCGCAAGACCGGTGGCGTCGACATCGTCGGCCGCTACAACGGCGTGTTCGGCAGCACGGTGTTCATCCAGGGTCTCACCGCGCGACATAGGGAAAAGGACCACGTCTTCGGCGCGGGCCGCGACGTCCCGCAGTTGCTCGACAACACGGTGACACCGGTCGCGACGTCCGGTGGCTTCGGTTTCTTTCAGGACCAGGACTTCACCCGCGACGTCGTGAAGGGCGACATCACCAAGTACTGGGGCGCTCAGAACATCAAGGCCGGGGCTGACTGGGAGCACATCAGCGCAATCAACAACAACTTCAATGGCGGCGCAGGGCAGCGCATCTACAAGTTCGCAACGGCGGACGGGACCGTCTATTACCGGCACCGCTATTACGTGAACGACCGCGCGCCCGGCTTCGTACGGGCGGATCCCACTACGTGGCAGATCGCGCTGCCGCTGACGTCCCAACCGGACTCGCACAACGTGTCGTTCTTCGCGCAGGACAGCTGGAAGATCACCAGCACGTTCACGATCAACGGCGGCGTGCGCTGGGAAGGACAGAACGTTCGCAACCGCGATAACGTGAGCGCATTCAAGTTGAAGGACAACTGGGCGCCGCGCGCCGGGTTCGTCTGGGACGTCGCCGGGAACAGCCGCAGCAAGCTGTATGCGAACTGGGGCCGGTTCTACGAGAGCATCCCGATGGATATCAACATCCGCGCGTTCGGCGGCGAGATTCAGTGTTTCTGCTACAACTTCGATCCGAGCGCATCAAACACCGTTCCTGACCCGAATGCGCCGCGGCGCTCGAACCTGCTCGGCGGCAGCACCGAGGCGGTCGATCCCAAGCTGAAAGGGCAGTACATCGACGAATATCTGGCCGGCTTCGAGTATCAACTGAAGAGCGGGATCGTGCTCGGCACCAAGTACGTGCACCGCAATCTTGGCCGCGTCATCGAGGACTTTCTCATTCCCTCCGAGGGAAATTACTTCATTGCCAATCCCAGCAAGGGCATCGGCTCAGAGATGGGGTTCTACGACTTCGTTCACACCGCGCCGGCGCCGAAGCCGAAGCGCATCGAGAATGCGTTCGAGGTCACGACCCAGAAGCGGTTCAGCAACAACGTCCAGCTGCTCGCGAGTCTCGTGTTCTCGAAGCTCGAAGGCAACTACGACGGCACGTTCCAGGCGTCCACGGGTCAGCTCGATCCAAACATCAACTCGGCGTTCGACTACGCGGACTTCCTCGTGAACGCCGATGGAAAGTTGAGCAACGACCGCGACGTGCAGTTCAAGTTCTTCGGCTCGTACGAAGTCCCGAAGGGGCCGGTGAGCGGGCTGAACTTCGGCGTGGCGACGCACTGGTATTCGGGGACGCCGCTCAATGCGTACGGATACTCGTTCGCGTACCAGAACTGGGAGTACTACCTCGTCCCGCGCGGCTCGCTGGGAAGAGGCCCGAGCGACTGGGATGCGGATCTGCACATTGCGTATCCCGTCCGGTTCGGCGGTGCGAAGAACCTGAACCTGATCGCCGATATCTTCAATCTCTTCGACCGCCAGACGATCATTCAGCTCGATCAGCGCTACAACCTGTCGAGCGACCTGCCATGCGCAGGCCTTGAGGACTTCTGCAATGGAGACGGTGGTATTGCTACCACCGGCAACAATCTGACGCCGGCAGGCACGTTGACCAATCCGCGGTCGACGGCACCGAACCCTGATTTCCTGCAGAAGGGCACCGCGTTTACCGGCCAGCGCAGTATCCGGCTGGGTGTGCGCTTCACGTTCTAAGGTGCTTCCGCTTCCAAGCACCTTCGGCCTGAAGGTGGAAGCCACGGGTGAAGGGCCTCGCGGCAATCGCGAGGCCCTTTTTCTTTGAGGCAGAATGTCTGTGATAACTCGTCGCACAGCAATCGCTGCCGTCGCGATCGCGCTCGCGACAGGTGTCGCGTTCTGGTGGTGGCGCGGCTCACAGTCGCGTCCTGCAGCGGTTCGCGCCCGATCCACGCTCAGCGCTGAGGCAGTCCCGGATCTGGTGTCGCGCGTCCGCGACGGACGGCGTGTCATCTTCATCGGTCTCGATGGCGCCGACTGGTCCCTGCTCGATTCGTACATAAAGGATGGGACGATGCCGACGCTTGCGAGACTTGTGCGGGAGGGCACGAGCGGCACGCTGGCCACGTTGCATCCGCCGCTCTCCCCGCTCGTCTGGACGTCAATGCTCACCGGGACGAGCCCGCTCGATCACCGCATTCTCGACTTTCTACGCGTGAACCCCGCGACCCGTCAACGCGAACCGATCACCAGCGATGAACGCCGGGTGCCGGCCATCTGGAACATGGCAAGCGCTGCCGGCAAACGCGTCGGCGCGCTCGGTTTCTGGGCGACGTATCCGGCCGAACCTGTCAACGGCCTCATGATCTCGGATCGTCTCTTCACGTTCCTTTACAGCGAGACCGCACCCCCGCCCGACGTGGTGTATCCCGCGGACCTTCAAGACTGGACGATCGAGGGCCTGCGGCGCGCTCAGTCCGCGGGGGATTACGCGTCACTGAAGGCGATGCTTCCGTGGCTCGACCGAGCGCGCTACGATGAGGCGGCGGCGATCACGGATCCTTACGCGCACCCGGTCAGCGCGCTACGACGCATCCTGATCGAAACGGAGGTGTACAGCGATCTGGGGCTGCGGTGGCTCGCAGACCACAAGCCGGACTTGCTCGTCGTCTACATTCAGGGGACCGACAGCATCGGGCACGTGTTTGCACCGTATGCTCCTCCGCGGCAATCCTCGGTGAGCGCCGACGATTTCGCGCGCTACAGCGGTGTACCGGCACACTACTTTGCACATGTCGATCGGATCCTGGAGAAGTACCGAGCGCTCGCCCAATCGACGGGTAGCGTCCTGATGCTTGGATCCGATCACGGATTCACGTGGACCGAGGGACGTCCCGCAGGTTTATCGAGCGTCGCCAACGCGACCGCTGCCCGGTGGCACACCGAAAACGGCATTTATCTCCTCTGGGGACAGCCCGTCTCGCCGAGCGACCGACACTCGGGGCACGGAAGCGTGCAGCAACTCTCGGCGACGCTGCTGGCGCTCATGGGACTGCCGCCCGGCAAAGACGTGCTCGGCCCGCCCCTGCCCGGCACCCCTTCGTCCGCTGCCGGCGAGCCGTTCGATTACCGTCAACATTTCACGCCGATGGCCGCGATGGCGGGCGCCGGATCGGGAGAGCAATCGCGCGTGGACGAGGACACGCTCGCAAAGCTGCGCGCGCTCGGCTACATTGGCGCGGCGGAGGCGACGGGGCGATCCGCGGGCACGCGAACGGCCGGCTCGTTCAACAACGAAGGGCTGCTGCTCAAAGGCGCGGGCAGGACGAAGGAGGCAAGTGACGCGTTCGACACCGCCATCAGCGTGGATCCCAACCTCGCGTCTGCCCTCTGGAATTTGAGCGACCTGCTCTTCGCTCAGAACGCGCTGGACAAGTCGGACGCGCTGCTCGTCCGCGCGTATGCGCACGACTTGCCCGAAGGCCGCCGATACCTGATTGGCCGCGCGATCGGATATCAACGCGCCGGCGACATGGATCGCAGCGTGCGCCTGCTGAACCGGGCGGCGGCCGCAAAGCCGGATGACGCCGAGGTCCTGCTCTTCCGAGGACGTTACCGTGTCGAAGCGGGCGACTGCCCGGCAGCGGTCGTCGATATCCGCCGCGCGACCGAGCTCGCGCCGGCCAACCCGGCCGCGTTTGCGTCGCTCGGCCTCGCGGAAACGTGCGCCGGGGATCAGACAGCCGCGCAGAAAAGCTTTCGCCGGTCGCTGGAGCTCGATCCCAATCAACCCAAGTTGCGCCAATATCTGAAGTCCACTGGACCGGGGTGAGAACCACGGACGTACTCCCGCGGAGCTCGCAGTGCTGGCAGAGAGCGTTACATTGATTACCGTTAAGAAGGAGCCGCGCTGTGTCCTCCGCGAGCTCAGCGTGAGATCGTACGTCACTTCGAACGCTCGCCCTGACGCGAACGGAGGGACCAGGGTAATGCAACCCTTCATGATCGGTACACTGCTGCTGTTGTTTGCCCGAAGCGCGGTCGCGCAGCCGTCACCGGCGCAATCGCACATCGAAGCGCTCGCGCATTTCCGTACGGGGATGGTCGCGCTCGAATCCGAACGCTACGAGGAAGCAGAAGCGGAGTTCCAGCGCGCTATCCGCCTCGAGGCGGATTTCGAGGGTGCGTTGTACGGACTGGGTCAGACCTTCATGCGCAAGCGGCAGTATCCCGATGCGCTGAAGGCGTACGTTGATTGCCGCGAGGCGTTCAATCACAACGCTGCAGCCGAGGCTATGGGGGATGTCGTCGCCGATCAACGGCTTCGCGATCAAATCGACGTATTGAAGGACACCGAACGCAACCTGCAGAGGACCAGCCAGGCCAGCACGCCGCAGAACCTGGCGGCGGCCACCCAGCGGATTCACAGCCATATTCAGCTGCTCGAAAACCGGCGCGCGCGCCGCGACCACGACTCGCCGCAGAGCGTGCCCGCGGGTCTCTCGATGGCGCTTGGCAGCGCGTACTTTCGTCTGGGGCGCTACGAAGACGCGGAACGCGAATACAAAGCGGCCGTCGCGGTCACACCGTCGTTCGGCGAAGCGCACAGCAACCTTGCGGCGCTGTATCTCGTCACAGAGCGCTACGAGCTGGCGGAGGCGGAAGTGAAGGCCGCCGAGAAGTCAGGGTTCAAGGTCAACCCTGCGCTGAAGAGCGATATTGAGAAAAGAAAGAAGACCGGCGGACGTTGACTGAATCGAGTTGAAATTCTCTGATCTGCGTGAGAACGTTCGTGTACGTTGCCGCTGTTACCGTACGGTCTGACGCGGAGGTCCCGGAGCGCGCAGAGCTCTCGTTGGTGAGACGTACTGAAGTCGCACCCGCTATCCGAACACCCGAAATCTACACACCGACCTGCATGCCGGACAGCAATCGATCCAGGTCCGACGCGGTGAAGGGCTTCGCGAGAACCGAGACATCCGCGGCGTCGGGCATGTCCTCGATCGCGCCCGCATCTCCGGTAATGAACACGAAGCGGGTCGAGGATAACGCGCCTTTGTGGCGCAGGTAGTGGTAGCAGTCAATCCCCGATCCGTCGCCGAGCTTGACGTCGCACAAGACGAGATCGAACCGCTGCTGCATGAGGCGACGTCCTTCCGCTGCCGTCGGCGCCTGCGCGACGGCGAAGCCCCGGCGATCGAGGATCCGCGTCAGCAGGTCACGAATGGCGCTCTCGTCGTCGATGATGAGCGCGCGCAATCGCGCTTCTTTTGCCGCGCCATTGAAAACGCCGGGGGCCTCCAGCGCGCGCACCGGCGCGAGCACCTGCGCCGGTAGCGTCAGCTTGAAGCATGCGCCTTTCGGCGAATCAGCCCCTTCAGCCCCTTCGAGGCGCGCAGCGTGGCCCGACCCTGTCGAGGGGCACAGCTCGAGCGCCCCGCCGTGCGACGAGGCGATCCCGAGGGAGATCGAGAGGCCCAGGCCGGTTCCCTGTCCCACCTCCTTCGTCGTAAAGAACGGCTCGAATATCTTGCCGCGGAGCTCCTGTCCGATCCCCGGGCCGTCGTCTGCCACCTGCAAGGTGTGTGACGTGCCCGTCGACGTTGTTTTCACCAGTATGGTGCCGATGCCCGGGCCCGAGACGATCGCCTGCTCGGCATTCATCAGCAGGTTGAGCACGACCTGCTGGATCTCTTCGCGGTTTGCCAGCACGGGAAGGGCCCCGGGGTGCAGGTCCATGAGAAGCGTGATGTTTTGGTGCGCAAGGTGATATTCGCGCAGATCGGCCGTCGTCTTCACGATCTGATTCAGATCCGTGCTGGTGCGATCGGACGCGCCGCGACGCACGAACGCGAGCAGGTTGCGGACAATCTGGCCGGCGCGCGCCGCTTCCTGCCGCACGAGCTGCAGGTCGCGCACCTGATCCTCGTCCCCTTTCCGTTCCTCGAGGAGGAGCTCGACGCAGCCGACGATCGTCTGTAGCGGGTTATTGATCTCGTGAGCGACCCCCGCGACGAGCTCGCCGACTGCGGACAAGCGTTCACTGTGCACCAGTTGATCCCGCAGCCGCAGTTCGTCGGCGATGTCGCGCTCGACGGCGACGTAGTGCACCACCCGTCCTTCCGCATCTTTCAACGCCGCGACGGTGCTCGAAACGGGAAACACGGATCCATCGCGCCGGCGGTGCAATAGCGTGCCGCGCCAGACACCCTTCACGCGCACTTCCGCAGGAATCTGTTCGACGATCCGTTCGAACCCTGGCTCCAGCAGATCGTGAAGGAAGAGCGCCGACAGCTCGCGGCGCGAGTAGCCGAGCGCGCGTACGCACGCGTCGTTCGCGTGCTCGAAGCCGCCGTCGGCCTTCGTGATGAGGATCAGGTCGCCAGTCTGCTCCGTCGCCGTGGCCAGCAGCCTGAGACGCGCGTCCGTGCGCTGCAGCTCGGTTCCCTGCATCGACAGATGCAGTGTGACCAGGCCGAGGCCCACAACCGTCGTCATCGTCGTCAGCAGGATACGGAAGGAATCGCCGGGCTCGCCGAGCGGTTCCAGGCGCAGCAGCCCGTATCCGATCAACGGGATGAGCAGCACGGGGATCGCCGACAACACTGCCGAGGGTGCGCCGCCCGACGCCTGCACCTGCACCTGCGCCGCGGCGTCGTGCGGCGAGGCTGGCGCCTCGAGCGCCGCCCAGGCATAGCACAGGTAAGGAATGATCCACGCGAGATCGAACAATGAGCCGCTGTGATACGACCCTCCGGCAATCGCGAGACTCGTGAGAAAGCGGAGGAAGAAGCCGGCAGTCGCGCCGATGAACAGCAGCCGATATGTCGACGCCCATTCCGTACGCCGCGCGATATAAAAGGCTGCCCCTGTGCCAAGCAGGAGCAACAGGCGCTGAATCTGCACGAGCGTCAGCATCATGCTCTCTGCGCCGGGCGCGCCGGTCGGCACGACGCTCGGCACGAGCACGAAGTACGCGTAGATGAAGCCTCCCAGTACTCCGTAGCTGACCAGCTTCACGGCGATGGCAGCGGTCGCGTTCTCACGCGGACCGAGATGTGGCCGTGCCAGCAACGCGACGAGCAGCCCGAGCCCGCCGCACAGGCTGAAGAGTGCGTGCCACTGCACCCATGACACCTGTTGCAGCACGAGATCGCTGAACGCCCAGCCCACATGGCCGACGGACCACAAGACCATGCCGAGCAGGCAACTGTCCCAGAAAAGACGCTGCGCGCCTCGCCAGTCCGAGCGGCGGCGCACAACGATGAAGCAGACCGTCAGGGCAGGAATCAGCAGGCCGACGTTGCCGAACACCGACTGCGCAAGCCGATGATTGCGAAACACCGCCGCCAGCAGCGCGTAAACGCCGACATAAACGATCCCACGCAACAGGTATCGCAAAGGGCCCTTAAAGTATGGAGCAGGACTAGCTTAGCATGGATGAGGTAGAAAATGCCAAACGCCAGTGGTCACGTCAACAACGACAAATGGCATTCAGATTCGCCGGTCAGCATCGACTAGATCTGCTCGACGTCTATCTGCGCGCGCTGGAGCTTGCCGCTGAAATCAATGTAGATGGACTTCCATTCCGAAAAGACATCCAGCGCCGCGATTCCCGCCTCGCGGTGGCCGTTGCCGGTGTTCTTCGTGCCGCCGAATGGCAGGTGGACCTCGGCGCCGATCGTGGGTGCATTTACGTAGAAGATGCCGGTGTAGAGATCGCGCATCCCCGTGAACGCGCGGTTGATGTCCTGCGTGTAGATCGAGGCGGACAGGCCGTACTCGACACCATTGCCGATCGCGATCGCCTCTTCGAGCGACGTGCACCGCATCACGGAGACCACAGGCCCGAAGATCTCTTCGCGCGCGACCCGCATCTTGGGATCGAC
>QHWT01000059.1:51211-120151 GCA_003222675.1 Acidobacteriota bacterium | reverse complement strand
TCTCGCAGCAACAACGCCAGATCATCGCGGCTACGTTCAACATCCAGCGCGATCGCAAGACGATGCCCGCCCAGCGTCTGCGCGAGAGCAGCGTGGTCGTCGGGTTGATGCAGAAGCGGCTGCGCGAGCAGGTGACCGAGCTCGTGACGAACTTTGCCACGCGAGTCGGCGACCAGGCGGAGCGGTTCAGGAAGATCACCGATTTCCTGAAACAGGGCCTGCCCGAAATGCAGGCGGCCGAAGGCAAGCTGCAGGGGGCGAGCCCCGAGGCGGCGCTCGCGCCGGAGCAGCACGCGCTCGAGTTCCTGCAGAAGGCCGAGGAAGAGTACGAACTGCAGGTCAGCGCGAGCCGGAACCAGCAGGGAGGTGGCGGCGGCGGACAGGACAAGATGGCCGAGGAACTGGCTGACTTGTTCGAGCTCGAAGTGGATCGCATGGCGAACCAGTACGAGACGACCCAGCGCGCTTCACAACAGCAGGCGGACCAGAAGATCGACGCGCTTGCCGAGAAGTTGAAGGAGCTCGCGCGCCGGCAGGAGCAGGAAGCGGAGCGCCAGCGGCGGCGTGCCGCGTCCGGCCAGGGAAGCGGCGGCGGCGACACCGAGCGGGCGCTCGCGGATCAGGCGGAAGAAGCGGCGCGCCAGCTCGAGAAGCTCGCACGTGAGGAGAACCGCCCCGAAGCGGCGGCCGCGGCGCGAAGCCTGCAACAGGCAGCGGACGCGATGCGACAGGCGGCCGCGAATGGGGATCCGAATGCGGCGGCGCAGGCGGCGGGCGCCACCGAGCAGCTGCGCGAGGCGGAGCGCCAGCTTCAGCAGGCGCAGTCCGCGCGGACGGGCCGTGATCTCGGCGACGCGGTCCGCCAGGCGGAGGCGCTCGCGCGCGAGCAGCAGGAGATTCAGAAAGACGTCAACAATCTCGACGCCGCAGCCAATTCACGCCGCGATAAGGTGCAGCAGCTCAGCGCACGGAAGCAGGCGCTGGCGGGCAAGGTCGATCAACTCGAGAAGCAGCTCGATCGGTCGGCGGGCGCGATGTTCAAGGATGAGCGCGACGCGTCGCGCAAGCTGACCGAAGCCGCCAACGGGATCCGCGACAAACGCATCGAGGACAAGATCCGGTACTCCGATCAGATGTTGCGGGCCGGCGGCCAGACGTCGGATGTGTCGGCGTTCGAGCGCGACATCCAGTCGAACCTCGACGATCTTCGACAGAAGGTCGGCGATGCAGCGTCGGCCGTCGGTCGATCGAAGACAGACGCCACCACGCAGGCGCTCGATAAGGCGAGGCAGCTCGCGCAGGGCATGGAGTCGCTCGGCGAGCGCATGCGCGGCCAGCGCGGTCAACAAGCTCAGAACGGCGAGGGCCAGCAGGGGCGGCAGGGGCAGCACAGCGATCGGCAGGGCCAGGGCCAACAAGGTCAGAACGGCCGCCAGGGACAGCAGGGTCAGAACCAGGGCCAAGGCCAGCGGGGACAGAGCGGCCAGCAAGGACAGCAGGGGCAAGGACAGCAGGGGCAACAAGGCGGCAACGGCGGCCGCAATACCGGTGAGCCCACCCAAGGCGGCCGGAATGGCGACGGTGATACCCGCGGCGGAGAGTTCCGGCCGGATGCAGGCGCGCTCGGCGACAGCCGCCCGGGCGGCGCGCGCTTCTCGGGCGAAGACGTCCGCCAGTTCCGTGGTGAGGTGCGGCAGCGCACTGCCGACGCCGAGCAGCTCCGTCGATTGCTGAAGGATCAAAAGATCGACGCGAAGGACCTCGATGACATCCTGCGTGGCCTGCGTCAGCTCGACAGCGACAGCGCGTATCAGAATCCCGAAGCGCTCGCGAAGCTCGAAGGCGCAGTGACGTCGAACATCAAACGCTTCGAGTACATGCTGCGCCGGCGGCTCGACTCGAACGCGAACCAGGTGTTCCTCTCCGGCAGCGACGACGTGCCGGAGCAGTATCGCAAGCTGGTCGAGCAGTACTACCGGGCCTTGTCCAAGGGAGGCGGGAAGTAGACCGGTCTTTAGATTCGGCGTTCCCCGGCGGGTCTGAAGACCCGCCCTACCATGCATCATAGGCTGGCGTCTGCATTCGCGCTCATCGCGGCACTCGCTCCCATTGCGCGAGCGCAGACGCCGCGGGAGGCGGCGCTGGCGATCCTCGAACGAGCGTCGCGGCCCTTCGCGGCATACTGCGCCCGCAGCGGTAACGATCTCACGGTCGTCGCGGAGCTGTCGTCATCGTCCATTCAGGCAGGCCGCTGGAAAGACGGGGCGGACGTCGAGGCAGTGGCGTCCGCTGCTGACGGCCGTCGCATCGGCTCGGGAGGCGGCCGGATCGAACCGGGCGCCTACGCCACGTCCATTCGCTTGACGCTCGACGGCAGCGCGCCACTCTCGCACGTGTCCGTCACCATGCGCGGCAGCGGCGAGAAGCCCGCAGACGATTGGGTCAAAATTTATCCGCCGTCAGGTAAGCTGGTCGCAGATCCGCTCGCGTACCGATCCGCCTCGCGAATCAACACGCGACCCGTCGCAGCATTCGAATTCGCGCGCAACGAGCGCGTGAGCATCATGTGGCCGGAGCTTGCGCCGCTGGACCGTCGCGAAGCGCGTCTGCTCGATCGCTCAGGCAAGGTCCTGTTGGCCAGCCTGCCAGTGACCGAATTGCGCGGAATGGCCGTCGTCGAGATGGGACTCTCGAACGTGCCGCACGGCGATTACCTGTTCGAGCTGGTTGCGGGCGCAGGTGATGTGGCGGAAAGTCATCTGCTGGCTATCCGAATCCGATAGGACTTGGAAAAGCGGATGTCAATGCTGACCGGCCTGATGCTGAATGCCAAACGAATTAAGATCTTCGCCATGCGGCATTCAGGCTGTCCTTTTTCGGCACCCTGATAGCGGTTACCAGCCCGTCAGCTTCGCGATCCGACCGTCCTCGCCAACACCCCAACCGATGGTCCCGCGGCGCGCAATCGCGAAGGCGTGGTAGCCCGGCCCCTCGATCGCCTTCCACGTGCGTCCATCATCCGTTGAGACGTCCGATCCCGTCGGCCCGACCGCAATCCATGACGGCTTCGCGCCGGGAATGTTCGCGACCACGGATCGATAGCCGCTCAGGCCAGTGACGGCCGTCCATGCAAGACCGCCGTCGGAGGTCACGGCCGCGTTGTTCACCGCCTCGGCTTCCTTCTTGAAATCACCGCCCACGACGATCCCGTGCCTCGTGTCGCGGAATGCGACGGAGAAGATCCCCGCGGACGCCGATGCCGGCAGCGGCGTGTCCGTAACGGCCCACGTGACACCCGCATCGCTCGATCGCAGCACACGCGATCTCGTCGCGGCGCCCGTGCCGATCCACACGTGATTCGGCGCGAGCACTGCGACATTGGTGCCGCTCGCGGCGAACGCCCCTTCGTTCGGCAGCGCAGCGGGCAGCGACGCCTGCGGCACACGCGTCCAGACACGTCCGCCGTCACGGGTGGTGAGGATAACGAAGCGGCCATCCACGGAATCGCTCACCGCGACACCACGATTGCCGTCCCAGAACGCCATCGCGTCGTAAAACGCCTTGGGATCCTCGTTGGTGAATTGCAGCGTCCAATGGGCGCCCGCGTCAATGGTCTTGTAGATGCGGGACGCGTCGCCGGCGCCGATGCTCAACACGTAGGCTGTGGTCTCGCTTACCGCGTCGATGTCGCGGAAGTCCAGCTTCCCTGCGCCAGGGATTGAGCGACGCTGCCACGTGTGCCCGCCGTCAGCCGTGCGCAGGACGGTGCCTTCGGCGCCGCTCGCCCATGCCACTTGATCGTTCACCGCGCTGATCCCACGTAGCCGGGCCGTGACGCCGCTGGTTTGGGGCGTCCACTGGACGGCTGGCGCCCGAGCGAGCGTCAGCAGGGAGACGGCGACAAACGCTCGGGCCGCCGTCAAGCTTCAGATCGCTGGTTGCTGAATGCGGAGTAGAGCATCGTGACGGCGGTGTAGACGACCACGACGATCACGAGCCAGCGGACGGTCACAAGGTTCAGCGACTTTACGATGTACGCGGCGAGCAGCACGCCGGGAATCCCGCCAGTCGCCAGACCCAGCCCGGCGCGAAGGCTGTAGCAGCGTTCGCGGATGAACCGCAGGCTGCCCACGGGCATCAGGAACGCGCAGGAGCCCATCATGATCGGAAATGCGGCAGTCGGGTTCATGCCGAGGAGGCTAACGAGGATCATGCACGGCGCGTAGAGGCCGATGCCGAGCGTCATCAGTGCGCCGAGCATGAAGTTGCCCCCGATAGCGATCGCGAGCTTTGCGCCGCGCACGCCCGGCTCCGCGCCGCCGCCGGGGAAGAGGTGCAGCTGCGTCATCAGCATCAGCGTGGCCGCGGCAAGCAGCGCAATGCCCATCCCGATCTGGACCTTCTGCTTCGGCCACTTCGAGACCACACCGGCGCCGAGCCACGCCCCCAGCACCGCCGCGGCGATCATCGAGAACAGCGTCAGCACGTCGACCGGGATGATCGACGTGTAGATGAAAGCCTGCGCGACCGTCGGTAGCGTGTGACCTACGTTCAGCGTCCCGGGAATCACACGATCCGGCACCAGCTTCAGCCAGCGGAAAAGTGCGGTGGTGGTGGCAAACGAACCGATCCCGAGCGTGTCGAAGAAGTTCGTGACCGCGCCGACGGTTATGTGCGCGCCGTTTGGAGCGCGCGTGTCGGTGGCAGCAGATGGCGTCGCCGGGCGTTCGCGCCGGACGGCGAGGACCGCGCGAGTCCAGCCGCCGAGGAACGCAAGCGTCAGCGCGCCGAGCGCCGTCAGCAGCCCGGTGATCGGGTTCATCGTGTCAGGTCTCCCGGACCCGGCGGGCAGCCAGACCTTTTGTAAGTTGCAGGTGGAGACAGCTTACAACAATTAGTGGTTCGGTCGCGAAATGGCTCGTGCACCGAGGGCGTCGATGCGCCCGCGCTGCAAGGCGCGACGACCGAGAATACCGGGAGTATTTGAGGAAGGAGCAACGCCGCAGCGCGGGATCCAGCGGCGGCCGAATGGCGAGCTATTTTGCGAGCGAGCCACTAAAGACGGCCGCGAGGTTTCCGCTTGCCGGCGCCGTCCAGCGTCTCGCGGACTTTTTCGACCAGATCGTCGGGCAGGCACGGCTTGGTGATGAATCCGTCGCAGCCCGCCACCTTCGCCTGCTGCCGGGCATCGTCGAACGCGTGCGCGGTGAGGGCGATCACGGGGATGTGCTGCGTTTGCGGGCTGGACTTGAGCTCGCGTGTCGCCTGCCACCCGTCGAGCACGGGCATGCTCGCGTCCATCAGGATGATGTCGGGTTGGAGCCTCGATGCCATTTCGATGGCTTCGCGGCCGTTGGCTGCCGCCTCCACAGTAAATCCGGAGAACTCGAGGTAGTCGCGGTACAGCTCGCGGGCGTCTTCGAAATCTTCCGCGATCAGGACGAGAGGGCGCAAACGTGTCATCAATGTTCCATTCGAATGCCCAGACGAACGTGTGCGACGGGTCCTCTTGCGAGGACCGTACCATGGATGAGGCTTTGACGGCACGCACCATGCGGGCAGGGCTGCGGATGCCGTCTGCGGACCGGAACCGCGTCGGGTTTCCCTACAAAATCATCATGGCTGTGACTTTGATTTGTCCGAAGTGTCAGGCGAGCACCGAGCTGCGGGGCATGATGGACGCGTGGTACCTGACGTGGTGCCCGGACTGCGAGCGACTCTGGCGCGTCGGGATGTGGACGCTCCTGGAGACGGAACCTCGGGATTCCAAGCGCGATGATCGAGGGGCGGACATCAAAACCTGACGAGTACCTCGACCATACTCGGCATCAGTCGGTGCGGAGCAGGAACTCCAGCGCGCCGGGCAGCCGCTGCGCCCAATCGTGTTCCTGATGACGGTGCCGGCTCGCCTCAACGTAGCGAAACGCCTCTTTGGATCGATAGCCATTCTGCCGCAGGACACGCGCGAGCGCGCGCGCGTCACGTAGTGTGGCTGCTCCCTCGTCAGTGCCCGCATCCAGGTACAGGCGGCCGCGTACGTGCCGCGCCTGTTCCACGAAGTCCAGAATGCGGCGCCCGCCAAACCAGATGGAGGGACTCATCACCGCGGCGCGGCCGAACGGCGAGGGCCGCAGAAAAAACGCATACAGGCTGATCAATCCGCCGAGCGACGACCCCAGAATCGACGTGTTGTCGCGGTCGGTGCGCGTGCGGTAGCGCGAATCGATCTTCGGCTTCACGACGTCCGCAAGAAAGCGTACGTAGCGATCTCCGCGCCCGCCGCCGTGCCGGGCATCCCGAAACGGTGTGTATTCGGCGATCCGCTGTTCGCCCATGTTGTGGATGCCGACGACGATCGTCTCGAGACCGCGCGATGCCAGCCGTTCGAGCGCGGCTTCGAGCCGCCACGTCGTGCCGCCAAACGCGGTGAACGGATCCGAGAGGTTCTGCCCGTCGTGCATGTAGACGACCGGGTAGCGCCGGCGCGGTTCGCTCTCGTACGACGGCGGCAGGTACACGTCAATCTGCCGGCGGTTGCGCAGTTGCGGGGACCAGACGTCGAGCGCGTGCTTACTCATGCTGATAACAAGAGGGTTCCAGTAGTTCCGGTGTTCCAAGGTTCCTGAGTTCTGGTTCTCGGTTCTCGGTTCTCGGTTCTCGGTTCTCGCGTTCACGGTGTGTGCGCGGAACCGGAAACGTGAGAACCAGAACCCGGGAATGCGGCAACGACTAGAACCTGAGGAACCCTCTTTCCGCCTCCGGAGGAACACTACAATGTCACGATGCGTCGAGCGCATCAGTATTGGTATTCATCGCGGCTCGGCCGCGACATGGGCGTCGTGATCTACGGCCACTGGGGGCCTCCCATGATCGCGTTCCCCACGAGCGGCGGCGATGAATGGGAGTACGAGCGGCAAGGGCTCATCGCCAGCATCGGCGATGCGATCGAGGGAGGACGCGTCAAGGTGTTCTGCGTCAACACGAACCATCGAGACGCGCTCGGCAACGGCGGCGCGCACCCCCGGCATCGCAGCTGGATGCAGCGGCAGTACGACGAGTACATCACGCAGGAGATCGTCCCGTTCGTGCGGTACAACTGCCGCGACAGCGGCACCGGCGTGTGGACCATGGGCGCGTCGCTTGGCGCGTATCATGCCGCAAACACGCTGTTCAAGCACCCGGACATCGTGAAACGCTGCTACGCGCTGTCGGGCGTGTACGACATGAAGCGCTTCATGAACGGCGATTACGACGACAACTTCTATTTCAACAACCCCGTCGACTATCTCGCCAATCTGTCCGATTCGTGGGCCCTCGGACATCTCGCGAGTTGCGAGATCCATATCGCGACGGGCTCGGGCCCGTGGGAGAAGAGCGACGAGTCCTATCGGCTCTCCAGCATCCTGTGGAGCCGCGGCATCCGTCATTACCTGGACGACTGGGGACCGATGGGCGGCCACGACTGGCCGTACTGGCAACATCAGATGCGGGAGTACATGTGGCGGGTGTGAAATAAGCTCGTGGCGTATGACTCATGGCTCATGCTGGCCGGCAGCGTGAGCCACCATGAGTCCTGAGCCTTGAGCCGCTCACAGTCCCAGACGATCGAGCAGATACTCTCCGCGCCGGATCACCTGGTCATCGTCGATCCAGACGTCGCAGTCGCGCGTGAGAACGTCGACGTGCGTGCGTGATTTCCAGTCGGCGCCCGTCTGCCTTCCATACGGATCGCCGAAGGCGAGATGGACGCCCGGCAGCTTTTCGTCCTGCAGCAGGATCCCGATCATCTCGTGCAGCGCGATGTTGGTGCCGAAGGCGAGCTCGCCGACGCGGTCGCTGTTTTCGTCGGTGTGGCAGTATTGCCAGAACTCCTGCTCGAGGTCGGTGCGCGCGCAATGCGCAGCAACGAGGCGGCCCTCGGCGATCTCCAATGTCAGCGGCGTGGACGCGAGGTCGCCGTACTTCTGCCCGAAGTAATCGCCGGCGGTTCCATTGCAGACGAACATGCCGTCCACGCGCGCCGGCGTCGTGAAGACCTCGCCCGCCGGCAGGTTCGACCAGTAGCGCGTGCTGATCAGCCCGCTCGTCTTGATCCACGAGAGCGACGAGTCGAACGACGCCATGAGGGAGGTTCCTGCCGCGGTCTCGACGCGCAGCGTCTCGGCGTCGCGCATCCGTTCGCAGAGACGCGTGCTCAGCCGGTCGACGAGGCGGTAGTCGGCGCGCATGCCCTGCATCATGATGTGAGGCGTGACGCCGACCATGTGCGCGTAGCGGATCCCGCGGCGTTCCGCCGTCGCGACGATGGCCATGCGGGCTCCGAGCTCACCCTGCTGCGGCTGCACGCAGAGGATGCCGGCGTCGGCGCGCTCGAGGGCGTCGAGGACCTCGCGCGGCGCCTTGGTCAGCGGCCGCGCTGCGACGTTCTCGATCAGCACGCAATCCTTCACCGCTCCCGCGTCTTCAAGCGCGCGCTCGAGGCTCGCCGCCACTTCCCTGCTCGGTTCGTCGGCGACCAGCGCGACGCGTTCGCCGCGCTCGATCGCCAGGCACACGTCCACCGCGTTGGCCGCGCCGGCCGCGAGCTCCTCTTTGAACGATCCGAAACAGGATGGGGGCATCAATCTATTGTAGCCATGGAACACACTGATCACACGGAACATTCACTGTGATCATCGCTGGTTCTCGAAAATGCGGTCGCGTGCATCCAGTCTCAGAGACGTGGCGACGCGACGAACGCGGGCACCTGGCCGCCGCCCGAAGTGACGTTGGCGAGTCCGGTCGCGCTGAGGCGCGTGAGGAAGCCGGAGAGCCGCCCGCGAAAGAGGTAGGGCGCGAGATCGACGAGCATGTCGCGGTCGTCGATTGCATCCGCGTCGCAGACAGGGAACCGCTCGCGCCGGATGGCGATCCGTTCCTGCGCGACCCAGCTTCCGTCCGCGACCGCGCGCGCGAGCGTGGTATCCCAGGCGGCCGGGTCAGTTTCCCATCCGAGCGTGACGCCGGTGCCGCCGTATTCGTCGTTCGGTTTCAGCACGAAGCGATCGCGGTGCTCGCGCAGGTACGGAACGAGATCGACGCGCTCGCCGTTGCGCATCGCAAAGCCGTGGCGAACCACGCGCGTCCACGGCACGTGCGCGCGAATGATGGCGTGCTCCTCGTCGTTGAACAGCTCGAGGTAGCGCTCGTCGGTGAGCACGGCGAAGAACGCCTTCTTGTGCGGGATCTTGCAGCGCAGCGTGTTCGCGACGGCCACGCCGCGCCGCGTGTAGGCCTCCACGAGCGCGCGGCACTCGTCGGGGCGCGCGACGATGTCGTTGATCAGCACGCGGCGGTAGACGAGATCCACCGGCGCGCCATCCGCGATCAGGCGGCCGCCATCGAACGACAGGTCGCGCGGATCGGAAATCACCGTGGGGATGCCCAGCGAGACGAACCCGTCGCGGAGCAGTTCGAACTCGCTCCACGTCGGCACGTCCTTCCAGTCGACGATGGCGATGCGTGGCGGGTTCGCGGTGCCGCCCCATTCACGGTAGCTTTCGAGGAGCGCGTCGAGCAGGAGCGGGATCGGCGTGTAGTAGCGCACGTCGAAGGCGTTGCGGAATGCCTGCATCAACGGCTCGCGATCGAAGAGCTCGGAGAGCCGCTGCGCGTAGCCGGGGCCCGCGGGGGACTCAGCGTTGTACTCCGCGAACTGCAGCGAGGCAGGCAGGATGAATGAGTCGGCGCGCGCCGCGGTGCTCGCCGTCGCGTAACCGGGGTCGATGGAGGCGAGGCGCCGTTCCGCGTCGCTCAACCCGAGGTCGTCGAGCAACTCAGGCCGCTCCAGGGCCACGCGCGCCACGCGCTCGCCGAGGCGCCACAAGGTTTCGGCGGCGTGCGCGATGCGTGCCTCCTCGGCGAGCGTCAGGAAAAACGGCCGAAGAAAAGGGCAGAGCAGCCGCCCCCCGAATGTCAGCCGTGCGCTGCGCATGCGCTCCGCCAGCGACGCGCAGAGCGTTCGGTCGGCCGAGCCGCGGACGAGCGCGCTCCAGTGTTGAATGGCGTCCATTCGCTCAGTGCCGACACGTCCGCCTGACCGCCTCCGCCAAGGCTACGGCGAGTCCGCCGAAGCGCTTTGCGCGAAGGCGGAAGGCGGCCACAGGAATTTCTAGCAGAATCACACCGGCCCCGTGACCGCCGCGGCGAAGCCGACCATCTCGGGCCATCGCGGCCACGTCTGCTGCGGCTGCCCGTGCAGCGCGCGGTCGATCACGAGACTGGCCATGCGATCGATGACGAGCTCGAAGTAATGGGGGGTGATGCGGTCGCGCTCGAAATCGGGCGCAGGATTGAGGAAATCGATGGCATACGGCACTCCGTCCTGAACCGCGAACTCGATCGTATTCATCTCGTAGCCGAGCGCGGTGTTGAGCGTCTGCGCATCGCGGACGATCCGCGCGCCGAGCTCCGACGAGAGATACGCGTGCTCGACGAGATACCGCCGTTCGCGCGGGTCGTACGCGACCGGCGTGATGTCGGTCTTTCCGAACGTGAAGCAGCGCACGTATTGGTTGAAGTCGATGAACTGCTGCAGCGTCATGCAATACGGTCCGGTGATGTCGTACGCGGCCAGCAGCTCCTCGCGGTTGTGGACCTTGTAGACGTGCTTCCACCCGCCGCCGGAATACGGCTTCAGAATCGCCGGGCGGCCGACGTAGTCGAGCAGCCCGTCCCAGTCGATCGGATAACCGAGATTGTGCAGCGATTCAGCCGTCAGGTCGATGTCGGCTGGATACGATTTCTGCGGCAGCACGACCGTCTTCGGGACGGCGACGCCGATTCGCGCGGCGACAGCGTAGTTGAAGAATTTGTCGTCCGCGGTCCACCAGAACGGGTTGTTGATGACGTAGGCGCCTTCGAGGACCGCGTGCTTCAGAAACGCGCGGTAGTACTCCACTTCGTGGGAGATGCGGTCGACAATCACGCGATAGCCGGACGGCTCGCCCATCTTCGTGCCGGTCAGCTTCACCAACTCCGCCGAGACGCCGTGTTCGCGTCCGCGCTCGTTCACGCGCTCGATGAACGCCGGCGGAAACGAGTACTCACGTCCGCAGAGCAGTCCAACTTTCACGCTGCCTCCTCCGCTTTCTCGCGGCTCAGGACTCATACCGGCTTACCGCTCAGGGCTCAAGGCTCAGGGCGGCTCGCGGCGAGACGGCTTAAGGAATCAGGGAGTCATGAGGCGTAAGCCGATTTCAGTGGCGCTCCCACGCGCGGGTCTCGTCGACGAGCCAGCGCACGACCGCGCGCAGGTCGCCGGTGTCGCGATACACCTGCAGCTGGCGATCGGCGCTCGTCCCCTCAGCCAGAATTGTGCGCACGTACTCCGCCGCCTGGCGGCTTCCCAACTCGTCGAGCACATCCTCGAGGAAGTCGAGCAGCTCGATCGCGAGATCGCGCATTGGCACCTCTTGGCGGCGGCCGAAATCAATCAATTGACCGTTGATCCCCCAGCGCGCCGCCCGCCACTTGTTCTCCTCGACGAGCGCGCGGGCATAAATCCGGAACCCCAGGTTATTCTTGCGCAGGCGATACAGCTTCACCACGATGGCCTGGGCGAGCGCGGCGAGCGCGACCGTCACGCGCGGCGACGTCGGCACGTCGCAGACGCGGAATTCGAGCGTGCCGAACGTCGGGTGCGGCCGCAGGTCCCACCACAGCTTCTTCCCGTTGTCGATGCAACGCAGATCGACGAGCAGCTGCAGATATTCCTCGTACTCGTTCCAGGAATTGAAATGTTCCGGAATACCGCTTCGCGGAAACCGCCGGAACACCGTCGTCCGGTAGGACTTCAATCCCGTGTCACGCCCCTGCCAGAACGGCGAGCTTGTCGACAACGCGAGCAGGTGCGGCAGGAAGTAGCGGGCTTCGTTCAGCAGGTCGATCGTGGTCGTGCGATCGGGGACGGCGACGTGAATGTGGAGACCGAAGATCAGCAGCGAGCGCGCCAGTTGCTGCATTTCTTCGACGATGTTCTCATACCGCTCGCCGGGGGAGAGCACCTGGTCGATCCACCGGGAGAACGGGTGCGTGCCCGCGGCGGCAATGCGCAGGCCAACGCGCTCGGCGCTGTCCGCGAGATCGCGGCGGATGCGGCAGACCTCGTGCTCGAGTTCGTGCACGTCGGCACAAATTTTCGTGCCCACTTCGACGATCGACTGGTGGAGCTCGCGCTTGATCTGATCGCCCAGCGCCGGCGCGCCTGACGCGAGGAGCTCCGAGACGTGCGATCGCAGCTCCCACGTCTCAGGGTCCACGATCTGGAACTCTTCTTCGACCCCGAGCGTGAAGGCGTCCACCATGGAAGGGACATCATAATCCGCCCGCCTCGCCGAAACCGCGCAACGGCAAGGCTGGAGGTCGGAGGTCGGAGGTCGTCGGACGGTCAGAGATCGGAGGTCGGAGGTCCGACGCCGGGGGTCGGAGGTCCGATGTGCGAGGTGCGACCCCTGTCAACTCTCATGGCTTCCGCCTTCAGGGGGCCACTAGGGATGCAGCCGCTCGTATTCGACCGATCCCGGATCGCCGAGGATCACTCGGCCGCCGGCCTCGAGCCACGCGTGCGCCTGAAGTCTGCCGCCTGGAGGATTTCTGACACCTAAGTTCAAAATGGCAACTCGGCCGTGGCGTGCGAGGAGCCACCTGAGCGCGAGGGCCTGCGTCAGGCAGGTGGCGTACGGTACGTAGCGCGAGGCCATACGGATCGCCGCGCTCGACCGTTCCACGGGCACGCCGGCGCGGCGAGCAACCAACATGGGTGCGCGAGACACGATTCTCCAAGGCAAAAACCAGAGCCCAATGCGCATGACCAGCAGGGTGACCCAGGCTTCGAGCAGCAGCGGCAGGTTCATTTTTTCCACCGTGCGCGCGCGGCGGCCTGGGCGATTTCGCGGCGGCGCCGCGCCGTGAGAGCAGCGGCCCGGGCCGGCCCCCCTTTTAGTCCACCGAGGCGACCGAGCGCAGCGGCATGGGGATTCAGGGGCTCGGACACGACGCGCCGCGAGAGGACGGCGACGCGCTCGGTGGGCGCATGACACTGCTCGCAGAGCGGACCGATCTGGTCCGTCTCGCTCGGCTCGGTGACGTCGGTTTCCGCATCACACACGAGGCAACGCCGTTTGACGTGCAGGACCAGGGTGGGAGTGCGACGCCGCGGGGACATACTGCATCATACCACGCTGAATGCTTGACCGCTCACGTATTATGCTTGACCGGTCACGTATTCCGGCAGGGATCTTGAAATGCTCGAGGCAGGAGACCAATCATGGACCCCTGGATCCTCTGGGCACGGGAGGAAATGGAGCGGCGGCTTCACGAGCCATGCATCCTCGAGCATCTCGCGGCGGCCATGAACCTGCCGCTTGCCCGCTTCACCCGACAGTTTGCCGAGACCGAGGGGGTCGCGGCCGCTGAGTACCTGCACCGCCTGCGGCTGGCGCGCGCGAAGGTGCTGCTCGAGCGCACGTTCCTCTCCGTCCATCAGGTCATGGCGCTCGTCGGGCTCAACGACGGGACACGGTTCGACGACGATTTCCGGCACGCGTTCGGCGTCGCGCCACGCGCGCTGCGCGAGCAGGTGTGGGGCGGCACCATGTCCAGACGGTGAGGGTCGAGCCGTCCACGGGTCCCAATGATGAAGCCAACGTCTTCCCACCGTTGAGGCACCGAGGCCAGTTCGTCAGGTACCCAAGTCGCGCCCCTGCAGATCGTGCGGGGTGATCGCATCCTCGATCCGGTGAGCGAGGTGCTTCTGCTCGTCCCACATCGCCGGCGGCAAGTGCTCGCCGAACGTGCGGAAGAAGTCCTCCTGTCCCGCCAGCGCTTCGACCCATTCGGCAGGATCCACCTTCAGCAGCGCCGAGAGATCGTCGTCGGAGATCTCGAGACCCTTGCGATCGATCGCATCGAGCGTCGGGACGGCGCCAATCGCCGACGGCACCGCCTTGCCGTGTCCTTCGCAGCGCTCGAGGATCCACTTCAGCACGCGAAGGTTGTCGCCAAAACCCGGCCACAGGAACTTTCCATCGTCGGTCGTCCGGAACCAGTTGACACGGAAGATCTGCGGCGGCTTCGCGACGCTGGCGCCCATTTCGAGCCAGTGCGCGAAGTAGTCCCCCATGTTGTAGCCGCAGAAGGGAAGCATGGCCATGGGATCGCGGCGCAGCACGCCGACCTTGCCCGTGGCGGCGGCGGTCGTTTCCGATGAGAGCGTGGCGCCGAGGAACGTTCCGTGCGCCCAGCTGCCCGCCTCGTAGACGAGCGGCACGCGACGCTGTCGGCGCGCGCCGAACAGGATCGCGTCGATCGGCACGCCTTCGGGATTGTCGAATTCGGGAGAGAGCGTCGCGCACTGCGTGGCCGGCGTGGTGAAGCGGCTGTTCGGATGCGCCGCTTTGTTCGGCGACGAGGGGTTCCATGGCCGCCCCTGCCAGTCGAGCGCGTGGGCCGGCGCCGGGTCGTCGTGTCCTTCCCACCACGGCGTTCCGTCCGGCCGCAGCGCGACGTTCGTGTAGATCGTGTTGCGCTGGATCATGTTGAACGCGGTGGCATTCGTCCTCTGGCTGGTGCCGGGCACCACGCCGAAAAAGCCGGCCTCCGGATTGAGGGCCCACAATCGTCCGTCGTTGCCGGGACGCAGCCACGCGATGTCGTCGCCGACCGTCGTGGCCGTCCAGCCAGGCATCGACGCGGGCGGCATCAGCATCGCAAGGTTCGTCTTGCCGCACGCCGACGGAAACGCGCCGGCCACGTAATGCTGCTTGCCCTGGGGATCCTGCAGGCCCAGGATCAGCATGTGCTCGGCGAGCCAGCCTTCCTTCTTCGCGAGCCAGCTCGCCAGACGCAGCGCCATGCATTTCTTGCCGAGGAGCGCGTTGCCGCCGTATCCCGATCCGATCGACCAGACGGCGTTCTCTTCCGGGAAGTGCATGATGAAGCGACGCGCCGGGCTGAGGTCGCCGAGCGAGTGAAGGCAGCGCGTGAAGGCGTCGCTGGTGCCGAGATGGTCGAGCGCGGCCTGGCCGACGCGCGTCATGATGCGCATGCTGAGAACGACATACCTGCTGTCGGTGATTTCGACGCCGACTTTCGAGAACCGCGAGCCGGCGGGCCCCATGAGAAAGGGGACGACATACATCGTGCGCCCCTGCATCGATCCGCCGAAGAGCGGCGTCAGCCTCGCTTTCGCGGCGTCCGGCGCCTGCCAGTTGTTGTTGGGACCCGCGTCGTCCTTGCGCGCCGTGCACACGAAGGTGAGATGTTCGGTACGCGCGACGTCGTGCGGCGCGCTGCGATGCATGTAGCAGCCCGGAAGCGCTTTCTGATTGAGCTCGATCAACTCACCCGTGACGAGGCATTCCTTGATGATCGTGTGCTTTTCGGCTTCGGAACCCTCGCAGTAAACGATGCGATCGGGGATGGTCATCCTGGCGACCTCGTCGACCCACCGACGAATGCCTGTATGCGCGATACCGGCCTGTGCGCTCATCCCTTCATTATGTCTCACCGCGTTTCGTGCGCAGCGACGGGCATCTTCAACGGCGGGAGCACGCGTTCGATCTCCGCGCGCGCGGCTTCGTACCATGGAGGAAGGACCAGCGTGTCGCCGAGGTGCGCGGGATCTTCATCGACGGCGAACCCGGGCCCCTCGGTCGCGATCTCGAAGAGAACGCCGCCGGGCTCCTTGAAGTACACCGACTTGAACCAGAAGCGATCGATCACCGGCGTCGCGCGGCCGCCCGACGCTTCGACCTGCGCGCGCACGACGAGCTGATGCTGCTCGTCGGTGACGATCCACGCGAGATGATGGACGCTGCCGACGCCCCACGCGCCGCGTCTCACATCGGGCGTCTCGCGTATGTCCACGATGCCGGGCGCCCCGTGGAATCCATAACGCGTCCAGCCATTCTCGGCGCCGATCCGCTGAAATCCGAGCGCGGAGGTGAGGAACTCCTTCGTCGGCGCCGCTTCGCGCTCCCAGATCTGCGCGCCGTAGAGTCCGCGCACCTGTCGTTCGACCGGAATCGGGCTCCCATCCCATGGCGCGAACACGCGCGGAGCCGACGCACCGCTTTCGACCAGTGCCAATCGCATCCCGTGCGGATCGACGAGCGGCAGCACCGTGTCGCCGAATCGTGAGGTGACCTCGTCGATCTTCGCGCCGTACTTCTCCAGGCGCGCGCCCCACCACGCCAGGCTTCCGGCGGGCACTTCGAGACTGACCTCCACCGCGAGCCCATGCCCCATCCGCGGCGGCGCCATGTGCGCCCACGGGAAAAACGTGAGATCGGTTCCGGGATGCCCTTCCGCGTCCGCATAGAAGAGATGGTATGTGCCGGGATCGTCCTGATTGATGCTGCGCTTGACGAGCCGCATGCCGAGGATGCCGGCGTAAAAGTCGAGATTCTCCTGCGCCGGGCCGGCGATGGCCGTGATGTGGTGCAATCCGTTAACGCCTTGCATCGTGTGCTCCTTGCATGCTGCAGTTTAGATGCAACCGACGTGACGTCGGATCCCGGCTGTGACCCAAATTGCAACGTTCTTCACTTGTCCACGTACGGCTCACGCAGAGGGGCAAAGGCGCGGAGAAAACACCGAAAACGCGCCGCAGACTGCGCGGATGTACGGCGGATTATTTCGGTGAGTCTGCAACGTCCGCCGTGCCGCGCTTCGCGCGGCAGCAGGTCACGCGAGACGCCGGATACGAGCAACACCCATATCATCAATTGCTCGTATCCGGATCTCGCGTGACCCGCTTGTGGCCGGCCGCAATGGAACCTCAGGCCGGCCACGGCGGACGTTCAGCCGCTGCGCTCTGCGCCTCTTGCGCCTACGCGTGAGACTCGTGACACCATCCGCGTGCATCCGCGTGCATCCGCGTGCATCCGCGGCCATTCAGATCTCCAGCAGATCGCGCCCGACGACGATCGGTCCCGCGTAATGTTCTCTTGCACCAGCGAGCCATTCATCGTCAGTGACCAAAGGGGTCTCGCCTGGCACGAAGTGCGAGAGCACCAGCATCTTCACGCCGGCCTCCGTTGCGATCCGGCCGACGTCCTCGACCGGCGTGTGGCTCGCGAGCACGTGACGGCGCAAGGCCGAGCCCTCCGTGCCCGGCGCGCGCGCAACGTAGAGCGCCTCGTGTACCAGCACGTCCGCATTCTTCGCGAGCGCGATCAGATTTGCGGATCGTCGCGTGTCGCCCGAGATGACGATCGATCGATCCGGCGCGTCGAAGCGATACGCGAGCGCGATCGGCAGTGGCGGATGATCGACCAGGCAGCACTGCACGGTGATGTGGTCGTCGTGCAGGAGCCGTCCGCCGCGCCTGACCTCGTGGGGATGGACGAGCGGCTCGAGCGGCGGCCGTCCCTCATCCCTTTCGCGGATGGCAAGATCCGGGCGGCTCATCTCGAAGAACAGCGATGTAATCCGCGCGAGCGGCGGCGGACCCCAGGTGTCGACACGCGTCTTCAGCGCGTCTCCCCATGCGAGCAGCAGCAGCGTGCCGTAATCCGCGGAATGATCCGAATGGTGATGCGTGATGAAGACGTGACGAATTGAGACGAGCGGGATTCCGGCGAGCACGAGTTGCCGCGCCACGCCATTGCCGCAGTCCACGACATAGGCCCGATCGCCGGCCACGATCACCTGGGATGGGGCCGCGCGCGTTTTCTTCGGCGTCGGGCCGCCGGCCGTGCCGAGGAGGATCAGGCGGGTTCTCGTGACGCCGGGGCGCTGGACAAGCGGAAGTGCCGCCGCCGCGGCGACCGCCTGTGCGATAAACGTGCGCCGCGTCAGGGGCGGCCGCATGCCGTGGCGATCTCGTCGATCAGCCGGCCGAAGTCGAGCGGTTTGGCGAGGCAGTTCACCTGCAGCTCGGTCTTCACCTCCTCCGGCTGGTAGACGGCGGACATGCACAGCACCGGGATCGACGCCAATTGCGGGTCCGCGAGCTGGCGCTTGCGGAATTCCCATCCCGTCATCACCGGCATCATGAGGTCGAGCAGCACCATGCACGGCCGGTCTTCGCGAAGGCGCTCGAGCGCGATCGCACCGTTGGGTGCGGTGACTGTTCGATAGCCGATCGACGTCAGCAGCAGATCCATCATCTCGCGGACGTCGGTGTCATCTTCGACGATGAGCACACACGGAGCGGGCCGTGAGCTCTGTACGTTCTGAACGGTCATGCAGTGCGAGGAAAGAGAAGGCCGCGACGGCCGAGTTTGCATCCAGATCTACGCATTGTTACAGTGCCACGGCCGGAGCCTCTCGATGCGCGACGCTCTTCAGAAGCTGCAACGGCTGCAGCGCGAGCTGAAACACCTTCACCGTACCACCGCGCGGGTGATCGAGGAAAGCCAGCGGCTGATCGACGATCTCGACAGGGGGACGCCGGCCGCGAGGGCCCCCGCGAAACGGATGCGGCGGCGCGGCCCACCGCGCGGGCCACGTGCGTAGCAGACTGCTGAACACGTCAGCCTGAATGCCTAGTGTCGGATGCCGAACGCCGAGATTTCAATCTCGACATTCAGTAGTGCCATTGACCTCGGCTTTTTCGACAACCTCGTAGGGATCACTTGAGCGGCAGGTCGCCCGGCAGCCGCGGCACCCCGCCGAAATGCGCGCGCAGGCGCGACAGCGGATCGCGGCGGCAGCGCTCAACGGCGGTGTTGAACGCTGCGATGGCGGCATCGCGTGTGAACGGCTTCTCCAGCAGCGCCACCACTCCCAGCTCCGACCCACGTTGACGCGCCTCTGGATTCGAGACGCCGGTCATCAGAATCACTTCCGGCGCAAGCCGCTGCCTCAACGCCCGGCAGACGTGAAAGCCGTCAGGGTGCGGCATGATCAGATCGAGAAAGACCACATCCGGATAGTACGTTGCGGCGAGATCGAGCGCATCGCGTCCCGACAGCGCCGTGAACACTTCGCATCCTTCGTCTTCGAGCCACATTCGCAGCAGCCCGACCATCCCTTCGGAGTCGTCCACGACCATGACACGGGTCGTGAGCGTGCCGGGCGTCCGACCCGCATGCGGGACGAAGGAGGCGAGCTCCGCGGAGAAGACCCGCTGGCATTGCGGACAGGCGAAGTACGCACGCCCGTCCTCGTGCCCGGCCGCCTCGGCCGGAGTGCCGCATCGCGGACAGCAGATGTTCATAAAACAGACGGCCCCCGAGGCGTCCTGTATAGCCTGTGGACGGCAGGGGCCATGAGTACTGGGGTACTTCCCGAGAGAGGCAATGCCCGGGCCACCGACGAATATGTCAGCGGCCCGGGAATCCTAAAAGCCTGCGTCAATGGGCAATGCAGAACGGGTCACGTGCCAAAGTCCGTTGAAATCCGGCATTCGACATTGACATCTGGCATTCAGGCCGTTGTTCGGCAGCGTGTCAGAACGTGACCTTCAACCCGAACCGCATCGACCGCATGTCCGTCTCCGTGCCGGTTACGAATCCAAAGTTCGCGTTGCCGAACGCACCGTTTGGACGGCTGAAATGCGGCGTATTCGTCGCGTTGAAGATGTCCACGCGGAACTCGCCGCGTGCGCCATGCGGCAGGCCGAACAGCTTCGCGATAGTCGCATCGAGGTTGACGAGTGACGGGCCGTCGAGCAGCGCGTTCCGCCGCACGTTGCCCCAGTCGTTTGCCGCGGGCGCCGAGAATACGGACTGATCGAACCACGGGTTACCCGGCCCAATTCCTCCGAGCACCGCCGGCACACCGGTGACGTTCGGCCGCTGCGTGTTGCCCGGTGCCCTTAATCCTGCGGAGTTGTTCATCGTGAAGTTGATGGGCAGCCCCGACATCGCGGTGAAGAAGCCGCTCACCTGCCACCCGCCAAGGATCTGCGAGAGCGCACCGGTCTTGACCCAGTGTCGGTCGGGGCCGAACGGCAGCTGATACAGGAAGCTGCTGACGAAGGCGTGTAGGCGATCCTGATCCGTGCGCGCCCAGCTCCGTTGCAGGTCCGCCGGCGTCGGAATGCCGCCGTTGCTGTCACCCGTGTTGTAGCTCCTGCCGCGGCCGAGCGTGTACGAGTTCGTGAACAGGACGCCGTTCGAGAACCGGCGATCCACCTTCACCTGCAGCGAGTGATATTCCGTCTTCAGCGGCTTCCAGGTCGTCACGTCGGCGGTCTTGCCGAACAGCACGTTGAGCGGACGCCCCGCGTTGTCGGCGCCGAGGACCAGGCCCGCGTTCGCAGGGTAGGCAGTGGCGATGTCGTGGCCGCGATTGCCGACGTACGCCGCTTCCGCCGTCCAGTTGCCGGGCAGCTGCCGTTGATACGCGACGTTCCAGGAGTGCAGCGAGCCTTCGTGCAGATCCGACGGCACGTTGAAGTAACCCTGGTTCCTCAGCGCCGGTGTGCCGGCGTCGATGATCCCGCTGGCGGGAATCTCCGCGACGATCGGATCGGGGAAGCCCGTCGCCATCGAGCCCGCCCGCGCGAAGCTGTTCGGCGCGTTGAACTGATTGTTTTGCTTCACCGGGAAGTTGTACGCGTAGCTGTTGTCGGGAAACGGGATCGTGCTGACGCCGTAGCCGGCGCGGACGACCGTCTTGTCGTCGAGGCGCAGCGACATGCCCGCGCGCGGTGCGAAGTTCTTCCAGTAGCTCTTCACCCCGACGCTCTTCGACACGTTGGTGTAACCCGCGACCTGCAGCGTGTTCGTCGCCGAATCGTAATTCGACAAGCCGCCCTGATCGACGAGTCCGATGAACGGCGTGTAGTACTCGTGCCGCAGGCCGAGGTCGATCGTCAGCATCTTCGACACGGCCCACTTGTCCTGGATGAACGTGAAGAACGCGTTCTGACGAACGCCTGGATCGACGACCTTTAGATCGCGTTGCACGCGCGACGGCCAGTCGAGGAGGTAGGAGGCGAAGGAATTTGCGAACCCTGCGTTGCCAGCGGTGTCGCCCGGGATGGAGGTCTGTGTTCCACGGAACACAAATTGGCCGCGCGGTCCGCCGTTGTCCTGCGTCTGCAGCAGGAAGTCGCGGTTGTGCCGCATGTCCTCGCCGAACTTGATCGTGTGGTTGCCGGCGAGCTTCGTGAACACAGTCGCAAACTGCACCGTGCGCTCCGAGCGGTCCCAAGGCAGGCTATTCGCAAACCCTACGAGCGGACTGCTGAAGCCGCCGATGTCCATCGACGTGATGCCGCTCGTCCACTCGTCAATGTTTGCACCGCGGATGCCGAGCTCCGTCGACGTGGTAAGACCGTTTCCGGCTGACAGCGCCTCGTTGTGGTAGTAATTCATGCCGCCGCGCGCTTCCATGACGAGCGTGCTGCTCCATGTCCGCGTGTAGTTCAGGCCGGTGCTCCACGTGTTGTCGATGCCGGTCCCCGAGAAGTCTTTCCCGCCGCCTCCATCGATCCCGAAGATGGGCGGGTCGGTGATCTCCGGGCGCATGAAGCTGAGGCGGCCCGACAACTGATCTTTCGACGACAGTTGATAGTTCACCTTTGCGTCGAACGAATCGGTGACCTTGTGACGGACGTAGTCCTGCTGATAGTTCGTCTGGCCCAACCCACCGGCGATGTTCGGTGCAGGCAGATTGGCGAGGATGGCCTTCGCAATCGGGCTGATCAGCTCTTGCGGGATGACGTTGCCTGGGAACGGCTGCCGGCCGGTGCCGTCCGCGTTGCCGGTGAACGGGTTGTAGATCGTCGTCGGCGCGGCGCTGAAGTTGCCGTTGCGGAAGTCCGCGTTCGGAATGGTCGCGCGCTGCGTGCGGCCGGCATTGTCCAGCGTGTGCTGGTAGTCGCCGAAGTAGAACAGCTTGTTGCGGCGGATCGGCCCGCCGAGCGTGAAGCCGCTCTGCAGGTACTTGGTCGGCGGATTGCTGTGCGAGAAGTATCCGGGAGAGCTCGTCTTCTCGTTGTTGCCAAAGGCGAAGACGCTGCCCTTGAGATCGTTGGTGCCCGAACGCAGCGTGACGTTCGTGATCGCGCCGCCCGCGCGTCCGAACTCCGCGTCGTAGTTGCTCGTGCTGATGTTGACGGTCTCGATCGCTTCCGCCGACGGAATCAGCGTCGTCAGGAGTCCCGTGCGGTGGTTGTCGTCGACGCCTTCGATCTGCACGTTGTTCGCAAGACGCGACTGCCCGTTGACGTTTGTCGAGAGGCTGTCCTGCGCGTTGAAGAACTCGGAGTGCGGCCGGAAGGGACGCGTGGCACCCGGCACCGTCAGCAGCATGCCCTGGAAGTTACGGTTGAAGCCGAGGGGCACCTCCTGAAGGTGCACGCTCGGAATGATGCGCCCGGTATCCGCGCGATCGGTCTGAAGCGCGGGGCTCTCGCCGACGACGGTAATCGTCTCCTGTAGAGCGCCGACCTCCATCTTCAGGTCGACGCGGACCGTCTGATTGACGTCGACGCGGACGTTCTCGCGGACGGTCTTCTTGAATCCCGAGAGCTCGGACTCGACCTTGTAGGTGCCGTCTTTCAGGTTCGAGAAAATGTAGTACCCCGACTCGTTGGCGATGGTCGAGTACGTGATGTTCGTGTTTTGTTCCGTGATGGTCACGGTCACGCCGGGCAGCGCGAGGCCCCCGTCGTCCGTGATATTTCCGAGCAGCGCTCCCTTGACCGCCTGCGCGCTTGCGGTCGACCAGGCGCCCGACAGCAGCAACAACGTACACGCGGCCACGAGCGCGGAACGTACTCCGCGCGCAGGCCTGAACAGGTCGAGCATCTCCGTTCCTCCCCTTAGAGACGAGCCGAACTGACCGGTCAGTAGATCAGGCTGATTAGGCCTATATGAGGCCAGAATCCCACTCACGACACAGGCTGTCAATCGGAATCCCGCCGGCCGCTCCCTTACGTACTGCGCATTCAATGCAGAAGGGTCAAGGCGCGATGTACGCGGTTTTCACGATCGTGTAGAACTCCCTCGCGTACGCGCCCTGCTCGCGCGGACCGTAGCTGGACTTCTTCCGGCCGCCGAACGGCACGTGGTAGTCGAGGCCGGCCGTCGGCAGGTTCACCATGACGAGGCCGCTCTGGGCGTGTCGTTTGAAGTGGCTGGCGTGCCGGAGCGAAGTCGTCACGATCCCGCTCGATAAGCCGAACGGTGTATCGTTCGCGACCGCGAGCGCCTCGTCGTAATTCTTCACCCGGATCACGGATGCGACAGGGCCGAAGATCTCCTCGCGGTTGATACGCATTTCGGAAGACGTATCCGTAAATATCGCGGGCGCCATGTAGTAGCCGTCCGTCTCGCGCTTCAGCCGCTCCCCGCCGTGCACGAGGCGGCCGCCTTCGCGTCTGCCGATCTCGATGTACTCGAAATTCTTGTCGAGCTGACGTTGATCGACGACGGGTCCTATCTCGGTTCCGGGCTTGAGCGCATCGTCCACCACGAGCCGCTTCATCCGCTCGACCATTCCGTCCACGAACCGATCGTGAATACCTTCGGTGACGATGATGCGGCTCGACGCGGTGCACCGTTGCCCTGCCTGGAAGTACGCGCCGTTTACCGCTACCGAGACGGCCGTCGCGATCTCTGCGTCGTCGAGTACGACGAGGGGATTCTTGCCGCCCATCTCCAGCTGCAGCCTCGCGCCGTTCCGCAGGGCAGCCGCCGCGACCGAGGATCCCACCTCCTGTGAACCCGTGAAGCTGATCGCATCGACATCTGGCGATCCCGTCAGCAATGCGCCAATCCGCGCGCCCGATCCCATCACAAGGTTCAGCACTCCCGCGGGCAGGCCGGCGCGCTGCACGATATCCACGAGCGCCCACGGCGATGCGGGTGCGAGCTCCGCCGGCTTGACGATCACACAGTTGCCAAACGCCAGCGCGGGGGCAATCTTCCATGCAGGAATCGCGAGCGGAAAATTCCACGGCGTGATCGCGACGACGATGCCGACCGGCTCGCGCGTGATTTCAACCTCGACGCCCGGCCGCACCGAGTCGATTTTTTCGCCGCCGAGGCGCACGGCTTCTCCCGCGAAGAATTTGAAGATGGCGCCGGCGCGTCCGGCCTCGCCGATCGCGTCGGCGAGGGGCTTCCCCTGCTCGCGCGCGAGCAGCCGGCCGAGCTCCTCTTTGCGCGCGAGGATCTCCGTCCCCGCGCGGTCGAGGATGTCGAACCGCTCCTGCGACGTCGCGCGCGACCACTTTGGAAACGCCTGCTTCGCCGCCGCAATGGCGAGCTCGGCATCCTTGGACGATCCGCGCGCGAACTCGCCGACGACGTCGTGAAGGTTCGAAGGATTGATGTCGGGCGCGCGCTCGGCTGACTCGATCGGGCGTCCGTCGATGAGGTTTGGATATGTTGTTGCCATTATTTCAGTGCTTTCTGGATGGCCGCCTCGGCGAGCGGCGCCATGGCCGCGTACCCTGCCGCATTCGGATGCAAATCGTCCGCGCTGAACTCTTCTTTCAGCATCCCCTTCTCGTCGATCGTGGCCGGGAAGTAGTCGAGATACACGTGACCTTCGGCGGCTGCGTACTTCTTCATCCAGTCGTTGATGGCGCGAATACGCGCCATCGGACGCCGCGTCGTCTGCGGTACGCCGTTGATGTGATACTCGCTCACCGGCAGGATGCTCGAGAGCACGACCTTGATGTCGTGCGCCTTGCCGAGCTCCGCCATGGACGCGAGATTGCCTTCGATCTCCTCGTCGGTCATCGGCCCAGTGTTGGCAGCGATATCATTAGTGCCCGCGAGAATCACCACCGCCTTGGGATGAAGATCGACCACGTCGGGGCGGAAGCGAATGAGCATCTGCGGGGTCGTCTGCCCGCTGATGCCACGACCGACGTAGGGCTTGCCGGGAAAGAACTCGCCAAAGCGCGGCTGCGGCCAGGCTTCCGTGATCGAATCGCCCATGAAGACGACGCGCGCCGCGGCCGCGGCGCGCGCAGCCACGGTTCGGTTCGCATCGCGATACCGCGCCAGTTCTGCCCAGTCGCGCAGGCGGGCATCGTTCCGCATCAACGCCGTCAGGGCAGTGGCCATGTCGGGACAGGACGGGACGGCCGGCGTTGGAGCCGTGACGGCCGGAGCAGCCGCGGGCACGGTCTGCGGCGTTGCGGTCTGCTGTCGCGCAGTTGTCGCGGTCGCCGTCGCGAGGATGAGAAAGAGGAGGAGAGCGGCTGCAATGCGCATCAGCGTTCCTTTCGCGTATACACAGCCATTCGGTGTACGCTGCACATTCTGACATCATGAACCACGGATCTCACGGATTACACGGCTCAGATCTCAAGGATCACGGATCAGATCCGTGTGATCCGTGGCTTCCGTGTGATCCGTGGCTTCCGTGTGATCCGTGGATCCGATCCGGAGGTCGAGTATGAGATTAGCGCGCTGCCTGGTTCTGTGCCTGCTCGCCGCGGCGTCCACTGCTCTGGCGCAGAGGGACGGCGACTGGGTGTCTATGTTCAACGGAAAAGATCTCAACGGCTGGAAGAATTACGGCGTCGAGAAGTGGACCGTCGAGAACGGCGAGATCCACGGCGAAGCCGTCACGAAAGAATATGGATACCTCGGTACGGAGAAGACATACAAGAACTTCGAGATGAAAGGGAAGTTCAAGGCGGAAGGCACCGGCAACAGCGGCATTTTCTATCACGCGACGATCAACGGCACGTCCATACAGGGTGTCCAGGTGGAGGTCGATCCCCATCCGAACATGCACACGGGAGGCTTGTATGAGACCGGCGGAAGACAGTGGATCGTCTGGCCGAATCCGGAAGGGGAGAAGGCCATGAAGGTGGGCGACTGGAACGACGTGCAGTTCTCGGTCAACGGCAACCACATCGTGACGTGGGTGAACGACGTGAAGACGCTCGACTATACGGACCCGTCGCCGAAATTCTCGGACGGCATCATCGCGCTGCAGCTTCACGCCGGTGGCGAGGGAAAGATGCGATTCAAAGATCTTTACATTCGCGAGATCAAGTGACACCAGGGATGCACATCAGACACGGGCTGCTCGCCGCGACCTTCGCGGGACTGACGATTGCGGTCGCGAACGGCGCCGTCCAGCAGCCGCGGCCAGCGCCGCCGGCGCAAACGCCTCCAACGCAGGCGCCCCCGGCGGCGCCGCCGGGCCAGACGCCGCCGCCTGAATCACCGCAACCGCAGCCGGGAGGCACGCAGGGACCAGGCAGAGGCGGGCGAGGACGCGGTCAGCTACCGGGCGTGTTTCCAGCCATGCAGCGGCCGCTGGCGGATCCAGCGGTGCTCGAGCGCGGAAAATCCATGTACAGCGTCAACTGCACCCCCTGCCATGGAGCGGACGCGCGAGGCGGCCAGCTGAACGGACCGAACCTGCTGCGATCGCAACTCGTACTCGCGGACAACGACGGCGAGTTGATCGGGCCCGTCATTCAGAGCGGCCGGCCCGAGCGCGGCATGCCGCCGTTTCCGCTGCCCGCGGAGGACATCAAGGCGATCGCGGAATTCATTCACAGCCTGACGGGCGCAAGTCGCGGGCAAGGCGCGCCTCCGGAGAGCGGTGCGCCGCCACCGAACATCGTCGTAGGCGATGCGACGGCGGGGCAGGCGTACTTCGCCGCGAAGTGCAGCACGTGTCACTCCGTCACCGGCGACCTGCAGGGGATCGCCACCAAGATCGCTGATCCAAAGATGCTGCAGAACGCGTGGGTGTCGGGCGGCCTGGCGGCAGGCGCACCGGCGGGACCGGTGATCGCCGCGACCGTTACGCAGCCGTCAGGCGAGAAGGTGCAAGGACGTTTACTGCGCTACGACGACTTTGTCGTTACGCTGCTGATGGAGGATGGATCGCTGCGCTCGATCCGACGCGACGGCGATCGGACGAAGCTCGAGATCCAGAACCCACTCGACGCGCATCAGGCGCTGCTCTCGGCGCTCACCGACAAGGACATGCGCAACGTCACCGCTTATCTGGTCACATTGAAATGACAATCAGGACACGTCTCATCACCGCCTCGTTCGTCGCGATACCGATCGCGCTGGCCGGCCAGGGGCAGGGGATCGATCCCGCGCAGCTGCTCAAACCGCTGGCGGACCAGTGGCCGACGCACAACGGTGACTACTCGGGCAAGCGCTACAGCGCGCTGAAGCAAATCGATCAGACGACGGTCAAGAACCTGACGCTCGCCTGGGTTGCGCAGCTCAACGAAGGAGCGGGCAGCGCGTTCGGCTTCGGCGGCCGCGGCAGCCGCGGCGGTGGTGGTGGCGCGCCCGTCATCATCGGCGGCGAGGGAACCGGCGAGTTCCCGTCATTCGGAAATGCCACGGTGAAAGCGTCCGCGCTGATGGTCGATGGAACGATATACATCTCGACGCCCGACAACGCGTGGGCGCTCGACGCGCGCGACGGCCGCGAGCTCTGGCACTACTTCTGGAAGACACGGGGCGGCACGCACATCGCCAACCGCGGGCTCGGCATGTGGAACAACTATGTGTACATGGAGACGCCGGACAACTATCTCGTGTCGCTCGAGGCGAAAACGGGCAAGGAGCGGTGGCACAAGGTGATCGCCGACTTCAGCCTGCAGTACTTCTCGACGGTCGCCCCGGTGGTGATCGGCAATCATGTGATTGCCGGCACCGGAAACGACATCGACGTACACCGTGCCGATGAACGCCGGGGACCCCGGCCTCGATACCTGGCCGAGCCTCGATGCGGCGCGTCATGGCGGCGCGCAGCCCTGGATGCCGGGCGCCTACGATCCGGAGACGAAGCTTTACATTTTCGGCACAGGCAATCCCACACCGGCCTATACCGTGGGACGCGGCGAGGGGGACAACCTCTTTACATGTTCGCTCGTCGCGGTGAACGTCGAGACGGGCAAGATGGCGTGGTACTACCAGACGTCACCGCACGACATGCACGACTGGGATTCCGCACAGACGCCGGTGCTCTTCGACGCGCGGATCGATGGACGCCTGCGCAAGCTCGTCTCGACCGCCGCGCGCAACGGATATTTCTTCACGCTCGACCGCGTCACCGGCGAGCCGGTCGCGACGGAGCAGTACGGGAAGTTCACGAACTGGGTCAAGGGCGAGGACAAGAAAGGGCAGCCCGTTCGCGATCCTGAAAAGGATCCGTCCATTGGCGGATCGATTGTTTCGCCGCCTGCCGGTGGCACGATCAACTGGCAGCCGCCCGCCTATAACCCGGACACCGGGTTGTTCTACGTCGCGGAGCACAACGCGTATTCGATCTTCTATCTCACGGATATCGATCCTCGAGGCTCGATGGGCCTCGGCGGCAAGGAGGAAGTGCGCGTCGGGAATGGCGGCAGCTTCCTGACGGCGATCGAGCCGAAGACGGGCAAGATCGCGTGGCGTCGCGAGTTTCCGAGCGTGTTCGGCGGCGGCGGCGGCGGTGGCATGCTGACTACCGCGGGCGGTCTCGTGTTCACCGGCGACGGCGGCGGGAATCTCGTTGCCTACGACGCCGCCAGGGGCACGCCGCTGTGGCACTCGCGGATCGGCGAGGTGACGAATCCGCCGCAGACGTACTTGTTGGACGGACATCAATATTTAATCGCCGCTGTCGGCGACACGCTTTACGCGTTCACGCTGTATTGAGCTGTGCTGCAGGGCTAAAGCCCTGCGCTACGCCCCGTAGCGCAGCCCTTTAGGGCTGACGTCACGCGAGGCTGGACGAACATGAGCCGAGTCGCGTTGATTGTCGTGAGCTTGCTGCTGTGGATTCCGCAGCAAGCACCACCGCCGCAACCCCCATCGCCGATTCCGGCGACGCACCTTCAGACCCGGTGGGCCGCGCACGTCACACCAGACCGGGTGCTGCCGGAGTATCCGCGGCCGCAGTTGACGCGGAAGAACTGGACCAATCTGAACGGGACGTGGAACTACGCAATCACTGAGCGAGCGGCGGATCGTCCTCAGTCATTCGAAGGCAAGATCCTCGTGCCGTTCCCGATCGAATCTCAATTGAGTGGCGCTGGCGTGTGGGTGTCGCCGCAGCAGCGCCTCTGGTATCGCCGGACGTTCAAGACGCCGCAGGTTGGAACCGGCCGGCTGCTTCTCAACTTCGGTGCCGTCGACTGGGAAGCTGTGGTCTACGTCAATGGACAGCACGTCGGCGAGCATCGCGGCGGATACGAGCCGTTTACGTTCGACATCACCGATCGCGTGAAGCCTGACGCGGCCGAGCAGGAACTGGTTGTCGCCGTGCGCGATCCAACCGACGATGGAGAGCAGCCGAGAGGAAAGCAGGTGCGGCGGCCGCATGGCATCTACTACACCGAAGTCACGGGAATTTGGCAGACGGTGTGGCTCGAGACCGTTCCGGAGCGATATGTCAGTGCGATCCAGATCGACCCTGATCTCGATCGCAGTCAGGTGCGCATCCACGTGTCCGTTGAGGGCGGGCGCGGAGTATCGAACGATATGAAACTCGTCGTGCGAGAGGGCGGGCGTGAGGTCGCAACAGTCGTTGGAGCGCCTGCACTTGGGCCGCTTCCAATTCCAAACCCTCACAAGTGGTCGCCGGCGGATCCCTTCCTGTACACGGTGCAAGTGAGCCTCGCCTCAGGCGACGAGGTCGAGAGCTACTTCGGCATGCGCAGCATCGCTGTGCGAAAGGATGCCGCGGGCGTCAACAGGTTGTTCCTGAATGGCGAGCCGCTGTTCCAGTTCGGCCTCCTCGATCAGGGCTGGTGGCCTGACGGCCTGTATACGGCGCCCACGGACGAAGCGCTGGCATCCGATATCCAGAAGACGAAGGAACTCGGCTTCAACGTGATCCGGAAGCACGTGAAAGTCGAGCCCGCGCGCTGGTATTACCATGCGGATCGTCTCGGCATGCTGGTGTGGCAGGACATGCCGAGCGGCAATAATAAAGGTGCGGAGGGGGAAGCGAACTTCAAGCGCGAGCTGCAGGGCGTTATCGACACGCTCCGCAGCCATCCGTCAATCGTGATGTGGGTGCCGTTCAATGAAGGCTGGGGACAGCACGCGACGGAGCAGTACGTCTCGTGGCTGAAATCGTACGATCCCACGCGTCTCGTGAACAACATGTCGCAGATCTCCACGCGTATCCGGGGCCGGCCATGCCGCCCGTCGAGCCGTCTCGCGCGGCGATGCTCGGCGAGTTCGGCGGCCTCGGCCTGCCGATCGAATCGCATACCTGGCTCGAGCGCGGCAACTGGGGCTATCGCAGCTACACGAGCCTCGACGATCTGAACGCGGCTTTTCGTGATTTGCTGTCGCAGCTCCGACTGCAGATTGGCGATGGACTCGCGTCGGCGATTTACACCCAGACGACCGACGTCGAGGTCGAGGTCAACGGTGTGATGACGTACGACCGCGCCATCACGAAGATTGCTCCGGAGACCGTCGCGGCGATTCGGCGCATGTATGAACCGTCCCCATCAATTCGGCACGTCGTCGCGGCGTCCGACCGGACGCCGCAGACCTGGCGATACACGACGACCGCACCGGCCGAGACTTGGTTCGGACCGGAGTTCGATGATTCGAGCTGGACGACCGGGACGAGCGGATTCGGCGCGCCGACTACGTTCTTCGCGCGAGTCGGCACCGAGTGGAAGACACCCGATATCTGGCTGCGACGCACGATCGAGATTCCCTCGGCGACGCTCACCGAGCCGCATCTGCGCATCTTCCATGACGACGATGCCCAGGTTTACGTGAACGGTACGCTTGCCGCGGAGCTCCCGGGCGCGAACTCGGGATTCGCGTACGTGCCCTTGAGCGGCGCAGCACGTGCGGCGCTGCGAAGCGGGAAGAACACGCTGGCCGTTCATACGCACCAGAATCGTGGCGGCCAGTTCATCGACGTCGGCATTGCCGACGTCATCGAGCCGAAGCCTTGATATGAGGAGCACGGGCGTCGCCTCCGAGCGCCGGACATTTCTTCGCCACGCGCTTGGCATCCCGGGACTGCTTGCGACGGGTGCCGTCGGCGCGCCCGAGATCGTGGCCGCGCAGATCAAGCCGGGTTCGCTCAAGGTGGTCTGCGTCGGCGCACATCCCGATGATCCCGAGTCGGGCTGCGGCGGGACGCTGGCAACCTACGCGGCGCTGGGGCATCGCGTCACGATCGTGTACCTCACGCGTGGTGAGCGCGGCATCCCGGGCAAGTCCGACGCGGACGCCGCGGCGATTCGCACAGCGGAGGCGGAAACCGCGTGCGGGATTATTGGCGCCAAGCCCGTGTTCGCGGGCCAGATCGACGGATCGACGGAGGTGACGCGCGAACGTGTGAACCAGGTGGCCACGATCCTCAACACCGAAGCGCCCGACGTGGTGTTCACGCACTGGCCGATCGATACGCACATGGATCATGAGGTCGCGAGCCTGCTGACGTTCCGCGCGTACGTCGCGACGAATCGTCGCTTTCCGATTTACTTCTTCGAGGTTGATGCGGGCGCGCAGACGCTGGGGTTTGCGCCGGCGCATTACGTCGACATCACGAGATTGCGCGAGAAGAAGAAGTCGGCGCTGTTCGCGCACAAGAGCCAGAATGGCGAACGGATCTACAGCGAGCATCATGAGGTGATGGAGAACTGGCGCGGGCGCGAGGCCCGCGTGGCCGCCGCCGAAGCGTTCGTGCTCCTCCCCTCGGCGCGAGGTGCGGACCAGCTCCCAGGCACCTGACGGGTGCTATAGTTTCAGTAGACCCCCAATGTATCGTCGAGTATTGCTCATCGGCGTGTTTTCCCTGATCCCGTGGCTTCCGGCTTTAGCCGGCCCGCAGCCGCCGCGCCGCACATCACCGCGCGTCGATTTCGATCGGCAGATCCAACCCCTCATCGAGCAGCGTTGCCTCGAGTGTCACAGCACCGAAAAACGCAAGGGGGGCCTGTCGCTGGCGACGTATGGCGATGCGCTCGATGGCGGACGGAACGGTCCGGCAATCAGGCCGGGCGAGAGCGCGCGTAGCCGCCTCGTGCAACGCGTCCTCGGCAGGATCGAGCCGCAGATGCCGAAGGATGAAGACCCGCTGACCTCCTCGGAGATCGCGCTGATCCGAAGGTGGATCGATGAAGGGGCGCGCCAGACGCCCATGTCGCCTCCGGCGCCTCCGCCGTGGGAAGCGCCGCTCGGACTGACGCGGCCGGCCGTGCCCGCCGTCACCTGGACGGCGTGGTCGTCGCCAATCGATCGATACGTCGCCTCGAATCTATCGAAGCGCGTGTCCACGGAACCAGAGCTCATAGCCGATGGGCTGTTTGCGCGGCGCGCGTATCTCGATCTGTGGGGCCTGCTGCCGCCGCCGGATGCGCTGCAGGCATTTCTCGAGGACGGCAGTCCAGAGAAGCGCGAGCGCCTCGTGCGGACGCTCCTCGCTGACAATCAGCGCTACGCGGAGCACTGGATCTCGTTCTGGAATGATCTGCTGCGCAATGAAGACGGCGTCACGTACTACTCGGAGACGGCGAGTCGAAAGAGCATCACGACCTGGCTGCGCGCGGCGCTCGAATCGAACCTTCCGTACGACCGGTTCGTCGCGAAGCTGCTCAACCCCGAGACGCCTGGCGATCCCGACGGGTTCCTGGTCGGTGTGAACTGGCGGGGCGAGACGAGCGCTGCCGTGATGCCGTGGATGCAGGCATCGCAGAACTCGGCGCAGATTTTCCTCGGCGTCAATTTGAAGTGCAACGCGTGCCACGACAGTTTCGTCAGCCATTGGAAGTTGAAGGACGCGTACGCGCTGGCCAGTTACTTCTCGCCCGAGGCCAAGCTGCAGTTGTTCCGGTGCGATCGCGCGCTGGATCAATATGCGAACCCCCGTTTTCTTTATCCTGAGTTGAGCCGCACGCCCTCGTCGGCTTCGCTCGATGCGCGCCGCGCCACGGTCGCGGCAATCTTCACCGACGCGCGCAACGGGCGCCTCGCCCGGACGCTCGTCAATCGCGTCTGGCAGCGTCTCTTCGGCTACGGCATCGTTGCGAACCCCGACGAAATGGACGGGAAGCCCTGGGACCCCGCGTTGCTCGATTGGATCGCCGCGGACTTCGTCGATCACGGGTACGACATCAAGCATCTGATCCTGACGATCATGACGTCGCGCGCCTACCAATTGCCCGCGGTCACGCGACGCGGCGAGCCGCCGGCGCGCGGCTACGTGTTCGCCGGTCCGGAAGTGCGCCGCCTGACGGCGGAGCAATTCGCCGATGCGATCGGAGCGATTACGGGTGAATGGAGCGTGACGCAGCAGGCCGACGGCGGGACTTACGCCCGCGAATGGCGCGTCGGCGCCACGAACCTGACGCGCGCGCTCGGACGCCCGATCCGCGACCAGGTGACGTCGATTCGCGTCAGCAGCTCGACGACGCTCCAGGAACTGGAGCTGGTGAATGGCGCGACCTTGACGACGGCGGTGTCGCGCGGCGCCCGGCGGCTGCTCGGCGAGCTCGTCCCCGGTCCCGCCAGTGCATTCAGTAAGATTGTGGCCGGCCGTTCGGCGTCAACGGCGGGCTTCGATATCGATGTGTCGAAGGCATCGAAGCTCTGGTTGATCGTTGAAGACAATGGTTCGTCGGCGCCGGAGCGTAACCGGGCGGCGTGGGCGGACGCTGAGCTGATCGGGCCCGGTGGATCGACATCGCTGTCGTCGATTGAGCCGATCGAGTCGTCGGGGCTGCGCGCCGGCACCGGTCCCATCGTGCTCGCCGGCGCGAAGGAACCGTCAGCCGGTGGCGGGATCCGCGTGCAGACGCCATCGCGTCTCGTTTACAGCATCGCCGGCAAAGGCTATACGCGACTGCACGGCACGGTGGGGCTGGAGAATACGGATGTCGGCGCGACCCTCCAGCCGCAGATCCGGTTCTACATCTTCAACTCGGAACCGGACATGGACCGTCTCGTGCCTCCCGCCCCCGGCACGCCGCTTCCCGTTCCGGCGCCGTTGACCACCGCGTCCGCGGTCGTCGATCGCATCTTCTGGTATGCGCTTTCGCGCGCCCCGTCGCTCGAAGAGCGTGCGATTGCCGAGGAGGCAGTGCAGCATTCGGCTCATAACGGCCGACTCGCAGCTGCCGGCGTCGCGGACCTGTTATGGGCCGTCCTGATGAAGCCCGAGTTCCAATTGATCTACTGAGGCACAGATGACTCTCGAAGAACGTTTCGTCAGCACGCAAATAAGCCGGCGTGGATTCATGGGCGCGACGGCCGCCGCGACACTCGGCGCGCTCGTTGGCCGCGAGCCGGAGATCGTTCGCGCGGCGGAGCAGGCCGCGACGGCGGATGCCGTGATCGTCCTCTGGATGGCCGGCGGCATGGCGCAGACCGAGACGTTCGATCCCAAGAAGTACACGCCCTTCGAATCTGGTGTGAAGGTCGACCGCGTGCTCAGCACGTTTCCGACGATCGATACCGCCGTTGACCACATCAAGTTCACGCAGGGGCTGGAGCGCATCGCGCGCGTGATCGATCGGGGCACGGTGATCCGCACGTTCAACGCCGCCGACCTCGGCTTCATCCTGCACTCCCGGCATCAGTACCACTGGCACACCGGCTACATTCCGCCGCAGCCGATGGCGATGCCGCATCTTGGCGCTGTCGTCTCGAAGACGCTCGGGCCGAAGAACCCCACGGTTCTTGCGTTCATCTCGATCGTTTTGAACCTTGTGATCTGCGGCGATATTTTGGCGGTAAAAGCGTTCCACACGGCGGGGTTCCTCGGCGCCGAGCACGGTCCGTTTCTGATTACCAACCCGCTCGATGCGGCGTCGAGCGTGAGGCCTGTGAAGGAGCTCGGCGACGCGCGGTTCCAGAGCCGGCGGCAGTTGTTCGAAAAGCTGCTGGCGCAGGAGCCGGTCTATCGATATGGCGCCGACTTCCAGCGCGAATCGCTCGTGCGCTCGCTCGATTCAGCGGACCGGCTCCTGCGATCGCCGTCGGCGAAGGCATTCGATCTCTCGCTCGAACCGAAGGAGAAATTCGACGTCTACAACACCGGGCGCTTCGGCCAGGGCTGTCTGCTCGCGCGGCGGCTGATCGAAGCCGGCGCGCGCTACGTCGAGGTGACGACCGAGTACATTCCGTTCCTGTTCTGGGATACGCACGAGAACGGCCACGAGCGCGCCGCGACCATGAAGCAGCAGATCGACGCGCCGATCGCGCAACTGATCCTGGATCTCGAGGAGCGCGGCCTGCTCGATCGAACGCTGATCGTGCTCGCGAGCGAGTTCGGTCGCGACGCGATCACGGAAGGCAAAGTCGGCAAGGAAGTGAAGGACCAGGCGATCAACATGCCGGACGTGATGTCCGAGCCGCGGCACTACGGCATGCACCGGCATTTCACCGCTGCGGGGTGCGTGCTGATGTTCGGTGGGGGCATCAAGCGTGGCACCCTCTACGGCAAGACCGCGGACGAACGTCCGTGCACCACCATCGAGAATCCCGTGCTGACAGAGCATCTGCACGCGACGATGTACCACGCGCTGGGCATTGCGCCCGACACCGCGTACGTCGTCGAGAAGCGTCCCGTGTACGTGACGCGGGACGGCAAAGGCGTGCCCATCACGGAACTCTTCGGATGAACGGCGGAGCGGCATGAAAACCACACGACGCGAATTTCTTGCGAGCGCCGCGGCGGCGCCGCTCGTCTCCCCGATTCTGCTTGGCGTCGCCAACAAGGCGGGAACGAAGGCGCCCGTCATGGGCGAGGGCGCGCACAGGTACGAAGCCATTCACGACTGGGGCACGCTGCCGGCGTCCATCAAGTACGGCAACACGCATGGCGTCGTGCACGACTCGCAGGGATTCATCTACGTTCACCACACGGTGTTCGCCGACAGTGAACGCGCCGATTCAATGGTGGTATTCGACAACAAGGGACGCTTCGTGCGGTCGTGGGGAAAGGAGTTTCACGGCGTCGCGCACGGCCTGCACATCCGCAAGGAAGGACGCGACGAGTTTCTTTACCTGACGGTGAACGCGGCGAACCCGCGGCTCACGCCGCAGCCCGAGATGCAGGCCGTTGTCGTCAAGACGACATTGAAGGGAGAAGTCGTCTGGAAGATTCAGGGGCCGCCCGACATCGCTCAATACAAGGCTTCCGCCGACGGGGCACCGCCGCGCTACAATCCGACCAACCTTGCCATCGCGCCCAACGGGGACATCTACGTCGGCGACGGGTACGGCTCGTACTACATCAATCAGTACAACAGGAACGCCGAGTACATCCGGACGTTCGGCGGGAAGGGCAGCGACCCCGGTCAACTGAACGAGCCGCACGGGATCTGGATGGATACTCGACGTCCCGATCCGGTCCTCGTCGTCGCCGATCGTCGGAACAACCGCCTGCAGCGCTTCACGCTGGACGGCCGTCACGTCGATTTCGTAGCAGGCTTCCGCCTGCCGTGTCACTTTGATGAGCGTCAGGGGATGGTCGTCGTGCCGGACCTGCACGGCCGCGTGACGCTGCTCGATCGGAACAACGCGATCGTCGCGCACCTGGGAGATTCGAACGCGCCGACCTGGAACAACCCGCTGCGCACGAAGCCGCGCGATCAGTTCATTCCGGGGCAATTCATCTGCCCGCACGGCGCGTGCTTCGACCGCGACGGGAATATCTTCGTCGTGGAGTGGGTCGAAGTCGGACGCGTCACGAAGCTCAGAAAGGTTGCGTAAAGCGGGCTAGCTCGAAAGCCGTCGCCGGCGGTGACCCGCCATGCCGCACAAGATGATGACGAGCGGCACGAGCACGAGTCCCGAGCGCCATTGATAGGGGAGCGTCACCGAGACGATGTAGAAGAGCGGATGCGGCACGGGCACACGACCGTTGAGCCAAGTCAGAATTTCGATCATTACCGCGGAGCCTGCCAAGACGACAACAACTGACGCGGTGTACGCTAGAAGCATCGGCCCCTCGGCCGGTCGCGTGAAGCGCGAGACGAGCCAGGCCGACAACGCGAAACCCGTGTAGGACACCATCGCCGCGCAAATCGCAAACGGCCACCACACATCGGAGACGTACGCGGCCTGCCTGTCCCAATTCCACAGCAGCCCCGCCAGTCCGTCCGCCACTCGATCGCCAAGAAGGGCGAAGGCGAGTAGTAACGAGGTCCACCCGATCGCGACGGCTACAAGCACGCGCGCCGGCCGTGCGCGGGTCTGCAGAATGGCACCGCTGACGATGGCAGACAGGGCCTGGTGCCAGAACCACCATCGGGACCGGCCCGCTTCGTACTCCTCCAGCAGGTCGCCAATGATGCACTCGTCTTCAGGACCGAGCCGCATCAGAATGGTCGTCGCGACGGTGGGTGGCTTCTTCATACAACTCCCGCCCTCAACTCGGGGATGCCTTGCCAGAGGGCGACGAACGCGCGTTGTGTATTCCGGACGGCGCGCAGACCCGCGGGTGTCGCGCGGAAGAACTTCTTGGCCCGCCCTCCGCGTTCCGGCGTCGGATCTCCGAGCTCGGAGCTGACCAGCCTGTTCTCCTGGAGACGGTCGAGCGCGAGATAGACCGCGGCGAGGGTCACCGGGCGTCCGGCGGTCTCTTCGATTTCCCGGGCGATCGGCACACCGTAGGCGCGCTCGCGCACGCGGAGAAGCGCGAGCATGATCATGAGTTCGAAATCCGTGAGAAACCGGCGGTCCATTTATTCGCACATTATGATGAAATTCGATGGCCGGCGCAAGGAGGCGACTTCCCCCGCGTCTGGTAACCTTGAGGGCGCAGATGCTGAGTCGCCGCCGGTTCCTTCAATCCATAGGAACATCGTTTGGAGCCGCCGCCGCTGTGGGCCTCTACGCCTGGCGGGTCGAGCCGCACTGGCTGGAGATCGTTCGCCGGCCGCTCCCGATTCTCCGATTGCCGCCCGCACTGGCCGGTCGCACGCTCGTGCATGTGAGCGACATTCACGTGGGCCCTCGCGTCGATGACGAGTACGTCCTGGCGACTTTCCGCCGGATCGCGGATCTCCGACCCGACATCGTCGTGCTGACCGGCGACTTCGTCAGCTACCACGCCGATGTTCTGGATCATCTGGCGACCGTCTATCGACAGTTTCCGACGGGACGGATCGGCACCGTCGCGATCCTTGGAAACCACGACTATGGACCCGGATGGCGACATTCGGAACTCGCTGCGCGGCTCGTCGACATCGTGCAGCCCTTCGGCATCAACGTGCTTCGCAACCAGGTGTGCGAGCTCGGCGGACTGCAGATCGTCGGGCTCGACGATCTCTGGGCGGATCGATTCAAGCCCGAGCCGGCGTTCGCCCAGCTTGACCCGCAGCGCGCGGCAATCGCGTTGAGCCACAATCCCGACACAGTGGACCTGACCGGCTGGGAGCATTATGAGGGCTGGATTCTTTCAGGGCATACGCACGGCGGACAATGCAAGCCGCCGTTCCTTCCTCCGCCGCTCCTGCCCGTCCGCAATGGACGCTACACCGCGGGTGAATTCGAGCTGACAAGCAACCGCCGTTTGTACATCAGCCGTGGCGTCGGACATCTTCTGCACGTGCGATTCAACGTGCGTCCTGAAGTCACGGTCTTCGACCTTGTTCCGGCGTGATCGGCCGGCGTGATCAACGAGATCGACGAGACGATCGTCCTATGGCTGGTGCCGCCGGCCGTCCCGCGATCGGTTATATGCTTGTGTTTGACTGGTTTCATGGACGACCCGCCTTCGCCGCGCGCGAGCGTGCGCGGGGCTTCGGCGAGGCAGGCCGAAGGTTGCTGGAGGATCCATGAACCGGAAGCTGTCCCTCGGCGTCATTGGCCTGCTGACCACCGCCACGCTTGCGTTCGGTGCGACCGACCAGGTGCGTCCAGCTGACCCACAAGACACGCAGCTCCCCGCCCCAGCACCGAACCAGTCAACCATTCCACGATCTCCCAGGAAGTCATTCGCCCGCGTGTTTCCCGCGCCGGACATCGCGGAGCAGCAAAGGCTGCGTGCAAAACTGGCCGAGGAACTCCTTCGTGCCGATCGGTCAGACATAGAAGTCATCTGCGGCCTGACGATCCGGCACGTCGACGAGCGGATCGATCCGCGCATCATCGTGCCGCACAATGATCAAGCCGTCGATGCGAAGATCAAACGCATCGCCCCGCAGGTTTGTCGGAGCGACAATGACACCAAATAAGCGACCGGTAGAGATCAACATGAGCGGCATCCCGGTGAACGGCATCGGCGGCCTCGGACTGTCGCCGTCGCCGTGTTGATGACGGTCGTCTTACCTGAAGCCTGGTGGCTGGTTGTGATGGCGGTCGCTGGTGGTGTGGTGCTTGGGGCTGTGATGGTGCTGGCGCGGCGCAATCACGCGTCTCCGGGCCCGAGTGGCAGCGATCCGACGATTCTCTTTTGTCCGGAGCCCGTGAAGTTGCCAGATCGGGATCAGACAAGGGTCAAACCGGGGTCAGCCCCCGGCAGACGTGCCGTGCTCACTTCCGGTTGGCGCATCGCCTATTCTCTCAACGCCAGTGCGGGATCGATTCTGAGCGCCCGCCGCGCGGGTGTCCACGCGGCAGCAATGCTCACGAGCCCGAGCAGGATCGACGTCAACGCGAAGCTCAGAGGATCGCTGGCGCTGAGACCCGCAACGAGGAACATCGCGAGGGGCCTCGTCAGCCACGCGGCGATCGCAAGACCGAGAAAGATGCCGCTGCCAGCGAGGATCGCGGCGTCGCCGAGCACGAGTCGCAGGACCGCGTGATGTGACGCGCCAAGCGCCATGCGGATGCCAATCTCCGCGGTTCGCCGGCTTACCGAGTAGGCCATCACCGCGTACAGTCCAACCATCGCAAGCACGAGCCCCAGCGAGCCCAGCGCCGCGAGCAGCGCCGCGCCAAGCTGGCTTGGCATGAACGCAAACGCAAGGGCAGCGCGCATCGGCTGCACATCGATCGCGGCGGTGGAATCCAGGTCCGTGAGGATCTGCGAGACCGCACGGATGGATGTCGATGGATCGCCCGCTGTCCGAACGAGGAGGAACACCAGCCGGTCCCTGTTCCCGCGCTGCAGGAACGATTCGTAGACCGCCGCCCGCTGCGTTTCGCCGATCGTCCGGTGTTTGCTGTTGGCGACGATGCCGACGATCTCGGCCGGGTAGCCCGCTGGTGTTGGTCCAGGCAACAGGAGGTGCTGGCCGATTGGATCGCTCCCGCCGAAGTGGCGCCGTGCGAACTCCTCGTTGATGATCGCGACGACCGGCGCGCCCGGCGCATCGGTCGTCCGGAATTCGCGTCCGCGCTGCAGCCGGATGCCCATCGCAGCGAAATAGCCAGGTCCGACGCGATTGCCTTCATAGCGCGCGCGAAACGGACCACCGCTTTCGGCGATCCGCAAATCGGCGCCGGTCGTTGACCCGCTTCGGATCGTCAACGGCACGTCGGCGGTATAGGCCGCCTGCTCGATCCCTGGAATGCTCTGCAATCTACCGACGGCAGATTCCAGGAACGCCGCGCGGCTTTCCCGTGTGTAGCGTCCTTCGACGAAGCTCACCTGCGCGACGATCGAATGACCCGCGTCGAACCCTGGATCGGCACTGCGCGCAAGCGCGAGGTTGCGCACGAACAGCGTCGCCGTCAGCAGCAGTACCAACGCGACCGCTATCTGTCCGATGACCAGCACGCTCCTGAGCGTCCACCGGCGATGCGCGTAGCGTGACTCCTGCTTGAGCGCCGGCACGAGCGACGGCCGCGTGGCCTGGAGCGCGGGCACGAGCGCGCAGCACGTAGTGGTGACGGCCAGCAACGCGAGCGAGTACAGCAGCAGGCGCGCGTCGAACGAGGCGTGCAGTTCGAAGGGGAGCGGCAGCGGCAGCGACACGCGCGTCAGCAGGCCCATCAGCATCCGCATCAGCAGCAGGCCAAAGGCCGTACCGAAGAGCGCGAGCCACAAGCCTTCCGTCAGCAGTTGCTGAACGAGTCGCGCGCGACCCGCCCCGAGCGCCACGCGTATCGCGATTTCACGGCGTCGAACCGTGCCGCGCGCGAGGAGCAGCCCCGCGACGTTGGCGCAGGCGACGGCCAGTACGAGGCCGACGCCAACAAGGAGGACGGCGAAGAACGCGCCGATCTCCTTCAGATCCTTGATCTGCGACACGCCGCCCACCGGGGAGAACCGGTCCACTTCACCGAATTCCTTGCCGTAGTCCGGCGCCAGCCGCGCGGCTGCCGTCGACAGCGCCGCGCGTCCTTCGGCGACGCTCTGGCCGTCGCGCAATCGGCCGACGAGTTGCACGGTCGCGTCAAGGCGCTCGTGAAGCGTCGGCAGGAGCGCCGGGCTCACGGGCAGGTACACCTCGGGCGCGATACCAAAGCCTGGAAACGACTGCAGTCCATCGGGCAGTACGCCGAGGATCGTGTATGGCTCGCCATTGAGCACGAGCGTGCGCCCCAGCACTGCGGGATCTCCGCCCAGCCGCCGCTGCCAGAATCCGTGACTGATGACTGCGACCGTGGGGTGACGTTCGGCATCGGCCTCGGCAGCGGTGAACCCCCGTCCCATGGCAATCGGCAGGCCGAGCAGGTCGAAGAAGTTCGCGCTGACGATGAGCGGCATCAGGCTGATCGACTGCTCGGGCCCGCGCCAGTTGACCTCGCGTTCGAACTGATATCCGGTGATGCCGCCGAGTGCGCCGCTCTGCTCGAGCGCCTGCCACTGGCGATACGACACGTGGCTGCCGTTGTTCAGGCGGATATTCACGACGCGGTCCGGCCGCGACACGCTCGGCACGGTGAGCGCGATCTGACTCGCAAGGCTGAAGATGACGGTGTTGGCGCCCGTCGCCATGGCGATCGACAGCGTGGCGGCGAGCACCAGCAGCGGCTGCTGCCGGAGGGACCGGAGCGTGTACCGAAGGTCCTGCGCGAGATTTTGCACGACGGCGACCCGGCGCGTGTCGCGGCACTGTTCTTCCACGAGCGACACCGGACCGAACGCGCGCATGGCGGCAGCGCGCGCGTCTGCCGGCTTCATGCCGGCGGCGGTGTACTCGTCAACCTGTTCCTCCAGATGGAGACGAATCTCGGCGCGCAGCTCGGCGTCTGCGTCGACACCGCGGAACACCGATCGCAAACGCATTCGGGCGCGATCGATCCAGCGAGGCATTGTGGTCTCTCCTTCATCAATTGCGCGTGGGCCCCACATTTTTCAATTGCGTCGGGCCCCACCCCCGACGCTTGCCGCTGCGCCCATTCGGGCGCCGCGGCGGCTGACGGCTCTCACGCGCTCGCGCTCAGCGCTGCTGCGCCTGTCACCTCCAGACGAAGGCTGTCCCGCCGAAGCGCGAATGCGCGAAGGCGGACATCGCCTCGCGCTGGCCGCAGGCGCTTTAGTCGACTTCGCGGACCACGAGACCGATCGCGTTCGACAGACGCTCCCAGCTTTCGAGCTCGCGCGCGAGCTGCTTGCGGCCGGCAGCGGTAAGCGCGTAGAACTTCGCTTCGCGGCCGGTCTGCGTGACGCCGGGCTGCGCCCTCAGCCATCCCTGCTGCTCGAGCCGATGAAGCGCGGGATAGAGCGACCCCTGGGTGATCTGCAGCGCGTCCTTGCTGACCTGCTGGATCCGCTTCGCGATGGCCCACCCGTGTTTGGGTTCGAGGGCCACGGTTTTGAGGATGAGGAGATCGAGCGTCCCCTGGATCAAATCGGACGGCCTGCTCATGGTGCGATACCTAAGTTATCGACAACTGATGCCTAGGTTATCTACACTGACGACGTCGCGTCAAGAGATGTCTCGACCGCCATGTCAAGACCAGCGATTCGACCGCCGTGGCGATACAGTCCTGCTTGAAGCCGTCAGGTCCGAGCACGTACTGTGGATCGGCAGGCCAACTAACCGAGCAGCGGCCGCCGAGCTCAGGCCGTTGCACTTCACAGGGATATCAACTCTCATGCGTTACCCTCGGGTACCTGCCGTCCTGTTGCTGTTCGCCATTCTCTTCATCGGTGCCGCGGGGGAAGGGCGCGCGGAAGAAACGATTGTGTTCCTGCGCCACGGTGAAAAACCGTCCGGCGGCTACGGACAGTTGACGTGCCAGGGGTTCAACCGTTCGCTCGCGCTGCCGGCCGTGCTGCTTGCGAAATACGGCAGGCCGAACATTCTCTATGCGCCCAATCCCGCGGTGAAAATCCCCGATCCGGCCGGGAGCTTCTATTACATTCGCCCGCTCGCGACACTCGAACCCCTGGCAGTCCGACTCGGGATGGATGTGCGGACGAAGTATGGCTACAGCGACATCGCGTCGCTGCAAGCCGCGCTGATCGCGCCGACGCGGGACGATCTGACGATCTTCGTCGCCTGGGAACATGCCCATCTTCAGAAAGTCGTTCAGAACATCATGAACAGCTATGGCGGCGGCGCGGTCGTGCCCGCGTGGATCTTGGGCGACTACGACAGTCTGTACGTCGTCCGCGTGACCTATGCCGGAAGCACGGTTACCGCGTCGTTTCGCCGCGACAGCGAGAGGCTGAACGGCCAGCCGACGACCTGCCCGTTCTGAGGCGCCGGGTTCGTCCACTCCGGGTCGTTAGAATAGCCTCCGGATGTCTGTGCGCGGCATCGTCATCAAGCTCCACATCTACGCAGGGCTTCCGACGTTCGCGCAGTTGATGATCTACGGCGCTGCGGGACTCGTTGCGACCGTCCAGGGCGGACCGCGACCGAAGCTTGTCTCCTCTGCGCGCTACGTCCCGTTCACGCCGTCACCATCGACAACCGACAAGCAGGTCGCCGACGAGGTGTATCGTGCGCTCGCCCTTCCACTCACTCGGCCGATGGACGTGTAGGCGATCAAACGGACGATTGACGACGATCTGCTCCTCGATTTCTACAACATAAGACCATTCGCAGCGTGCACCTGCTGCTGGCATCCTTCGGCCTGCCGTTCCTGCTGATGTACGCGGTCGGCGCCGTGCAGATGTCGCACAACGCGTGGTTCACGATGAAGCCGACGGTGCACGAGCAACAGCTGTCGCTCCGAGCGGGGTCCGACGCGCGCGAGGTCGCCCGCGACGTGTTCGAACGCGCCCCCGCCATTCGTGGCGAGCTCACCGACATCCAGATGACGGCTGACGCGATCAGCCTCCGGGTCGTGCTGCCCGGCACCGTCCACGAGATTCGGTACGATCGCGCGTCCGGCGCGACGCGCGTGAAGACGAGCATCGCAGGTTTGATGGGAATGCTGAATCGCCTTCATCATGCGGCCGGGCTCTCGCACGACTATCGATCGATGAACGTGTCGGCGCGGCGGTCGCAGTTGTCTCGTCAGCGCTCCTGCTGCTCGGCGCGACGGGTCTTTACATGTGGTTCACGCGCCGCCAGGAGCGCGTCGCGGGCGCGCTGCTGCTCGGCGCGAATCTGATTGTGGTAACTGGCCTCCTTATCGCGATTCGCCGCCCGGGTCCCTAAATCACGCCGCGTCGCCGCAGCACCTCACGCACCTCATCGCTCATCTCGCTGTCGCTCGTGATTCTCGGCGGCTTCGCGCCTGCCGCCAGCAGCGAGTCGAGGACGGCAGCGTAATCGCCGGTCCGCGGGTGCCATCCGCGCACCGAAGCATAGACGGCCCAGCCCGTCGGCGTTCCGCCATAGTCATCATCCATCACGTCGAGAGGTGCCTGCCGCTGCAGCAGCTCCTCCGTCATCTCAACGTTGCCGTGCCAGGCGGCCCAGTGCAGCGGCGTCGCGCCGTGCTGGCCGCGCACATCTGGCGGCCACCCCGCGTCGAGCATCCGGGCGACCGCGCCTCGGTCGTTGTTCTGCGCAGCAACCGCGAGCCGGCGACGCTGGTCGTCGTCGAGCGTGCGCGCGAGGTCTTCCTGTCCGGCGAGCAGCGCGCGGATGGTCGTGTCGTCGTCCAGCTCGCACGCGATCGCCAGCTTCAAGCCGTCAGGCGTGCGATCCATCAGCAGCCGGAAAACGTCTTCGTGCCCGAATTCCCGGGCAACGTGGTGCGCCATCTTGTGCGCGCCGAGCGTCCAGAGGTAGATGGTTCCGCCGCTGCGCGGGTCCTGCTTCGGAAAGTACACTTCTGACACGTTCGTCCGGACCGATTCGGGGTCGGCCGCGAGATAGTCCCGAACACGCGTGAGGTCGCCGAGGGCGGCTGCCATCAGGATGTCGGTGCGCGCGTCGCGTTCGACGAGATAGCGCGCGACCTCCTGTCGATCTCGCACCATGTACTGCGCGGGCGTCGATTCATGATCGACGTCGCGCGCGTCGATGTCGGCGCCGTGATCCAGGAGATATCGCGCGATCTCGATCGAACACGCGAAGTGGAGCGGCGTCTGGCCGTCGCCGCCGCGCGCGTGGACGAGCGCAGCGTTGGCCGAGACCAGCTCCTCGACTCTCGCGAGCATCCCGAGGCGAGCGGCTGCGTGGATGTCGACGGTCGCGCCACGATCGATCAGAAACGGCGTCAGCTCCGTTTCGGCGTCCAGCACGCCGAAGCTGCCGGCCCACCAGCGGCTTCGCGCGTTGATATCGGCGCCGGCGCGCAACAGGACATCGATCATGTCGCGGTTGCGCCGGTGCACGGCCGCGAGCACCGCCGTCGCGCCGAACGCGCCACCCGGCAGCGGTTCATTCAACCGCGACGTCAGTTCCGGGTGACGCTCGAGGACCTGCTGCACCTGTGACGGATCGTTCGCGTGCACGGCTGCCGCGAGTCGTTCGATGGGATCCATGTCAGCGATGTCCATCGCGGCCCTTTCTAAAGCCGCCGCATATCTCGAAACGTTCGGTGTTTTTGCGTGTTCATCCGTGGTCTCCTACACCCGACGCGCGTCTTTTTCAGCTCTGAGCGCGACATCCATGGCGAGGAACGTTTGCTGCTGCGCGTTTGCCGTCTCCGTCCGGTTCAGCACGTCGTCCACCAGCCGCTCGCCATATGGCAGCGCAACATCGCGGCAGTCAATGTAACGCGGGCTCTTGTCGTCGACCAGAAACAGGTGGCTGTCGCCTGGACGCCCTGCGATGTCGATGCTCTTCCGGATTTCAATGTATCCGTCGGTGCCGAGAATGGTGAGCCGCCCATCGCCGAACACGCCAAGTCCGCCCGGTGTGAACCAGTCGACGCGGACGTATCCCAGGCCGCCGTTTCCGCGCAGCATCACGTCGCCGAAGTCCTCGAGCTCCGCGTACTGCGGATGGTGCACGTTGCCAACCTGCGACGCGACGATATCCACCTCCGTCGATCCGGTGAAGAATACAAACTGATCGACGTGATGCGAGGCGAGGTCGCACAGGATTCCGCCGTACTGAGCGCGCTTGAAGAACCAGGGCGGACGGCTTTCCGGGTTCATCCGGTGCGGACCGAGCGACACGGTCTGAATCACCTTGCCGATCGCACCTGCCTTCACGAGCTCCACCGCTTTGGTCGTCCCCTTGTGCTCGTGCCGCTCGATCAGCACCGAGTAAATCCGCTTTGTCTCCGCCTGCACTCTCCGTACCTCGGTCAGCTGCTCGAGCGTCGTCGTGCCGGGCTTGTCGACCATGAAGTCCTTGCCATGGCGCATGACCTCGATGCCGAGCGGCGCGCGCTCGTTCGGGATTGCCGCGCTGACCACGAGTTGGATCGAAGGGTCTTCGAGGATCTCGCGTTCGCTTCGCGCGAGCTTCGCTGACGGATACCGTTTGGCAAAAGCCGCGGCGAGATCCGCTTCCTTTCCGAAAAATGAGACCAGTTCGCCCCCGCCGCGCGTGACGGCGGCGATCTGGCCGTTGAGGTGACTGTGATTGAGGCCGATGGCGGCGAAACGGATCCGCGTTGCTTGCGGCGGCTGAGGTGCGTCCAGCGCGCGCAGGCTCGCGGGTCGCCACGCGAATGCAGCCGCGGACGCGAGCGACGCCTTTAAAAACGCGCGGCGTCTGACGTCAGTGTCCATGGCGCCTGATTATAAACATCTGCGTCACACCAGGCGTAACCTCTAATAGGCCCCTACAGCGCTTCCGCACGTCGGAGGTGAATGATGCGCCGGCTGGTGGTTGTGGGAACCATTCTCGTCAGGATCGCTTCAGGCCTCGTCATCGAACACGCGGCGAACGCTAAACCCACCGCCCAAGCCAGGACCGTTCTGGCGGTGGCGACCTCCCAGCAGCGCGGCGTCCTCACGACGGGCACGCTGGAGGCGGAGACGACCGTCGAGGTCGGCACCGTGGTCTCGGGCACCATCGAATCCCTGCCGGTCGATTTCAATTCAATCGTCCGCAAAGGGCAGGTGCTGGCCGAACTCGATCGGACGACTTTTGAGGCTGACCTGCGCAGCGCTCGGGCGACGCTCGCGCAGGCGGAAGCGGATCGCGACCTTGCACAGGCGACGGAGGCGGACGCCCAGACGAAACTGACGCGCGCGACCGAGCTCGTCGCGAAGCAATTGATCCCACAGTCTGACTTCGACGCTGCATCGGTGACCTGGAAAAACGCGGCGGCGGGCGTGAAGAATGCCGAGGCCGAGATCGCGCAGTCTACGGCGGCCGTCAAGCAGGCGCAGGTGAATCTCGAGCACGCGATCATCCGATCGCCGATCGACGGGATCGTCGTCTCGCGCGAGGTCGATGTCGGAGAGACCGTTGCGGCATCGGTGCAGACACCCGTTCTGTTCATGCTCGCGGGCGATCTGATGCATATGCAGTTGCACGCGACGATCGACGAGACGGACGTCGGCGAGGTGCATGCCGGCGACAAGGCCACCTTCAGCGTCGATGCGTATCCGAACACGATCTTTCACGGCGTGGTCAGACAGGTTCGCCTTCAGCCTCTCGACGAAGCGCCGGCGGGATCGACAACCGGGCCGAATGGCGCTCCCGCGGCGCAGGTACAGACACAGCCCGGCACCGTCGTCGCGTACGACGCGATCATCGACGTGCGGAATCCGGGCAATGAGCTCCGGCCCGGGATGACGGCCACCATTTCGCTCGATGATCACACGCTATAATCTCGGCCGTGATGCCGACGCCACGCTGGACGAGTGCACTGCTCGTCGCCCTCGCGCTTACGCTGTCCACACCGTCACATGCTGTTCGCGGCCAGGTTCGCGCGGAGCAGACCGCGCGCGCAACCGAGACAGCGCTCGATCGATATGTTGCCGCGCCGGACGCTGCATTCACCTGGAAGGTTGTCCGCGATCTTCCCGTCGATGCGGAGTCCGGCTCGAGCCGAACACGACAGGGCGTCACAGCGACGCTGATCGACATGACGTCTCAGCGCTGGCTCAGCGAGCGCGAAGTGGAACGGCCCCTGTGGACGCACTGGATCACCATCGTGCGCCCTGAAAAGGTCACGAGCGATATCGGTTTGCTGTTCATTACCGGAGGACGGCTCGACCGCGATCCGCCGTCACGTCCTCCTGCATGGCTCGTTGATGCGGCGCGCGGTACCGGCACGGTTACGGCGGAGCTCCGCCTCGTGCCGAATCAACCGATCGTCTTCAAGGACGATCCGTCGCGCAGAGCGCGCGTGGAAGACGACTTCATCGCATACACGTGGGATCACTTCATCCGGACCGGTGACGATCGCTGGCCCGCGCGGCTGCCGATGACGAAGAGCGCTGTGCGGGGGATGGATACGGTGACGGCGTTCACCATGTCGCCCGAAGGCGGCAGTTATCCCGTGCGACGCTTCGTCGTCTGTGGCGCCTCCAAGCGGGGATGGACGACGTGGGCGACGGCTGCGGTGGATAAGCGCGTCATCGCGATTGCGCCTGCGGTAATCGACCTGCTGAACGTGGAACCGTCGTTTATTCACCATTGGCGTGCATACGGCGCGTGGTCAGACGCGGTGCAGGACTACGTCGATCAGGGCCTCATGGATCGCATCGGCACTCCCGAGTTCCGCGCGCTCATGAAGATCGAGGAGCCGTATTGGTATCGCGACCGCCTGACAATGCCCAAATACATCGTCAATGCCTCGGGCGATCAATTCTTCCTTCCGGACTCCTCGCAGTTTTATTTCGATGATTTGCCCGGTGAGAAGCATCTGCGGTATGTGCCGAACACGAACCATTCGCTCGACAAGAGCGATGCGCTCGAAAACGTGCAGGCGTTCTATGCCTCCGTGGTCAAAGGCACGCCACGCCCGGAGATCAAATGGACGTTCGAACGCGACGGATCGATCAAGGTCATCGCGAAGCAGCGCCCGGCGGAAGTGAAGCTGTGGCGGGCAACGAATCCGAGAGCGCGTAATTTCCGGCTCGATGTGATCGGTCCGGCTTATCAGAGCACCACGTTGAGCCCCTCGGGTCCGCACACCTGGATCGCGCGCGTGCAGCGGCCGCCGACGGGCTGGACGGCGTTCTTCATCGAGCTGACGTTCGCGAGCGGAGGCAGGTACGCGTTCAAGGAGACGACGGCCGTGCGTGTGCTTCCCGATATCTTGCCGTATGCTGCGCCGACGTTGACCCATGCGGCCGCCACGCGCGGCGGTGTGTGAAAGGTTCGGCCATTCCCATCGCGCTGGCGCCGAAATCTGATGCTGCCCGGAACCGTGAACCGTGAACCGTGAACCGTGAACCATGAACCGTGAACCGTGAACCATGAACCATGAACCATGAACCGTGAACCGTGAACCGTGAACCGTGAACCGTGAACCGTGAACCGTGAACCGACCGTAGTCGAGCGATACGGTCTGCGCTTGGGATAAGCTCTCCGGCATGGAACGACGAGATTTTCTCTCCAGCCTGGCTGTGCTGCCGGCGCTCGCGGCCGTCGAGGTGCCGCAGAGCCCTCGCGCGACGGCCGGCCGCGCGCCGCTGAAGCTTGGCACGGTGACCTATAACATCGCGAAAGACTGGGACGTTCCCACCATCATCAAGAATCTCACCGAGGCCGAGTTCGACGCGGTGGAATTGCGGACGACGCACAAGCATGGGGTCGAGACTTCGTTGTCGCCCGCAGCGCGCGCCGAGGTGCGCAAGCAGTTCGAGGGATCGGCGGTGAAGATTGGCGGCCTCGGCACCACGTGCGAGTTCCATTCGCCCGATCCCGCGGTCGTGCGAAAGAACATCGATGAAACGAAAGAGTGGGTGAAGCTGGCGCAGGACCTCGGGTCGCCGAGCGTGAAAGTACGGCCGAATGGTCTGCCGAAGGACGTTCCCGAGGAGAAGACGCTCGAACAGATCGGCAAATCGCTCGCCGAGTGCGGGGCGTTCGCGGGCGATCACGGCGTCAAGATTCAGCTCGAGGTGCACGGCACCGAGACGCAGCGCGTGCCGCGCATCCGGAAGATCTTCGATTACGGCGGGAATCATCCGGCCGTGCGCGCGTGCTGGAACTCGAACCAGACGGATCTCCTCGACGGGGGGTTCGATGCCAACTTCAAGCTCCTTCGCGATCAGATCGGCCAGGTCCACATGCGCGATCTGTTTCTCGAAGAGTACCCGTGGCGCGCGCTGGTGACGGCGCTCTCGGCGATGAACTTTCAGGGCTATTGTTTCGCCGAGATCCCGGAGTCCGCGGATCCCGTTCGTGTGCTGAAGTACTTCCGCGGCATGTTCCGCGCGTACCAGAATCTCTAAGCCTTCTCTGTACTCTGGTGGCTTCCGCCTTCAGGTGGAAGTCTCTTCAGGCGAGACGATCTTCCGGCTAAAGCCGGAAGCCATGAGAAGAATTTATTAAATGACTGACTACACGAGACGCCAGTTCGGCCACTCATTGGCAGGCGTCAGCATGTTTGCCGTGTCGCGTCCTGCACGTATGCAGCCCGCCGCTCCGCAAGGCGGTTCGCTCACTGACGTCCCCGGCATCAGCGTCGGCCATTTCACCGACACGCGCCGGCCCACCGGTTGTACCGCAATCCTGTTCAGTTCCGCGGCCGCTGCCGGCATCGATTTCGATGGCTCGGCTCCGGGGGAATCGATGGCAGTGATGCTGCAACCCGCGAGTCCGGTGGACCGCATTCATGCGCTCTTCCTCACGGGCGGCGGCGTGCTCGCGTTGCCGGCAGCTGCCGGCGTGATTCGCTTCTGCGAGGAACGCAAGATCGGTTTCGACTGGGGCACCCCCGATCTGCGCATCCCGCTCGTCGTCTCTGCCGTCATCGACGATCTCGCTGTCGGCGACCCGCACATCAGGCCGGATCCGGAGGCCGCATACAAGGCGTGCGCCGCGGCATCGACCGGCGCGTCGGCTGAAGGGAACGTGGGCGTCGGGGCGGGGGCCACGGTAGGAAAGATGCATCGCGGCCGCGGACTCGGTGGCATGAAGGGAGGCCTTGGCACCGCAAGCCTCACGCTCGGCGATGTCGTCATCGGCGCGCTCGCCGTCGTCAACGCCGCCGGCGACATCATCGACTGGCGCACGGGACGGATCGTCGCAGGTGCGCGGCGGCCGGACGGCAGCTTCGCGGACAGCGTCGACGTGATGCGCGGGATTGTCAGCCGCGGCGGCGGCCTCGATGATGCGGCGCTCCGCAGCACGACGCTCGCGGTCGTCGCGACGAACGTCGATCTGAACAAGACCGCGCTCACGAAAGTGGCGATGATGGCGAACTGCGGCGCGGCACGTGCGATCCGTCCGTATCACACGACCGGAGACGGCGATCAGTTGTTCGCGGTATCGACCGCCAAACTGCAACGCCCGGACCTTCCGTTGACCCTGATCGGATCGTTGGCCGCGGATCTCATCGCCGACGCGATCGTCCGCGGCGTGCGCGCCGCGACCGGAGTCACGGACTGGCCTGCCGTGCGCGATCTGTGACGACGGCCGCGTCGGTCACCGTCTCCCGCGCCAGCCTCGTTCGCGGGCTCGGTCTTTTTGCCGCCGTCGCTGTCGTCGTCGGCGACGTCATTGGCACGGGCGTCTTCCTGAAGGCGCGCGTAATGACGTGCAACGTCGGCACGGCCCGCATGGTGATCGCCGTCTGGGTCGTCGCCGGGTTGCTGAGCCTTGCGGGCGCGCTGGTGTACGCGGAACTCGCCGCGATGATGCCGAGCGCGGGCGGGGAGTACGTGTTCATCCGCGACGCCTACGGCCGCGTCTGGGGATTTCTCTACGGCTGGACGCGGTTCTTCGTCGCCAGTGCCGGCGGCCTGGCCGGACTCGCGGCGGGTTTTGCGATCTTCCTGAACGTGATCGCCGGCGGCGTGTTCGGCACCCGCGTGACGACGCTCGCGGTCCTTGGGTATCACCTGGATGTCAGCGGTCTGCAGGTGATGGCGATCGCCTCGATAGCGGTGGTCACGGCAATCAATTGCGCGGCCATTACCGTCGGCGGTCGCATCGCCTCCGTGCTCGCCGCGCTCAAGAGCGCGCTGGTCGTTGGCGTTGGCGTCGGCGCGATGCTGCTCGCGCGAGGCACGTGGGCGCACTTCGCGCTGACCGACACAGGTGGCGCCTGCGAGGGTGTGACGGCAGCGGCACGCGGAGGATTTGCCGGCTTTGGCGCAGCGATGCTCGGTGCGCTGTGGGCCTATAACGGCTGGAACGAGGTGACGTACGTCGCCGAAGAGGTCAAGGATCCGAAGCGGAATCTTCCGCTCGCGATCATTGGCGGGATCGGCATCATCGCGGCGCTCTACATCCTGGCGAACGTCGCGTACTTCTTCGTCCTGACGCCGACGGAGGTCGCAAGCGTGCCCGCGTCCTCGTCGGTTGCCACAGAGGTCATCGCGCGTTTCCTTGGTCCCGGCGCGGCAGTGGTCATGGCCGGCGCGCTTGCCATGTCCATCTTCGGTTCGCTCCATGTGACATGTCTGGTCTGCGCGCGCGTTCCGTACGCGATGGCTCGCGACGGATTATTCTTCAAGGGCCTCGCGCAACTCAGCTCGCGCACACACGTGCCGGCCCGCGCGATCGTGGCGCAGTCCGTCTGGTCCGTCGTGCTCGTTCTCTCCGGCTCGTACGACGTGTTGACGGACTACGCCATCTTCGCCGTCCTGATCTTCGTCGCGCTCGCGACCGCGTCAGTGTTCGTGTTCCGCCGCCGCAACCCGAACGCCGAGCGGCGCTATCGCACCTGGGGATATCCGGTCGTCCCTGTTTTGTTCCTGCTCGTCTCCGCGTGGATTCTGATCAACACGCTGATGACGACCCCCGGACGTGCGCTGGCGGGCGTGGGACTCATGGCGCTCGGTCTGCCGTTCTACTGGTACTGGTCGCGCACGGCACGCAAGGACGTGGAGGCATCCTAGCGCACCCCTTCAGAGCTGCCCGTCGATCACGGGACATTCGGCGATATGAGATTCAGGTTGGTGTTGTTCAATATCGTGGCCGTGGCCGTGGCCGTGCTCGCGATCGCACTCGAGGCGCGGCAGGAGCACACACGCGCGATGCCTGACGTTCATCTGATGACGCTCGATCCGGGGCACTTTCACGCCGCGCTCGTGCAGAAAGAGATGTATCCAGGCGTTCTGCCGCGGGTCGACGTGTTTGCGCCGCTCGGCAACGACCTGTACGAGCATTTGAAGCGGATCGATGGGTTCAATCGGCGTGCGGAGCGACCGACGACCTGGGACACGGAGCTGCACGCGAGCCCCGACTGCTTCGAGCGGATGCTCCGCGAACGTCCAGGCAACGTGGTTGTGCTCTCCGGCCGGAACCGCGGAAAGATCGATCGCGTCCTGGCATCCGTCAAGGCCGGTCTTCACGTGCTTGCGGATAAACCGTGGATTCTGCGGTCCGGCGGCCTGCCCATGATCGAGGAGGCGCTCGCGGAAGCAGACAAGCGGGCCGTCGTGGCCTACGACATTATGACGGAGCGCTTCGAGATTACGAGCGTACTGCAGCGCGCCCTGGTCAACGATGCGGCGACGTTCGGCGAGATCGTCAAGGGCACCGAAGGCGAGCCGGCGGTCTATATGGAAAGCGTGCACAACCTGATGAAGGTCGTGGCGGGTGCCCCGAACATCCGCCCGCCATGGTTCTTCGACACCGCCGAGCAGGGAGAAGGTTTCAACGACATCGGCACGCACCTGGTCGATCTCGTGCAGTGGACGCTCGTTCCGGACCAGGCGATCGACTATCGCGCGGACGTTCGCGTGCGGTCCGCGCAGCGGTGGCCGACACGGATTCTGGAAGCCGATTTCCGCCGCGTCACCAACGAGCCGCGATTTCCCAAGGCGCTCGCGTCATCGATCAGCGACGGCAAGCTGGAGTACTACTGCAACACGCTCGTGTCGTATGAGCTGCGCGGCATCCACACGAAGTTGAGCGTCATGTGGGACTGGGAAGCGCCGCCGGGATCGGGGGACACTCACTTTGCGTTCTATCGCGGCTCGCGCGCGCGTGTCGAAGCGCGACAAACCGAGGCAGATCGCTATCGGCCCGAGCTCTACGTCATTCCGGCGAATGCGGCGAGCGCGCCGCAGGTGCTCGCCGCCGTGCAGGCGAAGCTGCGATCCCTGCAGTCGGAATATCCCGGTGTCGCTGTCGAGCAGCGAGGCCGCGAGCTTCACGTCCTGATTCCGGATGTGTTCCGCGTCGGACACGAGGCGCATTTCGCGCAGGTCACGACCAGGTTCCTTCAATACTTGCGCAACCGCAGCACGCTGCCGGCGTGGGAGCGCGCGAACATGCTCGCGAAGTACTACGTGACCACGAAAGGGACGGAGCTCAGTCGCGAGATCCCGCCGCGTCCCGCCCCGCGCCTTGCGCCGAAGTAAGAAGGCACGAGATTCTTTACTCAGAGGGCACGGAGCTCACGGAGAACATCTCCTTAAAGAGAATTACTCCGTGTCCTCTGTGGCCTCTGAGTTATGAACTCTCGGTGGCCTCTACGATGGCATCACCCTCGGCAGCCACGCCGTCAGCCACTCCTGGAACTCGCGAATCTGCCGCCGCCGTTCCGGGGCGACGGGGAGCGGCAGTGGGCCCGTGTCGATTCCGCGCGCGGCCAGGCCGATGCGAACGCCCCACGGCGCCGGGAACACGGCGACGTGCGCGATCAACTCGTCGACCAATCCCTGCAGCCTGGCACTCTCGTCAGCTCGACCCTGTTCGAAGGCGCACCACAGCCTCAACGACAACTCAGGACACAACGCCGCGATGCCCGAGACGCCGCCATTCCAACCGGCGAGCAATCCCCTGTGGAGCAGGCGATCGTCGCCGACGAGAAGCGTCCATTCACCCCGGCGCGGCGGAGCGACAAGTGTCGCCAGCCGTTCGTCGCGGCCGCTGCTGTCTTTGATGCCCACGATGAACTCTTCACCGTTGAGAAGCGCGACCACGGTATCGGCAGAGAGGCCGTTGGTGAAATCCGGCAGATCGTAGAGCAGGCACGGCGCTGCCAGCGTGCGGCTGACGCCGGCGCAATACGCTCTGAGATCGTCCTGTTCGTAACGAAAGAACATCGGCATCGGCAGCAGCAACGCGCGGCAGCCCGCCTCCATGGCTGCCTGACCGACATCGACGACGTGGCGTAGTGACGGACCGCCGATGCCGACGAGCAGCGCGCGGTCGCTCGTAAGAAGGCCGGCAACGTGTCGAATGATCGCCTTGCGCTCGGCGATCTCGAAGTGCGGGTACTCGCCGGTCGCGCCGCCGACGCAGACACCATGCGCGCCCGCATCGATCACGAACGCGACCAGGCGCTCGAGTGTCGAAAGATCGAGACGCCCGTCATCGCGAACAGGCGTAGGAATCGCGGCGAATAACCCATTCAACACGCTCGCGGCAGGCGCGGTCATGAGCACGTATTATGGGTTAGATCCTGTGAGCGACTCAGAGTTCATCGTGTCGCCGGAAGATGCGGGCGTCAGGCTCGACAAGTTTCTTGCGGCGCCGGCACGTGTGGGTTCGCGCGCACGCGCGGTCGCGGCGCTCGATCGCGGCAAGGTTTTTGTCAACGGACAACAGGCCGGGCTGTTCCAGGCCTCGACGCGCCTCGCGGGAGGAGACATCGTCCGCGTGTGGATGGATCGTCCGGGCAGCGCGAAGCCGCGCCGCGTGTCATCACAGATCGGCGACCTGCAGGTCGTCTACGAGGACGAGGCGCTGCTCGTCGTCAACAAGCCGGCCGGTCTGCTGTCGGTGCCCCTCGAGCGCAGGAGCGACCTGCCGTCCGTCTCCGATCAGATCGAGGATCACTTTCGATCGCGCGGCAAGCGGCGCCCGCTCGTGGTGCATCGGATCGATCAGGACACGTCAGGACTCGTGGTGTTCGCGAAGGACGCGCAGACGCAATCACGCCTCAAGGCGCAGTTCAAGCGCCGCGAGCCCGAGCGCGTGTATTGGGCGGTCGTCTACGGCCAGCCGAGCCCGCCCGAGGGCACGTGGCGCGATCATCTCGTGTGGGACGAGAAGGCGCTCATTCAGAAGGAGACGCATCCCCGGGATCCTCGGGCCAACGAAGCGATCAGCGAGTACCGGACGCTCGAGGCATTCCGGGATGCCTCACTGATTGAAGTGCGGCTGCGCACGGGCCGGCGCAATCAGATCCGAATCCAGGCACGGCTCCGCGGGCACACGCTCGTCGGCGAGCAACGCTACGTGCTCAGTCCAGGCACGCTGCGCCCGATCAACTTCGAGCGGCAGGCGCTGCACGCGTATCGGCTCGCATTTCAGCATCCGGATGATGGGCGTCGCCTGGAATTCGAAGCGCCGCTGCCGCCGGATCTCATGTCGCTGCTGAAGCGTCTTCGCCGAGAGTGATGTCTTCTTCCGCCTAAAGGCGGAGGCCACATGATTTTCTAGGGCGAGCGGCTTCCCTACGCTCTCGTGGCTTCCGCCTTTAGGCGGAAGGAAGACTCCTACGCAACCACATTCTGAAGCGTCCCGACACCCTCAATCGTTATCGCGATCTCATCCCCACTCTTAAGAGTGAAATCATCAGGCGGGACGATACCGGTGCCGGTGAGCAGGACGCAGCCGTCGGGGAACGACGTCTCGCGATAGAGATATTCGACCAGGGTTGCGAGATCGCGCTTCATCTGCGCGAGCGTCGTCGATCCGGTGAATACCGGTTGTGAGCGACGGCGGATCTCGAGGCCGATCCGTGTCGTCGCAGCCGGTGGCTCCGTGCGGATCACGAGGGCGGGTCCGAGGGCGCACGACCCGTCGTAGATTTTCGCCTGCGGCAGATACAGCGGGTTCTCTCCCTCGATGTCGCGCGAGCTCATGTCGTTGCCTGCGGTATATCCGAGGATCCGGCCCGCGGGCGATATCAACAACGCAAGCTCCGGCTCCGGAACATTCCACGTTGCGTCGCGCCGGATCCGAACCGCATGTCCCGGCGCGACGACACGCCACGCAGCCCCCTTGAAGAACAACTCTGGACGGTCCGCGTGGTAGACGAGATCGTAGAACTGGCTGCCCGACGCGACTTTCGCTTCTTCCATACGCGCGGTACGGCTGCGAAGGTAGGTGACGCCGGCGGCCCACACTTCCTGGCGCTCGATGGGTGGAAGCAGGTGCTCGGGCGCGACGTCGTTGGCGGCAACAAGGCGGCTCGCCGTCTTCGCGAGGAACGACGGCAGATCATCACGTGTCGTGAGACCCGACGTCAAATCGGGCGGCAGGTGGAAGCGTCGGCCATCACGCTCGACGAGCCAGCCTCCGGCCGTGCGGAAAAGTTTCACTGCCGGCACGCTCGATTATCGCGGCGGCATCGCGGTGAACGTGCGTTCGATGTTATCGAGCACCAGCAGCGTCGAGCGCACGCCCGCCTCGATGTAGCGTTCGCCAAGCTCAGGGGTGGACTTGCGCGCGTCTCCCCACGTGCCCGACTTCGTCGCCCAATACACCGAGCCGGGCGCCGTGAAGAAAAACGCCGTGTGCACCGGGCCGGTGTTGCTGACGGTGAAGTCCGGAAACGGCGGGAACTCCACGTTGGCGCGATCCATATCCACGAGGTCCGGATTGATCGCGAGAATCGCGGAGGTTTCGGCCGCGTTCGCGTGCAGGCCGGTTTTCAGCGTAGAGAACTCCGCAACCTCGTCCGGCGTGAGCCCGTCCCAGTAATTGATCGGGAACGCCTTGACGTCCTTGGCGATCTTGTCCGCGGCATTCGCGCAGGCATACGCGATCGCATACGTGTTGTCGTAGTGCCCGTTGAGAAAGATGATGCGCTTGAAGCCTGAATTGGCGAATGAGACGCACAGGTCCTCGATCATCGCCATGAAGGTGGGAATGCGGATATGCACGAGCCCGGTGAATCCCACATGGGGGTACGACAGCGCATAGTTGATTGGCGGAGCGACGAGCGCGCCGACGCGCGGGGCCGCCCGCCGCGCGATCTCCTGCGGGATCAACACGTCGGTCAGCAGCGGCGCATGCGGGCCGTGCTGCTCGGTCGCGCCCGTGGGAACGATGATCGTGTGATGCTTCTTGAGAAAGGCCTCCACTTCGGGGTTCGTCATCTCGCCAAAGAACACCGTCGCTCGCTTCATCATTTCCCCCGGAAATCCAGTGGCGGCGCAGCCTTTGGCTGCGCGCGCGCGTGCTTCGTGGTCCCAGCGCGGCAATCGGCGGCCCCATCGCGGCCATCCAGATCCGTTCCGCGGCCGGCACCTTGCGGCCGTGATCGGTCCAGTCCTTCCCGGTGTCGCCGCGGCCGTGATCAGTCGTCACCAGCAACGCGGTGTGATTCGCGTATTGCGGTATCGCCTGCGCCGCCTCCCATAGGTTGCGGATGAACCGATCGTTGCGCTGCGCTGCGTCAAGGTAGAGATCGTAGCGGCGGTCATGCGCCCATTCGTCGGTTTCGCCGAGCATCACGTACAGCACGCGCGGAAGCCGCGTGCGCAGATACTCCAGAGCACCCATGCCGGTCGCCGCGTCGAAGCGCGATTCGCTCCAATACCGCGGCAGATCGGCGGAGTACTGGTTGATCAGCCGCTCGCGCTCCGTCTTCGGCTGCGCAAAAGGGCCGCCTCCGCCGTTCGACGGCACTCCGCTCCGCGGCTCGTTCAGGATCCACGGCAGCAGTTCCCACGACGCGAACGCCGCGACGCGCCCCGAGAACCCGGGCCGTGTCTGCAGCCACTCGAGCACGGTGACGTTCGGGTTCCAGATCCTGTCGTTGCTGTCGACTCGCGGATCGGGAGAGCCCGTCAGCATCTCGTTGTAGCCGGGGTAGGAGAAGCGCAGGCCGTTCGTGAGGCGCGCCACGCTGCCGCGAGACGCGTCGCCGAAGATCTGCCCCTGCTGTGCGATCGTCCCCCACAGGAACGGCATCAGCTTCTCACGACGCTGTTCCGCCGTTGATGCGTCGAACCGTTCCTTCAACGGCGCGATACCGGCCTCCGCAATGCCGCCGTCTTCCTTGGTCAGAAGCGCCGACTGCAGGCCGCCGAACACTTCCTGCCAGCGCATTCCATCCATCGTGACGAGGAGCACATTCGTAACGGCCTGGTCCTGTTGCGCCGATATGACGAGGGTCGCGGCGGCAATGAAGGCATACGCAACACAGAGACGGAGAAGTCTTCTTCGCATGGCGGCCTACTGAATGCGGGGGAACATCTGCTTCAACTCGTCAACCGACGCCTGCCGGCCGTATTGTCCCAGCTGAAACGCTTCGGCGTAATGCACCCTGTCCGCTCGCTCCTTGCCATAGAGGGCAACCAGCCGTTCGCGATATTGATCCGCCACGGCGGCGCTGCGCCGCTTGACCACGTCGAGCAGGTACGCCTTCCGTTCCTGATCGCCCTGAGGCACGTTCGGCTGCGTCCGCCCCTGCCACGAGTCCTCGTCGCCGAATTGCGACGGCATCGCCGATACGCACCGCCATTTTTGATCCGCCCCGGCGTCGATCGGCACCACGATCGTCGGATCGAACGGGTAAGGCTGCTTGAATGCATCCGAGTAATACATGAAGACGGGATTTCGCGCCGTCGGCGGCGTATCGGGGACGAAGAACGGCGCCACCACGACGATCGCCGAATCGTCCATCAGCACGCCCGTGTAGCGGTGATCTGGATGATAGTCGTAGGGACGGTGGCCAAGGACAACGTCGGCTTGCCATTCGCGAATGAGCCGCGCCATCTTCTTGCGGTTCTCGAGCGAGGGCACCAATTCGCCGTCATGGATGTCGAGCACTTCGTTTTCGATGCCGAGAATCTTCGCGCACTCGGCGACCTCCGCTTTGCGGCGTTTCGCGAGTGGACCGCCGGCCTGGGCGAAGTGGCCGATATCGCCATTGGTCATCGCGACGAACTTGACCTTGTATCCCTGCGATGCCCACATCGCCGCCACGCCGCTCGCCTTCAATTCGGCGTCGTCAGGATGCGCGCCGAAAGCGATAATCCTCAGCGGCCGCGATTGCGCGGCCGACTGTCCCGTGGCAATCGGCTGAAGGGAGAAGGAGGCGACGGCGGCGGCCAGCGCGATGTACACGCGTCTCATCGGGAACCTCGCATGCTGAATCATAGATCCATCGTCGTTGTATTCGTGCTATCGGTCGCTTCCGTTGGATGGTCAGGTGCGCGCCCAGGCGCTGAAGCCAGGCACGCGTTCGACGTGGTCGTGTATGGCGGAACGGCAGCCGGTGTAATCGCCGCTGTGGCCGCTGCCCGGGAAGGGTTGAGCGTCGCTGTCGTCACGCCCGACCGACATCTCGGCGGCATGGTATCGGGCGGACTTGGCTGGACGGATTACGGCAAGAAGGAGGTCGTCGGCGGCTACTCGCTGGAGTTCTTCGAGCGCGTGGGCAAGAAGTACGGACGTCCGATTGAGTGGCACTTCGAGCCGCACGTAGCCGAAGAAGTGTTCAACGAGCTGGTGAAGGAATCGGGCGTGCGGCTCTTCCCGAAGCTCCGGCTGCGTGAGAAGAGCGGAGTCCGCAAGTCCGGCGGCGCTCTCACACAGATCGTCGTCGAGAACGGCGATGCCTTCGTGGGCCGGATGTTTGTCGACGCGACGTACGAGGGAGATCTCATGGCCCAGGCGGGCGTGTCGTACACGTGGGGACGCGAAGGATCGTCCGAATACGGCGAGTCGCTGGCGGGTGTCCGAGGCCACACGCCGTATCACCAGTTCAGCGCGGCGGTGTCGCCACTCGACGCCGCCGGACGCTTGCTGCCGGAGATCATGCCGCGGTCGGCAGACAAGGTTGGCGCGGCCGACAAGCGCGTGCAGGCGTACAATTTCCGCCTCTGCATGACGAGGACGCCCGAGAACCGCGCGGCATGGCCCCGGCCGTCCAGATACGAGCCGTCACGCTACGAGCTGCTGGCGCGGTATCTGCCGGCACTCGAAGCTACACTCCAGCGGCCGTTGACGATCAACGACGTGATGAAAGCGGATATCCTGCAGCACGGCAAGACTGATACGAACAACAATGGCGCTTTCTCGACGGACTACATCGGCGGCAGCTACGAATATCCCGACGGCGATTATGCGACGCGTGCGCGCATCGGGCAGGCGCACGTCGAATACATCCAGGGTTTTCTATACTTTCTCGCGACCGACGCGCGTGTTCCCGCATCGTTGTCCGCCGAAATGAAGGCCTGGGGTCTGTGCCGTGACGAGTTTACCGATACCGATCACTGGCCGTACCAGTTGTACGTGCGCGAGGCGCGGCGCATGATCGGCGAATACGTGATGTCGCAGAAGGATATCCAGGCGGAGCTCACAAAGCCGGACGCGATCGGCATGGGGTCGTACAACAGTGATTCGCACAACGTGCAGCGGCGTCCGACGCCCGACGGTACCGCTGTCGAAAACGAAGGCGACATGCAGGTGCCCGTCACGCCATACCAGATTCCGTATCGCATGATGCTGCCGAAGCGCACGCAGGCCACGAACCTTCTGGTGCCCGTGTGCTTCTCCGCAACGCACGTCGCGTACTCGACACTTCGTATGGAGCCGCAGTACATGATCATCGGGCACGCCGCTGGTGTCGCGGCGAAAATGGCGCTGACCGGCCGTGTGGCCGTGCAGGATGTCGAGGTCAGCGCACTGCGCGAGCGACTGCGGGCGCAGCGCGCGATCTTCGATCGGCCCGGCCCGAAGCCGGAAGCCCGGGGCCGAAGCCTCAAGCCTGAAGCCCGAAGCCTGAAGCCCGAAGCCATTTAATCGAGCGTGACGACATGATCGTGAAGGTCCTCCCAGACTCCAGTGCTCTTGCGGCCGCCGCGGCGGCTGACGCTGCCAAACGGATCCGCGATGCAATCGGTGCGCGCGGAGGTGCGCGGATCATCGCGGCGACCGGCGCGTCGCAGATCGCGTTTCTTGGCCGGCTCGTCCTCGAGCCGGACATCGACTGGCGCAAGGTGGAGATGTTCCACCTCGATGAGTACGTCGGACTCCCGAAGGATCATCCGGCAAGCTTTCGAAAGTACCTCCTCGAGCGACTGATTCGTCCGGCGGGGATCACGAACTATCATTTCCTCGACGGCGAACGCGATCCGCAAGCCGTCTGCCGTGAGGTTGGCGCGATGCTGACCAAGGCGCCCGTCGACGTGGCACTTGTCGGCATTGGCGAAAACGGCCACCTGGCGTTCAACGATCCACCCGCGGACTTCGAAACCGACGCGCCGTACATCATCGTCCGGCTCGACGAGCGTTGCCGTCAGCAGCAAGTGGGCGAGGGCTGGTTTGCGAGCGTGGCGGACGTGCCGGAGACCGCCATTTCAATGAGCGTGCGCCAGATCCTGCGCGCCCGCGCGATCGTCTGCATCGTCCCGGACGCCCGCAAGGCGGAGGCGGTGCGTGCGACCCTCGAAGGCGCGATCGGGCCCATGACTCCCGCGTCGATCCTCCGCACGCATCCGGACGTCGCGATCTATCTCGACGAACAGTCCGCATCGCTGCTCGAATCCGCGGACGAATGAACGGTCATATTCGCCGGCTGCGGTGGTACATCGGGGCGCTGCTGTTCCTGTCCACGGTCATCAACTACATCGACCGGCAGACGCTCAGCGTGCTCGCGCCCATCCTCAAGGATCAATTCCGCTGGACGAACAGCGACTACGCGCTGATCGTGATCGCATTTCGCGTGGCGTATTCGGTGGGGCAGACGGTCAGCGGGCGATGGCTCGACCGCATCGGCACGCGCACGGGATTGAGCGTTGCGGTCGCGTTCTATTCCGTGTCGGCGATGTTGTCGTCGCTCGCGGCGGGACTCCGCAGCTTCGCGATGTTCCGTTTCCTGCTCGGCCTGGGCGAGTCAGCGAACTGGCCCGGTGCGACGAAGGCGGTGGCCGAATGGTTTCCGAGGCGGGAGAGCGGCTGGGCGGTCGCGCTGTTCGACAGCGGATCATCGATCGGCGCGGCCCTCGCGCCATTCATCGTCCTGTCGGTCTACCGGCTCGTCGGCAGCTGGCGTCCTGCATTCATCGTGACTGGACTGCTCGGTTTCCTCTGGATTCCGCTGTTCCGCTCGCTCTATCGCTCGCCCGAAGATCATCCACGACTCTCACCCGACGAACGCGCGGACATCCTTGCCAACCGGGCGTCGGCCGCGGCGGCCGACGGCGAAGCATCTCCCGGTCCGCTCAGCTACGGCACGCTGCTGTCGCTGCCGCAAACGTGGGGCATCATCATCGGAAAGGCGCTCACGGATCCCGTGTGGTTCTTCATCACCGACTGGTTTGCCATTTTCATCGTCAGCCGGGGGTTCAAGCTCGAGGACAGCCTCCTCGCGTTCTGGGTTCCATTCGTCGCGGCAGATCTCGGGAATTTCGCGGGCGGCGGTCTTTCGAGCCTGCTGATCACGCGCGGCTGGCACGTGGGAGCGGCGCGCAAGCTCGTAATCGTGCTGGGTGCGCTGGGCATGCTGTTCCTGATTCCCGCGATCTACGTGTCGTCGCTGGCCGCGCTGGCGGCGTGCTTCGCCGCTGCGACATTTTCGTACGCGGCGCTGTCGACGATGATCCTCAATCTGCCGGCCGATATCTACCCCGCGCGATCCGTGGCATCCGTCAGCGGGATGTCGGGGACGGGCGCCGGCATCGGGACGATCATCGCGACGTACACGACGGGCTATGTGACGGACCACTATTCATTCGAGCCGCTGCTAATCGGCGCCAGCCTGGTGCCCCTGGCCGCTATGGTGGCGCTGCTGGTACTCGTGCGCAATAGCGAGGCCACGAAGCGTGGCCTGGTAACACCGATCTAAAATGCAGTGCAACATGCATTCTCAAGGTCTGTAGGGCGGGTCTTGAGACCCGCCTGGTGGGCGCTGCACGCCGGGTCTGAAGACCCGGCCTACAATTCACGCGGAAGCCACAAGAGCAGGGAACAGGAGTCGGTCACATATGTCACAGGTGCGTTCGATCACGATGATTGCCCTAGCCGCCATGCTTGCGACGCAGATGGCGCTCGTCTCTGCGCAGCAGAAGAAGCCAGCCAGGCCAGCCGCTCCGAGCGGACGTGGACGCGGTACAGCGCCTGCCGCAACCCTGAGCCCCGCGGCGAAGGCAAAGCTGAAGAACCCGACTGCGCTCAAGGACGTGGCGCCGGCCGAATTCCGTGCCGCGTTCGACACGAGCGCCGGGCCGTTCGTCGTCCTCGTCCATCGCAGCTGGTCGCCGAAGGGGGCCGATCGGTTCTACAACCTGGTGAAGTACGGGTTCTTCGACAATTGCCGCTTTTTCCGCGTCCTGCCCAACTTCATGGTGCAGTTCGGCATCAACGGCGACCCGACAATCCAGGCGCCGTGGAGGAATGCGAACCTTCAGGATGATCCCGTCACGCAGAGCAACAGGCGTGGGACGATCACATTCGCCACCGCGGGACCGAACACGCGGACGACGCAACTGTTCATCAACTTCAAGGACAACGCGGGCCTCGACAGGCAGGGCTTTGCGCCGTTCGGGGAGGTCGTGTCCGGTATGGAGGCGGTCGACAAGATCAACGCCGAGTACAAGGAGCAGCCGGATCAGGACGTGATTCAGCGCCAGGGGAACGCGTACCTGACGAAGCAGTTTCCGCGACTGGATTACGTGAAAAAGGCCGCCATCCAGAAGCCGCCCGCAGGCCGCGGCATTAAATAGATTCAGCGAACGAGCGCAGCGAGTGAGCCACGCGAACGGAGCCGGGCGGAGGACCCGGCGGGTGAGCGTGTAGGGGAGTGTGAGGGGCGAAGCCCCTCACTACTGATAAATGACGAGGGCGGGCGACGGCGTCAGCGCGAGCACCTGCGCGGGTTCCAGCAGATTGGTGTCCTGCAGATAAAACAGCTTGAACCCGCTGAACGGGAGCATGCCCTGGCGCATGCAGGCCCGATACGTGCTGCGCTTCAACGCCTGTCCGCCGAAACCGTCTACGGAGAGGACGACGTCGAGAAGGGGGCTGCTGAGGATCTGCTCCTTGTCGGGCAGCATGGCAGTCGTGAACTGGTGCACGATCAGCACTTTTGACGGCAGCCGCCGGCTGAGGACAAGGAACTCCAGCACAGCGATCGCATCGTTCACTTCGCTCGCGCGCATCGTCCCGATGCGCCGGCCGGGCACACCGTCGGCGCCCATGGAAAACTCTGGATCCAGCGCGAGGTAGACGTCGGGCTGTTCGAGATACGGCAGCAGGTAGAGGATCTCGTCCATCACGGTGGACCGGCCGGTCTGGACGTCGAGAATCAGCTTGACGCCGGCGGCGCGTGCCTCGCGCAGCATTCGATCGATCACCTCACGGCTCTCGCGGCGTCGATACCGGCCGTCACGTCCTGGCTGCGGCTGCGCGACGGTGGCGATCAGCTCGTACGCCGGGAGGACCTGCTTGCTGGATACCTTCGCGTAGGCATCGGCCTGCTTCTTCAAGCCGTCGGCGAGTTCCCGCCCGTGCAGACGTCCGAGGACGCCCATTCGACCGGTCCACGGGCTTCCATACCAGGTGACCAGCAGGTGTTTGTCGAGCACCGACGTCGGCTGGTGCGCGGGCACTGGCCTGGAAGGCCGCGCGGGCGGCTTCGGCAACGGCGGCGCGGGAGCGGCCGCAAACGTCGCGGTCACGAACAAGCCACACGCCAGAAGGATTCCAGTGATAGCTACACGTCGCATCGCCGAGGGGATTCCGCAATCGGTGTGCCCGCAGGATTCCCGGATTGCCCGAGCGATGACGCGCAAACAGCGCCGCGCGACGTGACAAATCTGATCTGCTGATCACGGGTTCGTGATTTCCCGATTTGAGATAACCTTCTGCGCGACACGAGTTGGCCAGGAGGGGAAGATGCGCCGAAGAGAGTTTTTCGGGGCCGTCACCGCACCGCTGATCGTCAGCCGCACATCCGGACAACAGCCTCCGGCCCCTCCCACGCGCAAGGGGCGGATCAAGCAGGGGGTGACGCGCGGGGTGTTCGGGCGCGGCGCGACGCTGGAAGACAGCTGCCGCGACGCAGCGCGGCTGGGGATCAAGGGTTTCGACTTGATTGGACCGGCCGACTGGCCGACGCTGAAGAAGAACGGCCTCGTGCCGTCGATGTATCCGGGCCCGGGGGGCACGATTGCGGACGCCCTGAACCGGAAGGAGAATCACGTGAAGCTGCGAACGCTGCTCGATGCCGCGATCGATGAAGCCGCGGCGAACGGCGTGCCCAACATCATCACGTTCTCCGGCAATCGCAACGGCATGGCAGACGCGGAAGGCGCCGAGAACTGCGTGGCATTTCTGGACGCCATCAAGGCGCACGCGGAAGACAAGCAGATCACGATCTGCATAGAGTACTTGAACAGCAAGGTGAACCACAAGGACTATATGTTCGATCACATCGCGTGGGGCGTCGACGTGATCAAGCGCGTGAATTCGCCGCGCGTGAAGATCCTTTACGACATTTATCACGCCCAGATCATGGACGGCGACATCGTCCGGAACATCCGCGATCATTTCCAGTGGATCGGCCACTTCCATACGGGTGGGAACCCGGGCCGTCACGAGATCGACGAGACGCAGGAGCTGAACTACCGGTTCGTCATGCAGGCGATCGCGGACCTCGGGTTCACCGGATTCGTGTCGCACGAGTATTCTCCGAGCCAGGGCCATGATCCGATCAAGGAGCTCGAGAAGGCGATCGCGCTCTGCGACGTCTAAATGGGTTCACGGTTCACGGTTCACGGTTCACGGTTCACGGTTCACGGTTCACGGTTCACGGGTTCACGGGTTCACGGGTTCACGGGTTCACAGGTCGCGGTTGACGGTTGACAGTGGTCGGACTCGGATAGCAGGCGATCACACTCATGCATCTTCAAATCATCGACTGGATCATTGTCGCCGTCATCCTCGTCATCTGCTTTGCGCCCGCGTTGTTCATGGGGCGGCGGGCCGGGCGGAACACCTCCGAGTTTTTCGTCTCGGGGCGCGCGGTGCCGTGGTGGCTGGCCGGCCTCTCGATGGTGGCCACCACGTTCAGCAGCGACACGCCGAATCTCGTCACCGACATCGTCCGCCGGAACGGCGTCGCGGGGAATTGGGTGTGGTGGGCGTTCGTGCTGACCGGCGTGTCGACCGTCTTCTTCTACGCGCGGCTCTGGCGACGTTCCGGCGTGATGACAGACCTCGAGTTCTACGAGATCCGGTACTCCGGCACGCCGGCGAAGGCCGTGCGCGGGTTTCGCGCGATATACCTCGGCCTGCTGTTCAACTGCATGATCATGGCGACGGTGAATCTTGCCGCGTGCAAGATTGCCGCGGTGCTGTTCGGCCTGGAGCGATGGCAGACGCTGTCACTGGTTGGCGCGCTGAACGTGGTCTTCGCGGCGCACTCGGGACTCTGGGGCGTGCTCGTCATCGACATGATCCAGTTCTTCGTCAAGATGACGGCCGTGACGGCCGCGGCCTACTTCGCCGTCACCGCGCCACAGGTCGGCGGCCTCCACGCGCTCATCGAGAAGCTGTCGGCGACACCTGGTCCCGGAGGATTGAATTATCTCAGCATCCTGCCGGACTTCTCGAACAACTGGGACGTCGCCGTCGCGGTGTTCATCATGCCGATCGCGGTGCAGTGGTGGGCGGTCTGGTATCCCGGCGCGGAGCCTGGCGGCGGAAGCTACGTGGCGCAGCGGATGCTTGCGTCGAAATCGGAGCGCGACGCGCTGGGCGCGGTGCTGTTCTTCAACGTCGCACACTACGTGCTCCGCCCGTGGCCGTGGATTCTCGTCGCCCTCGCGTCGCTTCTCGTATATCCGCAACTCGGCGACATCCAGAAGGCGTTCCCGAATCTCGATCCGCGATTGGTCGGACACGACATCGCGTACCCGGCGATGCTGAAGTTCCTGCCCGTCGGGTTCATAGGCCTGATGGTCGGTGGACTGATCGCGGCGAACTCGTCGACGATCCTGACGCACCTCAATTGGGGCGCGTCGTATCTCGTCCACGATTTCTATCGACGATTCATTCGCAGGGATGCCGACGAGCGTCACTACGTCCGCGCCGGGCGTGTGGCGACGATCATCCTGTTCTTCTGCTCGTCGGGGCTCGTCTACCTGCTCGATACCGCGAAGAACGCGTTCGACATCATCCTGCAGATCGGCGCTGGAACCGGACTGCTGTACCTCGTGCGCTGGTTCTGGTGGCGCGTGAACGCGTGGTGCGAGATCGTCGCGATGATCAGCTCGTTCCTCACGTCGCTCGTGCTGCTGATGCTGGCGCGGAGCGGGATGGCCTTCAGCACGCACGCCGCGCTCGTCACCACCGTCATCGTGACAACGGTGTGCTGGATCGTGACGGCATACGCCGCGCCACAAACGGATCACGCGGTGCTGCTGGAGTTCTACCGGAAAGTGAGGCCGTTCGGACCGGGATGGGCGGCAATCCGGCGGGAAGCGGGAATCGTCGTCGATGAGGTCGCGGCGGGCGATAACATTCCCATGGCGCTCCTCGGCTGGGTCACGGGGTGCATGGCGATCTGGTCGGCACTGTTTGCGGTCGGTAACTATTTGTATGGGCGATGGGGCTATGCTCTGGCGCTCACGGCGATCTTCGTCGTCAGCGGCGCCGTCCTCATCCGCATTGTCAACCGGTTGTGGGTCGGCGCGGGGGAGGAGATGGAGAGGGCGCGGGCTCGCTAAACGGTTCACGGTTCACGGTTCACGGTTCACGGTTCACGGTTCACGGTTCACGGGTTCACGGGTTCATGGGTTCACGGTTCAGCGGTTCACGGTTCAACGGTTCACGGTTCACGGTTC
>QHWT01000059.1:0-51175 GCA_003222675.1 Acidobacteriota bacterium | reverse complement strand
TGCCCGTCCAGCGCTCGCGCGTTCCATCAGGCCACTGGACGACGATTGCCGTCACTCCGGGTGTGGCGCCCAGGCCGAAGTGGACCCGCGTGTCGCTCGCCGACAAATAACTGCCGTCCGTTCGCACCCGGCGCCACAGCGTGGGCTGGCCCATGCGCTCGACGCCGATCCATGTGCCGAAGCCGAAACGATTCTTCGGCCCGTCCTCAGCCCGGACGCTCAGCCAATGGTTCCGCGTACCGGACTCTTGCGATTGATTCAGCAACAACCTCACGGGACCGCCATTGTTCGTGACGACGATATCGACGTCGCCGTCGTTGTCGATATCGCCGAATGCGGCGCCGCGTCCGATCTCCGCGCGTTCGAAAGCCGGGCCGCCCTCCGCACTCGTCTCCTTGAAGTACGTAACGAGCCGACTGGGGTCTGACCCCGCTGCCCGGTTCCGGACACTGAGGTCAGACCCCAGGGCGTTGTGGAACAGCTGATTCCGCATGCGGAACGGTGACGGCTGTCCCCGCTCTGCCGCGATGATGTTGACCGCACCGTTCGCGATGAAGAGATCGGGCCAGCCGTCGTTGTCGTAGTCGAACCAGTCGGTGCCGAAGCCGGTGAATGCCGCGGTGGGGGAGGCGAGCCCTGCCTTCACGCGAGCATCCTCGAAGTTGCCCTTGCCGTCGTTGACGTAGAGCGCGAACGTCTCGCCGATGATGTTCGTGACGAACAGATCCTCGTCGCCATCGAGATCGAAATCGCCCGACGCAATCCCCATGCTGCCTTCGGGATTCCCGGCGGCGTTCAACGCGCTCCCCGAGAGCAGGCCTTCGTCGACGAAAGTGCCGTCTCGGTGGTTGATCCACAACTGGTTCGGCGTGGCGTCATTGGCGACATACAGATCCGGCCAGCCGTCACCGTTGTAATCTCCGGTCGTGACGCCCAGCCCCGCGCCGTCCGCCTTGCTGATGCCCGAGGCGTCGGTCACGTCCGTGAAGCGGCCATTGCCGTCGTTTCGATAGAGCTTGTCGGGGACGGGGTGATACGCCCGGGGGCTGCAGTAATCGCGCGTGCCGACGGCATCGTGGCAGACCTTGTTGGATGCGAGGTTGAAATCGAGGTAGTTGGCGACGAAGAGATCGAGATCGCCATCGCGGTCGTAGTCGATGAATGCCGCGCTCGTGCTCCACAACGCGTCGCTGACCCCCGCCTGCGCGGTGACGTCGGTGAAGGTGCCGTCCCCATTATTGCGGAACAGCGTGTCGGGTCCGAACCCGGTGACGAACAGATCGAGGTTGCCGTCGCCGTCGTAATCGGCGACCGCCACGCCCATGCCGTATGTGCGCAACGCGAGCCCGGCACGCTCGGTGACGTCGGTGAAGTGCAGCGATCGCCTGCCGTCCGACCCGACCGTGAGATCGTTGCGGAAGAGGCGACAGGACGGACCTGACGTGCGCGACATATTCGTGCCGTCCAGCGGGCCACCCTGCACGAGGAAGACGTCCAGGTCGCCATCATTGTCGTAGTCGAACAGCGCGACGCCAGCCCCCATCTGCTCGGCCATGTAGTACTGGCCGCTCGCGCCGTTGACGTGCGTGAATTTCAGGCCGGTCGATTCGGCGGATTCGATGAACAGCGGTTGGAGCGCGGGCACAGCGCCGGGTCTAAACACACGGCCTACGAATGTGAGTTCCCAAACTTTGTAGGCCGGGTCTTCAGACCCGGCGAACAACCCTGCAAGCAGAATTGCAGTCAAGGAACGTAGCTTCGTCATTTAATCGCCGCCAGGTTGCGATCGATGGCGTCGGCGAGCGCCGTATCTCCATAATGCCTGGCGAGATCGCGTGCCTCGGCTGCCCATTTGAGGCCCTCGTTCTTGTGTCCTGCGCGCATGTAAGCGGTCGAGAGGGCGAATAAGTACCGCGGCGCCTCGGCGTCGCGCGGTTCGGTGAGCTTGTGCAACTGAATGACGGCTTCGTCCGCGCGTCCCAGCGCGATGAGCATGCGTCCCACATTGAACCGCGCCAGCCGCAATGTTGGCTGGCTCTCGACGGCCCGGCCATACTCGGCGGCCGCCTCGTCGAACTGGCGGGTGCGTTCGAGGATTTGGCCGAGGTTGTTGTGGGCCTGCGCGTGCAGCGGATTCAACGCGAGCGCGCGGCGGTACGCCTCCGCCGCCTCGTCCCACCGTTCCTGCGAGCCGAGTAACACGCCGTAGTCGTAATGCGCGTCGGCCACATTGACGCCGAGCGCCACGACCGCTCGGTAATGCTCCTCCGCCTTGGCCCAGTTGCGCTGCCGCCCGTAGAGCGACACGAGGTTTGCGTGAGCCTGGGCGAGCGAGGGATCGATCTTCAGTGCGGCTTCGTGAGCCGCGATTGAGCCATCGAGATCCCCCGTGTCTGCGAGTTTGATCCCTCGCTGCACGAGCGCCCCTGAATCGTCCCGCAGGGCGCTGACTGTTGCCAGTACAGGGTCCGGTACCGCCGGCCATCGTGCGCCATATTGCGCGTGCTGCACGAGCGCAGCCTGCGCCTCCTCGCGGCGTCCAAGCGCGCGGTACGACAGCGCGAGCGCGTAATGCGCCGCACCGAACTCGGGAAAGAGCCCAATCGCGCGCTGAAAATGCTCGACGGCAGTGTCGTGCCGCCCTTCAGCCGCGGCGATGCGTCCGAGGCCGAACTCTCTCGCGGGCGCGCAGTCCGGATCGGTCAATGCCGAGAAGAGCTGCTGGCTTTTTGCGAGTTCTCCGGCGTCGAGGCGCGCCTCCGCGAGCTTCAGGCGCGCAGGCAGGTAATCCGGGGATGCGCTGAGTGCCTTCTCCAGCTGCGTCGCAGCATCCGCCGGCCGTGCGAGCCGTTGAAGGACCGCGGCGTCCAGGTAGTGCCATTCGAACGTGCGCGGCGCGAGCGCCTGCGCCCGCATATAAGCATCGTGCGCGGCATCCCATTGCTCCCATGCCTGCAGGGCGCGGCCGAGCGCGCCGGCAGCCTCCGCATCCGTCCCCCTGGCGACGGCGTCACGATGCGTGCGCGCGATCGCCTCGCGCGCCGCCGGCGGATACGTGTCGAGCGCGAGTGTCGGAAGCGGGGGAACGGAGGATTGCGCAGACGCCGACACGACGTCGAGCAGCACGAGAAGCAGGAAGAGCGAGAACAGCCGCATGAAAACGACAAGGGCGCGGCGATGTCGCCGCGCCCTTGCAGATTACCCGATCGATGTCGGGTCTAGAAGGTCAGGCGCATACCGAAGCGAATCTGCCGCTCCGGATAGTTGTCCCGGACGCTGGTGATCTGCCCGAACGTGGCAGACGTCAAGCTGCCCTGCGGGTTGTTGTAGACGCCATGGTTCAGGATGTTGCCCGCTTCCATCCGTGCCTCGAGCCGCCGCTGACCGCCAATCGGGAACGAGCGGAACAGCGAGAAGTCGAGGTTGTAGCCGCCCGGGCCGTAGAATTGGTTGCGGCCCGTGTTGCCGAAGCGAACGCCAGTCGGCTGCGCAAACGCTGACGTGTCGAACCACTTGCCGGCCGCGCCGATGTTGCCCTGCGCGTCGAACGTTCCGACGAGGTCAGCGGTCTGCGTATTACTGGGCGTGTTGACTGATGCGCCGTCCGCGGTCACGGTGAATGGTGTTCCGCTGAATACCGCCAGCACGCCGTTGACCTGCCAGTCGCCGATGACGGACTTCACAAGGCCGTCGTAATGGCCGTTGCTCTGCCACGGCAGTGAGTATGCGAATCCGAGCTGGAAGTTGTGACGGCGATCAAAGCCGGCCGGCGCATAGTTGCGGAACAACTCGCTCGGCGTGTTCCAGCTCAACGTCGCACGTCCGTCGTTGTCGCTCTCATTTTTGGACTTGCTGAGCGTGTACGCGCCCTTGAACAGCAGCCCGTGCGTGAACGGCTTGTTCACTGACACCTGCATCGACTGATAGTTGGTCTTCAGCCGTTCGCCCCATGAATCGAGGCGGATAATGCGCCCGAGGCTGAAGTATGGACGACCCTGATTGCCGGTGCCGAGCACCGTCGGGGCGTTGATGTCCACCGCCGCGTAGCCATCAGTACCCTTGGCTCCGACGTATGCGACGTCCACCGACGTGTCGAACGGCAACCGACGTTCAAACGCGACGTTCCACGTCTGGACGTAGCCGCGATCGATGTTGTTGATTTCAGGCGTGTACTCCGCTGCGCTGCGATCGAGCGGCACGCGGCCGCTGCTCTGGTCGGGCGCGACGATGATCGGAATGCCCTGCCCGAGTGTTCGCGAGAAGCCGAACGTGTCGACGGACGGGAAGCTCGCCGCAATCGTAATCGGGTAATCGTTGTCCCCGCGCACCGCGCGTGCCCACGGGGTCGCGTTGTAGGTGATCCCGTAACCCGTGCGGAACACCGTGTTCTCGTTGAGGCGATAGATCGCACCGAGCCGAGGCGCGAAGTTGTTCCACCCCATTTTCATGCCGCTATTCTGCGGGTTGCTGCCGCGGCCCGCGATCAGCACGTCGAGTGTCGTGAGATCGACGCGATCGACGCCGCGGCCGTCCGCACGGTGCATGATCGGATAGAGCTCGTACCGCATGCCGAGATCGAGCGTGAGCTTTGCGCTCGGCGTCCAGCGGTCGCGGATGTACAACGAGTGCTGCCACTCGCGCGCGGTCATCAGCTCGTTCTGCACGCTCTTCGCCGCCGTGCCGACGTAGCCCAGCATGAACGATGCGAACTGGTTGTACAGGTTGCCGTTCTGCCCGCCGTTAAGCCGCGTCGTCCCGGAGTTGAAGTCGAACCGGCCGCGCGGATTGCCCGTCTCCGGCTGCCAGTGATCGAGGTAGAAGAAGTTCAGGAGATAGCCGCCGCGGATGTCGTGGCGTCCCTTCACCTTGGAGATGTTGGTGGCCAGCGAATACGTCCGCTCGTCACGGAAGATAGGGTTCCAGCCGTCGCGGTTGCCCACCGCGCTCAGTCCCGTTTCGAACTGCGGGAACCCGGCGTACCGGTCGCGGAAGGCGAAGTTGCTGGTTGCCTGATCGTTGGTGCCCGGAATCCCGAGCACGTCGAGGCCATAGTTGCCGGCCTGGAAGTCCGGTCCGTACACCTGCTGATTCTGGCGTCCGAAGCCGAACGTCATATCCATCAGCAGTGTTGGCGTCAACGTCCATGTCTGGCCGGCGGTCGCCTGGTACACCTTGGTGAAACCACCGTCGCCCGACGCATTTGGATCCGGTCCGAGATAGTTGGTCAGGTCGACCACCACCGCGTTCATGTAGCTGAACTTGCCCCAGATCTGGTGCGCGGACGTACGGTTCCAGTTCACTTTGCCGTCGTAGTTGTCGCGCGCGAAGGTGCGGTCTTCCTGACGTTTATAGTTGTTCGTCAAGCCGCCCAAGCCGATGCCCGGTGAGTTGGGCAGCGGGAAGAGCTGCAGGACCTTCAACGCGATCGGATCGATACGGCCCGCCGGAATCACGTTGTTCTCGAACGCCGTCCGACCGGTGCCATTGGCGTTGCCGGTGAGCGGATCGTAAATCTGCTGCAGGGTGCCGCCACTGTTCGTCGCCTGGCTGAAATCGCCGGCGCGCATTCTCGCGTCAGGAACGTTGAAGAACGTGAACAGGCTCTGGCTTCTGCGGAAGCCCTCGAACGAGGTGAAGAAGAACACCTTGTTCTTGCTTACCGGACCGCCCAGCGTGCCGCCGTAGGTGTTCGCCTTCAACGGAAGCTTCTTCGGCACGTCGCCGGCGCCGAAGAATCGTGGCGTCGCGTTCAGTTTATCGCTGTTGTAGAACTCGAAGCCCGAGCCCTTGAAGTTGTTCGTCCCGGACTTGGTGATGACCGTGACGGCTGCCCCACCTGCGTTCCCCTGCTCGGCGTCGAAGCTGCTGGTCGACACGTTCACCGTGTCCACCGTCTCCGCAGGGGAGATGTACATGTTGTGGTTCGGCAGCCAGATATTCATGTTCGTGGCGCCATCGGTGCGGGTGGTGTTGTTCGTGTTCACCTGCCCGTTCACGTTCGTCGCGAGCGAGCGCGCCGGCGTGTCGGTTTCCGCGTTGCCGAAGGCCATCGGCGTCGTGCCGGGCACGAGGTTCATGAGCGCCTGGTAATTGCGGAAGCGGTTGAGCGGCATCGCCGTCACTTCGGCCGATTTCAGCTCGGTGTGCACGTCCGCCTTGTCGGTCTGGAGGAGCTGCGCTTCCGATGCGACCGTGACGGTCTCGGACAGCGTGCCGACTTCCAAAGCGACGTCAACGCGGCTGATCTGGCTGATCGTGACGGGCACGCTCGAACGCACCGATTCACGGAAGCCTGAGAGCGAGACCTTGACGTCGTACTGCCCCGGCAGCACGTTCGTGAGAGTGTAGGAACCCTCCGTATTCGTCGTCGTCTCGCGGGTGAGATTGGTTTCCTTGTTGACGATGGTGACAGTAGCGCCAGGGATGACGGCACCCTGAGCGTCCTTCACGACACCAACAACGCTGCCATACAGAATCTGCCCTATGACGGGGGGCGCCGTTAGACCAATGGTGCAGAGAGTTAGAACAGCGACGAGCAAACGATGGCTCGTCTGACGATAGCGACACTCGCCCACAGACTCCTCCTTCTCCGAGCCGAGGATACGCACACGTACGTCACCCAACCGGCGGTGGGACGGACGGCTGAATGTATACGCCTGTTTTGAGTAGAACGGAAGCGATTTGTGTGAAAAGAACGATTTAAGGATGTCCCTAATTACCACCTCAACCTGGCCCGCGGACCGCGAATTTAGGCGCGCCACTATAGTCTTCCCTTCGCGGTCGTACCGACGCGCTTGCCCTGCTCAGGCACAATAGAGTCGAGGTCGGAGATCGGGAGGGCATCGGTCATCGTCCTTGGCTGAAAGCGAAACCACGAAGAAGCTGCGCGATGGACGTTTACCTGATCGACGGTACCTACGAGCTGTTTCGTCACTACCATGCACTGCCGTCCGCTCTCGACACCGAGGGGCGGGAAGTGGCGGCGGCACGCGGAGTGGTCGCTTCTGTTCTAGGCATGATCAACCGCGGCGCGACACACGTGGCGGTCGCGACCGATCACGTCATCGAATCGTTCCGCAACGAGCTCTGGGCTGATTACAAGACAAGTGCGGGAATTGAACCGGACCTTCTCGCCCAGTTTCCGCTGCTCGAAGCCGCGCTGTCAGCGCTCGGCGTCGCGGTGTGGCCGATGATTGAGTTCGAAGCCGACGATGCGCTGGCGGCGGGCGCGATGAAGGCGGCGCTCGCGCCTGGCGTCGATCGCGTGCTGATCTGCACTCCGGATAAGGATCTCGCCCAGTGTGTCCGCGGCTCTCACGTCGTGCAGTTGAACCGCCGCACCAACGCCATTCGCGACGAACGACAGGTCGTCGAGAAGTTCGGTGTGCCTCCGGTATCGATTCCGGATTACCTCGCGCTGGTGGGTGATGCCGCCGACGGATATCCCGGTCTCACCGGCTGGGGCGCCAAGTCCGCTGCAGCGGTGCTCGCGCGATTTGCACACCTGGAACAAATCCCGGACGATTGGCGAACATGGTCCGTCAACGCGTTCAACCCTGCGCGCCTCGCGACGACCCTGACGCGCGATCGCGATCACGCCTTCCTCTTCCGGGACCTCGCGACGCTTCGCACCGAAATAGATCTGTTCGACGATGTCGAAGACCTGCGATGGCGCGGCCCGACGCCTGCCTTCGCTGATCTCGCCCGCCGATTCGATGCCGCCATCAGGAGCCGCTAGACGTGCCACTGCTGTCCACGTTGATGAACCTCTTCGACAATCACCCGCCGTTTCAGATCCACGGAAATTTCGGCGGCACGGCAGGCATCGCCGAGATGCTGCTTCAGAGTCACGACGGCCAGATCACGCTGCTCCCAGCGTTGCCGAAGCCTTGGGCCAACGGCCGCTTCAAAGGGCTTCGCGCCCGAGGCGGCTTCGAGATCAGTGCCGAATGGCGTGACGGAGCTCTCGAGCGCGCCGACCTCACATCGCTCGATGGTGGCAACGCCACTGTGCGTTTTCGCACGTCCGTGCGCGAATTGCGCACGACTCGAGGGCAAACCTACTCGTTGCCCGGGCCGGGTATGACCGTCCAATGACGAGCTACCGTGTAAGTTTGCCGACTCGAAACCCGACAGCAGGGCGTATCTCGCGGATGCCAACGAGTGTCACAAATAGAACAGCCACAAAGGTTTGAACCAGCCCTGCCGTTTCGGCCTGCGGGGTGCATACAATCACCTGATGCCTTCCCGGCCTCTGATCCTGATCGTCGACGATGTGCGCGATAACCGAGAAGGGTACGCAGAATATCTGCGTTTTTGCGGCTTCAAAGTTACGGAAGCAGGGACCGGACGTGAAGCCCTCGAAAAGGCGCAGCGCTGTCGTCCGGACGTCGTTGTCCTGGACATGCGGCTGCCGGATATCGATGGAACAGAGGTGAGTCGCCAGCTGCGCGCCGCGGGCTTCGAGCGCACCGCGATCATTGCGGTGTCGGCGTGCGTGTCGCGCCGAGACGCCGCCGCCGCGATCGAGAGCGGGTGTGATTGCTTTCTTCCGAAGCCCTGCCTGCCGGATGCGCTCGTAAACGAGATCAATCGCCTGCTGTCAGCGAACCTGCAGAAGTATTCCCGCGCCTGTTAGTAAAGCGTTCCTGCGGCGGTCGCGACCGTTATGCTGACGGTCGCGGCGGTCGCGCTGCGTCCTGCAGCGTCGCGCGCAACCGCGGTCAGGACGTGGAGGCCGTCGTCACGGTCGTCGTGTCCCACGCGACATCGTAGCCGCGCGTCGTGACCTCCGCACCGAGAGCCTCGCCGTCGAGGAGGAACTGCACGCCGACGACACCGATGTCGTCCGATGCGGCGGCGGTGATGGCGACGCTTCCGGTGGCCGTGCCGCCTTCCGTCGTGAGCGCGACTGTCGGCGCCACGATGTGGTTCGACACCGCGACCGTGATGACCTCTGCCGTCGCGGCGTGTCCCGCATCACGTGCAATGGCGTTGTTCGCGACCACCACGGTGACTCCGGCCGAGGTCGTCGAATGTCCTGCCGCGTCGCGCGCGGTCGCGGTGAGGACGTGCGCGCCGTTGGTGGCGCTTGCCGTGTTCCACGTCAACTCGTACGGGGCTTCCGTGTCTTCGGCGCCGAGAGCGACGCCATCGAGCTTGAGCTGCACGCCGACAACCTGGGTGTCGTCTGACGCTGACGCTGAGACCGTGACCGCGTTGACCACCGTGCCCGGTGAAGGACTCGTGATGGCGACGGTCGGCGCCGTGATGTCGTTCGAGACCGTGACGCCGCGAGTGGCCGTCGACTTGTTGCCCGCCGCGTCGCGCGCTACCGCTGTCAATACGTGAGAGCCATTCGCCACTGCTGTGGTGTCCCACGAAACGACGTACGGCGCTGCCGTCACCTCGCCGCCAATCGGCTGATCGTCGACGAGGAGCGTCACGCCCGCGACAGCAAGATTGTCGGTCGCGGATGCGGAGACGGAGATCGTCTGCGAGACGGCGCCGCTTGCTGGCGCGAGGAACGTCACCGTCGGCGCGGTTGAGTCAGCGGCGAGCTTCAAGGCGCCGGACAGGTTCAGCCGCCCCTTGCCAAGGCCGCTGCGCGCCATGGCGTCCGCCCTGCCGAGCAGACTTGCAGCCTCGCTGTAGGTGATCGTCGGATCGATCTGAACGAGCAACGCAGCGGCGCCGGCCACCATCGGCGCGCTGAATGACGTTCCCCATGCACCGGCATAGCCGCCGCCCGGATACGTGGTGATGATCCCTTCGCCCGGCGCCGCAAGGCTGACGAGCGAGTCGCCGTAATTGCTGAAGATGCTGCGCGCGGGCGGCGTTGCGGCGTTCGTGGACCCGATGCCGAGCACGTTGCGCTGCGCACCGGGATAGACCAGCAGCTCCTGTCCGAGGTTGCCCGCCGAGGCTACGCAAATCACCCCGCGATCCGTCGCGGTGTTGATGGCGTGCGTGATCTCCGGAGACCACGTCGTCGTGCTGAAGCTCATGTTGATGACGCGCGCGCCGTGGTCCACCGCATAGTAGATCGCCCGCACTATGTCGAACACACGCGACGTGCCGATAGCGCTGAACGCCTTCAGCGGCATGATTCGCGCGGATGGCGCGACGAGGTGAACGATCCCAGCGACCATCGTGCCGTGACCGAACGCGGCCGGCAGTTGCAGCGTGGTCAGTGCGGCCACTCGAGGCTGATCAAGGATGGCCAGCGTAGACGGATTCAACGCAACCGGAGACACGCTATCGAGAATCGAGACGGGCGATTGATCGAGGACGGCCGCTACTCCCGAACCGACATCACTCCACTCGGAACCCGGACCCTGAACATCAGTAATGAAATCGTAGCCCGGCACCAATGACGCCTGCAGCAACGGATGATGCGGGTCCACACCCGTATCGATGATCGCGACGATCACTCCGGCACCGGTGGCCAGACTGCGGCTGTCCGGGAGATGAATCGCATTGACTGCCGCCTGCGCCACGTACTGGTTCCACACTTCGGCGCCGGCAAAGCTGACGAGGGCAGGAGCGGTAAGCGCATCGAGAATCGAGACAGGCGATTGATCGAGACGAAGACCTGACGGAACCTCCGGCGCGGTTGCCACAGCATTCAGCTCGACGTCGACAACTTCGGCGTCCGCGCTGATCTCGGTGACCTTCTGCTCCGGCGTGAGGTCGTCTGCTCTGCCGGTGCCGTTGGTTGACACGTTCGCCGCTGTGACGAGAAATACGTCGTACGGGGGAACGTCGAGCGCGCGGATGATCGTGAGACCGTGTCGCGCGGCGACGTTCTGGATGCTGTCGGGGGAGGCGTGCAGCAGGAATTCGGTGGACGGCTGCGGCGCCGGAGCCAGCGTGATGAGTCCCTGCGCGTGCGCAATCTCCACGCGTTGAGCGGACCACGCAAGCACAAAGACGAACAGCGCTGTCGCGAGCCGCGTGGAGCGACGTCGCGTCGCTAACGCCGACGAGGTGTCCCTGGGCACTCCGAACCTCCCCTGGGATCGATGGCAAAGCAGACGCGTCCCGCGGATGCGTACGGAACCAATCTGCTTCACCGCTGGAAAAAATGGCTGATGCGCAGGAGGCGACCGGAAGGCCTGTTTGCGCACTGGGGAGCCTACCCTATCCGTTCGGTTTTTCGTAGTGAAATTTTAGTGAACTGGTCTTACCTGTGAGCCGACTCATCCATAAGCTCGCTGAGCGGCAGCTCCAGGACGCGTCCACTCTGTCCGAGGCACACGTCCAGCCGAAGAGAGGGAGCTGGCCGGTACTCGAGGTAAAACTCGCCGAACTGATCGCAAGGCGCGCTGGCGATCGTCTTTTGTTTTGTCTTCAGCAACACGCTGACATCGGCCGCGTTGGCGCCCGGGTGGTCCCGGTCAGCCAGCTGGCCGACAAGTGTCGTCGTCCCACGGCGCGGCTGGTGCTCGACACGCACGTCGACGCAATAACTGCCCGCCTCGTACACGGCCTGTCGGGTCTGCCTGTCCTGCGTGCGTACGCCCGCAGGCAGCGGCGCGAGGAACGAGTCGAAAACAAGACGAGCCAGGAAACGCTCCGAGGGTGGCGGTGTGTAGATGGCCTTTGCCAGTCGCACGACATCGCCGGGCGGCGTGTTGGCCGCTTCGGCCGCCGCCATGGACGCGACCGTACTCAGAATCTGGACGGTCCGGCGGCAGCGTCCGCACGCCTCGAAATGGGACTGCATCGCGGAACGATCGACGCCCGTGTCCAGCCCGCGCGAAAAGTCTGCCCACTGCCAGGTCTCGAAATGTGTCATTGGTGGCTCTCACATATACAAGGGCCACGATCCCCGGTCGAAATATAGGGAGCGTGAATTTAGGCGCTCAAAGTGTCACCCATCAGGCTGAAAGGGGCCCAATAGAACGGATGACGATATTGTTCGCGGATGTGCTGCATCGCGAGCTGGGCGGCGCGAGCCTTGCTCGCGCCGCCCTCCAGCTGCCGGTAGAACGTCTGCATGAAATCAGCTGTGCTGCGGTCGTGCGCGTCCCAGAGTGTCAGCAGCACCGAGCGGGCGCCAGCGTAGAGCAGACCCCGGACGAGGCCGAGGATCTCGTCGCCGCCGACCACGGCGTTCAGGCCGGTGCTGCACCCGCTCAGCGTCACGAGGTCGGCCGACAGTCGCAGCTCGTACAAGTCGTAGACGCACAGCGGTCCGCTTCCCAGACGGATCGACGAGAACATCGGGTTGTCGCGCCGGAAAAACCCGTGCGTCGCGATGTGGACGAACCGGCTTGTCGGCCCGATCGCCCGCAGTTGATCCGCCGTCGCGTCCGCATCGAGGAAGACGCGCGGGTTCGGCAGGATCTCGGCGACCGCACGCACTTCATCCGCGATGCACGGAGCGAGACGATCGGGCAGGCCCATGATCAGGGCGGCGCCGGTTGCCGCCGGGCGTTTCTGACAACAGAGGCGATAAACCGTGGCACTCGGCGCGTACGACACGGTGAAGCCGTCGATCAGAAAACGTCCGTCGGCATCGAGCAGCGCGTGAAACGGCAGCGTATGAAGGATGTCGTGCGGCACGACGACGAGATGGTCGGCGCGGAGGCGGTCGCGGATGGGGGCGATGAGCGCCGCATGCAACGCGCGCAGATGTGTCTCGGTGGCGTTCAGAAGCTGGCTGCCGAAGGCTTCGATGAAGGCCGGCTCGAGACGGAACTTGAGCAACTGGAACTGCAGGAGCGAGACGCGCTTGCGCACTTCCTCCGCGTTCGACAGGGTGACGACCTCGAGTCCGTCGCGGCTGACGACGCAGACGTAGTAGCGTCCCTGGGCCTGGTAGTACTCGAGAAGCAGCGTGTTGGCATCGAGGGTCGAGCGGATTTCCTCGATGCGGTCCGCTGTGCCGCTCTGGAGTGCCGCGAACTCGGCATCGGTGCGGCGGAGCGCATCGAGCGATCGGGCGAGCTGGGTTTCGAGCGAGGTCGTCCGATGACGAAGCGTCGCGAGACGTTCCGGGCTGCGCTTTTCGCGGCTCACTTCCTCGAACTCGAGCTGGCGGTAGTACCAGTTCAGTTCGTGGCGCAACCGTCCGACCTCCTCGCCGGCGGGCCCCTGGACGTGTGGCTCCAGTGTCGCGGCTCGGAACGCGATCAGGTCCGCCAGGCTCCGCGACTTGGCTTCCTCGATATAGCCGAAGGCCGCGTGTTTGTTGCCCTGACCCGGCCCTAGCGCCAGCGACGTGGTGACGAGCCCCTCGTACACAGCGAGTTTGTCAGCCAGGAATGCGACCTTCAGCCCTTCCGTGTGGAGGTGCGTGCGTAACTGCTCCAGATCGGCGTGCGCCGCCTGGAACGCCGCCAGCGCGGACGGCGTGTCGGCGCGGGCCTCGCGGATCAGCCCGCGCACCAGGTGTGCCTGATACGTTAGGTTGGGCGTCGCGGATGTCGCGACGCGGGCAAACGCGGCTTCACACGCATGTTCGGCGCGCTGGAAGTTGCCGGCCTGAAGCTCCAGTCGTGCCAGCAGCAGTTCGCACAAGGCCTGCCGCCCGGGGGCTCTGACGCGCGCAAATTGCGAGAGCGCCCGCTCGCAAAGGCGTCGCACGCGCCGGTACTGCCCGTTCCGAAACAGGACGAGGGCTTCGTAAAAGTCCACGAGCGCGAGCCAGACCTCGTTCTGTTCGCGGAGGAAGAGCCGCCTGGCGCGGTTGAACAGGTCGAGCGATTCACCAAGATCCCCTTGCGTGCTCGTGGCGATTGCCATGTTCGTCAACGACTTGGCCATCTCGTAATCCATCCCGAGGTCGTTGAACTGCGTCATGGCGCGCTTGCCGAGGAGTGCCGCCTCCTCGCTCAGATTCAGCTCGAGATACATTTCCGAGCAGTCCATGTCGCATAGGGCGCTGTGGTACTTGTCGCTGAGCGCGTCGCATTCCTCCTGTGTGGTGCGGTACAGGTCAATCGCACGCGTGTACTCGCCTCGCACGTAATACAGGTACGCGATGTTGTAGTCGGCCCTCAGCACCAGCAACGGCATCCCGTGCTGTTCGCAGTAGTTGCGCGCGCGGCGGTGCGTCTCGAGCGACTGGTCGAAGTCGCTCAAACTGATATAGACCATCGCCATGTTGCTGAGGACCGCAGCGACGTCCTGGGGGATGCCCAGATCCGCGAGCTGCGCAAAGGCGCGTTCGTACAGCGCCAGCGCTTCCTCGAAGCGATCCTGGCGATAGAGGATGTTGCCCACGTTCGTGTCGAGGCGTGCGAGGCCGAGCCGGTTGCCTTCACGCTCGAAAATCCCGCGCGCTTCTTCCGCCCAGGTGTAGGCCTGTCGGTATCGGCCGAGCGAGATCAGGCTCTGGAGCGATCCGTTGAGCGTCCTGGCGATGTCGACGTCGTGTCCCAGGGCGCGGAAGAGACGCAGCGCGGCCTCGTAGCGCTTCACGGCCTCCCGGTGACGTCCGAGGCTCAGTGATACATGGCCCAGCGCGCGGAGACTCTGCGCCCGCGCCGCATCGTCATCGATCTGATCGGCGAGCCACATCGCCGCGCGGGCAAGGCGGCCGGCCTGTTGCAGGTCGACGCGCGCCAGTCGCACGACATCATCGTACATGCGTTGAATCAGGGCGGGACTCCAGAGGTGCCGGTGCTGCCGCAGCACTCGCGCGCGCGCCTGCCCGTTCTCGACCCGCGCAAGCTGCTCGATGAGATCCATCTAGAATCCCGCCTTCTCCAGGGCGCGTTGCAGCGATGCGAGGCAGCGCCCGCGGATGAACCCGATGGATCCGGTCGCGAGTCCCAGTCGTTGCGCGAGGTCCTTGTAGGGCAGCGGCGGCTGCTCGTAAAACAGCAGGCGGATAATCTCCTGGCACCGCCGCGACAGGCCGCTGACCGCGTCGCGCACCATCTGTTCGCGCTGGGCCTGTTCGAGGATCTCGGGCGCGATGAGCGCCGTAGTTTCGAGCCGATCTTCTTCGAATTCGGTCAATTCCTGCTCTGCGCGGCGCTGCTGCCGCTGTTTCCACCGTGACGCCTTGTGCGCCGTCACCGTTGTGAGCCATCCCCGCAAGGCGGCGCTCTGGCGCAGGCGCGGCAGCTCGTTGAACAGCTCGAGGCACACCGCCTGCAGCACGTCCGCCGCGTCGGCGCGGCTCGCGCCGAATTTCAGGGGAATGGAGTAAATCAGGTTCTCGTACTTGTCGATCAGTGCCGACCAGGCCCGCTCGTCCCCATCGAGGCACGCGCGAACGAGCCGTTCGTCACTCCAGGACGCGTCAGGCGCACCGCCATCAGGGCCTCGCACCGGACCGCCTCTCCCGCCCGAATGGCTCCTTGACGTGGTTCATCATCGGCCTGACCCGACGTGCTCTCGTCAGACAAGTCTCCGTGAGAGATGACAGTCCAGAGGGTATTCGTGAGTGCCTAGTAATACAGCAGAAACCGGCCCGCGCACGGAATTTTCGGGAAGAATCTACCACCCTATATTTTCCGGCTGGGCCGCGGCCCTTATTAGTTAAATGCCCATTCTGTGGACGGAAGGGGAGTTTCCGGGCCAGCCGGAAGCCGGGGGACCAGACCCCGCGGTCGTGGGGCTCGCGTTGATTGAAGTCATCACGCGAGCGTTCGCCCTGCCACCTTCGCCGACCGTCTCCGGCAACGGGGCATATCCGGTTCAAATCCGTCAACTTCCCGAGAGCAGGCCGCATGAGCGCCAGTAAATGGCACGTGGGCGTTCCGCACGGCCGCCGCGGACCCGGCTCCCCGGCTTCCATCGGTCCCGACTCGCGCGGGATCCTGCGCCTTGCGGCTGAATCAGGCAGTGATGCCTCGGAAAAGCGCGCCAGGACCGCATACGCCACCCCCGTCGGCTACGTGCTGGATCGAGGCGCAGAGCGCCTGAAGCCCGTTCTCGACGAAATCCTCGAACTCGAACGCTGCGGCCTCGATGTCCATGTCTTTTTCGTCGACCGTTCGCTGCCCGGGCACGCCCGCTGGATTGCTCGCGAAGTGACGGTCCGTCGAATCGGTCACCTGCATGCGCATCTTGCCACGGCTGATGTCGCGCGCCATGTCAAACGCCTGACGCACGTGGGCTACAGCTTCACGGTGGCCGGCAGCACCGTCCACGAGACCAGGCGCGATCCATCCGCGCTTCGTGATCACGTGCGCGAGGCCGATTTCGTGATCACGCCGAGCGACGTCAGCCGCGCGCACCTGTTGTCGATGACCGGTCCAACCGTCGCCGGTCACGTCTGCCGGATCTATCGCGGTGTCGCTGTCGAACGGCTCCCGTTCTGCGCGGATGCGAACCGGGACGCCGACTCGGTGCTTGCCGCTGGTCCGCTGGTGCAGGCGAGTGGTTTCGAAGATCTGATCGACGCGATCGGCATCCTCCGCGATCGACGGCCGGCGCCCGTCCGACTGACGATCGTTGGCGCGGGCGCGTCCGTGCAGAAACTCAAGGCACGGATCATCTCCCGCCGCCTCGACGATCGCGTCGCCCTCTTGGGCGGCGAGGCCGAGTCAGGGCTCGCCACCCCGCTTTCAACATTGATGCGGACGCATACCTTGATGGCCTTGCCGTACCGGCGGCTCCCCAGCTCCTGTGGCGGCGGCGTGCCGGGCGCGCTGCTCGAAGCCATGGCGATGGGCCTTCCGGTCGTGTCCACGTCCGTCGACGGTATCTCTGAGGTGATCGACGATGGGTGGACCGGGCGGCTCATTGCGCCACGGGAGCCGCACTGGCTCGCCGGTGCGCTCGAAACGCTGCTCGACAACGTCCGTCTCCGCGTGCACATCGCCACCAACGCCCGTCAGAAAGTCGAGCGCTCGTTCGATCAGACCCGGAACGTGTCGGAGCTCGCGCGCCTGCTGTCGAGCGCCGCGGCTGAACCACGCCCCTGCGCACGTGAGGTGGTGTGATGCGGATTCCTTCATCGACGGTGCTGCTCGTGGAACCGCATCCGGACAGCGCGGCGATGTTTGCCGAAGTCCTGCGATGGGCCGGCTTCCGCGTGGAGGCCGCGTCGGCGGCCGACGCGAGCCGCACCTATCCACCGCGCCGCGTTGCGCCCGACGTCGTCGTTATCGGAATGCGCTGCTGTACGAATCCCGCGATGCGGGTGCTTTCAGGCGGGCGGGCCGTGCCCGCCATTGCCATTACGTCAGATCCGCGTGACACCGATCAGGCCGATGCGCTCGGCTACGCGAGCGTCCTGCTCCGGCCGGTCGATCCTTCCCTCCTCATTTCCGAAGTACGGCGCGTCGTCCGGTCTGCGAGCCGGCGATCATCCCCAGGCGCCGCGTAGAAAGCGCAAGAAGTTCCCGTGGGCGATCCCACGGACCTCCTCCTCCGAGTACCCGCGCGCTGCAAGGCGCGCGGGCAGCCGCGCCAGGTCTGCAATCGTCGCGATGTCCGTGGGACTCTGCTCGCGCCCGAACGCGCCGTCCAGGTCCGATCCAATCATGCAGTGGCGCGCGCTTCCGGCGATCTGGCAGATGTGATCGATGTGATTGATCACCGTCTCGAGCGTGACGCCCGCGCGATCGGGCGTCGTCTGCCCACGCACCCAGCCGGGCACGAGCATCCACGCGTCGAACGCGGCGCCGATGACGGCATCCCTCTGAATGAGCTCACGCAGTTGATCGTCGGAAAACTGCCGATCGTGTGGGACGAGGGCGCGGCAGTTCGAGTGGCTCGCCCACATGTGGCCGCGGAAATGATCCAGCGCCTCGCGAAGGCTGTCGTCGCACAGGTGCGTGACGTCGAGGATGATGCCGAGGCGTTCCATTTCGCGCAGCAGCTCGCGTCCGCGGATCCCGAGGCCGCCGCATGCGGCCGTCCCATGTGCGTAGATGCCGGGGCCGTAGTGCGCCGGCCCGACCGCGCGCAGTCCGTCCCCGTACGCGCGTTCAAGGTGACGGAGCGTCACGACGGAGTCGGCACCCTCGAGACTGAGGACATACCCGATCCCGACTTTTTCTGCGTGGTGCAGATGACCGACAAACCTCTCCAGACCGTCGAGATCTCGAATCTGCACGAGCTCGCCGCGCTCTTCCATGGCGCGGTACCACGCGAGCTGCCCCTGCGTCATCGCCCATGCCTGTTCCGGGGAATGCCATCCTGGCAGTGGATTGCCTGGCGCCACGTACCTCGCAATCTGCGTGGCGACGCACAGGCGGACCTCACCGCGTCGCATTTCCGCAAACGAGACCGTGCCGCGACCGCGATCGGGCCTGTCGGTCTGCCCCTGTTCGCGCTGGCGGATCTCATCAATCGGCCGCGTGAGGTCGCGATTCCACTCGAGCGCGTTCATCGCGAGGTCGAGGTGCGCGTCGACGATCAGCACGCCTTCACCTCACGATGACGGCGAGCACCAGGACGCCTGCGAGTCCGGCGACGGCCACGATCGTTTCGAGCACCGTCCACGTGACGATGGTCTGCGGCACGGACATGTTGAGGTACTCCTTCACCAGCCAGAATCCTCCGTCATTCACATGGGACGCGATCGCGGAACCGGCGCCGATGGCGACGACGAGCAGTTCCTTGCTCACGTGCGGTAATGCGGCGGCGATAGGCGCCATGATGCTGGCGGCGGTCACCACCGCCACCGTTGCGGAGCCCACCGCGAGACGCAGGACCGACGCGATCACCCAGCCGAGCACGAGCGGCGAGAACTCGAGCCCTCCCATCAACTGCGCGATTGCCTTCGCTGCGCCCGCCGCATCGAGCACACGCCCGAAACCGCCGCCCGCACCCACCACGAGCAGGACGCTTGCGATCGGGGGAACGGCGTCTTCCGCGAAGCGCAAGAGGCGCGCCTTATCGAACCCGCACGCGCGGCCGAAGGTGAACATGGACAGGATCGTCGCGAGCAGCAATGCGACGAGCGGGCTGCCGGCAAACGCGAGCGCCTGACGCGCGCGTCCATCGGGGAGCGTCGCCTGCGCGAGCGCGGCGATGAGCATCAGCAGCACCGGCAGAAGAATCGTCACCAGCGTCACCGCGAGCGACGGCGGACGCGCCACGGTTGCGCCTGCGAACTGTTCCGCCACTCCGCCGGGATCGATGCGAACGCGCTTGCCGATGAAGCGGCCGAAAAGGGGCCCTGACACGATCGCGGCGGGCAGGGCGACGAGGAGGGAATAGAACAGCGTGCGTCCTGGGTCCGCGCCGAGCCGTTCAATCGCGGCGAGCGGTCCGGGATGCGGCGGCACCAGCACGTGTGCGGCCGATAGGCCGGCGACGAGCGGCACGCCGAGGCGGACGAGCGACATGTCGTCACGCGGCGCCTGGCGCGCGAGCGTGAAGAGCACCGGGGCGAGCAGCACGAGGCCGACCTGAAAGAACACCGGCAGACCGATGATGAACGCGGAGAGCATCAGCGCCCAATCCACTCGCCGTTCGCCCATCGCGCGGACCAGCGCGCGCGACACGACGACCGCGCCACCGGATTCCGCGAGCAGCTTGCCAATCACGGTGCCTAGGCCGATGACCATCGCCGTAAAGCCGAGCGTATCGCCGACACCCTGCTGAAACGCGCGCGGGATGTCGGCGGCGGGCATCCGCGCGGCGACGCCGACACACAGGGATCCGATAACGAGCGCGATGAACGCCGGCATCCGCAGCCAGGTGATGAGCACTACCACTAACGCGACGCCGGCGAATGTAATGAGGAGGAGTGTGGAGGGCGCAGCAGGGCTCATGCGTGCCGAGAGCTTACCCTCATTCGCGACAAGAAATGAGGCGGGATCACCCGAAACAGCGGTGCCACCAGCCGTTGACCTTGATCGACGTCCACGCATCGTCGCCGACGTTGCACTGTGCGCCGCGGTCCCGTCGCGCGGCTGCGACGAGCTCCAGATTGAACAGCAGATCGCGGGCCGACTGGAACCGCGCGTCGCGGTCTTTTTCAAGGCAGTGCCGAATCACGCGGTCGAATTCCGGCACCGCGGCCGCTGCCGAGCGCAAGCGCGGCGGATCGTCTCGCAGAATTGCGCTCAGTGTCTCGATGGGCGAATCGCCATGAAACGCCGGCGCACCCGCGACCATCTCGTACAGGATCGCGCCGAGGCTGAACAGGTCGGACCGTGCGTCGAGCGCGTGCCCGCGGATCTGCTCCGGCGACATGTAGCCGACGGTTCCGAGGAGGGTGCCGGGGCGTGTCGAGATCACCGGATCCTGCAGGCGCTCGATTGCCTGCTCGCGGCATCGTGCGAGGCCGAAATCGAGGATCTTCACGCGCTCGCCGCGCGTGATGAAGACGTTCTCGGGCTTCAGATCCCGATGCACGATGCCAAGCCGGTGCGCCGCGATGAGGCCTTCCGTGATCTGCCGCCCGTAGGCCACCGCGGCCGTCGCGCGCAGCGCACGCGCCGCCAGGCGCGCGCGGAGCGTTTCTCCCTCGAGGAGCTCGGAGATGATGAAGGGCGTCCCGTCGTGCGCGCCCACGTCGTACACCGTCACGACATTGGGATGATTGATGGTCGCCGCGGCGCGCGCTTCCTGCGCGAATCGTGCGAGGTGTTCCTGCGTGCTCGGCACGTCCGGCGCCAGCACCTTCAGCGCCACGCCGCGATCCAGCCGCGAGTCGTAGGCGCGATAGACCTCTCCCATGCCTCCTTTGCCGATGAGTTCCTGAACCCGATACGGACCCAGCTGAGATCCTGCCGTAATGTGCATGACGATCGCTCGTGAGAGGACGGGGTGAATCCCGTCATCTCAATCAACGCACCCGCCGGTTCAGACGAACACGGTGTTCTATCGGTTCGCCTTTGTCGTTATACGAGGACGAGGGATTGGGTGGGACGAGCCATGCGTATGGGTGTGCGGCGGGTCGGGGCGGCAATCGCGTTGGCGGGACTGAACATGGCCCTTCAAACCCGGTGCGTGAACTCCTATGATACTGACCGTACCCGTTCCGCGGGACCTCCCGCTCCCATGGACAAGCCGCGCCCACCCGACCTCGAATCGACGCTTGCCCTGGTGCGCCTCGCGAAGACCGGCGACGCCGGAGCCCTCGATCGCCTCTTTGCCCGCTGCCTGCCGCCGCTCAGGCGCTGGGCCCGCGGCCGCCTGCCACGCTGGACGCGCGACCTGATGGATACCGACGACCTCGTCCAGGAAACGGTCCTGCGCGCCGTCAAACGCGTCGACGCGTTCGAGCCGCGACATGAGGGGGCGCTGCAGGCGTACCTCCGTCAGGCGGTAATGAATCGGATCCGCGACGAGGTGCGTCGCAGCGCCCGCACGCCCGTCGCCACGACACTCGATGAGGACCATCCGGAAGGGGGCGCTTCACCGCTCGACTTAGCCATCGGACGTGAAGCGGTGGACCGCTACGAAGCCGCACTGGCGCGCCTGCGGCCCGAGGAGCGGGAAGCGATCATCACGCGCGTGGAAATGGACGCGACTTACGACGCGGTCGCGCAGGCCCTGGGGAAGCCCACGGCAGACGCCGCGCGGATGGCGGTCAGTCGCGCGCTGCTGCGCCTCGCCGAGGAGATGAACCGTGCCGTCTGAGGCGGTGCTCCTCGCGCTCGCGGAGTCGATCGCCGACGGCCGCGCCGTCGACTGGAACGAGGTGGAATCGCAGATCAGCCCCGATCACCGCGACCTCGTCCGTCAGCTTCGCGTCGTGTCGGAACTGGCGGTGCTGCACCGCAGTCTGCCGGTGCCGCCGGATCCGGTCGCGCGCCGCGTCGCGCCGCGCGTGTCGCAACAGTCTGCCGTAGGCACATGGGGGCCGCTGCTGCTGCTCGAGCGGTTGGGCGGCGGCACGTCCGGCGATGTGTACCGCGCGTGGGATCGCGATCTCGAGCGCGAAGTCGCGCTCAAGCTGCTGCGGACGGACGATCCCGACGCGGATCTGATCACATCGCGCATCACGGCCGAAGCAAGACTGCTGGCGCGCATGCGGCATCCGAACGTCGTGACCGTGCACGGCGTGGCGAGTCATGGCGGGCGGGTAGGCCTCTGGATGGATCTCGTGCAGGGCCTGACGCTCGAGGAATTCATCGCCACGCACGGACCGATGGGCGCACGCGAAGCCGCAATCGTCGGGATCGAACTGTGCCACGCGCTCGCCGCGATCCATGCGGCAGGACTCGTCCACCGCGACATCAAGACCCAGAACGTGATGCGTGAAGAGGGCGGACGGATCGTCCTCATGGATCTCGGGACGGGACGGGAACTGAATCCGGAGCACGCGACGACTGTCGGAGATGTTGCGGGTACCCCTCTTTATATTGCGCCGGAGATCTTCCGCGGCGCGGCCGCCAACGTGCGGACGGATCTGTACAGCCTCGGCGTGGTGTTGTATCGCCTCGTTTCCGGATCGTTCCCCGTTCGCGCGTCGACCATTGAGCAACTGCGGACCGAGCACGTCGAGCGGCGCACGATCGCGCTTCGCGACGCGCGACCTGATTTACCGTCCGCGTTCGTGCGGGTCGTCGAGCGCGCGCTTGCGGCCAATCCAGAGGAGCGCTACCCGAGTGCGGGTGCGTTCGAGGCCGACCTCCTTCGCGCACTCGAGGGTGCGAACACGACGCCAACGATCACCGCGCCGGCGCCGGCGCCCGTACGTGTACGGCCGGCATGGTGGCGAGCGGGGGCGTTTGGCGCCGCGATCCTGCTCCTCGCTCTGGCCGTCGCGCGGCTCTGGCCTGTCTCTCTCTCGCGTCCGGCACTCCAGCCGGTGCAATCACTTGTGGTCCTGCCGCTGGCGAACGTGTCCGGAGACGCCGGGCAGGACTACTTCGCGGATGCGATGACCGACGAGTTGATTGCCGCGCTCGGGCAGCTCAAAGGCCTGAAGGTGATTTCTCGCACGTCGGCAATGCGCTTCAAAGGGACGAACGCGCGCATTCCCGAGATCGCGCAGGCGCTGCACGTCGACGCGGCGCTCGAAGGCACGGTGTTCGTCGTTCGTGGAAGCGAGGGCCGTGCTGAGGCGCCCAGCCGAGTACGTGTGACCGCGAGGCTGATCTACGCGGGTACCGACGCTCAGATCTGGAACCAGACCTTCGAGGTGGCGCTCACCGACGTGCTGGCGCTGCAGAGCAGAATCGCGAAGGCAGTCGCCGACGGCATCAATCTGCACCTGAACCCGCAGCAGCAGAGCGCGCTGACGATGGCGGCGCGCGAGGGCGTGGGCGGGCAGGATGCAGCGGTCATCGATCTGTATCTGCGGGGCCGCTATTACTGGAACATGCGCACGGAAGAAGGGTTGAAGCGGAGCATCCAGTATTTCCAGGAAGCCATCGATCGCGATCCGAAATTCGCACGGGCGTATGCCGGCCTCGCCGATGGGTACACCCTGTTGTCGATCTATGGTCATGCGCCGCGTGGAGAGGCCGCGGCGCGCGCGTCGACCGCGGCGTCGACGGCGTTGACGCTGGACGATTCGCTCGCCGAAGCGCACTCATCGCTCGGCCTGATCGCGGAGCAACGCTTCGAGTGGGACGCCGGCGAACAGCATTTCCAGCGCGCCGTGGCACTCAAGCCGGCATACGCGACAGCGCACCACTGGTATGCGGACTACTTGTCGAAGCGCGGCCGCCTGCGGGAGGCGAACGTCGAGATCAACGCGGCGCTTGCGCTGGATCCGCTGTCCCCCAGCGTCAACGTCGTGGTCGGCGCGCTGCAGATCTTCAGCCGCGAGTACGACAAGGCTGCCACGCAACTCGAAAAGACTCTGCAGATGGAGCAAGGATTCGCGAGGACCCACCTCGCCCTGGCCGAGGTCTACGGCTACCAGGGGGATTTCGCGCGAGCGTTGGCAGAAGCGGACAGGGCATCGGCGCTGATGGCCGCCGATCCCATTACCGATGCCACGAAGGGCTATATCCTCGCGCGTGCCGGCAGGCGATCGGAGGCGGAGCGTATTGCCGAGGATCTGGCGGCGCGCTACAGCCGACAGGAGTCTGACGTCGCCGCCGCCGTCGCGGTCGTGCGTGCCGGGCTCGGCGACACCGAGCAGGCCTTCACCTGGCTCGAACGTGCGAAAGATCGACAGGAGCCCTGGGTCGGCTACCTCGCCGTCGATCCGCGTTTCGACAGCCTGCGGCCGGACGCGCGCTTCGCGAAATTACTTGCGGGCCTCGGTCTCGCACGATAGGGTAGGCGGCGCACCCCGGCCATTATCGCGTCACCCCCGCCGTCCACGGGTGCGATAGGAGTGACGATGCAGCAGCAGGATGGTCTGATCGCCTTGATGCGCGCTGTCCAGGAACCAGGCAAGGCGCAAAATACGTTCAAGGGTTTCGTGGACCTGCTCGATCAGTACAAGCTGACCGAGGAGCAGCGCACACTTCTCATGTCACGCGATCTGGACAAGGTATTGAAGGCGATCGACGGCGGCTTTCCCGGGCCCGTGATGGTGGTGGGTTGGTGGAAGCGATAGCCGATCGATCTCGCGGGTCGCTGGTCGTTGTCGGCACGGGCATCAGGGTCATCGAGCAGACGACCCCCGAGGCGCTTGGCGCGATGCAGCGGGCCGACAAGCTCTTTTACCTGGTGGCCGATCCGCTGAGTGACGCGTGGGTCCGCGAGTTGAACCCGACGGCGGAGTCGCTGGCCGATGCCTATCGCCCGGGACGCGCCCGCCGCCACTCCTATCGCGAGATGACCGAGCGCATCCTTGCGGCCGTCCGAGGCGGCCTCGCGGTATGCGCGGCTTTTTACGGCCACCCGGGCGTCTTCGTCGGCCCGTCTCACGACGCGATTCGGCGCGCGCGGCGTGAAGGGTTCCGCGCGCGAATGCTTCCCGGGATTTCCGCCGAGGACTGTCTCTTCGCCGATCTCGGCGTGAATCCGGCGGCGGCCGGATGTCAGAGTTTCGAGGCCACCGATTTTCTCGCCGCCCGTCGCAGGTTCGATCCGTCCAGCGCGCTGATCCTCTGGCAGGTCGGCGTGCTCGGCGAGCCGAGCGTTCACGACGGCATGACATGCCGGCCCGAGCGTCTCGCGATGCTCGCGGCGTGGCTCGGGCGGTTCTATCCTCCGCGGCACCCCGTGTTCCTGTACGAGGCGTCTCCCTTTGTGATCTGTGACGCCGCTATCAGGCGCACGTCGCTTGCGAAGCTGTCGCGAAGCACCGTGCAGCCGATGATGACGCTGTACGTGCCGCCGCGGCCCTCACGCCTTCGCGATCCACGCGTGAAGCGCTGGATGACCGAGCGCGGCACCGCAGCGATGGCGCCGCGCAAATAGGACGGATCGGCGATACGTGACCACTCGGAAATGGCGCCTGGCCATCCTCGGCCTCGGCCACTGGTATTCAGCGTACAACCTGGCGCGCGGGCTGGCGGAGTATCCGAAGGCGGAGCTCGTCGCGGCGGCGTGGCACGACGCGCCGCAGCTCGAGGCGTTCACCCGGACGTTCGGCATCAAGGCCTACCGCGACTACGCCGCGCTTCTCGAACACGAGCGCGTCGATATCATCCACATCGCCACACCGGTCGCCGAGATCTGCGACGTCACGATTCTCTCGGCGCGCGCCGGCAAGCACCTGATCGTCGGCAAGCCCATGGCGATGACGCTGGAGCAGGCGGATCGAATGGTGGACGCTGTGGAAGCCGCGGGCGTCTGCTGTTTTCCGTTCCAGGGGATCATGCGTCTGCGGCTCGCGGACCTCAAGGCGCGCCTCGATGCGGGCGACATTGGGGATCTCGCCGTCATCCACCAGACGTGCCGCTGGTCGATCGCGGAAGACTGGTATCGCTCTGGGACGCCCGGCTGGTTCGTCGATCCGGATCGCGTGCCAGGCGGCGCGTTCATCGACGAGGGCATCTACTGGATCGATGCGTTCCGATGGCTCACGGGCGCGGACATTCTCGACGTCGAAGCGCGGACGGCCAACATCGTTCACCGGAGCCTCAGCGTCGAGGACTGGGGTCAGGCGACGTTCACGATGAGTAATGGAGCGATTGCCACGCTCGAAGCGTCGTGGACTATTAACGCGCCGAGGACGAGCGGTCCGTCGCCAAAGCAGAACAGCGTCGTCCGGCTCGAGCTCGTTGGCACGCGCGGAGAGATCCACGACCAGTGGTTTCGCGCGCCGGGACGCGCGGTGCTGGCGGCAGGGGCGCGCGACTGGGTATTCGAGCGGCAGGCCGAGGAACCCTTCGCGCCCGGCGCTCCGCTGCCGTTAGCGCACCTTATCGAGTGCGTTGAGCACGGACGGCAACCAGCCGCGACCATTCGCGACGCGCGCACCTCGCTCGCTGCGGCATTTGCGGCGTACCAATCCGCGCGCGAGCGACATCGCGTATCGCTGGCGCCGAAATGGGCTCATCGCGGATGACTCATGGCACATGCTGACAGTTTGGCCCTGACGCCGGGTTGGTCCTGTCAGACGACCGGTGTTGGAGAGGACAGCGCCGCCAGTACTTCTTTATAAAGGTACTTCGCGCCTTCGATCCCGTTCAGCGGACCCGCTTCATACTCCAGCGCGAAGGTGCCTTTGAAGCCGCCCGCCAGCATGATTCTCGTGGCGCGCTGCACGTCATTCTTCTCGCCCCAGCGATCCCAGTACTTCGCGTGCACGTTCGTGTGCGCGTAGGGCGCGAGCGCCTTCAGGCCGCTGAACAGCATGTGCTCGTGTTCCCAGTTGCAGAAGTCGGGCGAGGCCTCGCAGTACGGATGGTTCACGTCCTCGAGAATGATGCGGATGTTGATCGGATCGGCGGCGAGGCCCCAGTGGTTTTCGATCGTCACCTTCACCCCGCGGTCGCCGCCGTAGTCCGCCATCTCCTTGTAGGATTCGATGGCGTTGTTCAGCAGCGGCGGGATCTCGTTGTTCTTCGGGTACCGAGTCTCCGGATCGATTATCGCGTTCGGGCGGATGCTGGGTCCGAGCGCCTGCGGAGAATTCATCCGGACCGACTTGGCGCCCAGAATGACGGCGGCGTCGAGCCAGCGCTTGCCGATCTCCACGCCCGCCTTGCGAAGCGCCGTATCCGACTCGGCAAGATTGGTCGGCGCGTTGTTGGAGATGTGCTGCAGCTTCGTTCCCGTTGCGGCCATCTTCGCGACGAGCGCATCGAGCCATTTGCGGCCCGACGGACTGGACGGATCGAACTGGCGCCCCGCGAACATGCTGTCGTCGGTGACGTCGCCGAACAGCCCCGAAAACAGGTCCATGTGCGTGACGCCGGGAAAGGTGTCCTTGGTGAACTGCGGGAAGTCCAGCATCGTGATCTCGCCGTACTTCTTCTTCAGTTCTTCCGATAGTTGCGATCCGCCGCCGCCAGGAGGGGCACCCGCGGGCCGGGGGCGCGACTTGAAGATGTAGCGAATTGGATACGAGCAGGACGCGATGCGATCGAACTTGTTCTTCTCCGCCAGCGATTGCGCATTCTCAATCGAGGGGCTTCGCCCCTCGAACTCCCCAACACGCTCGCTCGCGGGGGCCCCTGGCCCCGCTCCGCTCGCGTGGCTCACGCGCTGGCGCTCGTTCGGCGGTAGGGCCGCCGCGGCGAGTCCCGCGCTGGCGACCTTGAAGAACTCGCGCCGGTCTACGCCCGCGCCCATCCTGATCCCATCACTCATCGATGTCTCCTTCACTCTCCTGATTTCGCGGTGATATTCTCCATCGCATGGCGTTCACCGTCACCAGGAATCTGATGCTGCCGGCCACCGTCACCGGTTCGTGGCCGCGCCCGCGATGGTTCGACACGAGCATGTGGGGACGACCGCTCGATACCTGCATGATGGACGTGCGCTTCCGCGAAAAATTCCAGGACGCCATGGCAGTCGTGATCAGCGACGAGCAGCGTGCCGGTCTCGACATCCTCACGCACGGCGATTTCCACTGCGACGAGGATTTCGCCGGCCGAAGCTGGCACCACTATCCGCTCCAGCGCTGGAGCGGCTTCGAGGGGGATCACCTCCAGTCCGAGCAGACGCGCAGCCCCTGGCTGAAGTATCCACCGGGCACGCTGCTCAATGAGATCTACACCGCGTGGCGCTGGCCGCGGGTTGTCGGCAAGATCGAGCACCGGCCGCTCGACTATCCAAAAATCTGGCGCATCGCACAGGGCAAGTCCGCTAAACCGGTGCGCTTCGGCACCTGCTGCTCGCAGGTGATGGGACTCTTTCTCGACATTCACACCAATAAGTACAAGGACAACCGCGAGGTCGTCTGGGACATGGCCGTCGCGATGAACACGGAACTACTCGCCTTGCGCGCGGCCGGCTGCCGCTGCATCCAGATTGAGGAGCCCACGCTGCACTTCATGGCGAACACCTTCGGCCCGAACGACGACAAGGTGAAGTTCATGATCGAGTGCTACAACCGCGAGGTGCAGGGACTCGACGACGTCGAAATCTGGATTCATACGTGCTGGGGCAACCCGAACATGCAGCGCGTCATGGAAGACACCAGCTACAAGGCGTCATTCGAGTTGTACCTCAATGAGATGAAGGGCGACGTCTGGACGATTGAGACGAAGGATCGCAATTTCGCGGACATCGAGCTGTTCGGTTCCTATAAGGGCACGCTGCCGAAGAAAATCTGCATTGGGGCGGTGAGCCATCGCACACTGCAAGCCGATCGCGCAGAAGACGTGGCCGCGTCCATCCGCATGGCGCTCGCGCACATCGCGCCGGAGCAGTTGATCGTGTCGAGCGACTGCGGCTTCGGCCGCCAGGGCTGCAACCGCGAAATCGCGTTCTACAAGGCGACCGCGATCGTCCAGGGCTGCAACATCATCCGGCGAGAGCTCGGGTTCGATGAGCGCGCGGTGCCGGCCGCCGACCCCGCATTGCAACTCGATATCGTCCCGAAGACCGTCGCCGGACGATCCGCGTGAGGCGTAGAGAGGAATATGGATTCGATGTTTCTCGCTGGTGTCGAGCAGGACCCGAAGTCGGGTCCCTACCGGGATCTAATCGAGGTGATGCAGCGGCAGGGAGCAGAGTACCCGCAGATCTGGCATCTGTTCGCGTACCTGCCGTCCGCGACCGATCACCTCGCGCGGTTCACGCAGGAGATCCTCCGCGGCCCTTCGCCGCTCAGTCCCGGTATACGGGAGCTGATTGCCGCCTATACGTCGCAGCGCAATCACTGCCCGTTTTGAATCAAGTCGCACGCCGCAGTTGCGGCGGAACTGCTGGGGGATGGAGCGCTCGTCGCGGGTGTGATGGCGGACGTCGAATCGTCGGCGCTCGACGATCGCCACAAGGCATTGTTCCGGTTCATCGACAAGGTGAACCACGATTCGCCGAACATCGGTCCCGCGGAGATCGACGCGCTCCACGCGATCGGCTGGACCGACGAGGCGATCTATTTCGCGATCACCGTGTGCGCCTTGTTCAACTTTTACAACCGCTGGATTGATGCCACAGGCGTGCACGCGATGTCGGATGCCGCTCACCGGCAGGGCGGCAAGCGGATGGCGACACACGGGTACGCGCGCAGTTGAACCGATCACACGGATCGCTGTAGCCGTCCGTGCGATTTGGTGACGAAGATCATCGGCGAGCCGCGCGCACGCGGTTGCCCCTCGCCTAGAAAATACCGGAGCTGCAGTTCCGTGCGAAGCTGCTCGGCGAGGTCCTTCGACATCAATCCGAGCCACACCTCCGCCTGGATTTCGGCCATCTGCCGATAATGATTCAGGCAGGGGAGCACCGGCGTGATCGCACGGTGAACCGCGGTGCCAACCGCCGCACCGACTCCGGCCGCCACCTGCAAGGAAAGACCCGCAGCCCGGACCGACGGCAGGAGGACGTACGCGCCAATCCCGGCGGCGCTTCCCAGGAGTCCTCCCGTCCCAAGCGAGCGAAGGGTCTTCAGGATTCTGTCGACATCAGGGGTCTTCGCGTCCTTTTTCATGACCGCCCCCCAAGCCTTCCAAGGGGACACGTCCACTGAGAACGGTCACCGCCGCGTTGGTTTACCGCCAACTGTCACAGGAGCCTGGGTCGCCTCCGGTGGGCCGTCGACCCCGCGTCGCCTCAGCTACAAAGCAAATCAAGCGCCACCTCAAGGATTGAGCAGCGACGCCGTAACTTGCAGGCGGTTCGGCTTTTACGGGATTAGGGGATTTGAGCCACTCGTCCCTGTTTACCAAATTCCTTCAGAAGAGTGTCGCATCGACGTGAATCGCACCAGTGGGACCAGCGGGAGCCGTTCGTCCCACCGATTTCGTGCCCGATTCGGCGAGCGACTACAAGGAAACTCGCGAGAAACGATCTCGCGGAGATGTCTTTCGAGACGGCCGCCAGTTCCGGCATGCGCTCTACACTCGTACGCAACGGAAACTGTAACAAGCGGGAGCTAGGCAGGTAGCGTGAACGAGAACGTGCTTCCGCGACCGGGTTCGCTGGAGGCCCAGATGTAGCCGCCGTGCGCGTCGACGATCGCCTTCGAGATGTAGAGGCCGAGGCCGAGTCCGCGATGATCTCCACCCGCGGCCTGATGAAAACGATCGAAGATTCGTCCAAGATCCGCGGGGGGATCCCCTTGCCGGTATCGCTCACCGAGATGCGGCAGCCACCATCGGCGCGCGCGACCCTGACGGTGATCGTCCCCCCGCCATCCGTGAACTGGATGGCATTCCGCAAGAGGTTCGAGAGCACTTGTGTGACGCGGTCGTAATCGAACCGCGCGTATACCTCCGATGAAGGTGCCTCGACGCGCAGCAACAGGCCTGCAGTATGCGCGAGCGGGCCGAAGGTCGCGGCGCACTCCTTGACCACCTCGACGGCGTCCTGGTGCCGTGGCGCCAGCCGGAACCGTCCTTCCTCGAATCGCGTCGCGTCGAGCAGGTCCGACAGCATACGGCCCATCAGGGAGGCCGCACGACTGATGTTGTGCGTGCACTCCTTCACGCGCGCGTCGTCCTTCGCGTGGCCGGCGAGCAGCGTCGCGCTCACGCTGATCACGTTAAGTGGAGTGCGCAAATCGTGGCTCACGATTGAGAGGTACTCGTCACGCGAGAGGATGACATCGAGCGCGCGCTGGTGCCCGATCTGCTCCTCCTGCAGAAGCGAGACGGTGTAGTCGACGGCGCGGTCCGTGTCCTCGCGCTCTCGCGCGAGGTCACGATCGGTCATGATCCGTTCCGCTTCGAGCAGCGTCCGTTTCGCCTCGCGTTCCTCGTCCAGCGCTTCGTCAACGATCTCCCGTTCTGCCCGCAGCGTCTCGTCGACGACAGCACGCTCTTCGCGCAAGGTTGCGTCAACCTCGACGCGTTCCTCCGCAAGGTTGGCCGCGACGACACCCAGGCTTTGCGCGACTGCCGACAATTTGTCCGCCACGACTGGCGCGGGCTCGTCGGCAGCTATCAAGGAAGGAATGGGCGACTCATGGTCCGGCGGCACTCCGCCAACCTTGGTCGCCGCTGCATCGAGTGTCTCGAGCGCCGTGTGCAGCTTGGTCACGGCGCCGGTCTCTTGAATATCTTTCAGCTGCAGCGCGGCCTGCGCCAATCCGTCGGCCGCATCAGCGAGCGTGTCTGCGGCGGTGATCAGCGTATCGGCGACCTCCGGCAGCGGGTTCGATGGCGCCCTCGGCGCAGTGGGGCCATTCGCCTCAATCCATTCATCCGTTGCCGCGCGCGTATGCTCCAGCTTGCGGTCCGTGTCCTTTTCGATCACCGCGTCCGCCTGCTCGCGTTCCTCCCGCAAGCTCGCGTCGCTCGCCGCGCGGTCCGGCTCGAGAACACCTTCGATCTCTCGACGCAGCACCTTCGCGTCAGGCATGATGGCCCTCCGGGTGAGTGCAGGAGACATGCCTGACGCTGACAAAGATCGTCATGAGAATAGGAATTTTAACCAACGAGTACCCGCCCAATGTGTATGGTGGCGCGGGGGTCCACGTCGAATACCTGACGCGCGAGCTCGCAGGCCTGGGCCACATGGTGCGCGTCCTGTCGTTCGGAGACCAGGACGCACGCGAGGAGAGGCTTCGTGTCGAAGGGGTGCAGCCGCCGGTCGAGCTGAAGGGGCAGGATTCGCGTCACACGAAGCTCTTCGCGACGCTTCTACAGGATCTGGCGATGAGTGCAAAGCTCTCCGCCATTGACGTCGTGCACTGCCACACGTGGTACACGCACTTCGCCGGGTGTCTGGTGAAGCGCCTGCAGAGTGTGCCGCTCGTTCTCACGACGCATTCGCTCGAACCGCACCGTCCGTGGAAGGTCGAGCAACTCGGAACGGCGTATCACGTGTCGACGTGGATCGAGCGCACCGCGTATCAAAACTCGGATGGTGTGATCGCCGTGTCCCAGGCCATGAAGCGCGACGTGCACGAGCTGTATGGAGTTCCGCACGACCGGATCCGCGTGATTCACAACGGCATCGATCTGCAGCAGTATCGGCCGACGCCCAGTGCCGACACGCTGGTCGAGTACGACATCGATCGGGACGTCCCGTATGTCTTGTTCGTAGGGAGGATCACGCGCCAGAAGGGGATTATTCACCTCGTCAATGCCATTCGCTTTTTCCATCCCGGCGCGCAGGTGGTTCTCTGTGCCGGAGCGCCGGACACGCCGGAGATCGGCAGGGAGATGGATGCGGCGGTGGAGCGGGCGCGCGCCCAGAGCGGGCACAAGATCGTCTGGATCCGCGAGATGCTGCCGAAGGAGAAGGTGATCACCTTGTACACGCACGCCGCGATCTTCGTCTGCCCATCGGTGTACGAGCCATTCGGCATCATCAACCTCGAGGCGATGGCCTGCGAGACGCCGGTCGTTGCATCCGCGGTCGGCGGAATTCCAGAAGTCGTGGATCACGGCGAGACCGGACTCCTGGTGGTCCTCGAAACGCTCAGCGCGACGGAAGTCGAGCCGCATCACCCCGAGCAGTTTTCCCGCGACCTCGCCGCGGCGGTGAACGTCCTGCTCGACGATCCGCAGCTCCGTGCGGCAATGGCGCAGAAGGCGCGCGCGCGCGTCGAGCGCGAGTTCAGCTGGACCAGCATCGCGCGAGAGACCGCGGCGTTTTATGAAGAGGTGGTGAACCGTCATCACTCGAGCCCGGCTCGAAGGACGGATCCCGACCGTTGCTGAGGACGCGCTGCGTGCTGCTGACGACCTCCGCGTAGAATTCTCTACGCCGTTGTGGTCGGCGAGTGGATTCGCGTGTGCCAGTCAATGGCCGCGCGCCCGACCGTGTCGCCCAGCGTGCGAATGGACGATACGTCACGAAGCACGCCCCGCAAAGTACGGGCGAGCACGGAATGCAAATCGTGCGACGCCAGATCCGGGGGCGCTGGCGCGAGACCCGTCGCGCGCTCGCCAACCGTCGCGCACGCGATCCCGGCGAAACAGACGAAGTAACAGCCGGCCAGCAGGATTCCCATCAGGCCGAATGCCGGCGCGGACGTCCCGTGGAATGCCGACAATGGAGCGCGGCAGAAGATCATCGTGATGGCGACGAGAAACAACAGCATTGCCATGATGATGCCTCCGTCGATCGCGGCCGCAGCGAGCGGCTTCCACATCGCCGCGGACTCACGCCACTGCATGGCGTGAACCGGCGCCGGATCAACGGGCGTACGGGGCGGCTCGGTTTTGCGCGACGCCCGGATGCCCCGGAGACGAGCAAGCGCGTCAATCGGATCGTCGGCGCGGGGCAACAGCGGGTCGCATTCGGCCAGCACCTCCACCGCGTCGAGCCCGAGCGCGGAGGCAAACGATCGGATCGCCGAGCGCCCGTAGATCCCGCGGGGCAGATCCGCGAACCGTCCTTGCTCAATCGCCTGCAGAAGTGCCTCGCGGACGCCCGCGCGCCGTGCAAGAGACGCGAGGTCCTCTCCGCGAGCGATCCTCGACTGCCTCAGCCGTTCGTACACCGATAATCCGGACATGGGGGTGCTCCTCGTCCGCCTATCGACACCGGAGGCCGCCAGCATTAAGTCAGCAGTAATGACGTCGGCGGGGCTCATCCGCTCGACAGGACGGCGTGGTTGCCACAAAACAGTAGGACCCGCTCCTCGGCAGATGACACATCGGCTCACATCAAGTACGGTGAGCCGACATCGTGGTTCCCCGAGCCATCATCCGCGGCTCGTCGAGAGATATCTGCCTGAGAGGGAAGTTCACGGTCCGGTGACGATCACTCGACGTTCGTTCGTGATTACGAGCGCGGGCGCGCTCGCTGCGATGATCCCGCGCACCTCGGTCGAGGCGCGCGCCACGCGCCCGCGGCCCACGTCCGCGCAGCTTGCCTGGCAGCGCGACGAGCTCGCGATATTCCTCCACTTCGGCGTGAATACGTTTACGGATCGCGAGTGGGGAGATGGCACGGAGGATCCGGCGATCTTCGCGCCGGCGAAGCTCGATGCGCGGCAATGGGCGCGAACCGCGCGCAGCGCCGGATTCCGCGCGATGATCCTGACGGCCAAGCATCACGACGGATTCTGTTTGTGGCCGAGCAGGACGACGACGCACTCTGTGGCAAGGAGTCCCTGGCGCGGAGGCCACGGGGATGTCGTGCGCGAATTCGTGGATGCGTGCCGCGCGGAAGGCTTGCGGCCCGGCCTTTACCTCTCTCCGTGGGACCGCAACAATCCAGCCTATGGGGATTCACCGCGTTATAACGATCTGTATTGCGATCAGCTGACGGAGCTGTTGAAGAACTATGGGAGGCTCGCCGAGGTCTGGTTCGACGGCGCGAACGGCGAAGGACCGAACGGCAGGCGGCAGGATTACGACTGGCCGCGCGTCTGGACGCTCGTCCGTCGTCTTCAACCGGATGCCGTGATGTTTTCGGACGCGGGACCCGACGTCCGCTGGTGTGGCAACGAGAAAGGTGTGGCAGGGGATCCCAATTGGTCGAGCGTCGATCCGGCTGCCGTGACGGCTCCGGGAGCATCCGGCCCCGGCGTCACGCGCGCGCTGCTGCACGGCGATCCCGCCGGGAGCGTGTGGCGTCCCGCGGAAGCGGACACCTCGATACGCCCCGGCTGGTTCTATCATCCGGCGGAAGACGGTCGCGTGCGTACGGGCGATCAGCTGTTCGATCTTTATATGAGCTCGGTCGGACGCAACTCGAAGCTGTTGCTGAACGTCCCGCCCACGCGCGACGGTCTGTTGCACGACGCGGACGTCGCGAGCCTGAACGGGTTCCATGATCTGCGGAGATCGCTGCTTGCAGCCGACCTGGCGTCCGGCGCGCGCATCACGTGGCAGACCGACTGGCGCGCGGCCGAGATCGATCTGGGCCGCAGCGCGGTCGCGAGCATCGCGCGGCTCGAAGAAGACATTACGCACGGGCAGGTCGTCGCCGCCTTTTCGCTGTTGGGGTCTGACGGCGGCCCGTGGCGCGTGCTGTCGCGCGGAACGACAATCGGATACGCGCGCATCGCGCGCTTCGAGCCCTCAACGGTCCGACGCGTCCGCCTCGTTATCGATGATGCGGTCGCGCCGGCCGTGAAGATTTCTGTCAGGCTGTATGCCGGTTGAGATATCGCGTCGAGCGCTGCTGCGCACCATCGCAGCTACACCATGGCTGCCGCTTGCGGGCTGCATGGCGCCGCGCGCGCCCGCTGTGAGAGCGTCGAGATCCACTGACCTCCGGATCGTCGACGTCGATCATCAGTTTGAGGAATTCCGCTATCGGGCGCCTTACAAATTCGGCGGGCGTTCGGTCGATCGCGTCACGATACTCAACGTGAATTGCCGCGTGCGCACGGGCGACGGCCGCCAGGCGTGGGGATTCGGATCGATGACGCTGGGGAACGCCTGGGCGTTCCCCGCCGCCCCCGAGGACGCGGGGCTCGGGGCGATGATGGCGCTCGCAGGAGAGCTCGTCACGCTGACCGGCGAATGCGACGACACAGGTCATCCGATCGATCTCTTTCGCGTGCTCGAACCAGCGTACCTCCGCGCAGCCGCCGCGCTCTCCCGCACCCGCGCGCTGCCCGCACCAATCCCCAAGCTCTGCACACTCGTCGTCGCCAGCGCGTTCGACGCGGCGATTCACGACGCATACGGCAAGGCGTTCGGCGTGAGTTGCTACGAGACCTACCGGCCCTCGTTCATGCGCCGCGACCTTGCGGTCGATCTCGGATCCGAGTTCAAGGGAGAGTTCCTGGATCGGTACGTGCCCTCCGCGCCACGTCCGCGCATGCCAGTCTTTCATTCAGTCGGCGCCAGCGACCCGCTGGAAGACGCCGACGTTTTCACACGCATCGACGACGGGCTTCCGAACACGCTCGAGGAGTGGATCCCGCGCGATGGGCTCATTCGATTCAAGATCAAGCTGAATGGCGGTGACCTTGCGGCGGATTTCGATCGTGTGGTTCGCATCGACCGCATCGTGACTCGCGCGCAGGCCGCGCGGCGGGTGGCGGACTGGAAGTACTCGCTGGATTTCAACGAAGGTTGCCCGAACGTGGCGTATCTGCTCGAATTCCTGCACCGGGTCCGCGAGGCGACGCCGAGCGGCTTCGATCGCATTCTGTACATCGAGCAGCCGACCGCGCGCGATCTGCAGAAGGACCGCGCGAACGTGATGCATGAGGCCGCACGCCTGCGGCCCGTGGTGATCGATGAGTCGCTGACCGACCTCGAAACCCTGTTGCTCGCCCGAGAGATGGGCTACACCGGCGTCGCCCTCAAGGCGTGCAAGGGACAGAGTCAGGCGATGCTCATGGCGGCCGCGGCGCAGAAGTTCGGCATGTTCCTTTGCGTGCAGGATCTCACATGTCCGGGCGCCTCGTTGATTCACTCGGCCGGCATTGCGGCACGCGTGCCGGGGAACGCCGGCATTGAGGCAAACGCCCGCCAGTTCGTGCCGAGCGCGAATCGCGCGTGGGACGCACGATTCCCCGGTCTGTTTACGATTGACGGCGGCATGATGAACACGGGTCAGCTCACCGGACCCGGACTCGGTGCGGTGCCGCCACGCGGCTGATCGGAGGAGCGTGATGTTGTCTCGAAGGGAATGGATGTCGGCGGTCGGTCAGACGGCAGTCGTTGCGGCGATCGGATGCCGCGTGGACCCGAAGGCGGCATCGATGGCGCCGACGTTCTGCCTGTTCTCGAAGCACGTGCCCGACGTCGCATGGAACGATCTCGCGTCCGCGGTGAAGGAAGCAGGCTTCGATGGCGTGGACCTGACGGTGCGGCGGAACGGTCACGTAGCGCCCGAACGCGCGGCCGAGGATCTGCCGCGCGCGATCGAAGCCATCACGTCGCGCGGCGCAAAGGTGCCGATGATTACGACGGAGCTGACCTCGGCCGGCATGCCGATCGCCAGACCGTTGCTGCAGGCGGCAGCGCACAGCGGCGTCACGTATTTCAAGCCGGGATACTGGCTCTACTCGTCGTCTTCCGACGTCCGCGCGCAGGTAGCCGCGACGGGCGAGGCGCTGGTCGGCCTCGCCGCGCTCGCGCGCGACTGCGGCATCGAGATGGGGTTCCACAATCACGCGGGCTACATCGGCGCCGCGCTGTGGGAAATCGCGCCGGCAATGGATCGCCTGGATCCACGCTGGGCCGGGTACTATTTCGATCCGCGGCATGCCGTTGCTGAGGGCGGCGGCGGAGCCTGGAAGGCGGCGACGCATCTGGTCGCGCCCCGACTGAAGATGGTGGCTCTCAAAGATTTCTTCTGGCGGAAAACGGACAAGGGATGGGTGATCGAAGATTGCCCGCTCGGAGAGGGGCAGGTCGACTGGACGTGGTTCGGATCCGTGCTGCGCGACGTGCGCTTCACAGGCCCGATCTCGATGCACCTCGAATACGAGACGGGCGGCACTACGCCGCAGGAGCGCACGCGCCGAGCGCTCGATGCCGCTCGACGCGACCTCACGTTTGCGCGGAAGGCGCTGGCGCTCTAGTCTGCCTCAAGGCTCATGACTCACGGTGCAGCGCAGCCCATGCCGCCCGGGTCTGAAGACCCGGCCTACAGTGCTCTGTGGCTGCAGGGCGGAGACCCTGAGGTCCGCCGCTGAGATATCCTTCAGCGGACCCACGTGTCCGTCAACTCCCCTCGTCAGGTGCTCTTTGCAAGCTTGATCGGCACGACGATTGAGTTCTTCGACTTCTATATTTACGCGACCGCCGCGGTCCTCGTCTTTCCAAGGCTCTTCTTCCCGCCGTCCGATCCTGCGTCCGCCACGTTGGCCTCGCTCGCGACGTTTGCGATTGCCTTCGTCGCGCGCCCGATTGGGTCCGCATTGTTCGGCCATTTCGGCGACCGCATCGGCCGCAAGACCACGCTCGTCGCGGCGCTCCTGACGATGGGCCTCTCGACGGTCGCGATCGGTGCGCTGCCGACCTACGCGTCGATTGGGCTGGCTGCGCCGCTGCTGCTCGCAAGCTGTCGATTCGGCCAGGGGCTCGGTCTTGGCGGGGAGTGGGGCGGCGCCGTGCTGCTCGCGATCGAGAATGCGCCGCCGGGCCGTCGCGCATGGTACGGCATGTTCCCGCAGTTGGGGGCGCCGTTCGGGTTCTTCTGCTCGGGTGGCATCTTCCTGCTGCTCTCGGAGTGGCTCACCGATGTTCAGTTCTTCCGCTTCGGGTGGCGCATTCCGTTCCTCGCCAGCGCCGTGCTGGTCATCCTCGGCTTGTACGTGCGCCTGACGATCACGGAAACGCCCGTCTTCCGCGACGCGCTGAATCGGCGTGCACGCGTCAAGCTGCCGATGCTGACCGTCTTGCGAAACCATCCCGCGACGTTGGTGTTCGGCACGCTCGCGGCGCTCGCGACGTTCGTGTTGTTCTATCTGACGACGGTCTTCGCGCTCGCGTGGGGCACCAGTGCGCTCGGCTACACGCGGCAGCAGTTCCTCCTCATCCAGCTGTTCGGCATCGTCTTCTTCGCCGCCACGATTCCGTTTTCGGCAAAACTGGCGGACCGGTACGGCCGGCGCCGCACGCTGCTGTGGGTGACCGCCGCGATTGGCGCTTTCGGTTTCGTGCTGGCGCCGCTGCTTCTCGGCGGCACGGCGGGCGTCATGCTGGCGATGGCGCTGGGTCTTTCGTTGATGGGCCTGACGTATGGTCCGCTCGGTACCACGCTGTCCGAGTTGTTCCCAACGACCGTGCGGTATACCGGCAGTTCACTGGCATTCAATCTTGCCGGAATCTTTGGCGCCTCCCTGGCACCATACATCGCGACGTGGCTCGCCAAGACGTACGGCTTGCCGTTTGTCGGCTATTACCTCGCCGGCGCCTCGGCGCTCACGATGATGGGACTCGCGGCAACGCGCGAAACGAAGGACCATGATCTCCGTGCGTAGGCCGCGCTCGTTTGCAAACCCAGAGATGGTCCTGTAACATGACCATGTGAAATATCCACCCCACAAGCCCCGTCATTACAACGTCGCGGAGGCTAAGGCGCAGTTCTCTACGTTGGTCCGCCGCGCGCTGCAAGGGGAAGAGATCATCGTGGCCAAGGACAACACGCCGCTCGTCAAGATCGTGCCGATCGGCGTCGTCGATCGGAAGCCCGGGTCGGCGAAAGGGCAGATCCGCATGGCCCGCGACTTCGACGCGACGCCTGCCGACTTCGACGACTACCTCTGATGGCGCTGCTCCTCGACACCCACGCCTTCCTCTGGTGGGTGTCGGACGATGCGCGGCTGACGAAGCCGGCGCGGCGCGCAATTGCGCGCGACGAGTGCCTCCTCAGCGTCGCGAGCTGTTGGGAGATGGCGATCAAGGTCGCTCTTCGGAAGTTGCACGTGCCGGGCGCCCTCGATCGCTTCGTCCATCAGCAGCTCGTCCTTAACGGCTTCGCGCTGTTGCCGATTGCGCTCGAACACGCCGCGGCGATCGTAGACCTGCCGTTCCATCATCGGGACCCCTTCGATCGGCTCCTCGTCGCTCAAGCGACAGTCGAGGAACTCAAGATCGTGTCGTCTGACGACGTGTTCGAGAGATATGGTGTGAAGCGCGTCTGGTGATCGACCGGGTTGGCGCGAAAGCTGCTCAATCCGCTGACACAGCCCTCACGCGACCGGATGGCTGCAACGTCCGTGAACACACCGTGAAAAAAGTACGTGGATCCGAAGAAGGTATCAACGCCGAGCTTCGCGCACTCACGCAGCAGACCCGCCGGTTACGCGAGGAACTCCAGGAGATGATTCGCCCGCCCACGCGTGATCGCGTGCGAGGATTCGTTCATCAGCGCCGCTGGCCCAAGCCGCCGCCGTCACCACCCCACAGTGAGCGTCACAGGCGCGACCCGAATAAATCCTGACTGGACTGTCGCTCGACGGCGGCCCCATTATGGCCAAACATTTCCGTCCGATGTTGTTATCGCGTTGCACCAGCCGGTACCTCAAGCCGGTCCCGATTCTCTGGAGTCACCTATCGTAGCTGCACGATCGGATATAATTTTGCCGCCGCGGGAGCCCGAACTGCTCGGCTCCGAGTACGTTCATTGGCGTTTCCCCCCAGCGGTACTTCGGTCAGCTGCGATAGCCGAAGCGAGGGCCTGTGCAAACGGTCGCTCCCTCCGGTTCATCGGTCAGACTGCACGCCGTCGTGTCTATCGCGGCCGTCGCACTCCTCTCGACATCCTGCGGCTCATCTTCAGAAACCGAAACGGTAACGGCGCCGTCGACGACGAAGTGCGCGGTGCAAGTGAGCGCCGAGAGCGCCGCCTTTCCGCCAGGAGGCGGCTCGGGAGCCCTCCGCATCTCGACAAGTCGTGAGTGCCCTTGGTCGGCCAGAAGCGACGCCGCATGGGTGACCCTCTCACCTCCGGTTGAGGGGCAGGGTGAAGGGTCAGTCCGGTTCACCGTTGTCGCAAACGCAGATCCGTCGTCACGCGCCGCGAGCATCAGTGTGAACGATCAAGGCCTGCGAATCTCACAGGAGGGGAAACCGTGTGAGTTTACAGTCTCTTCGAATCACGAGACGGTCGAGGGAGCAGGAGGAGATCGGACAATCGACGTGCGCGCGAGTGCTGCGCAGTGCGGCTGGACGGCGGCGACCAACGTGCAATGGATTGCCATTGTGGCAGGACGTGAAGGCCGCGGGAACGGGACTGTCGGCTTTCATGTGGATGCGGTCAGCGGACCTCCGAGGACCGGTACGATCACCGTTGCCGCCCAGACCGTACAGGTCGACCAGGGGACAGGCTGCAGTTATGCGATCGGGACGGACACCTTCAGCCTCGACCCGTCCGGCGGCGATCGTCAGGTCGCAGTGACGGCGCCTTCCGGTTGCGCATGGACTGCCGACAGCCGGACGCCCTGGCTCACCGTCACGACCGGGAGCACGGGCAGTGGTCCCGGCGTGGTCGGGTTCCGCGTCGCACCGAGCAACGGACCGGCGAGAGCGGGCACGCTGACGGTTGCCGGCCGAACCGTGACCGTTGCCCAGTCGCTCGGCTGCAGCTTTTTGGTCAGTCCGGTGAGCCTGAGTGTTGGTGCGCCGGGAGGCGCGAGCACTTTTCAGGTTGCGACCACATCCGGCTGCACGTGGTCCGCAGCAAGTGGTGCCGCGTGGATCACCGTCACTGGAGGAACGAGCGGCAGCGGAGCGGGCCAGACGCAGCTGACGGTCGCGGCAAATGCCGGGCCCGCGCGCGCCGCATCAGCCACGATTGCCGGGGAGTCCGTACAAATCTCGCAGGCGAGCGGCTGCGCTTACACCGTATCGCCATCAACACAGGACGCAGCCGGAACGGGCAGCACCGGCGCTGCCTCGATCAGTACAGCGGCAGGCTGCAGCTGGACTGCGAGAAGCGGAGTGGAGTGGATCACCATGTCGGCGCTGTCGGGCGCCGGACCCGCGCAAATCACGTACACGGTTGCCGCGAACCAAGGTCCGGTGCGCAGCGGAACGATCACGGTCGCCGGTCAGACCTTCACCGTGACTCAGGCTTCGCAGTGCACGTGGGTTATGGCGCCGCCGTCGCACGAATTCACCGCGACAGGCGGTGCAGGCAACATCCTCATCATCGTCAGCGGCGCGTGCACCTGGACGGCGGTGAGCAATGCGGATTGGATTCAGCTCATCGCAGGCGCATCCGGCGCCGGCAACGGCCTGGTGCAGTTTGTCGCCGCGCCGAACCCGGGAGGCGCGCGAAGCGGTACCCTCACGATTGCCGGCCAGAGCTACATCGTCAACGAGGGGGGTCGTTGAGACGTCCGCCTTCGCCACAGGGCGGCTTCGGCGGGACAGGTCGAACACCTTGACAGCATCGGCCTCGATGCGCCGCTTGCCTCCAATCGTCCGGCCCGATATTCTCTCGCCGCAGAATCGCGCAACGTAAGGCTCGCACTGGGAGGCTTCGCCCATGCATCCGACTGACAATGCTTCGCGCCGATCCGTCATCAGATCTTTCTTTGCCACGATGGCCGCCGCCGGCGCCGGCCTGTTCGGGGTGGCTCACGCGCAGACGAGCGACACGGCGAAGAAGACGTCGAGCGACAACGCGGCGCCGGAGAGCAAGCCGCCGCTTTTCTCATCCTGGGTTACGTACGGCGGTTTCGTGTTCATTGCCGGCAAAGGAGAACACGGCCCGGGAGATATCACCGTCCACACGAAATCTGTTCTCGATCAGCTGGAGTCCGAGCTCAAGAAAGCCGGCTCCTCGATGGAGAAGGTCCTGAAGGTGAACGTGTACCTTCATGACCTCCACGACTTCGACGCGATGAACGAAGTCTTCCGCGGCCGGTTTGGTCCGAATCCTCCAGTGCGGACGACGATTGCGGCTTACGGCGGCGTTCCAGGCAACTCTCTGGTTGAAATCGACTGCATCGCCGCACGGTGAGAAGGCTTTTCTGCGAACATGCTCAGCCGCTATCCCACGGTTTGCACGATCACCGGAGTCGCAGCGCTTGCGTTGACGTGGACGTCGGTCCAGGCGCAGAAGCCCACGGCCGCGCCGTCGATCGACTTCGTTCGCGATATCCAGCCCATTCTCCAGACACACTGCTACGAGTGCCACGGTCGCGAGAAGCAGAAGCACGGCCTGCGCCTCGATCTGCGAACCGTCGCTATGAAAGGAGGGGAAACCGGCCCCGCCGTCATTCCGGGCAACAGCGAGCAGAGTCTGATGGTCCGGCGGCTGCTTGGACTCGATGGCGAGGACCAGATGCCAAAGGACAAGGATCCTCTGGCCCGCGCGCAGATCGAGCTGATTCGCGCGTGGATCGATCAAGGGGCCGTGTGGCCTGAAAGCGCCGATGCACCCGCGACTGCATCGCAAGCTGAAACGGAGCAGTCGCGCCATTGGGCTTATCGCGCCCCGGTCCGCCCCGCACTGCCGACCGTCCGCAACGCTAACTGGATGCGAACGCCTATCGATCAATTCATCCTCGCCCGGCTCGAGCACGAAGGCCTGGCGCCATCCTCAGAGGCGCCGCTCGAAACACTCGTCCGTCGTGTCTCGCTCGATCTCATCGGGCTTCCGCCATCGCCTGAGGAAGTGGAACAAGTCAGCGCGGAGGCCGCGCAGGATGGCACCGGCGCCGCGTACGCGCGTCTCGTCGATCGCCTGCTCGCGTCACCGCATTATGGAGAGCGATTTGCCGCGAGTCATGTGGAAGTACCGCGACTGGGTGATCGACGCGCTCAATCACGACATGCCGTTCGATCGCTTCACGATCGAACAGATCGCCGGCGACATGTTGCCGGACGCGACGAGGGATCAATTGATTGCAAGCGGGTTCCACCGCAATGCGATGACGAACGAGGAAGGCGGCATCGACCCGGAGGAGGCGCTCTACGAGGTGCTCGTCGATCGCGTCAACACGACCGCGACAGTGTGGCTCGGCACCACGCTCGGCTGTGCGCAGTGCCACGATCACAAGTACGATCCGTTCAGCCAGCGGGATTACTACAGGATGATGGCGTTCTTCTCGAACACCGACTACGAGGTGAGCAAGCGGAGCGACGGAACGAAGTTCTTCGAGACGACGATCGATGTGCCGACGCCCGAGCAGGAAACGAAACGAAAAGCCATTCAGTCGGAGATCGATCGGCTGAACGAACGCCAAAAAACGCAAACGCGGGCGCTCGACCGCGCTCAGGCTGGGTGGGAGCAGACGATGAGGCTCGAGCCGGCCGTGCGCTGGACGGTACTCACGCCGAAGAGGCTGATCGCAACAGGCGGTGTGGTGTTGACGCCGATGCACGACGGATCGGTCACAGCGTCGGGGCCGAACCCGGGTGAGACGGTTTATACCGTCGAGGCCGCGGCGGCGCTCCCAATCGTGACCGCGATTCGCCTCGAGGCGGTGCCGGATCCATCGCTGCCGAAAGGAGGGCCCGGACGCGATGTGTACGGCAACTTTCAATTGAATGGGATCGAGATTGAGACGTCGGGGCCTGGGGTTGTCCCGGCATCTCAGTCAGCTTCTCTCAATGCTCGCGGAGCCCCACCCCCGCTCGCTCGGCGGCGCGGCTTCGCCGCGCTTCCCTCCTCGCTCAAAGCGATCAAGGCCGATGATGCAGCCGGCGGCGCGAGCGTCGATTCCTTCTCTCCCAAAGTTCTCCCGCGCGACGCGTCCGCGCCACGCGGATGGCGCATCGACGCGAGCCGGGACGAAACACGGATTGCCCGACAGATCGTCTTCACGCTCGATCGACCATTGCAGAGTGCGGCGGGGGTCCGGCTCCGGATTCGTCTCAAGCACTACGGAAGTGCGGTCGGTCAAGCGCTGGGCCGGTTTCGGCTGTCGGTGACCTCCAGCAGCACCCCGCAGCGCGTCGTTGAGATCCCGGCGAAGCTCAGACCCATCCTGGCGATCCCAGCCACAAATCGGACGGAGAAACAACGCGCGGAACTTTCGGCCTTCTATCGCACGGTCGCGCCGTCGCTCAAGCCCACGCGCGATCGGCTGGCCGCTCTGGAAAAGGAGCTCGCGAAGCTCTCGATTCCGACGGCACTCGTGATGCGCGAACGGGTTGCGTACGAGCGCCCGTCGGCGTACGTGCATCGACGTGGCAGCTTCATGGACAAGACCGAGAAGGTTTACGCGGGCGTTCCTGAAGTTCTGCATCCACTTGGCGAGGACCAGATGCCGAATCGTCTCGGGCTGGCTCACTGGCTCGTCGACGAGCGGAACCCGCTGACCGCGCGCGTCGCGGTGAACCGCGCGTGGGAGCAGTTCTTCGGGCGCGGCCTCGTCGAGACGAGCGAGGACTTCGGCACGCGCGGAACACCGCCGTCACACCCGGAACTGCTCGACTGGCTCGCCACACAATTCGTGCGGAGCGGCTGGCAGATGAAGGCGCTGCACAAACTGATCGTCACGTCAGCGACCTACAGGCAGACGTCGACCGCGACGCGGGTGCTCCTGGACCGCGATCCGTACAACCGTCTGCTCGCGCGTGGGCCGCGCTTCCGAATGGAAGCGGAAATGGTGCGCGATACGGTCCTCGCCGCGAGCGGCTTGCTCAACCTCAAGATCGGCGGGCCGAGCGTGTTCCCGCCGCAGCCCGAGGGGATCTGGGACATACCGTACAGCGATGAGAAATGGATCCCGAGCACGGGCGAAGACCGATACCGTCGCGGATTGTACGTGTTTATCCGACGGTCCGCGCCGTATCCAAGCCTTTTGACGTTCGACGCCACGAGCCGCGAGCGCTGCACCGTCCGACGCGTGCGGACGAACACGCCTCTTCAGGCGCTGATCACGCTGAACGATGAAGCGTTTTTCGAGGCGGCTCGAGCCCTGGCGGCCCGTATCCTGCGCGAACCGTCCTCACTCGTCGCGCGCGGCTCGAGCGGCGCCGAACCCGCGGAGCTGAAGCTCCGCGCTGCACGTGCATTTCGGATCGCGGTCTCGCGGAGGCCGACAGTTGAAGAGCTCGACCGCATCGTTGCCTCGTATGCGCAACATCTCGAACGGTTCCGCACAGATCACGACGCCGCCGCACGCGTCATCAAAGACTACGCGGTGGACGGCTTCGATCCGGCTGAACAGGCCGCCTGGACGCTCGTCGCAAACGCGCTCCTCAACCTCGATGAAACGCTGACAAAGGAATGATGCATCCCGCTATTCTTCGCGCGATCACCCGGCGGCATTTCTTCAAGCAGTCCGGTTTTGGCATCGGCGGCCTGGCGCTGTCTGCCTTGCTCGACGACAAGCTGTTCGCTCAGGCGGCGGACCCGATGGCGCCGCGACCACCGCACTTCGCGCCGAAAGCCAGGAACATCATTTATTTGTTCATGGCTGGCGCGCCAACGCAGCTCGATCTGTTCGATAACAAACCCACGCTCCAGAAGCATGATGGCGAAGAGATTCCCGCAGAGTTCATTCCGAAGGGAGAGCGGTTCGCCTTTATCAAAGGAACGCCTCGCCTGCTGGGATCGCCTTTTACGTTCAAGAAGTACGGCCAGGCCGCAGCCGAGGTGTCGGAGCTGCTCCCGCATCTGTCGACCATCGTCGACGACATCGCCATCGTTCGGTCCGTTCACACGACGCAGTTCAATCACGCGCCAGGACAGATCTTCATGAATACCGGCAGCCAGGTGTTCGGCCGTCCGAGCATGGGGTCGTGGCTCGCGTATGGGCTCGGGAGCGAGAGCCGCGACCTGCCTGGCTTCATCGTGCTGCTGTCGGGTGAGAACGCGCCGGATGGCGGCAAGTCGTGCTGGGGAAGCGGATTCCTTCCGACCGTGTATCAAGGCGTCGAGTTCAGATCGAAGGGCGATCCGGTCCTCTTCGTCTCGAATCCCGAGGGCGTGGATGCCCTCACGCGCCGCGAATCAATCGGCCTCGTAACGGACTTGAACAGGCTGCATCGGGCCGAGACGGGTGATCCGGAGATCGACACGCGTATCGCATCGTACGAGATGGCGTATCGGATGCAGAGCAGCGTGCCGGAGCTCACGGACATCTCGAACGAAGCGCCGGCGATCCACGCGTTGTACGGGACCGAACCGGGCAAAGTATCGTTTGCAAACAACTGTCTGCTGGCCCGCCGGTTGATCGAGCGCGGCGTCCGATTCGTGCAGCTGTATCACCGCGGCTGGGACACGCACGGCGCCACCGTCGGAACCGACATTGCGAACAGGGTTCCGGCCCTCTGCCTCGAGACCGATCGCGCGGCCGCCGCCCTTGTGACGGATCTCAAACAACGAGGCCTGCTCGATACGACGCTCGTCATCTGGGGCGGCGAGTTCGGCCGGACGCCAATGAACGAGGCACGCAATGGGTCACGGCTCATGGGACGCGACCATCACCCGCGCGCGTTCACCATGTGGATGGCGGGCGGCGGCGTGAAACGCGGCGTCACCATCGGACGCACGGACGATCTCGGCTACAACGTGGTCGAGGATCCGATCGAAGTCCACGATCTGCACGCGACCATCCTCCATTTGATGGGACTCGACCATGAGAAGCTCACGTACAGATTTCAAGGACGAGAGTTCCGATTGACCGACGTCAGCGGCGAGGTGGTCACGAAGCTGCTCGCGTGAGAAGAATCACGGACGTACTCACGGAGAGGAACTTCAAATTGAGTGTTCAACAAAGCGCGCTCTGCGCGCTCCGCGATCTCGGCGTGAAATCGTACGTGACTATGGTGGATGTCTCTAACGCAATGCGAAGGTCATGATCGTCGACCCGGCGGCGATGCCGATGAACTGCGTGCCATCGATCGCGTACGTCATGGGGCTCGATTTCCAACTCTGGCCGGTGTTGAAGTGCCAGAGGAGTTTTCCGGTCTGCGCGTCCGCTGCGACGAGGGCGCCCCCGGCGGAATCGCCATAAAACACCAGGCCGCCCGCCGTGCTCATCAACCCGCTCGCGAGGATTCCGCCGCCGACGTTCGGGATTTCCCAGGCAACCTTTCCTGTCTGCACGTCCAACGCGCGGAGGTATTTCACGCTGACGTCTCCGGGCGAATGGCGTGTGCCGCCGCCGTAGAAAGACTCTCCTCGTTTCCACCACTGTGCGTTTTTCGTAAAGATGCTGCAGGACTCCTCAGCCATCAAATAGAAGAAGCCCGTCGCCGGGCTGAACGCCGTGGACGGCCAGTTCGTGGCGCCTGCCTCTGAAGGACACGCTCGCGTACCCTCCGATGTCGGCGCCTGCCCCGACGCCAGCAGTGGACGCCCATCGCGTCCGATGCCGGTCGCCCAGGTGAGATTCCTGACAAAGGGCTCCGCGAGCAGGAATTCGCCGGTGAGACGGTCGAGCACGTAAAAGAAACCATTCCGATCGCCATGGAGCAGCAGCTTTCGCGGGCGGCCGCGAAAATCGACGTCCGCGAGCAACGGCGTTTCGGTCGCGTCCCAGTCATGAAGATCGTGCGGCGTGAACTGGAAATACCACTTCAGCGTCCCCGTCGTCGGCTCGAGCGCGACCACGGAGTTCGAGTACAGGTTGTTGCCCTTGCGCTCGTCGCCGTTGTAGTCGGGACACGGGTTGCCGGTCGGCCAGTAGAGCAGCTGCGCGTCCGGATCGTACGTTCCCGTCAGCCAGGTCGAGGCACACGGGTGCTCCAGCGCTTTGCCAACCCAGGTATCGGACAATGGCTCTCCTTGCGCGGGAACCGTCCAGAAACGCCAGACACGCTCGCCAGTCGATGCTTTATATGCGTCGATGAATCCTCGATTGCCTTCATCCCCGCCGGACACGCCCGCGATCACGAGGTCGTTGATCACGAGCGGCGCGCTCGTGCCGCCGTAGTGCAGGCGATGGTCCGCCATCTCGACATCCCAGAGGAGCTGACCGCCGATGCGGTGAAGCGCAATGACGTGCGCATGATCTGTCTCCATGAAGACGCGATCGCCAGCCACCGCCACGCCGCGATTGATGCCGCCTGCCGCATCCCCGACAAGTTCCGGCGTGCGAGGCCGGCTGTAGTGCCACACTTCGCCGCCGGTCCGCGCATCGAGCGCCCAGACGGCGTTGACGGCTGTCACGTACATCAGTCCGTCGACGACGAGGGGAGTGACTTGAAGCGCGCCGTGTGCTCCAGGAACCGGGAAAGTCCACGCGGGTGCGAGCCGCGCGATATTGTTGGTGTTGATCTGATCCAGGGAGCTGTGACGATTCCCGCTCAGGTGTCCATGATACGTTGGCCACTCTCCGGCCTTCGGACGAGCGATATCCTCGAACGTGAGGCCTTCACCGATCGCATCGTGCCCGCGGAACGTTGCCCCCGGTGAGCGGTCCACGATCAGACGAGTGAGATATGCCATCAGGTTCTGCATCTCTTCGGTCGATGCTTGCATTTTCGGCATCAGCGATCGTTCCCACGTCACTTCCGCGACCTGTGGCCTGGGAATGGAGTGAAACTTCCCGTCCAAATCAACGACGCCAAGGTCGAACGGAGTCTCGTATTTCGCGATGCCACGAAGCGCTGCGCCGTCGCGCATGCGTAATGACAGAGCTCTGAAGGACCGCGACGTGCCTGGCTCGCGCAACGCGTGGTCTATCTGCGGCGTCCTTCGTTCGCGCGCGAGATTCGATAGATCGGGGCCGAGAATGCCGCCCCGGCCGCGTACCATGTGGCACCTCGTGCAGTGGCCTTCTCCCGTGAAGAAGCGTTCGCCGGCAACCGCGTCGCCAGGCGTAGGGTGATCGGTCGCGGGCGAGCGCAGGACTTCCAGATAACTGACGACTGCGTCGAGCTCCGCGTCGGGGATCGCGAAAGCTGGCATGCCCGCTTCGGGAATGCCGCTGCGGTTCCGGGGCCGTGCGCGCCGCCGGCACCATCTGATCCATGACACCCCACGCATCGGGCTTCGTAAGCCTGCTTCCCAACCTCGAGCGTCTGCTCGCGGGCGTCGAACGCCGCGAGCAAGAGCCCCAGAATCGTGGCCGGAGGAATTGACATCAGCGTTCAGCGTTTGGCATTGAGATTGGTTTTTTGCGGCAACCTGCTATCCTCTCGCCGCAGAAGCCGCAATGCAAACGTCCAATGGAGACGCGACATGTGGAGCCGACGACGTTTTTTGACGACCGCTTCGGGATTGCCGCTTGTGGGAGGATTCATCGGCGCCGGCACGCGTCCACTCGGCGCTGCCGGAGGCGCAGTTGTCGGACGGGGAGAGCGCGACTACTTTCGCGAGCTGGGTGTCCGTCCGTTCATCAACGCGGCAGGGACATACACGGCGATGACCGCGTCGCTGATGCCGCATGAAGTGATGGAGGCCATCAACTACGCTTCGGGGCACTACGTCATGCTCGACGAGCTCCACGACAAGATTGGCGAACGAATCGCCACGCTCGTCCACTGCGAGGCAGCCATGGTGACGTCAGGCGCCGCGTCCGCCCTCACGCTTGGGACCGCTGCGGTTCTCACGGGAGTGGACCGACAGAAGATGGTCGATCTCCCCAACCTTGCAGGGATGAAGCGCGAGGTCATCATCCAGAAGTCACACCGTTTCGGTTACGACCATGCCGTCCGCAACTGTGGTGTGCGGCTCGTCGAGGTGGAAACGCGCGAAGATCTGGAGCAGTCGATCAACGACAAGACCGCGATGATGCTGTTCTACAACAACAACAACAAGGTGGGGCGGATCCAGGACGAGGAGTTCGTCGAACTCGGGAAGAAGCACTCCGTCCCGACGTTCAACGACGCCGCGGCGGATGTGCCGCCTGTGGACAACCTGTGGAAGTACACGAAAATGGGCTTCGACCTCGTCACCTTCTCAGGGGGCAAAGGCATCCGTGGACCGCAGAGTGCCGGCCTGCTGCTCGGAAGAAGGGATCTCATTGCCGCCGCGCGCCTGAACGCTCCGCCGAACGGCAATACGATTGGCCGCGGTCTCAAGGTCAACAAGGAAGAGATGGTCGGCATGCTGGCCGCGGTGGAGTTTTACCTCGCGAAGGATCATGCGCAGGAGCAGCGCGAGTTCGAGAAACGCGCCGAGATCATCCGCAGCAGCGCCGCGGCGGTGCCTGGCGTCACCGCCGAGGTCTTCGTGCCGGAAGTCGCCAACCACGTGCCCCATGTGCGGATCTCCTGGGCGGCAGGCAGCGGGATGACGGCGGAGCAGGTCGTCAAGATCCTTCTCGACGGGGAGCCTTCGATCGGGACGCGGTCAGAAGGGGACGCGCTTGTCGTTGGCGTATGGATGATGCGGCCCGGCGAGGAGAAGATCGTCGCGCGACGTCTTCGCCAGACGCTGGAGAAGAAGACATAGAGGAAGGATTTCGTGGCTTCCGGCTTCAGCCGGACGATCGGCGCGCCTTCTGAGAAGTCTTCCGCCTGAAAAGGCGGAAGCCACGGGAGTCAAAGAACCAAGCTCCATGCTCATGACCCGCCGCGATTTCGTGAAGCAGGCGACGATCGTCTCCGTGGCGGCGCCG
>QHWT01000019.1 GCA_003222675.1 Acidobacteriota bacterium | reverse complement strand
GTGCCGCGATCGTCAGCGCCGTGTCTTCGTTGGTCGTGTAGGCATCATTGGCCGCGACCGGTGCATCATTGACGGGACTCACCGTCAGCAGGAAGCTGTCGCTGGCGGTCCCGCCGTCAGCGTCCTTCACCGTCACGGTAATGGTCGCCGTGCCCGACTGATTGGCCGCCGGCGTGACCGTCACGGTGCGGCTCGCCCCCGCGCCACCCACGACAATGCTGGCCGCGGGCACCAGCGTCAGGTTCGACGAGGCTGTCGTCACGGTCAGCGCAGTCGCCGCTGTCTCGACGTCACCGATCGTGAAGGCGAGCGCCGCCGTCGCGGTGTCCTCGTTCACCGTCTGATTGACGATATCGGTAATGGTCGGCAGATCGTTCACCGTATTCACGGTGATCGTCACCGTCGCGACGTTCGACAACGCGCCCGCCGCATCCTTCGCCTGATACGTGAACGAATCGGTGCCGTTGAAGTTCACGCTGGGCGTATAGGTGAACGAGCCGTCGGGATTCAACGCCAGCGAGCCGCTGGTCGGCCCGCTCGCCGCGACCAGAACCGCCGTGCGCGTGTCACTGACGTCGACGTCGGTATCGTTGCCCAGCACGCCTGGTGCGGCGACGGTGAGCGCGGTATCTTCGTTCGTCGTGTAGGCATCGTTGGTCGCCACCGGCGCGTCGTTCACAGCGTTCACGGTGATCGTCACGGTGGCGCTGTTCGAGAGTGCCCCGGCGGCATCCTTCGCCTGATACGTGAACGAGTCGGTCCCGTTGAAGTTCGGATTCGGCGTGTAGGTGAACGAACCGTCGGCATTCACGGTCAGCGTGCCGT
>QHWT01000018.1 GCA_003222675.1 Acidobacteriota bacterium | reverse complement strand
GTGCCGCGATCGTCAGCGCCGTGTCTTCGTTGGTCGTGTAGGCATCATTGGCCGCGACCGGTGCATCATTGACGGGACTCACCGTCAGCAGGAAGCTGTCGCTGGCGGTCCCGCCGTCAGCGTCCTTCACCGTCACGGTAATGGTCGCCGTGCCCGACTGATTGGCCGCCGGCGTGACCGTCACGGTCCGGCTCGCCCCCGCGCCACCCAGGACAATGCTGGCCGCGGGCACCAGCGTCAGGTTCGACGAGGCTGTCGTCACGGTCAGCGCAGTCGCCGCTGTCTCGACGTCGCCGATCGTGAAGGCGAGCGCCGCCGTCGCCGTATCCTCGTTCACCGTCTGATTGACGATATCGGTAATGGTCGGCAGATCGTTCACCGTATTCACGGTGATCGTCACCGTCGCGACGTTCGACAACGCGCCGGCGGCATCCTTCGCCTGATACGTGAACGAGTCGGTGCCGTTGAAGTTCACGTTGGGCGTATAGGTGAACGAGCCGTCGGCATTCAACGCCAGCGAGCCGCTGGTCGGGCCGCTCGCCGCGACCAGAACGGCCGTGCGCGTGTCAGTGACGTCGACGTCGGTATCGTTGGCCAGCACGCCTGGTGCGGCAATCGTCAGCTTCGTATCCTCGTTCATGCTGTACGCATCATTGGCCGCGACCGGTGCGTCGTTCACGGCCGTGACCGTCATCGTCACGGTCGCGACGTTCGACAGCGCGCCCGCCGCATCCTTCGCCTGATACGTGAACGAGTCGGTCCCGCTGAAATTCAGGTTCGGCGTATAGGTGAACGAGCCGTTGGCATTCACGGTCAGCGTGCCGTGCGTCGGCCCGCCGGCGGCGACCAGGACCGCCGTGCGCGTGTCGCTGACATCGACGTCGGTATCGTTAGCGAGCACGCCCGGCGGCGCGATCGTCAGCGGCGTGTCTTCCTTCGTCGTGTACGCATCGTCGACCGCCGTCGGAGCATCATTCACGGCCGTGACGGTGATCGTGACCAGCTGCGGGGCGCTCGTATCGGCGCCGCCGTTGGCCGCGCCGCCGGTGTCGTGCAACTGCACGGTCACCGTTGCCGACCCGTTCGCGTTCGGCGCCGGCGTGAACGTCAACGTGCCGGCCGCCGAGATCGCCGGCTGTGCCGAGAACAACGCGTTGTTGTTGTTCGTTACGATGAAGTTCAGGAGCTGCCCGCTTTCGCTCGCGCGTCCGGCACTGATGTTCGTCGCCCAGTTGTTGATCGCCTGCGGACCGGCATCCTCGAGCACCGTCAGGTTGGCGCCCGCGTTGAACGTGGGCGCGTGATTGATGCACGTCAGCGTGAGCGTCACGGGAACGATGTTGCTCGTGCGGACGCCGGAATGCGCCCGGTAGGTGAAGGACGTCGGACCGCAGACATCGAGTGCGGGCGTAAACGTGAAGCTGCCGTCCGCCTGCAGGCTCACGGTTCCGGGCCCCGCCGGCGGTGGGCTGATGAGTTCGGCGGTCAGACCGTTCGAGCTGTCCTGGATATCGTTGCGCAGCACCCCGGGCGCGGCAACCGCGACGACGCTGCCTTCAATGCCCGAGTACGAATCGTCCCACGCAATCGGCGTCGGCAGCGCGGCGTCCCAACGGCTCGCATGCGAGCTCGCCACGACGATGTTGAGGTCGCGCGTCGTGCTGTCGATGCTCCGGCTCGTCACACACGGGTCGTTGGCGCCCGTTCCCGGCGCGGGCGTCGGAGCGCAATCCGGCACGCGGATACCATCCCGGAACATCTGCGTCGTGAGCTGATCGTGCCCCGACGGGATGAGCGACGCATCGATTCCAAACGCGATCAGGAGCGGCCGGATCGGGTCGATCGACGCGGGCGCGGTGATGTCGATCTGCTGGCCTAGGAATCGGTACTCACCGGCCGGCTGCGCGTCGACCACGCTGTTGGCGATGGTCACCGTCCCGAGGACTGTCGTCGTCACCGACGCGATCACCGGATCGGTCGGCGTGGGCGCTGGCACTGCCGGCGTCGCCGTCGTGATCGTCACGTCGCCGTTCGCGAGATCGGTGCTGGTAATCGTCTGGCTCACGATCGCGTTGTAGACCGTGATCGACGCCGTCGCGGGACTGCCCGCGAGGCCAAAGGTGTCGACCGGCGTATACGTGAAGCGGTCGGTTCCGACGAAGTTGGTGTTCGGCGTGTAGGTGAACGAGCCGTTGGCGGTCAGCGCGAGCGCGCCGTTGGCGGTCGTCGTGACCAGAACTGCGGTGATCGAATTGCTGTCGGCGTCGCGATCGTTGGCGAGCACACCGGGTGCGGCCACGCTCAGGGCCTGGTTCTTCACCGTCGAGTAGGCATCGGCCGCGGCGGTCGGCGCGTGGTTGACGAACGTGACGGTCATCGAAACAGTCGCCACGTTGCTGAACGCGTTCGCGGGGTCCTTCACCGTGTAAGTGAAGCCATCGGGCCCGAAGAACAGCGAGGCCGGCACGTAGGTGAAGGAGCCGTCGGCATTCAGCGTCAGCGTGCCGTGAGTGGGACCGCTGACGAGGACCGCCTGTAGCGCGTCGCCGTCAGGATCCGTGTCGTTGGCCATCACGCCCGGCGCTGGCACGATCAGCACCGTGTCCTCGGCGGTCGTGAAGCTGTCGTTGATCGCAGTCGGCGGATGGTTGACCGCACCGACGGTCATCGTGACCGTCGCCGTCGACGTCAGCAGGCCGTCGCTGATCGTGTAGGTGAACGTGTCAGCGCCGCTAAAGTTCTGTGCCGGCGTGTAGGTGACCGACCCGTCATCGTTGAGGACGGCCAGACCATGCGCTGACGGCGTCACCGCGGAGACGTGCAGCTGGTCGTTCGTGTTGTCGCCGTCGGTGTCGTTCGCCTTCAGGCTGAACGGACCGCTCGCGGGGAACGTGTACGCAATGCCTAGCGGCGTTGGCGCGCGGTCGGCGGCGGCCACCGGCGTGCGATCGGTGCTCACGACGACTTCGTCGAGCTCGGGCGTCTGGTTCGCATCGGCGCCGGACAGACGCGCTTTGTACTGGATGTAGCGTCCTGTTACGCCGGTCAGAGCGCCCGGCGCCGAGACCGGCCGCCACGCGGGATCGTTCGGGTCCGCATTCGCGAACGGCGTATTGGCTGCGCGAACGGAGATGCTGACACCGGGAGTGGAAGCGAACCATGCGAGGCTGTTCCACACCTCGTTGTCGATCGTCGAGTCGAACACACGCGACATGAAATCGCCGGCGGCCGTGTACGGCGCCATGCGGATCCAGTCGACAACGACTTTTCCGGCAAGCAGGGTGAAATCGCTCGCCGCGACCGGCCGCATGCCGCCAGTGATCGCGATTGCGTGCGTCGCGACGCGCACGCCGTCGATGAAGTAGTCGACGGCCGTCGCATTCCAGTCGATGCGGAATCGATGCGGGCGATCGAGGTAGCTCGGCCCGAGCGTCGTCACCGTCTCGCCGCCGCCGGGATTTGTTCTCGCGATCAGCGTTCCGCCACCACTCGTACTGAAGATCGCCCACCGATCGATCTGATCGAGGTCGACGGCCAGGCCGGCGTGCTGGAACGCGTCGCCGGCGAACGTCGCCACGAACTCGAGCGATCGTCCGGGCCCGTACGGCGAGTTCTCCGAGCAGACGCCGGTCGCCGGATCCGTCGTGCACGTGGCGACGCGCATGCCGTCGACGACGAGGTTGCCGCCGCCGACCACCGCCGAACCGCCGCCGGTCCAGGCAACCGCCTTCCAGCCCGGCGGCAGCGCCGACCCGAAGAACTCGGCGCCCTCGGTGGGCTTCAGGATCACTTCTCCGTCGCCGGTCTGCGCGACGTAGGTGGCGGATCCGGTCGTGCCGTTATTGAAGTCGACCGCCGCGGTGTCGTGCAGGGTCGGCCCCGGCACGGTGACGCTCGGCGCCGAAGCAAATGCGGCGACGTTGCCGGCGCGGTCCGCCGACAGCACGCGATAGTAGTAGGTCGCATTCGCGGTGAGGCCAGACAACGCGATCGCGTGCGACGTGACGAGATTTGTATCGATCGTCGAGCTCCCCGTCGCTTGCGGCGGGAAACTCGGATCGATCGAGTACTGGGCTTGCGACGTCGACGGTTCGTCGGTCGCCCATCGAATCATCGCGTTCGCCTGATCGAGCGCCGTCGCCCGGACGCTCGAGATCGTCGGCGGCGTGACGTCCTGGCCCGACGTCGAGAAGATCACGTCGACCCAGTAGTTCGACGACTGGAATGTCGATGTCGGAAACGCGCTCGTATTCGAGTACGTGAACACGCCGTTCGCGCCAGCGGGCGCGTGCAGCGGCGGCGAGTCGATCCCTGCCGTGATGAAATAGTCGTGGCTCGCGGCGTAGTGTCCGAAGTTCGCGTGATACGACGCGACATAGGTCGTGCTGGCATTGATATGGACGGGAGATGCGAACTGCACTTCCTGCCAGCTCGATGCGCTCTCGTTGCTGAACACTGCGCTGGCGATTAGCGTCCCGCCGCTCGTCCACAGACTGCCCACGTGCGTGCCGACGTTCGCAACGCTCTTGTAGAAACGCAGTCCTGTGATGAACCCCGCGCTATCGCTGGAAAACTTCACACCGACTTCGACCGCCTGGCCGTCGCCGCTGTCGGATAGGTCGGGCGTGTTGGTCGCCGGATTCCACAGGCTCGGACACGGGCAGACGGAACCAATGACGTTCACCGCGACTCCGGCGCTCGGCGTTTCGACGTTGCCGCTGTCGTCGGTCGCGCGGCTCAACAGCGAGACGAGTCCGCTCGTTGTCGGCGACCAGTCATAGCTCCAGGTCGTCAGACCACGCGCAGCGTGCCACGTCGCGCCGCCATCGACCGACACTTCGACGGCCGCGACGACGCCGGCGGCGTCAGTCGCCGTGCCGGTGATCGGCACGCGGCCGCCAGCCTGAATGTTGGCGCCGAATGGCGGAGACGCGACGACCGACGCCGGCGGAGTGTTGTCGGTCGATCGCGTCGCGGAAATCAGTCCCGGCTGCAGAGCGCCGGACGCGACCCCCATGTCGGCGAGCAGGTTGACGGTCGCCTGCCGCATGCGCGGGTCGGTCGTGAGGTTCGGATCCACAGTCGGATCCGGACGCCGATCGTGGTTGCCGTCCAGTCCCCACGACCACTGGACCGTGCCGGCGCCGAACACCAGCGCGCCGCTCGTCGGATGTCTGTACATCGTGAGCACGTGCGTCGCCGTCGCGTTCCTGATGAACGTCGCGCCGCTGTCCACGAGCTTCTCGACACCATTCACCGTGGTGAGCGACAAACGCGCGAGGCCCGACGGCCGCAGGCCGTTGTCAATGTCCTCGTCCCACTCGTACCCGAGCGTGTCCGGCGCGAGCGTCACGAGCGTACCTGACAGGAACGAACCGATGTTCGTATCGCGCCACAGACGGAACCGACCGTAGTCGGCTGGCACCTGAATCGCCGTCGTGCCGCCGTTCACGGTCCACAGCGTGCCGGTGACGGCGTTTTCGGGCCGGCCGCCATCGGCCGCGCCGATCACCGCGCCGTCCGGATCGCGCCACGTGCCGGTCCACACGATCGGATTCGGATCGAGCGCCGAGGCGGGCACCGTCGTTTGAAACGTCTCCTTGTAGCTGACCAGCGTCTTGTATGCCTCGGCGGGCCCGGCGATGCTCGCCTCCCACCGCGTCTTCCAGAACATCTCGTTCCCACTGAAAAACGCCAGGTGCACGCCTGCGTTGCGCGCGGCTTCCACGCTGGATCGCTGGGCGGCCGACCAGTACTCATCGTGGCCGACCGACAGGAATGCCTTCGGCGGCGCAGCGCCGACCAGTGCCGGGCCGAAGCGATCGGTGTCGACGCCGGTCCAGTACTTCACGTCGTAGCCGTTGGCTTCGAGGAAGCGGACCATCGGGTACTCGGCGTTGAAGATCCAGCTTTGCGGGTCGTGGTCGCGCGTCTCGAACGGCCGGTTGTAGCTCACTTTGTACGCGCGGCCGGCCGACAGCGTCTGATACTCACGAGGATTGATGTTGTTGTTCGTCGGACTGCTGGCGGCATCGTAGTAGAGGCTCTTGCCGCCGTACCGGTTGTACGCCTGCCAGGTCGTGTCGGATGTCTGAAACAGCAGGTCGGCTGCGCGCGCATCGTCGCGCACGATGAAGACGAGATGGCTTGCCCCGCCAGTGTCGGTGCGCGTCAGCTTGCCGATGTAAATGCCCGATGCCGCGTCTGCCGGCACGGCCCACGAACCGGTGACGGTCCAGTTGCCGCAGTCGACCAGGCCGGTTGCCGTGTCGGTGATGCAGTTCGGCTGATTGTTCGCCAGCGTCACCTCGCCCGCGGTTGGCGCGATCCGCACGATTTTTCGCGCGCCCATGCCGCCGTAATAGCCCAGACGATAGACGTCGATCGTGAACGGCGATTCTGCGGCGGCGGTGTTGACCTTGAACCGTACGGTCTCGCCCTTGTTGACGCTGATCGAACTGGCGAAGCCCTGAATCGCCGGATCGCTCAGGCGGCTGTTCGGATTCGCCGGATCGTTCGCGAGGTCCCATTCACTCGGCGGGTTGCCGGGCAGCGCGTTTTCGCACACGACAGGGTTCGACAAGCACGGGCCACCCTGCGCCGACGCGGTCCGCCAGCGCGCCGGCTGCGTCGCGACGAGAAGGATCGCCACGAGCGACAACACTGCAAACGAGAAAGGGCGCCGCGCCTTCGTAGTCATAAGTCCGTCGCCTCATCGCAGATCCGACCTGGCGGCGCGCACACCCCTTCCGACTCGTGATGCACCCGTAGTGCGATCACGACGACCAGGCCGTCGACTCGAGTTTTGCGGCTACTTCAGCAAAGCGCTCGCCGTCGCGGCTCGATTTTCACGGAAAAAATTTGTCAGGGGTTTTGGGACGATTCTGTTATCCGGAGGTCGCCGCGCGGCGAAAGTCAGCCGAGGCGCGGAGAAAGTCAGCCGAGGCGCTGACTAAAGTTCTGCCCCGCACGGAATACTTCGCTAAGGCGGTCAGGGCTGACCGTTAGTGTCAAAAAAACGACGGATCGGCGATGCCGTTGTTGGTCTGTGGTGCTGTGCCGGTGCGCCGCGCTGGTGACCATTTTCGGTCGCGCGCGCCGGCGTATTGCGACTGGGGACGGATGATTCGATTCGCGCTTCTTTGTTCGAACGCGTGAGCGATCCGTCCGCTCACTTGGCCGGCGGTTCCTCAACGTCCGCGAGCACCTCCGCGCGCGGGTCGCGGACCCTGCAGACGCGGTGTCCGAATCCCATCAGCTTTTCACCGGCCTCGACTTTCCGGCGCAGAATCTCCTGCGCGCGTGTCGCGTCGCCAATCTCGAACACCACGTCGAGCGCCGGTCCCGGCGCTCCGATGTGCAGCGGTTCTTTTTCACGCTCCGAGCGCGCCGACAACGGCGGACACCGAGATCCGAGCCGGTCGATGTGAATCACCCGCGCGGTGAACGTCGATGCATTGAGTCCATGGTCGATACGTCGCGCTGCCGGTCAGTATGGCGAATCGGCAGTGCGAAGTGCGGTGGCCGCATTGATTCGTGTCGCTCGTCGAGCCGGCAGGTCGGCCGCCATAGCAGCCGCCGCGACGAGGACGGTGGCACCGCCGCAAACCTCGCCGGATCGAGTGGGGCGACGAAGTCAGCACCGAGACGAGCAGCCGCGTCGATCCGATCGCGAGTGCGACACCTGCCACGAGGCCGACGAGTATCATCACCGCCGCTCGAAAGATTCTCGGCCTGTTTCAAGATCCCCGGCAGCCTTAGCAAACCGCTGTTTGTGATCACCTTACAAAGGTCGATGTGAGCCCGTAAGCGGCAGTGTTTGTGGGTGGTTCAAAGGGTACTGTCTTGAGTCTGGTGGAAAAGTAGAAAGCGCGTCATCATCCGGCCCAGTTGTTAACCAGCAGCTGCGTCCGCTTACAGGCGGATGCCGGAGGATGACGCTATGGCGAAGGATAGCAGGAAGCTCTCGAGCGATGAAACCGTTCGTGCAGACGACGCGACGACGCTGGAAACCCTCATTCGACGACGGGCTCGCGGATTGATCGATACGATTGTCGAAGCAGAATTGGACGGGGCGTTGGGAGCGGCGGAATCGGCGCGCGTGGGATAGGTGCGTCAGGGCTACCGGCATGGGACGCGCGAGCGGACGTTGACGACGAGTCTTGGGCCCACGACCTTCGCGATGCCGCGCGCCCGCCTGAGGACCGCCGAGGGTCCGACGATCGAATGGCGGAGCCAACTAGTGCCGCGCTATCAACGCCGCAGTGAGCGCGTCGATGAAGCGATCCTCGGCGTGTATCTGAGTGGCACCAACACGCGGCGCATCAAAGGGGCGCTGGCACCGCTGCTGCATGGCGGGCCGCTCTTCTTTCTCTACTACCCGAGTCCGCGGCAGCAACCCACCGCGCTGTCGGCGCTGATCAACGTACTTCGCCTCGAAGACCGGGCAAAGTGATCCGAGGACATTGAGAGGTGTTACACAATTTCCGCAGCGAGCGATCTCGGCGTGTCCGCAAAACGCTGGATACAAAAGCCCTTCGCAGAACGCTAGGATCTAACGGACCGTTTTGCGATAATCGACCGCAGACTGCCCGCAAGTCGTTGATTCTAAAACGGAGAGATGGCCGAGTGGTTGAAGGAGCACGCTTGGAAAACGAATCTGGTCGCGCTCACCAACCGATGCCAAAACACTTCGTTGCGTAATCAGTTCAGCGACTTACCCTCACAGGATGCTCTTGGTGTGAAGCTGTAAACAACAGTATTCGTCGCCGGTTTTGCGCCAACCCTACACAGTTCCTACACAATTCGCGTTTTCACTTACTGGCTTCGTTGACGTACCTTTCCGCATTTGTCGACCGACCGACGTCTCCCTGGTGCAGAACCTGGGCTCTCAACCCTCCCGTAAAACCGTGGTTGGATTGGTCCGGGCAGCTTTGCTCGCCGGTATTGCGCCTGCCACGAGACCGACCGAAGCAAGCACGATGAAGGCCGCGAGCAACGTCGCGGCGTCGTGCGGTTGAACGCCATAGAGAAGGCTCGCGACAAACCGCGACAGCCACAAACTGATGGCAATGCCTGCGACAGCCCCGCTGGCAACGAGAATCGTCACGCGCACGAGCACGAGTCGCACGATCCGACTTGCGACGGCACCCAGGGCCATTCGAATCCCGATCTCGGAGCGTCGAACGGTGACGGCGTACGCGGTGATGCCGTACAGCCCCAAGCCGGCAAGCAGCAGTCCGAGTGTTCCGAAGGCCCCGGCCAGCAGCGCCACGAGCCGTTCCTGGTTTCGCGCCGTTTTTACGTAATCGCTGAGAGGCCGAAACGTGAGCGCAAGTGTCGGATTGACCCTGCCGATCGCCGCCGCGAGATCGTTCGACGCAACCGGCGAATGAGTCTGTGACCGCACGGCTAATTGAAATTGGAACAAGACTTGGGTGAACTCGGGCAGGTCGAATTGCGACAGCGGCGCGTACCATGTCGGCGGGACCTGGGCGCGAAGGGATGAATAAACGGCGTCGCCAACGACCCCCACTATCTCCATAGGTGGCATGGCTCTGGCGCCACCAGGGTACAAGCTGATCGTGTGTCCAAGCGGGCTCGCGCCTGGGAAAAACTTCCTGGCAAATGCCTGGTTGATCACCGCCACTCGCGGCGCACCTTTCGCATCCCGATCGGTCAGGTCTCGTCCGGCGATGACCTGAGTGCCGAACGTCGTGAACCATCCTCCGGAGATCAGATTTCCCGAGAGCCGGCCCTCAAAGTCCGGCACGCCAGAGATGTTCAGCGGCGGCGTGAATCCACCGGTAAACGGCGTAATGAAGGAGAGCGCCGCCCCGGCGACACCAGGTACCGCACGCGCCGCATCACGGGCTCGCTCGAATTCGGACAGGCGCGCCTCGGCGGCGATCCCGGTCCGGCTCATGTTCATGGTGACGATGGTGACTGAGTCCGGTTGAAAGCCAAGTGGACGAGTTGCAATTTCCCTGAAGGTCTGTACGAAGAGTCCAGCCGCCACCAGCAGCACGAACGACAGCGCGACCTGCGCAATCACGAACCAGCTGGAGAGTCTACCGTGCGCGCCAGCGGTACGCCCTTGAGCCTTGAGGGCATCGATAGGCGCGACGCTTGATGCTCGAACAGCCGGCGCCGTGCCGAAAACGAGCGTCGTCAGTACCGTAATGGCGACGCGAACATCACAATTCGGCTATCGATCGACATGTCGAGGAAGACAGTGTCGGCCGACGTGGAGAGTTGCGTGACGAGAAAACGGCTGCCCCACGTTGCCACTAGAAGGCCTGCGACGGTGCCAGTGACCGACAGCAGAAGGCTCTCCGTCAAGAGCTGGCGCGCAAGGCCGCCGCGCGACTCGCCGAGCGCCAGTCGGAGACTCAGCTCGTGCCGCCGCGCCGTCGCCCGGGCGAGCAATAGATTAGCGACGTTCACGCACGCGATCAACAGCACGAGCCAGGCGACGATCATCACCGTCCAGAGCGGGCGTTCATAGCGGCTGTGGAAATCCGCAGAGCCGTCGAATCCTTTCCCGGCGGGAAGCAACCTGAAGGGCTCTTTCAAGTAGCGCTCGACCACTGCGGAACCGAAATTTCCGAGCTCGCCGATAGTCGAAGCCCGTATCTCCGGTTGCACCTGACGCAGGGTGGTTGCCGCCGTGTCGAGTGACTGATCCGGATGTAGGCGCGCGATGATCGTGAGAAAGCTTGTGCTGACGGCGTCGAGATAAGTGCTCCGACCTCGACTGAGGGGTTCGTCCGCCAGCGGGACGGCCACGTCGAATGTTCGGCCGACCTCTAGGCCGAAGAATTCGCGCGGCAAGACGCCGACGATTGTGAAGTTGGCACCATCAAGGCGCAGGATCCGGCCGACTACGTCTGCGGCGCCGTTGAAGTGTTCGCGCCAAAACCTGTCGCTTATGACGGCCACCGGACCGTCGGCACCGCCGTTGCGCTGATCGTCACTGGCTGCCAGAGTACGGCCGAGCGTCGCCTTCACGCCAAGGGCCTCGAAAAACGAGCCGCTGACCCACAAGCCGTCGACGAATTGCGTCTGCCCCCCGGAACTGAGATCGAACCGCGTAAACGACCACGCCGCGGAATCTTCGAAAAGGTGCTCGCGTTTATGAATCTCCAACCAAATCCGATAGCTCCAGCTTCGCGCACGCGTGGGGGCGTCGGTGATCAGGACGAGTCGTGTTGGGTCCTTCACCGGCAGCATCCGAAGCAGCAGACCGTTGATGATCGAAAAGATCGCGGCATTCGCGCCGATACCCAAGGCGAGCGACAAGACGGCAACGGCAGTCACCGTTGGCGTCGCCCGGAGTGAACGAAGTGAGAACCGCACATCTCGGCGCAACCGGTCGATCGCGCGAATGCCGAGGGCGTCGCGATATTCCTCTTTGATCTGATCGAGACCTCCGAATTCGAGCCGCGCGCGGCGCATCGCCTCGTCATGGTCGAGCCCGCGCGCGAGGTGCGCCTGCACCTGGTGGTCGAGATGAAACCGCAGCTCGGCATCGATTTCGTCCTCAACCGAAGCCCGCCTGAACAGCGCGCGTAGCCGCAGCATCCAGTCGATCAGCATGGAGTCCTCACACTAGACGGTCTTGAGCACCTGACCGACCGTCGCGGCGAGCTTGTGCCACGCTGTCGTCTGCTTTTCGAGCTCCGCGCGTCCACGGCGCGTCAGCTCGTAGTACTTCGCGCGCCGGTTGTTCTCCGACGTGCTCCAGCGCGCTTTGATCCATCCGCGCCGCTCGAGGCGGTGGAGAGCGGGATAGAGGGAGCCCTGACGGATCTGGAGCGATGCGCTCGAGATTTGCTGAAGCCGCGCAGAAATCGCCCAGCCATGCTGAGGCTCAAGAGCGACCGCTTTCAGGATCAAGAGATCAAGGGTCCCTTGGGGGAGTCCCATTCGATCTGGAGACATTGGCTTACCCTTTCGCTTCGACACGACCAAAATACCAGCGCTCTTGTCGAAGTTGCAAGGGATACACCTGCCCTTCAGCTATGCGGCTTGCCAACCGCGCTTTGTGAGACAGAGGCTCGGCTTGGGAACCATCATCACAAATGGGCAGGTCGCCGCAACGCTGTGTCGCGAGCGGTGACTCCAGTGTTCGCTGAATCGAAATCCTTCCGGCGCATGTGCTTCACTTTCGATGCCGCGCATCGATCTATTGGCCGCGGGGATGTCAGCGTAGTGGCGGTACGGGTCGCAACGACCTCGCGAGCTGAATGAATGTCGGTTTTTCATCATTGGCGGCCCTCAGAACTCGATCATCACCTTGATGGCTTCGCGGTCATTCATCGCACGGTACCCATCGGGGACACTGTCGATGTTCGTGACGCGATCGAACACCAGGCCGGGCTCGATTCGGCCTTCCAGCACGTCGGGCATCAGCTCGTGCATGTAGGCACGAACCGGCGCCGGGCCGCCGGCGATGGTGATGTTGCCGTAGAACGTCGGTTGCGCATTCGGGATCGTCGTCTCCTGAGGAACTCCGACGCGGCCGACGGCGCCGCCGGCGCGCGTGATGCCCACCGCCGTGCGCATCGACTCGCCGTGCCCGACGCACTCGAGGACGGAATGGGCGCCGAGACCGCCGGTCAGCTCGCGTACACGCTCGATCGCGGCGTCCCCCCGCTCGCTGACGATATCGGTCGCCCCGAACCTGCGGGCCAAGGCAATGCGATCGGCGTGACGGCCGAGCATGATGATCTGCTCCGCACCGAGACGACGGGCAGCGATGACGCCGCAGAGACCCACCGCGCCATCACCAACGACCGCGGCCACCTTGCCCGGGCGCACATTCGCCCTCAGCGCCGCGTGATGGCCAGTGCCCATCACGTCGGACAGCGTCAGGAGCGACGGCATGAGGGCGTGGTCAGGGCCGACAGGAAGCGCCACCAGCGTTCCGTCCGCCAGCGGGACACGGACCGCCTCGCCCTGGCCGCCATCGAGCTCGGTGCCGCCCCACCATCCGCCGTGCAGGCAGGACGTCTGCAGTCCCTGCTGGCAGAATTCGCAGGTGCCATCGGACCAGGCGAATGGCGCGACGACCAAATCGCCCTTCTTCACCGTTCGCACATCGCGGCCGATAGATTCGACGACGCCGATGAACTCGTGGCCCATCCGATTCCCGGCCGCGCTTGGCGCCATCGAGTTATACGGCCAGAGGTCGCTGCCGCAGATACACGCACGCGTCACTCGAACTAAGGCATCGGTCGGCTCGACGATCCTGGCGTCGGGAACTGTCTCCACGCGCACATCGTGCGCGCCATACATCACACTCGCTCGCATTTGATACCTTCAATCCCCGGCCACATGACCGTCATCGACCCTACTGTTCGTCGGTGATGTGTTCATCCACTCCACCGCTTTGCCATCAAGCATCTCGGCGATCGAGCCGAGAGGCGAGACGAATCGACGGCCGGCGTGAGCTTCGCGGACCGTGTGCTCAAGGTCATCTGACACCGAACGGATATTCCAATCGCCTGCCGTCCACCTGCCGAATCGCCGCCGCTACGCGCTCGCCATAATCGGAGCTTGCGCTGTGAATGTCCCCGCATTGTTCCTGACGAACTCCTGCACGCTCAGCGGCCGTTGCCCGGTTAGCATGAGCACGTCATCCGACATTCGGTCGTACCGTCCCGCGCGGTGCAGATCGGCCATCGCCGCGAGGTGGTTGACGACGTGAACGGGAAAGCCGCGCTCGAGCAGCGCGTCCCGCCACGGCTCGACCGGAATGTCCTGAAAGGTGATCGTGCGGCCAAGCGCCTTCGAATACTCCTGTGCATAGAAATGCATGTTCTCGGACTGCGGACCGGTCAGGTGATAGATCTTGCCGATGTGCGGCCGCGGGTTTTGGAGCAGCGTCGCAACCACACGCGCAACGTCTTCCGCTGCGACCGGGGAAGTCTTGTCCTCGCCGAACGGTAATCTGATCTCATTTGATTGGGTGACTGAATCCGGAGTGAGAGTCAGGAAAAAACCTTCGAGAAACACTGTCGGCCGCACGTGCACGACCGGCAGACCGGACCAGTTCAGCGCCTGCTCTGAAAGCCACTGCAGCTTGTGCTGCGGGCTCGCGGTGGTTTCGGTAATGCTCATTTGAGAGACCGTCATCTGCGACATATTGATGAACGCCTTCACGCCGTGATGTTTGGCCACCGCCGCTGTATTCACCGTCCGCCGCCAGATAGGCATCCGAAACCGACATGCCGAAGTACATCGTCTCGCAGCCGGCAATTGCTCGATGCATCGAATCGAGTTCGAGCAGATCGCCGACTACGACCTCGCACCCATGTCGCGCAGCGCCTGCGCGCATTCGTCCTCAGTTCGCACCAGCGCACGCACCGCTTTGCCTTGCTTCAACAGCAGTTCGGTGACCGTGCGCCCTACCGCGCCGACGCGGCCCGCCGCACCGGTGACCAGAATGGGATTTGCCATGTTTGCTCCTAATCGCCAACGGCATCTTTAAGTCTGCTCTTCAACGCGAGCATCTGTCCGCAGAATCACTTGTCTCTTGAGGCGTAACGTTCGACCACCTGATTCCATTTCTTCTGCTCTAAGTGAAGCTTGCGGCGTTGAATAATCCCAAACATCGGCCGGCAGCTTATCCTTGAGCGATGCATACATGGCGTCGCGGAACAGTTTCACCGCGGGATACGGCCGAAGGGCGATAGTGCGCTCTACTATCAGCCCCTGGTCGTTGTCCACGATGACCTCCAAGCTCTCGATCTTGTGGCCGTCCATCGTCCCCTCCCAGCGCAAGAAGGTGGTGCGCTCATCGAGCTTGAGTTCGGCTGTATAGGTACCGGAACCACGCGTAGAGCTCGACTGAGCGAAAATCGTCGCGATGACTTCACGCCCCCTCGATTGGCCGTACCAGGATCGGGCTGTTGAATACGATATTTTCGGCAAGCAGAGCGCTCACCTGCGCGGGTGTAGCGGTACCACCTTCACGTAGTTTGCGTAAAGGATGCATTGTGATTTCCCCTATGCTGTGCTATTTGCTGCTGAAATGCAGCGAAGCTTCGCCTCAAACCGCCGAGCGAGACCTGCGCGCCACTGAACGTGTGGTGCAGGTCGCAACGCTTCGGATCCTTCATCGCTCCGGCGAACCTTCGGTTTTGCGGCCGCTGCGCG
>QHWT01000017.1 GCA_003222675.1 Acidobacteriota bacterium | reverse complement strand
GTTCAGCGTGACGCGGGGATACGTGATGCGGTCCTGCGTGAACGCCGCGACGTTTCTCATGTGCGTCTTCTGCACCAGCGGCGTGTTGTACGCGAGCAGCTGTGAGGGCTGCGCGACGCCGTTCGAGTCGTTGCGGAACTGCAGGCGCGTATCGCCAAAGACGTCGAATTCGTCGGAGCCCCACCCGATCCAGTTCTCGAACCCGCTCTTGATCTGGTGGCTCGCGCCGAGCACCCCATCGAGATACTGCGTGAAGGCGACGTTCGTCTGATAGCGATAGGCATCGCGGAGCCGTTCTCCCGTCGGCTCGGGGCCGTTGAAGAAAATACCCGTCGTCAGGTTCTGCATGGTTGGTGTCTTCTCCGCGTCCGGCAATGCGAAGAACTCGTCGGAGTATCGGCTCGGCCAGTGCATGTGGAAATAGCTCGACGACACTTCCAGGAACCGCGTCTGCGACAACACGGAGGTCCAGTTCAGATTGAACAGATTCTTCGGAGACTGCTGATTGATCGTGCCGATCGCGTTCGGCTGGTTCGTGCCGGCGCCGCGATTGGGCTGGAACTTGCGGTTGTAGGTCCAGAACCCGGATAGCTGATTCGCCTTCGCGAGCTGATAATTCACGCGGGCGGTGTAGTTGCGCAGGTTCGACTTGAAGTCTTTCTCGAAGCCGATGACCTGTTCGAGCGTCGTGTACTCCCGCGCCGATCCGAACCACCACAGGCGATCCCGGATGAACGGCCCGCCAGCCGCACCATTCACGTCATTCAACTTCAGCAGCCGCGTGCCCTTCGTGATGCCCTGCGCGCGCAACTCATCGTCCACGTTCTCGCCCGCGAGGCCCTTGCCGGTGCCGCTGTAATAGACATCTCCCTTGATCGTATTGCTGCCTGACTTCGGAATGATGTTGATGTTGGCGCCGCCGCCGCCGCCGACCTCGGCGCCCATCGCGGCGGTATCGACCGAGATTTCCTCCGCGGCGTTGTAGTCCATGTAATACATGGAGCCGTAATTCTGCGGCGTGTCGGCGGTGACGCCGAAGTAGTTCAAGTTGTAGTTGGACGCGCCGTGCGCAATCATGCCAGTCGACGTTGCGGCGTTGATCCCCGCGGGATCCTGCCGCGCCATCACCATGCCGGGCAGCACCGTCGTGGCGCCGAAGATGGACCGCGACGTCGGCACCGTCTGCAGCGTGTCCTGATCGAGCCGTGCGCCGACCTTGGCGTTCTCCACGTCAACAACCGGAGATTCGCCGCTGACGGTCACGGTCTCCTGCAGCTTCGCCAGTTTCATCTCGGCGTCGAGCGCCACCGTTTGCCGGACGGGAACAACGACGTCGTTACGCACGAGTGTCGCGAAACCCGGCAGATCGAATGTCACTTTGTATGTGCCGGACGGCACTGCTGGAAAACGATAGATCCCGTGGTCGTTCGTGACCGCGGTCTGCGCACGCATCAGCGCGGGCCCTGCGATGGTCACCGTCACCCCGGGCAGAAACGCGCCCTGATCATCGACGGCCTTTCCCACGAGCTCACCGAAATTCTGACCGGTTTGCGCCGAGGCGGTCGCGCCGAGCAGGACGAGCGCCACGACCGCAAGGAGCCCTCGCAAAGGGCGACTGGCACGCTGCATAGTGAACCTCCTCCAAATTCAATGCATACGGCGAGTGCGACAAGTACGGTGGATTCTACCCCCCCAAGGCACAAGTGCGGGCGAAGAAAGTTACGAGCAACGGCGAAGGGAGATTCGAAGGATGCGCGGCGTGTCCCGTGACTTCCGCCTGAAGGCGGAAGCCACGAGATGGAATTGACGGGTTAGAAGTTAAAACCGGTACTTCAGCGCGAACTGGAAGTTGCGCTGCGGGTCGGCGCCGAAGTTCGCCGTGGACGTGATCCGTCCGGCGTTCGCGTTGGGGTTGCCTGGCACACCGATCGTCGAATCGGGATTGCCAAGGTTCACGTGGTTGAAGAAGTTGACGGCCTCGAGCCGCACCTCCAGCTCCTGATCTTCCATGACCCGGAACTTCTTGAAGAGCGACGCGTCGACGCGCCAGTAGCCCGGACCACGCAAGGCGTTGCGCGGCAGGTTGCCGAACGTCCCGGCCGCCGGCCGCCCGAACGCGCTGTTCGGATCGCCAATCGGCGCGGCATTGAACCATTCATCACGGTTCTTCGGACCATCTGGATTGCCGATCAGGTTCGGACGGCCCGGACCGGCGTCACGGTCCGCGCCGGAGTCGTTGTACCCGACGTTGAACGGCAGCCCGCTCTGGATGATCGTCGCCTGGTTGAACTGCCAGCCGCCGAGCCAGCGATTCTCCTTCAAGAACGGCAGCTCGTAGGTGGTCGCGACCGAAAAGCTGTGCACGCGATCCCAATCCGCCGGGCCGTACTCCAGATCGGGGAGATAGAAGAACTGATCTCCGCCGTGCTGGCGTTCGTGCTGGTAGGTGTACTGGGCGAAGACCGAGTAGCCCTTCGAGAAGCGCTTCGTGAACTTCGTCTGCAGCGAGTCGTAGCGGTTCGTCCCGCAATTGCAGAAGACGGAGACGTCCTGGGTCCAGCCGTACTTCTGGAAGAGCGGCTTCCGTTGATTCTGTGAGAGGGTGCCAAAACCGGCAAGCGTTGGCTGGTTGACATTCACGTCCGGACCGTCACCGACGAACACCCGCGCGCCATGATTGCCGACATAGCCCAGCTCGACCGACATTTCCGAGCCAAGCTCCCGCTGGACCGTCACGTTATACGCATCGACCGTGGGCGGCCGCTGTTTGTCGGGTAATGCTCGTGCGAACACGCCATTCGGCAACACGAACTGGCCATTGCTTGGTACTGAAACGAATACCGGCGGGGGTGCCGACTGCGAGAGATTGAACACGGCGTCGAAGTTGTTCGCTCCGCTCAGTTGCTGCGCCGACAGCACCGGCAGATTCTGGGTCACCGAGTGGCCGAACAACGACCCGAAGACGCCGATGTCGTAGCTCCGGCCGTAGCCGCCGCGGATGACGGTTCGTTCGTCCAACTGGTAAGTAACACCGACCCGCGGCGCCCAGTTCAGCGAGTTCTTGATGCCGCCGTTCAACGGAATCCCGCCTACGCCGGCCACCAGGATGTCGGGCGATGGAATCTCGACCTGACCGCCGTTCACCGAGGCGAGCAGGAAGCCGCCCTTGCCCTCGCCACTCACCGTCTGCGGGTTGATCACGTCCAGGCGCAGACCGTAGTTGAGCGTGATCTTCGGCGTCGCGCGCCAGGTGTCCTGCGCGTAGTAGAAGTGGCGCCATTGCCGCTCCCCTGCGTCGGTGAACGGGCTGATGTAGCGCTGGAAATGAGTGACGTCTCCGAGCAGGAACGTCGCCAGGCCGAGACCGCCGCCGGCCGGCCCGCGCGTACGATCAACGTTGAAGCTGAGTTCGCCGGAGCGATGCTGGTCGCTTGGCACCCTCAGATTCCATGCGCGCCGGACGTCCATGCCGAACTTGAACGTGTGCGTCTGCACGAGCTTCGTGACGTTGCCCACTAACTGCAGCTGCTTCTCGTCCTGATCGAGCGGACAATTACAGCGATTGACGCCCAGGCCGGATCCGAAGTTGAATCCACCCTTTCCGTCGATGAATCCACCGGGAAGGCCGGATGCAAAGGTGTTGTCCAGGTTGAGGCCGAGAATTCCCGCATCGGTCGCTGGCGTGGTGCCGTAGTCGAACGGCAGAACGGCGACCTTGTATTTGAAATATCCCAGCCGGAAGTCAGCCGTCATGCTCGTGCCGATGGTGCGGTCGAATCCAAGCGCCAGGCTCTGATTCCGCACTTTCGACGTGCCGCCAAGCGAAACGAGCTCGTGACCGCCTCCCTGGCCGAACGCGGTTGGACCGTCACGCCTGAAATCGCCCAAGCTATAACGTGCGAACCCATTCAGTTGATTGCTGATTCGGCCATCGACACGGACGTCGAAGGTATCGTTGTTGAAAAGCTCACTGCCCGACGCCACGAAGTTGTCGCGCGTCCCGTTGTCCGTCCCGGGCTGGTTCGGAAGCGGGATCAGCCGCAGGATCGCCTGGGCCTGTGGCGAAAGCCGGCTCGAAGGAATGGTGTTGTTCGCAAACTGGGTTCTTGTGGACGGATCGCCCGTCGACGGATCGTAGATGTTGGTTGTGTAGGCGCTGAGATCGCCGGCGCGTGCCGCCGCGGTGGGCACGGTCAACAGTTGAGAGCCGCCGACGTTGCTGCGTGTCCCTTGATAATCGCCGAAGATGAAGATGCGATCCTTCTGGATCGGGCCGCCGAGCGAGCCGCCGTACTGATTCCGTTTCGTGGCCGGCAGGAAGCGGCCGGTCGACGCATTCTTGGTCGCCTGAGAGAACGGATTGCGCGACTGGAATTTGTCGTTCTGGAAGAACTCGAAGCCACTCCCGTGCAGGTTGTTGGAGCCCGACCGCGTCTGGACCGAGATCACACCCGCGGTGGCCTGGCCGAATTCCGCGTCGTAGTTCTGCGAGGTGATCTTCGATTCGCCGATCGCCTCGAAGTTGGGATTGATGACAATGATGCCGAGGATAGGATCGCGATTCTCGGTACCATCGAGCTGATAGCCCGTGCCGCTGAAGTGCTGCCCGTTCACCATCGTCTGCGTCGACCCCTGCGGGTTCTCGCTGGCCGCATGCTGCCACTGGAGCTGCTGCGTGCCGGGCGTGAGCAGGATCAGCTTCGTGAAGTTGCGATCGAGCACGGGGAGATCGGTGATTTGCTTCGAGTCAAACGTGGTGGCCACGTCCGCGCGATCGGTCTTGAGCACGGGGCTGAAGCCTGCGACCGTCACCGTCTCGCTGACCGCACCGGTATCGAGCTTGACGTTGAGCGCTGTCTGCGTGTCGACGCTGACCTTGATCTGCGGATAGACCGCAGTCTTGAACCCCTGAAGTTCGGCGCGCACTTCATAAGTACCGGGTAGCAGCCGCTCCTTGACGTAGTAACCCGACTCGTTGCTGACGACCGAGTCCGAGGTCTTGCGTTCGACGCTCGTGATCGTCACCGTTGCGCCTGGCACGATCGCGCCGGACGAGTCGGTGATGATTCCACTGATACTGCCGTACACGGCTTGCGCGCTCGCGCTCGCGGGCGCCAGCGAGAGAAGTACGGCCAGGAGTAAGAGAGAGTACCAAACCCGAGGACGAGAAACCGACAAAGACACAGTGGTCATCTGACGCTCCAGGAATCGAAGGTACGAAGTCCCTGAGCCGAGTGATGGGTGACCGGGATGCTATCACCGCTGGTTGGCGCGTCAAGGGAATTTCGGCACGCTTGACGGCAAGAATGCGCGGCCCTAGGCTCCTGCTCGCGAAATCGAGGTGTGTGATGGGACTTTTCCGGGGCGCCGTGTTGCTGCTCGGCGGCGTGATCGTTCTGAATGGACAGAATGTCCCGACGTCGACAGACGGTATTCCAAAATTCCAGATTCGATCCGGCGGATTGGAGTTGCAGCGCACGACGCATCCGGGAGCGTTCTTCGATGTGGTCGGCCGCCGCGCTGCGATTTTCGGGTACGAGAACCGCGAAGCTGAAGCATGGGTGTATCCGCTCGAACTCCTGGATGGACTCGCGTTCTCGTTCCGCCTCGAAGGCTATCCGCTCGATATCGACGGCCGCACGATCCTCTCGTCGATCGCCGTCCGGCCGGAGGCGACGACCTTCGTCTACGCACACGCGGCGTTCACGGTGCGCGAAATCATGTTCGTGCCGGTGGACGAGCCCGGCATTGTGATCCTGCTCGACGTCCAGAGCGTGCTGCCGATCTCAATCACCGTGTCGTTCAGACCGCGCCTGCGATTGATGTGGCCGGCCACGGCTATGACCGCATCGATCGGCTGGGAGCCCTCCTCGCGGGTGTATTCGCTGTCGGAAGAAACAGGACGCTACGCCGGCGTCATCGGATGTCCGCTGGGGCGCGACGTGTCGGTCATGCCATATCAGGAGGAACCGCGCGATGTGCCCAATAGTTTTGTCCTCTCCATGCAGCGCACGGATCGCAACACGCGCTTCGTGCCAATTGTCATCACCGGCAGCGTCGAAGGTCGCGAGGCGGCGAGGCGCAGCTACGATCGCATCCTCGCCTCGATTCCGGCGCTCTACACGAGCACGGCGGATCATTACGAGCAGCTCGATCGTTCCACGCTGAGCGTCGAGACGCCTGACGAACGCATTAATAACGCATTCCGCTGGGCGAAGGTCGGCATCGACAAGGGGCTCGCAACCAACCCGTCGCTGGGGACAGGGCTGCTCGCCGGCTTTCGCACGGCAGGTGAGAGTGAACGCCCCGGGTATGCCTGGTTCTTCGGTCGCGACTCGATGTGGACCGCGCTCGCCACGACCGCGGCAGGGGCATTCGACACGACACGGGCCGCGCTCGAGTTCCTGCGCAAGTACCAACGCGCGGACGGCAAGATCCCGCACGAGATCTCACAGTCCGCGGCGTTCATTCCGTGGTTCGACCAGTATCCGTACGCCTGGGCCAGCGCAGATGCCACGCCGCTCTACGTGATCGCGCATGCCGACTACTGGCAGGCGTCGGCCGATCGCGCCTTCATCGAAGCCGCCTGGCCATCGGTCCTGAAGGCCTATCGCTTTTCAGCGGCGACCGATACGGATCGCAACGACCTCATCGAGAACACGAACGTCGGCCACGGGTGGGTCGAGGGAGGCGCGCTATATCCGCCCCACGAAGAAATGTACATGCAGGCGCTTTGGATTGCGGCATCTCGAGGGATAGCTGACCTCGCGAGCGTCATGCACGATGAGACCACTGCGGCGGATGCGCGCGCGGCGGCCGAGCGCACGCGCGTCTCGATGGAGCGCACCTACTGGCTCGACAACCGCGGCTTCTATGCGTTCGCGACGGCGCGTCCCGCGCGAATCGTCGATGAAGACACGGTGCTGCCCGCCGTGCCGCTGTGGTTCCGGACCGTCCAGGCAGATCGCGCGCAGCAGGAGATCGATCATCTCGGCAGCGGCGCCATCGAGACCGACTGGGGGGCGCGGATTCTGTCGAACCGCAGCGCGCTCTACGATCCGCTGTCGTACCACTACGGATCGGTGTGGCCGCTCTTCACCGGCTGGACCGCGGTGGGCGCATATCGCTACGGGCGCCCGCATGTGGGCTACGACGCGCTGATGGCGAATGTGCTGCTCACGTTTCCCGGCGCGCTCGGCTACGTCACGGAACTGCTGTCGGGAGACTTCGCCACCGCGTTCGGCCGATCGTCGCACCATCAGATCTGGTCCGAGGCCATGGTGGTCAGCCCGATCGTCAAGGGCATGCTGGGGCTGGAGGCCGAGAATGCCGGAGGCGCCTTGCGCTTTTTCCCGGCGCTGCCGGCTACGTGGGATCGCGTGGCCGCACGCGGGATGCGCGCGGGTGCCGCGACATACGACGTCACCCTCGAGCGTTCCGCCGGCCGAGCCGTCATACACGTCACGCGCGCGGGTAAGGCGACCAATGCGATCCCGCAGCGACTCCTCGTCGCCCCGGCGTTTCCCACCGACGCGCGCATCAAAATGGTCACCGTCAACGGCGCGAGCGTGCGCCCTGAACTGATGCGGCTCGGGGACGAGCAGCGCGCGCAGGTAACGATTCCGCAGGCCGCCTCGTCGACCGACGTCGTGTTCACGTATGACGAAGGCACGGACGTGGAAGTCGCTCCACGGGCGCCGATGCCTGGCGCCTCGAATGAGGGACTGCGCCTGCTGCGCGCGTGGGCGGATGCGGGTGCGCTCCATCTCGTCGCCGAGGGGCGCGGCGGACATGCCTACGCCGTGCGCGTGCGATCGCCGAAACACGTCGGCGGCGCAGACGGCGTAACCCCGATGCCGCAGACCGGCAACGTTCAGTCGATTCAGATCATGTTCCAGGGGGACGCCGACAGCTACGTGCGCCGCACGATAAGGTTGCCGCTGTCCACGCGTTAGAACCGCGACTTCACTATCGTGAGAGAGAACGTCGCCTGATGGCGGAAAGACAATTTCACGCAGAGAAAATGCAAGAGGCGCAGAGGGCGCCAAGGAAGGCTGCTGTCGGGCCCGTTCGTCGAGGCCGGCCTCACGGCCAGCCGCCGCGGGTCGCCGGCAGCCCCTTCTTTCAGTTGTCTTCTCCGCACCCGCTCGCTGCTGTTCCCGTCGATCCGTGCGATCTATGGCAGGCATTCTTGTTTTTCTCTGCGCCCTTTGCGTGCTCTGCGTGAAATCGTACGTGGACAAGTGAACGTTGTCGCGATTGAACGCTGATCACAGCGACGCGGCACGCCCGGCCCACCACACCGCGATGATCGCAGCCAGCAGGACGGCGGGAAAGAGGGCGAAGAGCGGGGTGCGGAGCACCTGTCAAATCTTAGCGGTTCGTCCGCTCGATGATCCCGGCGCCTTCCTTGATGGTGACGACGCGCCCACCGCGGACGTCATGGAACGTCTCCGCGCGGCCGCTGGGCCAGCGCACGTCGATTGCGTCGGCGGCAGCCGCAGATCCCAGTCCGAAGTGCAACCGCAGATCGTCGTGCGAGTAGTAGCTGGTCTGGCTGAGCGCGGCGCGCGCCTGCACGCGGCCCGCGGCCGTGACCCGGACAATGGCGCCGAGCGCGGCGCGATCCGACTTCGTCCCTTCGAGCTTCACGGCGATCCAGTGGTTGCCGCCGGCGTAATCGTTGCGCAGCAGCGACGGCGGTTCGTTCATGTTGAAGACCAGCACGTCCTCGTCGCCGTCGTTGTCGAAGTCGCCGAAGGCCGCCCCGCGGCTCGAATGCGGGGTCGTCGCGCCCGGACCGCTCCGGGCGGTCACGTCCTCGAACCGCGTGCCATCGATGTTGTGGAAGACGACCCGCGGTCCGCGGTGTGGATATTGTTTCAACACCGCTTCCACTTCCGGGTACACGTTTCCGCTGACATACATCAGATCCGCACGCCCGTCGTTGTCGAAGTCGGGCATGCCGGCGCCCCATTCAACGTAGCGGTTGAGCACGCCGACACCCGAAGCCATCGCGACGTCTTCGAACAGCCCCTTGCCCCCATTCCTGTACAACGCGGGCACATCGTCGGCAAAATGCGTCTTGAGCACATCCAACAGGCCGTCGCCGTTGTAGTCGCCGATCGCGAGGCCCATGCCCGCCTGCTGCGTGCCGTTCTCGCTGTACGCGACGCCGCTCTCGACAGCGGTGTCGGTGAACGTGCCGTCGTGGTTGTTGTGATACAGGATGGATGCGGTGGAATCGCACGCCACGTAGATGTCGATCCAGCCGTCATTGTCGACGTCCGTGGCGGTGGCGGTCATCGAATAGCGTCCCGTGACCTTCGACACGCCCGATCGCGCCGACACGTCGGAGAACGTGCCGTCGCCATTGTTGTGAAAGAGCTGGTTCGTATCAGTCGGCAAGCCGCGCGGTCCGCAATTGACCGGCACGCCTTTCCAGACGCAGTTCGGTCCCTTGCCGACCTCCGGCGCGGCGGCGAGGTCGAACCGCAGGTAGTTGGCTACGAACAGATCGGCGCGGCCGTCGCGATCGTAATCGAGGAACGTGCACCCGGATCCCCAGCGCGTACCGCCGGTCGGCAGTCCCGCGCGCCGCGTGACGTCCTCGAACGTGCCGTCGCCGCGATTGCGATACAGCACGTTCTCGCCGTAGTACGTAACCGCGAGATCGATCCATCCGTCGTTATCGTAGTCGCCGGCGCACACGCTGGACGCCCAGCCGACGAGGCGCAGCCCCGAGCGCTCGGTGACGTCGGTGAAGGTGCCATCGCGATTGTTGCGGTAGAGATGCGAGACCGGCGCGGTGCCCGGGGCATACGTCGCCATCTCGCGCGTGCCGCTTTCCAGCCGCACGCCGCTCAGGACGAGCGCATCGATCCAGCCGTCGTTGTCGTAATCGACGAAGGCAACGCCGGCGCCGTTGGTCTCGATAATGAACCGTTTACGATCGAGACCGCCGTAGACCGACGTCGCGCGCAGCCCGGCGCGGTCCGCTACGTCGACGAATCTCACGGACCAGACGTTCGGCTGCGGTGTGGATTGAAGGAGCGCGAGTGCCGCCGCGAAGACGCCCGCGGCGCGAACGAGGATCATTTGATGTCGCCCTGCAGCCGCTCCGCGATCGCGAACTCGCGCTTCGCTTCTTCGACACGTCCCGCCTGTTGCAGCACCTGCGCGAGCAGGTAGTGCGCGGACTTGTTGTTCGGATCGAAGTCGATCGCCTGCTTCAGCATGTCCTCCGCTTGCCCGGCCTGGCCGGTCTTGCTGAAAGCCTTGCCAAGCAGGATGTAGGGTCCACTGAAATAGGGGTTCATCCAGATTGACCGCTGCAAGGCGTCGATCGCCTCGTTCCACTTGGATTGGCGCACGTAGATGTCGCCGATGCGGTACAGCGCCATGGCGTGTGCCGGATTCAGCGCGAGCTCCTGGCGCATCAGCGCGAGCCCCTCTTCGAAGCGCGATCGAAAGATTGCGATCTGCCCGAGCAGGTAATGCGCTTCGGGGAGCTTGGGATCCATCTGCGCGGCGGCCTTGAGCTCTGCCTCTGCCAGGTCTTCGAGCTCGAGACGGTTCATCATCTGTCCCGTCAGGAGATGCGCGGCCGCCGAGTCGGGCGTCACGTGAAACGTGCGCGCGATCGTTGCGCGGGCTTTCTCCGGTTGTCTCGTCTGCGCATACGCGGTGGCCAGCGCGTAGGTCACCTGGCTGTCGTCCGGAGACGTCTTCAACGTCTCTTCCAGAAAGGGGATCGCTTCAGCGACGTGCCCCGACAGGTACTGCGAGAGCGCCTGCGTCCGTGCATCCTGCGGGCTGGCTGTCCCCTTTTTTTGCGAAAGAAGGGGACTGTCGCCTTTTGTGATGCTGGCGCCTTCCGTCAGCGTGTGGAACTTGTCGACCTGCAGGTTCTCCCACGTCTGCTCCGCGCCGTTCGGCCAGCGGACCTCGACGCGGTCCACGCGCGGCGCGGCGCCGACGCCGAAGTGCACGCGGAAATCGTTTTGCGAGAGGTAACTTCCGCCGCCGCGCACCTCCTGCCACTGCTGGACGTCGCCGGTGACGAGGCGAACGCGCGCGCCGATCGCGTCGCGATTCGAGATGGTGCCGACCAGCTTCAGCGTGATCCAGTGGTTGCGCGTGTCCCCCTTCAGCCTGTACAAGTCCGGCTGATCGTTCACGTTCGCGATCGCGATGTCGATCTGCCCGTCGTTGTCGAAATCGCCGAACGCCGCGCCGCGACCGGCCTTCGGGGTAGTCACCGGGGCGCCCAGTTGCTCGCTGACGTCCGCAAAACGCCCGTTGCCGAGATTTCGATAGACCACCTTGCGTTGCGCGTAGCCAGCCTCGGTCTTGAGCTGCCGGACCTCCGGGTAGACGTGCCCGTTCGTGAGGAACAGATCGAGCCACCCGTCGTTGTCGAGATCGACGAACGCGGTGCCCCATCCGAGCCATCGCGTGTTCATGCCGATGCCGGCCGCGAACGTGCGGTCGTCGCACAATCCCTCGCCCGAGTTCGCGTAGAGCGTCGAGGTGTCGCCCGCAAAGTTCGTCTTGAAAATGTCCATCGTGCCGTTGCGATCGTAGTCACCGATCGCGACGCCCATTCCCGCCTGCGGCTTGCCGTCCTGGCTGTAGGCGCAGCCCGCCTTGACGCCGACGTCGGTGAACGTGCCGTCGCGATTGTTGCGATACACGGCGCTCGGGTTTGAATCGTTCGCGACGTAGACGTCGACCCAGCCGTCATTGTCGAAGTCGAACGTGCTTACACCGAGGCCGTACGTGCCGCTCGCGCGCGTGATGCCGGATTTCTCCGACACGTCCTCGAACGTGCCATCGCCGCGGTTGTGGTAAAGGATGTTCTTGCCCCCGGTGAGTCCCGGAGGGCCGCACGCGACCTGGAGTCCCTTGTAACGGCACAAGCCGGACTCCGGCGTCGGCGCTGTCGCCAGGTCGAGATCGATGTAATTGGCGACGAGCAGATCGAGGCGGCCGTCCCGGTCGTAATCCAGGAACGCGCAGCCGGTGTTCCACCGCATGCGCGATTGCTGCAGCCCCGCCGCGCGCGTGACGTCTTCGAACCGGCCGACTGCCGTATTGCGATACAGGTGGTTCTGTCCCCAGTACGTCACGAAGAGATCGTCGCGCCCGTCGTTGTCCACGTCGCCGACGCAGACGCCCTGTCCCCAGCCGCTCTCCGCAAGTCCTGCCTTGACCGTCACGTCATCGAACGTGCCGTCTCCCTTGTTCCTGTATAGATGATTCGTGGGTGCGCGGCCGGCGGGAAAGCCTTCGAGCGTGGATCCGTTGACGAAGAACAGATCGAGCAGCCCGTCTTTGTCGTAATCGATGAACGCCACGCCGGTCCCGGTCGTCTCGAGGAGGTACTTGTTGGATGTCGCCCCGCCGAACACGATCGGTGCGTTCAGCCCCGCCTCGCGCGCGACGTTAATAAAGGAGAAGCCGACCGGCGCCTGGTCCTGAGCCGCCCGGTTCTGGCCGCCCGTCACCGCGAGCGCCGCGAGCAAGACAACACCGCCACAGAGCCGTCGCATGCGGCGATGTTAACACCGGCACCCGAGCCTTCGGGCCGTTTCGAGCTCGGCATTCGCGTCGGCCAGCGCGCCGCGACGCCTCAGCGCAAGAGACAGCTGGTAGTGCGCCTGAGGATTGTCCGGCGCCAGGCGGATCGCTTCGCGGAACCGGGCAATCGCCGCGGCGATGTCGTTGCGCCGCAGCCGCTCTACACCTGCGTTGATGGCAAACACCGCCGCCTGTGAGTCCGCCTTGATCCGCGTGAGACGGTCGGCCTCGGCCAGGGCGGCCGACGCGCCCGCGGCATCGTGCGACGCGGCGAGCGTCTGCCCCAACGATCGAAAGGCCTCGGCAGATGACGGATTGAGGCGTGTGGTCTCACGGAACTCCACGAGTGCCGACTCGAGATCGCCGCGCTGCTTGAAAATCGTGCCGAGCATGTAATGGGCGTCGGCGTACTCGGCGCGGCGTGACAGCGCGTCACGAAACATCGCTATCGCCTCGTCCGCGCGCCCCGTCTGCCACAGGACGACCCCAAGGGTGTACGGGGCCTCGGGCATCTTTGGATCGAGGCGGAGCGCGCTGCGGAGCGCGGCCTCTGCCGCGTCGAACTCGTCGTGCTGCTTGAGCGCGAGACCCAGATCGTAGAACGCCTCCGCATTCTCAGGCTCGCGGCGCGTGAGCTCCCGGTATTCAGCGATCGCTTCGTCGATCGCGCCCGTCTGCAGCAGCGCTGTCCCCAGGTTCAAGCGCGCGCTTCCGAACTCCGGATGCTGCTCGACGGTGCGTCGCAGCGTCACCACCGCACGTTGCGCCTCGCCTCGTTGCATGAGCGCCAGGCCAAGACTGTTTGCTGCATCGGGCCGCGCGGGATCGAGCGTGGTGGCGCGCTCGAGCGACGCGATGGCGCCATCGATATCACCGGTTTCCTGCAGCGCGACGCCGAGCTGCATGTGCGCGACCGCCAGCGATGGATCCGATTTGATCGCGGCACGGAGATCGACGATTGCGCCACCCACATCTCCCTGCTGACGCTTCGTCAATCCCAGGTAGTAGCGCGACTCCGCATGCGACGGCCGCAGCCGGACAGCAGCCTCGAGCGCCTGTCGGGCCGCATCGATATTTTTCGTCCACCAGAGCGTCGCGCCGAGGTGGTACTGCGCGTCGGCGAGCGCTGGATCGAGCGACACCGCCTTGCGGAATTCATCGATTGCGTCAGCGGTCGCGCCCTGCTTGCCCAGAACGAACCCGAGCCGATCGTGCGCGCGCGCCGAAGACGGATTTGCGGCGATCATCTGTTCGAGCGCGCCGCGAGCTTCGTCGAGGCGCCCAAGCGCAATCAGGTGATCGGCGCGAGCGAGCGGAGCCTCGACCGGCCGAGCTTGTTCGCTCGTACGCTGCGGGGCGAAAAGGACGATGAGGAAGAGGAAGGCCGGGGTCGTCTGCGGATTCTAACAAAATCACGCTACACTCCCGTGCTGGACGCGGAGGGCAAGATGCGCACGGTAATGGTGATTGCGATCGCGATGTTGGCAGCCTACCAGGGATCGACGGCGAGCCGGCCGGCAGCCGGGCAGGACCAGGCCGCCATCCGCGGCATTGTTGTCGAGTACCTCCACGCGCGCGAGCGGCGCGACGCGGATGCTGTTCGCGCGCTCTTCACCGAGGACGCGGATCAGCTCACCTCGTCGGGCGACTGGCGCAAGGGTCGCGACGAGATCGTCCGTGGCACGCTCGCCTCATCTCAGCAGACCGGCGGCCAGCGCACGATCACGATCGAGACGGTGCGCTTCCCCCAGCCAGACATGGCGATCGCGGACGGGCGCTACGAGCTGGCCGGTGTAGACGAAGGCACGCGGAAGATGTGGACGTCATTCGTCTTCGTCCGCAGCGCCGGCCAGTGGCGGATTGCCGCGATCCGCAATATGCTCCCTGCGCCGCCTGCGGCGGCGCGCTAGAGGATTCCGCGGGTTCCCGAGGTTCGGGTTCTCAAGTGCTGAGCCTTCCAGGTTCAGGTGCCACGTTCCGGAACTCAGGAACCCGCAACCGCAACCGGAACCAGAACCTGGAGAACCAGGAACCTGGAGAACCAGAACCCGAGAACCTGCAGAACCAGAACGTGTAGAACGAGAACCCGTAGAACCAGAACCCGTAGAACCAGAACCTGTGGAACTCAGGAACTCTGGAACCACGGGAACCCTCTTTGAGGACCGCAAGAGGACCGCAACATGATGGTGATCGTCGTCATTCTCGTGATCCTGTGGCTGCTTGGCGTGGTCACGAAGAACACGCTGGGTGGCGTGCTCCACATCCTGCTCGTTATCGCAATCATCTTCCTGTTGATCAACGTGATCCGCGGGAGAGGACTCTGATGCTGATACTGATCGTTCTGCTGGTCACCATGTGCCAGGCGCCAGCGCCACCGCCTGCACCCGCGGCGCAGGCGCCACAACCGCCGTCGCAGGCCAGCCCCGCGGCTCAGGCGGCGCCGAAGACCGTTGCCGTGCAAACGTATCCCGCTGAACAGGTCCGCGCCGGTGCGCCGCTGTTTGCGGCGCAGTGCGGGTTCTGTCACGGCCGCGACGCGACGGGCGGACAGACCGGTCCCGATCTGACGCGATCGCCGCTCGTCGCCTGGACGTCCGGACAAGGGGATGCCTCCGTTCAATCTCGCGGAGGCCGACCTCGCCGCAGTCGTGGCCTTCATGCATGACCAGAAAGCGAAGTCCGATCTGCAGCAGGGCGGACGCCGCGCGGTCGACATCAGCGATCTGCAGACAGGCGACGCAAATGCCGGACAGGCGTTCTTCAATGGTGCGGGCGGCTGCGCGCGATGTCACTCCCCCTCCGCCGATCTCGCGGACGTGGCGGTGCGGTTGAAGGGCCTGGAGCTGCTCCAGCGCATGCTCTATCCGAACAACCGCGGCGGCGGCGCAGCGTCAACGCCGATCAAGGCCGTCGTGACGCTCCCATCGGGCGAAACCCTTACGGGCAGGCTCGCGTACCGTGACGAGTTCACGATCGCGGTGAAGAACGCGGATGGCTGGTACCGGTCGTGGCGGACGAGCGACGTGAAATTCACGATCGACGATCCGCTCGAAGCACACGCGGCGCTGCTCCCGAAGTACACGGACACCGACATGCACAACGTGCTTGCCTACCTCCAGACGCTCCGTCAGGAGGTGAAGAAATGAAGTGCCTCCTTCTGCCCGTCATCTGCTGTGGCGCGCTTGCCACGCTCGCAGCGCAGGGACTCGATCCTGCCACGCTGCTGAAGCCGGCGTCCGACAGCTGGCCGACCTACCACGGCGACTACACGGGGCAGCGGCACTCGCGCCTCACGCAGATCACGCCGGACAACGTGCATCTGCTCACGCTCGCGTGGGCGTTTCAGACCGGGCAATCGGGACAGATCAAGGCGTCGCCCATCCTCGTCAACGGCGTCATCTACATCACGACGCCCGATAACATCTGGGCGATCGACGCGCGCTCGTCGCGCCAGTTGTGGCGCTACACCTACCCGAAGAACGAGGGCTTTCATATCGGCCATCGCGGCGCGGCCGTCTACAAGGATCTCGTGTACCTGACAACGCCCGACGCGCACCTCGTGGCGCTCGATGCGCGAGACGGCAAGGTGCGGTGGAACGTGGAGATCGCCGATGCGAAGCGTGGCTACTGGTCCACCAATGCGCCGCTTGTCGTACGCAATCATCTGATCGTCGGCGTCTCAGGCGACTTCGACAATCTGCCCGGCATGTTGAAGTCGTTCGATCCTGAGACCGGCACGGTCCAGTGGACGTTCTACAGCACGCCGCCCCCTGGTACGGCCGCCTCGATCAGCGGCGGCGCGACTGGCGGGCAGATGTGGATCACCGGCACGTACGATCCGGATCTGAATCTCATGTACGTCGGCACCGGCAATCCCACACCCGTGCTCAACGGCCCTATGCGGCCCGGCGACAACCCCTGGACCTGCAGCATCGTCGCGCTCAATCCCGACACGGGTGTGCTCGCGTGGGGGTTCCAGGCTTCACCGCACGACACGCACGACTGGGACGCCGCGGAAGTGCCGGTGCTTGCCGACGCGACCTTCAATGGCACGCCGAGGAAACTGCTGCTGCAGGCGTCGCGCAACGGTTACTTCTTCGTCCTCGATCGCACGACCGGAAAGAACTTGTTGACGACCCCGTTCGCGGCGGTGAACTGGGCGCAGGAGATCGACAAGGAGGGTCGCCCGATGCCGAATCCCGCAAAGGAGCCCGCGCGCGATGGACGCCTCGTCGCGCCGAACGAGGGGGGCGGGACGAACTATCGCTCGCCGAGCTTCGATCCGAAGACGGGGACTTTGATCGTCAGCGCGGTCGACGGCTACGGCATTTACTTCTTCAAGAAGGAGCACGGCGACTACGGGTGGGCGGGCGCCGACTACGGCGTGCACGGAAAGGGGTTCCTGCGCGCGATCGAGTATCAGACCGGAAAGATCCGCTGGCAGCACGAGATCGGCGGCGGCTCCGGGGCTGGCGTGCTCACGACGGACTCCGGCGTGACCTTCACCGGCGATTCTTCCGGCAACGTCCTCGGCCTTCGTACCAGTGACGGTGCGACGCTGTGGCACTCGGGCATCGGATCGGTCGGCAACGGTCCGATCACATATCTCCTGGATGGGCGCCAATACATGGTGGTCGCGGGTGGCGGCGTGCTCTATGCGTGGACGCTTCCGCAGGCGCCCGAGCGTCCGTGATTACGACTGAAGGCTCAGGGCGGCACGGGGCCTAAGCCGGCCGAAGGTGTGAGCCAGCAGGTGGGATATGAGCCTGCCTTGGGCGCAGGGGGTCGCTGGTTCGAATCCAGTCGCCCCGACCACCTTTCGAGTTCCGGGGTTCCACCGGGGCTCCAAGCCTTGAGGGTGGCATCCCGATACACTTTCGAAGTTATTCTCCGCCTCAGAAAAGCGAGCGCTCGGTTTTTGGGACCGAGGGGTGGAGGTTCGAATCCTCTCGCCCCGACCATTTTTCCGAAATCCCTAAAGAATTCTCACCGTCATCCCGCGATAACCGGGCATGAAGGGCCCTGCGACCGGGTTTTTTGACCGGGTTGTTGCTCCTTGGTTGCTCGAATTCACGGTCCGCCAGCGACGGCGGACCGTTTCTTTTGTACGGGTTAACCACACCCGACGGCCGCCGCGCATCACCGACGGAGGGCCGCATGACAGCGTTTACATCCGCATCACGGCAGCTCGGCGTCATCTCGAGGCTCGCAAGACGACAAGCACGCGGCGCCGACAGTGTGCGGCAGCCAGTGGTCGTTGCGAGGCGCATCGGCTACGGTGAGCTCGATGGAGCGCGAGATGAAGCCGCTCGAGCCGACTACGAAGAGGTCGATCTGGATCACGCCGCGCGAGGCCGCCGAATACCTGAACGCCGGCCTCGACATCATCTACGCCGGCTGCGCCGCCGGCGGGCTGAAGCACGTGCGTCTGGACATCGCACCATCCGTCTGCGGCGCGAATGGCTCGACGGCTGGACGCCGCCGATGAGGCTGTAGGACAGATAGATTGAAGGTCGCCGCGTCCAGGAGGGAGCGAGGAAGGGAACGGCGTCGCTCGACGCCGCACAACGTGAGCGGGCGGTTCATTGCCTCGAAGACCTGGTGAGCTCGCGTTGGGAACCGGGCACGACGGACCTCCGTTCGTGTGCGTGTCGAAACAGCCAGGTGAGGGACGGCGCGGCGAACAGCGCGGTGCCGCCGCCAAAGACGGTGCCGCTGATCCGGCGCTTGGCGCCGGCCTCGCTGAGTATGCACATGAGGCCGCCGCGGACAATTGCGATGAGCGCTAGCGAGCGGGCGAGAGGGCCGATGAACGAGCTTTCGACGTGCCGGCCGGGGCGCTCCCGCGGGGACTGGGCAGCGGCGGTCAGCGCTCAGATGAGGGTGGTTGTGATCGTGGTGCTGGCGGGACTCCGACGCTCGCGCATAGTCGCTCCTCCGGGAGAGCTCGAGGGGTTCAGTGCGGGCGCGCGTGGAGGAACGTTAGAGGGCTTCACAGCCGGTGACGTCGGCGACATGCGGGACCATGTCGCATCTGAGACATGATCGTCGGACCGGCACGGCGCCGGAGCGCCAGGGCGACGCCCCGGATCCGTGCCGGGCCGGTTCCCATCACCAGCGCGCCGCCGCCGTGGTAGTGAGGTCCTTCACCGGCGCATTCGCGGATCCCTTCACGAGGTTGATCGCCGCCAGACAATCGGACTTGTTGTTGTACCCTTCACCGGAGTCGGCGATACGGCGGCCATTAGCGGCCACCAGTCTCCACCGATACTGACCCGCCGCATCCTTGTAGACTTGGTATTCCATTACAGACCTGCGCTTTCTGGATTGTCCGTGCTGCAGCGGGAAGTTCGCCCCGCTCGCAGAACCGGCTGCTGTTTGGGTTACGTGTAAGCGTGACAAGTGTTCGGGTAGGAGGTTCGGTCTGTCACGCTTCCGCGTAAAGGTACTGAGGCTCGGCCTGGCGACGATTAGGGAAGATGCCCCATTGGGGAACAGAAGTTGACGTCTGCGGACAGCGACGACGAGCTGCTACGGATCATGGCGGGCGGCTGCCATACGCCGCAAGGGTTGGCGGCGTGGGAAGAGTTCTATTCTAGGCACAAGGCGTACCTCTATAACGTCCTCGTCCGAGCGCGCGCTCATCAGATCGGCGATGCGCGAATCACAGACGTCGTGCAGGAAACATTTATACGTGCCTACGAGCGAGCGAGCACATACCGCGCCGATGCTGCCGCTGGTGTAGACGGCTCACGTCGACGTGCACGAGCGTGGCTGGGCGGAATCGCGGAGAACATCATTCGCGACGGCTTCCGCGGGCAACCCCAGGTCGTTTTTATGGAAGGAACAGAGTTGGAGGAAAAGCACGACCAGGCCGTTGAATATGGAGGTGATGGGTTGACACCCGAACTCGACCGGTTTGCGGCCGCGTTGGCGAAGTTGTCGGCGCGAGAGCAGGAAGTCTTGAGGGTGACTAGCTTTTGGTACCAGCCGGGAAAGGCACAGCAGCGGCTACCTAACGCGGTGATGAACGAACTGGCCGCGAGCTTGGGCACGACTCCGGCCAACGTGCGGCAGATTCGCGCACGAGGCATGAGAACGCTTCGTCGAATGTTGGAACAGAAATGAATCCCCCTAAGCTACGCGGGCGTTTCCCAGACGACGATATCGAAG
>QHWT01000035.1:1167-5987 GCA_003222675.1 Acidobacteriota bacterium | reverse complement strand
AGCGCGTAAGTACTCGCTGAGCCGTGCCTTCAGTTCGGCAATCCGCACCTCTCTCATAGTCACATTATGACCAGAAGTGGTCATCGGTGCAAGTTGGCCCTATCTGAAACGGTGTCTGCACCACACGAACCTCCGCCTCGGCCAAGAACTGCCGCACCGGTGCGCTTCATTTCTGGTCGCGGTCGCAGATCAGAATGCGATGACGCAGCGACTCCTCGTCATCAGCGCGTAATGTCCCGCTCATCAGCCGAACCGACAATCATGCCGCGCGCTCGTAGTAATTGAGCAGTCCGCCCAGGCGCGGTCGACGACGGATCGCTCCAGCTCTGGTCGCCGGTACACCAGCGATCAACGCGTTCCCGATTCCTTGATGATGCCGTTCGAGATGGTACAAGGGCTATCGACCTCACCGCAGCTTGGACCTCGCGCCGCCGAACGGCCGACCGGCGATTGAGAACTGGGCGGGCACGCGACCGATGGCAGTGAAACGCCGCGACCGTCTCGGCGGACTGTTGCACGAATATGAGCGCGCGGCGTGAGCTGGATCGAATTTGTGCACCGTACACGCAGCCGACCCCGGAAAATCGGGGTCGGCTGTCAGGCATCATGATCGTCCGATACCGATTGTGGACGGGTGTTGCCGAAAGTCTTGCAAGTTCTTGCAAGGGGCGACCTGTGGGTCGGATACCGCACAAAGGACCGAGGCGTTGGCGCCTTGACTCGCGTCGATCGTGCGGATAGTCTCCGAACGCGGAAACACGCGCATGGCCCGACAGCAGTTACAGATGCTCGCCCAAATCGGACTGCCCGTGCTTGTCGTCGGTCTCGTGGTTAGTCCGCCTTCAGGCGCGTCGCGCTCCGCCGGACCACACCAACATCTTCCGAATGCCACCGATGGCGTGCCGTCGTTCCCCGCCACCCTCGGCACCCTTCACCACCGGATTTCCACCGACAGCGCGCCAGGTCAACACCTGTTCGATCGAGCGCTGACGATGTACTACGGGTTCAATCGAGATGCGGCACAGCGAACGTTCGCGCGCGCCGCGACGCTGGATCCGCGCGCGGCGATGCCGCAGGTCGGGATCGCGCTTGCGCGCGGACCGAACCTCAACATGGATGCGACGCCCAGCGACGTGCGCGCGGCATGCGATGCATCGCGCGATGCGGTCAGATTGGCGGCCGATAGCGGTGAGCGGAGGTACGCGGACGCTGTCGTCGCTCGATACTGCACGGTCGACGGTCAGGTCAACGCACGCGCGTACGCCGACAAGATGCGTGGGTTAGCTCACACTCTCGACGGCGATCTGGATGCTTCCGTCCTGTACGCCGACAGCCTCCTCCAGATCCGACCGCGCACGCCGGAGCAAGACGATGAAATCGTCTCCGTGCTCGAATCGACTCTGCATCGAGATGCGATGCACGTCGGCGCCAATCATCTGTACATCCACGCAGTCGAGGGCTCGACGACGCCGATGCGGGCTCTGGAAAGCGCAAGGCGACTGGAAACGCTGGTTCCAGGGATCGGACATTTGCTTCACATGCCGTCCCATGTATACATGCGCGTCGGCGACTATGACGCGTCGATTCGCATGAACGCGCGCGCGGTGTCGGCCGATTTTTGGTACCTGCAACACAATCCGCCGGGCGACGATGGCGCCATGTACTACATACACGATCTCGAATCCCTCGCCGTCGCCGACGCGTTCGACGGCCGGTTTGCGGAAGCCCAGAGCGCGGCGCGTGAGTTCGCCCGGGTGGAAGCAGGGCTTGCCGGCGACTTGACTCCACAACGGTTTTCCGCGCCGCTCGCCGTCGTCCTCATGCGGTTTCACGCGTGGACGGAGGTACTTGCGCTCGGTGCTCCATCACGCGATGATCCGTTCGCGTTGATGCTTTCCAGCTTTGCACGCGCGCAGGCGTCACTTGCGCTCGATCAGTCGGCGCGGGCGCGGCAGGAACGCGATGCGTTCGACGCCGCCGCCGCATATATGCCGGCGACCGCTACATTCCGCGGCAACCCGATCGAGCGCGTCGTCGCGGTGTTTCGTGCCGTTCTGGCGGCCAGGTTCATCCAGGCTGAACGAGGTCTGACGGCCAGCGTCGAGTCGTGGCGACAGGCCGTCGCCGCCGAGGAACTGCTCGACTATCATGAGCCGCCGCCTTTCTACTACCCGACTCGTGAGTCGCTCGGCGCGGCGCTCTTCGCGGCCCGCCAGTTTGATCAAGCGGAACGCGTGTTCCGGGCCGATCTGGCGAGAAATCCGGGGAACGGCCGATCGCTGTTCGGACTATGGCAGGCGCTCCTTGCCATGCGTCGCACCGTCGATGCCGAACGCGCACACGCGATGTTTCGACGCGCCTGGCGGCACGCAGACGCTCAACTCTCGATCGCAGATTTGTGAGATGACGCTCGGACCGCTCCGTATCGATGCGAATGCACTGAAAACAATCCTGGCGCTCATCGTCTGCTTGTGTGTGCTCGACATCATCCATACGTACGTCGGCGGTGTCGGCGAGGGCCTTCACCTCTCCTGGACGTACCTGTTCGTCGGCGTTCCCGAGTTCTGGATCACGTACCTGGTCGCGCTTCCCCTGGCGATTGCGCTGGCGGGGCGGTACCGACTCGATCTGCATCAGTGGCGCACCGTGCTGCCGCACGTCGTAGGCGGGTTCGTCTTCGCCTATGTTCATATGCTGCTCGTGGCAGGCGCGCCGTTCATCAGCCTCCGCCCGGAGCTGCCCTTTGCATCACGGCTATTCCGGATCATGCGCATGAATTTCGCCTCGGACTTCCTGGCCTACTGGGCGATCGTGGGGGCGACCTACATCGCGCGGCATTACTCGGAACTGCACCGGCGGCAGGTATCGGAGGCGCATCTCGAAACGAGCCTGGCGCAGGCCCAGCTCGAGGCGCTGCAGGCGCAAATGCGCCCGCATTTCTTCTTCAATACGCTGCAGGCGATCTCTGTTCTTGCGCTGAAGGGCGATAAGAACGGTGTCGTGGAGACGCTCGGTCACCTCGGCAATCTGGTGCGGGTCACCTGCGATTCGAAACGGCCTCAAAAGGTGACGCTGGCATCGGAACTCGAGTTTCTGGAGGAGTACCTCGCTATTCAGCAGTTGTCGCTCGGCGACCGGTTCCACGTCGAACGCCACATCGATGCTGATACGTTGCGCGCCCTCGTCCCGAGCATGCTGCTCCAACCTGTCATCGAAAATGCGATCGTTCACGGCGTCGCGTGCCGTCAGGGCTCCGGTACGATCGCGCTCGCGGCAACCCGCGTCAACGGCACGCTGGACTTGCGCGTGGCCGATTCCGGCCCTGGATTCGGCCGGATGCAGCACCGCGACGGCATCGGGCTGGCGAACACCCGCGGACGGCTGCAGCGGACGTACGGCAGCGCCTTTCGGCTCGAGTTGGGTGATGACGCGATTACAGGCGGCGGCTGCGTCTCGATCTCGATCCCGTACGAGCCCTCGGACGCGACGGTCCCGTCGTACGAAGAGTAGGCGGTGTCGTGATGATCCGGACGCTAATCGTCGACGATTCGCCGCTCATCCGCGAAGGCATCCGTCTGCTGCTCGAATCCGAGAAAGATATCGAAGTCGTCGGTGAAGCGGCCGATGGAGCGTTGGCGGTGTCCGCAGTATCGAGGCTCCGCCCCGACTTGATCTTCCTCGACGTTCAGATGCCCGGGACCGATGGATTCGAAGTGCTTGAAAAGGCCGTCTCACCAACGTGCGCGGTCATCTTCGTAACGGCGTACGATGATTATGCGTTGCGAGCATTTCAAGCGAACGCGGTCGGATATCTACTGAAACCGATCACGCCGAGATTGTTTCAAGCAGCCCTTCAGCGCGCGCGCCAGGTCTTGTCGGCCGGACGCAGCGAATCGACCCGCGAGACGAGCCCGAGCCGGTCGCTCGCTCGATTGGTGGCAAAAGACGGCGGCCGCTTCATCGTCTTGCGCCCGGATGAAGTGGACTGGATCAGCTCGGCCGGTGACTATGTCGAACTGCACGCACACGAGCGCTCGTTCCTCGTGCGCCACACCTTATCGGAGCTTGAATCTGCCCTGGATCCGGAAAAGTTCGTGCGCATCCACCGCACCACTATCGTGAATGCCGACCGGGTTCGCGCGATCGAGGCGTTGCCGCAAGGGGACTTCAGTGTGATGCTCACCACGGGCGCGAGGCTACGACTCAGCCGCAGTTACCGAGCGAGGCTGCTTCCGTAAATCGCGTGGGGCGATCAGTGCACTTTCACACGCGCCGCGAGCCGGCGGCCCTCCGCCGCCTCGCGCGACGCATCGGCGCCGCGTCCCTGACGCGTATACGCATCCGCGATCACGAAGTGACCGAGCGGCGCAAACTCGGCCTCAGGGTTCAGCTCGATGCCGCGCCGCGCGAGCTGGACTGCCTCGTCAAGATCGCCGCGATCGAGACGGAGCTTTGCGAGAAACAGATGTCCCTCCGCGAATGCGGGATTGCTGTTGACTGCCGCCCGGAACGCGTCCTCTTCCTCCGACACTTTGCCCAGTGTCTCGAAGACTTTGCCGAGGTTGAATTCGGCCATGTAGCTTCCCGGATGAGAGTCGATTTCCTTCTTGTACTCGGCAATCGCCGTGTTCAAATCGTTTCGCCGCTCCGCCGCAAGCGCCAGATTGAAATGCGCGAGGCGTAGATCGGGATTCTGCGACAGCGCCGCTCGAATCTCCCGTTCACCGGAGTCCAGGTCGCCTTGCTTGAGACGGAGCGCCCCGAGCGTGTTTCTGGCGGCGGCCATCGCGGGCTGCAGATCCAGCGCGACTTGCAGTTCC
>QHWT01000035.1:483-1085 GCA_003222675.1 Acidobacteriota bacterium | reverse complement strand
GAGCAGTGCCTCCTCGTCGCGCCCAATCCCGCGATACACGCCCGCTAGGTTGAACACGGCCAGGTCGTAGTCCGGTTTCAGCGCGAGCGCGCGGCGAAGCGCGTCCAGGGCGCGATTAAATTCGTGGCGGTGCGCGTACTGGTTCCCGAGCATCACCCACGCGTCGATCACCTCCGGATCTGTTGCGACGAGTTGCCTTAGCGTCGCGAGCCCCCGCTCCGAGGCGTTCGCGTCATGGAGCTTCTCGCGCGCGTCGACGAGCAGATTGAAGACGTCAATCTTGTCTTTCGGGTCTGCAAGGCGCTGGGGCCCGCGTGATGGTCCTCCAGCAAACGTTCCGACGTAACCGAGCGCTGCCAGCCGCACGCGGGCGTCCGGATCGAGGTCGACTTTCGGTTTCGGGCCCTCGTCGCGCGCCGAATCCATCGACTGGAGAGAGGCAGCCATCCGGTCGGCCAGCGGCCGGCGATCCGCGTAGATGTTCCGCGTCTCGCCTGGATCCTGGACCAGATCGTACAGCTCGGGTCGCGGCGCATCGATGTACTTGAAACGTCCTTCCGTCAGACTGCGGAGATCCCCCCAGCCGAAGTGGTATCGCGGGT
>QHWT01000035.1:0-445 GCA_003222675.1 Acidobacteriota bacterium | reverse complement strand
AGGGACGACGCTTTGTCCGTCGATGCGGCCATCGAACGGAATCGCGAGCAAATCGAGCAGCGTCGGCGCCACGTCGACGCTGCGCACGAGGTCTGTCACGCGGCGCGCGCGCAGCGCGTCGTACGGCGTCCGCATCAACAGCGGAACACGAAGGACCGAGTCGTAGACGAAGAATCCGTGCGTGCTCTCGCCGTGATCGCCGAGGCTCTCGCCGTGATCCCCCACGGCCACGATCACGGTTCGATCGAGCAGGCCGTGCGTTTCCAGAAAGCTTCGGATCCGGCCGACTTGCGAGTCGACGAACGCGATCTCGCCGAGGTATGGCCGACGAGCAAATCTGGTTTGGTACGGTTCCGGCGGGTTGTACGGCGAGTGCGCGTCGTAAAAATGAATCCAACAGAAGAAGCGGAACGATCGAACTGTCTCGAGCCACGCCAGCGCGTGG
>QHWT01000058.1 GCA_003222675.1 Acidobacteriota bacterium | reverse complement strand
CGACGGATGTTCATGGGCGTGATCAAAAACCATCCGGACTGCGCGCTCACGCAACTCCGGGGAGTACTTGCTGGGTCGTGCCATGGGCTCCATCCTCTCTCGGAATGGGCCCTCCGATAAACCCGGTACGATTCAATCTGGACTACATCGTCCATCCGTGCGAGCGGACGGATGCGTCTCGAGCTATGCCACGATCTCGTCAGCGCAAGCACGACGAAACCAGCGCGCCAACGGCCAAGAGCACGAGCATGGACTGGATCGCGATGGCCGGTGCGCTGAATCCCGTGAGAGCCAGGGCGACCAGCGATAGCGGAACGACGACAGTGCGGCCGAATGTGCTCGTTCTCATGTTGACGACGCTTGTTGCGACGCCCGGAGGGCGGCGATCCATTGAGGGCTCATCGATCCCATAGTCGCCGCACCGAACCCCCGACGAAATCCCAGTTGGATGAACAGCACTGCGGTCAATACGAGACCGAACGCAAGAACGAGCATTGCTTTCCTTCCATTCAGAACGCGCTCAGCGCGAGTCGCACGAGCCAGAGCAGGAATGTAATCGCGAGCGCGACAGAGCTCCCAACGACCAACACGGCAACCGGGATACTCCAGACGACACCGAGCAACACGACGCCGTCTAAGAGCGTGGTCCACGACCACATCGAAGAACTGACGTCGACATCTTCGTCGCGGCCGACGGCGCGCACACGTCCAGACTGCGTGGCGACGGCAGTGCGGCTGACGGCCGCGACGTCCTTACGCACTCCACCCTCGTCGGCGGCGACGCGATTCCATGCGGCAGGGTAAGTGCCGAGGTGAATAGGTTTTAATGCGGTCGCTGTCATTGGCCGAACCCTTCCGATGTGCACCGTTGGAAAGCGAGGCTGGAGCGAAAGCGGACTTGAACGGCGCCAGTCACTTTGGTGAGCTCGGCGGCTGGTGTCGGCCGGGGAACTTCAGGAAAGGAGCTTCAGCATATCACGTTCAGACGATCGGCGATCGCGAACTATCCGGCGTGTGCAATTGCGCACACAGTGTGCCGCACGTTCGCGCGTATACTTCGCTCAGGTTTTCTCTCCGAGCCAGCCAGCGAATCGAGGATCCCACTTTTAAGGGTCCGCGCCGACGGCCCAACTCGTGCCACCTGTCGGAGCGTGCATGATTCATCACATTATTCCACGTCGTCATCGAAATCGAGCGGCGGTCCCTCGTTCGCGGCGCGTTCGAATTTGCCCCCGCACTCACGCCAGTTTGGAGTTCACAGCCATGAATGTCAGACCACTGCACGATCGCATCATCGTTGAGCGCCTCGACGAATCGGCGCCGCACCCTGGCGCGATCATCATTCCAGATTCCGCCAGGGAAAAACCGCAACGCGGCAAGGTCCTCGCGGCAGGTGTCGGCACCACCAGCAAGAATGGCGGGCGTATTCCGCTCGACGTCCAAGCTGGAGATACCGTCCTGTTCGGCAAATTCTCCGGTCAGGAGATCAGGCTGGACGGTGTCGAATACCTGATCATGAAAGAAGACGATGTCCTCGCCGTTCAAGAACGGAGCCTCTAATGGCAAACCAGATTGTGTACGGCGACGCGTCTCGCCAGGCTATTTTGCGCGGGGTCGGCCACCTGGCGAACACCGTCAAGGTGACGCTCGGGCCCAAAGGACGCAACGTCATCCTGGAGAAAAAGTTCGGCTCTCCGACGATTACGAAGGACGGCGTCACCGTCGCGAAGGAAATCACGCTCAGGGATCCGCTCGAAAACCTTGGCGCGCAGATGATGAAGGAAGTAGCGAGCAAGACGTCGGACACTGCTGGCGATGGCACCACGACGGCCACCGTGCTGGCGCAGGCAATTTATCGCGAAGGCGCGAAGAACGTCACCGCCGGGGCCAACCCTATGGCCCTCAGGCGGGGCATCGACAAATCCGTTGAAGCGATCACCAATCAGTTGAGGGAGATATCCAGGCCGGTCACCGGATCGATGATCGCGCAGGTCGGCACCATCTCAGCGAACCATGACGAGACCATCGGGAGGATCATCGCCGAAGCGATGGGCAAGGTCGGTAAGGACGGCGTCATCACCGTCGAAGAAGCCCGGAGCATCGACACGACTCTGGATGTCGTCGAGGGGTTCCAGTTTGATCGGGGGTATCTATCGCCGTATTTCATAACCGATTCGGAACGGATGGAGGTCGTACTGGACAATCCGGCCATTCTCATCCACGAAAAGCGGCTCACTTCGATGAAGGATCTCCTGCCCGCGCTGGAACTCATCCAGCGCGCCGGCCGTCCGTTGCTGATCATCGCGGAGGACATCGACGGGGACGCGTTGGCGACGATCGTCGTCAACAAGCTGAGGGGGACGCTGCAGGTCGCCGCCGTCAAGGCGCCGGGCTACGGAGACCGCCGCAAGGCAATGCTCGAAGACATGGCGGTCCTGACCAACGGCAAGGCCATCACCGAGGACCTAGGATTGAAGCTCGAGAACATCCGGATGGAAGACCTCGGTCAGGCAAAGAAGGTCACCATCGACAAGGACACCACGACGATCCTGGAAGGTGCCGGCACCGCGGAGTCGATCGCGGGCCGCGTCAAGCACTTGCGCACGCAGGTCGAGGAGACGACATCCGATTACGATCGCGAGAAGCTGCAGGAGCGACTCGCCCGGATGGTTGGGGGTGTCGCGATCATCAAGGTCGGAGCCGCCACCGAAACCGAAATGAAGGAAAAGAAGGCGCGCGTCGAGGACGCGATGCACGCGACCAAGGCGGCCGTCGAAGAGGGCATCGTTCCAGGCGGCGGCGTGGCGCTGTTGCGTGCATCGAAAGTGCTTAAGGGCCTGACCCTCCCTGCTGACGAGCAGATCGGCGTGACCATCATTATCCGGGCACTCGAGGAGCCGCTGCGCTGGATCGCCACGAACGCGGGTCACGAGGGCTCGATCGTGGTCGAGCGCGTGAAAGAGATGAAGGACGACGAAGGCTTCAATGCACAGACGGAGCAGTACGAGAATCTGGTGCAGGCAGGCGTGATCGACCCCACCAAAGTGGTTCGCTCGGCGCTGCAGAACGCGGCGTCCATTGCGTCGCTCCTGCTCACCACCGAAGCCGTCATCGCGCAGATTCCCGACAAGCATCAGCACCCGGCGATGTCGGCGGGCGCCATGGGTGGTGGCATGTTCTGATGCGGGCTACAGTGACTTCAGGTATTTACTAGGATCCGTCCTTTATCGAGGTCGAAAAGCAACGGTCGAGCCCAAGTCAAGAACAACGTTTGCTGACTGCCTTCGGCGAACTGCGGACCCCAACGTCTCCTCGGGTATTGCGGCGGTGCAAACCAGAACATTCTCTTGAGTGACTGGCTTCTGTGCAATCCGGGACACGCTGGCCGTGCGGTCCCGGGTACTCTGCGACCATGAGAATCGACATCACCGGGGCCGAGGAGCACTTTGCGCGAATTCACGGGATGATCGATGGATTTCGTCGCGCGAAGCGCCGGCGCATCGCGCGACGGGCCATCAGATGATGGCGCAGGACGGAGGCCGATCGACAATAGCTGCGGTGCGACGCACAGCCGGAGCGCGTCCACTGATCGGGCTGGCCCAGATCCGACCGGTCCACTCACGGTTTTAGTGAACGCGCGATTCGGAGACTGGAGTTGTTCACTTGTGCACAGGCGCCGACGGCGTCGCGTGTCATGCTGAGTGCATGGAACCCCGAAAAGCGACGAGCGATTTGACCCGCGCGATGCTGCCGTTCAACGCCCAGGTGTTTCTGGATTCCGCGGGACTCGCGAGAAAGGTCGTCCGGTACGGGCGAGATGATGTCATCTTCGCGCAGGGAGATCCCTGCAAGCATGTCATGTACATCCAGGCCGGGGGCGTCAAGCTGTCGGTGCTGTCGAAGGCTGGCCGGGAGGCGATCGTGGCGATGCTCGGCCCCGGAGACTTCTTTGGCGAGGGGTGCCTCGCGGGTCAGTCGCTCCGGATGGCCAGCGCAACGGCCATCACCCAGAGCGTGATCCTCCTCGTGGACAGAGAGAAGATGGTTCAGCTGCTACACCGGCAACATACGATGTCCGACCGGTTCATCGCACATATGCTGTCGCGCAACATCCGCATCGAAGAGGACCTGATCGATCAGCTGTTCAACTCGAGCGAGAAGCGGTTGGCGCGCACCCTCTTGCTGCTAGCGCGCTACGGGAAGCAGGACAAGCCGGCCCGCATGATGCCAAGGATCTCACAGGAAACGCTCGCGGAGATGATCGGCACGACACGCTCGCGGGTGAACTTCTTTTTGAACAAGTTCAAGAAGCTCGGCTTCATCGAATATAACGGCGAGAACCCCCTCAAGATCAACAGCTCGCTGCTCAGCGTCGTTCTGCACGATTGAGGCGTTGCATGAAACTTGCTGCACTCGTCATCGCCGGCTTTCGGAAGGGTGGACGCCGATGACGATGCCAGCCTCGTCTTTGTTCGCCATGCCGGCGGAGTTTCGGTCTCTCTATAAATACCTGCACGATCGATACGCGGACACCGTCGTCCTGACGTTTACCGAAATGGAAGATCTGCTCGGTTTCGCGCTGCCGGACGTCGCTCGCGTCGAGCAAGCGTGGTGGGCGAATGCCGATCCGGACTCTCCATCCCCGCAGTCGCTGTCCTGGATGCAGGCCGACAGGACCGCCACACCTAGATTACCGGCACAAGTGGTCGTGTTCGAGCGCACATCAGACTGACCGCTTGGGTGTCGTGTGTGCCACCTTTCAAGGCAACGACGTCGCGTGTGCGATCCGGTACACGCGTCCATCGCGCACGTGACCTACGATCGTGACCGCGGGCCCCTTCGAGTGTTGTTCAAATGAGATGAGTGTGATGATCAAGAAAACAATCTGGATTCTGGTGGCGGTGACGGTGCTCGCGTTCGTCCTGGCGACCAGTGTTCGGGCGGACGAACGGAACAAGAACTCAGTGCAGTTGGCGAACGCGTCGAAGGCCGTCGTGCCGGCGATTGCCGTCGACGTCACGAGCCTCAGCCTCACCGATCTTGAGACGGTGCCGATCGTGGCCGTGACACCCGACGAGAAAGACGCACCAATCGCTGCCGTCATCCAGACCAGGGCTCTGCCGAATGTCGTGGCGCGTGTGTCGGCAACGGGCACTGCTGGCGTCACCCGACCTGTGCAGAAGACGAGCCACGCTGCTCGCCTGCCACAGACGGCCAGCGCGCTGCCGCTGATCGTGTTGCTCAGTGTTGTGTCCATCGGTGTGGCCTTCGGCCTGCTGATCTTTGGCAGACTCCGCCGCGGATCCAGCGCGTAGGAAATCTGGCTGTCGCGCCGCCGGACTGCGGCGGGCCTGAGGAAGTGCTGTGTGATCCCGCTGCTCCCCGCTCGCGTGTGCCTCATGGCGGGTCTGCTTGGGCTCGGCTACGCCGGCTACGTCGCCATCGATATCCAGGCCTATCAGGCGATCGAGCATCGACGACTGGAGCGTGCGAGATCGGATCCATCGTCGTCCACACAAACGATCGCTGATGGCGGAGTCATCGGCGAGATTCAGATCCCGCGTCTTGGGCTGCGGGCGATTGTCGCGCAGGGCAATTCGCCTGCTATTCTTCAACGTGCGGTCGGGCACCTTACGGGCACTGCGCTGCCCGGCGCGCCTGGCAATGTGGTGCTCGCGGGCCATCGCGACACGTTCTTCCGGCCGTTGAATCGAGTTCGCGCGGGCGACGCGATCACGTTGAAAACCCGCACCGACGATTTCGAGTACTTAGTGGAATGGGCGGCAGTCGTGCGACCGACTGACCTCGAGGTGATTCAGCCGACGAACGAACGTTCGCTGACGCTGATCACGTGCTTTCCCTTTTCTTATATTGGTCCGGCGCCGGACCGTTTCATTGTGCGCGCTCACGAAGTTGACGCATCACGATGACTGTCGGCACGGATGGCGTCCCCCGAGTGAATCGAAGTGTCTCATTGTGAACATCGCCCCGTGCGGACGTATGAGATCCTGAGCCGCGATGCGAAGTGTCTTGGAAGGTGCGTTCAGCGACGCGCCGATTGGCATGGCACTGGTGGACATGTCCGGTCGGATGTCGCACGTGAATGAGGCGCTGTGCCGGATCACCGGATATACAAATGCGCAGATCCGCCTGCACGCGTTTCGCGACCTGTCGGATCCGCAGGACGCCGATATCGACGAACCCGAAAAGCGAGATCTGTTCGAAGGCCGCATCCCGAGCTATCACGTCGAGAAGCGGTACCAACACGCCTCAGGTCATTCCGTATGGGTGTTGTTGAGTGTCTCGCTCGTTCGCGACAGGGTCGGCAGACCGCTACACCTCATCGCGCAGGTTCAGGACATTTCAGCGCGCAAGGAACGCGAAGCGCGTCTGGAACATCTCGTCGATCATGATTTTCTGACCATGTTATACAACGGCCGGCGCTTCGAGCAGGCGCTGGTGCAGGAGATCAAATTTGCGGACCGCTATGGTGACGGCGGCGGCGCAATGCTGCTGCTCGACGTCGATCATTTCAAAGCGGTCAATGACCGGTTTGGCCACAAAATAGGGGACGATCTGCTCAAGACTGTTGCCGCAACGCTGCGGGGCCGGATGCGGGACACTGACGTGCTCGGACGGCTGGGCGGCGACGAGTTCGGGATGATTCTGCCCAGAGTCGACGGCGCCAAGGCGGAGAACGTCGCGGAGGGTATCGTGAAGGCACTCCGCCGTCTAACAGTGATGCCGGCCGAACATCACGTTCCCGTCACGGCCAGTGTCGGCGTCGCGCTCTTCGACGGCCTCACCAATATGGAGATCATGGCAGCAGCCGATCTCGCCATGTACCAGGCGAAGGCACTCGGCCGTGACCGGTTCGCGGTCTACCAACCGTCCGTCGTCGCGGGGCAAGAAGTGGCGTCCCGGCTCGGCGGCGCCGAGGTGTCGCGCACTCGCATGGGTAATGCCGTGTGCGCAACGAAACGGCTCCGTCCACAGACAATCCCTGGAGCTCGCAGGCCTCCGCCTCGCGCCCTACGCGCGGTACGAGCGCATCAACCACAGGCAGGGCGAGTTGGATCGCCCGGTGGGGGCCCGCAGGTGGCGGCAGACACTTCGCCCGGCACCGGCGGATAACGCCACGTCACCAGTACGCCGGCACGTACATTACCGAACGTTTATGAAATCTGTGTGCCGGAGAGAAGTTGACCGCCACCAGGACGCCTACGGGCGGGCCATGGACACGGCGCGTGCGCGGCCTTGACGGGGGTGCGCGGCTCGGTTTCCGTTTCGTAGAGCACGTGTGTGACGGAGCGGGTCGAGCACCCCGCGCGTAATGTCATCAGAGAAACCGCGCCCAATCCAAATCCCACCGCCACGATCGAGCCGAGTGTGGCGCGCGAGATCCACCCAGGGACGAGGACAGCCCATCACACCAGTGCGGCCACTAGGTAAATCGTCAGAGCCAACGAATAGAGTCGTTTGCGCCCATGTGACTGTTCCCTTCAATCGCCGTCACGTTGACCGTTCCGTCTATGCGTCTCTATCGCTCTCGTTTGCGGCCTGGCGCTCCATCACTCGCGACGTGATGGCCACACGCGCCGGCCGTCGAACGCACACCATCTGCCGAGCCGCGGCGATAAGCCCCAGACGATCCCCCGCCTTGAGGGGGACTCGATGGTTCTCGCGCGAGCTGGCGACCCGTCTCCATCCCATCCTCGTAACAGACATTGCTAACGCGAGGCGCCCCACCCGAAATGCGTGTGGTTTCTGGTTGGGAAACGATCGGCGGCTACTCCCACCTCCACGGACCATCGGGCTGTACCGTTCTGAACATCCCGGTCCGTCGTATCCGCGTACAGTGGTAACGGAGTACTCTTCCATGCCCAATACATATAAATCTCCTTCCTTCATATGGCTTACCACCCTCGGACTGTTCGGCTTGACGGGATTGGGTGTGATCGGGGGGGCCTGGCTGCTCCTGTTCCTCCTGGTCACTCTGGCAACGCCAGTCCTCATCGTTATGACTCAGCATCGTGTCGGCGTGATCGCGAGATCTCGCAAACGTCCGAGGGTCGTCGCCAACTCGCGCGATCAGTCACCGTGGGATCCCGACTGGATCGACGTCTATCGGTGGGAGAGCGAAGGCGGCGCGCCGCGGATGACGTCAGCAGCGGTGTTTTGTGACTCGGCCAAACTACTCCGTCATCCCAGTCTTTCGTCATGACCGGCGCGGAGGTGTGATGATATCGACCTCGCGACGTTCGGAATGGAGATCGTACTCAACCGCCGTCTGGCGCCCGGGCAGCTGAAGAGATTTGAGTTCGTCGAACGGGAAGCCGCCGCGGGCGACCAGGAGGCGGGGTTTCAGGCGTTCCTTCAGGATCCCTCCTTGAAGGGCGATGCAACCACGGAAGAAATCGAGTTTCTCAAAAAGCTGCGATTCGCGCGCAAACGGCCGACGGCCCTTTACTATTACCGAGAACTGCAGAACCTGCGAGACCTGCTTCATTTTCGCCGCGCGTCGACCGACGAGAAGACAACGTAAACACCGTGGGCTCTCGCCTCGTCGTTTCGTGGCGCTCCGTACACCCGCCGATGCTTAGCGGGTGCGGCGCTTTGATCGACGGCCGGTTGTCGACGCATCAGGCCAAAGCCTTCGTTGCTCGATTCGCTCTGCAACGCCGTATCCCAAGCTGCCCCACCGCACGTTGAAACAAAGCAAAGAGGGCGTGTCACTCTCCTCGGCGCCGACTCGAGGAATCGGAGCTACCTGAACTGGTACAAGAAGAGTTCGCGCGTCAGCTGGTCGATGGTGTACTGGATCGAGCACTCGCCCCCTCTCGCACGAGGTCTTCGATGTGCGTTTAGAGACATCGCCCCTGCGACCTCTTTGGTACGCTGCAGGGAAGGTCAAACTAAACATCGCATGGCAAACGAACGCCTTCCCCCCGAGCAGCCCTCGCGGCTGCACGGCGCCGGATCGAAGGCCGACAACGGCGGTGAGTATCCCGAAGACGACCGCACGTACGCAAAAGCGCAGGTCGTCTTCGCGGAAGCTGCCAGGGACGAGGCGGAGCAGTTAAGGCGACTTGCTGAGGAGTTTCGCGAGGTCCGCGACCAGCATCGCGAGACGGCTGAACTGTTTCGTCAAGGACAAGAAAAGATACGACAGGCTGCGGAGACGGCGCGAGCAGCCAGCGAAGAGGCGCGGCACGCGGCCGAGGACGCCCGTCAGGCCGCGGTGGATTCAGTGCGCGCAACCACCGAGAGTCTGAAGGCTACGCTCGAACAGATGACAGTGGTCGAGGAAATGCGCCGGACCCTCCGTGAGATACGCCACACGTACAAGCTCGAATCCCACTAGAGCGATAGCCGTGAACGACATTGTCGCAAGCAGGGCGTTGGCCGCTTGCCTGGCATCGGGAATGAGCTCCGGGTGCGACGATAGAAGCTCACGGAGAACTGCCGAGGCCTCGTTCCCGTTCAGCACGTCCAGGCAATCGAGGTTCTTTGGGCTCGTTCCTGCCATCGATCGCCGCCGTGCTGATGAACGGCGCCGCTTCACAGAGAGCCGCCGGGTGCCGCGCCACCGATCAGAAGCACTCGTGCCCGCTCGAAAAGGATGGCGTCCGCTGCTCCGCTGACCACATCGTCGCCGAACGCACCGGCATCGCGCATCGTCCGATACTGTTCATTGGTCGCGATGTGGGCAGCCGGTCCGACACGCGTGGTCGTTGCGAAGTATGCGCGCAGTTCTTCGGCGGTGAAGATCCGTCTGACCTCCGCTGCGAACAGCGGCAGCTTCGCCGCCACGAGGGATCGGAGTCGGAAGCCCGAATGTAGTTCAGGAACTTTTCGCCGACCAGGTACCCCAAGGCCTTGCGTGTTCCCCACGCGTCACGGATGTCGCGTGCGGCCGCGCATTGTTCTATCCAGATGTCCGAGAATTCATCCACCCTAAAGTCCTCGCAATCCGCGGGACGCTGCCCACGTCCAGAGCTGACGCTACTCCAAGTCGGGCAATTGCGCTCTCGTGAGGCGAAGCTTGATCGAGCGCGCCTTCCCACGTTCGCGGTCGATGAATCCGTGTGCCTGCAGCGTCTTGATCATCTGGTGCACCACGGGCGGCGTCACACGGAAGAATTGTTGAAAGTCTGCTTCGGCGGGTGGCGTGCCGTGAATCTTGGTGTAGTAGTAGATGAACGCGAGGTACTGCCCCTGCTTGGCAGTGAACGGCTGGCCCCCCTCGATTGCTGCGCCCGGCGCAGCTTCTTCATTCGTGAACCGGGCCTCAATTTCTGCAAGTCGGTCGTACACAGCTTCGAGCGCTCGACGCACGCGTGACTCCGTACAATGATTCGCTTCGGCCGCAACATGGCCGGCGAGATCGTCCACTTCGTCGAGCGTCAGCTGAACGACGATTCGCGATCCGAGCGCCGGTGCGGCTCGGAGACGCTCTTCCAACTCAGGATCGATTACCGTCCGCTCAATGATCAGGTCGCGCTCACGGCCCATCAGGCTGACCTCCAGACGCTGTTCGGGCTTGATCGGCTTGGGCCGCATCACGTGGGACGGTTAGATCGGCGCGAGCTATTTGTCTTCTCTCGAACGAGAGCGACGAACAGCAAGCGTCCAGTTCTCGAGCGTCAGACCCTTCACGCGGCCGAACTCGGCGGTGTTGTTCGTGACGAGCCTGAGTCCGAGAGTGTGTGCATGTGCGGCGATAAAGAGATCATTGGCTCCGATCATCTGGCCCCGTTTCTTCAGGTCAGCCCGTATCGCGGCATAGTGGGTAGCGGCGGCGGCGGGAAACTCGAGAACTTCGACGTGCGGAAGGAACGCCCGCAGCGCGGTGGCATCCTGCTCTCGGCGCGGCGACACTTCAACACCGTAGAGCAGCTCGGATTTGGTCATGACCGACATGCAGACGTCCGCGACAGCGACAGCACGTAACCGTTTTACAACGGTCTGGTTCGAGCGCTTCATGATGTAGGAGCACGTGTCCGTATCCAGCATGTAGCGGGCCATCAGGGCTCGCACTCCTGGACGGGCAGGTCCTCGACGTTTTCCATGAAGGCGTCCGACGCGATCGGACCGCGATCGAGATACGGCCCCCAATCCATGGGGCGGGGCGACAGGATCACCTCTTCGCCTTCTTTGCGAATGAACACTTCGTCGGTGTTGAACTGGAACTCCTTCGGCAACCGTACGGCCTGGCTCCGATTGTTCCTGAACACCTTGGCTCGTCGCTGCATGATGGGATGCCTCCGTGAAACCGCGCCGTATACATAAGTATATGCCACTTTGGGATGTCGAGAAAAGTCGTGGCGAACAGCTCTGCCGGCGTGCAATAGCGTGCAAGGGTCGACGGCATCGCCGGCATTCCTGGCATTCACGGCAATGTGGTTTCTGTAAGTTACAGAATCTAAAGGATGCCTGAGAGTCCGAATCCCACTCTCTCCGCCATCCCTCACAGAGCCTTTCAACAGTCACATTTTCCGGGTGTTTCTCGAGTTCTAAAAAGGCGATTCAATCGCTCCGTCGCCAGCCCGCTCAACCCGACTCGCGCGAGACCAACACCAGCAGTAGCTTCGAAGCATTCGCGGTGTTCGAATCCCAGAGAGTTGTTGCCGGCAGCGTGCGGGAGCCGTGGAGAAAGCGCCCGCTGCCGCAGCTGCTGGTTGAATCCGCCCAGCCGAGCGCCACGCTCGAAAACGTGGGAACCTGCTTTCGCGGCGTCCTCCTCTTGACACCCTAAATGAGTCCATGCCACCATCGCTCCTTCATCTGGATTTCCTAAAGGAGCGATGTGGAGAAGCTCGACATTCCCCAGGGCACGCTCGATTTGATGATTCTCACGATGCTCGCTCGCGAGCCGATGCACGGTTACGGGATCTCGCAGCGACTCGCCGTACTTAGTCGCGATCAGTTCCGCGTCAATCCGGGATCGCTGTTCCCGTCGCTGTACCGTCTCGAGCAGGACGGCAAACTGAAAGGGCAGTGGCGCGCCACCGAGAACAATCGCCGGGCCAAGTACTACCGGCTGACGACCTCCGGCCGGCGCCAGCTTGAAGAGCATCGCACACGCTGGAACCGGGTCTCGTTCGCCGTGGCCAGTGTTCTGGAGGGCGCATGACACTGCTGCATCGCCTTGCTTCGATCGTGCGGTGGATCTTCCGGCGGAACCAGGCCGAGCGCGACCTGAACGACGAGCTGCAGACCTTTGTCGACATGGCAGCCGCCGACGAGATCCGCGACGGCGCGACGGGCGCCGAGGCCCGCCGTCGAGCTGCAGTCCAGCTCGGAGGCATGGAACAGGCCAAGGAACGCGTTCGCGGCGCCCGCCATGGGGCGTGGCTGGACGTGGCCGGGCGGGACGTCCGCTATGGATTGCGGCAGGTTCGACGTAATCCGGCGTTCTCGGCGATCGCCATCGCGACGCTCGCGCTCGGCATCGGCGGGACGACTGCGATGTTCGGCGTCTTCGACGCGGTGCTCGTCCGCCCTTTGCCCTACGCCGATGCGGACCGTCTCGTGATGGTCTGGGACTGGGAAACGGGCGGGACCGACCTCACGTCGAGGTTCAACTCCACACCCGCGGAGTGGATCGAGTGGCGCCGCCTCAATACGGTCTTTACGGATCTCGCATGCACCCAGCCGGCCGACGCGACGCTCTCCGGCCACGGCGAACCCGAACTCGTCCCCGCGCGGAAGGTCACGTGGACGTTCTGGAGCGTCCTTGGCGTGCAGCCCATGCTCGGGCGTGCCTTCACCGAGGACGAGGACAACAAGGGCGTGCGGGTCGTCATCATCAGCCACGGACTGTGGCAACGCCGATTCGGCGGCGCATCCGACATCGTCGGGCGTGCGATCCCCTCAACGACGAGCCCTACGAAGTGATCGGCGTCATGCCGCGGAACTTCTACTTCATGCCCTCGCGCGAGATCGACATGTGGATGCCGGCGTCGTTCCCGCCCTGGATGCGGACGAACCTTACGTGGCATGACGCCCAAATCGTGGCGCGACTCAAGCCCGGCGTCACCATAGATCACGCACAGCAGTCCATGGCGGCGTTGAGTCTCCAGGTAACGGCGAAGAACTTCCGCGGCCCCCGTTCGGTGATCGTCGCGCCTCTGCGGGCGGAAATCGCCGGGAAAACGCGGACCGCGCTGATCCTGCTGCTGAGCGCGTCGGGTGCGCTCCTCTTGATCGCCTGCGTCAATTTGACGAATCTGCTGCTCTCGCGCGGCACAGCGCGGGGCAGGGAAGTCGCGGTGCGCGCGGCACTCGGCGCGGCGCGCGGCAGGCTGGTGTCCCAGTTTCTCATCGAAAGCCTGGTGCTCGCCGCGCTCGGCACGCTGGCCGGACTCGCGATCGGCCTTCCGGCATTGCGATTTCTCGAACGGCTCGTGCCTGAGGCCATGGGCGCCGCGCGCCTGACGCTCGATTGGCGCGTGCTCGCATTCTCCGCCGCCGCGGCTATCGGATCGGCCTTGGCGTTCGGCCTCGCGCCCGCGCTACGGGGATCACACGTCGCTCCGCAGGAAGCACTCCGCGATGGCGGACGCGGCATCGCGGGCGCGCGCAGACACTGGTTCCAGCATTCGCTGATCGTCGTCGAAACGGCGCTCGCCGTTGTGCTCTTGACATGCTGCGGTCTCCTCCTCCAGACCTTTCAGCATCTGCGCAACACCGATGTGGGGTTCAGGAGCCAACGGCTCCTGACCTTCGAGACGCCGTTGTTCCGCTACAAGGAGTTCCCGCGGCGCGTCGCCTTCATCAACGCCGAGTTGGAGGCCGTGCGCGCCATTCCGGGCGTGGTCAACGCCGGTGCGATCAGTCGCATTCCGTTCACGAACGCCGCCGACGCGACCTTCTATTGGCTGGAAGGGCAGCCCAGATCCAGCATCCCGCAGCAGGTCGCGCTCATTCGCAACGTCAGCCGCGGCTATCTCGCGACGGTCGGCGCGACTTTGCACGAAGGCAGATTCTTCAGCGCGACGGACCAGGCGTCCAAGCTACCCTTGGCCATCGTCAACGAGCCGTTTGCCGCCCGCCATTTCCAAGGCCAGTCTCCTCTCGGCCGGAGGTTCAAGTTTGGAGATACAGGTGAAAAAGGTTACTGGTACACGATTGTCGGCGTCGTGAAGCCGATTCGCGAAGCCGGCGTGTTGGAGGACATGAAGCCCGCCGTCTATCGGCTGCACGAACACTGCGACCAGATCGGCAGCCTCCAACTCGGCATCGTTGTGCAAACGGCGGTCGAGCCGGCGTCGATCATCCCGGCGGTCCGTCAGGCCATCTGGTCGCTCGACAAGAATCAGCCGCTTGCGCGCATCCAGACGATGGACGAGATCGTCGATCGGCAGCTGTCGACGCCTTCACAAAGCACGGCGCTGTTGAGCGCATTCGCGCTGCTCGCGCTGCTGCTCGCGGCGCTGGGCATCTACGGCGTGCTCTCCTACGCCGTCGCTCAGCGCACCAACGAGATCGGCGTACGCATGGCGTTGGGTGCGACCTCCAAAGCGATCATGCTCTCCTTTGCCAGGCGAGGCTTGGGTGTGACGCTCACCGGACTCGCCATCGGTGTCGTCCTGGCGGCGATCGCATCGCGCCTGATAAGTACTCTGCTCTACGGCTTTCGGCCCGACTACATCACGACTGTCGTTGCCGTCTCCGTGATTCTTGTGGCGGTAGCAGCACTGGCATGTGTTGTTCCCGCGCGCCGCGCCGCGCGCATCGATCCGATGATTGCCCTGCGGCAGGAATAGTATTGGGACGAGGGGCCAGCTGCGGAAATCGTCCCCAGACAGCCCGCCAACCTTCGCTTACGCCTGCCAACGATAGCGTGAGCTACGGTTGGCAAACCACGCGAAGGGTTGTCCACCGAAGCGCGTAGGTGGACCTTCATTCCATCGGCCTACGCTCGTGTTGGTCACAGCTCTGCTTGCAGACTTCCTCTTGACGATCTAGATATAGGACATCAGGCTCTTCTCCTCTAGACGAACAAGAGGGACGCGATGGGCGAAAGCGAGAATCCAAGCGGGCTCGTGCAGGGCACGCTCGACATGCTGATCCTGCGGACGCTCGCCCTCGAGCCGATGCATGGCTACGGCATTGGTGTACGGCTAGAGCAGATCAGCCGTGGGGCTTTGCATGTCAACGCCGGTTCGCTCTTCCCTGCGTTCCGGCGTCTCGAGCGGGATGGCGAGATCGCTGCTGAGTGGCGAACCACCGAGAACGGCCGGCGCGCGAAGTACTACTCTCTCTCGCGGCGAGGCCGCCAGACGCTCGCCAGGACCACGAAGGAATGGCAGCGTCAGACGGCTGCCATCTCCCGCGTGCTCAAAGCCTCTCTCGGGGAGCTGTGATGCGCATATTCCGACGATTCCTCCATGACGTACGGGCGTTCGTCCGCGGGCAGGCTACGGATGACGACCTGAGTGACGAACTCGACACCTTCCTGGAAGCCTCTGTCGCGCACAAGATGCAGTCCGGCATGTCACGCGAAGAGGCGACGCGAACCGCTCGGATCGAGATGGGTAGCGCGCTGGCTGTCAAGGATGCCGTCGGTGATGTGGGTTGGACTGCGACCTGGGAAGCCACGTGGCGTGATGTGCGGTACGGCATCCGGTCGCTTGCGCGGAACGGAAGCTTCACGCTTGCCGCGGTGACCACGTTGGCCCTCGGCGTCGGTGTCACCACCGCCGTCTTCAGCATCGTCAATACCGTGCTGCTGCAGCCCCTGCCCTATCGCGACTCCGATCGGCTCGTACGCGTTGTCGAGCGCGCGGCTCCGAGGACCGCAGGGGGCCCACTCCTCCGTCGGACGAGCATGCGCTGGTCGGAAATGGAGGAGTGGCGAGCACGAAGCACGACGTTGTCCGATCTCGCCTCCACGATCAGCCCGCCCACCACCTTGATGCCGACACCGGAAGGATCGACGCGGCTGAGCGGCACACTCGTATCATCGAACCTCTTTTCGATACTCGGCGCACACGCGCTGCTCGGGCGCACGCTCGACACTCGCGACGAGGCGCCAGGGTCCGACGCCCTCGTCATCAGCGAGGGAGCCTGGCAGCGGTACTTTCAGGGCGACCCAGCCATCATTGGTCGAACGGTCGCGCTCAAGACACAGGGATTTGAAGCTGGATTCCTGGATGGGACGCCCCTGACGATCGTCGGCGTCATGCCCCGCGAGTTCGATTATCCGGTCCCGTACTGCGACTACTGGGCGCCTATCACCAAGGCTTCGCCCGTTCGGTCATGGCCCGGATCAGGTTCTGTGATCGCCAGGATGCGCGACGGCGTCTCGACTGCGGTCGCGACAGACGAAGCCAATGTGATTGGCGAGGCACTGCGACCAAAACCTGCTTCCGGTCCTCTGTCGCGGCCCCTTCCTCGAGGAGCGCGCCGTTTCGATGTCGAACCCATGAAAGAGCAGGCCATCGCGGCGAGCCGGCCGGCACTCAGGGTGCTGGCGCTTGCGGTCGGCGTGGTGCTGCTCATCGCCTGTGCGAATGTCGCCACCCTGTTGCTGGCGCGAGGCACGGCACGCTATCGAGAAGTCGCCGTTCGCCTGGCGTTAGGGGCCAGCCGCTCACGTATTGCCAGACAGCTACTGACGGAGAGCGTCATCCTCACGGCGATTGGCGGCGGGCTCGGCGTTTTGCTCGCCGTTGGCGGTGTGCAGGTGCTGCGAAGTCTTGCGTCGCCGAACGCGCAGGGGCCGTTTCTCATCTCGTTCGGTGGAGTGATGATCCCACGCCTCCACGAGGTCGCGGTCGATCGCTCGATGCTCTTGATCGCAGTCGCGCTGTCAGCGTTCACAGCTCTCGTGATCAGCGTTCTTCCGGTGTTGAGACTGTCACGGATCGATCACGTTCAGGCGATGGCTGTACGGGGGGCGAGCGGCGAACGCAGCGACACTCGCCTGCGCAATCTGCTCGTGGGCGGTCAGGTGGCGACGGCCACGCTGCTGCTCGTCGGGGCGGGGCTGCTGGTCAATAGCTTCGGCAGGCTCGCACGCGTGGATCCGGGCTGGAACGCCTCGGGGCTGCTCACGTTCTATCTGGTCGCCCCCCAGGGGTACACCACACAACGGAAGGCGATGCTCATCGACGAACTGCTCGTGGAACTGCGCAGGACGCCGGATGTTCACGCTGCGGGCTTCACATACGCGGGTCCGCTGCTAGGGCTCATCGATCATTTTGGCGTGTTCGTTCCGCCGGGACGTACGCCTGAGGAGATGCGTGGCATTCCCGACGCCCCTCAAATCCGCTCGGTCAGCCACGACTTCCTCCAGGCAATGGGGGTGCGCTTACTGGCTGGCCGCTGGCTGGAGCCGCGTGATGATGGAGGCGCGCCGCCAGTGATCATCGTCAATCGTTCGCTCGCACGGCGGTTCTTTGGGAGCGAGGATCCGGTGGGACAAATGGTACATCTGGACGGTCGCATGGATCTGCCGCCACAGCAGGTCATCGGTGTTGTCGACGACATGCGGCAGGCGCGCCTGGACCAGGAGCCCGCTCCGCAGTTCTTCGTCGACTATCGTCAAGTGCTCGCCCTGACGCAGGCGAGACAGATGCCCGTTCCTGCGCAGGAACGCCTCGCGTTCGGTTTCCTGTCGTTCGTGGTACGAACGGATGGCGACCCCGCTCGTTTGATGGCGACGATGCGATCGCTGATCTCTCGGGTGGACTCGAACGTCGGGATCGACGCGCTGCTCCCGATGGACCAACTCGTGGCGTCTTCGCTGACGCGCCAACGGTTCTATGCAGCCGTCATGGGCGTGTTTGCCGCGATAGCCGTGTTGCTGAGCGCGGTTGGCGTTTACGGCGTACTCGCCTACGCCGTCGGGCAACGTACTCGAGAGTTCGGTGTCAGAACCGCGCTGGGCGCCAGAAGTCGAGACGTCCTTGCAATGGTGCTCAGTCAAGGTCTCCGGTTAACCAGTATTGGCATCGGCATCGGATTGGCCGGCGCGATTGCCTTGACGCGGTATATCGAGGGAATGCTGTATGGCGTTACCCCTCTTGATCCTCTGACCTATGTCGCCGTGGTTGCGCTGTTTGCAGCGGTCACCTCGATCGCGTCCTATTTGCCGGCTCGCCGGGCGACGCGGATCGATCCAATGACGGCACTTAGATACGAGTGACGCGCCCAATCCATGGTTGACATGCGGCGACCACGGTCAACTTCTCGAGGCTCGCGAGTAGTGTCGTTAGAATTCATCCACGCCGCGTCTGGACGCGGTCGTGCGAGCACGTTCACGATCCGGGGATATATCGATGACCACGATGTTTCGGAATGGACTCACCGAACTGCGGCTCGCCGCGCGGGCGCTCGCGAAGCGGCCAGGATATGCGTGCGTCGCATCCTTCACACTCGCTCTCGGAATCGGCGCGAGCCTCGCGATCTTCACCGTTGTGAACGCTGTACTGATTCGGCCGTTGCCCTATCCGGATTCCGACCGCATCGTCGAGGTACGGCATCACGCGCCCGGTCTGAACATGCCAGATCTCGAGAGCTCGCCCGGACTCATCCAACGGTATCGCCGGAGCGCGCGCACGCTGACACCGATGGCGGCCTATAACAACCGTCGGCTGAATCTGGCGGGGAGCGGCAGTCCCGAGCGGGTGAACGCGGTGGCGGTCACGGCGGAGCTGTTCGACGTCCTTGCAACGCGTCGCGTCCTTGGCCGGCCGTTCCATGATGCGGATGCCCGGCCAGGTGCGCCGCTCGTCGCAATCCTCACCTACAACATGTGGCAGACCCGTTTCGGTACCGATCCAGGTGTCGTCGGTCGCACTGTTCAACTCGATGGCCGCCCGGCCGAAATCGTAGGGGTGATGCCACGCGGATTCGCGTTTCCGACGCGCGACACCCGGCTGCTCGTTCCGCTGCCGCTCGATCCGCAAGACGGGTTCGGCACATTCGGCATTTACGTTCTGGCGCGCCTTCGGCCTGGAGTAACCCTCGGCGCGGCAAGAAACGAAGTCAACGAGTTGCAGCGGCGAATTCCTGAGTGGTTTCCCGAGCTCACGAAGGAAACGCTGGACGGATTTCGCTGGTCGGTGACCGTCGATCCGTTACTTGACCGCGTCGTCCACCGCGTGGCTCCCACCTTGTGGATTCTCCTCGGCACCGTGGCGCTCGTTCTGCTCGTCGCAGGAGCGAACGTCGCCAACCTGTTTCTGGTGCGCGCGGAATCGCGCCAGCGGGAAATCGCCGTGCGGGCTGCGCTCGGCGCGAGCCGCGGCCGGATCGCCGGGACGTTTCTTGCTGAAAGCGTCGTGCTCGCGCTGACCGGCGGCTTGATGGGCGTACTGCTGGCGGCGGCAGGAACCCGCCTCCTCGTGGCGCACGGCCCCGCGCAGCTGCCCGTCTGGACGAGGTGCGCATGGACGCACGCGTGTTCCTGTTTGCTGCCGTTCTGAGCGCGCTGACCGCCCTCGCGCTCGGGATGCTGCCGTCGGTGCGGCTCGCGCGACGGTCTTTCGCCAGCGCCATTCGCGAACCGGGACGCGGCGTGACGGCCGGACGGGATCGTCACCGGGTCCCCCAGTTACTCATCGTGGCGCAAGTTGCGATGGCCCTCGTTCTGCTCGTCGCTTCCGGTTTGATGCTTCGAAGTGCTGTGCGGCTGAACGCGGTCGATCCCGGATTCCGGCCCGACGGACTTCTCGTCGTTGGTGTGTCCCTTGGGGACGAGCGCAATCGCGCGCGGGCCGTGACGTTCTACCATCAGGTGCTGGACGAAATGGCTCGTGTGCCCGGCGTGACCGCTATCGGTGCCGCAAGCAGCCTCCCGATTGCGGCAACAAGCCTGAACGGAACGAGCTTCGAGATCCGCTCGCGCCCGCGGCCGGAGAACCAAGTGCCCCCCTTCACGATGTACAACGCGGTAACCGCCGGCTATTTCGAAACGCTCGGCGTGCCGCTTCTCGCAGGGCGCGCGCCGGATCGAGCGGACGCCGACAACACACGCCCGGTCGCCTGGGTGAATCACGCTTTCGAGCATCAGTTTCTCGGAGGCCGTGCCATCGGTGAATCGATCCAGCTTCAGAACACGTGGCTCGAAATCGTCGGCGTCGTCGGCGATATGCGCACGATGGGATTGCGCGAGCCCGTGCGGCCGATGGTGTACGTGCCGCCAAGTAACGCCGCCGCGGGTATGGACGTTCTGTACGCCGTCATTCGGACCGGCAGCCTCGCGGCCTCGCTTGCCCCGGCACTGCGCGCAGCTGTCGACGGCGTGAATGCGTCCGTGCCGCTGACCACCGTGCAGACGATGCCGGAGATTGTGGCGGCCTCAGTGGTGCAGGCGTCGTTTACGCTGACGCTGCTCGCCATCGCCGCGGGAATCGCGCTCGCGCTCGGCGTGGTTGGACTCTACGGCGCGATCAGCTACATCGTCACTGACCGCACGGCCGAAATCGGGATTCGCGTCGCGCTCGGCGCCAGCCCGGCCGCGGTATGGGCGATGGTTCTCCGTCAGGGCCTCGGAGTCGCGCTCGCGGGTGTTGCCGTGGGACTCTGGGTGGCGTCGCTCACCACTCGTCTCATGGGTTCGCTCCTGTTTGAGATCTCGCCGCGCGACCCCATTACGTTCGCGACAGTCGCCTGCGTTATCCTCGCGGTCAGCGCCCTCGCAACGCTGCTGCCTGCGCGGCGGGCGGCAGCCGTCGACCCGCGGACCGCGCTTCGCAGTCAAGGTTGAGCCCAGATCACCGCGAGCTTCACGATCTACTCGTACCGTCGCGCGTTCATCGGCTCGCGCTCCGTTTGACCGCCGCTGCCGGCCGCCGGCGTTGTGCTTGCTCCGGCTCAAACCGGAGAATGTCGCCAGGCTGGCATGAGAGCGACTCGCAGATCGCATCGAGCGTCGAGAAGCGCATCGCGCGCGCCTTGCCCGTCTTGAGGATCGACAGGTTGGCCAGCGTGATTCCGATCCGATCCGCGAGCTCGGTCAGCGTCATCCGCCGATCGTGGAGCAGGTCGTCGAGCTTGACGGCGATCGCCATGTCAGACGGTCCCTTCGAGGTCTTCACGCATGAGCGTGCCTTCCGCGAACACGCGGGCCAGTACGAACGTGAGGAGGACGGCGAGCCAGCCGTTGATCGAAAAGCCAGCATCTAAATGGAGCGGATGCGCCGGACTCGAAACGGCCTTGGCGATCGCGTGTATGACGAGGCTCAGAAGCTGCAGCGCGAGCAGCGCCCAGGCGATTGCCTGCAAACGGGCCGCGTTGGCGGCGACGAAGGGGTCGCCCGCGCGAACGGTCTCAACGATCGCGACCAGCCGCTCGAGGACGACATAGTTCAGCGGGATCCCGACGAGGCCGAGTCCCGCGACCGCGCGCAGGCCCACGATCAGCCGGTCCGTGTCAGGCGAAGGCGAAAGTTTGAAAGCGGCCATGATCCATTGCTCGTTGGGGAGGACCACAAGCAGGGCAAGGATCGCGGCGCCCATCAGCCAGTTCAGAACGATGAGGATCCGCAGCGCGACGTACGCGATCGGCAGCGCGGCCGATGACGAGGCTGGCCTTGACATGATCGGCACTTCCTCCTGTATTATCGAATAACGATAATCCATTTATCGACTGTCGTCAATCTATTATTGACAGTCGATAAGTAAAGCAGCTGTCGAAGTGGTTCTTCTGCTGACTTCAACGTCTGTCTCGGAGAGTCGTTGACGCAAACCGCTGTGCGCGCGCTTGACAGCCGCGGCGTGGCGCGAATATATTCGCCGTGCGCGAATTTTGTCGCCCAGTCCGAGACGCCGTGCCGCGACCCCATCCGCCTCACCTCACGCGCCGCGAAGCGCAGATCATGGAAATCCTCCATCGCCGCCGTCGCGCGACGGTCGAACAGATCCGGGCCGAGCTGCCCGACGCGCCGAGCCCGTCCAGCGTGCGCAAGCTGCTCGATATCATGATCGATCGCCGCCTGCTCGGCCGCGAGTACGACGGCCCGCGCTTCGTCTATTCCCCGGCCGCGACGCCGCAGGACGCGAGCCGCTCCGCGCTGAAGCAGCTGGTGCGCACCTTTTTCAACGATTCACCCGGATCCGCGGCTGCGGCGCTGCTCGGCATGGACGCCGAGCCGCTGTCCGACGAGGAATACAAGCGGCTGAACGCGCTCCTGAGGCGTCGCCGCGAGGGAGGCACGCGATGAGCCTGTTCGCACTCGACATCATCGTCCGCGCGTCCGCGCTGCTGGCGGCTGCGGCACTCGCCGACTTCGTCCTGTGCCGCCGCGCGTCGGCGGCGACACGGCATCTCGTGTGGACGCTCGCGATCGGCGCACTGCTCGCGCTGCCGATCGCGTCGTACGTCCTCCCGGAATGGACCGTGCCCGTTCCGATCGCGCGGCCGTTCGCGCCGCGCGTCGCCCCCACCGGGACTGCCCCTTCCAACGCGGTGGTCACACCGGCCGGAGCTTCGCGTGCGGTGGTGCCCTGCCCCGAAGACGGCAAGCGCTGCGAACCGGATACGGCGCCGGCGGGCGCGTCTGCGCCGGCGAGCGTGCCGCGCCTGACGCCGGGCGCCGCGATCGCCGCGCTGTACGCCCTGTACGCAGCCGGAGTCCTCCTGCTTCTCGCGCGGCTCATCGTCGAGCCGTTCGCCCTCGCGACGCTGACGCGCGCGTCACGTGACGTGACCGACGCCGCGTGGTGTCGGCTGCGCGACGCTGCGGCGGCGCAGCTTCGCGTGTCCGGGACGGTGCGCCTGGTGCGCAGCGAACGCGACGTGATGCCGCTGACGTTCGGCACGATCGCGCCGACGATCGTGCTTCCCGCGTCGGCCGACGAGTGGACCGAGGATCGCCGGCGGGCGGTGCTGCTGCACGAGCTGGCGCACGTCGCACGGCGCGACTGCCTGGTCCAGCGGCTCGCCGCCTGCGCGTGCGCGCTGTACTGGCCGCATCCGGGCGTGTGGTGGGCGGCGAAGCGGCTGCGCACGGAGCGGGAGCTCGCCTGCGATGATCGCGTGCTCGCCTCCGGCGCGGCCGCGCGCGACTACGCCGGGCATCTGCTCGACGTTGCGCACGCATTCCGCGCGGCGCCAGCGCCGGCGCTCGGCATAGCTCGCGCACGACAGCTCGAGAACCGGCTGCTCGCGATCCTCGACGAGGCGCGCAATCGCGCGGCGCTCGGCCGCGGCCGCGGCAGCGTCCTCGTCGCGGTGGCGATCGCGGTGTTCCTGCCGATGGCCGGCGTGCGCGCGGCGCTCATGCCGATCGAACCTGCGTCGCCAGCACTGTTGCCCGCATCAGGCGCGCAGGAGTTCACCGGCACGTGGGAAGTTCATCTCTCGCGCGATCCGGGCCAGGTGCAGATCAACGTTCGCAGCGGCCACTCGACGAATGGCAGGACGATGGCGCTCGCCGATATCGAGCGGCTGGCGGGAACGACGCTCGCATCGGCGTCCATGGTGCACTTCCCCATACGCCGCGAGGCGGGCACGTTCATGATCCACGGCACGTGCCGCAACAGCGCGTGCGCGGGCACGTTCGTCTTCGAGCCGAGCGCCACGTTCGGCGCGGAGCTGGCGAAGCGCGGCATCGGCCGGCCGACGCCACAGGACCAGTTCTATCTCGCCGTCTCCGACATCGGCATCGCGTATCTCGACACGCTGGCCGCCGCCGCCGGCTACGCGACGCCGGACCTTCGCACGCTTGTCGGCGCGGCGCAGCACGGCGCCGACGGCGGGTACGTCAAGGACATGGCGGCACTCGGCTACCGTCTCGGCACCGTCGACGCGCTGATCCGCCTCCGCGATCACGGCGTCGATCCGGAATACGTCCGCGGAATGGCGGCGAACGGCCTCGCGAAGCTGTCGGCCGACGACATCGTCCTCGCGCGCGACCATGGCGTCGATCCCGACTACGTGCACGGACTCGCAGCGCTCGGTTTCGGCGGCCTCGGCCTCGACGCGCTCGTCGGCGCGCGCGATCATGGCGTCGACCCGGAGTACATCCGCGGCATGCAGAGCCTCGGCCACAAGCTCACAATCGACGGTTTCACGCGCACGCGCGATCACGGCGTGGATCCGGAATACGTCCGCGACCTCGCGTCGCTCGGCTACGCGGGACTCACGGACGACGCGCTCGTCGGCGCGCGCGACCACGGCGTCGATCCCGAGTACGTGCGCGCGATGGCGGAGCTCGGCTACAAGGGCATCGCGATCGACGCGTTGATCCGCATGCGCGATCACGGCGTGGATCCGCCGTACGTGCGGCGGCTTCAACAGCGCGGCATCTCGACCCTGAGCGTGGACGAGATCATCCGCCTGCGCGACCGCGGCGACGATCGTTAACGGCGCCGGGTTTACCGCGAGCGTGCGAGCCGAGATGGACAAGGTCAGGGTGGCTCTGGGGTTGATCACCGCCCCGGTGGTCACGTCAGCACTGCTGGTTCTTGTCGGATTGTCCGTGGGCGTCGTCGGACCCACAGTGTCGGCGCAACTGAGGCCGCCAGTCGTAGCGCTTGTCGGTGGCCGGGTGTACGCGTCGCCTGCCGCGACACCCATTGACAACGCGGCCGTGGTCATCGAAGGCGGCCGGATCGTCAGTATCGGTCCGCGCGCTCAGGTGCGAGTACCGCCGACTGCGCGAATCATCGACTGCCCGAACAAGGTGCTCGTCGCTGGTTTTCAGAATAGTCATGTGCACTTCAGCGAGCCACACTGGGCCGGAGCAGCCACCCAGCCGGCCGCTGTCCTCACAGCACACCTGCAACGCATGCTCACGAGGTACGGTTTCACGACCGTCGTAGACACCGGTTCCTTCTTGCCGGACACAACAGCGCTCAGGCGCCGCATCGAGTCCGGAGAGATTGAGGGCCCACGGATCCTGACCGCCGGCTCACCCCTCTATCCGCCAAACGGAATTCCGTACTACCTCCGAGACGGCAGCATTCCCCCCGACCTGTTGCGTCAACTGCCGCAACCGGCGACCGCCGCTGACGCAGTACGTGAGGTGGCGCGCAACCTCGATGGTGGCGCCGACATAATCAAGCTCCTTACCGGCTCCTGGGTCGAACGAGGCCGTGTCCTGCCAATGCCGCAAACCGTTGCCATCGCCGCCGTTCAGGAGGCACACCGCCGCGGCGCCCTCGTCTTCGCCCACACGTCGAGCCCTGCGGGCCTCGAGGTCACGTTGGCGGCCGGCGTCGATGTCGTCGCTCACGCGCTCGACGACACGCGCGGCCTGACGCCCGGTCTCTTGCGCCGGATGAAGGAGGCGCGAATCGCCATGATTCCGACGCTGACTTTATTTGCCAGTGCACAGAACGCCGCCGAGATCTTCAAGGAAGTTGGTGAGTACGCTGCGCAGGGCGGCGACATCCTCTTCGGCACTGATGTGGGCTACCACCAGATGTACGACACGCGGCTCGAATTCGCATCACTGGGGAAGGCGGGCTGAACTGGCGGCAAGTCCTGGCAGCGCTGACCACCATCCCCGCTCGCCGCTTCAACGAAGCCAGTCAGCGAGGGCAGCTCGCAGAAGGCATGGCCGGAGATGTGGTGGTCCTCGGAGCCGATCCCCAGGACGACATCCAGGCCTTCGGCGATGTACGCCTCACCATACGATCCGGGCGAGTCATCTACGGAGAAACACTCACCCGGTAGCGCATTCGGCGGAGCATGCGAGAATGCGTCGGTGGTGTGCGCATAGATGGCCGACCGTCCCCGACGAACGACGCAAACGCTGTACTTCACCTCGCTCGGGGTCTACGCCGCCTCGTTTGTGCTCCCTGCCGTGATCAACCCGAATCCGACGCCCTCATTCGGTTGGGTTGAGACGTGGGGATGGCAGGCGGCGCTCATGAGCATGGCGACACCGATGGTCGTGATCCTCGGACCGTCGAACCTTGGCTATGCGGCCGCAGCACTGCTCATCGCAATCGGCTCCTCCCGCGCGGCCATTGCGTGTTCGGTCGTCGCTCTCGTATCCATGGCGTATTGCGGAATCATGCTGCCGCCGCGGCCGGGCGATGGTCCCTTTCGGTTTCCGGGCGGCCACCTTGGTCCAGGGTACTATGCGTGGCTCGCGGCGGGCGTCATGATGCTCGCCTGCGGCGTGCAGACGTGGCGCCAAGTGCGGAAGGCGGGCATGCCGGCGCTCGGCCTGACGCATGTGCCTCCAGCCGGCGAATAAGGAAGCGGCGCTCCGGCTCACTTGGAGATACGCCATGACGAGCATCGAGAGACGAGTGGCCATTCGGTGTCGCTAGCTGGCTCCTTCGCGTCGGCGCTCAGCGGAGAATCTGCCGCGCCGCTTGCTTCGTCGCACGCCATCAACGCGCGAGTCAGGTGCCCGGTGATCCACAGGTTGCGCGCCGATTCGGCGAGTGATCCCACCACCGGATCGAGGATGGTGATGCAGCGCTCGGCGCCCGGCACGCGAGGCGCCAGCGCAAGCACCGCCGTCGCGTGTTTCGCCGCCTCGCGGAACTCGCCGAGATGATGGCAGGCGGTCTGCGCCTCCATGTGCCCGTTGATCAGCAGAACGTCGCTGCCGGCCGTGCGCGCCAGATCGACGAGCCGTTCGGCCGCTTCTTTCCGTCGAGGCAAAGACCGCGGACCATCCGCACGATCCACGTCGCCGCGAGTCCAGCCGCCGTCGCCGCCGGATCGCTGACCTTCTCGCCGAGCTCCACGACGCGCCGCGCCAGTGGCTTCACCTCCGCGCTGCCGTACCCCTGCAGGCTCGCGAGCGGGACCAGTTTCGCGAACGTCAGGTCGAGCTCGCGCCGGAGCCTCTCGCGGTCGTCGACGGCCGCCGCCGCCTGCAGACAGTGCAGCCCGCGATCGGCCAGCTCGGCGGCCGCGGTAAACGCAAACAGCCGGACGGCATTTCTCGAGGTGATCAGGAAGTACTGCGCCGCCTGCCAGAAGTCGCGCCCGGTTTCGAACAGGACCGCGAGCTGCCCGGCGATCGCCTCGCTTCGCGCCGCGTGCGACGCGAGCAGCGCCTCGGCGATCTGCTGCGCCCAGGCGATGCGTCTCGAGGGAGCGATCGATCCATACAACGCGTCCTGGTAGAGCACGTGCACGAACCGATAGACGAGCGACGGCGTCCCGTCCGGCATCTCGCGTTCCTCCACCGGCGACACCACCGCGTGCACCTGCGCCGCACTGCGAAGGCGTTCTTCGACCTCCGCCGCGGCGGCGCCGCTGACACGCGCGAGGGTCGCTGAATCGAATTCGAAGCCCTGGACGGCGGCAATCGACAGCAGCTGCCGCAGCGGCGCATCGAAGCGCTCCAGCATGCGTTCGATCAGCCCGCGCAGCGAGTCCGGGACGTCGGTCGCGCGAAGCGCGGTCTCGGGTTGAATGCCGGTCTCCCGGACGTAGCGAACCAGGTCGGTCATGAATAGCGGATTGCCCTCGGTCTTCCGGAACACGAACGTCGGCAGATCCGCTGGCACGTCGGCGCCGCCGAACGCCGACTGCACGTAGCTCCGGACATCGTCGAGCGTGAGCACTTCGGCGACATGTTCGCAGCGGCGCTCGACACGCTGACGCCGCCGGGCGCGGTCGCCGCGACGATCCTCGAGGTCATCGAAAGCGGCACCTTGACGTTGCGCCATCCGATCGGCGCAGGCGCGGAAGGCTTCCTCGGCTGGCACGCATCGATGACCGACGCCGAGTGGGTCGCCTGGGGCCGCGTTGCCGGACGACGCGTGGTACGACCGGTTCGGCACCGAGTTCGGCCTCGACGCGCGGGCGAAGCGAGCGGGCGCCGCTGTCCAGGGCGCGTAACCGATTCTCTGCAGGGGGCCACATCATGTTCAACCTCGAATCGAGCACCGGCCGCACGATCGCCCACGCCCCCGTCGCAGACCTGCGCGCGCGCATGCGCGGTGCGGTGTTGACGCAAGCAGACGAAGGATACGACTCCGCGCGACGGATCTGGAACGCGATGATCGATCGCCGGCCGGGTCTGATCGCACAGTGCATCAGTCGCGAGGACGTCCAGGCCGCCCTCACCTTTGCGCGAGAGCACGACCTGATCCTCTCGATTCGCGGCGGCGGCCACAACATCACCGGCCTCGCCCTGTGCGAGCGCCCCTTCGGTCGCGAGGGAATCATGCGCGTCAAATCCCTCGACCTGATCCGTGGCTTTGTTGAAAGAGCGTCTTGTTGGAGTTCGCGGAGATGGAATACGGAAGCGCCGGTGCGGCGTACCAGCCTCTTGATTTTCCGCTATGCGCCGGCCTCCCGTTTGCACGCTTTAGGGCAAAGACTGGAGTGATCATGGCGGCAAAGCCCAGCTCGGCGAAGCAATCGATGAACGAACCAAAGAGCGATCGCGCCGTTTCGTACAACCAGTTCAAGGAGTACGAGGGACAGCGTTATACGGGCATGAAGATCGGCCGAAGTCACAAGTGGCATTACGACCGGGGCGACTGGAAGGAAACGAAAATCACTCCCGACTTGTGGCAGATCGGCTATGCGGTCACCAAGCGACGTGCCGGACGCGCTCCGGAAGGATCCGGTGTCCCGGTCGGTACCGAATACCATTGGTACGTCCTCGCGCATCAAAACGTCGCGAAGCAAAGTGCGAATGACTACACAACATCACTGACCGGACTCAAGTTCAAGATCGCGCACAAGCGCGCGGGCAGCGAGAAGTGGAGCGCCACGCCGACGACGCAGCGCAAGCGGATGATCGTGTTCTTGCAAAGCGTTATCGCCGACCTCGAGAAGCAGAACGACAGCGGAGGAGATGCTCTCTCGAAACGCAGAAGACCTGCGACAGCTGAGCGGCGCAAAGCTCGCGCGGCCGGGCCGATTGTGAAGCGCGCGACCAAGAGCGGACACGCGGCGAGGCGTGTGCCGCCCAAACGTCATGTGCGGCGCGCCACTCGGGTTCACCACGCCCGCCGTTCGAGCTTGTAAACGGAAGCGACCCTTGGAGTCCTGGGCACTGCAAGTCCTGGGCGGCTTGTTCCGACCTACGGCCGCCGGTGCGCGACAATCATATCTTCCCCCGGCAGGACGGTGATGAATTGACCACCGGCGCCATCGCGCTGAAAGCCCCTTGTAGCAGCTAGCCAAACACGATCGTTCGGTTCCCGAAGATCAACACGCGCCGCTGCAGGTGCAAGCGCACGGCTCGCGTAAGCACCTGCCGTTCGAGCTCGCGGCCCTTTTGTACGAGGTCGTCCACTTCATCGCGGTGGCTAACGCGACACACGTCTTGCTCGATGATCGGTCCCTGGTCGAGCTCCCGAGTGACGTAGTGAGCGGTCGCGCCAATGAGCTTGACCCCGCGCGCTTTGGCCTGGTGGTAGGGCTTGGCGCCCACGAAAGCTGGCAGGAACGAGTGGTGGATGTTGATAATGTTGCCGGACCAGCGGTCGACGACCGGCGGTGACAGGATTTGCATGTACCGAGCGAGCACGACGAGATCCACCTGCAGCTCGTCGAGCAGCGCGATCTGCGTCGCCTCCGCGGCGCTCCGATTCATAGGGTCGACCGGCGTATGCGTGAATGCCACGTCGAAATGGCGGCACACGTCTTCGAGCACGTCGTGGTTCGAGACCACCCGGACAATGTCGCCGCCCAACTCGCCCAGTTGGCGGCAGAGCAACAGGTCGTAAAGGCAGTGCGGCGTCTTGCTGACGAAGATCGCCACGCGCTGACGCCGGCTGTCGATGGTCAGCTCCCAGGTCAGGTCGAAACGCTGGCCCAAGGCGCGGAGCGCCTCACGCATCGCGGGCTCCTCAAGCCGAAACCGCGCGAGATCCCAACGCAGGCGCATGAAAAAGAACCCATCCTCTCCCTCTGCTCGCTCTGCGTGCTGGTCTGCATCGAGGATGTTGCCATCGTGACGAAACACGAAATCGGAGAGCGCTGCGACGAGCCCGGTGCGGTCGCGGCAACTGACGAGAAGAGTGGCCGTGGTGGCATTGCTCATGCGACTCATTTCGCTCCCACGCGCGTGCATCAGTCCAGCGAAAATGCAACCTTTGCTCTAGGGAGAGTTGGGTCGTCGATGAATCTCCTTGCTATCGCGCATGACTGATAGCAGACTGTGGCGTTTTTAGCTCGACAGTTTTCCGTACAGAGAGGAGCGCATCGTGACCTTCAAACGTTTCCTCGGCATCGCAGTTCTCGTCTGCGTTGCCTGCACCACGGCGCTGACACAAGGGACCGATCCTTTGGTCGGGACGTGGAAGCTGAACCCGGAGAAATCCAAGGGACCCTACAAGAGCGGGACGAGCGTGTTCGAGGCGGACGCCGACGGGGTCAAAGGCACGGTGGATCTGGCCGCGGCGGACGGTACGGCATACCACTGGACGTTCGCGGCGAAGTACGATGGCAAGGACAATCCGGTCACCGGCAACAACCCGTTCGGTGACACGATCGCCCTCACCCGCGTCAATCCGAACACGGTGAAGATTAGGGCCAAGCGAGGCGGCAAGGAGACAGTCACGCAAACCATCGTCGTGGCCGCCGATGGAAAGACCCGCACCACCACGAGCAAAGGCAAGGACGACAAGGGCAAGCCGATCAACGGCATGTCGTTCTACGAGAAACAGTAGCGAGGCCCACCAGAGTCAGTACAGGCGCTTCCGTTTTGGCGGGACCGGAAAGGATTGCGATGAGCGACCTGCACACGCGACAGAGACGAGACTCGACGGTCAGCCGGCGCGGATGGCTCTCAGCGGCCGGCGCCGGTCTCATCGGCACTGCGCTCAGCGGCACGGCCGCCGCCGGACACACCCGACGAACCGACATCGACGCGCAGGGACGCGGCAACCGCGCGGCGCCGCTGGCGCTGTCAGAGTTCGAGCCAAAGAGCATGCTGCACGTGGCCGAAACTCATGTCGCGCGCGCGCGTTTTCCCGTCATCGACTTTCACTCGCACGTCTCTCCTCGCCCCACCTCGACGCAGCCGAGCGTGCCGCCGGCCGAGATGGTGCGCTCGATGGACGCCATCAATATCCGGACGATGGTGAACCTGACGGGTGGATCGGGAGGAGATCTCGTAACGACTATCACGCGTTTCGATCGCGCGTTTCCCGGCCGCTTCGTGACGATGACCGAACCGACGTGGACGCGCGCCGGCGAGAGCGGCTACGCCGCGTGGCAGGGAGACGAAATCGGGAGGGCCAAAGCAGCGGGGGCGGTCGGGCTGAAGATCCTGAAGACGCTGGGACTCTACCTGCGCGACGGCGGTCCGACGGGCAAGCTGGTTCGCGTGGATGATGAGCGATTCGACCCGATGTGGGAGGCATGCGGCAGCCTCGGCCTGCCCGTTGCGATGCACGTCGGGGATCCCGAGGCGTTCTTCTTGCCGGTCGACCGCTTCAACGAGCGGTACGAAGAGCTCGGCGCACACCCGGACTGGTCATTCTACGGCAAGGACTTTCCGGCATTCGCGGACATTCTTGCAGCGCGCGACCGCGTGTTCGCCAGGCATTCGAAGACAACGTTCGTGGCGCTACACGTCGGGCACTGGTCCGAGAACCTCAAGGCGGTCGGCGAGATGCTCGACAAGTTTCCCAACGTGCGCGTGGAGATCGCCGCGCGGATTGGAGAGCTTGGCCGCCAGCCGCGGACGTCGGCTCGATTCTTCGACAAGTACCAGGATCGAATCCTGTTCGGCACCGACGCCGACCCGCGAACAGTGCTCGCCCAGGACATGTACCGCATCTACTACCGCTTCCTCGAAACCGAGGATGAGTACTTCGACTACGCGCCGTCGCCCATCCCGCCGCAGGGCCGGTGGCGGATCTACGGTCTCGGCCTGCCGGAATCGATCCTCCGCAAGGTGTATCACGAGAATGCCGAGCGCGTCCTCGGAGTGAAGCTCACCGGATAACGAGCGCAGGGAACCTTCAGGACATCAGGCGGTCGCGTGGGAACCTGGTGAGCGATCGAGGCGATTGCGCACGATCCACTTGAGCAGGCGGGTCGCCGCATCCTTCGCCGCGCCCGAGCCTGTACCGGGCCCGGTCCCTTTCAGGTCCGTCGCATGGTTACCGCTCGTGACATGGAGACGAATCGTCGTGGTGACGAGCGGCGTGAGCTTGATGCCACCGAACCCGCCGTCACCCTCCTGCTGCTCGAAACCGGTGATTTCGACGATGACGTCTGCCTGCGTGCGGTCATCCACGACGCTCAGGCCCGCCTTGCGCCGTATTGCCTCGCGCATCTCGCGCACTGCGGCGGGCGTCACGATGGAACGCTGATCCGGTGTCGTTTCGCCGGCGGCGGTGGTGGCGAAGACGTAGACCCGCACGGATTCCTTGCCGCCGGTGTTCGCCTGGCCGGCACTGATAACGGCGCAGAGAGCGATTGCCGCCACGGTACCCATAACTCGATTATCGCTCCACTCGGGCAGCTGGATCGTGTTCCGATATCATCACTCGCGCGCCTTCTCTGCCTGGAGGTCGACCATGAGCAGCACGATCAAATCTTCGCGGATCAGCCGTCGTGAATTCGGAGTCGTGATGGCGGCGGCGGCAGCGCCGCTGAACGGCGTGAAGCGAAGCCGCCAGGCCACTCCACAGCAGCCCGAGTACGTGCCGCCGCCGCGGCCACTCGTCCCCGAGGTGCCGCCGTTCTCCGGAACCCTGGAATTCACGCCGAGGCGCGTGGTGCCCCGCGTGGAACCGTTCCCGATGTCGCAAGTGCGGCTGCTGCCGGGCACCGTCTTTCACGACGCGCAGGAATGGAACCGTGGGTACATGGCGCGACTGGCGCCGGAGCGGCTCCTGTACACATTCCGAGTGAACGCGGGTTTGCCGGTGGGCTCGGCGACGCCTCTGGGTGGCTGGGAACAGCCGGAGAATGGCAAGCGGTCGAGCGAGCTACGCGGTCACTTCGTCGGCCACTTCCTGTCCGCGAGCGCGCTCCTCTACGCCTCCAACGGCGCGACGGACGTGAAGTCGCAAGCCGATTCCATGGTAGCGGAGCTGGCGAGATGCCAGCAGCGGCTGGGGGGGACGTACCTCAGCGCCTTCCCGACGACATGGTGGGATCGTCTCGAGGCAGGCAAGCGGGTTTGGGCGCCGTTCTACACAATTCACAAGATCATGGCCGGCATGTTCGACATGTATCGACTCGCTGGCAACAGGCAGGCGCTTCAGGTGCTTGAAGGTATGGCGACATGGGCGGACGCATGGACCGCCCCGAAGACCGATGAGCACATGCAGAAGATTCTCGAAGTGGAGTTTGGCGGCATCGCCGAGACGCTCTATAACCTTGCCGCGTCGACCGGCAACGACCGCTTGGCGAGGGTCGGTGACCGGTTTCAGAAGAAAAGCTTCATCAACCCGCTGGCACTCAGGCGCGACGAGCTGCGCGGACTGCACGCCAACACGCACATCCCGCAGGCGATCGCAGCCGCCCGCCGCTACGAGATCTCGGGAGACACGCGGTTTCGCGATGTCGCCGACTATTTCTTCCACGAGGTGAGCGACGCGCGATCCTACGTGACGGGCGGCACCAGCAACGCGGAAGGCTGGTTGTCGCCGCCGCGACAGCTCGCATCGGAATGGAAGGCCAGCGCGAATACCTGTGAGTGCTGCTGCGCGTACAACATGCTCAAGCTGTCGCGGCACCTCTACGGCTGGGAACCGCAGGCGGGATACTTCGATTACTACGAGCGTCTCCTGCTGAATCATCGCATTGGCACCATCCGTCCAAACGTTGGAACCACACAGTACTATCTCTCGCTCACGCCAGGCGTCTGGAAGACCTTCAACACCGAGGACCAGACGTTCTGGTGCTGCACCGGGACGGGCATCGAGGAATACGCGAAGCTCACCGACAGCATCTACTGGCGCGACGAGGAAGGCGTGTACGTGAACCTGTTCATCGCGTCGGAGCTCGATTGGCAGGAAGAGCGCTTCAAGCTTCGTCAGGACACGAAGTATCCCGAATCCGAGCACACGGCTCTCACCGTCGTCGAAGCGGGGCCTCGTCAGCTGACGATTCGAGTGCGCATCCCCGGGTGGCTCCGCTCGTCACCCGTTCTGAAGCTCAATGGAAAGCCGCTCGACGCCTCCGCCACGCCCGGGAGCTATCTGACGCTCAGGCGAGCGTGGAAGGCCGGCGACCGTGTGGAGATGGACCTTCCGATGCACCTGCACGTGGAAGCGATGCCGGACGAGCCGCGGACGCAGGCATTTCTCTACGGACCGCTGGTGCTGGCCGGCGACCTTGGCAACGACGGCCTCACCGAAGCACACATCGTCGGACCGAATCTGCGCGTTGGAGCCGCCGGCGTCGAACAACACGGCTCGCCCCTCGGACCGATCAACCGAACGCCTCCGGTGCCGGACATCGAGATTCCGACGTTTCGAGCCGCCGGGCCCAATCCGGACTCGTGGATCAGTGCCGCCGACCAGCCCCGGACCTTTCGGACCGTCAGGCAGAACAAGGACGTGACGCTGGTTCCGCTCAACCGGCTGTTCGACAGGCGCTATTCAGTGTATTGGCAGGTATCCTAGAACGTCAGCTTCGCCCCGATCTGCCACCATCTCGGCAGCTGCTGGCTGATCCCTTTCCCGAAGCCCCCGTTCGACATGTCGTTGCCGAGATACAGGTTGTCGTAGTTGAACAGGTTGTAGAACTCGAACCGGATCTGGAAGTTGACCCGTCCGGTCAGGCGTGTGTCCTTGAAGGCCGCCAGATCCACTTCGGAGAAACCCGGCTGCCGGAACTGCTGCGTCTTTTCGTTGCCATTAGTTCCAGGCGTGGGCGCGGTGAACTGTCCGGGAGAAAACACCCCGTTCAGATATGCACTGTGCGATCTGTTCATGTCGTAACTGGTGACGTTCGGGTAATCCAGGTTATCGCCGTCGGCGTTGTAATCCCCTCCGGCCGTGAACGGCGCCGTCGTGATGACCGTCATCGGATAACCCGACTGCTGAATGTCGATGACGCTGACACCCCATCCCGCGGTCAGGACGCCCGCCACACCATGGCCGTCGTTCATTCCCGGGATCTGGTAGTTCAACGTGGCCGACAGGCGATGCGGCACGTCCCACGGCGACGGCCCATAGAACTGGTGGGGATTGATGGCTGTCGGGTAGTTGCCGGCGTCGTCCTTGGAGCTCGATCGCGTGTAGGACACGTCGAAGAACGTGTTTTTCGCGCGTCCTCTGACATCGAACGTAATCCCGTTGTAGTTGGCCACGCGATCGTTGTCCGCATACGCGATCGGCCCGAAACTGGGATTGAGCCGTGTGGGCGGCGACCCTGGCGGCTTGTTGAGCAGGTCTCCGGGCTGCGCGTTGATGTCCACGCCGTAGCTGACGAGGCCCGCCTGGTTGCCGTTACCCACAAGGTTGGCGGAATGAGATCCGCTATAGAGCACCCTTGCCGACAGGTTGTTGCCGATCTTGTGTTCCACCGCGGCGGCATAGATGTACGCGGTGGGAGACTTCACGTTGGGATTGATCCCTCCAATCGGAGCAGCGGCGCCCGCGATGCCTCCTTTGGAATCGAGACACGGGGCCGTGGGACAGAGCGCCGAGCCGGCCAGGCTCGGGAACGTGAACCCGAAAGGAGGAGTGCTGCCGGTGCCCTGCGTAAACACGGGAGGCGTGGACGATCCGGCGAAGAACGTCGGCAGGATCAGCCCCGGCGGATTGCCCCGGAATTCCTCCTGCACGTTGGCCGACGTCAGCCAGTTCGCATACAAGCCGAACCCGCTCCGCACCACCCAGTCGCCCTTGCCCGTGACGTCCCACGCCACGCCGGCGCGCGGGTTGTACGCCTTGGGTGAACGATTGAGCGCGTTCCTTGTGGGCCGCGCGATCCCGTTCGCCACTTGTTCTTGGACGCTTCCACCCGCCAGATAGAAATTTCCGAAGACCGTCGTGTCGGTCCGGGAATAGGGATTCCCCTGATCGTCATACCGGAAGCCGAGCGTCACGGTCAGGTTGCGACGGGCGGTCCAGGTGTCCTGAGCGAAGACGCCCCACGTCCTCGACGCGGCGTTCCATTCCCAGAGCTTCTGCTGGCCAGCCACCGGATCGTACATCACGCCGCCCTCGGTGTGCGGCGCATCCTGCGCCAGCGTCAGCAGGTTGTCGAAGCTGAATTTCGGCTGCGACCACGGTCCCTGGAACGGCTCGACATCATCGCCGAACCAGCCCTCGTAGCCGAACTTCAGGACGTGCGTGCCACGGACGTGCGTGAGCACGTCGCGCCAGTGGTAATTGTGCTGGATGAAATCGCCCTGCGCGAAGCCGACGCCATAGCCCACCGTGAGCCCCGTCACCGAGATCGAAGGAATCGTGAAATCACCTGTCTCGCCGATGAACCCTTCGATCCGGTTCTGGGCGAAGATCGCCTCGTTCAGCGTGCTCTTGCTGAAGACGTGGGTGTAGTTCACCTGGAGCGCCTGCTGGGTGTTGTGATTAGTCGTCGAGAACTGCGGGATCACCGCGGGGCCGCCGTAGTGCAGGTTCGTCCAGAAGGCGCTCCCGTAGATCCGGTCGGCCTTCAGGTGCTTGTCAATCCGCACGAAGTACTGGTCGCCGTTGCGGAAGTTGCTCGAATTGAAGATGCCCGTGTCGATGAGTGCCGTCGAGCAGGGCAGGCCGTTGGTCGCGGGTGTCCCGCACGTGCCCGGAAACACGTCGGCCGCGGTCTTGGAAACGCCGCCGATGCTCGCTTTGCTCGGCAGGTACGTATTCAGGATGCGCGTGCCGAATGTGCCGGGATAGTTTTGCTGCGCCCACGTCGCGAACTGCTGGTCCGGGAAAAAGATCGTCTGGTTCCCCGTGGACGCCGAGGAACGGAGCGGCTCCGCCGCGAAGAAAAAGAAGAACTGCTTGCGCGGGACGATCGGGCCGCCGACCGTGAAGGAGTAGTTGTTGGCGTGAAACGGATTGTACTTCTGACCGGGCGCCATGAACACGGTGTTGGAGAACATGTTCTGGTTGTTGTAGTAGTCGCTGATCAACCCGTGAAGCTGCTCCGATCCCGATTTCGTCGTGCTCGCCATCTGGATGGAGCTGCCGCCCCCATATTCGGCGGAGAACGTATTGACCTGAATGCTCGTCTCCTGGATGGCGTCCGGATTCGGCGTCAGGTTCAGCACTCCCTGCCGGATTCCGCTCGTGATGTTGAGGCCGTCGATGATGAACTGGTTCGCCACCGTACCCTGGCCGTTCGCGCTGACGTCCACCGCCGTCTCGGTTGAGAAATTGTCGACGCCCGATCCGGGAGTGCCGGCGCCGCCCGGCTGGCCGCCTCCCATCGTGCCCAACCCCGACACGCCGGGTGCCATCGTCGCGAGCGAGATGTAGCTCCGGCCGGCAAGCGGCAAGGTCGACAGCGAATCGCTCTCTAGCGTCATCTCGTTCCGTGTCTCCGCCGTGTTCACGAGCGCGCTCACCGCGCTGACGGTCACCTCTTCGGAAACAGTGCCGACCTCCAGCGACATGGGGACATTCAGCGTCTGGTTCGTCTGAAGAATGACGCTGGCTTCGTGCTTGCGAAAGCCCTGGGCCTCGGCCCTGATCTTGTACGGACCTGGCGCCAGGCTCAGGAACTGGTAGTTCCCCGCCGCATCCGACGTCGTGGTCGCGGAGACCTGCGTAGTGAGGTTGTCCGCTTCAAGGCTGGCATTCGCGATTGCCGACCCGCTGGGGTCTTTGACGATGCCGGTGATGTTGCCGGTGTACTGGGCGTAGGCAACACCGGACGTCAGCAGAACGAAGAGCCCCGAGCAGGCGCTCCAGAACAGGCGCCGGGTGCGCATGTGTCCCCCCGGTGATGCGAGTGACGATATCCGGCCCGGGGCCGGGAGTTCGGCCGGCCGGACGACCGTTGTTCGGGCAACATGGCCACCGTGAACGTTCACGGTGCTGAATCTCGGGGACGCTAGCGCTAAAGCGCTGCAGATGTCAAGTCACGATCGGCTTCGGAGGATTCAGCGCTTTCCCCACCCTTTGTTGGGCACGATCCCCGCGCCTTCACGCACGGTCACGAGTTGGTTCGCGGCGACGCGGGGAATCACCTCGCGCGCGCCGCTCGGCCAGAAGATCTCGATACTGACGGTCGCGATGTTCCCGAGACCGAAGTGGAGGCGCGGATCGTTCGCCGAATAGAAACTCGATTGGCTGACCACGGCCTGCGCCTCCGTCCGATCTCCTGCGTGGACCAGCACGCGCGCCCCGATGGCGCTCCGGTTCGACTTGACGCCCTCCAGTTTTACTTTGATCCAGTGCCCGGATCCCGTCACGTCGTTGCGCAGCAGCGACGGCGCTTCGTTCAGGTTCACGATGAGCACGTCGACATCGCCGTCATTGTCGAAGTCTCCGAACGCGCATCCACGGCTGCAGTGCGCCTCCGTGACGCCGGGCCCCGCCTGCTCCTGCAGCTCCTCGAAGGTACGGTTGCCGAGATTCCGGAATACCGCGCGCGGGGTTCTGGCGGCGTACTTCGGCAGCTTGCGCTCGACATCGGGATAGACGTTGCCCGACACCATGAAGATATCGGGATAGCCGTCGTTGTCGAGGTCCACCATCGCCGCGCCCCACCCCACGTAGCGTGTTTCGACTGCGATGCGCGACGCCCGCGTCACCTCGTCGAAGTTGCCCGTGCCGTCGTTGTGATACAGGCCGCTGGCATCGTCAGCAAAGTGCGTCTTGAAGAGATCGAGGTGACCGTCGCGATTGTAGTCGCCGATGGCGACGCCCATGCCCGCCTGTTCGCCCCCGTCATCGCTGAGAGCGACGCCCCGCACGATGCCGTCTTCGCGGAACGTCCCATCGTGGTTGTTGACGAAGAGCAGGCTCGGCGCCGAGTCGCAGGCAACGTAGATGTCGGGCCAGCCATCTTCATCGAGGTCCGCCGCGACGACCGTCATGCCGTACGTCCTGGGCGCGCCGGAGACGCCTGACTCCCGGCTGACGTCGGTGAACGTGCCATCGCCGTTGTTGCGGTAGAGCGAGTGTGTGCCCGGCGGCAATCCGCGCGGGCCGCAGACGACGGGGATCCCTTTCCAGTTGCAGTTCGTGTTCGCACCCGGGACCGGTGCGGGTGTGAACGAGAACTGCACGTAGTTCGACACGAACAGATCCAGGTGGCCGTCGCGGTTGTAGTCGACGAAGCTGCAGCCGGCGCCCCACCGCGCCTCCACCGTCCACAGGCCGGCTGCCTTCGTCACGTCCGTGAATGTGCCGTCGCCGTTGTTGCGATACAGTCGGTTCTGTCCGAAGTACGTGCAGAACAGATCCTCGAAGCCATCATTGTTGTAGTCACCAACACAGACGGCAGAGGCCCAGCCGACGGCCTTCAGTCCGGCCTTCTCCGTGACATCGGTGAACGTGCCGTCGCGGTTGTTTTTGTACAGCCGATTGCTGGCGCCTTCCGGATCTCCCTCGAGGCGTGTCCCACACAGAAGAAAGAGGTCCATCCAGCCGTCGTTGTCGTAGTCGATGAAGGCGCAGCCGCAACCGATCGCCTCGAGGATATACTTCTGACCTTCGAGGGCGCCATACACCACGGGCGCTGTGAGCCCGGAGACGGCCGCCACGTCCACGAAGCGGGAGAGGAAGGGACGCCCGGAAGGCGCCCGCCTTGCCAGCGGCTTCGCGGTGTGACTCGCAATGCCCTGCGCGAGTGCGCGCTCGGCCGAGAGCGACGCCGCTGATGCGAGCGCGACGTGCATGAACGTGCGGCGTGTCACCCTCATGATGCGAATGTGTCAGCGCGGTGGTGACGGCGCAGGCGTCCTCTCTCCTTCGACGAGCTTGTATCGATACCGCTCGCGTTCCTGTTGCGCCGCCTGCTCACGAAGCTGGGCGAGGCGCTTGAGCAGGCCGGGAATCTCTGACTTGTCGCCGGCCTTCCGGAGGGCCTGAATCAGGCGGTAGACGGACGTCTGGTCGTTCGGATCGCTCGCGAGCGCTTTGCGGCACTGCCCGATCGCGGCCTGGGTCTGCCCGGCTTGGAGATAGAGCTTGGCCAGCACGCTGCGCGCCGGTGCGAGCGACGGCCGGAGCGCCACGGCCTTCCGTGCTGACGACACCGCCGTCCTGAAGTCGGGCGTCCCAGGCTCCACGCCCTTTTGCGCGAGGATGTCCGCCTGCACGTACAGCAACAGCGGATCCTCAGGCTTGCTGGCGAGCCTCTTCCGCACTGTCGCGAGCGCGCGATCGAGATCGTTGGCTTCAACCGCAGCGAGTCCCTGCGCGGCCGCGCTCAGTGATTGCTTGGGATCCAGTTCGTTGGCCTTCTCGAAGTCTGCTTCTGCCTTGTCGTACTCGGCCAGCTGCACGTAGAGCACGCCGCGGGCCAGGTACAGCGACGCTGCCTGCGGCTGCAGGCTGATGCCATCGTTGACCACGTCGATACCGACTTGGAACGACTGGTGCGCGAAGGCGATGTTCGCAAAATCCACGTACAGGTTCGGATTCCGCGGATCCAGGAGAATCGCCTGACGGAGCGTGCTCACGGCGCGCGCCGTATCGCCGGCCTCCTCGTAGGCGCTGGACGCGAGCTCGAGGGTGTCGGAATCGACCGCGCCGCCTTCGAGGATTGGGGTCAATGTGTCTGCGGCTTCGCGCGGCTTCGAGGCCATGAGTTGAATCGAGGCCAGGAGGCGGCGCTCGCGGGCATCGTCGGGCCGGAGCGCCACCGTGCGCTGGAAAACCCAGGTCGCGTCCTCGAGCTGCTTCAGCCTGACGAGGCATGTGCCGTAGGCGTGCAGCGCATCGAGCTCCGAGTCGAGGAGCGCGCCGGCCGCCGCAAAGTGGCCGACCGCCGACTGGCAGTTCCCGTCACGGTACTCGAGAACGGCGAGCATCGCGTGGCCTGTCGGATCGTCGGGGCGTAACCGGAGCAGATGCGTGAGCAGCGGCACCGCGTCGCGACTGCCTGCCTGGTACTGCAATTGGGCGGCGCCCTCGAGCGCGGGGATGTAGTCGGGCGAGAGCGTCAGCGCGCGACGGTAGGCGGCCAGGGCGGCGGTGTTGTCACCCGTCCTGGAGAAGGCGATGCCTTGAAGCGTCCAGATCTGTACGTCGTTCGGCGACCCCTTCAAGGCATCGCGCGTTAGCTCGATGGCCCGGTCGTAGTCGCGTGCGCGGAGGGCAGAACTGATGGCGTCCACCTGATCGCCAGCACTGGCGTCCGCGGCGAGTCCGAAGCAGAACGTGATGGCGATCGCGAGCCCGGCGGGTCTCCATCCGTGCCCCAGGGTTCGTCCACAAGTCCGCGCCCGGTGTTGACAGCGCACGGCCGTCCATCGTACACGGGATCTAACGCTGTTGAGCGCTCTTCACATTTTTCAGCAGCGTCAGCCCCCATCAGAGGAGCCTGCCATGACAGCAGTCAGCCGGCGAACGTTCCTCCAGACAGCGACCACTGCAACGGCGGTTGCCTCCACCTGGCGCGTCGGTCGCGCCCGCGCGCAGGAAGCCGCACGCGGATCCGTATCGATAACGCTGCCGCTTGCGACGTTTCCGTACGCGGACGTGCAGCTCCTCGAGGGACCCATGAAGCGCCAGTTCGACGAGAACCACGAGCGCTTCCTCCACGTCGACGATGACCGCCTGCTGAAGGTGTTTCGGCAGGTGGCCGGCATGGCCGCCCCCGGAGAGGACATGGGCGGCTGGTACGATCTCACTGGCTTCAACCTCGACACGAACGATTTCCACGGGTTCATCGCCGGACACAGTCTGGGGCAGTACGTGTCGGGCCTCGCGCGCGCGTACGCGGTCACGGGGTCGGAGCCGACGCGCGCAAAGATCAACCGGCTGGTCAAGGGCTACGCCGACACGCTCGACGACAAGGCGATCTTCTTCAAGGGGTACCGGCTGCCGGCCTACACCTACGACAAGCTGTCCTGCGGGCTGATCGATGCGTACGAGTTCGCGCGGGATCCTCTGGCGCTCGCCGTCCACGAGAAGCTGACGCGCGCCGTCACTGCGTACCTGCCGGAAAAAGCCCTCTCGCGCGCGGAGCAGCGGATGCGTCCGCACAAGGACACATCGTTCACCTGGGACGAGAGCTACACGCTGCCCGAGAACCTCTTTCTCGCGTACCAGCGCAGCGGCAACGCGTTCTATCGCGACGTGGCGAAGCAGTTCCTCGAGGACGACACGTACTTCGACCCGCTCGCACAGGGCAACAACGTCCTGCCCGGCGAGCACGCCTACAGTCACGTGAATGCCTTCAGCTCCGCGATGCAGGCCTACATCACGCTCGGAAGCGAGAAGCACCTGCGCGCCGCGCGGAACGGCTTCGAGATGATCTTGACCACTCAGAGTTTTGCCACGGGCGGCTGGGGCCCGAACGAGGCGTTCGGCGAACCCGGCACCGGGCAACTCGGGGAAAGCCTGCGCACAACGCACGCCAGCTTCGAGACGCCATGCGGTGCGTACGGGCATTTCAAGATCGCGCGCTACCTGCTTCGGACCACGAAGGACGCGCGGTATGGCGACAGCATGGAGCGTGTGCTTTACAACACCATCCTCGGAGCGTGGCCGATCCAGGCCGACGGCACGTCGTTCTACTACTCGGACTACGGGAGCACGGGACGGAAGGGCTGGCACCGCGACAAGTGGCCGTGCTGCTCGGGCACGTTCCCGCAACTCGCCGCGGATTATCACATCAGCACGTACCTGCGGTCAGCCGACGGCGTCTACGTGAACTTGTTCGCGCCGTCCACAGTGCGCTGGACCGAAGGCACGACGAAATGCGCGCTGACGCAGGAGACGAAATATCCGTTCGACAGCAGGGTGGCCGTGAAGGTGTCGGCCTCGACTCCGATCGAGACGACCGTGTATATGCGAATTCCCGCGTGGGCGGCGCCTCCGCCAATGCTGTCGGTGAATGGTACGCGGGTGACCGCCGGTGTCGAGCCTGGCACCTTCGCAACGATCCACCGGACGTGGAAGGAGGGCGACCGCATCGAGCTGGAGTTGCCGATGCCGCTGCGCCTCGAGCCCGTGGACGTGCAGCACTCGAATCAGCAGGCCTTGCTGCGAGGGCCGCTCGTGCTCTTCGCGATCGCGCCGGCGCAGCCGGCGTTCGAGAAGGCGGAGCTGCTCCGGGCGAGACCTGCCGGCAACGGCTCGGGCGATTGTACGGTGACCTCTGGCGATGGGAAGGACGTGGTGATGCGGCCGTTTATGACGATCAAGGAGGAGAGCTACAGTACTTACGTCCAGGTGAAGGCCTGACCGCCAACCTTCGCTCATGCCTGCCAAGATGAGCGTGAGCTACGGTTGGCAAGCCGCGCGGCGCGAACTCTGGCCCGAACATTTGCCAGGCACGCAGTACCAGCGCGTCCCTGTCGCTCGTCTGCACCGACTAACAAGAAAGCCTTCAAGGGCCGCTGATGACGCGGCCCGTCGTCACACAGCGCCGATAGCTGCTGAAGGTCTCGGCGAATCGACTGCAGACCGCCGCGCAGCACGGTGAGCGAGTCGATTGACTCCGGCAGCAGGATGACTTCAATCAGCGCCTGACGATCCGCCACGACTCGGGAACCATGTCTGCTGCAGATTTCTCACAGCCTCCTGTTGTTTATCGAGGGCAGGTTGGATATGCTCCTCTCGGAAACCGAGATGAACCGATGAGTCGTCCTCCAGATCTGGTGCAAGGCACCCTCGACCTTCTGATTCTGAAGATTCTCGCACTGGAGACCGCTTCCTGGCAGCGCCTTTCGGACGCCATCTCGCTTGTCGTGGCGCTTCGCGAGACGTGAGATGGGGTTCGACCGCTGGCGCTATGTGCTCCCGCTCCGCCTGCGCTCGCTGTTTCGGTCGAACTCCGTCGATCGCGAGCTCGATGACGAGCTGCAGTTTCACATCGAGCGCCAGATCGAGCTCAACGTCGCACGCGGCATGAATCCCGCCGAAGCGCGTCACGCTGCGATTCGCGCGATGGGGGGTGTCGAACAGCAGAAGGAGGCGTGCCGAGATCAGCGGCGCGTTCAACTTGGCGACAACGTTATTCGCGACACAGGGTATGGATTGCGGCTCCTGAGACGAACCCCGATCTTCACCGCCGTTGCGATCCTGTCGCTCGCGCTGGGCATCGGTGCAAACGCCGCCATCTTTCAATTGATTGACAGGATACGGCTGCGAAGTCTCGCGATTGCCAACCCTCACGAGCTGGCCGAAGTACGCGCCAATGGCCCGCAGGCGTTCGGGAGCTACGACGGCGTCAACTCGAAAGCGACGTATCCGCTCTGGGAGCTGATTCACGCGCACCAAACCGCGTTCTCCGCGATGTTTGCATGGGGAGATGCCGAGTTCCTCGTCGGCCGCGGCCGAGAGGCGCGGAAAGCGCGCGGGCTCTGGGTGACCGGCGACTTTTTCCCGGTGCTCGGCATCGTACCGGAGCGCGGACGCCTGCTCGGGCCCGATGACGATCGCCGAGGATGCGGCGCCGGATCGGCGGTGGTCAGTCACGCGTTCTGGCAGGCGTACTTCGGCGGTCGCGAGTCCGTCACGGGAAGCACGCTAACGCTCCTGAATCAGCCGTTCACCATCGTCGGCGTGACGCCGGCTTCGTTCACTGGCTTGGAAGTCGGACAAACGTTTGACATTGCACTGCCCGTCTGCTCCGCCTCACTTTGGGATTCCCGTGTCGACCAGCGGGACCGCTGGTGGCTGACCATCATGGGCCGGCTCAAGCGGGATTGGACGATCGCCCGCGCGGATCAGCACCTGCGGACGTTGAGCCCGGGCTTCCTCGACGCCACCATCCCGCCAGGCTACGATGCCGGGCTGATCGATGAATATCGCCGTCTTCGGTTCGGCGTGTTTCCCGCAGGCCGCGGCGTCAGTCGGCTGCGCGAAGAGCATGGGACGTCGCTCTCGCTGCTCCTTGGTCTCACCGGGTTGGTGCTGCTCATTACGTGCGGCAATCTCGCTACGCTCATGCTCGCACGGGCGAGCGCTCGCGAGCGCGAGATCGCCGTGCGCGTCGCTATCGGCGCGTCGCGGGCGCGACTCGTGTCCCAGACGCTGATCGAAAGTCTTCTGGTCGCTTCAGCCGGCGCAGCCCTCGCCGTCCCGGTTGCCCTGCTCTCCGGACGAACGCTGGTGGCGTTCCTCGATACGTCGACAAGCCCGATCAATCTCACTCTGACGATGGACTGGCGGCTGGTCACGTTCGTCGGCGCGATCGCCACACTTGCGGCAGTCCTGTTTGGACTGGTCCCGGCGCTTCGCGTGTCGATGGTCGACCCGATCGCCGCCCTCCGCGGAGCATCGCGCGGTCTGACGCTCGATCGTCATCGCGCTCGATTTCAGCGCGGGCTCGTGGTCGCGCAGATCGCGGTCTCACTAGTGCTGATCTTCTCGGCGCTGCTCTTCATGCAGACCTTCCGAAACCTCGCGGCGGTCGACATCGGGTTCGAACCGGACCGCGCGATTGCGGTGTACTTCCTGGATCTGGCCTCACAGAATCTTCCGGTCGAACAGAAAGCAGCATTTCAGGAGCAGCTGACCGGCGAGATCCGCTCAGTGCCCTTTCGCGTCACGGGCGTGGCGGGAGACAAACGCAAGGCGTCGCGATTCGCGTACGTCAGCCCAGGGTACTTCGACACGCTGAAGGTCCCTATACGGTCGGGCCGTGATTTCGCCGCGCTCGACAATGCCCGCTCCAGACGCGTGATGCTGGTCAACGAAAGCTTCGTTCGAAGTCACCTGGGCGGATTGAGTCCGCTTGGCGCGACGATTCGTACGATTGCGGAAGCGGGGTTCCCGGAGACGACTTACGAAATCATCGGCGTCGTCGGTGACACGAAGTACGCGGATTTGCGAGAAGAGGATTGCTGGTGTGACATGGCCGGCGGGTCGATGGCCCCGATTGCGTACGTGCCAATCGCACAGAATCCGAGTCCGTACGCGTGGGCTCCAGTGATTGTCCGCTCCAGCACGCGACTGGCCGGGATCGCCTCCGCCATCGGGCAGCGGGTCGCACGCCTCAACCCAGCCATCGTGATCCAATTTGTCGAGCTGAAGACCGAGATTCGCGAGCGCCTCATTCGCGAACGGATGATCGCGTGGATCGCGGCCGCCTTTGGCATCCTCGCCATGACGCTCGTGGCCGTCGGGTTGTACGGCATCATCGCGTATCTCGCCGTGAGTCGCAGAAACGAGATCGGCATCCGCTTGGCGCTCGGCTCGACGCGCGCACAGATCGCGGGCCTCGTGCTTCGCGACCATCTGTGGCTGATGACCACTGGCGTCGCGATAGGTCTGCCCCTCGCTGTGGCCGCCATGCGCGGCGCCAGGGCGCTGTTATTCGGTCTCACGCCAACGGATGTTCCGACGGTAGTGGGAGCCTCCTGCCTGCTTGCGTCAACGGGCGTGGTTGCCGCCGCTCTTCCTGCCTGGCATGCGGCACGGATCCGTCCCGACGTGGCGCTCCGCTGCGATTGAGCTTCAACCTACGGATCAACACGGATTACAGCGTTCAATCCGTGATGACCCGTGGCGATAATCCATGGCTTTAGTCCGGGGCTAGGCGCGCCACGGGCGCGCCCCGCCGGAGCGGAGCGGGGCACGGGGGCCCCGCGAGCGACGGCGATGGGGGGTCCGGCGGGGCGAAGCCCCCCGGTCTAGTCAGAAGGCGAACCTCAATCCGAGCCGGATGTTGCGCTCGAAATACGCCCCGGACGTCGCGGTGCCGAACGTGCCCAGAATGCGCATGAAGTTGCCACTGTTGACATCGCTGTTCGGGTTGACGAACGTCGGTGTATTCGTCACGTTCGCCGCTTCGACACGGAACTCGAGGCGACGACTCTGACCCAGTGGGAAGGCGCGGAACAGTGACATATCGAGGTTCACGGCGCCCGGGCCACGGAACTGATTGCGGCCGGTGTTCCCGAACCGAACTCCCTGCGGCTGCTGCCACGCAGTCGGATCGTAGTACGTCCCTGACGCGCCGATCTCGCCGATTTTCTTCACAGTCCCCACCAGATCCGCCGTTTGCTGGTTGCTCGGCATATTCACGATCGCGCCGTTCGCCGTCACGCTGAACGGTGTGCCGGAGAAGGCGGCGAACGTCCCGTTGATCTGCCAGTCGTTGACGACCGCGCGGAGGATATTCGCGTGGTTGCCGTTGCTCTGCCACGGCAGTTGATAGACCGCGGCGACGTGTAAGTTGTGCGTCCTGTCGTAGCCCGCCAGCGCCATGTTGCGAGAGAACTCGCTGGGCGAATTGAACGACACGCCAGCGCCATCATCGTCCGCCATGTTCTCGGCTTTCGACAGCGTGTAGGCGCCCTTGATCAGCAATCCCTTCGTGAAGGGACGGTTGATCCCGACCTGCAGCGAGTGATATCGCGTCTTCAACCCCGATTCGAAGCTGGTGAGGTCGAGGAAGCGGCCCATCCTCGCGTACGGACGGCTCTGGTTTCCGCCGCCAATGGTCTGCGGCGCGTTGATGTCGAGAAGCATGTAGCCGCCGTCGCCTCGTGTGCCGACGTAGGCCACGTCGACCGCGATATCGAGCGGCAGGCGCCGCTCGTACGCCAGGTTCCACGACTGAATCGTTCCGCGATCGACGTCGCCCGGCTTGGGCGTCCGCATGGAGGCTGACGGCGGGAGTGGGAACCGGCCGCTGTTCAGATCGGGTCCGATGATCTGCGGGATACCCTGCTCGAGCGTCGAGAAATAGCTGAACGGTTCGTTCTGTTGGAAGTTCACCGCGATCGTGAGTGGATATTGACCGCGCATCGGACGCGTCCACGGCAGCGGATTGTAGGTGACGCCGTATCCTGAGCGAATGACATTGTTCTCGTTCAGGCGGAAGATCGCGCCAACGCGCGGCGCGAAGTTATCCCTTCCGGCTGTGAGCCCGAGGTTGGTGGGATTGCCGCCCCGTCCCCCGAGGAGCACGTCGAGCGTGTCGAGATCGACGCGTTCGATCCCACGATCGCGGCGATGCATGATGGGGTAGTACTCCCATCGCAATCCGAGGTCGAGCGTCAAGCGTGGTGTAGCCTGCCAGCGGTCGCGGAAGTACAAACCGTGCTGCCATTCCCGGCCGGTCAGCAGCTCGTACTGCACGCTCTTGCGAGCGTTGCTGACGAGGCCGAGCAGGAATGATGCGTACTGGTTGTAGAAATTCCCGGTCTGCGTGCCGCCCCGCAGCGCCGTCGTGTTGCTGGAGAAGTCGAACCGTCCGCGCGGGTTGTCCACTTCCGGCTGCCAGTGGTTGAGGAACAGGAAATTCATGGAGTAGCCGGCACGCAGGTCGTGGCGGCCTTTCACTTTCGTCACGTTCGTGGCGATGGAGGTCACCCGCTCGTCGCGCCAGACCGGCGTCCAGGTATCGAGATTCCCGAGCGTGCTGAAGCCGGTTGCGAACTGCGGATAGCCCGCATACCGCGGATTGCCGGTCCCCTGATCGTTGGTGCCCGGGATGCCGAGCGTGTCGAGGCCGAAGTTTCCCTGGAAGAAGTCAGCCCCGAAGGCCTTCTGATCCTGTCGCGAGAACCCCACGGTCATGTCCCACACGAGCGTCGGTCCGAGCGTCCAGGTTTGACCGCCGGTGAACATGTACACCTTCGTGAACCCACCGTCCTTGTCCGAGTTCGTATCAGGGCCGAGGTAGTACGTCAGGTCGTCCACGACGGCGTCGAGCATGCTGAACTTGCCCCAGATCTGGTGCGCCGACGTGCGGTTGAAGTTGACTTTGAAGTCGTAGTTGTCTCGGTCGGTCGTGCGTCTCTCTTCGCGGGAGTAGTTGTTCGTGAGGTTTCCGGCTCCCGTGCCTCCGGAGTTCGGCAGTGGATACAGACCGAGCAGCTTCAGCGCGATCGGGTTCAGCCGATTGGAGGGAATGACGTTGCCCTGAAACGGCGTCCTGCCGCTGCCGTCCGGGTTACCGGTCATCGGATCGTAGATGATCTGAAGGGAGCCGTTGGCATTCCGCGCGTTGCTGAAATCGCCCGCGTGCAGCGCCGCGTCCGGCACGTTGAAAAAATTGAAGAGACTGCGATCCTGCCGGTATCCCTCGAACGACCCGAAGAAGAACAAACGGTTCCGCCGGATCGGTCCGCCGAGCGTGCCACCGTAGATGTTGCGGCTGACGGGCAGCTTCGGTGGTTTTCCCTTTGGGTCGTTCCCGAAGAAGTACGGCGTCGCGTTCAGCTCGTCGCTGTTGTAGAACTCGAACGCCGAGCCCTTGAACTGGTTCGTTCCCGATTTGGTGATGACGGTGACGGCCGCGCCGCCCGCCATTCCCTGTTCCGCGTCGAAGTTGTCCGTCGAGATATTGACGGTATCGATCGTCTCGGCCGGCGACACGTAGACATTGTGGTGTGGCAGCCAGATGTTGAGGTTCGTGGCGCCGTCCGTGCGCGTCCCATTGTTGTTGCGATTCTGGCCGTTGACGTTGGTCGACAGTGAGCGCGTCGGTGTGTCCGTCTCGGCATTCTGAAACACGGCTGGCGTCGCGCCGGGCACCAGGTTGATCAGCGCCTGGTAATTGCGGAACTGGTTCAGCGGAAGCGATGTGATCTCCGTTGACTTCAGCTCGGTATGAACGTCGGCCTTGTCCGTCTGGAGCAACTCCGCCGCAGACTGGACCGTAACCGTCTCGGCGAGAGTGCCGACGTCGAGCCTGACGTCAACGCGGCTGATCTCATTGACGCTGACCGGCACCTCGGTCTTGAGGAACTCGCGAAAGCCGCTCAGTGAGACTTTGACGTTGTACGTCCCAGCCTGGACGTTGGTGAAGCTGTAGATCCCTGTCTCGTTCGAGACGGCCTCTCGCGAGAGGTTCGTATCCTTGTGTGTGATCGTGACGGTTGCGCCGGGCACAGCCGCGCCACTCGCGTCGGTCACCGTTCCCGTAATGCCGCCGTAGAGCACCTGGCCGCTGGCCGGAGATGCTGTACTCGCGATGAACCCGACGAACACGCCGATGCGCGCGATCGCGGACGCTGCTCGAATGTGGCGGTTCTTCACTACCCACCTCCTCGATGTCTGGTCCGTCAGGGCATGGACAAATAATTCGATTGACCCAGGCTGAACCGTCGGCCGAGACGGATCAACACGCCAATGCACGTAATTCCGGGTGACTATTGTTGTCTCGGTGGGGTTGTCAAGCGGCGAGGTCAACTGCGGCGAGGTCCCAGACACTCCGCCAATAGGCGCCAATCCAACCTCAGTACACGACGATCTCGCCGACCTGATACCATCCATCCGTCTGCCTGCCTGCAATTGCCAGCTGAATGGCGGGGCGTCGCGTCGCCGGGTCGAGCAGCCCCACGCGTACGGGGTACCGGCCCGGCGCGAGCTCCCGAGGCACGGCTATCGTATTTTCGCACACTGCATCTCCCGGCAGCCAGCGCCGGATATCAGTGTCGAGCGCGATGACTGTGTCGCCGATCGCCAGCGCGAGGGAGTAGCTGCGATAGATGGGCGCGACACCGCCGTTGAACCACCACATGTTCACCGCGGCCATCGATCCGCGTGTCACTTGCGACGGGTACTCGAGCTTCTTGAGCACGAAGCGATAGCCAATCTGCTTCTGGAACGCGTCGAATGCGGTCTTCCAGTCCGCGGGAATCCGACTGGACTTGATGTTGATCGTGGACGCGTGCCAGCGGAGGGCCTGGTCGAGGATCGGCTTCAACGGGAAGTTCCACTGGCGCCATTGCTCGGGGACCCAACAGGTTTCGAGCGCAACCGGTCTGGTCTGCCAGACGTCCTGAAGCCCGCCTCGCGCTAGCTGCTGCGGATAGAAGTCTTTCATGTGCGCAAAGCTGCGGCCCGGTGCGCCCATGTCACCCCAGCAGTCGAGCCGCCAGCCGCCGCCCAACTTCACACCGTATTGCAGCGCCGGCAGCGCATCGAAATTCATCAACAGCAAAGTGCGCGGGAACGCCTTGAAGTAAAGCTCGATCAACTGCTGCTGAACGGGCCACTCGGGCAAGTACGGACCCCAGCCCTCTCCCCAGTAGCCCACCGTGGAAACGTCCACATGATTGAGGTCGGGGTGACCGTCGTAGTGCCTTCCCGCTTCGAGGATGAGCGCGCTCCAATACCGGAAATAGAGCGGATCGTTCGCATCCGGCGACCAAATCGCGCCGTCCTTGTCCGTGGGGGCGTTGGCTCGCTTCGCGCCCGACCTGAGGTACCAGTCGGGCATCGGATGCTTGTCGTCATACGGCATGATCCGGATGGCCAGCCTCTGGCCGTAACGGCGTGCCTCGGCCAGCGCATCGTCGATGATCGACCAGCGATATACTCCACGCCGGGGCTCGAGCTGCGACCAGAACCAGCGCAGATAGGCGACGCTCGACGCGGGAAAATCGACGTGCGCTGCCGCAGACGCATCGACGCCGGTGGCCTCAGGACCCACTTCGGACCAGCGGACGCCCTCGTTCAGCGGCTGTCCTTGGAATCGCTGGAACGTCTCAATCCCCATGCCCGGATTCACGAGGACGTCGTCTATCTCGGTGGGACGAACGATCGTCGTCTGGGCCGACAACACGGGAGGGGCCATCAGAAGGCCCCCGAATATCGAAGCAACGATCGCGGGCGCACGTCCACGTGCCTGATGCTGCACGACTCTCTCCTCTCCAGTCACAAGGCCATCCATTGTCGTCCACTCTGTGCTCAGGAAATCCCGCCAGGGCCGCGGCGGGTGATCGCGGACGATCGATAGGCAGTTCTTGACCGGCGGCTTCCGGCGAGCAGTCACGAGACTCTGTTCGTCGCAACGTCATCGCTATCCAAGCTTGACCGAGCGGCAAGGCGCGAATACCGCGAATACCCTCTAGCCCGTCAAGCCCGTCGGCGAGAAAGCGCCGCCGCCAGCGATTGATGTAATCGCGATAGACCTTGAGCGTGCGGACCGACGGTCCATCGAGCCGCAAGAGACGTCCTCGCTCGAGCACCCGATCAATGATGGCGTGGGCGAGATCCTCGTCGTGCAGCACGCGACCCCACCCTGTCAGGGACGTGTTCGTCGTGAAGATCATCGACGCAGGCGCCGATGGCGCTCGTTGACGACGTGGAAGAGCATCTTGGCGGCGTCGAAAGGAAGGCGGAAGGTCCACGGCTCTTCCTCACGAAGCCAAGTGCTCCGATCGCCATCGCGTCGCGGCTGCGGCGGCCCCGAGGCCCAGCGCCAGGCCCGCGATAACAGCAGTCGTCGCACGTGGATGTAAGGCGGCACGCGTATAAACGCTGCTTTCGCGCGTATGACCTTTCCAGTTTTGCCCTCGCTCGCCTCCGTCTGTGGCCACCGGCTTGTACAGGTTGTCCGAGCGGCCGTTGATCGGCTTGCCGGTCCGCTGCGACTCAAACGTCCATCGCTCCATGTACAGGTCCGCGAGACGCGAAGCGAAGCGCGCGGCGCTTAGCGTGACTCCGGATCCGCCCGCGATGAGCTCTCTGAGTGGGTGCTGCGCGGCATGCAGAATCACGTCCGACACGACTTCTGGCGCATAGACCGGCGGTACGGGCCGTGGCTCCACGCCGAGATAGGTGCGAGCTTTCTCGAAGAAGGGTGTATCAATGCTCGCTGGCTTCACCAGCGTAACGGACACAGGCACACCCTCTTCCTCGAGTTCCATCCGGAGTGCATCCGTGAACGCCTTGAGTGCGTGCTTGGCGGCACAGTACCCACCCAGCAGCGGGATCGCTCGATCGGACAACACGCTACCGACATTGACCAGAGCGCCGCCGGCGTGACGAAGGTTGCGCACGGCCGTTCGCGACCCGTATACCTGACCCCAGTAAGTGACGTCCATCTGGCGCCGCATGTCCTCGATCGTCAGTTCGGTGATGCGACCGTACATCGACACCGCTGCGTTGTTGACCCATGTATCGATGCGCCCGAACTCCCGGATCGCGACGGCCGCGATCGCTTCTACCTGCGACGCATCCGCGACATCGGCGACGGCGAACACGGCCCGGCCGCCACGACGACGTATGGTTTCGGTCGCGTCATGCAGGTCCCTCTCATTGCGGGCTGCGAGCACGACTCTGGCGCCGCGCTGAGCCGCGTGTTTGGCTGTGACGAGTCCGATGCCGCTGGAGGCACCTGTGATCACGATTACCTGCTCGTCGAGAGGCTTCAGTGTGAGCCTCATATCTGTTCTCCTATGTTCGCGTATTCGACGCGTCGAACGGCAGCCGCACCTAGTGCCGCACGCCGTCCAGAAGAGCGCTCAGGCGACCTGAGACGCCAGCCGTCAATGACTCGAGCGGTGGTTGCTTTATCACCCGGAACGTCCCGCGCTTATGCAGGAGCTCGACGTGCGACGATCCTGAGCCGTCGCGCCAGAACCGCAGCGTAGCCTTGGCGCCCGCGAGACGCAAATCATGTACGAAGAGCTCCGACAGCCACGTGGGGAGCACCGGATCGACGACCAGTGTTTCGAGTGGTGCGACGGGCTGAAAGCCGAGAATGGTGTGGATCAGCAGAGGGAACGCGCCGGCGTTCCACAGCTGTGGCGTGTTGGCGCGGGGGTAGGCGCCCGGAACGCCTGTCGTCGCGCGCGGGTATCCGCCGATGCACTCAGGAATCCGATATTCCGGGTACAGATCCGCCAGATCGAATATCGCCTGCGCGATCTCGAGTGCGCGAGTGTTGAAGCCAAAACGGCGAAGTCCGAAGGCGATGGTCGCCTGTTCAACCGCCCACACCGTTCCCAAGTGATAACTCAGCGGGTTGTACGCGCGGTGGTTGGACGAGAGTGTGCGGATCCCCCACCCGCTGAACATGTCCGGCGCAAACATTCGACCGACCACCTGTGGAAGATGGTTGTCATTGATAATTCCGCACGCGATACAGTGCCCCACATTTGAGGTCACCGCCCTGACCTGGCGCTTGTCCGGATCGAGCGCCAGGACAATCGAGCCCTGCTCGTCGTCCCACCAGTCACGATTGAATCGGTCTTTGAGATCTGACGCGCTCCGCCACAGCGCTCGCGCGTCGCCGTACTCTCCCATCGCCACGCTCATGACCGACATCAGCTGCTGCGCGGCGAACCAATACCCCTGCAGCTCGCACGTGGCGATCGGCGACGGTACAGGCGTCCCATCGTCATACAGGATGGCATCTCCGCTATCCTTCCACCCCTGATTCTTGGTGCCTTTCGTCGAACGCGTCTGGTATTCGAGATATCCGTCCTGGTCCTTATCGCCGTCGGTCCGCGCCCAGTCGAGGATACGGCGCGCCACATCCCAGTGTCGCTGAAGGGAGGTCTTGTCTCCTGTCCAGGAGTACAGGTGCGCGAGCGAGATCACGAACATCAACGGGCTCGCGAAGTCGGCGTAGTACGCGGCGTAAGGATTCACGTCGAGGCGGGCCAGTGGCCCGCGGCGTACCTGATATGGGATCCGTCCCGGCTCTTCGTCCCGCCAGTCGTGCACTCGATCACTCTGCATTCGACCAAGCCGTGTCAAGCTCGCGTCGAGCGATTCACCGCGATCCAGATACGCGGCTTGCCACCCTGCGGTGAGCGTGTCGCGCCCAAACAGCGCGGGATAGAGCGGCATCCCGGCCTGGAGCGCCAACCATTCGTCGCGCGCACCCTCGAGCAACGGAAACGAAGCGAAGTCCCGGATGTTGGCGTTGAGGATCCGTTCGGCGTGGCGGTTCGGCGGAACGGTGACACGCGTCAGGCGGTCCTGCCACGCGCGAAGGTGCTGCTCGCGACTATCGACGTCATTGAGCATCGCCTGGTCGTGCGCGTGAGGGTTGACCTGCAGTGTCAAGTCGATCGTTTCCTGCGGCTCGAGGCGGATCGTCGTCCTCATCGTGGACTCGGTCGGCGTCCATGGCATCGGACCATTTGGGGTGACGACAGATCGATACGGCAGCTGTGGGTGTTGGTAGGTGAAATGCAGCTGCTGTCCGCGAATTTCTCGACGCACCTCACCTTCCTGCTCGCGCTTGCTTTCGTGCGCCTCCTGAATGTCCGCGAAGTCGGCGTCGAGGTTCCATGTAATCTGCGTCTCGATCCGACGCGTGGAATGATTGCTGATCGTGAGGGCGACCGTGAAGCCGGCGACACCGACCATATACGCTGCGCGCAGCGACAAGGCGCGATGCGGGATGCCGTGAGCGTCGGTCGAGACTTCGTCGCCAGACTGTCCGCTGCCACCGCCTCCGAACTCAGTTAACTCTGGATAGATGTACGTGAACGCGAGCACGTGCGGCTCGAGAGGGGATGCTTCACACGGCCACGGTGAGCGGCCGTTGACCTCGAGCCGTAACGTCCTGAGAAACCGTGCTTCGCGAAAGTAGTACCCGGACAACGGCTCGTCCTCTCCGCAGTCCCCGCGTGTGTTGACCAGCAGCAACGACGGGCCCTTCCACGCGTAGAGCTGTCGGGGGCGAATGAGTGCAAGAGGCACGTGTGTGCTCGTGCCGCGTTCCGAAGGCGGCCCTTACCTCTGTGGAGCCGGACGGCCCGACCAACAGCTCGGCGCGTCGAGATGCGCTCCGTCGTCCACGCCGACGCCGGGTCGATCGATGCCTAGCGGCAGGACGATTAACATCGGGTGGATCGGATGCCCAAGGAGTTTGGCTCGACTTTCCATAGCGCTCCCTTGGTTTGCCATAAGACGCGACCGGCCCTCTGGCACACGCGAGTTGCTTGCTCCGGCAGATCTTCCCGTTGGCTCAGCGTCGCCCTCGACTACGCTGGCAGCTCCGCTCTCCGTTGCCGGTTACTCGGCAGATCGGTCGCCATACGCGCCAACGCCACGGCGCCGAGCGCTAAGCCGAAGTCGCGTAAGGCTATGTCCCGATAGTCGGGCTTCGCCCAAAGGTTGGCGATGATTCCGAGGAGCCACGCGCCGACGAGATAGCCTCCCCATTTGGGTTTGGCAGCGACCAGCAGGCCGGCAGCGATCTCAATCAGGCCAACACCCTGCATGAAGGTGTGCCGATCCGTGGGCAACCTAGCCGCGACGTCATCCGAAAGGTACCGGTCCCAGTTTCCGAGCTTGTCGGTGAATTTATCGATGCCCGCAACGATCGGCGCAGCGATGAATGCTGCGTACAACAACTTGTACGCATCGCGCTCGCCCCGGGGTCGACTATCGATTTCCTGCACGTCTGACCTCCTCGTTCAAATAGACGTACGCTTGCAGCCACGTCGAAAGCGTTCAGATCTGAGGGTCCGATTCACATCACAGCGACTTCAGATACTCAATAAGGTCCCGTTTCTGTTCGGCCGTCAGCTTTAGCTTGAAGTGAGCGTCGTAATGGTTCACGACGGCCTCGAGCGTCGGGAACCGGCCGTCGTGGTAGAACCCGCCTTTCATGCGCGCAAACAGGCCCCGCAGCGGCGTCGTGCGATAGCGTTTGTCCGGAGATCGATTCGCCTGGAAGTCGTCGATCCCGATCTCGTCCGGCTTGTGCATCGGCCATCCCGGTTCCGTGAACAGGGGTGGCACATGGCACTGCGCACAACGAGCCTGATTGGTGAAAACGGCTTCTCCGGCTTTTGCGGCCTGAGCGTCGAAACTGCCAGCGGGCGGCGATGGCGCCGGAATCGCCAGCTGATAGAAGTGGAGTGCCGCCAGCTTTGACGTCACGAGATCGGGGTTGCTGCGCATGTTGCCAAAGCCCGCTTTGGCGCCGACAGGAAAGCGATCTTTGTCGTCGAGTCTGGGATCGAAGAACACGCCTTTTCCGTGCAGTTGCGTGTTCGCCACGTAAGCGTTCCAATGCGTTACGCTGCCCCAACCGGAGTACGTATGCAGGTTCACACCGGCGAGCCCAAAGGCTGCGGGAAGGAGTGTCGCCGCTGACTTGCCGTCGGGCCGCATCGCTTTGCCGTCCTGCACGAGTTCCGCGTCGTACTTGCCAGGACCCCAGCTTCTCAGCACCGTTCGAATGGTTTCCGCGTCTTTACCGAGGAGCTTCGTGTACGGCGAGAGATCCGGCGCCAATGCGATAACCGCGCCGACGTCCAAATCGCGGTTCGGCCACCCATCCAGACGGTGCCCGATACCGGGCGCGAATGAATCATCCACCGTCGAGTGGCAGATCGAACACTGAACACCGACGGACTTCGCTGAGCCGTCGGGATTCAGAAATCCTGTGATGCCGACGACGGCGTTGGCCTTCAAGAGCGCCACCGTCGAAGCGGGATCATCCATATCCACCTTGCCGGCCTTGATTTGGGTCACTAAATCGGACGGCAATGCGTCAGCATCGACTTTCAAGCCGAGATTCAGCGCCATCTTCGGGCTGAGGCCGGGTCCGACGCCTCCGAGCTTTTGTCCCGCGATTGCCTGGTGCAGTTTGAGTTGATCGCCCCAGAAGGCCTCATCGCCGAACGTGTCATAGCGAAAGATGCCGCGGCCCTCCTCGATCATTCGCTGTGCATTCTGGCTGATGCTCGAATCGAATGGACCGTTCGCAGCCGGTTGAGCCTGCAGCGAGGCAGATCCTTGATGGAAAGTTACCGTCGCGACAGTGCCGAACACAATCGCTGCCGCCGCGAGCAGGACTCGGACTAGGCGGGCCATCGGACCTCCTTCGCCGTGGGACCACAGGCAATACTGACCCCGATTCGGCGCAAACCCATCTCCTGCAGCCGCCTGTGCTGCAAGCGGTCTGCTGAGTTATGGAGATAGACAAACCGCAACTTGCGTATCTAGTAAGACGCACGCCGGGCGAGCGAGTTGCAAATACCTTCGGTGGTGAGCCAGGAGTCCTCAGCATGGCGGATTCGTTGAGCAAGGAGCCGCGTTCTGGTCGGAGCTTCCGCGTACAGCGACGGTCCATCGTAACCACGTGTGAGGATTCACATCCGGTGTAGCGATCCCAAGACAGCGCCCGTAATCCTGCCTGACAGAAGAGTGCGCGTTCACGCCGAAAACACATGGCCGAAATGCTCAGAAACCAGCTCCTGGATACCAGCCGCGGGCGCATCGTGATCCTGCTCCAGACCGGCGGATTGACGGCTGATGATATCGCGTTCCAGTTAAGGCTGACTCGGAGTGCCGTTCGGATCCAAATCACCGCAATGGAACGCGACGGCGTCGTGCGTCGCGTTGGAAAACGACCAGGGACGACGAGGCCTTCGCAGGTATTCGCGTTGACGCCTGAAGTGGAGCAGCTATTGTCGAAGGCATACATTCCGCTGCTGGGGCAGCTCGTTCGCGTCTTCGCCGAGGCCCTGCCAGCCGATCAGGTGGATGAGTTGTTGCGACGCTCCGGTAAGGGACTCGCGGACGAGTTGCTGCGAGGGAAACGAGCTTCAGGCAGCCTTCGTTCGCGAGTGGCGATGGCTAGCGAAATGATGAATGAGCAACTGGGCGCGACGACTCGCGTTGAGGGAAACGGCGGGTACGTGATCCGCGGCGTTGGGTGTCCCCTTGCAGCACTGACCGGCAAGAACCCCGGCGTGTGTGTGGCGATGGAAAGTCTGGTCACCGAGGTCGTCGGAGTGCGCGCTCACGAATGTTGTGATCGGACGGATCGCCCGAGATGCTGCTTTGAGATTCAGGACCGCGCACATACAGAGGGATCGGTGGGGAGACGAATTTCGCGTCACGTCCGGTGACGATCCAGACTCCCGCTACCAAATGGTCACGACTGAACAGCGTGGCCGCGATCTTCGAATATGAGGTGGACGCCCAAGGCGGCACTCGGGCACAAATCTGGGAGTGGAAATAGACAAACGGCCGCAGTGATCGTGGTAGAGCATCCGCGACGGAAAGTGAATTAGCGCTAGCGCTAGACGCCGAACCGACACTGCATTATCAGAATTCGGCGCGGACCATGAGCTGAATGCGCCGCGGCGTGCCGGTCCCGACGGCCCCAGGGTTCAACACCCTCGTGATCCGGCCAAAGCTGGACGTCGCCGAGATGTTGGCGGCGGGATTGGCGTAGATCGGCCGATTGAACAGATTGAACGCCTCCGCTCGGAACTTCAGGTTCGTTTTGCCTCCAATGGGCGTCGTCTTCTCGAGCGCGGCGTCGGCCTCCCAGTAGCCGGGACCGCGGGCGACGTTGCGTCCCAGGTTGCCCCACGTGCCCTTCGCGGGCACGGCAAAGGCCGCAGGATTCAGCCAGTTGTCGATGGTCTGATTCGTCGGGTAGATCGGAACGCCCGGAACCAGATCGGGCCGCTGATTCCTGTTGTTGCCGTCCAGCATGTCCGACGCTTTTCGGGTCACAGTGATGTTGATCGGAAGACCCGTTCGGGCCGTGACGATTCCGCTCAGTTGCCACCCGCCGATCAGAGTGCCCGCCACGCCTGTTGCGTTCAAGTGGCTGCGGCCCGGGCCAAATGGAAGCTGGTACACCCAATTCGTCGTGAAGTTGTGACGCACGTCGAAGGTCGCATCGCTCCGGTCGCAGACGCGGCACGAGGCGTTCTGGACCTGCACCGTCTCTCCCGTTCCGCCGGTACCGTCGGTGATGGCGTGGGACCAGATGTACTGCGCCTGCCAGGACCACCCGGTCATGAACGAACGATGCAAGGATGCCAGCAGCGCATGGTAGTTGCTGTTGTTGTCGTTGTATTTGATCTGGAACTGGCCGAATTGCGGCAGCGGCCGCTTGCCCGTGAGTGGATCCTTGAGGTTGACCTGACGGCCGCCAAACAGATCGTGCCCTTCACTGCCGATGTAGCCCACCTGGGCGATGAAGCTGGCCGGCATCTGCCGCTGGATCAAAAGATCCCAGTTCTCGTAGTAGCCGTCCTGGCGATGCCGATCGATTCCCTTCGGGCTGGCGCCTTGATCCTGCAGCAGGCCCAGGAAAGGCGTCAGAGGATACGAGAGATTCGGCACATCCGCCGACGAGAGCGCAAAGCGCGCGGCCGTGCTCTCGTGAGGATCGCTGAAGTCATCGTTCTGATTCGCGCTGTAGTACATGCCGAAGCCGGTGCGGATCGTCGTCCGTCCATCGGCTCCACCCGGCAGCCAGGCGACGCTCAGTCGCGGCGCAAAGTTATTCCGATCCGGTGAGTACATTGGTGTACCCGGTGGACAGAAGCCGCCGCAGGCGAAGTCCACCACCGCGGTGTGTCCGCTCGCTTCCGTCATCACCGTGTAGTACTCATAGCGGACGCCGAGATTCATCGTGAGGTTGGGACGGACCTTGAACTCATCCTGACCGTAACCCATCCAGAATGTCCGGCGCAGCCGGCCCAGCCCCAGCACATCGTCCACGCTGACCGAATCGATGCGATTGTTGACGAAATCGTCCGGGCTGTTGAAGGCGATCGTCGAGACGGCAATCCCGACGCTCGTGTTGTCGAGATGAATGCGCCTGACCTCGGCGCCCACTTTGAACGTGTGGCGCCCCTGGATGATGCTCAGATTATCGCTGCCCGAAAACGTCGTGCCGATCTCCAGATCGAGCTGGTCCGGATCGAGGTCGCTGAATCCCGGCACGCTCGACACGGCGACCGGTGAAGTGCCGAGCACGGGATGGTGGAATGTCGAACGATTGATGCCGAACTTCGTTTCGTTGACGGCCTGGACCGAAAAGATGTGCATCAACTGGACGGCAAGATTCGACGGTCGGATCTTCTCCGTGTCGCGCGCGCCGACCGGATCGAACGGTTTGTCGATCGAGACGTCGTCGATGTTGTAGCGGACGAACATCGAGGTGCGATCGCTGAGGCTGTGGTCGAAGCGTCCGGTCACGCTGTCTTCGCGAACCGAGTTGATGCCCGGCGCCTTGTACAGATCCGTGATGTCATCGACAGGCGTCTGGCCCTGCGGCCAGGAGTCGACGATCGATTTGAGCGCGGGAGAGACCGCCACAGCCGCGCCTCGGAAGGACGCGTTCGGCACGAACCCGACGATGGTTTCCGTCTGGGTTTGCCTGATCGCTTCGTAATTGACGAAAAAGAACGTGCGATTGCGCGCGATGGGCCCGCCGAGGCTGACGCCGAACTGGTTCATGCGGAACGGGAGGATCTCCGGGGGGTCGAATGGCGAGCGCGAATCGAACATGCTGTCCCGGAAGAAATCGAAGCCCGCTCCGTGAAACGTGTTGGTTCCGCTCTTGGATACGGCATTCACCTGCGCGCCGCCGGACGAACCGCTCTCCGCGGTATAGACCGCCGATTCGACGCGGAACTCGGCAATCGATTCCAGCGAAATGTTCAAGCGCGCGTCGGCCTTCTGACTCTGTTCCTGAACGCCGGTCGCGTCGATTCCGTCGAAGGTGAAGTTGTTGTCGTCGCGTCCTCGACCGAAGAATCGGATGTCCTGCTGGCCGCCGCGGCCGGAGTTGATCGCTCCCGGAGCCAGGATCTCCAGCGTGGCCCAGTTCCGACCGTTGACCGGGATCTCATCGAGCTGCTGATGTTCGAGCACAGCGCCTACTCGGGCGTTGGTGGTTTCCAGCGGCGCCACGGTCGCGTCCACTTGAACTTCTTCTGAGACAGCGCCCACCTGGAGTTCCGCGTCGACCGTCCGCGTCTGGCCCACGACCAGCTGAATCCCTTTCACCTCGAAGGTGCGAAATCCGGTCCGCGAAATCGTCAGGTCGTAGGTTCCGATTGGTATGCCGGTGATGCTGTAGGTGCCGGTCGCCCCAGTCGTAACGACTCGTTTCAGACCGCTGTCGTGCGACACGAGCTCCACGTGTGCGTCCGCAAGCATGGCCCGACTCGAATCCGTCACAGTGCCATTGAGGTTGGCGCGATCGACCTGGCCGTAGGCGACGCCGGCGGCGCACAGGATGAGAACAACTGCGAGCGCAAGTTCGTTCCGTGTCACCATGGGAGATCCTCCTCAACACTCGGCCTGATGCCGACGATCCGAAGGGAGATCCTGTCCTGATCAGGAAGCGCGCCGTCAGCGGGAAACGATCGAGAGGAGCGCCGGAATCGCACTGCAACCTCCTTGCGGACTGCAGGTCGAACAGCTTCGATTCCAGCGACGCGCCTGGAATGCTGGCGGTGAGGGCACCCGAGTTGTACGGCGATTCACAACCCATGTCAAGCCAACTCGGAGTGACTGGGCGGCCCGGGCTCTCTCGGGGCGTTCCGTCCTCAGCGCGCTTTTCGCTTCCGATTGAATCTGTTCGAGATCTGCCCGTCTCGGTAGTTTCCGGGCTCCGGCGATTCCCCAGCCGCTCCTGCAAGGCCTTCCGCAGGCGTGACACTCGCACCTCGTGTGCAGGGCGATCCCACCCTATCGCACGCGCCGCGCGGAAATACTCGACGATACGTTGGAGCGCCCCGGGATCTCCCGGACCGTACGCCTGAGCGAGATCCCGCGCGAGCGCCTCGTATCCTTCCAGTCGTCGCGACGGGAGGGCGCCGGAGCGCTCGTAGTCCTCGAGCAGCCGAACGATGGCGTAGTGTCCGCGCTTTTCCGCCCACGATTTCGGCGTCGCCCAGGGCGGGTCGTCGGGCACGGAGGGGCCTCGCGATCCACCCGGCATCGGCGGAGTTCTCCACCGGAGGGCTTGGATAGGCGCCGCGCTCGAGAAGGAGCCGGGCGATCTCGTAGTGGCCGTGGTAGACGGCCGAGTAGAGCGCGTGACCGTGCGGCACGATGCCCTCTTCGGGCAGATTCGGATTGGCGCCGTGCTCGAGGAGCAGCTTCACGATCTCGAGGTGCCCGCCGACAGCCGCATTCTTGAGCGGCGCGCCGCAGCCAGCGTAGTAGGAGTTGTAGTCATCTACGCGATCGGCGAGCGATGGATCCTCGTCCAGGAGCGCGCGCACGCGCGCGAGGTCCCCCTGGAAGGCGGCCATGCCGTTATCGACGTACGCGCCGCGCGCGACCTGGTGCTTGTAGACCTCGTCCGGCGTCGTGACCAGGTCCTCCGGTACATCACGCCAGCCGCGGTAACGCTCGAGCGGCGGGCTCGCGTCTTTCGCGACACAGCGTGAGCGATCAAGCATCATCGACATACGGGGCCACGCTATCAAGTGGGACGACGGTCTTCCGTTCCGTGTGGCGACGACGTCACACATTTGCCGCCGGGAAGAACGTTCGGTCACACGTGCCTCTCTCGCTCGGCATTAGGTCGGGCGTAAAACCGCTCAGCAAGCCCGATGCTAGACCGCTCAATCAAGGCAAATCGGATCTCAGCCGGCAGGTCGGGCCCGCGAGGACGTGCGTGGCAGCCAGCCTGACATGATGCTTGAGCGCCCATGCAATCGGCACGCGAGTTGTAAGGGCGACGTGACCGTGCGAGAACCCCGACGTCATCCGTCTGTCGCAGCCACTCGGGTCACGCGGCGATATCTAGACGCGGTCCATTTCATCAGGACGGCAGGCACAGCAACCGGCCGACGGAGGCGAAGATGAAGATGACGATGAGAACCACGAAGAAAAGGCAGTTGCATCCAGGGACTCTGGCGTTGAGCTTGACGGCAGCCGCTCTGCTCGGAACGGCCTCGCCTGCAGGCGCCCAAACAACGACCACGACAGAAACCACGAGGACTCAGTTTGGTCCGCTGGCCATGCCCGGGTGTACCGAGACGGTGGACGTGACCTTCGATGAGACCCACCAAGCGCAGACACAATCCGGCCCCAATTTCGTGAGGATCAGCGACACGTTTCATGATCAAGGCAGCGGGATCGGAGAGGCGTCACGCGCCCAGTATCAGTTTTCCAGTATGAGCCAGAACAATTTCCGTTCCAGTTCCCCGAATTTCTCCGTTCGGATCCTCGCCCGAGAACACCTTATTCGCCAGGGTGCGTCGGTTCCGGGAGACGATCTTTACATCGTGCAAAAGATACTTATGAACGTCACCAACGGGCATGCAGTGTTCAATGTCCAGAACGTCCAGAGCGCCTGCAAGTAGGTGACAGAACGCTTTTCCTTATCAGGAGACAATCATGAGTATCGCGACAACTCGAGACACAGGCTGCGGGCCAAAAGTCCTGCGGATAACAACACTTGTCGTTCTTATCGCCACGCTTTCGGTCGCTCATCATGCACAGGCGCAGCTCGTTGCGCCCATTACGCTGAATTATGCGGCCAGCGTCCCGATCGCGAAGGTGGTCCCCAACAGCTGCACTGGCGGATACGTCCTGGTGAAGGGCACCATGAAACTGAGCATCACAACGGTTCAGGGGGGCCAGGTCCCATTCACGGTCGCGGTGGCATATACGAGCAGTGGAACCGGCCAGGACGCGTTGGCCGACGGCACGCTCGTCGTTGATGGCTCGCAGAAGGCGAATTACGCCTACTCGTCGCAGATGCTGACCGACGCGAGTTTTCCGTCGACGCCGCAGGATTTCATGCAGGATCCGGCGGTCCGCGATTTCCTCGTGCGCTCGACCGGCGATGGATCCGATCAGTTGCTCCTCGACACCGCGATCGACCTCACGTTCACAAACGGTGTTCCGAGCGCAGCGGTGCTTCAAGGGCTCAGCGTTGCGTGCAGTGCCGTGCCCTAACCCAGGCGAGGATTGTCGGGGGCGCGATGCCCCCGACTCCGTTCCCGGACTTCGCAACGCGGCAGGTTCCGTCTACTTTAAGAATAGGATCGTGCTCGGGCTCGTCGAAGACTGGACGGCCAGCGCGTCGTCCGGTGCGCTGACACCCACGCCGTCCTTCTGGTTATCGTAGATGATCTTGCCGGTCACCTTGTTCCAGATTTTCACCCGCACCTTATCGAGCGTGGTCGTGTTGTCGACGATCGATACCAGGAAATAGCACGGGTCGGTGACGCCGCTCGCCGAACCCTCGCCTTTCAGCCACGACTTGTTTCCCGAGATCACCAGCCACTTCATGCTGAGGCTGGAGAACGCAAACCCACCGGCAGAGTAGCTGAACCTGAACGTGTTGGTGATGGCGCCCAGTGTTCCGTCGATACCGTATTTTGCCGTGAACTGCGATATGCCCGCCGTGCCTGCCAGCGACGGATTGGCCGTGTATGACCCGGCAGGAGAGTTGATGGAACCCGAACCAGTCTCATATCCGGCCAGCAGATCGATGACGGCCACGTACTGGAAGGCGGACGTCGCGGACGCAGTCGCTGCATCCTTCACCGTCAGCGTGACGGTGTAAAGCTTCGCCGCGGTATAGCTGTGGCTGCCAGTGACGACCTTTGTCGCATCATTCACAGCACCAGTCGACGTCGTCCCATCGCCCCAGTCCCAGGTGGCCGTGTGCGTGTCTCCAGCGTCCGCATCGGTGAACGTGGCGTTACCCGTAATTGACGTGTTGACCTTCACGGGATCGACCGAGGTGTTCCAGCTGATGGCCCCGACGGTCGGAGCGCGATTCCCCGCGTTGATCGTAATCGTCACGGTCGCGATGTTGGAGTCGACTTTGCCATCGTTCGCTTTGAACGTGAAGCTGTCGGCGCCGGTGTAACCCGTCGCCGGCGTATAGGTCAGGTTCGGCGCCGTTCCCGTAACAGTTCCATGGGTCGGGGCTGCGACGACGGTGAATGTCAGCGGATCGTTGTCGGGATCGCTCGCCGTCAGCACGATCGACTTGGCGGTGTTCGTCGCCGCACCCACCGACTGCGCGTTCGCGACCGGTGGCTTATTCGTCGGCACCGGCGCCGTGACCGTCACCACGAACGGATCGCTCGCCGTGCCGCTGTTGCCATCCGCAACCGTGACGGTAACGGTCGCCGTTCCGGTCTGACCGGCCACCGGCGTCACGGTGACGGTGCGGTTCGCGCCGCTCCCACCGAACACGATGTTCGCGGCAGGCACGAGCGTCAGGTTCGACGACACTGCGGTCAGTGTCAGGCTGGCGGCCGCCGTCTCGACGTCCCCCACCGTTACGGCCAGCGGCCCGACAGCCGTGCCGCTCGTCGTCGCCTGATCGGCGATGGCGGAAATCGTCGGCAGATCGTTCACCGAGGTGACGGTGATCGTGACGGTGGCGATATTGGAATCGAGGGCGCCGTCGTTCGCCTTATACGTGAAGCTGTCAGGGCCGTTGTAGTTCGCCGCCGGCGTGTAGGTGAACGATCCGTTTGCGTTCAACGTCAGCGTCCCGTGCGTCGGGCCCGTGCCGAGCACGGCCGTCAGCGGATTGCCGTCGGCATCGGTGTCGTTACCGAGCACGCCGTTCGCAGCGATGGTCAGCGCTGTGTCTTCGTTCGTGCTGTAGGCATCGTTATTCGCGACCGGCGCTCTGTTCGCCGGCGCCGTGACCGTCACCACGAACGGATCGCTCGCCGTGCCGCTGTTGCCGTCGGCAACCGTGACGGTAATCGTTACCGTTCCGGTCTGACCGGCCGCCGGCGTCACGGTGACGGTGCGGCTGGCGCCGCTCCCACCGAACACGATGTTCGCGGCAGGCACGAGCGTCAGGTTCGACGAGGCCGCCGTCACGGTCAGGGCGGTTGCCGCCGTCTCGACGTCGCCGATCGTGAAGGCGAGCGCCGCCGCCACGGTGTCCTGGTTCACTGTCTGATTGACGATGTCAGTGATGGTCGGCAGATCGTTGACCGCGTTCACCGTGATCGTCACCGTCGCGCTATTCGACAGCGCGCCGGCGGCATCCTTCGCCTGATACTTGAACGAGTCGGTCCCGTTAAAGTTCAGGTTGGGCGTATAGGCAAACGAACCGTCGGCATTCACGGTCAGCGTGCCGCTGGTCGGGCCGCTCGCGGCCACGAGCAACGCCGTGCGCGTGTCACCCGCGTCGGGGTCGCTGTCGTTCCCGAGCACGCCCGGCGCGGCGATCGTCAGCTTCGTGTCCTCGTTCACACTGTACGTATCATTGGCCGCCACCGGCGCGTGGTTCACCGCCGTCACAGTCAACACGAAGCTGTCGCTGGCGGTCCCGCCATCAGCGTCCTTCACCGTCACGGTAATCGTCGCCGTGCC
>QHWT01000152.1:413-3028 GCA_003222675.1 Acidobacteriota bacterium | reverse complement strand
GAGGATGAGTGCCTCCGCTGTGCCCGCCGGAAGTTCGCCCTTGCCGAGCAGGACCGCCAGCCTGTCGTTGCGAGTCTGCCGGGCGTCGGCGATCAGACTGTCGATTTTACCGTCCCGAACACGGATGGCCGCGAGATGACTGCGTGCCTCCTCGTCGTTACCCAGCGCCAGCGCCTCGGCATACAACTGGCTGGCCTCCAGCGGCCGCTCCATCCTTTCGACCACTTTCCCGAGGTCCCGGACAATCTCGACGGAGGCCCTGACGCTGTGCGCTGCGCGAAGATATCGTTCGGCCGTCGCCAGGTCGCCTCGCTCATACGCGGCCAGCCCCGAGGCGTACCAACTCCAGGAAAGCCCCCATGACGCCCGCGTGTCGGCCATTGTCACGCTGTCGATCGTCAGAATCAGAGACTGTGTGGCGGCTCTCGCCGTCGCTTCCTTCGCCCATGCATCCGCCTGATCGAGAGCGACTCGCTCCTGGGCGAGGTGGCATTTTTCTTGGCGCGCTCGAATGCCTCAACGCCGGCCGCGACATCACCGAGCTTCACGCAGGCGCGGCCAAGCGCCACGTCAATGTCCGCGTCGTTGGGGGTGATGGATGCCGCCTGCCGAAGTTCCGTTGACGCGTCTTTCCATTGATGCGCATCCAGGAGCAGCAGCCCCAGGCCTTTGTGTGCCCAGCTGTCGAGGGGGTTGATTTCTATGTGCTTGCGGTAGGCGCTGATCGCTTCCTGGGGTTTGCCCACATGCTGCAGCGCCCATCCGAGATTGACCCATGCCTGATCGTGAGACGGGGTGACTTTGAGCTGTTCCGAGATGGCAGTGATCGCTTCCGCCCACTGCCCCGTTTGGTTGTAAGCCATCCCGATCGCATTCCACGCGTGCGGGTGTCGCGGGTCATCCGCAACTACTGTGTTCCACAGCCGAATCGCCGTGGCGTAATCCTTCTGCGAGTAAGCCTGCTGCCCCGCGGAGTAGAGATCGCTGTTACGGCTCGCGCGCCGTGTCGCCGACCCGGTTGCCGAGAGACCCGCGCGCATCGGTTGTACCGTGTCGCCTCGAACCCCGTACCCCACCGCGATCACTCCGACGCCGACGAGAGCCAGAACGAACGCCGCGCCGTAGGTGCCAAGCAACAAGACCGTCGCGCCGGCACTTGGCGCGCGACGATTCATTTTCTCTACCACCGTCCGGACGAGGACGGCGAGAGTGCTCGGCTTGAGCGGGCGTGGAGATGCATGCTCGATCTCCGTGGCGATGCGCACGAGAAACGTCAATGTCGCGTCAGAGGGGGACGCTATATCGGGCGCCTCGCCCGCGTCTCTGAGTTGCGCCGCGATCCTGCTTGTTCTCAAGCTGGCCGGCGCCGCCGCTAGGAGTGCAGCACCGAAGACGCCGAATAACTGGTCTCTCGCGAGGATCGCGATCACGACCAACACCAACCCTGCAGTGATCTGGAACCCCGCCTCCATCCAGCGGCTCCGGCAGAAGAACGTTTCCTGGAGGACTCGACCGCCATCGAGCGGCAGCAGGGGAAGGAGGTTGAATCCGTTGAGCCAAAGGAACAGCGCCGCGGCCTGTCCGACGAGCGGATGTCCTCTGAGAATGAAGATAAAGGCGAGCACGAGTCCGAAGAGGATTCCGGGTACCGGGCCTGCGAGTGCCACGAGCGTACGCTCGTAGCCCCGAGCCTTACCTGCCCAGCCTGACACGGCCGCGCCGACGAACGGGATGAAGAACATCTGGAGATCGCGGTAGCCGAATTTGCGCATCACGACGTAATGCCCGCTCTCGTGCAGAAGGAGCACGGCGCAGGCCGACGCTGAAAAAGAGCACCAGCGAGATCGCCAGCAGACCTGCCTGTTTCTGCCAGGTCCGCATTGACGGATTCCTCAGTTCGTCCATCAGCGCCACGATCTCGGGGGTCGCGCCGTTTCGCAACGCGGTGACGATCTCCTCGGTGCCCTCACTGACATCCGCCGGTGGAGACTTGGGAGTGCTGGCGCCGAAGTCGAAAGTGCTGCGCCTCTGTGACATGCGTTGACCCGGGTAGAAAAGACAGCGAGAAGTGCGCAACCGTATCACATTTGGACCGTCCGGGTATGCCGCCGGCTTGCGGCCGCAGCGTGCGGCGCACAGCGACAACAGCCTGCTTGCGGAACGCCGTCATGCCCGAGTAACGATAGGACTGTATCGAGAGTGACGCGGCGGAGGTGGTCGAACGAAACGCGAAGATCGTCTGCCGCGTCACTCTCGATAGAGCCGTTTGAACGAAGCCGCTGGCGTTTGCGGCGGACGCGGTCGATCAGTATGGGCGTTGAATCGTAAGCAGGCCGGTGCGGGCGCGCTGATGTGTTGCGGTTCCCGATGCCCGATTGTTGTTGGCGAGTCTCCAGGTGCCACACCGGACAGCGTGAGGCGCGATGATCCAGGTGGCGGTGTCGGCTCCGAGGGACCGCAGGCACACGTCTGTTGATCGGACCTGGGGGCCGGAGTTCGAGGGTGTCGACGGTGTGTCGCGCTCATGAAGAGTCAAGCGCGAGTCGCTCGATCCAGAGCTGCATGGCGAGTTGGCGTACGGTGAGTCGTTGGACGGCGACCATCACCCCACCGCA
>QHWT01000152.1:0-381 GCA_003222675.1 Acidobacteriota bacterium | reverse complement strand
GGCCGCCGGCACCGGCGGTGGATTCGCCCCGAGCGCGTGCCGGCAGCGTGGCAGTGCGTCGGTGCGACAGCGCGCGGCCAGGAAGCCGTAGAACCGGATCCGCACGAAACCTTTCGGGAGCACGTGGAGACAGAAGCGCCGGAGGAATTCCTCGGCGCTGAGAGTCATGAGCCGGACTTGGCGCCCCTGCCGATAGTCCTTCCACTGAAACGTCACGTGGTCGTCGGTCATGGCGATGAGCCGATGATTGGAGATCGCGACCCTGTGGGTGTACCGCGCCAGATAGTGCAGCACGTGACTGGGGCCGCCGAATGGAGGCTTGACGTAGACGACCCACTCATGGCGAAACAGGGTGCGCAGCCACGCGGCGAAGGCACGCTC
>QHWT01000034.1:17169-20060 GCA_003222675.1 Acidobacteriota bacterium | reverse complement strand
CGCGTCGGCCGTCCCTTGAAACCAGTCGGAGTTGTCGGGCGTCTGTTCCGCGGCGAGGACCTCCACGAATCCTTCAGAGAACATATCGAGCCGATAGGTCTGCGCGACATGCCGGTTGAGCGACGCCGAGTTGAACTGCGTCAGCACGTAAATCCGCTTGAGGCCCGCGTGCAGGCAGTTGCTGATGGGGATATCGATCAACCGGTACTTGCCGCCGATCGGCACGGCCGGCTTCGATCGCATGTGGGTGAGGGGATAGAGACGCGTGCCGCGTCCGCCCCCGAGGATCAGGGTGAGCACGTCGGTCATCTGGCGATCTTAGCAGCCTATCAGTGTTTTCGAGCGCTCTGGTCGCGCGCGCGTCGACGCCAGCTCGGCCGAGGCCATAAAGGCGACGGATCAGTGTACGACCGGCATACTCGTACACGTGGACGGCAGGCGCGCACTCGTTCAAGACCGGTTACGAGTTCCAGCGGATCAACACCCAGGTGCAGGACGTCAACCCGTTGTACGGACGCGACACCTACAACGGGCAGTTCACCCGACCGGCGGGCGCCGCGGCGAACAACCTTTATAACCTCGCCGATTTCATGCTCGGCCTGCGCGCGCAGTACGCGCTCAGCAACGTGCTGGTCGCGGACCTGCGGCGCAACATGCATTTCGCGTACATTCAGGACGACTGGCGCGCGACGAGCAAGCTGACGCTGAATCTCGGCATGCGCTACGAGTACGCGACGCCGATGTGGGAAGCGGACAACGTGCTCTCGAATTTCGATCCGTCCACGAACTCCATGATTCTCGCGAAGAACGGGTCGCTTTACCATCGTGCGCTCGTGAACCCCGATCGCAACAACTTCGGCCCGCGTCTCGGCTTCGCGTACACGCTCGCGCCGAAGACGGTCGTCCGCGGCGGGTACGGCATCAGCTACGTGCATTTCAACCGCGCAGGCGCGGGAGACCTGTTGTCGATCAATGGCCCGCAAGTGATCAACGCGGTTGTGAAACCAGATGGTCCCGGCAGGGCCCACGTTCGTGCCGGCCGACCAGGGCTAACCCGCGGGGCTTGCGGATCCGTCGCGTTCAATCCGCTCACCGCCAACATTACTTACATGCCGACGGACTACCACTCGAGCCCCGTGCAGAGCTGGTACATCTCGGTCCAGCGTGAAATCGCCGCGAACATGCTCGTCGACCTCGCGTATGTCGGCAACCGTGCCGACGACCTCCAGGCCAAGTTCGAGTGGCGCATGCGCGGAGACCTGACGCTTCTCAGCTCGCTGACGCTTTCGCGGACGAAGGACAACGGCGCGCAGTCGCTCGAGAACTCGAATGGAAATTTTCCCGCGCCGCAGGACTTTCGCAATCTCGCGGCGGATTACGGCCGGTCCAATTACGACCAGCCGTACAACAGCACCACGAGCTTCGTGTGGGCCTGCCGTTCGGGAAAGGACGGCGGTGGGCAGCCGAGCCGTCTCCGGTGATGGACCTGCTGATCGGCGGCTGGCAGCTTGCGGGCATCAACACCATCTTCGCGGGCGAACCCGTCACGTTCACCTATTCGCCCGCGGCGGCGTTCGTGGTCTCGGGCATCCAGCAGGACTTCCGTGGCGCGAACAATTACCGGCCGAACGTGACGTGCCATCCGATGGCGTCCGGGTCGAACCGGACGATCGCCACCTGGTTCAATCGCGATTGCGTCGTCATACCGACGGATCCCAGCCAGCCGTTCGGCGATGCCCAGCGGAACAGCGTGCGCGGACCGAAGTTCTGGCAGTTCGATCTCACGGCGTCAAAACGAGTGCCCGTTGGTGGCCCGGCGCAGGTCGAGTTCCGCGTCGAGGCGTTCAATCTTCTCAATCACACCAACTTGCGCGCGCCGAACGGCAATCGGAGCCAGGGCGGGTTCGGGACCATTACCCAGACCTACGATCCGCGCCAGCTGCAGGTCGGACTGAAGCTGCTGTGGTGAGGCGCTGTGTCATGCTGCTGCTGGTGCTTTCCGCATCGGCAGCAGCCACGCGTCCCCTGATCATCGGCCATCGGGGCGCCAGCGGTCATCGTCCCGAGCACACGCTCGAATCGTATCGGCTGGCGATCGAGATGGGGGCGGACTTCATCGAGCCCGACCTCGTCTCGACGAAGGATGGCGTGCTGATCGCGCGGCACGAGAACGAGATCGGCGGTACGACCGATGCCGCCGATCGATTTCCCGATCGGAAGCGAACGAAGACGATCGACGGCGAGTCGATTGCCGGTTGGTTCAGCGAGGACTTCACGCTCGCCGAGATCAAGACGCTGCGCGCGCGGGAACGCCTGCCGTTCCGCTCGCACGCGTACGATGGGCAGTTCCAGGTGCCGACGTTCGACGAGGTCCTCGACCTGGCGCAGTCGCTCGGGCGCACGGCCGGTCGCCCGATCGGTGTCTATCCCGAGACCAAGCATCCCACGTACTTCCGCGGCATCGGGCTCCCGCTCGAGGGGGCGCTGCTCGCGTCACTCGCCAAGCACGAGTGGAACCGGCGGGACGCGCCCGTTTTCATTCAGTCCTTCGAAAAGGGAAATCTTCAAGAGCTGCGGACCAAGACCCGCGTACGACTGGTGCAGCTCGTGGATCTTGGTCCAAGCGTGCCGCTGGACGATCCTGGTTTGAAGGCGATGGCGCAGTATGCGGATGTCCTTGGCGCGAACAAGATGCTCGTCATCCCGGCGAACGAGGACGGCACGCTGAAGGAACCCACGGATCTCGTCGCTCGCGCGCATGCCGCAGGGCTGCTCGTGCACGTCTGGACGCTCCGCGCTGACAAGGAATTTCTGTCGCCGTCGTATCGTGGACGCGCGGAAGCGGAGTTCGAGCAATTCCGGGCGCTCGGCGTTGACGGCATCTTCACGGA
>QHWT01000034.1:0-17135 GCA_003222675.1 Acidobacteriota bacterium | reverse complement strand
TGAGGAACACAGCCTCCCGTTAATGCTCAATCGATGAAACTATAACCGAGACCGACGACGGTCTCGATCTGCTGACCGGCGGCCCCGAGCTTCGCGCGCAGACGGCCGACGTGCACGTCAACCGAGCGCGTTTCGACGAAGCGTTCATAGCCCCACACGCGCTCGAGCAGACGATCCCGCGACAGGACGCGATTCTTGTTTTCCACGAGAAATTGCAGCAGCTCGAACTCCCGCCTTGTCAGGCGTACGGGGGCGCCGTCCACCGCGATAGAGATCGCGTCGAAATCGGCAATCAGCCGCGCACCTCGATAGATCTGCGGCCGCGCGGCTTCGGCAACAGGGCTGCCGCGGCGGCGCAGCACCGCACGGACCCGTGCCGCCAGCTCGCGAAGGCTGAAGGGTTTCGTGACGTAGTCGTCAGCGCCGAGATCGAGGCCTTGCACGCGGTCCGACTCCGACGTCCGCGCTGTCAGCACGATGATCGGGATGTTTGCCGTCGCCGGACGTTGACGGAGCAGGCGGCAGACGTCGCTGCCGCTGAGAACCGGAAGGTTCAGATCGAGGATCACCAGGTCGGGGGACAACTCGGCCACGGCGCGCAGTGCTTCGTCGCCGCGGCCGACGGTATTCACCGACGCATCGCCGGATCGTTCCAGCGTGTGTTTGATGAGCGCGGCGATGTCCTGCTCGTCTTCGACCACGAGCACACGAGGTGGCGTCATTCCCAGTAAGCGTATGCGCCGCACGTTTCCCGCGTGTGACGGGCGTGTTAAATGGGCGTTAATGGATGTCGGATGTCGGTTGCCGGTTGCCGGTTGCCGGTTGTCGGGACGCGGGCTGCGGGACGCGGGGTGCGGTGGCGCGACCCGGATTCCGCACAACGGATCCGCAGCCGGTATGATGCTTTCGTGATCACCGTGATCTTTGCCTGCGTTCATAACGCGGGACGCTCGCAGATGGCGGCCGCCATCTTCAATGCCTTTGCGGATCCGGAGATCGCGCGCGCCGTGTCGGCTGGTACGCATCCCGCTGAACGGGTGCATCCCGAGGTCGTTCAGGTCATGCACGAAGTGGGTGTGGACCTGAGCGGTGCGACGCCCCGCGGGCTGAGCGACGGGATCACGCGCGAGGCCAACTGGCTAATCACGATGGGCTGCGGCGAGCAGTGTCCGGTCATCCCCGGCGTTCGCCGCGACGATTGGCCAATTGACGATCCGAAAGGCAAGCCGCTCGCCGAAGTGCGCCGCATTCGGGAGGACATTGAGCTCAGGGTGCGGAGCCTGTTGTGGCTCATCAACGCCTGAACGAACGGCGCGTCCACGATCCAGTTCGCCCGACCAGCAGGTGGGTCAGCAGAAGGCGGTTTCCGACAAGCTCCTCAGACGACCGTAATATTGGTGATAATGGATTGTGTTCCTTCTCGTCACCGGCAAGAGGAGTCCCGAGGTCAAAGACGACTATCGCGACAGTTTTCTGCGCATCCGCTGTCCACGTTGCCAGTGGGAGCCCGGAAAGCGCGATAGATGGCGCTGCGATCCCGGCGGATGCGGCCACGACTGGAATACATTCGAGACGCACGGCCGGTGCCCGAGCTGCGAGAAACAGTGGTCCGAAACGGCGTGCTTCCGCTGCAGCGCATGGTCGCCGCACGACGACTGGTACGAAAAGGCTCATGGCTCATGACTCACGGCTCATGCCTTGGACCAGCCTGAGCCTTGAGCCTTGAGCCGTGGGCTCTGAGCCGTTTTACGCTCCCCGCTGCATTCTCTCCATCCGCGCTGTCGCGAACCTCGCCAGCACGGAGCAGGTGAGCACCATCGCGACGAGCACCAATGCTCCGGCCCAGGCCTGGCGCTGCCAGTCCGGGTATGCCGAATTGGCGTAGTAATACACCTGCACCGTCAGGGTTGCCATCGGCTGACGAAGATCTGTCGTGAAGTATCGATTGTTGAACGCAGTGAAGAGCAGCGGGGCGGTTTCCCCCGCAACCCGCGCGAGCGCGAGCAGGATGCCGGTCAGGATCCCAGGGAGCGCCGCCGGGACAACCACCGTGAACACCGCTCGTGCGCGCGTGGCGCCCAGCGCGAGCGCGCCTTCGCGGAGCGACGGCGGTACGAGCAGAAGCAGCTCCTCCGTCGTGCGCGTCACGAGCGGCAGCATCATGATGCCGAGTGCGACGCCCCCGGCGATGGCCGAGAAGCGTTGGAACGGCACCACCGCGATGCCGAACGCGAACACGCCGACGACGATGGAGGGCACGCCGTTCAGTGTGTCCGCGGCGAAGCGGACGGCGGCGGCGAGCCGACTGCCGCGATATTCTGATGCGTAGATTCCCGCCATCAATCCGATAGGAATCGCGAGCACAGCGCCGAGCCCCGTGACGATGAGCGATCCCACGATCGCGTTGGCCATGCCGCCGCCGGGCTCTCCGACAGGCGTGGGCATGTGCGTAAAGAACGCCCAATTCAGCGACGAGAGACCCTGCGACACCACGTAGAAAAGCACCAGCGCGAGCGGAATCAGCGCCAGCAGCACCGCGGCTGCGCAGAGAAAAACGATTGCGTGCGAGACGATCTTGCGGAGGAGATCGCGCTTCATGCCGACTCCGGGGCCGGCGTGGAAAGAATTCGGCGGGCGCGGCGCGGGTTCTTCTGGCGGCCGAGTGACCAGATCAGCCCGCGCGACATCATGTTGATGACGAGCGTGATGATGAAGAGGACGAGCCCGATTTCCACCAGTGCGTGCAGGTAGAGCTCCTGCGCCGCTTCGCTGAACTCGTTTGCGATGACCGCCGCCATCGTGTACTGCGGCGCATAGAGCGACGCCGCAATCTGCGGTGTGTTCCCGATCACCATCGTCACCGCCATCGTTTCGCCGAGCGCACGGCCAAGGCCGAGCATCACCGCGCCGATAATGCCCGTGCGCGCGTAGAAGAGCGCCATCCGGATTGCTTCCCACCGCGTGGCCCCAAGCGCATACGCCGCTTCACGCTGCGCCTGGGGAACCGCTTTCAGCACCTCGCGCGCGATCGACGAGGTGAACGGGATGACCATAATCGAAAGAACGATCGCCGCTGACAGCATGCCGACGCCGAGGGGCGGACCCTTGAACACCGGCAGGACCTTCAGCCACTCGGGCGTGTTGACCTCGAGCTGACGGACGAACGGCACCAGGACGAAGATGCCCCAGACGCCATAGACGATCGAAGGGATTGCGGCGAGTAATTCCGTCAGAAACACCAGGGGAAGCCGCAGCCGCCCGGGCGCCAGCTCGGAGATGAAGATTGCGATGCCCAGCGCGATCGGCGTGGAGATGATCAGCGCCAGAATCGACGAATACAGCGTCCCCCAGATGAACGGGCGTGCGCCGAATTCGCCGGCGACCGGATCCCAGCTGTCGGTCTGCCAGAACTGCCAGCCGAAGTGGTAAATGGACAACTTTGACTGGCGATACAGTTCGAACGCGATCGCCGCGACGACGCCGATGATGAGGACGGCGAACACCCCCGTCCCGGCGCGAAAGATGATCTCGTCGGGACGGATTTTAGTGGTGTGTCTGCTCGAAATCACGGCCGGCCACTCCGTTGTCGTGGCCGGAAAGACCGCGGCGCTTCTGCGGTCATCCGGTACTGAATCAGCGCATGCGGGCTATCAGGATGCGTCATTGGGTCTTGATCTGGTCCAGCGCCTTCATTTCCATCTCGATCACCGGCTTCGGCAGCGGCGCGTATCCGAGGTCAGGCGCAAACTTCTGTCCGTCGGTCAGCGCCCACTTCAGGAAGTCGACCATCGTCTTGGCCTGCTTCTTGTCCTGCGCGTCCTGGTAGAGCAGCAGCCAGGTAAACGAGGAGATCGGATAGACGTCATCGCCCGGCGCGTTCGTGATCGACACGCGGAAGTCCGGCGGCATCTTGGAGGCTGCCGATGCGGCCGCAGCCGTGACGGCGTCAGTCGAGGCCTTGACGAATTTGCCGTTCATGTTCTGCACCGTGCCGTACGCGATTTTGGTCTGGAGCGCGTAAATCAATTCGACATATCCGATCGAGCCGGGTGTCTGGCTGACGAGTCCCGCGACACCCTCATTGCCCTTGCCGCCCACGCCGGCCGGCCACTTGACGGACGTTGCGACACCGACGGTTTTCTTGAACTCAGGCGAGACCTTCGACAGGTAGTCGACCCAGATGTAGGTCGTCCCTGAACCGTCCGAGCGATGCACGACGGTGATATCAGTCGACGGGAGGTTCACTCCGAGGTTCAGTTTCGCAATCTGCGCGTCGTTCCACTTCGTCACCTTGCCGAGAATGATGTTCGCCAGCACGTCGCCGCTGAATTTCAGCTCCTGCGACACGCCGGGAACGTTGTAGACCGGGACGACCGCACCAAGGACAGTTGGGAAGTGGAGGATCTTGCCGGGCGCGAAGAAGACGGTCTTCTTGATCATCTGCTGGATGCCGGCGCCCGATCCGACGGATTGATAGTTGATCAGCACGTCGCGATGCAGCTTGTTGTACTCAGAGAACCATTTCGTGTAGATCGGGTTGGGAAATGTGGCCCCCGCGCCGTTAATCTGCGTCTGCGCCGTCAGCGCGGCGCCCGTCAACGCCAGCGCCGCGATGCCGGTAAGAACGTGTCTCCTCACAGTGCCTCCGTTCCAGATAGGGCTTCCGTTGTTCGGTTGTCGGACCTCGGCCCTCGATCCCTCGGACCTCGGACCTCGATTCAGAAATTCACCAGCATGTGCGCCGCAACTCGCCGCTGGTTTACTTGAACGGGTACAAAGCGCTCATTCTTCGTGTAGTCGATATCGAGGAGCAGCGCCGTTGAGACGCTGCCCTGGTGGGAGAACCAGTACGCGACGCCTCCAATAGTCCGGTTCCGCTTGCCGGAGGCGTTCGTGTTGGGCTCCAGGTGGTCGTAGCGGAGAAGACCTTCCCATCCGATCGTCGTCTTCGGCGTGACCCACACGGACCAGCCGCGCGCGTCAACTTCGTCGACAGGTACTCGAACGATCCATTGAGATACGTGTGCTCGAACGTCGCGCTGACGATGCCTCGCTGTCGATCCTCGTTCTTCAGATACGCGTCCTGATCCCAGAACCCCGTGATCCGCAAGCCACGGAGCACCGGGTGCATGGGCAAGGGGCGAACGGTCGCTCGAATCATGTAGCCCTTCTCGTTGTTGGCTTCGGGCTGGGTGTAGGTTTCGCCGTTGTAGATACCGGTGTGGATGTCGCCGTAATTGCCGGGCAACGAGTAATGGAACGAGATCCCGGTGTCCGATGACGACAGAAAGCCTTCGCGCTCGGTGAAAATCTGCCCCTGAAAGCGGTACCGGTACAGTCCTTCGATGAAGTCGACCCACGGCGTCTGTTGCTGTCCGAATCGGACCCACGAGCCTCTCGTCATCCAGTCGTCGAGATTGAACTGTGCGTAGGCGTATTTCAGACGGAAGGTCAAGCTCCCGTTCAGAGAGCTTCCCACTCCTGACTCTCGGGTGATGTCTGGCGTGATCCGGAACGCGATGAGGTGCGAGATGTTGCCGGTGATGTTGATATAGCTCCGGCCAACGTTGAAGCTGTTCAACTTGACGTCATTGCCGGCGGCATCCTTGATCGACGGCTCCTGCTGGATTGTGTAGTCCGCGAAGATCGTCGCCCCGATCCTGATGCTCGGCGTGTCGTCCGGCGGGGTGTAGCCGGCAGCCGGTGTGACCTGCGCCGCGCACGGCGCCGCGACAGCGACCGATGCGATCGCGCCGACGATGTACCTCAATCTGCGATGATTCGACAAGTCCGTTCTCCTTCGAAATCTTGCAAGCCCTCCGTTACGTCGGCGTCACGCGGGTGTTTCGCGGGCGTTAACTCGGCATCCGTTTCGGCTGACGACCTCGGCAGCGTAAGGAGCACTTATGATCCGAGCGCAACAGCTGTGTTTCGCGCGTGTTAAATCGGACGCGTAAGGCCTGCGTGACGCAACCGTTAAATCTGCGTTCGATCTGCTAAGATTCAAAACCCGGAGGCGATTGAGTGGCGTTCAGACTGATACCGAGGGAAGAAAAGTTCTACGACGACTTCTCGGCGCTCGCGGAGCAGATTCGCTACGGCGCCGGGTTGCTCGACGCGATGCTCGCGCCCGAGCGGCCGGTCTGGGACAAGGCCGACGAGATCAAGGAGGTCGAACACAAGTGCGATTTTCTCACGCATGAAGTCATCCAGCGGCTGAACCGCACCTTCGTCACCCCTCTCGACCGTGAAGACATCCACATGCTGGCGCGCTCGCTCGACGACGTGATGGATGCCATCGACGCGTGCGCCACGATCGTCCGCCTCTATCACATCAACAGCGTGCGCCCGGGCGCGCGCGAGCTCGCGCGCATCATCGTGGACTCGGCGGAGCAGCTCGTGCGCGCGCTGAAGGCACTCGAAGGGCGCGCGGGTGTGGCCGAATGCGCCGTTGAAATCAATCGCCTCGAGAACGAGGCGGACCGCGCCCACCAGGCGGCCGTTCAGGCCTTGTTCGAGGAAGAGAAGGACGCAATCGCAATCATGAAATGGAAGGAGATCCTGGACTTCCTCGAAGAGGCCACCGATCGCTGCGAGGACGTCGCGAACGTGCTCGAAGGCGTCGTCGTCAAGCACGCCTGATCGGATGGACGCGAATCTCGCCGCAGTCATCGCGCTGATCCTCGTTGCGCTGACGTTCGATTACATCAACGGCTTTCACGACGCCGCCAACTCCATCGCGACGGTCGTCTCGACGCGCGTGCTCAGCCCAGGCAAGGCGGTGCTGTGGGCCGCCTTCTTCAACTTCGTCGCGGCGTTCACCTTCGGCACCGCCGTCGCGAAGACCGTAGGATCCGGCCTCGTCGATCTTCACGTCGTGACCTTCTCGGTGATCTTCGCGGGCCTCGTTGGCGCGATCGTATGGGACCTCATCACGTGGTACTACGGCGTGCCGACCAGCTCGTCGCACGCGTTGATCGGCGGCTACGGCGGCGCGGCAATCGCGAAGGCAGGCTTCGCGGCGATCCTGCCGGCCGGCTGGAGCAAGACGGTGATCTTCATCGTGCTCGCGCCGCTCATCGGGATGTTCCTCGGCTTCATGATAATGGTGGCCGTGCTCTGGATCTTTTCGGGGTTCGCGCCCTCGCGGGTGGATCGCTGGTTCCGCCGCCTGCAGCTCCTGTCCGCGGCCGCATACAGCCTTGGTCACGGCTCCAACGACGCGCAGAAGACGATGGGGATCATCGCGGGCGCGCTGTTCGCCGGCGGTTACATCAGCGCGTTCCGCATCGACCTGTGGGTGATCCTGATGGCGCATGCGGCGATCGCGCTCGGCACGCTCTCGGGCGGCTGGCGGATCATTCACACGATGGGATCGAAGATCACGAAGCTGCAGCCCGTCGGCGGCTTCGCGGCAGAAACCGCCGGAGCTATTTCCCTGTTCACCGCGACGCACCTTGGCGTACCGGTCAGCACGACGCACACGATCACAGGCGCGATCATCGGGGTTGGATCGATCCGGCGCTTGTCCGCCGTCCGCTGGGGTGTCGCGGGTCGCATCGTCTGGGCCTGGGTGCTGACCATTCCCGCGGCGGGGATCATCGCGGCGCTGGTCTACTGGGCAACGGCCGCAACGATTGCGCCGTGAATCGATTAGGTGATTTAGAGATCGGTGATTTGGCGATTCTGGCATCGCGCGACGCTGCAAGCTCAATCACCCAATCTCTGACTCGCCAAATCACCAAATCCATCGGCTGGCAGTTCGATCGTGAACACGGCGCCGTGCGGCGGGTGATTCGCGGCGCTGACCTTACCTGCGTGCAACTCGATCAGATGCTTGACGATCGCGAGGCCGAGTCCGGTCCCGCCGGGGTCGCGGCCCTCGCGTGTACGCGACTTGTCGACGCGATAGAACCGCTCGAAGACACGCGAGAGATCCGCTTCGGGAATGCCCGGCCCCTCGTCAGCGACCGTGATGACAATGCGATCGGCGCGGCGGCCCGCCCGCACGGTGATACGGCTGCCGGCGGGTGAGTAATTGGTGGCGTTCTCCAGCAGGTTCCGCAGCGCATCCTGCAGCTTGGCCGGATCGCCGGGAACCGACGTTGCGTCGGGCGCGATCTGGCGGTCGACGGCCTGGCCCCGCGCGGCAAGCAAGCCAGCGAGATCGGTTTCCACCGCGGCCAACAAGGTCTCGATCGAGCAGGGCACGCGATCGAGCGGTTCCTGCCCCGCGTCGAGTCGCGCGAGGCGCAGCAGATCGCGCACGAGACGCTCCATGCGCAGCGTGTGCCGCTGCACGATGTCGAGGAAGCGACGGCTTTCCTCCGGATCCGCATCGGCCATTGCTTCGACGTAGCCGCGGATCGCGGTCAGCGGCGTCCGGAGCTCGTGCGACACGTTCGCGACGAAATCCCGTCTGATCTGATCGGCGCGCCTCAAGTCCGTGATGTCGTGGAACACGACCACCGCGCCGCGGCCGCCCGGGGAAGCCACCGGCGCCGTGCGCGCAATCAGGATCGTCGACGGATCGCGCATGCCGGTGAGTTCGACGCTGGCGGTCGGCTGACCCGCGAGCGCCGCGGTGATCTGCCGCGCGACGGCCGGTTGACGGACGATCTCCGGGTAATGGCGTCCTTCGATCGCGCCGTCGATGCGCAGCCATGCCGGCAAGGATTGCTTCCATGCGCGCGCGATCCTGGGCGAGTCCGGCCACCCTGTGCGCGAACTCGTACGCCATCGTGTCGAGGGTGCGAGAGACCGCGCCGATCTCGTCATCCCCGTAGTCCGGCGTCGTGCGCATGAAGTCTCCCGCCTGGTATCGGCCCGCCCGCTCGGCGATCGATCGCAGCCGCCGTCCGAGCGGCACAGAGAAAATCCACGTGAGGACCATCGCAGCGAGGATGCCCGCGAAGAAGCCGAGCGCCGCGAACACGCGGAGCCGCGCGAGCTGCCGATCGATTTCCGACAGCGGCAGCGCGAGGCGGACGACGGCGAGCAGCGGCATACGGGTGTTACGAACCGGGATCGCCACGTACATCATGTCCGCCGACAGCGTCGTGCTGTGGCGTCGCGCGGTGCCGGATCCCTGCTGGAGCGCCTGGACGATCTCCGGCCGCGTCCCATGGTTTTCCACCGTGCGGATCTGCTCCGGCGTCAGCTCCGAGTCGCCGACCACGCGGCCATCCGCGGCAATGAACGTGACGCGCGCCGTAAGGATCCGTCCGAGCGCGTCCGCTTCCGCGTCGAGTTGCGCATCGGTGGCGGCATCGCGGTGCGAGAGCACTTCCGCGGCGAGCCGCGCTTCGTTCGCCAGCTCCTGCTCGATCCGCTGCTCGAGATGATTGCGCACCGACCACGACACGAGCAGCGTCGCGACGAGCACGGCGAGCGCGGCGGTCCCGAGCGCCGTGAGGAAGATTTTCGTGCGGAACGTCACGTCAGAGGCGCTCTTCCAATTTGTACCCGAACTGCTTGACGGTGGTGATCGCGGCGCCGAGGAGGGGAAGTTTCTCGCGCAGTCGGCGGATGTGAACGTCGACGGTGCGCGTCCCACCCGTGTACTGGTAGCCCCACACGTCGGTCAGCAGCACGTCGCGCGACAGCACGCGACCGCGGTGCTGGACGAGGTAGTGCAGCAGCAGGAACTCTTTCGCCGTCAGCCGCACCCCTGTGCCGTCGACGTCGACCGTGTGGCGCCCGACGTCGATCGTCACGGTTCCGTACTTCAGAACGTCGCCGGGCGCACTGCGCTCGGCGCGACGAAGCAGCGCGCCGACACGGGCGACGAGCTCCTTCGGGCTGAACGGCTTCGTGACGTAATCGTCGGCGCCGAGCTCGAGCCCCGCGATCCGATCTCCCTCTTCGCCTCGCGCGGTGAGCATGATGATGGGGATGGCGGCGGTCGCGGGCTCGCGCCTGAGCGCGTCGCAGACCTGCATCCCGTCCATGCCTGGCAACATCAGGTCGAGCACGATGAGGTCGGGGCGCGCGGACGAGACACGGGGCATCACCAGCGCGCCGGAGCTTACGGTATCGACCACATGCCCCGCTTTCTGCAGATAGTGCACGATCAGATCCGCGATATCCGTGTCGTCTTCGACAACGAGCACGCGGCTCATGCGGCGTCCGCTCCGCGCGCGTGCCCCTCGATGATCTCGAGAGGCGCTTCCTCGAATGCGGCACGCAGGTCCGCGGCCGAGGCGTAGCGGCGATCCGCCAGCCGGCGCGCCCGCACGCGTAGAGGTACGGCCGCGGCAAACGGCAAGGGATCGATGACGATCCCCTGATCGTCACAGTGCGTGCGCGTGGCGAAACGCTCGTGGTCGTCGCGCCAGTCGTTGCAGAACGTGAGCGACAGCAGATCGACGATCGAGAGATACGGGTAATCGGCGTCGAGCTCCTCCGCCGTGTGCCCCGCGCGAGCGCGCAGATCGTCGCGCCGGCCGCGCATCGCAGTGAAAAACTGAGACCAGGCGGGCTCATCCCGATGGCTGTCGTACACATACACGGCGTGTTGCGCGACGAGTGCGGCCGCGTAGGGGGACGTCTCCGCCAGCCGATCGACGCCGCGCGGCCACAATGCGTGCTTGACGGGATCCGGCGCCGTGATGAAGTCGAACGCGCAGCCACCGGTGGCATTGAACACGAGCTCTTCATCCAGCTCGCGCCAGCCGTTATCGTGCTCGCGCGCCGCGAGCAGCAGCGCCGCGCGCCGCGGATGATCCGCGAATCCCTTCCACTGATTCAACAGATCGGCCGAGAGCCGCGCGTGATCGGGTTGCGTGACGAACAAAAGAGATGTGCCGTCGGGACGAATGATCATGCGATTACAGAACTGAGGTCTGTCCCTGTCGCGATGAATCGTTGAGCCATACAGAGGACAGTCGATTCTGGCATTCCCCCGATGGTGGCGCAAATCTGGCCTGAAAATGCACGTTTTGCGCGACGAGGCAGTGGCAGCGCTCTTGATGTATCTCTCGGCAACGGGAGGAACCCTTATGAGGCACTCGATTCGACACAAGAGCATGACTGCGGCCGCGGCGATTGGCGCGAGCGCGCTGTTGCTCGTTGGCTGCGGTACCCGCGACTTCGGCGACACACGCGCGCAGGCCATGGGAAGTGCAGCGGCACCGATGGCTGTGAGTTGCGAACCGAACCAGCGCGCGCTCGTGCGCCCCGTCATCATGAACGGCGCGACGGTCTCGCAGGTCGAGTGCGTGAGCGGGCAGTATGCCGCGGCGCCCGCGGCAACCCAGGTCGCCTATCAGCCGGGCGTTCCCGCGGCGGTACCTGTGAGCTACGTGGCTCCCGCGCAGCCGCCGTTCGTGCCGCTCGAGAACACCCGCGTGGTGCCCGTCCAGCAATATCCGGCCGCCGCGCCAGCGGCACCGCGCCGCGTCGCGTATCAGCGCGCGCCCGAGCGCGTCGTTCGCAGCACGCGTTCGGTGAAAAAGAGCGCCGTGATCATCGGTTCGTCGGCAGCGGGCGGCGCCGGACTCGGAGCGCTCCTGGGCGGCAAGAAGGGCGCAGCGATTGGCGCCATCGTCGGCGGCGGCGGCGCGACGCTCTGGGATCAGATCACGCGGCACAACAATAATAAATAGCACTCAGCAGGCGGCGGTCAGCAGGCGGAAGACGGAAAGGGCGGTCCCCGTATGTGGGGCCGCCCTTTTCGTGTCAGTGCGGTAATCTATTCACCATGTCACTGTTCCTATCGGCGCTGCTGGCGGCGATGCTGGCCGCGGGACCGGCCGAAACCATGCACCTGAAAGTGACGACATCGGTGAGCGACAAGCCGGCGCGCGCCGGACACATCTCGCTGTTCGTCGATGTCGAACCCAAGCCGACGATGCAGGCGGCGCCGAAATTCCCCACGCCGGAGAAACGGCTGTTGGAGCCGCTCGACGAAACCCAACTCGTCTACTCGAAGCCGTTCCGCATAGTGCAGGACATCACGCGCGCGAAGAATGGGCCGCTTACGATCAAAGGCACGCTCCGCTACCAGGCGTGCGACGACAAGGTCTGCTTCAGGCCGACGAACGTTCCCGTCGAATGGACGGTGCGCTGAGAGCAGGCTTCGGGCTTCAAGCTTCGGGCTTCAGCGCGCCTCGCACCTCGGACCTCGGATCTCGAACCTCGAACCTCGAACCTCGGATCTCGAATCTCGAACCTCGAATCTCGAATCTCGAATCTCGGACCCTCGGACCTCGGACCTTGGACCTCGAACAGTTATAATCAACCGTCTTGATCCTCGCGACAGCGCTCTTCCTCGGCTTCCTGCACGGCCTCGGCGCCGATCACCTCATGGCAATCGCAGCACTGACGGTTGACGGCAGCATCACGACCACGTCCGCGCGGCGCGCTCGCGCCCTAAGTATCGCGGTGCGCTTCGCGACGGGACACGCGCTCCTGCTTGGCATCGGCACCGGACTGATTGTGCTCGCCGGATGGACGATCCCGGCGGTCGTGGAGCGCGGCGGGGAAGTGCTTGGCGGCGCACTGCTCGTCGTGATGGGTGTCGTCGCGGTGGCGGGAATCTTTTCGGGGCGCGTCTACGGCCACACGCACGTGCACGGCGGCGAGCCGCAGCCACACTGGCACCTGCACGTCGGACGCCGCGAGCGGCATCCCGGCAGCGGATCGCACTCGCACCTGCCGACGATCATCGGCGCCGCGTTCGCCATCAGCAGTCTGCGCGCGCTCGCGATGCTGACTCCCTTCGGCGCCAGCCTTGGCGCGGCGCCGCTGCCGCTCCTGATTGTCCTGATCGGTGTCTTTGCGATCGGGATCCTGTTGTCGATGTCGCTCTTCGGTGTCGCGCTCGCGCGCCTTCTCTCCGCGCATGCGCTCGAACGCATCGGTCAAGCCGCCGGCATGCTCGTCGGCGTCTCGTCGATCGTGCTCGGCACCGCCTGGATTGTCACGACATAGTCGTCAATGTTCACTGCTCAATGCTGAATGTTCAAATGAGTGCGGCTTTGAACATTGAACATTGAACATTGAACATTGACACGTGTCAGAGTTCCCGCACCCCATGACTGCGAATCAGAAAGTACACAGCAACGACGAGGATCAATACTCCGTTCGTGCCGAGGACGAGCGGCGCTGAACTTCGGCTCGCCGCGTAGCCGGCCGCCAGGCTCCCGAGCGGCATCCCGCCCCTGAACGCCACCATATAGATGCTGACGACGCGGCCGCGCAGCTGGTCCGGCACGATCAACTGCACAAGCGATGACGTCATCGAGAAGACCATCAACAGCGACGCGCCCGTGCAGAAGAGCAGCGCGTAACTGACCCATGGCACGCGCGACAGCGAAAACGCGACGACGAGCATGCCGAACGTCGCCTGCACGAGGAGCAGCGCCAGTCCCATATGACGGAACCGTCCGAGCCACGCGACGATCAGCGCGCCGCACACGGCGCCCACGCCCGAGACCGCCATCATGTGACTGAAGCGGTTGATGTCGCCGTGGAAGATGTCACGCGCGAAGACCGGCAGGAACGTGAGCAGCGGCAGCCCGAGAAACGTCGTCAGCGCCGCCAGGATCGTCAGCGCGATGATCGCCGGCTCTCCTTTCGCATATCGCAGGCCTCCCTTCAGGTCGTGCATCATCGGTTTCTTCTCTGACCTGGATATGTGTTTGATCGTCAGCGCGAGCAGCGCGACGATCACCACGAGAAACGAGAGCCCGTTCAACGCGAAGCACGCGGCGCCACCCCACGCCGCGAGCGTCGCGCCCGCGAGGATCGGTCCGATGACGCGCGCGAGGTTGAACTGGATCGAGTTGAGCGCGATCGCGTTCGGCAGATGGTCTTTGCGGACGAGCGAGGGAATCAGTGCCTGATATGCCGGACCGCCGAACGCCTGCCCCATGCCGGCCACGAACGACAACAACAGGATGTGCTCGACGCGCACGACGCGCCGGAAGATCAGCCCCGCGAGAATGAACGCCGTCGTCATCTGGACGAACTGCGATCCGAGCAGCAGGTGACGACGATCATGACGGTCGGCCACAACCCCTCCAATCAGCGTGAAGAGCAGGATGGGGAGTTGTCCGAGGAAATCGTCAAGGCCGAGGTAGAACGAAGACTTGGTCAGATCGAAGACGAGCCACGCCTGCGCGACCTCCTGCATCCAGTTGCCAACGGTGGAGGTGAAGGCCCCGAGCCAGAGGACGCGGAAGTCCCGGTAGGTAAAGGCGGCGAAGGCGCGACGGAACAAGGGTAAGCCAGAGTATCACTTACCGGCGTGCTTGATCGCACGGTGCCGTGGCGCGTATACTCGGCGTCGAAGGCGAACAAAAAGCGAATGCGCGCCGCGCTCGAATCCTTGCTTCGTGCCCGCAAGCTGGATGTCACGTTGACGACAGCCGCCCCGTGGTCCGACATCCCGGTAGACCGACTGGCGCCTACGGGCTGTGCGGATCTCGATGCGGCGCTCAGCGGCGGCCTTCGCCGCGGGCACCTGTCGGAGATCACGGGCGCGTGGTCCAGCGGCCGGTCGACGATCGCGGCACAGATGCTCGGGGCCGCGACGGCGCGCGGTGAAGCGGTCGCATTCATCGACGCGTGCGACACGTTCGATCCGCCCTCAGCCGATGCGCACGGCGTCTCTCTCGCGCGCCTGCTGTGGGTGCGCGACGCGGGCGATCCCGCGCGCGCGCTCAAAGCGTTTTCCCTCATCCTGCAGGCCGGTGGCTTCGGCCTCGTCGTCCTCGATCTCGCGGACGTGCCCGTCGCGGCCATCCGGCGATTTCCGTGGACGACGTGGATGCGCATCGCGCGAATCATCGAAGGCTCCGACACGGCGGCGCTCGTGATCGGATCGGAACGCATCGCGCGCAGTCCGCGTGGCGTCACGATCGCGCTCGAATCGAGCCCCGCGCAGTGGTCCGGGCGTGGCAGCCGCGCGCGATTGTTCAGGGGAGTGGCGCCGGCGCCGCGAGTGGTGAGCGCCCGATGAGCCCACGGAGGATTTCTACTCAGAGGCCACAGAGGCCACTGGTCATAACGCTATTTGTCTCCGTGACCTCCGTGGTCTCTGAGTGGAGTTGACACGCATCGTGTCCGTGCCCTCTTACGACGATCTCACCCCGCCGATTCCCGACGTCGTGTCGTCGGAGACCGTGACGCAGCTTGCGCTGTTCTTGCGCGATCTCGGCCACGGATCTCATAGCGACGGATCACACGGATCTGAAAAAGGCCGGCGGGCTGATCCGGTGATCATCGCGCGGGTGACGTTGTATGCCTGCGTGCATGGCGAAGCAGAGCGCACGGAGGCGCTGCTCGCGCTCGCGCGTGATTTTTCGCCGCGCGTGGTGCGTGCGAGCGATCACGAGATTCTGCTGGACGTTTCGGGGCTCGGCCGGTTGATCGGCGAGCCCGCGGCCATCGCGGCGGAGATCGATCGCGCCGCGTGCGAGACGGGTCTTCGCGTGCGCGTCGCGATCGCGCCGACGCAGACCGCGGCGCGGCTGTTGGCAGGCGTGAACGTCTGCGCCGCGAACGTCGTCGTCTCCGATGCGGCGGGGGCGCTCGCGCCGCTGCCGGTCGCGAGCCTTCAGCCGCTCGAAGTATTGCCGCCGGGAATAAACGTCCGCGATCGCGTACGGCCATACGAGATCTTCGAGTCGTGGGGCATCGCGACGCTCGGGGATCTCGTGAAACTGCCCGCGGCGGAGTTGTCGTCGCGCCTCGGACGCCGCGGCACGGCGCTCCATCGGCTCGCGCGCGGCCTCGATGCGCGGCCGTTCGTACCGGACGGCGAAACACCGCGATACCTGGAGCGGCTCGAGCTCGAATGGCCGATCGACGGGCTCGAGCCGTTGTCCTTCGTGCTCGCGCGGCTGCTCGATCCGCTCTCGGCGGCGCTCGAGCGCGCCGATCGCGGCGCCGCGGCGGTGCATCTCGACCTGCGGTTGACGGATCGATTCACGCACGCGCGCGTGCTGCAGCTCCCCGCGCCGATGCGCGACGCGCGCGTCCTGCGCACGCTGCTGCTCCTCGATCTCGAATCGCATCCGCCGTCCGCCGCGGTCGACATCGTCGCGATCGAGGTCGATCCGGCGCCCGCCCGGATTACGCAGTTTTCTCTGCTCGAGCGCGCGCTGCCGTCGCCGGAAACGCTCTCGACGCTGACGGCGCGCTTGTCGGCACTGGTCGGCGAGTCACGCGTTGGCGCCCCTGCGCTCGTCGATACGCATCGGCCGGGCGCATTCGAGATGTGGCGTTTCGCGCCCGCGCCATCGATGCGCGACGTCGGCAAGGTCGGGGCGACAGGCGACGTGGTCATGCGACGGCAGCGCGTGCCGCCCGCCATTCGCGTAAACGTCGAACGTGGGCGGCCCGTGTTTCTGTCGGCCTCGCGCCGCGGCATGCCGTCAGGCGCGGTCACCGAGGTCGCGGGCCCGTGGCGCACGTCGGGTGGGTGGTGGTGTGGGCGTGATCCTGCGCTGAAAACGGATCTTCCGCCTCAAGGCGGAAGCCATGGGGCGGACCCCACGTTAGGCGCGCACGGCGCGCCTGCGAGGGACCGGCGCGGGGCGGAGGGGTCCCCGCAAGCGACCGAGCCGGGATGCTGGGGCGGAGCCCCAGGGCCGAGGCGCGCACGGCGCGCCTGCGAGGAGCGGCGCGGGGCGGAGGGGTTCCCGCAAGCGACCGAGCCGGGGTGTGGGGCGGAGCCCCACGTAAGCTGGAATCGGGACGAATGGGATGTGGCGCTCGCGAGCGGCGCGATCTGGCTCGCGAGCGGCGCGATCTGCCGGATCTTCCAGGATCGATCGACGGGACGCTGGTTTCTGGATGGTGTGTACGACTAGCACTGTGAACCGCGAACCGCGAACCGCGAACCGCGAACCGTGAACCGCGAACCGCGAACCGCGAACCGTGAACCGTGAACCGTGAACCGTGAACCGTGTATATCGAGCTGCACGCCTCGTCGGCGTTTTCATTTCTGGATGGCGCGTCGCTGCCCGAAGCGCTGGTCGCGCGCGCGGCGGAACTGGGCTATCCGGCGCTCGCGCTCCTTGATCGCGATGGCGTGTACGGCGCTCCGCGTTTTCACGTCGCCGCGAAGAAGGCCGGCATCAAGGCGATCATCGGGGCCGAACTCACGATCGGGATGCGGGACGCGG
>QHWT01000057.1:78607-109789 GCA_003222675.1 Acidobacteriota bacterium | reverse complement strand
AGTCGGTACCGGCCGGCGAGCGCTGGCATGGATCGCCGGCACAGCGCACGCAGACCGACTACGTCAGAGTCCCGGCGGCCCGGTGCGGCAGATGGCGTCGAACCGCCTATGCCGGCCTCACCTTGATCGGCATCCTCTTCCTGTGGGCGCCGTTGCTGGAAGGAGGCCTCGGCCTGCTGTTTCTCGCGGTGTCGCCGCTCGTCGAGGTGCTGGACCCGAGCGTGCAATCCAGTACCGGGGCGTTGACGACTCGGGGCCTCTTCATCGAGGCGCTGGTTTTCTCGCTCGTGCTCTTTTTCGGCGCGGTGCTCGTAGGCCTCCTGGCCGTCGGCACTGTTCCTCGCATCTTGAACCGGTTCATCAAGCCGGGCGCGGTCTATCCGCTTTATGGCTTCCACTACGGGGTACACCGCGTAATCGCGCGGCTGGGCAGGATGGAGTTCTTGCCGCTTCTATTCGGCGACAGCTCTTTCATCGTCCACTACTTGACCTGGGCTGGATATCGCCTTTCTCCCGTCGTGCAGACTGGGTCGAACTTCGGCAGCGAGGTGATAACGTCGGACCCCATCTTCACTTCCGTCGGCAGCGGAACGATGATCGCCGACGGGCTGAACGTGGTCAATGACGAGGTCTCGAACACCTCGTTCCGGGTATCCCGGGTGGCGATCGGAGCCCGCAACTTCTTTGGCAACGACGTCACCTACCCCGCCGGAGGAGCGACGGGCGACAATTGCCTGCTCGCGATCAAGGTGATGGTTCCGGTCGACGGCAAGGTCCGTGAAGGGGTGGGCCTGCTCGGCTCACCTCCCTTCGAAATTCCGCGGTCGGTCGAGCGTGACACCCGATTCGATCATCTGCGCACAGGGGAGGCGTTGCGCCGCGGCCTGGCCGCGAAGAACCGGTTCAACGTTGGGACCATCGGCATCTTCCTGTTCACGCGGTGGCTGGGTGTTTTCCTGGTCACGATCATCGACCTGGCCGCGCTCGAACTCTTCTACGGCGTCCTTGCCCACACGATCATGGCCGCGCTGTTCGCGCTCAGTGCCGTCGTTGCCGCGGTCTACTACGCCGCGGTCGAGGGTGCCTTTGAAGCGCTCAGCCCGCCGCCGCCGGCCATCTGCTCCATCTACGACCGTCGCTTCTGGTGGGTCGAGCGCATTTGGAAGCTGCATCCGTTCCACTTCCTGCACATCTTCAACGGCACGCCGTTCAAGAACGTGCTCTGGCGGCTGATCGGTGTTCGCATCGGCAGGAGGGTATTCGACGACGGCGTGTACATCTCCGAACCGACCCTGACCGCTATCGGGGACGAGTGTGTTTTCAATGAGCGAAGCAAGATCCAGTGCGAGTCGCAGGAGGACGGCACGTACAAGTCCGGCCGAACCACGCTTGGCGCCGCTTGCACGATAGGGCTTGGCGCTGTCATCCACTACGGCGTGACGATGGGTGATGGCTCCGTGCTCGCCGCCGACTCCTTCCTGATGAAGGGAGAGAATGTCCCGCACCGCGCGCGGTGGGGAGGGAATCCGGCGAGGGAGATGTGAGATGAGTAGTATCAGCGCGCCCGAGACGGCGACGACTCCCACTTCACCGCGCACACACCGCGTGGCGGGGACACCTGGTGCGGAACGCACCCGCGAATTCTGGCGCGGTTCGCTTCTCGCCGGTGCGTTCACCGCAGTGCCGCGGTGGACACGGGCGCCGATCACCGGCATGGGCCAACACGAGGTGAGATTCCCCGGCGAATTGGTGGCGCCGTTGCGCCGCCTGTCGGATGAACTGGCAGTGCCATTCAGCTCAGTGTTGCTGACCGCGCACGCCAAGGTGCTGAGCGTGCTGTCGGGCGAGCGCGAGGTCACGACCGGCTACGCCGCTAAGAAGAGCCGTTTACCGTTGCTCTGCCTGATGTCGACTGAGCCGGCCTCCTGGCGGGCGATGCTGCGGGAAACGCATCGAGCCCGGTTAGAACTGCTGTCGCATGCGGACTTTCCGGTTGAGGATCTGAAGCGTGAGCTTGGCCTGACCAAGCCATTATTCGAGACGGTGTTCGATCCGATGTCCGATGGACGCGGCGAGCTCGCCGCGGACACCGTCCTGTGGGTCGGACTCGTGGAACATGAAGGGATCGTGTTGCGGCTGCGGTACAGGACCGACGTACTCGACGCCGAGTGCGCCGCCAGGATCGCCGGGTATCACCTCACCGCGCTCGCGTTGATCGCCTCCGATCCCGATGCCGAGCACGGGCGGCAGTGCCTGGTCTCCGCCGATGAAGTGCATTTCCAGCTCAATGGCCTCGCAGGACCGCACAAGGAACTGCCGGACCGGCGGGTCCACGAGCTGTTCGAGCAGCGGGTTCGGGCACACCCGGGCGCCGTCGCGGCCACGCACGGCGACAGGCAGTGGACCTACCAGCAGCTCAACGCGCGTGCCAATCAGCTCGCACGAGCCCTATTGGCGCGGAGACTGTGCCGCGAAGGCGTGGTCGCCGTCGTGGCAGAGCGCGATCTGGCGTGGATGACGGCTGTGCTCGCGATCTTCAAGGCGGGCGGCGCGTACCTCCCGATTGAGCCGCATTTCCCGGCCGATCGCATCGCGACAATGCTCTCGCGGTCCGACTGCCGGCTCGTGCTGACCGAACAGGGCAGCACGACTACGCTCGACGACGCGGTCGGTTCGCTGACCGGAGTCCAGACGCTCTACATCGACGTGGCCTGCGAGGAGCACCATGCCGACGCCGACCTCGGCGTTCGCGTCGCGCCCGACCAGCTCGCCTACATCTACTTCACCTCCGGCTCCACCGGTGAACCCAAGGGCGTGATGTGCGAGCACGGGGGCATGCTCAATCACCTCTGCGCCAAAATTCATGACTTGCGCATCGGCGAGGGACAGGTGGTGGCCCAGACAGCGCCGCAGTGCTTCGACATCTCGCTGTGGCAGCTGGTTTCCGCCCTCCTGGTCGGTGGGCGCACTCTGCTGATCGAGCAGGAGGCGATTCTGGACCCTCAGCGGTTCGTCGACAAGCTCGTTGACGGCAGGGTCGCCGTCGTTCAGGTCGTGCCTTCCTACCTCGAAGTCTTGCTGTCCTATCTGGCGCAGCACCCCCGAGAGCTGCCGGACCTGCGGTGCGTGTCGGTGACTGGCGAGGCGCTGAAGAAGGAGCTCGTGCAGCGTTGGTTCGCGGCCCAACCTGCGATCAGGCTGGTCAATGCGTACGGGCTTACCGAGACGTCGGACGACACCAATCACGAAGCTATGGACCGCGTGCCCGATCGGGAACGGGTTCCGCTTGGTCCCCCTATCAATAATGTGTCCGTCTACGTCGTGGACGAGCACCTATCGCTGGTGCCGCTCGGCGCACCGGGTGAGATCGTCTTCTCCGGGGTATGTGTCGGCCGTGGGTACGTCAACGATCCGGAGCGCACGCGGAGAGCGTTCATGACCGACCCGCACCGCGAGGGTCACCGTCTGTACCGAAGTGGCGACTACGGCCGCTGGCTGCCCGAAGGCAAGTTGGAGTTTCTCGGTCGACGGGATACCCAGGTCAAGATCAGCGGCTTCCGGATAGAGATCGGCGAGATCGAGAACACGCTGTTGCGGATGCCTGGCGTTCGCGACGCCGCAGTCGTAGTTACGGGGGGAACGGGCCACAGCAAGCGCCTGGTGGCCTTCTACTCCGGCCAGCGGCCGCTCGATGCGAAAGTACTATGGGACCAGTTGAGTGAATCGCTGCCCGAGTACATGATCCCGTCGGCCTTCCATTGGCGGAAGAATCTGGAGTTGACCGACAACGGGAAGATCGACAGGAAGGCGTTGACGGCCCTGGCGGGAGAATTCGATCTCGCTGAGCAGGACGGCGACGGGCCGCGTACAGCGACAGAGCGCTGCGTGGCCGCCGCATGGGCAGAGGTGCTTGGCATCCCGGAGGACCGTATCGGCCGACGCGATCACTTCTTCGATCTGGGCGGCACGTCGCTGTCGGCGCTGAAGCTGGCGATCGCCCTCGATCGTGCGGCGTCTTTCAGGGACCTCACGGGTCACCCGATCCTCGCCGATCAGGCCACCCTGATCGACAGTAGGCTGGAGCGGGGCGTCCGAGCGGCTCCAGTTCCTCTCCGAAGCGGACGCTGCACATCTAACGGCACCACTGCCGCCGCAGGCGGCGAAGGCCCGTGTTAAGCGCAATGCTTCGTCTTGAACAGCTGCGACTGTAAGGAGATCGAGATGTCGTCCTCATTCCCGACCTCAGTGGTCGACATAGACCTGCAACCCGGCAAACCGCCGATGCTGCGGGCCGAGGCAACCGGCGACGCGGCGCGCTGGGTGGCCGGACACCGCGACGCGCTGCGCGCCGCGGTTGCCGAACACGGTTCGCTGCTGGTTCGCGGCCTCGGGTTGCGCGATGCGACCGAGACCGAGCCGGTCTTTCGGCAGTTGGGCAGTCTGATGATCGAGACGGAGGGCTTCGCGCCCCGGCGAGGTTACGCCGACGGTCTGTACTCCTCCTCGAAGTGGCCGCCCAACCAGCCGATGTGCATGCACCACGAACTGAGCTACGCGTTTGAGTTCCCCGGCCTCCTGCTGCTTGCTTGCCTCGTTGCGCCGACGGACGGAGGCGCGACCCCGGTGGCCGACTCGCCGACCGTCCTTCGAGCGCTGCCTACCGAGTTGGTCGAGCGCTTTGAGCGGGTGGGCTGGCTCCTCATCCGCAACTACAACGACGACATCGGGGCGTCGCTCGCTGAAGCGTTCGGCACCGACGACCGTCGCGCCATCGAGAGTTACTGTCGTGCGAACGGGACCAAGTTCGAGTGGCAGCCCGACGGCGCACTGCGCACCTGGCAGCGCCGCAGCGCCGTTATCGCTCACCCGCTCACCGGCGAGCGGTGCTGGTTCAACCAGATCGCATTCCTCAACGAGTGGACGATGGACACGGAGTTGCGCGAGTACCTCGTGGACCTCTATGGCGAGGACGGGCTGCCGTTCAATACCCGCTTCGGCGACGGCGACCGGATCGGCCCGGATGTTGTGCAGGTGATCAACCAGGTCTACGAAGCAAACACCGCGCGCGAGCGCTGGCAGGCTGGCGACCTGATGCTCGTAGACAACGTCCGCACCGCGCACGGCAGGGAGCCCTTCAAGGGACCGCGCGAAGTGGTCGTCGCGGTCGCCGACGCGGTGCGCGTGACCGACTGCTCGCCGACGATCGAGGTGACCGCCCGCTGACGATATCCACTCCAGTATGTGAGCGCCCCAGCATTTCGAGCGCCTGAAACGTATTCGCCATGTCTCTCACGCCGTCACCAGCGGGCTCTTTTCAACTGGCGTCCAACGAAGTGCATTGGTGGTGTGCCAATCTGGACGTTCCGCCTGAAACATCCGCTCGCCTTTTTGCGACCCTCACGCGTGACGAACGTAGCCGGAGCTCACGTTTTCGATTCGAGCGCGATCAGCAGCGGTTCATTGTGGCGCACGGAGTGCTGCGTGACGTCTTGGGGTGCTATCTCGAGACAAAACCGCGCGAAATAACCTTTGCGTGCAACGCGTTCGGCAAGCCTGACCTTAGCCCTGTATTCCGCAGCCGGCTCAAATTCAATCTCTCTCACTCAGCCGGTCTTGCCCTCATCGCGATCGCCGCTGACTCCAACGTCGGCGTTGATCTCGAATGTATCCAGGCCCAATGTGATTACGCCGAAATCGCGCGGCGCTTCTTCTCACCAGTTGAAATCGCCCAATTGCATGCTCTCCCCAGCCATCTCTACGCCGAAGCCTTTTTCAATTGTTGGACAAAGAAGGAGGCTTACCTGAAAGCCCGTGGCGAGGGCCTCTCGATACCGTTGAATAGTTTTTCTGTTCCCCTGACAACCGATTCTGCGCATACGCCCGTAGACCTTTATCGAGCGCCACACGATATCGTTCCAGCCAAGCGTTGCTCGCTCTATACCCTTCAACCTGCTCCGGGTTATATCGGGGCACTCGCAATTGAGGGAAGTGGCTGGCGTTTAAGGCAATGGCAGTGGTAGACGCCTCAAGGCGGATTTTCGTCGACCAGCTACCAGACGTCGCCCAGCCGCCAGTCGCAGACGATGTCTCCGTCGAGATCAAGGCCCGGCGAGCGTGACGTCCGGAGGATCATGATGTCGCCATCGTCGCCAGGCGTGCGCTCACGGCCGCGGGGACCGTCTACGAAGGTCGGTCCACGCCAGCGCTCCCAGCCAAGAGTCTCGTAAAAGGCGTGAGTTCCCGTCGAGAGCGCGCCCAGTGCGTAGCGCGCGCGAATCAGCTCGCCGATGTGCTTCATGACGGTCGTGCCGTGGCCGTTGCGCCGGTGGGCTGCCACGGTGGCAACCGCCTCCACGTATCCGACACGCAACGTCTGGCCCGAACATACGAGCGTACGCTCGACGAGCGATCCGTAGCTGATCAAACCGCGTGCACCGATCAACCACACGTGGACTCCACTGATGGCGTGGACCCAATCTTCATCGGTGAAGTCATCTTCAAACGCAGTGTCGAGGAAGATCCGAACGTCGTGCAGGAAGGAGGGGGAAAGGGCGTCTGTGGACGCAGCGTGGAGCGCAAACATCGGAACAGTCTAGAACGCCTGGGCCGTCCACTCGAGTCAGCCATACTCGGCCTTGCACTTGGGCTCCATGAGCCGCGATAAACGACGCAGGACGGACGTTCGGCGCAGGAGCTCCTGACGGAAATACAGTGCCGTATCGCTGTTGAACCTCAATGGACCCAGGCTGCTGCCGTCAGCGATCTCTTGTCCGTGATGCCACGGCCCCATGACGAGGAACACCCGGTCGTTGTTCGTGTCCTTCGGCTCGATCGCCTTGTAGACGGCAATCGCGCCGTAGATGTCTTCCTGGTCCCACAGGCTGTGCACGAGCATCACGGGAACCTTGAGCGGCTGCGCGCCGAGAATCTTGTCCATGGCCTGCTCGCGCCAGAACGCGTCGTAGCTCGGATGCTTGAGGAGGGCCCGAGATGAGTGCTGCTCGCGTGGCCGGTCAGCGCCTTCGCCTCGTACGGCGTGCGCGTCAGCAGGATCGGCGCGTGCCGTGCGCCCTTCGGCACGAGGATGATCGTGTGCAGCTTCACACCGTCGCGCCATCGGGATCATCACGTCACGCTTGACGTAATCGAAGCTTTGCGTCATCGGCGTGAACTGCGCCGGCGTCTCGCTTGGTAATCCTTGCAGCGTTGCAGGACGCTCGGTCTGCGCAGTCGGAAGCGCGGCGCGGACGAGAACGACGGCGATCAGCACGAGCCACCTGAGTAACGGGATCCGGTCAGAGAACATAAGGCCTCTCCGTTGTATCTGTGGCGGGGGAATCGTACACCGTTGCGGTCCGTTTCCCGACCTTCACGCGGATTCGCCAGTCTGCGAGAGGGCACTATCTGCAATCTGCGCGATGCGCGCATGCTGCGGATTCTGCTCTACTCGCTCCGCGACGCGGTCGAATCAGGCGTATTTGCGCTTCTTCCAGCGCGGCACACATTTCGCTCTCCGCGCTAGAATGAGCGCATGGCCGGGAGCGACGACATGAGACCGCCCCGCGTGAAGCTCACATACGAGGACTTTCTGCAGTTTCCCGACGACGGGAAGCGGCATGAGCTGATCGACGGACAGCACTATGTGACGCCGTCCCCCAATACGAAGCATCAGGTTGTTTCGGGCAACCTCCATTTTCTGATTCGTGCGTGGCTCGAACAGCACCCGATCGGCAGGATTTTCTATGCGCCGTTCGACATCGTCTTCACTCAGTTCGACGTCGTCGAGCCAGATCTGCTTTACATGTCTGACGAGCGCGCGGCGACGATCCTGACGTCGAAGCACGTGACGGGTGCGCCTGAGCTGGTCATCGAGATCGGCTCGCCCGCCACGCGCAAACGCGACGAGACCATCAAACGCCGCCTTTACGAGCGCTGCGGCGTCGTTGAATACTGGCTCGTCGATCCGGACCTGGACGTCATTCGCGTGTATCGCAGCGACGATGGTCCGTTCGGCCGTCCCCTGGAGTTATCGGCGGAAGCCGGCGATGTGCTCACGACGCCGGTGCTGCCCGGTCTCGCAATTCCGCTCGCGCGCGTGTTCGCGTGAAGGTTGTCGGGCGCCTCTTAGCGGCGCCGACAGCTTCTTTAGCTGCGCCGAACGCGCGTCAGATCCGCACGAAAATCTTCCGTCGATACATCCAGAACAGGATCGACCAGAACACCAGCAGCACCGCTGCGCCCCTGAGCACGGGCACGAACGGCGCACCGAGCCACGAGAATGGCGCGAGGCCCACGTGCCGCATCAGCGCGTCCGTCACGAAGTGCTCCATCGTCCAGCTCATGACGTAGACGGCGATCGAATTCGCGCCGATGACGAGCAGCGGGAAGCACCAGCGCCGCCAGCCGCGCAGTTCGATTGCGGCATAGAACGCGGCCAGCATCAGGATCACCAGGCCGCCGCTGTAGAGCGTGTATGACGAAGTCCAGATGCGCTTCACGATCGGGCAGAGGTGAAGCCACTGGAACACGAGGCCCGCGAGCACGAGCGCCACACCGCCGATGACGAGTCCTTTGAATTTCTCTAGCGACGTGCGAGTCGACTTCAACCACTCGCCGCACCACAGGCCGAGCATCATCGTCGCGAGCGTCGGGATGAAGCTGAGCGTCGACCAACCGCCGTCGTTGAACAGAAACGGGCTCTCGCGGGGAAACAGGTTCAGGAACCACACGTCGAACGCCCACGAGAGATTCGAGTTCTTGTTGAAGTGCGACAGGAACCCCGAGTAGAGGTGCGGCCAGTTCGCGGGAACGCCAACCTGCGTGTAATCGAATCCCGGACCCGGCGCGGGATACAAGACGAACGCGGTCCAGAACGCGACCAGGATCGCCGTGAACACGATGACCTGAGTGCGCAGCCGCGCAAACGCCAGAAGGAACAGGAAGGTGTATCCCATGCCAATCTGCGTCAGCGTGTCCTCGAACGTCCAGTAGGTGGTCGGCCTTTCCATGGAGCGGAGGAAGATGCCGAGCAGCATCAGCGCGACGCTACGCCACACCGCGTGCAGCAGCATGCGCCCGAAGCGCTGTCCCTTTGCCGTGCGGGACGCGATCGAGAACGGCATCGCCGCCCCGACCAGGAAGGAGAACGCCGGCTGAATCAGATCGTGCAGCGAGCACCCCTGCCACGGAACGTGCGTGGTGTTGAACGCGACGATCGCCCAGAACCGGCTCGCCGGGAACGCGTTGTGGAGCGTCCACAACCGCATGGCCTCCGCGAGCATGAGGAACATGACGAAGCCGCGGAAGGCGTCGATGGAGGTAACGCGCGTCACCGGTGCGACGCCTGCGTCGCTGGCCGGGGCGCGAACGGCGACCGGGGATGTAGCGATCGTGGTCATGACCGCCGCATTCTACTTCTCCTGCAGGAATTTCGCTGCCGCGTCAGCCCATGCGCCCCCGTCAGCGGGCACGGCCCGCACAGTGTCGAGCCACGTGCGCGCCTTGGCTGCGAGCATCCGCCACTCGTGCTCCACGTCCTGCGCGTGACGCGCGAGCCAGTCGAGCGCGAGCGCTGTGGCCCAGGCCTGCCGGATTTCATCCTGATCTCCGGTTGCGCCGGACAGCGCCCGCTCGAGGTCGGGCAGCTTCCGACCGATGGCTTCCGCGAACTCGCTCGTGAGATCCCAGGAACCGTCGGCGTGCTGGAGCATGACCAGCGCGTGCACTCCGGCTGGCGCCACCTCCTCGGTCGCCGTCGCGACGGCTGGGCGCCTTAGAAACTCGAACGACGCAGTCCCCTCGTTCATTGACTTCGCCGATCGACCAACCCGGAACCATGACGTCAAAGACGACCGCGCCTGCGTCGCCCCGGCGAGAGCGGGCAGGGATCGCGCCGAGAATAAGCATCTCGTCCACGCCTCCCCATCCATTCGTCAGCGCGATGGGGACGCGGCGAAGCTGGATGTCTCCGTGCACGGGCGTGTCGCGCCTCTCGATTGCCACGAAGGAGGTCTCACGAGAGACGAGCCCGTAACGCGTGCTGAGCGCGATGATCTCCTGCGTTCCGGCGTTGGCCTTCCGTGCAGTCTGACGTGAACCGCGCGGCGGCGTCCACTCCGAACTTTCCTCCAGTTCGCGAATGCGTGCGCGCGCGGCGAGCGTCGCGACCGTCCGCCCCGCGCGAGCCTTCTCCGAATCGATCTCGACATCCCAATTCATCCGGCCCGAAGGAGTGTCCGCGCTGAGGCGAGCGCGTGCCGGCGAGACGCTCGTGGGTCCCTGCTCCTGCAACCCATACAGCAGGAGTCGGCCTCCGCGGAATATCGGGGGAACGATTGATGGCGCTTGCGCCACGTCGACTCGGCCCCACTCGATGCGGACGTTCGTGATCGCCGGAGTGAGCAGCCTGCCGAACTGACGGATCACCTTCGGCTCGATGCGCTCCCCGGGGTAGATGAACTCCGCAACGCCACGGCCGGCTCGTGCGAGTCCCTTGACCAGGTAATGACTTGCACCGGTGCCGATGCCGAAGGTGAAGATCCGCGCGTTCGCGGCGTGCTTCTTCGCGAGTGCGAGAACCGCGTCCGTATTGGTCACCTGTCCATCGGTCAGGACGACGACCTGTCGCGCGAGGGTCGCGTGCAGCGGTTGTTCGAGCACCGCCTTCAGCGCAGGCAGAATCTCGGTCCCTCCGAGATCCGCATCGAGCGTCGATACATGTGCGCTCGCCTTCGCCAGGCTGCGCTCGTCATAGGCGCAGCTCCGAGGGAAGAGCCGATCGAACGTCGATCCGAATCCAAAGATGTTGAAGCAGCACCCGGGAATCATCGAACGGAGACAGAGCTGAAGAGCGTTGCGGACTTCTGCGATCCAGTTGCCGCTCATCGACCCTGAGCGATCCACCAGAAAAATCACCTCGGTCGGGACCGGCGCGTCAGCCAGCGTCGGAACGAATGCGACTGCGATCGAGTCCGTGCCGTCCTCGTCCCGTTCCATCCACGCCTGCGGGACATCCAGGCCCGCCGCTTCGATCGAGAGGACGAAGTCGCGATCGAGTGCGGTGTCCCGCTGGGCCAGCGTCACCGTCGCGTCATGTCCATCGATCGCGATCGCAACGGGATGCGAAGGCGACTCGAGCCGCGTGATGGCACCGGCCATCGTCACGCCGACGGAAAGATTGAGGCCGTAAGGCACGCGCCACGCCACGGGCGGATTGAGTGCCTGCGCATCGGGCCGTCCAACGCCGACGTGATCCTCCGCCGGCGCGTAGCGCGGCGACACCGTCGTCGGGATCGAGAATCGCACGCTGCCGCTTTCGACCGTGAGCTCCGTCACGTACGTGAGCTTCAGCAGGACTTCTTTTCCAGGCGGCAGATTGCCCACGCTGGCCTGGAAGACATCCGGCCGTTCCTCGTCTAGCAGGTACGCGCCATGGCCCTGTTCCATGGCCTCGTCGTACGTCTTGAAGGCTTCTTCCCTCTCCTTCACTTCGCCGACGACGAGCGTGCCATCGATGATGGCTTCGAAGCCGCAGACGGCCGCGCCTTCGTCGAGCGGGAACACGTAGACCGCTTCGATCGGCATCGTCTCGCGGTTCACGAATCGCTGCGCGACCACGACTCGGGCACAGAACGTTGAGATCTCGGCGTCGATCGACACGCCGTCGAGCGGGACCGGCGCATCCTGCTTCGTGAACAGACCGGCGCGGCGGGCGGTGAGTGGCTCAGGCATCGTCATCCTCTCTGGCACTTGCGGGAAAATGCACGCGACACCACGCGGCGAGTTCGGTGAGTTTTCCAGGAGACGGCAGGCGGACGTCCCCCGCAACGTTCAGCTCCACGCCGGGCGCGAGCGTGATGCGCCGCCACATGGAACGCTCGAGCGGCGGCGGTGGGTCCGCGTGCAGGCGCGTTCGGGGCTTGTGATTCAGCGCGTGCCGAATCTCGTCCAGCGTCCTGCCGCCTTCCTGCAGCGACTTGACCTTCACGAGTCGATCGAGGTGTTCGGGCCCGTAATGATTCCCGCGGCCCACGCCATAAGGTTCGGGGAGCAGGCCCTCCTGGACGTAGTAGCGCACGGTCCGGCGCGACACGCCGCCGAGATCTGCGAGGTCACCGACGGCGTAACGGGGGTCGTCCGGCATGCCGCCCGTTATATGACAGTTACTGTCGTATTGTCAACTGGCGCGTTTCAGGAGGCAGAAGGCAAGAGCCTCGCGCGCGCCCGCGGCCAGTGCAAGCGCGTGCGATACGCGGTGCGATCAGTTGTCGTAATACAAGTAGAACTCGTGCGGATGGGGCCGCATGCGCATCGGATCGAGCTCCCGGTCGCGCTTCCAGGTGACCCAGGTCTCGATGAGATCCGGCGTGAACACGTCGCCGCGGATCAGAAACGCGTGGTCCTGGTCGAGCGCGTTGATTGCCTCCTCCAACGACCCGGGAGTGGTCCGGATTCCCATGTGCTTCATCTCGGCGCGCGTCATCTCGTAGATGTCTCGATCGAGCGGCGCGCCCGGCTCGATCTTGTTCTGGATGCCGTCGATCATCGCCATCAGCATCGCCGACCACGCCAGATACCCGTTGCAGCTCGGATCCGGGCAGCGGAATTCCAGCCGCTTGGCCTTCGGACTCTTCGAGTACATCGGGATTCTGATCGCGGCGGAGCGGTTGCGTGCCGAGAGGGCGAGGTTGACGGGCGCTTCGAAGCCGGGCACCAGGCGGCGGTAGGAGTTGGTCGTCGGCGCCGCGAAGGCGAGAATCGCGGGCGCGTGCTTGAGGAGTCCGCCGGCGGCAAAAAGACCCGTCTGACTCAGACCTGCGTAGCCGTCGCCGGCGAAGAGTGGCTTGCCGCCGCTCCACAGCGACACATGCGTGTGCATGCCGCTGCCGTTGTCCTCGAACACCGGCTTGGGCATGAACGTGACGGTCTTTCCGTGGCGCTTCGCCACGTTCTTGCAGATGTACTTGTACCACATGAACTGATCCGCCATCTTGACGAGCGGCTGGAACCTCATGTCGATTTCGCTCTGGCCGGCTGTCGCGACCTCGTGGTGATGCGCTTCGACCACGATCCCGATCTTGCGCATCTCGTTCACCATCTCACCGCGCAGATCGTGGAACGTATCGGTCGGGCTCACCGGGAAATAGCCGCCCTTGAAGCTTGGCTTGTAACCGAGATTCGGCTCCTCGATCCGAGCGGTGTTCCAGGCGCCCTCGACGGAGTCGATCTCATAGTAGCCCTTGTGCTGGTTCTGCTCGTAGCGCACCTCGTCGAAGATGAAGAACTCCGGTTCCGGCCCGACATAGCAGGTGTCGGCGATGCCGGTCTCGCGCAGGTAGGCCTCCGCCTTGCGCGCGATATGACGAGGATCACGCGTGAACTCCTGCCGGGTCACCGGATCGACGACATTCGCGATCACGCTGACGGTGGGCTGCGTAAAAAACGGATCGATACGCGCGGTCGTCGGGTCGGGGAGCGCCATCATGTCGGATTCGTGAATGCCCATCCATCCTCGAATCGACGACCCGTCGAACCCGAGGCCCTCCTCGAACGTGCCCTCATCGAGGGTGTCGATTGGGAACGAACAGTGCTGCCAGCTGCCGAGCATGTCGACGAACTTGAGATCGAGCATCTCGGCCTGCTGTTTCTTGGCGAACTTGAAGAACTCGTCGGCCGTCCTGGGGGCATCATCGGGCGACATAGGCAGCACCTCCACTTCCTCGGGTGCGAACGCTATGACAAGTTCGCGTTGGAGGCAACTGCGGATTCGAGGCAGCAGAAAAACAAAAACGCACGCGCCCGTTGAAGGCGGGCGCGTGTGCGGCGATGCCGCGTCTGAAGACCCGGCCTACTTCACCATCGTGAAGGGCTGGCCGCTGAAACCGGAGTTGAACATTCCTCCAGCGATCTGACGACCGCTCTGGTCCATGTTGCCCCGCAGGTAAAAGTCGAGGAAACGGCCAACCTTCAGCCGGATTTCCACTTCGCCATTCGGCTTGATCCGCCCGGGCTCCGCGGGATCAGTCTGGCCGCCGCTACCCGGAGGAGCGTTGCCGAATCCTTGGGGCGCGGAAAAGGATCCGGTCACAAATGAACCGCTCTGGGTGAGTGTCAGCAGAATCGTGCCGTAACCGGGCGCGGTGACCGTCCAGTTGCCAGACATGCTGCCAACAGTAAACGATCGCGTGTCGGTCGCCGTTGCGCCCTTGCTGTCGGTGACAGTCACCCGCGCCGTGCCGGTGCCGCCGCCGACGAAGGTGATGCTGCCGTTGCTGCCGCTCGCCGGATTGCCGGCCAGGTCCCATGTATATGTGACGGCATCACCGTCTGGATCGCTCGCGGACGCGCTGTAATTGAACGATGTCAACTCCGAGATACCGAACGTCGGAGAAATCGTAATGGAATTGATCACCGGCGCCCGATTTGTCGCCGTCGGGGTGGTGGGAGTTCCGGAAGACGACGATCCACCGCCGCAACCGATCATTCCGATCATCCCGAGCACGCCGACACACTCCAGAACCCTGCGAATCATGCGACCTCCCAAGGGAACGATGACTGAAGACACACGTGCGACCGGCGTTGCAAAAAGTACGCGTGGTGCCACATGCTGTCAGGTGAAACGCGCGCATCGTCTCATCGCGATCGCTCAGGTGTCAACGATGAATTGATGATCGAACGCGTCGTGTGCGGGCTCGGCTCACATCTGTAGTACCTACGTACCAATTTGTGTGCGCTCGCGGCACACCGGAAACGCGCTGACATGTACGAGGCGATCCGAGACTCGTTGCGTTTGAAGTCCGCGTGCGGGCGAAAGGCCTCGCCGGGGCGATCTGGCACGGCGTGCGAAAGGCCAGGCGCGAACACCTGAAGGCTCGGACACGCGTGAAGCAGGCGCGAGTGACCACAGTCGCGGCGTGAGTCAACCGGGAAAGCGGTAGTATCGCGAGAAGGACAACGTGACTGAATGAGCTGGGCGCCAGCATCGATTGCAGCAGTTCTGTTGTTCTTCTCGCGGCCGACCGGAGCAGCGGCACAGCAGCCTTCCTCGCCGGAACGCGCAGCGTCAGCGGATGCGGCGGCACCGGCCGATGAGGACACGCGGACCCAATATCCGGCGTTCCTCGCGAACTCCTACTTCAGCGTCAATGTCGGATACATCGACTACGCATTTTCCGATCGTCAACTGGAACCCGGATTCCACGCGGCCTCTGTCGGCGTTCCCCACGTGGCGGCGCGCGTCGCGGTATTCGGCCACGAGTTCAGCCCGTACTTCTCCGCGCAGCTCACCTACATGCGACCGGTCCGCTACGTCACCTACACGAACGTCAACGGTGACGAGAGCGCCCACCACGTGTGGACGCACTTCGGCGGCGTCACGGTGAAGGCGCGCGTGCCGATCGCCGCGCGCACCTCGCTCTACGGCGAAGGCGGCCTCGGCATCACCAGCAGGCACGGCTTTCCACAGGACGCGACGCGGCCCATCGTCCGCGACGCGCACTACGCGTCGTTCATCGTCGGAGCCGGCCTGGAGCATCACGTCAGCGCAACATGGGATCTCACGGCAGGCGCGATCTACTCACCGTCCGACGAGAGAGGCGCTGAGCCACGCGCGCTGATGGTGTCCGGCGGATTCCGGTACACGATGCGCCCGCTATCCACCGAACTGGTCGAGGCAAACCGGCGTGCGGGCTTCAGCTTTCCCGCGAATCTCCTGCAGATTGAGTACTCGACAGGTTACGGCTACGCCATCAACACCTTTCTGTCGAGGAGGGTGCCGGTCTTCTGGGGCGGAAACGTCAAGGTCGATCGCGGGCTCGCTGTCCATTACAACCGCAACGTCTTTCACACGCGGAAAACCTTCGCGCTCGACATCGGAGCGAGCGTGTCGTCGTTGAGGAGCAGAAACGACCGGGACGGATTCTTCACCGTTTCCGCCTATCCTCTGCTCCGATTCATCATGGTTCGAACGAAGCCGGCCGACTTCTACGTTTGTTATTCGCTCGCGGGACCCACCTACATCTCCAGGCTGACGCTGGACAGGCTCGATACGGGCAGCCATTTCACCTTCCAGGATTTCATCGGGGCGGGTGTTTTCCTTGGGACGCATAGGGCCATATCCGCCGGCGTGAAAATCAACCACTACTCGAACGGCAACATCTTCACCAGGAACGCCGGTGTGAAGATCCCCGTAACGGTGGGGTTGGGATACACGTTCTGAACACGGGTCTGACGACCCGGCGGTACATCGGCGAGTCTAAAGACCCGTCCCGCACACCCCGACGGGTCAACCGGTCGTGGTGTAGAATCCGCGGCACTCTACGATGATGATCTACCGCAGTCCGCACGCGGCGATCGAGATTCCTGCTACGCCGCTGGCGGAGTTCGTGCTCGCGCGCGCCGCGGCGCGTGGCGATCGGGCCGCGTTGATCGACGGCACCAGCGGACGCACGATCACCTACGCGCAACTCCCCGACATGGTCGATCGCGCCGCGGCGTCACTGGCGCGCTTCGGTCTCGGCAAGCGCGATGTCTGCGCCATCTTCAGCCCGAACACGCCGGAGTACGCGATTGCCGTGCTCGCCATCGCCCGGCTCGGCGCGATCGTGACGACGGCGAGCCCGATGTATACGCGGGACGACCTGTTGAAACAGATGCGGGACTGCCGCGCACGGTTCCTGTTCACGTCACCCGCTGTCCGCGACACCGCGCTCGATGCGGCCGCCAGCGCAAAGCCCGAACAGATTTTCTCGTTCGGCACAATGACGGGGGCAACGCCATTCGACCGCCTCCTGGTGCAGCCTGGCACGCCGCCGACGGTTTCCATCGACCCGAACGACATCGTCGCGCTTCCGTACTCGAGCGGCACTACGGGACTTCCGAAAGGCGTGATGCTGTCGCACCGTAATCTCGTCGCGAACATTCTGCAGGTCGACTCGACCGGTCACCTGCGCGACGGCGAGGATACGCTCGTCTGCTTCCTGCCCTTCTTCCACATCTACGGCCTCGTCGTGATCATGCTGCTCGGCCTCTGGTCGGGCGCAACGCTCGTCGTCATGCCTCGGTTCGATCTCGATCGCTATCTGGATCTCGTCGAGCGTTACCGCGCCACGATGCTGCACGTCGTGCCTCCGGTCGTGCTCGCGCTCGCGAAGAGTCCGTGCGTGAACGGCCGCGACTTCTCGTCGATCCGCAAGCTGTTCTCGGGCGCGGCGCCGCTCGGCGCCGACGTCATCCGCCAGTGCACCGCCCGCGTGGGCTGCTTCGTGCAACAGGGATACGGCATGACGGAAGCAAGCCCCGCCACGCACACGACAGCCGACGCCGCCGCAATGGCAAAGGCGGGGTCCATCGGCGTGCCCGTCGCAAACACCGAGTGCCGCGTGGTGGATCCGGTGACGAGAAGGGACGTCGCGCCTGGAGAGGACGGCGAACTGTGGATACGCGGACCACAGATCATGCTCGGCTACCACAATCGTCCGGAGGAGACCCGCGCGACGCTGGACGCCGACGGATGGCTCCATACCGGCGACATCGGCCATGCGGACGAGGACGGCCACTTCTTCATCGTCGATCGGCTGAAGGAGTTGATTAAGTACAAAGGCATGCAGATCGCGCCGGCGGAACTCGAGAGCGTGCTGCTCTCGCATCCCGCCGTTGCGGATGCCGCCGTCGTCCCGCAGAAGGATGAAGATGCCGGCGAGATCCCGCACGCGTTCGTGGTGCTCAAGGCGCCGGTCACTGCAGACGATCTGATGGCGTTCGTCGCCGGCCGCGTCGCCTCCTATAAGAAGATTCGCCGGCTGGATTTCATCGACGTCATCCCGAAGTCGCCGTCAGGAAAAATCCTGCGACGCGTGCTTCGCGACAGGATCGTCGCGCAAGCCTGAGCTAAAATCGTCGTATCGACGATGACTCCTCTGGTTAATGTCGCTTAACCCCGGCACCCGTCTGGGTGCGTACGAAATCACCGGCGTCCTCGGAGCTGGAGGCATGGGCGAAGTCTACCGGGCGCGCGATGCGCGCCTGGGGCGTGACGTCGCGATCAAAGTCCTCCCCGAGGTCCTCGCGACGGATCCCGCCGCGCTCGCGCGATTCGAGCGCGAGATGCAAACGCTCGCCGCGCTTTCACATCCACACATCGTCTCGATCTTTGACGTCGGGAAGCAACATCAGATCGCCTACGCAGTCACCGAGCTTCTTCACGGCGAGACGCTCGGCGACATCACGGCTCGCGGGCCGCTCCCGGTCAGGAAGGCACTCGACTACGGCGTGCAGATCGCGCGGGCGCTCGGTGCGGCGCACGAGCGCGGCATCGTCCATCGCGATCTCAAGCCGGGCAACGTGTTCGTCGCCGGCGACGGACACGTCAAGGTGCTGGACTTTGGCCTCGCACGCAACACTGCGGCGGCCGATGCGGGCCTGACGATGACGGGTACGCGGCCCGGGATGGTGATGGGCACGGTGGGCTACATGGCGCCGGAACAGGCGCGCGGCCTCGCCGTCGATCACCGCGCCGACATCTTCGCGTTCGGCTGCGTGATGTACGAAATGGTCTCCGGTCGGCGCGCGTTCGAGCGCGACAGCGCGGCCGACACGCTCTCGGCAATCCTGAAAGAAGATCCGCCACCGCTGTCGGGCATCGCGGCATCGGTCCCGCCGGCGGTCGACCGCGTCGTCCAGCGCTGCCTCGAAAAGAATCCAGAGGAGCGCTTTCAATCGGCACGGGACCTCGCGTTCGCGCTCGATGCACTGTCGGCACCGAGCGGCGGTCCCCTCAACGGCACGTCAATCAGCGGCCCTGCCACATCGAGGCGCCGATTGCGAACGATCGCGGCGGCGATCGGCATCCTTGCGGCGGTCGCCGGCGCCTTCGTGCTCGGTCGTGCGCTTGCGCCGGCCAAGAACGGCCAGGCGACAACGATCACGCGCCTGACCTTCGATCGCGGTTTGATCCGAGACGCGCGGTTCGCGTCCGACGGCGAGACGGTCGTGTACGGCGCCGCGTGGAACGGCGCGCCGCTGAAAATGTTCGTCGCGCGTCTCGACACGAGAGAATCGAAGCCGCTGGATCTGCCGGACGGAGACATCCTGGCACTCTCGAGAACGGGAGACATGCTCATGTCGCTCGCACGGCGATATTCCAGTTCGTGGACACCGGAGGGCACGCTGGCGCGCGGACGGCTGTTCTCGTCGAGCGCGCGCGAAGTGCTGGAACACGTGCGCTACGCGGACTTCATGCCAGGCGATCGCCTCGCGATCGTTCGACGGGTGAACGGCCGCGATCGCCTCGAGGCGCCGCAGGGCAGCGTCGCCTTCGAGACCGCGGGCTACATCAGCCACATCCGCGTCTCGCCCGACGGACAGCGCATCGCCTTCCTCGAACATCCGCTGTTCGGAGACAACCGCGGCTATCTCGTCATCTACGACGGCAAGAGAACGCACCGTCTTACGCCGGAGTACGCGGGAATCGAAGCACTGGCCTGGTCATCCGATGGACGGGAGATCTGGTACAGCGGCGCAACCACCGAAACGCATTGGCAGATCAAAGCAGTGGATCCGGACGCGCAAGCGGAGCGCGATGGGCGCACGGTGTGGTACGTGCCGCGCGATCTGCTCGTCCTGGATATTGATTCGCACGGGCACATTCTCCTGACGGCCAGCGAAGCCGGCGGCGCACTCGCGGGTGCCGCGGCGGGTGAGACGCGCGATCGCGATCTGAACTGGGGTAGCTGGACGCTGCCCGGTTACGTCTCGCGCGACGGCCGAACGATGCTGCTCTCGAGCCTCGACGAGTTCGAGCCGGACTACAAGGTGCTGATGCGCAGCATGGACGGCGCTGCGCCCGTCCAGGTCGGACGCGGGCGTGCGCAGGAACTCTCGCCTGATGGCAAATGGGCGCTCGCCATCACGCCTTCGGAGCCGCATCGCGTGCTGCTGTTTCCAACGGGACCGGGAGAGTCGCGCGAGTTGGACGTGCGCGATTTCGATCCGAACGTCGCGACGTTCATGCCACGCGGACTCACGGTCGCGGTCGTTGGGAGGCGCAACGGCTCGCCCGCCGCCCTCGTCATCGACGTCTCGTCGGGCAAGCGCACTCCACTCGATCTCGCAGCGTTGCAGGGACGCGCGTTCAGCCTTCGCCGGTATATGCCGACGCATGCGTCTCCGGATGGATCGCTGCTGGCCGTGCAGGCAGACGATGGGAAGGTGCTCGCGTGGAGTCTGGCAGACGCGAGGGCCCCGCGCGAGCTGGCAGCGCTCGGCGAGAACGAAACGTTCGTTGGCTGGTCCGCCGATCGCGCGCGCATCTATGTCGCCGCGTGGAACGGGCCGAAGGCGCGGATCGATGCACTCGACGTCACCAATGGCCGGCGCATTCCGATCCGCGAGATTACGGTTGCCGACCCCGCAGGCATGATGATGGTGCCGGACCTCTTCCTGAGCGCCGACGCTGGCAGCTACATCTACGGATTCAGCCGCATGCTGAGCACGTTGTACGTAGTCACCGGACTCAAATAGTCCCCGATTCGCAGATCCCAACTCCGGTCCCCAGTCGGGTTTTCCACGTCCAGGATCGCACCTCGGACTCGGACTGAACTACCTCCGACCTCGGACCTCCGATCTCGGATCTCGGACGTCGGATCTCGGACCTCGGACCTCGGACCAGTGTATGAGCCTATCGAGGTCGCGTGCGGACGCCGCAGTTCGACATGTTAAAGACACTTCCGTCTTAAGGTTGCCGCAGCGCCGAACTGGGAAAAGGTAGAAGCTGCGGAGACGAAAAGCTGCCGACTCATGCACGATTACGGAGCATTTCTGGACAGTCCGCCGCGTAAATCAGCTTTGGACAAATGCCCAAACGATGGCTCAACACTTGCAATTCACGGGGCGCCCGGACAGCGTCGATTGACCTCGGGGGAGGGGCCATGGCGAGCGGCGAGCGGCGGGATTACCTGGAACGTGCGGCGGGCGCGTTCGAACCGGTTTCCGAGATGTTGGACTCAGGACGGTGCGAGCCGCTGAAGGCCGCGGTCCATGGCGTTCTGCTGGTTACGGTTTCCGTCTGCGCGGCATATAACGCGGCTGCGTGGCTCAAGCGGCGGCAGTCCCATCTCGCAATCAACGCGATCATCTATTCCGCCGCTGTATGGTGGGAACGCTGCCACATCGCGCGCCACCTGGCGGCCTGCCCGGCGGTCGAGCCAAAAGCGTCGCCGCAGGACGATCTCAGCGACGCGGCATAGCACCGGCGCTATAATCCAGCGCTATCTTGTCACCTCACAAGGAGACTTCGATGGCGCGAGTCCGCACAACGCTCGTTTTCGTCGTCTTGGCCGTGCTCGCCACGGCCGCGGCACCACAGACCGCCCACAAAAGCAAACCGGCCCAGACGCCCGCAAAGCACGCGGTCGTCACCTCAGGTGATTTGAAATGGGGACCTGCCCCGCCGGCACTCCCCGCCGGCGCGCAAACTGCCGTCGTCGACGGCGATCCGACGAAGCCGGGTCCATACGTGATGCGCGCGAAGTTTCCTGCCGGCTACCGCGTCGCGCCGCACTGGCATCCAACCGACGAGAACCTGACCATACTTTCCGGGTCGTTTGCCGTCGCAACGGGCGACAAGGCAGACGAGGGGTCCATGAAACCGCTGGGGCCAGGTGACTTCGTGCGCATGCCGAAGCAGATGCATCATTACGCGATGGCCAAAGAAGACACCACGATCCAGATCCACGGGATGGGGCCGTTCGCGATCACGTACGTGAATCCGAACGACGACCCGCGCAAGAAAACCACGACTGAAAGCAAATAGCGTCACCCGGGCAACCCGCGGGGACCGGGGAGATCGGGGTCAGATCCCGATTTTTCGATTGGAATGGAAAATCGAGATCTGACCCCAACTCCCTTGAGTCCCCCCAGCTCCATGCTGAAGGGAAAGCGACCCGGCGTCACGAGCCGTCTGCGATGAGCCCCGAGCGCCCCACCCTCCTCTTCATCTTCGCGCATCCAGACGACGAGAGCTTTGCCGGCGCGGGAACGGCGATGAAGTGCGCCGGCGCCGGCGCGCACACAGTGCTCGTGACGGCGACGCGGGGCGAGCGCGGCAAGGCGGGCAATCCACCCGTGTGCGCGCCCGGCGAGATCGCCGCATGTCGCGAGCGCGAATTGAGAGACGCCGCCGCGATTATCGGCTTCGACGAGTTGCACCTGCTCGGCTACCGCGATCGCGAGCTGGCGGACGCGCCGCGCGACGAGATGCGGCGCGCGCTCGTGACGCACATCCGCCGCATGAAACCGGCGATCGTCGTGACGTTCGACCCGAACGGGTTCAACGCGCATCCCGATCACGTCGCGATCAGCCGCTTCGCGAGCGACGCGATCGCCGCGGCGGCGGATCCGCGGTGGCATCATGACGCCGGTCCGTCACACGCCGTGCAGCGTCTGCTCTGGACACCGCCCATCGCGCCGTGGGATGCGGCATCTTCCGATCGGCTCGACGAGCAGCCGGGCGCCGACTTCGTCGTTGATGTCTCGTCCTGGCGCGAGCGCCGCATCGCCGCACTGCGCGCGCATCGCAGCGACCGTCACTTCTTCAGCAAGCCCCATCTCGATCAAATCCTCGCAACTGAAGTCTGGCGCCACGCGTGGGGTCCCGCGCTGCGCGAGAGGCCGGCTCGCGATATCTTAGACAGTGTGTAGGCCCGATCTTCCCTTCGCGCCACGCTTCGGCGAGACTCGCCGTAGCCTTGGGCGGAGTGGTTAGACCCTACCGTGCAGCGAGAGTCGGCGTGCAAGTTGCACTACGCTCCTCGAACCCACGCGGTCTCTTCGCGACGACAAGGACGTTGCAGGCATTTTTTTCCTTGTGGCGAATACCGCCGTGTAGATCGCGCCGCACGTGTCACAGGAGGTGACTCATGAGTCCGAAGTTACTGTCGAGCTCGCTTGCTGCAGCCTTCGTGTTCAGCCTGATTGTCTCGGCCCAGGCCCCGGCCCAGCAGAGCGCGCCGTCGCCGACGCAACAGCCGACCGCGACGAGCGACCAGCAGAAGGACGCGACGAGCCCGCAGTCGATTACCGTGAGCGGCTGCGTGCTGAAGGAGTCCAGCGTCCTCAAGAAAGGTGCGCTGGGCACCGCCGGAATGGGGATCGGCATGGGCGACGAGTTCGTGCTGACGCAGGCCAAGCTGAATGAATCCAAAACGGCCACTGAGAAGCCGGAAGCGCAGGCAACGGCCGCACAGCCGAATGAACCGGCCGGCACGGCGGGCACCGGAAACAATTTCGGTAAGGTGTACCGCTTGACCGGCGAGAAGGAGAACGACCTGAAGAACTACGTCGGGCAGCGCGTCGAGATCGTCGGCATGTTCAAGCATCAGGAAGACGCGAAGGCTGAAGCCGCCGCGGTGGGCACGAGCGGGCGCGAGCTGACGGCGGCGAACACGCCGGAGATCACGATCACCTCGATTATCCCGTCGACTGGCTCATGCTCAGTACCGGCCGTCAAATAGGTTGCCCACGAGAGATGTAGAGTCCGGCTAACGCCGGACCCCACATATGCGCATCGCGGAAGTTGCACCGCTCTTCGAAAGCGTGCCGCCCGCCCTATATGGCGGCACCGAGCGTGTCGTCGCCTACCTGAGCGACGAGCTCGTCGCGCAGGGCCACGACGTCACGCTCTTCGCGAGCGGCGACTCCCGCACGAGCGCTGCGCTGGTGCCGGTGTCTCCACGCGCGTTGCGCCTGGATCCTACGTGCCGCGATCACCTCGCCTGGCACGTGCTGATGACGGAGCTCGTGGCCGCCCAGACGGACATGTTCGACGTCATCCATTTTCACATCGGATTCATCCACTTTCCCCTCGTCCGCCGGCTCGCCGTCGCGCACGTCACGACGCTGCACGGCCGGCTGGATCTTCCGGAGCTCGTTCCGCTCTACGACGAATTCTCCGACATGCCGGTGATCTCCATCTCGGACGCCCAGCGCGCGCCGCTCCCCAACGCGCGCTGGGTCGCGACGATCCCTCACGGCCTTCCAGACAGGCTTCTGGGGTTTCATCCGGGCCCGAACGCGTATCTGGCGTTCCTCGGAAGAATCTCTCCGGAAAAGCGCGCCGACCGCGCCATCGCGATCGCGACGGCGCTCGGTTGGCCGCTGAAGATCGCTGCCAAGGTCGACCGCGCCGACGCCGAATATTTCGAGCAGGAGATACGGCCGCTTCTCGACAACCCGCTGGTCGACTACATCGGTGAGATTGGAGAGGCCGATAAGGACAGCTTTCTTGGCGGAGCCCGGGCGCTGCTCTTTCCGATCGACTGGCCCGAGCCCTTCGGCCTCGTCATGATCGAAGCGCTCGCATGCGGCACACCGGTCGTCGCATTTCGCGGCGGCTCGGTCGAGGAAATCCTCGAACACGGGGTCTCGGGCTACATCGTCGACACGCTCGACGAAGCAATCGAGGCGACGCGCCGGGTGGACTCGATCGATCGGCGCGCGTGCCGGCGTGCGTTCGAACGGCGGTTCACGTCGCGCCGCATGGCCCAGGACTACGTGGCGAGCTACGAGCGGATCATCGAGCAGCGCGCGGCGCACACTGCCGCGGTTTGAGCGGACGCATGCCAGAGATTCTGCAGCTGGAAGACGAATTTTCGATTGCCGCCGACGCGCAGCGCACGATCAGTCCGTCGCGCGTCTTGAAGCACGGTGACATGTTCGCGGTGTTCGATCAACACGGCGACATCATCGCGGCCGAAGGGGGGGAGCACGGGCTCTACTATCACGGGACGCGGTTCCTTTCGACCTTCGAGGTGCTGCTCGCGGGACGCCGGCCGCTGCTTCTCAGCTCGACCGTCAGCAACGACAACCTCGTCTTCGTCGCGGACCTGACCAACGTGGATGTGCGCCGCGACAATCGGCTGGTGCTTCCGCATGGCGAGGTTCACCTGTTCCGGTCGCGCATTCTCGGCGACGGGTTCAGCATCGATATGATCCGCGTCTGCAATCACAGCACGCAACCGATCGAGATGCCGCTCGTCATCCGATTCGATGCCGACTTCGTGGATGTCTTCGAGGTGCGCGGCACGCGGCGCCAGAGGCGCGGCACGCGCCAGCCCGATCGGTCCGGGGATGAGTACGTGCTCGCCTACCTGGGGCTCGACAACGTCGAGCGGCGCACGCGCATCCGCTGGAGCCAGCGCCCCGACGCAATTGACGCGGGGCGCGCCACGTTCCGCTTCACGCTCGATCCACACGCGACGCTTGGGTTCGAGCTGAGCGTCACGTGTGAGGACGAGGAGATCTCTGCCGTCTCACCCGATTTCGAGAAGACACTCGATGACGCGCGCAGGAGGTTCAGCGAGCGCACCGAGCGTACGTGCACCGCGCGATCCTCCAACGAGTCGCTGAACCGGTGGCTGAAGCGATCGTCGGCGGATCTCGAGATGATGATCACCGACACGCCGCACGGCATGTATCCCTATGCGGGCATTCCCTGGTTCAGCACGCCGTTCGGCCGCGACGGCCTCATCACGGCCTTCGAGCTGCTGTGGGTGGATCCTGCGATTGCACGCGGGGTGTTGTCGTTCCTGGCGGCCACCCAGGCGACGGTCCGCTCCGACGCGCAGGACGCAGAACCGGGCAAGATCCTGCACGAAATGCGGCAGGGAGAAATGCCGGCGCTCGGGGAAGTCCCTTTCGGTCGCTATTACGGGAGCATCGACTCGACGCCGCTGTTCATCGCGCTCGCCGCGGCGTACTACCGCCGCACGGGCGACCGCGGATTCATCGATCGTCTCTGGCCGAACCTGCTCGCGGCGCTGACGTGGATGGAGCGCGATGGAGACTGCGACCGCGACGGCTTCCTCGAATACGCGCGGCACAGCGCGAATGGGCTGGTGCAGCAAGGCTGGAAGGACTCGAACGATTCGGTATTTCATGCTGACGGGCGGCTCGCCTCGGCGCCAATCGCGCTCTGCGAGGTGCAGGGATACGCGTATGCGGCATGGCGTGGCGCCGCGCAGCTCGCCGAGGTGAGAAACGATCTCGTCGCGAGCGACTGGCACGCACGCGCCGATCGCCTGCGCGAGTGCTTCGACGATGCGTTCTGGTGCGAAGACCTCGGCACCTATGCGCTCGCGCTCGACGGCGACAAACGCCCGTGCCACGTGCGATCGTCCAACCCTGCCCATTGCCTGTTCACGGGGATCGTGGTCTCGCAGGAGCGCGCGCGCCGCATGGCGGCGACGTTGATGGACGACACGTCATTTGCGGGCTGGGGCCTCCGCACGGTCTCGGCTGGCGAGCCGCGCTACAACCCGATGTCGTACCACAACGGATCGATCTGGCCGCACGACAACGCCATCGCGGCCGCGGGACTCGCGCGGTATGGCTTCACCGCGGCGGCCACGCGGATTCTCGATGCGATGCTCGATCTCAGCCAGGCGATGGAGTTGCACCGCCTGCCCGAGCTGCTGTGCGGGTTTCACCGGCGATCCGACGAGCGACCGACGCAGTATCCCGTCGCGTGCGCGCCGCAGGCATGGGCGGCCGGCGCCGTCTACATGCTGCTTCAGGCGGCGATCGGCATGGACATCGATGCGGTGCGGCGCCGCATCACGTTCTGCCGCGCCTCGCTGCCCGCCAGCATCGATCGCCTCGTCCTCACGAACCTGACGGTCGGGGACGCGCGCGTCGATCTCGCGCTGGAGCGTCACGCGAACGATGTTGGCGTCAACGTCGTCCGGCGCGAGGGCCAGTTGGAAATCGTCGCAATCAAATAATTACGGTTGCCAGTTGCCAGTTGCCAGTTGCCGGTTGCCGGTTGCCGGACGGCTTGCCCGCCGTAGCCGCCAAGCGGCGGGTCGGCTTGCCGCGCCGTAGCCGCGAAGCGGCGAAGGCGGGTGTATTCTGCGTCGCACCTATGGCAACGGTGCGCACCAACGCGAGGACCACGGCGTCGATCGATGCGCGCAGCGCGGATCTGCGCAAGGATCTCGGTCTCGTTGATCTCACGCTGACACAGGTCCTGTTCATCGTCGGACTGCCATGGGTCGGCGTCGCGGCGAAACAGGGGCCGGCGCATGTGGCGCTCTGGCTGGCGGCGATCCTGTTCTTCTATCTGCCATCCGCGGCCGTCGTCATTCACCTCAATCGCGCGATGCCGCTCGAAGGCGGCTTGTATCAATGGGCCAAGCTCGGATTCAACGAGCTCACGGGATTCATGGTCGCCTGGAACCTGTGGCTGTTTGCCATCCTGAACACGTCCGAAACAGGGCTGCAGGTCACGCAGTACTTCCGGTACATCCTCGGCGCCGACGGCGAATGGCTGACGGCGAGCAAGTGGTTCGTCACGCTCGTCAGCACCGTGATCATCGCCACGCTTGTGCTCCTGACCCTACGCGGCCTGAGCCTCGGCAAGTGGGTCCACAAGGTCGGCGGCGCGTTGATGCTGGCGACGTTTGCAATGCTGATGGCGCTGCCATGGCTGAACGTCGCGCACGGGACGTTGCGGGAGTTCCATCCACTCGCGACGGCGATGCCACTGATGTCGATCCTGAGCCTCAACATCGCGGCGAAGATGGGGTTCGGCGCGCTCGGCGGCTTCGAGTACGTGGCGATTCACGCAGGAGAGTGCCGGAACGCGGCGCGCAGCATCGCGCGGTCCGTCGCGCTGGCCGCGCCGATCATCGCCGTCATGTTCATCCTGGGCACGAGCTCCGTGCTCGCGCTCGTCCCGATCGAGCAGATTGATTTGATCGCGCCCATCCCACAAGTGCTGAGCGCGGGCTTCAGTCCGCTCGGCCCGGCGGCTGCCGTCGCGCCGGTGACCATCGTGGTGCTGCTCTGCATCCGCGTCGCGCAGGCGAGCGTACTGTTTGCGGGCAACACCCGTCTTCCGATGGTGGCCGGCTGGGACGGGCTGCTGCCGGCGTGGTTCACGCGGCTGCACGAGCGCTATCACACGCCCGTGAATTCCATCATCTTCGTCGGCGGGGTGACCCTGGCGTTCAGTATTGCGGGGCTCATCGGCGTCGGCAAGCAGGAGGCGTTTCAACTCTTATGGAACGCCGCAGCGATCTTTTATGCCATCACCTACCTGGTGATGTTCGCCATCCCGATCGCGGGAGTGCCGTCGCCGCTGTGGCTGAAGGCCTGTGCGATATCAGGGTTCCTATCGACGCTGCTCTTCGTGGTGCTCTCGATCCTGCCGATCGTCCAGGTGACGAGCTGGCTCGTCTTCGCGGCGAAGATTTCGCTCGCGATCCTGTTGACGAACGCGGTGGGCTTCGCGATTTTTGCGAAATCGCGTCGTCTTCGATAGCCGGCGGCGCGCCGGCGTCACGACGCGCCCACGACGGGCAGCCTTACAACCGACAACCGACAACCGACAACCGATTAGAGCCGCTTGATCGCCGCCCGCGCGAGCGCTTTCGATTTTTCGATGCGCTCCCGTTCGTTGGGAATGCCCCCGACGCTGATGCGCACGAACGTGTCGCGCCGAAGCACGTAGAGCGCACCCGCAATGCGATTTCCTGTCCAGTACGCTTCATCGCCGAGACCGGCGATGACGCGCGGCCTGTTCTCTCCCTCCGCCTCGCGGCCTTCATTACTCTCGGTCGAGGAATGAAACTCCCGCCGCCAGAATTCTCTCGGTGTAATCGAAGCGCCGCCGCCTGTCGCCGGTCCGGCGACGGCCACGCTGATCGATCGTCTGGACGATGTGCCGAAGACGCACTGGAAGAGCAGCAACCCGCCGGCCGGCTGGGTGTTCGGCTTCGGATCCGTCATGGTTTCGCCGAGCACCGCCCGGATTTCTGCGGTGCTGAGGAGTGCACAGGCGTCCACTTTCTTCGCGGGCGCCTGCGGCAATGCGAGGATGAGAACGAGCGGGAGCAGCATGCGCCGGCGTCAGCGATCGCGCGTGTAGCAAGGCGGATCGCCTCGCCTGCCTTTCGCGGGCGTGCCGTAACACAGCTTCCCGCCTCCCTTGTTGTTCCCCGTCTTCGTGGCGAACTGTGTTCCGTCGAGCGCCGCAAAAAGGCCCTGGCCACCGGCCTGCCGCGCAATCGTCGCGAGCGCGTCCTGCGCAGTCGCAGGACCCGTTGAGGCGTTCTGCGTCGGGTCGGTCGCGCAGGTGCCGGTGCATCCGTCTGCGTAGCCCACGAGCACCCGACCGTTCTTATCGACCGTGATGTCGTTGAAGTCGAGCAGGTTGCGGCATGGATTGCTGCCGCCGCCATTCCAGATGCATCCACGCTGCACCGGATCGCCTGGCGTCGCGTCCGCCGTCGTCCACGAGCTCCCGCCGTCGTAGGTGAACGCGACGTACAAGTGCCAGACGCCAAGGAAGTCGGCCGACTGCGTATCGCCAGGCGTCGTGGTTCCGAGAAACGCGAACGCCGCACGATTGTCGTCGCCCGCAATCACCTCCGCGAACTCGGTGTTCTGAATGCCAAACGGAGTGCCGGCGTCGGCAGACTTGGTCCAGTGCTGACCGCGATCGTTCGACGCGGCGACTTTCGCGTGACCATCGCCGTCTGCGTAGCCGAAATAGATCGTGTTGTTGGCGCCCGCCGCAACAGAAGGATCGCTGGCGCCGGCACCGGCGCTCACGCCGTCAGGCACCGTGCGGACCACCCACGAGAGACCGTTGTCGGTGGAGACGGCGACGCCGGGCCGGCTCTCTCCGTTGGCGTCGAAGCAGCCATCGTTCGGCACATACACGGTTCCATCCGGCGCGACACGCACGTGACCGTGCAGGCCGCCGCACGTGCCCGGCGCGATCGGTGTGTCCACGCCATTCACGCGCGCGAACGTGTAGATCGGGATGCCCGGACCGAACGTCAAGCCACCATCGTCGCTTCGCGAGCAGAACGCTGTGACGAGATCCTGCGAGCAGTAATAAATCGCATGCGGATAGGAAGTGCGCGTAAGGGGCGCAGGCGAGGCATACGGCCCTCCGCCGACCGTCTGATGATCGATGCCTGCGGGCTGTCCGGATCCCTGCGTCGGCGTCCAGTTCTCTCCGTCGTCGTCGGTGAAAGACAACTCGCTCGTAACGCCATTGAGCTGCGACGAAAAGGTCCGGTTCGTGCCACCCATGCGGCTGTCGTCTGTGAACAGGATGGGGTCGAGGCTCACGCGCGCAAACGGTGAGCGCTTGTCGGCCCATACGGCCGTCGCCGGCGTCGCCGCGTCGTTGAAGGTGACGCGCAGCGTGTGATTGCCGGCTTCAATGAACGCGTTTCCTGTTTTCCAGTTCACGCCAATCGATGGTTCCCCCGCACCGTGTCCGCCGGCGGTCGTCGATCCGAGAGCGGGCGTCATGCAGTTCGGCGGCGGTGGCGTCGACGAAGGCGGTATCGTGCTCGGACAATCCTCCGGCGCGGCGTAGTTGACAAACGTCGGCGCGCCGTTTGGCGCGGGTGCCGGGACAGGAGCGGTGGGCTTCGCCGCGACTGTCAGCGTGGCAACTGCGTGCACGGACGTCGGCAGCGGCGAAAGCGCGGCCATCGACCGGATGTGCCACACGCCGTCGACGGGATCCGTGAGCGTCAACGTCTCTTCACCGGGCCCGGTGAAGAGACCATCCGGAGCGCCGGGGCCGTGGTCCGCGTTACCTGGACTAATCGCGAAGAGGTCGATGTCGGTGGGCGCACTGCTCGTCCACGTGAATTTGATCATCAGCGACGCCGTCATCGTCTGATAAAAAGTTGCCGCGGCAGAGGGGAGAACGACCGCGAGATCATGGTTGTCGCACAAGGCCGGAGGACACACGTCCTGCACGCCCAGGTTCGTCACTTGACCGGCCACGACCGCCGCGTGATCCCACTGCACGGCGCCGGAGGTGCTGCTGATAGAACTCGCAGCCGATTGTGCGGACATGGGAGACGCATGGTCGGACAGCACCATCAACACAGCCACGACGACTGCACTCGCGAAACACATCGAACGCCCTGACCGCACCTCTCGCATATTTCCTCCACCTCAACGTTCGCTATGCATGAGATGCCACAGCTAACGGCGCGTCCAATTAAGCAACGGCCGTTCCAGGACAGCCCGGCCGCTCCTCGGGCCAGATCTCTTGCGCGGCGGCAATCTGTTCTGGTTGAAGCCGTGAATAGATCTCCTTCCGGTCCGTCAATGGGGCGCGCAGGCACACCGCGGCCGGGCTTCTCCGCGGTTGTG
>QHWT01000057.1:77056-78598 GCA_003222675.1 Acidobacteriota bacterium | reverse complement strand
GAGGAGTACACGATGCAGAAGCGGCTCGTGATGTTCGTGGTCGCGCTCGGCTCGATCGGCGCATTCGCGGCCTCCGTGGGAGCGCCGCTCCGCGCACAGGCGCCAGCGCAGCAGGCCTCCACGCGCACGGAACGCACCGTCTGGTACTTCTATCGCGTGAAATGGGGATTTCAGGACGAGTTCGTCTCGCTGTTCGCGAGGAACCACCTGCCCATCCTGAAAGAAGAAGTGAAGAGCGGGCGACTCAAGGACGTCCGCACCTACGTGCCGACATATCACGGCGACGGACGCGCGGACTGGACCTTCGCGGTCGCGATCACGTATCGCGACATCGCGGCGATGACGGGGCCGTCAGACGATGCGGAGATCGTGCGGCGGCTGTATCCCGACCAGACAAAGTTTCAGAAGGAGGAACAGCGCCGGTTCGAGATCCTCGACGCGCACTGGGACGTGCCGCTGAACGAGCTCGATCTCGAGACGAAACGATGAGATCGTGCGCCTGACCAGCCTCCGCCAAGGCTACGGCAGTCCGCCGAGGCGCTGCGGGCGAAAGCGGAAGGCACGAGACCGATCAGGGGCCGCACTTTTCTCCCGCGCGCGTCGACAGCATGACGAGCGGACTCTTGCCGTTGACGGTGAAAGAATGTGATGTGCGGCGCGGGACGACGAGAAGGAACCCGGGACGCAATCGTTCCTCGCGTCCCGCGAGATGCGCGGTGCCGTCGCCGGCGATGACATAGATGAACTCGTCCGCATCGGCGTGCGCGTGTTCCGCGATCGGCTGATTGATCTGAATCAAGGTCGAGGTCCCGCCGGCGCTGCACGCGAGCGACAGGGTCTTCCCGGCGGCGCGCCCCACGTAGTTCTTCTCGATGAAGGCCGGCAGGTCAACGACCACCGGGCTCGAGGTCGTCGCCGCCGTTGGCGCTTCGGGCGGCGGCGGCCGCAGCGCGGGCACGGGCTTTGGACGCGGGCTCATCGTGACCTTCACATCGATCGGCGCCCTCCCCCTTGCGGTCACATCCCTTTCCGAGACATAGAAACCATCGCGCTCGAATGTAAAGTGATACGTGCCCGCGGGCAGATTTTCGAGCGCTATGCGTCCCGCCTCGGTCATCGCCTGCCGCTTTGCGGGCCCTTCGACCGTCACCGACACGCCGCCGATCGGCGCTCCTGCAGGATCGGTCACGAAGATTGCGAACGTCACCGGTCCGGTCTGCGATCGCCGCTGCACCTGCGGACCAGGTCCAGACACGAAGACCATCATCATTGCCAGATACGCCACGTATTGCACCGATGCCTCCTGCTGCAGCGCTCGCGCGCTTCGGCTGTGAGGCGCGCCGCGCTCCGCGCTCAATGGTCAATGAATCGTGGGACCCGCGACGGAGGCCATGCCGGGCCCGGAGGTCGGCAGCCGGACGATAAATGACGCGCCCCGGCCGACGCCGGCACTCTCGGCTGTGATGGAGCCCTTGTGCGCTTCGATCGACTCGCGAGCGATCGACAGGCCGAGGCCGGCGCCCCCATGACGCCGCGCCGTGT
>QHWT01000057.1:0-77030 GCA_003222675.1 Acidobacteriota bacterium | reverse complement strand
CGGGAGGAACGCGGGGTCGATCCCCTCTCCCGTGTCTGTCACCCGAATCTCCACTGCGCCGTTCAGGTCGCGCGCACCGATCGCCACGCGGCCTCCCGCCGGCGTGAACTTGACGGCATTTCCGAGCAGGTTGAAGAACACCTGCTCGAGACGCCGCGTATCCCCGCGCAGCTTGAGCGCCGGGATCGTTTCCACGTCGAGCTGGAGCTTGCCCCCTGCGGCAACCGGCACGATCGATTCTACGACGCCCCGTAACAACGCGCGCAAGTCGACGTCTTCGATGTTGAGGGCCATGCGCCCCGATTGCAGGCGTGAGAGATCGAGGAGATCCTCGACGAGCCGGAGCTGGCGCGTCGCGTTGTCGTGGATCGACTGCAGCGCGCATGCAGTGAATCTTCGCAGAGAATCGCTGAGTCCTCAAGAGCGTACCACAGCCCCGAGCGGCAGTAGGCGGCCCGCGGCCCCTGTCCCTGGGGCCCAGGGCAGGAGGCTGCCGACTGCTAATGCTTCGGCGTGATATAACCCGAGCCGGGGACACCCCCCGATTCGTCATGACGATCGGCCAGCGCCATCTCCGGCTGCGCGTGCTCGAAGCACTCGAGCGGTGGGCGAAGCAGTTTCGATCGCACGAGGACCTCTGGCCGTTTCGCGTCCCGCACGATCCATTGCCGCTCGACGACATCATCCGCGAATCGCTCGCTGATGAAGGGGGCTCGCTCGACGCCGGCGCCCTGCGCGCGCGCACCGTTCTGCGGATGGAGTTCGACGCCGGCGCGATCTGGGACGCCTGGGTCATCACGCTGCCTTCCGGCATCTCGCTCTATTGCGACACCGATGGGGACGAGACGCGCGTGCTCGCGTCCGCGAAGCGCAGCAACCCGCTCGAAGCGGATCGCTTCTTTCTCGAGTTGCTCGCCGAGTCGCGTGGCCATCACTTCGGCATCGAGATGTCGGGAACCGCGCCGGATCGCGTGCGTTCTTCGATCGGGGACCGCGAGTTCCTCGTGGACGTGTTTGTCGAATTATTCGAAGGGACCGTTGCGGAACACTCGATCCAGCACGAGCTTCGTCAAAAGGGCGAAGGGGGCAGATCCCGGCAAACCGAAGATGGCAGCGACTTTCGGTCGGACGTCGAGCAATGGCTGGTGCACGCGCTGGTGCTTCCCCTTTCCGCCTCGTCGCGTCCCGGACGCCGGCGGCCGCGGCGTCTGCGCGATGAAATCCCGTGACCGCGTTACACTGGTAAGGTGCTGCTAGCTGCCACCCTGCTCAGCGTCGCGCTCTCTGGACAAGCGGCCGGACCCCGCACGGCTGTTCAATGGACCGATGCGGGATGGCAGGCGCTCCGCGCCGGACATGCCGACGAAGCTGCCCGCGATTTCGATGAAGCGCTGCGCGTCGATGCACGAAGCCCGATGGCGATGCTCGGCGCGGGCGCCGCGGCACAGCTGCGCGGGAAGACCGACGAGGCGCGTCAGGATCTCGCCGGAGCGCTGCGCCTTCAGCCGTCGCTCACCGCCGCATCGCTGCTGCTCGGGGAGATTCTCTACCGCGAGGCAGATCTCCAGGGCGCCATCGCCGTGTACGAACAGGCGCTCATCTCCGCGCCGACGGATCGTCAGTTGACGGCCAAGCTCGAGGCGTGGCGACGCGAAGCGGCGGTGCACGACAGCTTTTCCCAGCGCATCGCCAGCCACTTCACGATCATGTTCGAAGGTCCGCCGGACCAGCCGGTCGCCAGCCGCGTCGCCGAGATCCTCGAGGCCGCGTACTGGAGAATCGGCGGCGCGATTGGCGCGTACCCTCGCGACGTGGTTCCCGTCATCCTGTATTCGAAGGAACAGTTCCGCGACGTCACGCAGTCGCCCGGATGGGCGGGCGGCCTTTTCGACGGACGTATACGCGTGCCGGTCGGCGGCACGATCGACGACCGTGAGCTCGAACGTGTGCTCTCGCACGAATTGACGCACGCGATCGTCTACGGACTTGCGTCGCGCGGCGTACCGCAGTGGCTGAACGAAGGACTGGCCGTGCTCTTCGAGCGCGGCGCGGTCGCAATCGATCGTGCGCCGCTCGCCGACGCGCCGTTGATCCCGCTGTCGCGCCTGGAGCGATCGTTCCAGTCGCTTTCGAGTACGGATGCGCGCCTCGCCTACGTGGAAAGCGCGCTCGCCACGCAGAAAGTGATCGATCTGGGCGGACCCACAACGATTTACAACTTGCTGACGAATATCGCCAGCGGGATGACGTTCGAAACGGCGTTCGAGCGTGCGGTATTGATTCCGTACGCCGAGTTCCTGAAGACGTGGGCCGAGTGATTCGGACCGGCCATGATTCTCGACACGCTCGTACGGTCGGGGCGATACATCGCGCTGCACCCTGCGTTCGCTCGCGCGTTCGACGTGCTCGCGAATCGCGATCTGACTACCCTCGAGCCGGGACGACATGAGATCGATCGCGATCGCATTTACGTCTCCATCGATCACAACGAGGGCCGCGGACGCGAGGGCGCGCGCCTCGAGGCCCACCGGCGCTATCTCGACATTCAGTTCACGATCGATGGCGGCGAAGAGATCGGCTGGATGCCGCTGCACCAATGCCGGCACCCAGCTGGGCCATTCGATCTATCGAAAGATATACAGTTCTTCAGCGACCTCCCTCGCACGTGGGTCGCGGTTCCTCCCGGGCACTTCGCGATCTTTTTTCCGGAAGACGCGCACGCGCCCCTCGCCGGACGCGGCTTCCTGAAAAAGGCCATCGTGAAGATCGCAAGTACGGAAGTACCCGCCACGGGAGACTTCCGAAAATAATTTTCGCGGACGTCGCAAAAGCGCGCTTCAGATCGTCGGTTTCCGCGGTAGGATCCGCGTTCACCTCGAAAGTCAGTTCTGGAGGGCTCGCACCCATGCGGCCTGGGCGTACTCGATGGTGGACCATGCAGGCCCGCCGCGGGTCTGTAGCGATTCGTGCATCCATGGTTCTGCCGATCGCGGCAATCGCGATGTCCGCGGAGCTGCGCGTGTACGGCGACCAGCAGGAATCGGCCGCCCCGCAGATCTCAGCCTCGGCCCTCGCACAGATTCAGGCGCTGCTTCAGGAGAAAGAATCCCGCTCGCCTGTCGAGCAGAAGATCGACTCGCAGCTCATCTTCGAGCTGCGCATGCGAACGGGGCAGCCGATCGCCGCTGGCGTCAACCGTCTCCAGACCGATGTGCCATACGCCACCGATGGACACGTCATCATCGACGTGACGGCAACGCCGTCGAACGATCTGGCATCCGCAGTGGCGACGCTCGGCGGCGAGATTCTCTCCTCGTCAGCCGACGGCACGAGTCTTCGAATTCATCTTCCGATCGATCGCATCGAAGCGTTAGCGGCCTACCCAGACGTTCAGTTTCTACAGCCACAGCAGCAAGCCGCGCCATCGGGATCTATTCGTCGCGAGCAGACACGAGGCTTCACTCCTCGCGCGAGGGAGGCCGCGCGGAGTATGCCGAGCGCGATTGGCCAGGCGGTGCAGCAGACGAGCATCGTGCGAACGAGCGCGGGGCAGGGTAGCCGAACTTCGGAAGGAGATATCGCGCACCTTGCCTTCGCGGCGCGTGAGGCGTTCGGGGCGCGCGGCAAAGGCATCAAAATCGGCGTGCTCTCGGATGGAGTGACCAGCCTGGCCGCCAGCCAGGCACTCGGCGATCTTGGTCCGGTCGCAGTGCTTCCAGGACAGGCGGGCGTCGGCGACGAGGGCACGGCGATGCTCGAGATCATCCACGACCTCGCGCCCGAAGCGCAGCTGTTTTTCGCCAAGGCCTCCTCTGACGACGAAAACGATGGCGGCATCACGAGGTTTGCGCAGAATATTCGCGATTTGCGCGCCGCCGGCTGCGACATCATCGTCGACGACGTAATCTATCCTGAGGAAACACCTTTTCAGGATGGACAGGCGGTGGGCGTTCGGTCTTCGACGAATGGCGGTCTCATCACTCAGGTGGTAAAGGAGGTTACAGCAGAGGGAGCTTTGTACTTCGCCTCCGCAGGCAACTCGGGAAACCTGAAGCGCGGGTTTTCAGGTGTCTGGGAGGGAGATTTCGTCAAAGGTCCAGAAGTTGCCGTCTTCACCGAAAGTAACGTCTACAACTATCACGCGTTCCAAGAAATGACGACGCCGAACGGGCCAGTAGAAGTGGTCGGCAACACGCTGACCACGGCGTCCTCCAAACAGCCGATTACGCTCCACTGGTCGGATCCGCTCGGCCAATCGGCCAATGATTACGATCTCTTTCGCATCAATGCGGCAGGAACCGGCATCGTCGCGAGCTCCACGAATGTGCAGGATGGGACTCAGGATCCGTTCGAAAAGATCCCGCAGGGTGCTGAAGACAACGCGACCATCATTATTTTGAAGAGGCAGACGGCCGCGGCGAGATTCCTCCATCTGGATACAAACGGAGGAGTGCTGCATTTTTCGACGCAGGGCGCAATCCGGGGCCACGCCGCCGTCGATGCGACTGGTGCGTACGGCATCGCCGCAACGTCCGCGCGCGCCAGCCTTCCTGGTCCATTCAACCGGGCCAGTCGGGTGGAGGCGTTGAGTGCCGATGGGCCACGCCGGATTTTCTTCGACGCCGACGGGACACCGATCAGTGACACCCTGCCTCCTCCCGCGACAGGAACGGGGAAGCTGCTGCAGAAGCCGGACCTGACGGCCGCTGATGGAGTTTCAGTCTCAGGAGTAGGAGACTTCCAGAATCCGTTTTTCGGGGCATCAGCGGCCGCAGCCCATGCAGCGGCAATCGCGGCCTTGATCAAGTCTGTGGTTCCTAATCTGACAGCTGAGCGGCTGCGCACCGCATTGTTGGAGACCGCCATCGATATCGAGAGCGCCGGCTTCGATCACGAGTCGGGAGCGGGCATCCTCATGCCTACCGAAGCGCTGCGCGCGCTCGGCATCACCGCCCCGGCACTCGTCGACATCGTCACCGCGAACGCAACCGATGATCCCGGAAATGACAACGGCGCGCCGGAGGCTGGTGAAGGAGCGAGCCTGACGATTCGGCTCGCGAATTACGGCAACACACTAGCCACGGGGGTCACGGCGACGCTCACGACCTCGACACCTGGTATCACGATCGAACAGCCATCCTCACGAATCTATGGCGACATCCGGCCTGCGATGGCTGCGGATGCTAACCCGATCCGGTTCACCGTGGCGAGCGCGTTTCCATGCCCTGCCTCTGCTTCGTTCGCGTTGACCGTGGCATATACGGGTGTCGCCAGCACACGCGTGCTCACGTTCGAGGTACCGATCGGGGTGTCGTCGTACCAGATCTCGAAGACACTCGATGGAACGCCCGCTGCCAGGTCACCTGGCGCGATTCCGTTTGCCGGCGTGCAGACAGTTCGGCTGAATCGCGACAGGATCGTGAGTACCTGCGCGGTGCAAAAGGCAACACCGCCGCTCGCGCTGAACCCTCTGGGAACTATCGTTCGGCAATTCGAGGCTTACTCGTTCAACACCTGCGTACAGAGCGTCGCTTCATGTGTGACGGTGAATCTGGAGGGTCCCGACGCGGTCAAATTGTTTGCCGCCGCCTACTCGCCATCTTTCAGTCCCGTGAACGTGCGGCAGAACTACAAGGCAGACACGGGCTCGAGCTCGTTGTTCAGCACGTTCTCTTTCAATCTCCCTGGCGGCGGACAGCCATTTGCAGTTGACGTGCACGACGTCACGCCGGGCCCTTCCTCGCAGACCGCCTACACGTTGACGGTGACGGGTGCGTGCATGGGTGCCTGCGATCCGCCGAACCACGTGCCGATCGCGAAGGCGAAGGATGTCACCGTCACGGCGCCCGCAAACGCGTGCGGAGCTCGCGCGGACATCGACGATGGATCCTTTGACGAGGACGGGGACACGCTCGTACCAACGCAATCGCCGCCAGGCCCGTACGACATCGGCACGACCGCAGTGCTGCTGACGGTGAAAGATACAAAAGGAGCAACCAGCCAGGCTCGCGCTAATGTGACGGTCGTTGACAACACGCCACCGCAGCTCACGTGTCCAGACGATATTTCCGTGCCCGCGAGTCCGGGCGCGTGCAGCGCTCCGGTTCCGTTCTCTGCGGATGCGAGTGACACGTGTTCGGCTCCCGTCAGCGTCGTTTCCACACCGCCATCCGGCTCGATCTTCCCGCTCGGTACGACAACTGTGCTGACCACGGCAACCGATGCCGCCGGAAACCGCGCGACATGTCCGCTCTCGGTGACGGTCGTCGACAAGGAACCGCCTCAGCTCCAGTGTCCTGCGCCGATTGCCGTCACGACGGCACCGGGCACGTGCAGCGCGCCCGTGACGTTCGCTCCGACGGCAACGGACACCTGTTCATCCAACGTGAAAATCGTCTCGACACCCGCATCCGGGTCGGCGTTCCCGCTCGGCACCACAACGGTGATAACAGAGGCAACCGACGCCGCCGGCAACACGGCGACCTGTCCGCTCGTGGTCACCGTCGCCGACAAGGAAGCGCCATCGATCAATAATCTCGTGCTCACGCCAACGCCGCAGATCTCCAATCGCGATTGGGTCGCCGTCACGGTCAATTACCAGCAGGCCGACAATTGCCGCACCGGGACGTGCGTGTTGTCGGTCTCGGGAGGCGAGACGAGGACCGCTGCGATCTCGACTGCACGGCCCGGTGAGACGACTGAAAAAGAGGGCTCCGATTCCCGCGCAGTCAACTTCATCATTGTCGACGCGCACCACGTACAGTTGAGCGCGGATCGTTCCGGGAAAGGCAACTCCCGCACCTACACAATCACGGTGACATGCACGGATGCGGCGGGCAACCGGACCGTCAAGAGCGCGCCGATCACCGTGCAACGCGACTGAGTCCCCAAGCGCCGCACGGCCGCAGAAAAAACACGCCACAAAGAAACACAGATACGCTGTTGCCGGCAATGCCGGCGATTGGCTGCTCTTCCTCATCGCTCAGAGCGCCGGAGCTCGTGCGCCATGTGCCGCCGAGCGCCCGCGCGTCGTTCCCCGCGCGCTCCCGATCGGCGACCTGACGGATCGCTGCTCTGTCATGGCCGCCCATGTCGGTTGACCGCCACCGCAGGAGGGTGCGATCGACAGGTGAAGCGGGCGTGTAGAATCTCGGGCACAATCAAAGGAGCACCCTGTGAAGCGCCCGCCCTTCTGGATTGTCCTCGCGCTTGTTTCAATTGGCGCCACGTTCATCGGCATCCACTATTTCCCGCAGGCCTTCTCGATCGTCGCGCTGGACATCACGATGGATCGCGATCGCGCGCTCGATGCCGCACGGACGGTCATGGCGCGCGACCGGCTGGGACCATCCGGGTACCGCCAGGCTGCATCGTTCGCGCTGGACGACGAGGCGCAGACGTTCGTGGAGCTGGAAGGTGGCGGCAAGGACGCGTTCACGAACATGATGAAGAACGGCCTGTACTCCGCTTACACGTGGCGGGTTCGACAGTTCAAGGAAGGGGAAACGAACGAGACGACGATTCGTTTCACGCCTGATGGCAAACCAGATGGGTTCGTCGAGAGACTGAGAGAGGATGCGCCCGGCGCGGCGCTCGACGGAGCGGCGGCGCGCCGGATTGCCGAGCGCGATGCGAGCGGACGGTGGAGCATCGACTTCTCCCGGTACACGCTGGTCGAGCAGGGACAGGAGCGGCGGCAGGGACGCGTCGATCACACGCTGACCTACGAACGACCTTCACCGACATTGAACGAAGGCCGCTACCGGCTGCGGCTCGTGGTGTCTGGCGATCGGCTCACGGAGGTCAGGCACTTCATCAGGATTCCCGAAGCGTTCACCCGGCGTTACGAGAGCATGCGCTCGGCGAACGAGGCAATCGGCATCGGCTCGGTGGTGGGCATGTCGCTGATCTACGTGCTCGGCGGCATCGGCGTCGGATTGTTCTTCATGCTGCGCAGCCGATGGGTGTTGTGGAAGCACGCCGCGTTCTGGGGCGCGCTCGTCGGCCTGATGCAGGCGCTTGCCGCAATCAACGAATTCCCACTGATCTGGATGACCTACGACACGGCGCTCCCGCGGTCGACGTTCCTCGGTCAGCAGATCGCGATTGCCATCGCCGGTTTCCTCGGATTCTCGGTCTTCTTCGCGTTGTCGTTCATGGCCGCCGAAACGCTGACGCGCCGTGCGTTCGGCCATCATCCGCAGCTCTGGCGCGCGTGGGCGAGGGAACCTGGCGCGTCCGTGCAGATCCTTGGCCGCACGATGGGCGGCTATCTCCTCGTGAGCGTGTTCTTCGCGTACGACGTGCTGCTGTATCTCGTCACGACGAAGACGCTCGGGTGGTGGTCCCCTGCGGAGGCGCTGTTGCACCCCGATGTGCTCGCGACGTACGCGCCCTGGCTGTCGGCGATCGCCAACTCGTTCCAGGCAGGGTTCTGGGAAGAGGCGTTGTTCCGCGCGGTGCCGATCGCTGGGGCGGCGTTGATTGGCGACCGATTGGGCCAGCGCCGCCTCTTCCTCGTGCTCGGCTTCATCGTGCAGGCGATCGTCTTCGGTGCGGGGCACGCGCCGTACCCGAACCAGCCGTCATTTGCGCGTCCCGTGGAGCTGATCCTGCCGTCGATTGGCTTCGGCCTGCTCTACGTGTACTTCGGCCTGCTGCCAGGCATCATCCTGCACTTTACGTTTGATGTCGTGTGGTTTGCGCTGCCGATCTTCCTGGCGCACGCGCCCGGCGTCTGGATCCAGAAGCTGATGGTCGTCGTGATGACGCTGGTCCCACTGTGGATCGTGTTGTGGCGTCGCGCGCAAGTGGGCCGCTGGACCGAGCTGTCACCGACTGACCTGAACACGGCGTGGGTCCCGCCGCCTGCCGCGGAACGGCCCGGGATCGTCGGTACCGTGCCGCACGGTGTGCTCGGCGCCCGCGCAAAAACTGCCTGGGTCGCGCTTGGCGCAGCCGCGCTCCTGATAACTGTGACTGTCACAGTTCTTCAGCCAGAAAGTGTGACTGTCACGGTTTCTGCGGACGAGGCGTCGGCGCTGACGCGCGAGGCGATCGCGCAACGCGGCATGACGCTGCCGCCGCGCTGGCGCGTCATGCCGGTTCCCGAAGACGGCAGCGGCGCGGCGCACGAGTTCGTGTCTGAAACCGCGGGCGAGGCACGCCGCCGGGAACTGGTCGGCAGCTACTTGCCTGCGGCGGGATGGCGCGTTCGCGTCGGCACGTTCCAGGGAGACGTCGCCGACCGCGCGGAAGAATGGCGGGCTCACGTGACCGCGTCGCACGACGTGCGAGACCTGCAGCACAAGCTGCCGGAGGGGCGCGCCGGCGCATCACTCGACGAAGCGTCTGCGCGAGCCATCGCGCTTCGCGCGATAGCTAATCGCTTCACGCTCGGCGCGAATCAGCTGAAGGAGATCTCCGCGAAGCCCGCGAAGCTGAAGGCGCGGACCGATTGGACGCTCACGTTCGTCGATACGACGATTGCGCCGCTCCCGCAGGGAGAGCCGCGCATCACAGTCGACATCGCTGGCGACGAGGCGGCCTCGGCGACGCGATACGTGTTCGTGCCCGAACAATGGGAGCGTCAGCAGCGCGCGGCGGGCACGCGCAACCTGATCCTGCGGATCCTTCAGACGCTGGTGTTCGCCGGCTTGCTGGTCGGTGCGGCCGTCGGCGGCATGATTGCGTGGAGCCGGCGCCGCTACACGCCGCGCCTGTTCCTCGCAGGGGCCACGCTGATGCTCGTCGTCTCGATCGTGAAATTGGCAAATGGCTGGCCGATGGTCCTTGCGTCGCTGATGACCGCAGCGCCGTTGCAGCTTCAGGTGCTCGGCGTCTTCGGCATCGGGCTCGTCGGCCTGACGTTGATCTCCGTCCTCGTAGGACTGGCACTGGGCGCGCTTCCACATGCGCTCCGACTGTCGCCCGTTCTCGGAGATCGTGACGCTCTGCGGCTGGGCATCGCGGCCGGATTATTCGGCGCCGCGGCGTCGGCGATCGCCACAACTCTGCGCACGCCGGCCTGGGATCATTTCCCGGATCTCTCCACGCTCGGCGCCCAGATTCCGATCCTGCAGACCGCCATCGATCCGATTACGGCCTTTCTTACGCGCGTCGCGATACTCACGGCGACGCTCGCCGTCATCGAGCAGCTCACGCTGACCTGGACACGGCGGCGTCTGCTCGCTGTCATCGCGCTCGGGATCATCGGGTTTTTTGCAGTCGGCCTGCCGGCCGGATCGCACTTCGGCGGATGGACGGCGGCCGGGCTCGTCACCGGCGTCGCGTTGATCGCCGCCTACGTGACGTTGCTCCGATTCGATCTCACGCTCGTGCCGCTCGCGATCGGCACCATGACCATCCTGGGCTCGATCGGCCGCGGCCTTACGCGGGCGTACCCGGGGGCGCTCGCCGGCTCGCTGCTTGCGGCGGTGATTGTCGCTGGACTCGCGTGGTGGTGGTTCCGCGCCTTGCGGCGCGCCCGCTCGGTGATTATTGCGGATGAAGCGCCCGTGCAGGTGTGACGCTGCACGTGCGATCGCGTGATTAGGAATTACCGGCGCGCTGCGGTGATTGTATTGCTCGGCGCGGTGTCGAAGAACCGATGATGCTCGACGGACAGCGCTGCGAAAAAGAGCAGGATGACGACAACACCGACCGCCGCGCCATAGTGCGGGTCATTATGCGAACTGCCTTCGTTGGATTAAGCCTTCGCAACGAGCAACGAGCATGCCGTGCCGCGGGTGAAGCGGACCGCTGGCTGTTTTCATGGGTGAATACGAGGAAATGGCCGGCACCGCGTATTGAGACGATTACGCTTTCGATTGGCGCATCACGAGATGAGCGCGTGCGCGCGCGGTCGGGTGCTCGCGCACGCGCACGAATCAGTCGAGTGACACCTTGCGCAGCAGCGACAGGTCGGTGAGGATCTTTCCCGCGCCGAGCACCACCGAGGTCAGCGGGTTTTCGGCGACGAGCACCGGCAGTCCCGTTTCCTCGCGGAGGCGCTTGTCGAGATTGCGCAGCAGCGCGCCGCCGCCAGTCAAGACGACCCCGCGATCGTAGATGTCGGCGGACAGCTCGGGCGGAATGCGCTCGAGCGCGTCGCGGACGGCCTGCACGATCATCCGCAGCGGCTCGGACAGCGCCTCGCGGACCTCGGTGTCGCAGATCGTCACCGTGCGCGGCACGCCTTCCACGAGATGCCGTCCTTTGACTTCCATCATCAACGGCTTGTCGAGCGGCGCCGCGGATCCGAGCTCGAACTTGATTGCCTGCGCGGTGCGCTCGCCAATCAACAGGCTGCAGCTCTTCCGCATGTACTGCATGATCGCCTCGTCCATCGCGTCGCCGGCAACGCGCAGCGAGCGGCCGTAGACGGTGCCTGCCATCGAGATGACCGCAATGTCGGTCGTGCCGCCGCCGATGTCGATGATCATGTTGCCCGCCGGATCCGTGACGGGCAGGCCCGACCCGATCGCCGCCGCCATGGGCTCGTCCACCAGGTGCACTTCGCTCGCCTTCACGCGGAATCCGCTGTCCTTCACCGCGCGGCGCTCTACCTGCGTAATCTCCGGCGGGACGCCGATGACCAGCCGCGGCCGCACGAAGGCGCGTTTGCCGTGGGCCTTCTTGATGAAGTGGGTGAGCATCTTCTCCGCGGCGTCGAAATCGGCGATCACGCCGTCCTTCATCGGCCGGATCGCCTTGATGTTCGGCGGCGTGCGCCCGAGCATCTCGTGTGCCTCGGTCCCGACCGCTTCGATCTGCCCGTTGTTGGTGTTGAACGCCACGATCGACGGCTCGTTCAGGACGATGCCCCGGCCCCGAGCGAAGACGCAGGTATTCGCCGTGCCAAGGTCGATCGCGACGTCGCTGGCAAAGGCCGAAAAGAGATTCATTGGTCGCCCTTAGGAGGAGACGAAGGCGGCAGGGCGGGACCATACGCCCGCCCCACCGCCATGGTGACGTGGAGGATGTATCCTCGCCCTAGGCAACAGTCGTTCCCATTCGGGTGCGGGATGGGATCGCACAATTCCGGGCAGGTACGTGCAGTATTGTCGGCAAGAACGCAGCCACTCTACATTGCGCGATCACGAGTTTCAACCAGAATGACGACTGTGTAATTCGGGCTGCTCCCTAGACGGAGCGCGGAGCTCGGGGGAGTTTGGGGTCAGATCTCGATTTTTCCGATCGTCATGAAAAATCGAGATCTGAGGCCAAGACCCCGTCAGCGCGGGGCGTCGGAGGCGTGGAAGGCGACAACACGCCAGCCACGCGACTGGCGCGAATAGACCTTGATGAACCGCCATGCGTCCGTCGTCGTCACCCCGAGCAGGCTGCGGGTGCGCTCGAGGCGGCCGGTCACCACAGCGGCATCGCTGTATACGCGCACCTTGAGGTCGGAGGTGACGTAATGATCGAACTTCATCCGGCCAGAGCGGAAGAAACTGAGCGCCTCCGACTTCGTCATGACGGCCATCTTGGGGACGGCGATCTCGATGTCTTCGGCCCAGAGTTCCTGCAGCGGTTTCGCATCCCCCTTCTCGTGAGCCAGATTCCAGACCCGCTCCAGCCTCAGGAGCTCTTCCGTGTCCGCAGACGACGACTGGAACAGGACGGCAACGAGCGCGGTCGCGATCAACAGTGACATCTCATACCCCTAAATCCTGAATAGTACGCCCGAAGCGGGGCGCCCCGCTGCGCGCGAGACAGCGGCGAGATACTGCTGGAGCTGTGCGCGGTAACGCATCTCTCCCGCGGCGAGTTCGTGGTCGGTCTTGAAGTCGACCACGACCGTCTTCTCTCCTTCATCGAACGCCAGGTCGAGGACGCCCTCGATTAACGTTCCATCGCGCTGGACCCAGGCAACAGGGGTCTCGCGTTTCACCGACGAGGACGCGCGCGCGCGGGCGAGGAGCTCATGACAGAGCACGCCATTCACCACCTGCGTCGCGCCGTGGACCTCGTCGGCAGAGGCATTGATCACGCGACCCTCAGTCGCCGCGGTCCGCGCGATGACGTCTTCCTTCGCGTCGAGCGGAACGGTCGCCAGCACCGCGTGAACCAGCGTGCCGAAGCGCGGACCGCGCGGGCGATGCTCGGCGCCGGGGAGTTCGACGATCGTGACGGACTCGGACCCGAGCAGCGCCTCGTCAATCCCGAGTTGCGCGGCCTCGGCGGCCCACGCCGTGGCGGTCTTCACGCGCAGCGTCTCGCGCGAGCCTTGCGCGATCACGGCGGCGCGCCCGTCGCGCCACCGCTCGTACTCCGCGAGCCGTTCCTCGACGGCGAACATGTCGCCGTCTTTCACGATCAGATCGTCCCGCCGCAGACCGAACGAGGAATCCGCGCCGAGGTGCAGCGCGTGCGGGTCCCACCACGTCACGTGATACGTGCCGCGGTTCGAGGGCCGAGGGCCGAGGGCCGGCACGTCGAATACGAACGTGCCTGGCGCGACAGTCCGGACCGATGCGGGATCGCCCTCGGGCCGCTTCAGCACCGTGTCCTTCGATCTGAACTCGGGGCCTCCGGCCGACCGCGATGGGCTGCGGCGTTGCGATTCCGGAGGATAAATCGCGGTCATCAGTGGGTCCAGCCAACCGCCTTCATATGGTCCGTCGCCAATGGCGGGCACGACGAGCACGTCACGCGCGCGTGTCGCCGCGACGTACGCGAGGCGCTCGCCTTCCGCTCTGTCGCGCGCGGCTTCCTCGGCATCGTGCAGCAGGAGATCGATGGGCGCCCAGCCACCGAGCTTGAGCGCGCACACATTCGCTCCGGGATCGAGCCAACGTCCAGCCTCTGCGCGCGCGAGCTTGCACGTGAGGTCCGCGAGGATGACGACCGGGAACTCGAGCCCCTTCGCCTTGTGCACAGTCATCATCCGAACGCCGTCGCTTCCCTCTTCCAGGATCGGCGCTTCAGCGGCCTGGGCAGTCTCGGCCGCAAGGCGCAGCTCGTCGACGAATCCACGGAACGACAATCCGCCTGCGACTTCGTACTGACGCGCAAGCTCCGCAACGTGCAGCACGTTCGCTAGCGCCTGCTCTCCCGCGCTCCGCAGCACCAGTCCGACGTGCGCGCGCGTCGCATCGAGCAGCTGCTGAAGCGTCTCCGCGACGGGAATGTAATTGCGCCGCCGATGAAGACGCTGAAGGAAGGTCAGCGCATCGACGATAGGAATCAAGTGCCGTGCGTCGCCGGGATCCGGGGTGCGGGGTGCGGGATCCGGGGGTTCCGAACCAGCGCGCCGCGCCTCCCGCCACCCGCGTCCCGACTGGAACATCTCCGGAATGCGGAACGGATGGAACGCGCCGAACCGCTGCTTCCACTCGAGGAGCTCCTCATCGCCGATCGCGAACAGCGCTCCGCGGAGCGTCGCAAACACCGACAGCTCATCGTCCGGCCACTCGATCGCGGCGAGCGCCGCGCGGATCGTCTCCACTTCCTCGCGATCGTGGAAGCTCTTGCCGCCGACGAGCACGTGACGAACGCCACGCGCCTCGAGCGCGCGCGCGTACAGCTCGGTAATGTCGACGCCGAAGCTGACGAACCGCCGGAAGAGGATGCAGATGTCGCGGCTCCGGACGTTCCACCCGCTCTCGTTGACGGCCCAGTCGATGAATGCGCCGACGGCATCGGGCAGCGATGTCTCGATCGACATCGCAGACACACTGCGCGGGCCATACGGCTCGGGAACCGGCAACGCGATGACGGCGGGCCGCCCTTTCAAATCGCCACGATGCGACGACAGCGGCACATAGTGGGCCTGTAGCGTCGCAGCGTCGCCCGTCATCACCGGTGCGAATGCCGCGTTCACGAACGCCTGAATCTGCGGCACGCTCCGGAAGCTCGTGGTGAGCTCGAGAAGCGTCGCGCCGCAGTCCTCGAGCCGTTTGCACACGTCGCGGTAAATACCCACGTCGGCGCGGCGGAACCGATAGATCGACTGCTTGGGATCCCCGACGATGAACAGACGACCCGGCACGGGCGTCACCGTGCGCCAGTCGGTCGCGGCGGAGTCCTCGGCAGCGAGCAGCAGGAGGATCTCCGCCTGCAGCGGATCCGTATCCTGAAACTCGTCGACGAAGATGTGCGTGAACCGTTGCTGAAATCCGAGGCGCACGCCTGCGTTTCCTTTCACGAGGTCGCGCGCCTTCAGCAGCAGATCGAGAAAGTCGAGCGCACCCGCGCGCGCCTTCAGCTGCTCGTACCGATCAATCGCGCCCCACAGTTCGCGCTGAAGCGCCGCCGCGAGATCGGCGTCCGCGTTGAGGCGGAACTGTTCGAGGCTCACGCGTAGCGCATCGAGCGCCTCGACGACGCGCGCACGCGTAGTCCCCTGTTTGTATCCGGGGCCGCGGCCATGACGCGCCTTTGAGAAGTTGCGATCTCGTGAGAGATCGACGAGGCGCGCTTCCCAGCCGTCGTAATCGGTGGTTTCTTCCGCCTTCAGGCGGGACTCCTGCTGCAGCGCAATCTCCGCGCTTAGATGACGCGCGGGAGCAGTGTCGACGAACAGCGGGTCCTTCGCGTATGACGGCTTGTCGCTGAGCGCCGCGAAGGCATGAAGCTCGTCAACGAGACGATCGATATCCCCTTCGCGATCGAACACGCGCCGGCTCCATACACCATTGAAGTCGCGCCACTGGGCGAGCTCCCACGCGGCGCGCCGAAGGCGATCGATCGCCGTCTCCTGTCGCGGCGTCGCGCCGAATCCCTGCCACACCGACCGGCGCAGCGCGCGCCGGATGCCTTGGGGCGGATCCTGCAATTTGAGCTGCACCCAGCCGCCGAACGCTTCGTCGAAGAGACGCTCGGCCTGCGGCTCCGTCAGCACGGCAAACAACGGATCGACGCGGGCTTCGACCGGACGCTCCCGCAGCAGCTCCGCGCAGAAGCCATGAATGGTGCTGACGTGCGCTTCTTCGAGCCCCGCGAGCGCGGCATTGAGCGTCTCCGACGAGCCCGCCCGCTGTCTCGCCTCGTCGAGCGCTTCGCGCAGACGCAGCTTCAATTCTCCCGCAGCCTTCTCGGTGAAGGTGACCGCGACGATGTTCTGCACCTTCGTCTTGCCATCGGCAAGGATGCGCACGATGCGCTTCACGAGTTCGGTCGTCTTGCCGGTGCCTGCCGCAGCCTCGACGACGAGCGTGTCGTCGAGCGCGTTGGCAATAGCCTCGCGGGCTGCTTGATCGGGCTTCGGGCTCATGGCTCAGGACTCAGGCTGGCTTATCACTTGCTGGTGTATGGCGCGCCTCGCGCATCGCCTACGGACGCTCGCGAAGCGCCTCGAGGTCACCAAGTTTCTCCGCCGGCTTGTTCGCGACACGTCGCGGTTCACCGGGCCCGCAGACCGGACGGAAGTCGCACCACGTGCACGCGCGTTCCGCGGGGGCGGCGGGCAGGAAGCCGAGCTCGATCGCGCGATCGATGATCTCGAGGGCCTCGAGGCCGATGCGGCGGTTCGCCTCGCTGATCGGGATCTCGTGATCGACGAAACCGCCGGCCGATGTGCAGTAGAACAGGCGGCCCGACTCGACTTTGACCTGCAGCGCCTGCTCGATCGCGAGGCTGTAAAGCACCGGCTGCAGGATCGCGCCGCCGCCGATCACCGTCTTCCAGGTCGTCCGGTTCTTTCCCGTTTTGTGGTCGGTGACGCGCAGCGTCTCGCTGCCGTGCTTGCGCTCGATCAGATCAATCGACCCGCGCAGCTTGAAACGTCCGTCGACCAGCACGGGATCCGGCAGGCTGTCGGGATCGCGGCCTTCGTCCGAGAGACCAAAGGCAAACTCGAAATGCCGAGGCTCCCAGCCCGCAAGCTGCGGCAGCCGCCGCGCCCAGACGCGCAGATCGCGCGCGATGTCTCCGATCTCGTCTTGCCAGACGCGCTCGATTGCCGGCGCGAGGTCCTCGTGGTACTTCGCGGAAACCGCGGCGATCACCGCGTCGAGCGTTGCCAGCGCGTGCGGCACATCCTCCTCCGCCACCGGCAGGCGCTTCTGTTCCTTCAATGCACGGAAGAAGGTCGCCTGCGCCTCGTGGAAGATCGATCCGCGCGTCAGCGGATCCAGCTTCTGCAGCGGCTCCGGTTCTTCGGTCGGTTCGAGCCGATGGATAGCCGATAAGAGGAACTGGTACGGGCATGCGGCAAATTTCTGCAGCGCCGACAGCGAGTACGGCCGAACGCCGAGCCGCTGCGCCTCGAGCATCGGCTTCGTCATGCCGGTCACGCGCGTGATGCCGTCGAACGGCGTCCACAGCGATCGGCCACGCGCCCAGCGCGCGGTGACCGATCGCTTGAGCGAGTCGTTGAGCCGCAGCAGGTAATGCGCGCGCCCGCGGACAGCCGCGCGCGGCTCGGCCTGGAGAAGCTGCTTCAACACAGACAGGTCGTGTTCGAGATCGTCGATCGCCTCCGATGGCGCGTCGGGTGCAGGCCACGCCAGTCCGGCTCCGCCGGCGACGGCGGCGTCCTCCTGCAGCGCTTCGTGCTTCGGCACCTGCCCGGTGACGGCGCGCATCACGTCGAGTGCATAGAAGCTCGGCACGCGCGGGCGCGATTCCGCGATCTCGATCCGCGGATACGACAGCCAGAGCCGTTCGGTCGCCGCCCCCACCGCCAATCGCAGCAACAGCCGCTCGGTGCGGCCGCGATCCTCCTGCACGATCAACCCGGCGTCGAGCGGCTCGCGCATCTCCTTGTCGAGGAGCATGGGATCTTCGCGCGGGCGCTGCGGGAACATGCGCTCCGCGAGACCGGCCACAAACACGACGCGGAACGCGCGCCCTCGCGCCTGATGCGGGCTGCCGACGAACACGCGGCCGTACCGGCTCTTGGGCGGATCGATTTCCATCGACAAGAGCCGACCGGCGATCACATCGCGCGCCTCGTCGAGCGGCACTGGGCCGATCTCGCTCATCGGGCGCAACTGCTCGATTACGCGCAGCACGCGTTCCGGCTGACGGAGCACCATCGGCGCGAGCACGACGAACCGATCGAGCCACTCTCCCCACGTCGCGCTCGCCGGCCATGACGCGAGCTGATCGATGATCGGGAGCGCGAATGCGCGCAGGTGACCGAGGTTGCGCCAGTCGCGCTCGAGTCGTGCCGCCTTCGGCGATTCGGGGTCCTCCTTGCGTTCCTCCGCAATGCGAACGCGAAACTCCTTCGCGAGCCCACTCAGCCGACGATGCCACCGGGCCGGATCGCCACCAATCACCGCCGACTCCACGATCAACGTCTCCCACTTCCACGGGGCACGAAGAGTCCCGTGGACGATGGCTTCTTCATCGGGGTCCGGGGCGCGGGATGCGGGACGAAGAGAAGAGGTGGCGCTGGTCGCGTCCTCCGTCTCTTCGTCGGATCCCGCGTCCCGCACCCCGGACCCCGGCAGCGTGAGCTCCTCATCGTCCGGCGCCACGAACTCGGGCGCGCGTGACTTGTCGTCTAGGGATGGGACCTGCGCGAGCGACAGGTATTCGGCGAAGCGCCGGGCGGAAAGCTGTTCGCACGCACACGCGAGGACCGCGAGGAACGCGCGGCCGGCGGGATGCGGACGGCGGGTGCCGCGATCGAACCACGCGGGAACGCCCGCGCGATTGAGCGCGTGCTCGAGCAGACCGACGTATCGCTGCGGCGCGCGCAGGAACACCGCCATTTCATCGAACGGCACGCCGGCGCGGGACTCCTGCAGGATGCGGCGCGCAATCTCGACGCACTCGCGTCCTTCGCCGGGCGCCGAAAAGAACGTGACGTCGCCGCGCGCACCGCGGATCGGCGGCTGGCGCGTGGCGAATAGATTCCGGCGCAGCGCGACGAGATCGGTGTCTCCCTCCTGTTCGAGAATCTCAGGTTCGAGGCCAATCGAGTGCAGGCGCTTCAACGCCGCAATGTCGCCGAACGGCACCGTGATCAGCACGGAACGGTGCGGCTGGAGCAACGCACGGACGAATTCGAACTCGACGGGCGAGTCAAGCGGGACATCGAGCAGGAGCAACGGGGCGCCCAGCTGAAGGTTCCTTCCACCGCTCCCGTGGCTACCGCCTTCAGCCGGAAGAAGCGCTCGTGTCGCGGTGTCGAACAGCGTGGCGCGATCGATTGCAGCCGCCGCCGCGAACTGCTCGTCGAAACGCGCGAGCAACTCCGAGAGATCCGGGCCGCCAAGCGGCAAAGAGGCCAGGCGATCGGCGTCGACCTGCGCGAGCCGGACTTCCTGCAGCGTGCGCGCGAGCGCGCGCGCAAACCCCGGCATGGCCGCGACCGGCTCGAAGTACGCGAGCGCGTGTTCGCGGCGCGCATCAAAAGCCGCGCGCGCGGCGACCGCCTCGGTCGCAAGGTACGTCGAGGGCGCCAGTTGCTGGTTGGCGAGGATCGGCGCGGCAAGCCGCGCGGCGAGCTGAGTGAAGCTGAATCGGTGCAGGCCGATCGTGGCGCCACGCGTGACGGCAATCGAACGCGCGAGATCATCCGCGGCTCCGCGGGAAGCGGCAACGATCAATACGTCGCCGCGCCGGGCCTCGCGGTCGACGAAAGCACGCGCTTCGGCCAGTCGGAGTTCTGTTGCAGAGGATTCGAACAGGCGGACCATCTGTGGCTCCATCCCGGACGCCATGCCGGGTCACCGTGAACGGCTGCGCCGCGCAGCCGTTTCCTCAGTATATCAACGGTTCACGGTTCACGGTTCACGGTTCACGGTTCACGGTTCACGGTTCACGGTTCACGGTTCACGGTTCTCGGTTCTCGGTTCTCGGTTCTCGGTTCACGGTTCAGGGTTCGTTGTGGCGCCTCTGGGATCGTGCCTCGCACCCCGCACCCCGCACCCCGCACCCCGCGCCCCGCGCCCCGCACCCCGCGCCCCGCACCCCGCACCCGCACCCCGCGCCCCGCGCCCCGCGGCCCGCACCCCGCGCCCCGCGCCCCGCACCCCGCACCCCGCGCCCCGCACCCCGCGCCCCGCGCCCCGCACCCCGCACCCCGCGCCCCGCGCCCGCGCCCCGCGGCCCGCACCCCGCACCCCGCGCCCCGCGGCCCGCGCCCCGCGCCCCGCGCCCCGCGCCTCGGTCATACTGTCCGCCATGCTGTTCGCAACCACCTCTCTCGCGGCGCGCGTGGAACGCGCGGAATGCGCGATGGCCGTGGCCTTTGGCGAGCTCGCGAAGATGCGGCGCGCGGATGCGCTCACTGCGCCGGTGGGAGGCGCGACAGCGGTCTACGGCGGACCAGGTGAACCATTCAACAAGCTCGCCGGGCTCGGATTCGCGCCGCTGGATGAGGACGTTCTCGCCGACGTCGAGCGCGAGTTCGATCGACGCGACGCGCCGCTGCAGGTCGAGTTCGCGGCGCTGGCGGATCCGGACGTCGCGACGCGGCTCGCGCGGCGCGGCTATCATCTCGTCAACTTCGAACACGTTCTGGGCCTTGAGCTGACGAAGGCGATCGTCGATCGTGCGGCCGTCGAATGCGACACGCATGCGGCGAATGGCGTCCGCGTCGGCCGCGCATCGAAAACCGACGGCGCGTCGTGGCTCAATGCCGTCGCGACGGGTTTTGCGCATCCCGACGTGTTCGATGGACCTCCCTCGCATGAATCGGTGGCGCGTGATGCGCTCGAACGCGTGTTTGATGACTTCGCGCGAATCCCGGGTCTGGTGTGTTACCTCGCGCATCGAGACGGGGCACTCGCCGGTGGCGCCTCGCTCCGCATCATTGACGGTCTCGCCCAATTGTGCGGCGCCGCTACGCTGCCGGATCACCGCCGGCGTGGCGTGCAGTCGGCACTGCTCCGCGCGCGCCTCGTCGATGCCGCGCGTGAGGGCTGCGAGCTTGCGATCGTCACGACTCAGCCGGCATCGAAGTCGCAGGAGAACGTGCAGCGCGCAGGTTTCACCTTGCTCTACGCGCGCGCTATCATGGTTCGTCAGCCCCGGGCAGAGGCCACTCGTGCCGGAACTGGACAGAGTCCCGATCCCTGACATCCTGCTGTTCCCGCAACACCGACCGCTTGGAGTCCCATGTCTCGCGTGTCCTGGAGACCGCGGCCCAGGACAAACAGCACCAACAACAGACAGCCCAATATGCTTTCAGCTCGCCAGGATTAGGTCAATCGGCATGCAGCAACGCGTCGACTGAGGTCTCGCCAGAGCCCGCGAGCATCGCGCGCTCGCGGCGGCGGACGCGGCGGGGCTGACTAGGCCGCGAGCGCATCGACGCGCTCGCGGACCTTTTGAAGGTCCAACGCCAGCTGACGCAGACGAGTATCGGTCTCGCGCAGCTTCTCTCCTTCGGCGCGGATGAACCGGCTGTAAGGGCCGACGCTCTCCTGCATTCGCGCGGCGCTTCTCGTAATCTCTTCCTGGAATTGCTTTCTGAGCGCGGCGGACAAACGCGCGCGCACGTCCGCAATCTTCCGGCGCATCTCTCCCTTCGCCTGGCTCCGCTTCGCGGGGATGATGAAGAGCCCGAGCGCGGCAACAACGCTGGCGAGCACGATGCCGGTGAAGTCGGCAACCGCTGTACTGGCCGCAAAGGCGACCAGCGTGCCGAGCCCCACCGCACCTGCACCCGCGGCCGCCGCCGCGGCCACGGCATTGCGCGCGCCATCGGCAAGCTCGCTCGCTTCCTGCCGGCGATCGTACGTCTCGACGACCCGTTGGGCCGCCGAGCCGACCGATTCCACCAGCCGCCGCCGCTCGTCGTGAAACGGCCGCGACTCCGGATCACCGTGATCGTCCCCGACGATCCGCTCGCGGAATTCGCGCCGGCGGTCGGCCAGGTGACGTGAGATGCGCTGCCACTGCCGGTAGTCCGATTCGACGAGCCAGTCCACCAGATCGTTAACGCGCTTTTCGATCTGCTGCGGCGCGTCCGCGACTACCTGCCGTTCAAACCCTTCCTGCACGCGCGAGCGGTTCAACAGGTCGAACATCCGCCCGATCCGCATCGTGTCGTCGAAGAAGTCCTGGCCGCGCCGCTCCATCTCGAGCAGGACGTTGTCGACTGATGCCATGCGCCCTTCGAACTCGCGCGCCATGTCCTTGCCGTACACGGCGAGCTGCCCTTCGACGTCCTCGAGCAGCGAGAAGTCTTCGGCCAGGACGTCCAGCCGCTCGCGCGTCGCCACCTGATAACGATCGATCAGCGCGGCGCCCACGCCGAGCGGGTTGAGCAGCTTCAGCCTGGTCCGCGCGGATTGATCGAGAGAAGACCGGATGTATCGCTCGAGCGCGTCGAAGCCGCTGTCCTGCCAGAACTGCGGCTCGCCGTTCTTCGCGCGGAATGCCGCCTTCGCGCTGACGGGGAAGATCTCCGGCGTCACGCCGAGCAGCCGGCGTGCGTTGTCCGCGACATACGATCGCACTTCGGCGATCTCTCGCTCGCCGCCGAGAATATCCACCTTGTTGATGACGATGACGACCTTCTTGCCCCAATCGCGGATCTGCTCTAGGAACGCGCGTTCCGTTTCGGTGAACGGGCGGTCCGCCGACGTGACGAACAGCACCAGGTCGGCCCGCGGCACGAACCCGGAGGTAATCCGCTCGTGCTCGCGGATCACCGCATTGGTGCCCGGCGTATCGACGATGTGGATCTCGCGAAGGAGCTCCGCTGGAGCGCTGACGGCGAGCAGCTGCGGCTCGATCTGCTGCGACGATCGTTCGGATCCAAACCGCAGCAGCGTGACCTGCGCGGTCGTCGGCGTGACGCCTTCCTGCATGACCTTCTCGCCGGCGAGCGCGTTGATGAACGCGCTCTTGCCGGCGTTGAACTCGCCGACGACAACGAGCAGGAACAGCTCGTCGAGTTGTTCGATGGAGCGCTCGAGAGGCTCGAGGTTTTCGTCGCTCGCGCCAAAACGGATGAGGCTCGCGCGCAGATCGTTCAGGATCCGTCGCTCTTCGCGCACGACCTCCTGCTCAGCCGGATGCAGTATGCCCTTTAGCGACACGCGCGCTCAGGTGCAGAACACTTGCCAGTTACTGGACGGTGAGGCTTCGAATCGCGCCGTTCCGCGCGAGGTAGAAGAACGTCTCGCCGCTGAGCGCCCCGGCCGTTTCGGAGGCCACGTCGTCGTCGACCACCTCGAGACGCTTGACGGCTTTCGCGTCGTCGTCGAGTGTCAAGCGGACGAGGCGTGGGCCGGATGAGGTCTGTTGCATCGCCAGCAACGACCCGCCGTATGACTGGAGGCGCCCGATCTGCCCGAGCGAGGTTCCCCTCGGCGCGCTCAGCGGCGAGGCCGCGCGCCGGCCGATCTCCACACGAAGCAGCGCCGTCTCCGTGCCGACAAAGAAGGTGTTCCCGCTCACATGGGCGAGCGCGCGCGCGCCGGTAAATCCGATCTCGTGAGCCATCTCGAACTCGCGTGCGCCTGGCGGGAGCCGGAACAGGCGCCCGCCGGCGGCATCCACGGCGAAGACGGTTCCGTCCGACGCGACCACCACGTCCTCGAATCGCACGGGACCGCTCTCGCGGGACGTCGCGACTTTCGTCAGCACGCGACCAGAGACGAGTTGCAGTTTGTGCAGGGCGCTCTCCCGTTCGTCGGTGCTCGCCACCCAGAGATCGCCGCGCTTCGCGTCGATCGCAAACCCGGAAATCCGCGCGAGGAAATCCGCGGAAGCCGCGCTGACGAGAATCACCGTGTGGTGCGACACCTCGTCGATGACGATGAGCCGACCCTGCGTTCGGTCGCCAACCAGGAATCGCCTCGACACCGCGTCATAGGCGAGTCCCACCGGGTCGAGTGATCCGGCGTCGAACGTCAGCGCTGTTGTCGGCGCAGCCGCACCCGCATCGCGCGTTGGGGGTGGCGCAGACACCGCAGGGGCGGGTGCCGGGACCGGCGTCGGGGGCGTTGATGAACCAGCGATGTCAGACGCCGCAGGCGCGGTGAACTCGGCCCAGCCTTTCAATGCGCGCACGCGCCGGAAATCGTCGTCGATCGCCGCGTCCGTGGTTATCCCGAGTTCTCTGAGCCGCTGCAGCATTACCAGCGCGTCGCCTGGCCGGCCGCTGAGCGACTGCGCGCGCGCGAGCAGATACATCAACGCTGGATCGTTTGGCTTCCCCTTCTGCACGGCGCGCCAGGCGAAATCGTGGAAGCTTTCGTAATCACCGCGAGCGGCAGCATCGATCGCCTGCTGCCGGCAGTCGTCCACGCTGGCGCAGACAGCTCCGCCCTGCAGGATGGCGAATAGGAGAACGGCAAACACGAGGCTGAAGACTCACGTCTCATGGCTCATGCCGGCTTATGGCCTGAGCCGGCCTGAGCCTTGAGTCATGAGCCCTGAGCCAGTGTAGTCCGTTTTGTTCCACGGCTGTTCTGGTATACGATCTACGGCTCATCCCAAGCGAGGAGACCCGTGTTGCGAACCGCACGTACGGTCAGCTTCGTGTTTTGCGCAGGAGCGGCAGTGGCGATCGGCGTACCTGCCGTGCGCGCACAACGCAACATTCCGGCGGCGAGCAGTCCGAGGGATGCGCGTACTGTCGCGCAGAACAAGATCGCGCCGCGTGTGCTGTCGGAGATCTACAGGCGGCGGGGGGACGCCCGCCAGAGGAGCGTTCCCGCAGGCCGCGGCAGTGTGCCGGTCGATCGACATGGACGCGTGCTGGTCGATGTCCGGGCGGACGTGCGGCCCGCTCTCGAAAAGAAAATCAAGGCGCTCGGCGGCATCATCGTCTCGTCGTCGGCCGCGTCGCGATCGATCGTCGGCTGGCTGCCGTTGATGACGCTCGAGCGCCTCGCGGCCGATCCTTCCGTCAGCGCGATCGATCTGGCGGTGCACTGAGCGCGACTGTGCCCCAGGCGTTCAGCGGCTTGGGCTGCTGAAAACCACGTTCGCCGCCACCGCCGCCGCGCATGCCGCCGCCGTGGCCTCTCATTCCACCGCCGCGACCGCCGCCATATCCACCGCCACCGTAACCTCCACCGCCGGACGAAGGCCGGTCCACCTTCGGTGTCTCGATCCCGATCCCGATCGTCTTTCCGGGCAGAGTGCCGATCGCGTAGGGATGATCGTCGTTTCGAGCGAGCGGCACTTTGAGCTCATACCGGAGGGTCCCCTGGTCCACACGCGCGGCCGCCTCGATGCCTGACGCATGATCCAGCGTCAAACTCCGCTCGTCGTCCTTCTTCGAGCTGAGGACGTCGATACGATCGGTCGGCGCGTAGGACTCGTCGTTCGCCCGCTCGCCGCCACTTCCGCTGCCGCTGCCGCCTCCGCGACGGCCGCCAGCGTAGCGGCCCCGTTCCTGCGGTTCCCCACTGCTCTCGACCACGGGGTACCTGAGCCCAAAGCGTTTCTTGGTCTTTCCGTCCTCATCGAACCAGACGATGAGTCCCCGCCGCATGATCTGGGTGCGCGCGGACGGGTCCGATGCGACCAATCGCAGATAGAGAAACGCGCCGTCGTTTACGACCTGGATCGAAACCGGCTCGGTCCCAAAGGGCTCGACAACCCCCATCCAGTCGTCGTCCCGGCCGTCCACGACGATGGTGCCGGCGAGTGGCTGGCTTACGAATTTCGGGTGCTCCGCCGCCCAGGTCACCGACCCGAGCAGCCCCATGAGCCACAAGACAAGGAAACCGCGATTCATTATGACAACGGCACTCCGAGCAGGCGCATCACCTATTAGACCAGCGGTCGAGCCGCTTCGTTTGACGGCAACCAGCGAGGTGCTTAGGGCGTCTTACCAATAACAGACCAGAGTCAGCGCCTGCTGAGCTGGCGGCGGGAAGCGAAAATGGCGAAACTCGAATACGACGTTTGCGCCCGGTGCGGGGCGCTCTTTGATGACCAGGGGGAAAACGGCTGGTGGGTGCGCGAGAGCATGTGGTGGCACGAGTGTGACCAGAAGAGGCCCGCGCGTATTGTCGTTCGCAAGCTCGAAATGAAGAAGACGGCATAGCGTCACAACCCGAAGTGGGTGGCACAGGCTGTCGTAGCGCAGCTTTGTTACGGCTGCATCAGAGACAGCGCGTGACGGGCGCGAATCTGGGCCCGCCGACGGCGCAAATCCAACACGCGATACTTGTCCGGACCGCGCAGCTCGCCCGAGGGCGTCGCCAATCGCAATGCGTTTCGCGACTCACGACTGGTCATTCGCTCGGCGGGCAATTCCCCCAGATTCAGCCGTCGTGCAACAGCCTGGCATTGGCGTTCCATCTGTCTCCTCCTGCCGCAACTGTAAATTCGAGGCGTGACAAGGCAGGTCACTGTCGGCAGGATCCTTGATTAATCCCCAACCAGACTTCGCAATGCGCTCGAGCCTCGTCTGCGCGCTGATCCTGTGCGCCGCTTCACTCGGTATCGAGTGCGCCGCCACGCCGATACCGCGCAGCACGTCGAGTATCGTCTCGACCGCCCCAGTGACGCGAGGCATCGTGATCAGCCAGGTGTATGGAGGCGGCGGCAACATCGGCGCGCCGTTCACGAACGCTTACGTGGAGTTGTTCAACGGGACGTCAGTACCGGTAAACCTGACTGGCTGGTCGGTCCAGTATTCGCCCGCCAACGGAACGACGTGGGAGGTCACAAACCTCGCCGGCACGATTCAACCTGATTCGTACTACCTTGTGCGCGAGGGCGGCGGCGCGAACGGCGTGCCTCTGCCGCCGCCCGACGCAATCGGGGGGATTGCGATGAACGCCACGAACGGTAAGGTTGCTCTCGCGAACACCACGGCAGCGCTGAGCGGTAGCTGCCCGACCGCGAGCGTGTTCCTGTCGGATTTTGTGGGTTACGGCTCGGCAAATTGTTTCGAGGGCACGCGAGGGACCGGCGCGCTCTCCAGTCCGAAGGCCGCACTGCGTCTCGGTGGCGGCGATGTCGACACCGACGACAATGCCGCGGACTTCATCATCGGCGAACCGGCCCCGCACAACAGCCGGGGTATTCCGCCGTTCGGCGCCGGTGCCGCGATGCCGCAATCGGTTCCACCTGGCGGCACGATACTCCTGATCGTGCTGGTCACGCCGGGTGCGCGACCGGCCAACACGAACATCAGCGTGACCGGTGATCTCTCGCCGATCGGCGGCGGAACGAACGCTTCATTTTTCGATGATGGAACGCACGGTGATGTCGTGGCGCACGACAACCGGTTCTCGCTGAGCACGATCGTTACCGGTACGGCGGCCGTCAGGACGTTGTCGATCACGGTCAGCGACAATGTGCCACGCACGAGCGCGAGCACGATCGTGCTCGCGATCGAAACGGCCATCACCGCCATTCACGACATTCAGGGCCCAGGACCCACGTCGCCCCTGGTCGACAAGTACGTCACGACGAAAGGCATCGTGACCGCCATCAAGTTCAACGGCGTCTTCATTCAGCTCCGCGACGTTGAGACCGACGCGGACGACCGCACGTCGGAGGGGCTTTTCGTGTTCACGGGCGTGTCGCCTCCGGCGTTCCTCGCAACGGGACAGGAAGTCGTCGCGTCCGGCACGGTTCACGAGTTCGTGCCCATTGCCGATCCCGGGAGTCCGCCGGTGACCGAGCTGGGGAACGCGTTCTTCCGCGTCACGATGACGGGCGAAATGCTCCCGCATCCGGTGACGCTCCGGTCCTCCTACACGGATCCCGCCGGAAATTTCGAGCAGCTCGAGCGCTTCGAAGGCATGCGCGTCAGCGCGAATATCGTCGCGATCTCGCCGACGGAGGGATACGTTGACGAAACCACCGCGACGTCAACGTCGACGGGTGTCTTCTACGCCGTGATCCACGGCGTGGCCCGGCCGCTGCGCGAGCCGGGCATCGAGCCGGCGCAAACACTGCCGGACGACGCCCCGCCACATATCCCGCGATTCGACGGTAATCCAGAGCGGCTGCGCGTCGACAGCGGCGCGCTACCCGGCGCACGCAGGATTGAGGCCGTCGCCGGCCAGGTCCTGACCGCCATTACCGGACCGCTCGATTACGCGTCCAGGAGCTACACGATTCTGCCCGACCCGCCCTCGGTCAGCGGCACAGCGTGGACATCGACAGGCAATGCGGCAGCGGTCTCCGTGCCGCCGGCGTCGCCGCGTGAGTTCACAATCGGGCACTACAACCTGGAGCGGTTCTTCGACGACGTTGATGATCCCGCGCGCGACGACGCAGTCCTCACGACGAACGCGCTGAATGGGCGGCTGGCCAAGGCGTCGCTCGCAATCCGCCATGTGCTGCGCGCGCCGGATGTTCTTGGCGTCGTCGAAGTGGAGAACCTCTCCGTGCTGCGGCGGCTTGCGGTCCAGATCAGCGCCGACGCGATTCGCGATGCCGAGGCGGATCCGAAATACGACGCGTTCCTCGAAGAAGGCAATGACATCGGCGGCATCGACGTCGGCTTCCTGGTCAAACGCGCGGCAGGTCGGGTCCATGTCGTGAAGATCACGCAGGTTGGAAAGGACGCCACGTACACCGCGCCGGACGGCGGTACGCTCTTGCTGAACGATCGCCCCTCGCTCGCGCTCGAGGCTGCGGTGACGAGCCCGCGCGGCGTCAAGTACCCAGTGACCGTGATCCTCAACCACCTGCGTTCATTGAGAGGTATTGACGGTGACGATGGCGCGCGCATCCGGGTGAAGCGTCGCGCGCAAGCGGAATTCCTCGCGAACTACATCCAGTCGCGCCAGGCTGCGAAGCCGGACGAGCGGATCATTTCTGTCGGCGACTACAACGCGTTCCCATTCAACGACGGCTACGTCGACGTGATGGGCACGATCGAAGGAAGGCCGACGCCGGCGGACCGGGTCGTGCTCGCCAGCCCGGACCTGGTGAATCCGGACCTGACCAATGTCGTCGATCTGCTTCCGGCGGCGCAGCGATACTCCTTCAGCTTCGCCGGCAACGCGCAAGCACTGGATCACGTGCTCGTGAACGAGCCCGCACGGCGGCGCTTCACCCGCATGGCATACGCGCGGCTGGACGCCGATTTCCCCGAATCGTTCCGCGGCGACATCACGCGTCCGGAGCGATTATCGGATCACGACGCGGCGATCGCGTACTTCTCCTTTCCTGAGGCGCCGGTGCTCACCTTGAACGGCGCCCTTCGAATGAGGGTTACAGCATTCACGAGCTTCACCGATCCGGGCGCGGTCGCGATGGATCGCGGCGCGACGCCGGATCAGAATCGTCCGCTGTCGGTGAGGGTCACTGGCGGCGTCGACGTGACGAAGCCTGGCACCTACAGGCTCACCTACACGGCGTCGAACGGAATCTTCACGACAACCGTGCGGCGAACGGTGATCGTGAAGAGCGCCCGTGGGGCGGGTCTTTAGCAGGCTGCTGACGAAGAAGACAGCCCTGCGGGATTTGGTGATTTCTGGATTGGGTAATCTGGTGATTGTGCTTCGCACGCGCTCCCGCGCGTGCGTCTCCAAGCTAAAGACCCACCCGCGGCGACGGCGCGCCGGGTCTGATGACCCGGCCTACATGGACGCGGTGTCTCCTGTATTCTCTCTGTAATGCCGCGTAACGCCGAAGTCATCCGCCAGTGGTCGATCCTCCGCGACCTCGAATCGTCGCGCAGGCTGACGATCGACGATCTGGCGGAGCGCACCGGCGTCACGACCCGAACGATCCGGCGCGACCTCGAAGCGCTGCAGAGCGCCGGGTTTCCGTTGTTCGACGAGCAGATAGATGGAAAGCGGTACTGGATGCTGGAGGCGCGCGCGTTCAAGCGGCTCGACGATACGGGCTTCACCGTCGCAGAGCTGAGCGCCCTCTATTTCAGCCGGACGCTCGTCGAGTGCCTCGCCGCTACGCCTTTTCAAAAAGACGTCGCGAGCGCGTTCGATAAGCTCGCAGCTGCGCTGACCCCCGGCATGCGGCAGTTCCTCGATCGATTGCCGCTGGTGTTCCAGGCGAAGGGGGCGCCGCCGCGTCCGAGCGACGAGAAGGGCGAGCGCGACTACATCGCGCGCCTGCTCGACGCCACGCTCCGTCACCGGCGCGCCACGATGAAGTACTTTTCGTTGTCGAGCGGCCGCGAGAAAGACTATGCGATCGAGCCGTACCGGCTCGTGTACTCGCAGGGCGGGATGTACTTGATTGCGTTCGTGCCGGAGTACTCGGCGATGCGGACGTTCGCGGTGGAACGAATCCGCGGATTGTCGGTCAGCGAAGAAGGGTTCACGCCGTCGGCGCTCCCCGACGATGCGTTCGCGCATTCGATTGGCGTGAACGAAGGCGCGCCGGAGCACATCCAGATTGCGTTCGAGCCCCACATCGCGCCGTACGTCCGCGAACGACGCTGGCATCCATCGCAGCAGAACACCGAGGAGGAAGGAGGCAGCCTCCTCGTCGCGCTCGATGTCTGTAACGACTGGGCGCTCCGGAGCTGGATCCTCAGCTTCGGCCCTCTCGCGCGCGTTGTGTCACCGCCGACGCTGGCGGCACAAATTCGCAACGAGATCGACAAGGCGCGCGCGCAGTACGCGGCGCTGGAATGATTTGGTGATTTTGGTGATTTGGTGATTTGGCATCGCACTCGCTACCGCTCGTGCTGCTGAATGCGGAGGCGGTAGCGCCCGCAAGCCAGATCACCAAATCATTAAATCACCAGATCACCAGATCACCAGATTAGTAATTGAGCCAGTAGCTCATTTTCACCAGGAACACATTGCGCGACGGCGCGCCGAAGATGCCGGCGAAGTCGCGGCCAAATTTGAACTGCCCCGTGTCCAGCGTATCCTCACGTCCCTGCTGCCACACGACAAACAGCGCGGAACCTGGCTTGTATTCCCATCGCAAGACATTCGTCGTGCGAAACGATCGGAAATTGAAATCGGGATTCGCGCCGTAGGCAAACGGCGCATACCGATCCTCGTAGCGCCGCGCGCGGCCGTTTACCAGTGCCGTGAAGCCGCTGTAGTCGCCCGCCGAGACGAACGGTTCCGCATAGATCTGAATCGTGAGCCGCGGGGTGATCGTGTAGTTCGTCCGGAATGTGAGCGCGATGGTCGTCTGATCGAGGTGGCCGAATACGTTGTGGCCGTCTTCCGTGTTCTCGATCCACTGCGCACCGTCCACATTATGAAAGTACCGGAAGCCGCCGCTGACCGACAGGAAGGAGGCGGGACGATATGTGACGAACGGCTCCGTCCCGAGCCACCGCGTCCCTTTGTGATCCGTGCCGACGTTGAAGAAGTTCCCGACGCTGAGCGGCTTCCGATCGTCCCCTTCAACATACTGCCAGTAGGTGACCTTCGCGTTGCCGTACGCACCGGGCCCGCCGCGGGTCGCGCGGTCGTCGAACGGCTGTGCGAGCACGGTCAGACCCGTGCCCGTGCGCCAGTTGTTGGTAAATTGCCAATGCGCGTTGACATTGCCGCCAAGCTCCATGCGGTCGCCGCCGTAGTTCCAGCTTGCCCACTGATTCAGGTTCCACCGGAAATTCCGCAGGTGCTTCGACGGTGTGTCCCTGCGGAACTGGATCCAGTTGCTCATCGAGCGCACGTCGGCGCGGCGCATGAACCCGAGGTCGTTGAGATCGAGGCCGGGGCTCTTCACCGCGACATTCGAATTGAAGCGCACCTTCGAACCGCCGATTTTCGCGATGCCGAGTGCGGCGCCGTATCCGTTGAGCGATGTCGCCGACGGGTCGTAATCCAGATGATCCGCATCCGGCCGCTGAAAGCCGTGCACCGTGCTCGTCTGCAGTTCGTCGATCGCCGGTGCCGTCCCGTGAATCGTGCTGCCGGCCCAATAGCCCTGCAGCGCGTAGCGCTTCTTCAAGCGCCAGTCCCAATCGACGCCGCCCGCGAGCGCCTTGTCCGGGAGGAATGACGTGTCCACGCCCAGGCTGCGCGCGGTGTTGGCCACGATGAAGCCGACGGTCGATTGGTTGGCGAACTCACGGCGCGCACGGACGACGGAATAGTTGGTCAGCGGCTCGACCGACTGGTGCAGCCGCAGGTTGCCGATGGCAATCGCCGCCTCCTCGTCCGCGGTGACGGCATTGAGCGCGCCAACGGAGAATCGACCGATTTTCCCCGTCAATTTCGCGGCGCCCAGAATCGTCGTCTGCTGCGGCACGTCGGTGTAGGCGCCGTCAGGCACCGCCGGCGATCCACGTGGCGAGCGGCCGATGCGCCGCGAGTAGAACAGGCCGCTGCACGACCCGTCGTTGCAATCCATATCGAAGGTGAACATTCCGCTTCCCTCGACGAAGAACGGACGTCTTTCCGAGAAGAACGTCTCGAAGCCGCTGAGATTCACGACGGCGGGATCCGCCTCGACCTGGCCGAAATCGGGATTGACGGTGGCGGTCAGCGTCATGCTCGGGCGTACCGCATACTTCAGATCGAGGCCGACCGACGCGTCGGGATCGCGCCTCGACACCAGCGGATTACCCGGATCGACCGGTTGCGTCTTCAGCTGGCCGACGGTGTATGGCACGAGCTCGAGACGCTTCTGGCCGTGCTCCAACTTGAGGCCGGTGAGGTCGCCGAACGACGAGACATATCCGTTCGCGCTCTTCGAAATGAGCGGCCACGTGTCGGTTTCGTTCAGGCGGCCGATCTGTCGCGCCACCGCGAAGCCGAACGTCGCGGCGTTGGAGCTGTGGAAGCGGAGCTGCGAAAACGGAATCCGGAACTCGGCGCGCCAGCCGCTCTTGTCGCGCGAGACCGCCACGTCCCACACGGCATCCCACCCGTCGTCCTGGTTGTTGTCGTTGAACCAGTAGGCGTCGCGCTTCACGCCCGCGGGGTTCACCGCGAATTCGAACGCCGTGCGGCGATCGTGAAACGAATCGATCATCACGCTGATCCAGTCCGACGGCGAATACGAGTCGCGGCGCGTGCGCAGCGCGACGATCTTGTCGGGCTCTGGATCGTGCGCGGTGACCGCGACGTAAACGTTCGTCGCGTCGTACGCAACCCTCACGTCGGTCGGAAAGCTCGGCGCGGCATCGTCTTTCGGATCGCGCTGACGGAAGTCGCTGATCGCGGGTGCGCGCTCCCAGACCTTCTCGTTGAATTCGCCGTCGAGTTTCAGCGCCGAGGCTTCCGGCACCGCCGTCGCCGCAAGCCGCGCGGGCCCATCAGCTGCACATAAAGAAGGAAGAGCCACGAATACGATCACGCCGAGTGATTTTCTTAGCATTGCACTCCAACGCTTAGACGGGAGTCGCTCGGAGTGGGTTTGCATCATTCTTCAGCGCTCGGACGCCGCGGTCACTCCGTCGCCTCGCGCGGGCCCCGACGCCTTACGTCACACAGCCGGTCACGGAACCGTGAGGCATGTGCCGAAACGGCGCACAGCAGATCCTCGTGTCTCACAAAAGCTGAGCAATCGGTCTTTGTGGTGCCGGCGCTCGTCTTGCGACCTTCGATGGTGTGATCTGGTTCTACGAGAGGCGGGGCGAGCACCTGCGCTGCGAGATCCGGCAACAGCTGGAAGGGGATCAGTTTGCGCTCGTCGTGACGATGCCTGATGGCAGCGAACGTGTGGAATTGTTCGAGGATTCCAGGATTCTCAACGTGCGTTCAGTGGAACTCGAAAAGCTGCTTCGATCGAAGGGATGGGACGGACCATTCGCGCGAGATATTTAAAGAAAGCTACCAGTTACCAGTTACCAGTTGCCAGTTACCAGTTGCCAGTTTCTAGTTGCCAGTTTCCAGTTTATCGCCGCCCGCGATCCAATCAGCCTACACTGGCGACTGGCGACTGGCGACTGGCTACTGGCGACCGGTAACTGCTAACTGGCAACTGGTGACTCGCGTCTTGCGCCACTGTGAAGTCACGGCGCGATGACAGTCCCTGCACAGTAAGCGATAGTTCTCGAGCCCGCATTCTCCTCCACCATCGGCGACGGGGACGATGTGATCTGCTTCCCACCGGGGACGGGCGGCGCGCCATCTTCGTCGCGCCACGCGATCGAACCCGCGCGGCTTCTGACGCCGCCAGAGGCGCTCCGCTTTCCCCACGTTGAATCCGCACAGACGGCACGCGCCTGCGTCGCGCTTCCAGACCCTGTCCCTGACGTAACCGGGACTGCTGCGCACCTTCCACTCGTGCACGCAGGCGTCGCTGCAGAACGTCCGCCGCGGCGCGCGGACGGCCGTGCGGCACCAGCGGCAGATTGGCTCTCCGGATTCATTGCGATCGGGCTTACCCCAGTTGTTGGCGGTGACGGCGCGTCGGCGCACGGTGCTCACGCACGGGATATCGGGTGATTGGGGTCTTCGCTGCAGGCGCCGAGGTCCGAGGTCCGAGGTCCGAGGTCCGAAATGCGATGTGCGCAGCGGAAGTAGAGCCACGGATTCCGCACCTCGGGCCTCGGGCCTCGGCCTCGGGCCTCGATCCTCGACTAGATCGCGCTGAACAACGTCAATGCGAAGCGCGCGTCGTCGTCGATCCACTGTTCGGCGACCGCAAAGCCGGCACGGATGCCCATCTGCTCGATTTGTGACTCGTCGTATTTGTACGAGCTCTCGGTCCAAATGCGCTCGCCGCGGGCGAAGCGCACGGTGATGCCGGCGGACGCGATCGTGACGGCCTGGTCGGCAAGGCTCTCGAGGTGCATCTCGATGCGCTGAGCGGCCGGATTCCAGACGGCGCGATGCGCGAACGCGTCAATATCGAACGAGCCCCCGAGCTCGCGATTGATGCGGACGAGGAGGTTGCGATTGAACGCCGCGGTGACGCCGAGCGGATCGTCGTACGCTATGAGCAAATCGCGCTCCGGCTTGACCAGATCGGCCCCCAGCAGCAGGAAATCCTCCGGCGCGAGCGCGCGACGAATCTCGCCCAGGAACCCGTCGGCCGCAGGCGTATCAAAGTTGCCGATGTTCGATCCCAGCAGCAGGACGAGCATCGGGTTGCCGTCTTCGCGATGTTCCGCGGCGTGGCGCAGCCCCACCTCGTACGTTTCGCGGTGGCCGACGACGGAGAAATGGCGCAGGCGGCCGAGCGTGCGTTCGGACTGCTCCAACGCCTGCGACGAGATGTCGATGAGATGCACGCGCCCGTGTCCGCCAGCGGTCTGCAGTGCCTCGGCGAGGATCACGAGCTTCTCGCCGCTGCCGCACCCGAGCTCCACGAAGAGCGGCACCGCGTCGGCCGATACGCGCGTGAGCCGCGCAATGACGTCCGGCGCGCGCTGCTCGAGCAGCCGCCGCTCGGCGCGCGTAATCCGGTACCAAGGCAGACGGCAGATCGCTTCGAACAGGCTGGACCCGAGCGCATCGTACAGGTATTTCGACTGGAGTTGCTTCGGCGCGAGCGCAAGGTCCCGCCGCACGTCCGCGGCGAAGTCGGTTACGAGGCGATCGGTCTGCAGCATGTGTTTTCAACCGAAGGAATCGACGCACGATCGAAGGAATCGACAAAAACAAAAATTATCGAGAGATCCTTCGATAGTTCGACAGTCCTTCGACTCCTTCGATTTAAAGGACAGTTCGGAATTTCGCGTACACGTACGGATAGTTGCCGCGGAACCAGTTGCGGAAGCTCGGACGCACGAGCTCTCTCGCGGTCGCGGGAGACGCGCCCTTCATGACGTAGTGCTGGCCGTCAAAGAAATCGGCGGAGTACTCGGGATAGGAAGCCATTGGTGTGAAGCCCGGAAACGGAGCGAAGATCGTCGACGTCCATTCCCACCCGTTCCCGATCAAATCGCGCACGCCCCACGCGCTCGCGCCCGCTGGCAACGCGCCGACGGGAACGGGATCGAACCCGGCGAAATCAAAATGTCCCTGCGGAGGGTCGGATGCATCGCGCTCGTCTCCTGACGGCGTGCCGTACGCCGCGCGGTGAAACTCCGGTTCCGTCATCAGGCGGCGTCCCTTCCACCGCGCGTACGCGCTGGCTTCGGACTGGCTCACGTAGACAGGCCAGTCAGCAGGCAGCGGGATTTCTTCGAACATCCCGCGCCAGCGCCATGATGCTTCGACTCCTCTGGCTCCTTCGATTCCCTCGCGACCTTCGACTCCTTCGCGGATCCAGAAGATCGGGTACTCGATGGCATCGTGCTGGAGCATCGCCCAGCCTTCGTCCGACCACAACTCACGCGCGCGATAGCCGCCCGCGTTGACGAACTCCAGATAGTCAGCATTCGTGACCGGAAGCACATCGATCTCAAACGCGTCGACGTGCACGTGATGCGCATCGAACTCATTGTCCCAGCCGAAGACTGTAGTGGTCCGGTTCGCTCCGAGAATCGCTTCGCCTGCCGGTATGCGAACCGTGTCCGAGGTCCGAGGACCGAGGTCCGAGGACCGATGTCCGGACCTCGAACCTCGAAGATCGAACCTCGGCTCGCGCTTTTGCGCATACGGCAGCCGATGCCACATGTAGAGCAGCGTCTCCTGGTGCATCGCTTCGTGTTCAAGTGCGGTATAGAGGCCCTCGAGCGGCAGCACCTCTTCGTTGATCGCCTCCAGGACAGCCTCGTCGCACGCGCGCGCGAACGCCCGCACCTCGTCGCGTGACGGCCATGCCGTCGCCGCGCCACTGCGCGGCAGGGCCGTGGCCTCGCTGTCCGGGTCGATCCCACGCGCGAAGAGCTCCTCGAGCCGCTGATCGATCGGGGGCCGACCGAGGCCCCGCCGCAAAAACGCGATGACGCTGAAGGCGGGGAGATGCCCTTCGTAGAACACGATTGGATTGCGGAGCGAGATCGGCCGCGTGTAGTACGCCGACGGATCGATCAGATCGAAGATCCGCTCCGAGCGCACCCGATTGCGGCGATACCAATCGATGGCGGCCTGGCGGTCGATGGCAACGGTGGTAGTCATGACGGCGTCCGAGGTCCGAGGTCCGGGGTCGAAAGCCTGAAGCCCAAAGCCTGAAGCCCGGAATCTTACGCCACGTGGCGGCCCGTACGGCCGGTTTTCCTTCCTTTGGACGCCGCCCCTTTGCGGGCGGTTTCACGTCCCGCGCCCGCCTTTGTCTTTCCCTCGAGCGAAGCCCGCAAACGCGCCATCAAATCAACGACTTCGGCTCCCTGTGGCGTCGACGCCATCTCTTCCAGCTTCGGGCGCTTGCCCTTCAACTTGGCGTTGATGACCCGCATCAGATTCTCTTTGTATTCGTCGGTGTACTTCGCGGGATCCCATTTCGCCGTGAGGTTGTCGATCAACTGCTGCGCCATCTTCAGCTCCGCAGGCCGGATCTCCGCCTTGTGCGGAAAAGTGAAATCCTTCAAGTCCGCCAATTCATCCGCAAAGCGCATCATCGTCAACACCAGCGCGTCGCGGATCGCCTCGACGGCCGCGAGGTGCTGGGCATCGCGCAGGATGATCTTGGCGATTCCGATCTTGCCGGACTCGCGAATCGCCTCGCGCAGCAGCGCGTACGCGCGCTCGGATCCTTTTCCCGGCTGCAGGTAGTACGGCGTTTCGAAGTAGCGCTCGTCGATCTCCTCCGGATCCACGAAATCGAGAATATCGATCGTCTTTGTCTTCTCGAGCGCGGCGGTCTTGAAATCATCCTTGGTGATAACGACGAACTGCCCTTTCGAGTATTCGAAGCCTTTGACGAGATCTTCCCACGCGACCGGCTTCCCTTCGGTCTGGCACACGCGTTCGTATTTCACGGGCGCTTCATCCTTCGCGTGCAGCAGCCGGAACTTCGGCCGGTGATCGCGCACGGCGCTGTACAGCTCAATAGGAATGTTGACAAGGCCGAAGGCAATCGCGCCCTTCCATATCGATCGCGCCATGTCGGTGCCCTCACACAAAAATGCCAGCCCGTTGGCTTACCGGGCTGGCTTCATTCGAGTCTGACCGACTCCCGACTCCGGAACGCGGATTCCGGACTAGCGACTCACGACCGTTACTGCTGCGAGCACGTATCGGAGATCATGCGAATCGACGTGACCGTCAGGTTGCGCGGAGTGCCCCTGCCAGTCGTCGCCGTCGTCGCGCCACCAGCCGCCGTTTCTCCGGTCGCGGTGCCCGCCGTGCCTGCGCCCGTCGTCGTGCCGGCGCCCGTTGTCGTACCCGCGCCGGCTGTCGTGCCCGCGCCCTGGCCGGCGCGCGCCGGCGTGCCCGTCACTTCGATCTGATGCCCGACGTGTGGCTTGAGATCGACATCGCTCGCGGCTGTCAACATCACCTGGTTCATCCCGCGTCCCTGGCCGCCTTGCGGAGATGTCGTCGTCGCGCCGGCCGTCGTGCCGGCAGCGCCCGTTGTATCGCCCGCCCCGCCGGCGGCGCCGCCGGGACGACGTCCCATACCCTGCACGTTGGTCAGCATGTAGGTGCCAGCAGTATCACCGGCTTTCAGACAGCCCGTGATCGTCATTGGACCGCCACGGCCGCGCTGGCTGCCTTGGCTCGTGTCCTGGCTGGTCGTCGCTCCGGTCGTGCCGGCAGTGCTCGTTGGGGGCTGCTGTGTAGGAGTCTGTGCCGACAGCACGATCGCGCATGCGCCCGCCAGACACGTCGCAAGTATCGTCCTCTTCATGAAAACATCCTCCTCGCGTTGGGGGCCTCCGGAGCCCAAGAAGTGTGCGGGTGGCTGAGTGCATTAACTGCGCCACTGAGTCGGCGAGATCACCCCGATTATTAAGGTGAAGTGGCACGACGGAAACGGCTGCGCTGTCGTGCCACGTTACACCAGCCCGGTTGTTTCATCCATTTTGCCTGAGGCGATCTGCACCCTCGGACCTCGTGCGAAGACGTGTTACGCTAGACTGTTGCTGGTTCGCCGCCCTTCGCGGCAGGGCGCAGGGTCGAGCCGACGTCGACGGGCGAAAGTGGCGGAACTGGCAGACGCGCCGGACTTAGGATCCGGTAGCCGAAAGGCTATGGGGGTTCGACTCCCCCCTTTCGCACCAGCCTTCGCTCGGCGCTGGCGCCCCGAGCTTCGGCTCGGCAAGCCAGTGATACTGCGAAAGCTGTAGCGCCGAAGGCGCGGAGGCGGACCTCGTCAAGCCACGTGCGTACCCGCTGTCAGTGAAGTCGAGGCAGGTCATCCTTTTCAGAGCCAATCCGTGCAAAACGGGAACAATCGGCCGGCGGTCAATCCGATAAGCGTTCATGAAGACCGAGTACATCGACGTCAGCGATACCCGCAAGAATCTCGTCGTCGAAATCCCGAGCACGATCGTCGATGCGGAAATCGACAAGGTTTCGCGCGATTACAGCAAGGCTGCGCGCATCCCAGGCTTCCGGCCCGGCAAAGTTCCCGCAAAGATCGTACGGCAGCGGTTTCGCGATCAGATCCTCCACGACGTGGCGCACGGCCTCATTCCGCGCGCGGTCGACGAGGCGCTGCGCGAGCGCGGCGTCGAGCCCGTGGACACGCCCGACATCCGCGACGTCGTTGTTGAAGAAGGACAGCCGCTGAAATTCACGGCGACCTTCGATACGGTACCGGCGATCGATCCGGGGGACTACGGCACGATCCAGTTGCGCCGCTCGATACCGCAGGTTGACGACGCGGCCGTCGACGAGGCGCTCGCGCGGCTACGCGATCGTTCCGCGCGTTACGAACCGGTCGAGGAACGCGGAATCCAGACGGGCGACTCGGTATTGATGGACTTGACCCGCACGGCCGAGAAAAGGACGGATGACGCATCAGACGATGCGGGACCGCAGACCGATCGTCACGAGAGCGTGACCGTGGACATCGGCGCCCAGGCGAACCCGCCGGGATTCGATCAGGAGCTCGCGGGGCTCACGGCGGGATCGACCAAGACGTTCGATATCACCTACCCCGACGATTACACGATCGCCGAGCTCGCGGGAACAATGGTGAAGTACGACGTGACGGTGAAGGCGATCCGGAAGCGATTCGTGCCGCCGCTCGACGACGAGTTCGCGAAGGACACGGGCGAGTTCGATTCGCTCGACGCGCTGCGCGTGCGCGTGCGCGAGGATCTCGAGCACGAGGCCCGGCACGAAGCGGAACGCGAACTGCGCGCGGACCTGATGAAGCAGCTCGCCGCGCGCGTGCGGTTCGACGTGCCGCAGGGGCTGCTCGATCGCGAGATCGATCGCCGCGTCGAAGAGTTCGTGCGCCGCCTGATGGATCAGCAGATCGACCCGATGAAGACGAACATCAATTGGGAGGAATTCCGCGAGCGTCAGCGGGAGGCCGCATCGGAGGCCGTCCGCGGCGCGCTCGTTCTGGATGAGGTCGCCAGGCGCGAGGCGCTGTCGGTGTCCGAGGACGAGGTCAACGCGGAAATAGGGCGTTACGCCGAGCGCACGGGCCGTACGCCGGCCGCCGTTCGCGCGCGGCTGGACAAGGAGGGGGGCGTCGGGCGGGTGTATTCAGGGTTGCGCCGCGAACGAGCGATTGATTTCCTGCTCGCGCGTGCTACAATCATGCAAACGTAACACAAACCCGTCCCTGCTCCCCACAAACAAGTCAGTCGTTTCTCGTTCCTGCGGACGCTTTCGCATGGCTTATTCTTCCTACTCCCAGTTGGTCCCGATGGTGGTCGAACAGACCAACCGCGGGGAGCGCGCGTACGACATTTTCTCGCGCCTCCTGAAAGACAGCATCATCTTCATCGGCACGCCGATCGACGACACTATCGCGAACCTCGTCATTGCGCAGATGCTGTTCCTCGAGGCCGAGGACCCTGATCGCGACATCCTGTTGTACATCAACAGCCCGGGCGGCGTGGTCACGGCGGGCATGGCGATTTACGACACGATGCAGTTCATCAAGCCGGACGTGCAGACCTACTGCATCGGGCAGGCGGCATCGGTCGCGGCTGTGCTGCTGGCGGCTGGCGCGCACGGCAAGCGCTTTTCGCTGCCGAACTCGCGCATTTTGATCCACCAGCCCTGGGTGCAGGGACTGGGCGGGCAGACGACCGATATCGACATTCACGCGCGCGAGCTCCTCCGCACGCGGGAACGGCTGAACCAGATCCTTGCCGAGCATACCGGCCAGCCCCTGAAGCGCATCCAGGATGATACCGAGCGGGACTACATCATGGGAGCGGACCAGGGGAAGGAATACGGTATTATTGACGACGTTATCCGAAAAAGGGCGTAGTAGGTTCATCCCATGGTCAAGAAAAACGGCGAGGGAGAGATTCTCCGCTGCTCGTTCTGTAATAAGGATCAGAACGACGTCCGGAAATTAATCGCGGGCCCGACGGTCTTCATCTGCGACGAGTGTGTCGAGGTGTGCAACGACATCATCGCGGACGACAACCGGTTCGAGGCGCGCGGCGGGGCCCGCTCGTCCCTGCCCGTTCCGCAGGAGATCAAGAAGTTCCTGGACGAGTACGTCATCGGCCAGGAGCAGACGAAGAAGAAGCTCGCGGTTGCGGTCTACAACCACTACAAGCGCATCGAGATCCAGAAGCAGTCGCGCAGCCGCAACGAGATCGAGCTCACCAAGTCGAACATCCTGCTCATCGGGCCGACCGGCACGGGCAAGACGCTGCTCGCGCAGACGCTCGCCAAGCTCCTCTCCGTCCCGTTCACGATCGTCGACGCGACGACGCTGACCGAGGCCGGGTACGTCGGCGAAGATGTCGAGAACATCATCCTGAAGCTGCTCCAGGCGGCGGGGGGCGACATCGAGAAGTGCCAGCAGGGCATCATCTACATCGACGAAGTCGACAAGATCTGCCGCAAGGACGAGAACCCCTCCATCACGCGCGACGTCTCGGGTGAAGGGGTCCAACAGGCGCTGCTGAAGATCCTCGAGGGCACCGTCGCGAACGTTCCCCCGCAGGGGGGGCGCAAGCATCCGCACCAGGAGTTCTTCCAGGTCGACACGACCAACATCCTGTTCATCTGCGGCGGCGCGTTCGTCGGGCTCGAGAAACAGATCGAGCGCCGCACGGGCAAGAAGACGCTCGGCTTCAAGGCCGACGTGAAGTCGGTCGCGAATCGCGACATCGGCACGACGCTCGAGCAGGTCGAGCCGGAAGATTTGATCAAGTACGGGCTCATCCCGGAGTTCGTCGGCCGTCTGCCCGTCGTCGGGACGCTGCACGAGCTCGATAAGCCCGCGCTCGTCCAGATCCTCACGCAACCGCGTAATGCCATCACGCGTCAGTACCAGAAGCTGTTCGAGTACGAGAACGTGAAGCTGCGCTTCACCGACGATTCGCTCGAGGCGATCGCCGAGCAGGCGCTGCAACGGAAGATCGGCGCACGCGGTCTGCGAATGATCATCGAGGACCTGATGCTCGATCTGATGTACACGCTGCCGGGCCAGAAGAAGGTCCGCGAGTGCGTCATCACCCGCGAGGTCGTGCAGACCAAGGAAAAGCCAATCACCCTCATCGAAAAGGCGGGATAGCTTCCAGCTTCCAGCTTCCAGCTTTCGGCCCGCGTGGCTCGAAGCTGTCAGCTGGTGGCTGCCAGCTGGCAACTGTCAACCCATGGAACTCTACGAAACTCTTCCGATTGTCCCGCTGCGGGACGTCGTCGTTTTCCCTCACATGATGATGCCCTTCGTCATCGGACGGCCCTCGTCTACGCGCGCGCTCGAGCATGCGCTGGGCAAGGACAAGCGGATCTTCCTGGCGGCGCAGCACGATGCCGCGGTTGACGAACCGCAGCCGTCGGACATCTTCACGATGGGGTGCGTCGCCAACATCGTCCAGAGCCTGAAGCTGCCTGACGGCAACATCAAGGTGCTGGTCGAGGGGATCGAGCGCGCGCGCGCCGTCGAGTGGAAGGAAGACAAGGGTTTCTACCGCGTCGTCGTGAAAGTCGTCCCCAAGCACAAGGAGACGGGCGTCGACGCGGAGAGCACGATGACCAAGGCCGTGTCGCTGTTCGAGCAGTACGTGAAGCTCTCGAACAACCTGCACTACGACGCGATGATTGCGGCCGTGCGCGTGGACGATCCCGGCAAGCTTGCCGACACGATCGCCGCGCACCTCGTCGTCGGTGTCGACGAGAAGCAGAATCTGCTCGAGATCATTTCCCCGATCGAGCGTCTCAATCGGATCGCCGGCCTTCTCGAGGCCGAGGTGGACAAGCTCCAGGTCGATCGCCGCATCCAGTCTCGCGTGAAGAAGCAGATGGAGAAGGCGCAGAAGGAGTACTACCTCAACGAGAAGATGAAGGCGATCCAGAAGGAGCTGGGACGCAAGGACGAAAAGGGCAACGAGATCGAGGAGCTGAAGAAGAAGATCGACCAGGCGAAGATGCCGGAGGAGGTCGAGGAGAAGGCGGTCCAGGAACTGAAGCGGCTCGAAGCGATGCCGCCGATGTCCGCGGAAGCGACGGTCTCCCGCAATTACCTCGACTGGCTGATCGCGGTCCCCTGGCAGAAGAAGACGAAGGAGAGCCGCGATCTCAAGCGGGCCGAGGAGATCCTGAACGAGGACCACTACGGCCTCGAGAAGATCAAGGACCGCATCCTCGAGTTCCTCGCCGTCCGCGCGCTCGTGAAGAAGCCGAAGGCGACGATCCTGACGTTCTCCGGTCCTCCGGGAGTCGGCAAGACGTCGCTCGCGAAGTCGATCGCGCGCGCGATGAACCGCAAGTTCGTGCGCCTCTCGCTCGGCGGCGTACGCGACGAGGCGGAGATCCGCGGCCACCGCCGCACCTACATCGGCGCCTTCCCGGGCCAGATCATCCAGATGATGAAGAAGGCCGGGACGATGAACCCCGTGTTCCTGCTCGACGAAGTCGACAAGATGTCGATGGACTTCCGCGGCGACCCGTCGGCGGCGCTCCTCGAGGTGCTCGATCCGGAGCAGAACAACGCGTTCCTCGATCACTATCTCGACGTCGAGTACGACCTGTCGAACGTGATGTTCATCTGCACGGCCAACGTGCTGCACACGATCCCGCAGGCCCTGCGCGACCGGATGGAGGTGCTCCAGCTCGCGGGCTACACCGAGCAGGAGAAGGTCGAAATCGCGAGGAGGTTCCTCGCGCCCAAGGCCGTTGAAGGCGCAGGCCTCACGAAGGAGAACATCACGTTGCTCGACGAGGCGTTCTCGACGATCATCAACCGCTACACGCGCGAGGCTGGCGTCCGAAACCTCGAGCGCGAGATCGCGTCGATCTGCCGCAAGATCGCGCGCAAGGTCGTGGTCGTCGGCAAGGAGTTCGGCGAGGAGATCACGGCGGCGAAGGTCACCGAATATCTCGGCGTGCCGCGCTTCCGCCCGACGCTCGCGGAAGAAAAGAACGAGGTGGGCGTCGCGACCGGTCTCGCGTGGACGGAAGTCGGCGGCGAGATCCTCGTCATCGAAGCGACGCTGATGCCCGGCAAGGGACGGCTCACGCTCACCGGCAAGCTGGGTGACGTCATGCAGGAATCGGCGCAGGCTGCCATGAGCTACGTCCGATCGAAAGCCGACGAGTTCCGCATCCCGAAAAACTTCAACCGGACCACGGACGTCCACATCCACATCCCGGAAGGCGCGATCCCGAAGGACGGCCCGTCCGCGGGCATTACGCTCGCGACCTCGCTCGTGTCGGCGCTCGGACGCATCCCGGTCCGCAAAGACGTCGCGATGACGGGCGAGATCACGCTGCGCGGCAAAGTGCTGCCGATTGGCGGCGTCAAGGAAAAGGTGCTCGCGGCGCACCGCTCGGGCCTGAAGACGATCATCGTCCCGAAGGACAACGAGAAGGACCTGGCGGACATCCCGAAGAACGTGCTCGACGCGCTGAATCTCTACATGGTCGAGTCGATGGATGAAGTACTGAAGATCGCACTCGTGGAGCCGCTCTCGGGCATCGCGCCCGCGCCGGGCACGCCGGACATTGCCGGCGATCAACCGGCGGTTTCACACTGAGTCAGGCTCCAGGCTTCAGGCTTTAGGCTTCAGGAGGTACTCTCCCGTCCCGACGCCTGAGGCCCAAAGCCCGAAGCCTTTTTGAAGCTCTTAGAAGCCCACTTCGTCACCAGCGCGGTGGACGCGCGCGGTGTGCCGCAAGACGGCATCCCGCACATCGCACTGGTTGGACGATCCAATGTCGGGAAGTCTTCGCTGATCAATGCGCTGACGGGCATGAAGCTCGCGCGGACCAGCGCGGCGCCAGGAAAGACGCGGCTGGCGAACCTGTATCGCCTGCACGCGGACGGCGGACCCGGCGGGCCGGGCCGCTGGCGCGTGTATCTGGCCGATCTACCCGGATACGGATACGCGCGCGGCGGCGAGGCTTCGGTCGCGGAGCTCGCGCGCATCGCGGAGTCCTACTTTTCTTCTGGAGGGCGGGTCTTCAGACCCGCCTCTGAGCCGGGTCTGAAGACCCGGCCTACAGACACGCCGCATCGCATTGCCGGCGTGCTCCATCTGGTGGACTCCCGGCATCCCGGCCTCGAGGCGGATCTCGAGGCGGGCGCGTGGCTGGACACGCTCGGCGTCAACCGGACGGTGCTCGCAACCAAGATCGACAAGCTGTCGCGCAGCGAGCGCGCGAAGAACCTCAAGTCGTTCGAACGGCAACTCGGAACCGCCCCACTGCCCATCTCGGCAGCGAAGGGCGAAGGACTGGATGATCTGTGGACACTGATAGCAAGACTGAGCAGGTAACTGTAGCGACCGCGGCCGCGCCGCCCCAATCCAACAACGTCGAGCTGTCGACGCTGAAGGAGATGAGCATCACCGAGCTGACGAAGGTCGCCAAGACCCTCGACGTGCCGGGTGCGACGGGCATGCGCAAGCAGGAGCTCATTTTCGAGATCCTGAAGTCGCGCGCCGAGAAGAGCGGCAACCTGTTCTCGGAGGGAGTGCTCGAGACGCTGCCGGACGGCTTCGGTTTCCTCCGCGCGCCGAGCTACAACTACCTCCCCGGTCCGGACGACATCTACGTGTCGCCGTCGCAGATCCGGAAGTTCGACCTGCACACGGGGGACACCGTCAGCGGCCAGATCCGCCAGCCGAAAGAGGGCGAGCGCTATTTCGCGCTGATCAAGGTGGAAGCCGTCAACTTCGAGCCGCCCGATCGGCCGCTCTATCCGCAGCAGCGGCTCAAGCTCGAGACCGCGTCCGACAACCTGTCGGCGCGCGTCATGGACCTGATGGTCCCAATCGGCAAGGGCCAGCGCGGCCTCATCGTCGCGCCGCCGCGCACGGGCAAGACGATGCTGCTGCAGAACATCGCGAACAGCATTACGGCGAACCATCCCGAGGTGTACCTGATCGTGCTGCTCATCGACGAGCGCCCGGAAGAAGTCACCGACATGCAGCGGTCCGTCAAGGGCGAGGTCATCTCCTCGACGTTCGACGAACCGGCCCAGCGTCATGTGCAGGTGGCCGAGATGGTGATCGAGAAAGCGAAGCGGCTCGTCGAGCACAAGAAGGACGTCGTCATCCTGCTCGATTCCATCACGCGCCTTGCGCGCGCCTACAACACCATCGTCCCCGCGTCGGGCAAGGTGCTGTCGGGCGGCGTCGACAGTAATGCGCTGCAGCGGCCGAAGCGCTTCTTCGGCGCGGCGCGGAACATCGAAGAGGGAGGGTCGCTGACGATCATGGCGACGGCGCTCATCGACACCGGATCGCGCATGGACGAAGTGATCTTCGAAGAGTTCAAGGGCACCGGCAACCTCGAGATCCACCTGGATCGCAAGCTCGCCGATCGCCGCGTATTCCCGGCGATCGATATTCAGAAGAGCGGCACCCGCAAGGAGGAGCTGCTCATCCCGAAGGACGATCTGAACCGCGTGTGGGTGCTCCGCAAGGTCCTCAACCCGCTCTCGCCGCAGGAAGGCATGGAGCTGCTGCTGTCCAAGATGGGCAAGACGAAGAGCAACAGCGAGTTCCTCGGATCGATGAACGGATCGAAATGATCTGGTGATTTCGCGATTCCGCTGATTTGGTGATTGGAAGCCACCGGCCTCGTCCGTGGCTTTTTTCTTGAATAGCCGTGCGGCTCTCAGGCCCACGGCTCTTTCACCGTGAGCGCATCGATCGTCATCGCGCTACAAGTTCCGACTCGCGGCGCAGTACGACGACGTCGCGGTGCTGACCGCGTTAGGCCGCAGGCCGGCGATTTCCGCTACGGAACTCGTTGAGGGTTCGCTTCGATGAATCCCTGATGTAAACGTCCGACGGCGTCGTCTACCTGTCCGGACCCAATGAGCCAGGAAATCCGGAACGACGATGTCGCGAGACCTCGCGTTTCGATCCCTGCCTCTTCGAGGATCGTTGTTCCGCGGCGGACGTTCGCGTAACTGGCGTTGATGCCGGCGCCGATCACGCTCACCGCGCCGAGGCCGTCGACGAGAGAGGCTTCGGTCGTAAAGCGCGCCGCAAGATCACGGCGAAGGCGATCCTCATCGTGCAGGTTCTCGCGCGAGACGAGCACGGTCATGCCGTCGCAGCCGTGGCCGAATGACGCAACGTGCAGCTGCTTGCCCGCGGTCCCGCGCGCGTCGAGCAGAGCGAACAGCGACGCGAGCGTCGCGCTCGTGCCGCGAGCCTGCAGCACGAGCAGGTCGCGCTCGCTCGCCACGCCTGCAACGGTGCCTGGCGCCCGGGGTGCGTCGCGGCGAACGACCGTCCCGTCCGCAGATGGATCCGCGCCCGGCAGCGCCGACGCGGTCGCGCGCGCGTAGATCGCAATTCCCTTCTCCTTCGCGAACTCCACGGCCTGTGCATTGAGCACTTTCGCGCCCGCTTCGGCCAGCTCCTGCGTCTCTTCATACGAGAGCGCGCCGATTCGCTGCGCACCCGGCACGACGCGAGGGTCGGCCGTGTAGACGCCTTCGACGTCCGAGCAGATCTCGCAGTACTCCGCACCGAGCGCCGCGGCCATCGCGACCGCCGTCGTGTCGCTCCCTCCCCGTCCGAGCGTCGTCACCTCTCGCCGGTACGACACGCCCTGATATCCTGCGATGACGACGACGCGGCCCCGTGCGAGCTCGTCCTGCACGCGAAAAGGCCTCACCTCGATGATGCGCGCGTCCACGTGCCGATCGTTGGTGATGATACCGGACTGGCTGCCGGTGAAGCTGATTGCGTCGCCGCCAAGCTCGCGTATGGCCATCGACAGGAGCGCCATGGAAATGCGCTCTCCCGCCGACAGCAGCATGTCGAGCTCTCGACGATCTGGGTTCGTCGAGATGCGCTTCGCCAGCGACAGCAGTTCGTCGGTCGTGTCCCCCATCGCCGACACGACGACGGCAACGTCGCGACCGGCAGCCCTCGTGCGCATGATGCGCGCAGCAACCTGCCGGATGCGATCTACGTCGGCGACACTGCTGCCGCCGTACTTCTGGACGACGATCGACATCAACCACAGATTACACGGAAGACATGGATCTGATCCGCGCAATCCACGAGCCACAGATTACACGGAAGACACGGATCTGATCCGCGCAATCCACGAGCCACAGATTACACGGAAGACATGGATCTGATCCGCGCGATCCACGAGCCACAGATTACACGGAAGACATGGATCTGATCCGCGCAATCCACGAGCCACAGATTACACGGAAGACACCGATCCGATCTGTGCGATCCGTGGGTCCGTGCATTCGGTGGGATCCGTGCGATCCGTGTGATCCGTGTGATCCGTGTGATCCGTGGTTAAAGCCGCGCCTGGCGAATGATCTCTCGAAAGCTCGGGCGGGAGCCGGAGCTGAGGAGTCCGACGCGGAACAGGCGTCCGCCGATACGAAGCGCAATCCAGCTCGAGGCCGCGAGGACGACGAATGTGCCGAGGATCTCCCACCACGCCAGGTACCCGGGATCGAGGCTTGCCCGGAGCATGACGAGCGGCGCAGCGGTAATGGGAATCCACGTCATCACGCGCGACGCGACGCCGTGCGGATCGCGAATGAGGAGTCCCATCATCATCATCGGGAGGGCGGCGGTGAGCGACCACATCATCGCGAGCTGCTGCGACTCGCGCATGTTCGAGCCCAGCGAGCCGGTGCCGAGCATCAGGCTCCCAAAAAACAGGAACCCGAGCAAAAACAACGGAACCGCCAGGACCAGCGAAATCCATGGAAACTCGACTCGCGACGAGAGGATCAACGGCACGATGCCAAGACCCGCGACGGTGAGGATCGACAGCCACACGCCAACCTGCAGGAGTCCCGCGCCTCCGAGGCCGAGCAGTTTGCCGCCGAGGATCTCGTCTGGATTTGCGGAAGCCAGCAGCACCTCCACCACCTTGTTCTCCTTCTCCGTCGCGGTGCCTTGAATCAGGTACCCCGACGTCATCAGGACCGACATGAGGAACAGGACCATGAACGCGAGCGGAACGACGATGCGGACCGCGGAGGCCGCGCGTCCTCCTTCGCGGACTTCTCCTGTTTTCGTGACGTCAAACGATCGATTGGCCTGAATCGGGTTGAGGATCCGCGCGGCGACCCGGCCATCGGCAAGGCCGGCGACGAGACGCTCGCGCAGCAGCCGCTCGAACGCGCGGCGCGCGTCCGAGCTCGAGAGATTGATGTCGTCAGCCTGAAAATTATTGACTTGTCCGGTCGCGAGATACTCACGCGGCACGACGAAATAGCCCTTCACGCTGCGCGCCGCAATCGCCGCGCGCGCCGCGGCTTCGTCTTCAAACGGTCTGAACACGAAATGTTCGCTCGCGATGGCGCGGGCGATGGCTCCCCGCTGCCCGGCCGCGTCCAGTGTTTTGCGAAGGGTTTCGGGCAGCCGATCAGCCGACGGCTCGGCGTCCCCTTTCAATGCGAGGAGGCTCGATTCGTCAATGACGCCCCAGACGGACAACTCGGCGTCCTTCTTCTGGGCGTAATAAGCCGGCAGCGCGACCACGCCCGCGTAGATCGCCATGAACAGCGGCATGCCGAACGTGGTGATCAGATAGCCGGGACGCTTCACCGCGGCGAGAAACTCGAATGTCGCGATCGCCTTGATCTTCGTCCAGCGGATCATACGTGTGCCTCACCGACCACGCGGAGAAAGATGTCTTCCATGGGCGCCAGTGCCGGCTCGAACCGATCGATCACCGCACCGCGGCTGACGAGCGCGGTCAGCACGTCGGCGGGCGGCGCGCCATCGGCCAGCCGCAGCCGCCACGTTCCGGCCTCTGATTCCGTAGCGCTCGCGACCTGCGGCACCGGCGGCAAAGGACCATGGGCGCGGACGAAGACTTCGGGCAGCGAATACCGCCGCCGCACTTCGTCGACCTCGCCGTAGACCATCAGCCGCCCCTTGTTGATGAGGGCGACCCGGTCGCAGAGCGTCTCGACCTGGTTCATGTGGTGGGTGGACAGAATGGTCGTACGTCCGTGTGAACGCCGCTCGATCAGGAGATCCTGCACCAGACGCACGTTCACCGGGTCGAGACCTGTGGTGGGCTCGTCGAGCACGCACAGTTCGGGATCGCTGAGGAGCACCGAGGCGATCTGGACTTTCTGTCCCATGCCCTTGCTGAGGCGATCGATCTTCCAGGTTGCGACTTGCGGCAGTTCCAGCTTCTCGAGCCATTCGAGCGCGCGCCGCCGCGCGTCGGCGCGATCGAGCCCCTTGAGGGACCCGAAGTACATCATCACGTCGATGACGGTCTGCTTCGTGTAGAGCCCGCGCTCCTCCGGCAGGTAGCCGAGGCGATCGAGATGGTCGCGGCGACGCGACTCGCCGAATACGCGGACTTCTCCGCTGTCGGCCCGGATGATGTCCATCAGGATCCGGATGAGCGTGCTCTTGCCGGCGCCGTTCGGTCCAAGCAGGCCGAAGATCTCGCCGTTGGGCACATCGAACGAGACGTCATCGAGCGCAGTCGTCTGGCCGTACCGTTTCGAGAGGTGATCGAATGAAAGAATGATCATCGGGATCAGCGGGTCGCCGAACCGCCGGGCATGCCGGGTCTGAAGACTCGCCTTCGCTGCGAATAGAAACCGCGGCTTCGGCGCGGCAGGCTCCGGCCTACACCAGGCTCGTAGGGCGGAGCTTCACCCCTTGCTCGGGGTGACCCTGAGGCTCTCGAAGGGTCAGGTCCGCCGGACCGCTTCGGCAGCGCTTTGCGCGGGAGCTTCTCGTCGCGCATCGCCGCGTCGTAGGCGAAGATCGCCGCGATAGTGGCCTGCTGCACCATATCGTCGCGCTGCAGCCGATCGTAGACGTCCATGTTGGAGTGGTGCGTGCGCGAGTTGTACTCGAGCCGCTCCTGCACGAACTGAAATGCCGGCAGTCCCACGTTGTCGAACGACACGTGGTCGGTCTGCGTCACGGTGCGGGGGCCGAGGATCGTGACGCCGAGGTCCTTCAGCGGCGCAATCCACTGCTCGAAGATCGACCGCACGGCGAGGTTCTCCTGCATCCAGATGCCGCGAATGCGGCCGGTCCCGTTGTCCAGATTGAAATACGCGGCAACCTTCGCGTGCTCGGCCTTCAACTGCATCGTCCGGGGGTCGCCGAAGTGGGCGGCGACGTATGCCCGCGATCCGAGCAGCCCCTCTTCCTCGCCGCCCCACAGCGCGACGCGGACCGTGCGGCGCGGCTTCAGGCCGAGCGCCTTGATGATACGAAGCGCTTCCATCATCGCCGCGCTTCCGGCGGCGTTGTCGGTCGCGCCGGTCGCCGCATTGACGGAGTCGAAGTGCGCGCCGAGGATCACGACTTCACCGGCGAGATCGGTGCCGGGAATTTCGGCAATCGTGTTGAACCCGTTCGCGTGCTCGTGGAACTGCACCCGGAGCTCCAGTTCCGCCTTGACCGGCACGTTGTGCTCGATCAGGCGCACCATCCGGTTGTAGTGCTCGACGGCAAGTGTCACTTGCGGGACGCCCGCGGGAGCAGTGTTGCGGTTGGCCGTGCCTGGAAACAGCGTGCCGCCGTCAGTGCGCTGCTGTTGCCACGACAGATTGCTGCCGCCGGCTGCCATATCGCTGTCGCTGCCGCGGTCGAACACCGCGACGACCCCTTCGTCCCTGTAGAACTGCTGCACGCGCTGCTGGAACTGCTGCGTCCTCGTGCGCGTGCGAGGATCCTCGCCTTGCTCGGCAGCTCCGCGAATTTGCGCCGCGCTTGTTGACGGCTCGGCGGGAATCGGCGTGGTCTCCGCCTCCTTCGTCATCAGGTCATCCATGTTCAGAATGAGGGGTCCCTCGAGCATGTGGACCGCGCGCGCGGGCTGCGGCAGGACGATCTTTCCTTTCAGTTGTCCGCGATACCTGGCGAAGTCAGCGTCGTTCTGAATCGTGACGCGTGTGACTTCCGCGGTGACAGGTCGCTCGGTTCCGACCGACCACGCCTTGGGAAAACCGATCAGCGGCTGCACTTCGGGCTCGATGAGGTGCGCGCTGAAACGCAGGAGCGACCAGCCCGTGCCGAAGTCCCATTCCTCGCGGTGCGCGTTCGACAAGCCCCACTCCGTCATCTTCTTCATCGCCCAATCGCTCGCCTCGAGGATCTGCGGCGAACCGGTCAGGCGCGGGCCATAGCGATCGGTCAGCCAGAACACCGTGTCCATGACCTGCGATCGATTGAGCCCTTCGTCACGAATCTGCCCGATGGCGGCGTAATCGAGCTTTTCTGATTGGGCCCGCGGGATGGCGGCGAATGTAGCGACGCTGAGGATGAGGACCAGAGTTCTTCGGAGCATCAGTCAGATTATGTCAGTAGAACCACGGAGTCTCCTTAACTCAGAGGCCACGGAGGCCACGGAGGAAGCTATTTCTTAAGAGTGATCTTCTCCGTGGCCTCCGTGCCCTCTGAGTACATCGTCTTGTCCGTGATCCTCTTGGCAACCTCGATCAGCTGGAGATTGCGCTCGTACGACAGTTCCGTCGATCGGAGCGGCGGATATCGAGGCGAGGCATAGACCGGGTAGGCATCGGTCCTGAGATGCGCGAGCATGTGGTGGCCGCTGCGCTGTGCCCGCTCGTGGCGGAGCGCGCTGATATCAATCGGCGCGACAACGATCCGTTCGCCGGGACCGGGACTCGCTTCGGCGAGGATCCGGCCGTCGAAATCAATCACCTGGCTGCCGCCCGGCCAGGAGTACGGCGGGTAGTGCCGCAGGCTGGCACCCTGGTTCGCTGCAACGACGAACGCGGTGTTCTCCAGCGCGCGGCAACGATTGACGATCGTCCACCAGTTCATCGGCTCGGTGGCGCCCCACGGATCCATGTACGCGGAGACGCGGACGAGCACTTCCGCGCCGTTCGCCACGAGCTGGCGGATCGCCTCCGGAAACAGCCAGTCGTAGCAGATCGCGCACCCGATGCGCCCAATCGGCGTGTCCGCTACCGGAAACAGCGGTTGGTCATAGCCCTCGAGATCGTGCGGGCTTGCGTGGACCTCGTAGGGAATCCACGGATTCACCTTGCGGTACTTATAAACGATGCCTTCAGGCCCGATGAGACACGTCGTGTTGAACAACGCGCGAGGCCATCGCGGATCCGTTTCGATCATCGAGCCGCTCTGGATGTAGACATCGTGCTCACGCGCCTTTGCGTGCAGCCGCTCGGTATGATCGTTGGGAATCGGCACCGCGATCTTCTCGCGCAGCTCGGCGACGGTCGGGAACACCGGCGCGGCATGCGCAAACTCCGGAAACACGACGAGGCGGACGGGGAGAAACGGCGCCGCGCCCGCGACGGCGGCATCGATCATCGCCAGCATGCGGTCCGTGTTCGCCGGCATCTGACGGCGATCGAGAGGGTTCGGCAGATCGGTCTGGCAGGCGGCCGCCGAGTAACGAATAGTCATTGCCTGGATCCGTGAACTCCACCCGGTTGCAGCGCGAGCGTCGCGCTGAGTTCCAGCGACGGCACCGGCGCCGTGACAATGCGCGTGTTGTAGCGGGCCTGGTAGTCGCGATGCACGCGCGTGTTCGGATACGATTCACCCGCGCCATAGGGATAGCTGCGCATGGCGTGGAACGGTAGCGGCGCCACCGCATCGGGCATTGCCGACCGGATGTTCATCTCCTTGCTGAACCCGTCCGCGTACAGCAGGAACGTGCGGGTGAACCCGGGGTCGAGCGGCGGCAGCGCCGCGTCGAACGCGAGCGCGACCTCGTCGCCCGGCGCGGCAACGGCGAACATGTCGTCGCTGTCCATCAGCAGGGATCGCACGTCGCCGTATCGCGTGTACCGTCCGGCGGGCACCTTCCACGGCGAGACCTCGCTCACGTGCGCATAGTCGTAGCCGAACGGCGCGCGGCCGTCCGCACTCGTTTCCGCCGAGAAGCCGCGTCGGCCGAGCGTCGCAGCGCTCGGATTGATTCTCGTCGTCTTCACGCGTGCGTCACCTCCTGACGTGTCGACCAGAACCTGATCCCAGTAGATCCGCATGTTCGTCACGATGCGCACTTCGTGCGAAGCGCCGGGAAACCTGCCGGTGAGATCAACGGGAATCGTCTGCGGCCGCCCGACCGGAAATCCGATGTCTTCGATCACGGTGTGCCACGTCCCGTCATCGTCTTTCATTTCGAGATGCGGTGGCAGCATCACCAGCCCCGCCTGCTGGGCGGCTACGTTATCGTTCGAGAATGCATACTCCGTCCATCCCGTCAGCAGCAGGACGACGCGATCCGATGTGGGACCGAGATCCATCGTCAGTTCGTGACGCTCGGCATAGCCGCGGATCCGGGACAAGCCAAAGTCGTCCGGTGCTGTTCGATCGACGGCGCGAATCAGCGGCAGCACGTCGTGACCGTGCTCGTCGACGGCGCGGAGCGGCGGATGCGCTCCCCGCGTGGCGTAAAGGCGGAACGGCGGCCGCGGCGGCGAGCGCAATCCTTCATTGGGATATACGGCGACGTCCTGTGGATGGTCCAGCACGACGAGCTGCACGCGATCCAGGAACATCGCTTCTTCGAGCTCGTTGGTGATGCGGAGCTCGTAGCGTCCATCGCGCGGCCGTAATTGATCGCCGCGAATGCGCACGTACTCGTCAGGATCGGGTTGGTTGAAGAGGCCTGGCGCAATCCAATCGCCCATCTCGCCGCCGCCCAGGAAGTCCGTCACGAACTCGAAGCGCGTGCCGTTCCATGTGAAGAGGAACGGACACGAGGAGGGTTTCCGATCGAGCTCCTCGACCTTCATCAAAACCGGCGCTGACGTGGATGTGCCGCCTGGCGGCACGATTTCCGTCTGCAGGATGCCCGACGGCCAGAGCACCCGGACGATGTCGGCCGTGGCGCGGCGGCCGAGGCCGAACAGGAGATCTGCGGGGACGACAGCGGGGGTGGCGGAAGACGTCTCGAGCTTCTCGCGCAACGCGCCTGCCCGCACTTCCACCTTGACGCCTGCTCCGCTGCGATTGCTGACGCGCGCGGACAGCTGGACGCGGACGGCGGGGTTGCGATTCCCCCCGTCGTTGCGCCAGATCCTCAACTCCCCTTTGTCGTTACGCGTGATGACGTCGCTGTCGCCGTCGCCGTCGATGTCGGCAATCGCCATCTGGGCCGCCGGCGCGGTCGCCGAGTCGAGCGACGCAGCGCCGCTGACGTCGACCCAGCGCGTTCCGAGATTCCGCAACAAACGCAGCCCGGTCGGCACCGAGACGAGCAGGTCCAGCAGGCCGTCGTTGTCGTAATCCACGAACTGCGCCGCGATGGCGCCGGCGGTCCCGGCGGGCGCGTCGCGCAGGACGAACTTGCCGCGGCCGTCGCTCAACGCGAACACGGGCGGCTGCCCGACGCGCGCGATGAAAAAATCGGTAAAGCTGTCCTTGTTCACATCGCCGGCCGCGATAGCGCTCGCGGCGCCGATCGCCGCAAGCCCCACGTCCTGCGCGACGTCCTTGAACGTGCCGTCGCGCATGTTCTGATACAGCGCGGGCGCCCGGTCCTCGTTCAGCACGAGGAGATCGATGTCGCGGCGGTTGTCGAAGTCGGTCGGCACGATCGCGAGCCCCTTCGCCGCAGATCCACTGAAGCCGGCGGTGGACGCGATGTCGGTGAAGGTGCCGTTGCCGTTGTTGCGCAGCAGGCGGCCCCTGGCTGCCGTCCCGGCGATCACGAGATCGAGATCGCCGTCGTGATCGACATCCACGAACGCCGCGGTCCGCGCGACGGTTCCCCCCATCGATCCGAAAGCGGCGCTCGTCACATCCTCAAAGGTCCTGTCGTCACGCTGGTGCAACAGGCGCGCACCGTCGTTGCGTAACAGGAACAGATCGGGCTTCCCGTCATTGTCGAAGTCCCCGGCGACGGCACCGATCCCTCCTCCAGGCAAGCGCACGTCAAGCTTCTTCTCGGCGGTCACATCGGTAAAGCGTCCGGCATCATTGCGATACAGGTGCAGCGACGCCGTGTCAACCACCAGCAGATCCTGGTCGCCGTCACCATCCATGTCGAATAGCGTCAGGCCGCCCGTGGCTGACGGCTGCCCGCGCGGCGCCTGCGCAAATCCCTGCGCCGTCGCGTCCGCAAACGTCACGCGTGGCGTCTCTTCGTTCACGAGCTCCGGCTCGGCGCCGGTTGAGACGATGGCTTCGGCGTAGCGCCCCTGCTGCAGATAGCCGGGCGCATAGGTGACACCGTACGCGCTGTCGCGCAGCTTCTGAAACTGCTGCATCGCGTCGCGCCCGGCATCCGCTTCGCCGGCGCGCAGCAGTGTCGTCGCAAGGCCGTACGCGGCCGTAACGTTATAGGGCTCGCGCGCGAGCGCCTCGCGAAAGAGCGGCAGCGCCTCTTTCGTGTTGCGCTCCTGCAGATAGACCTGGCCGAGGTTCACGCGCGCGCCCACATCGTCAGGATCGATCTGCAGCACACGCCTGAACGCGGCAGCTGCCTCGTCAGACCTGTTCTGTCCCTTGGCGATGAGGCCGAGCAGATAAGGAGGTTGCGCGGCGTTGGGCAGAGCCACGGCGGCGGCTTGCGCCTCTTTCTGCGCGGGGTCGATCTGCCCCGCGTAGTAGAGCGCAATCGCCAGATTCACTCGCGCGGGCGCCAGCGTCGACTCGATCCGGAGCGCCTCGCGAAACGCGTCCGCCGCGGCGTCGTAGTCAAATTGCTCGAGGCGCGCAACACCGCGATTGCTCGCGCGGTACGCGTTCTCGATCCGATCGGTCTCGGTCGCGGCGGGGCGTGTGGTCTGCTGGAAGATTTCCGCCTCAAGACGGAAGCCACAAATGAGAGCAATGACAACGGCGCCGGCGCGAGCGGTCATGATGTGCGCCGGATCGGTTCCGCGCGGATGACGCCTTTGCCTTCCTGCACCGTGAGCACCTGATCGGACGCGGTGCCCGGAAGCCGTTCCACCTTGCCGTTCGGCCACGTGATCTCGATGGACTTCACGCTCGTGGACGTTCCCAGGCCGAACGTGAGCGGCAGTTCACTCTGGGAGCAGTAGCTGGATCCGGTCTTCACTGTGACCTGGCGCGCGGGGCCGGTGTCGGTCGTCACGCGCACCTTCGCGCCGATGCCGTCGCGGTTCGACTCTGTTCCGATGGTCTTCACGCGCAGCATGTGATTGCGGTTGCCGCCGTCGTTCCGCAGCAGCCGCGCGGGACCATTGTTCGTGGTGATCAGGAGATCGAGGTCGCCGTCATTGTCGATATCGCCATATGCGGCGCCGCGCGCGACGACGCGCTGCTGGAGAGCGGTCCCTGATTTCGTGCTAATGTCCTCGAACTTCTTCGCGCCGAGATTCCTGAACAGGTGCGCGGGCTGCGCGTAGGTGACCTTCGGCTGCACATTGTTGATGTCGTCCGAGACGTGGCCGTTGGCAGCAAAGATGTCGAGCAGGCCGTCGAGGTCCGCGTCGAAGAAGAAGCAGCCGAACGTCAGCGTGAGCAGCGACGCCTGCCCGATCGTGGACGAGGGGGCTTCGTCGATGAAGAGGCCGTTTCCCTCGTTCGCGTACAGCGCCATCATCTCGTTCGAGAAGTTACCGATGATGATCGCCTGCCGGCCGGAGCCATCGTAGTCAGCCGCATCGACGCCCATGCCGGCGCGCGCCACGCCCGCTTCGTTGAAGGCGACGCCTGCCGTCATCCCCTGGTCCACGAACGTGCCGTCGTGGCGGTTCCGATAAAGCTTGTTCGGCTGCGTGTCGTTGGCGACGAAGACGTCGGGCCAGCCGTCAGCGGCGACGTCGATCAGCGCAACGCCCAGCGCCTTGCTCGATGGATCGTACAGGCCAGCCTTGCGCGTGACGTCTTCGAACGTGCCGTCTCCGCGGTTGTGGTACAGCGTCGCGCTTTGTCCCTTGTACGATTCCGGCGTGCAGTACGATTTCGTTTTGCCGTCCAGCGTGCAGTACAGATCCCCCTCCGCCGTCCACTGCACGTAGTTCGCCACGAACAGGTCGAGCTTGCCATCGCGGTCGTAGTCGAACCACATCGCGCTCGTCGAGAATGCCGGATCGCCCACACCCGCGGTAATGGTGACGTCCTTGAACTTGCCGCCGCCAAGATTGTGGAACAAGTGGTTCGGTCCGAGCGCCGTGATGTAGATGTCGATGTTCCCGTCGTTGTCGTAATCGGCGGCGGCGACACCTACGCCGTACATCTGCACCGCCAGCCCCGCCTGGCGTGTGACGTCGGTAAACGTGCCGTCGTGATTGTTCCGGTAGAGCGCGGGATACGACGGCGGGCCCTGCCGCGACGGCCATGGCATCGAGTTGATGAGCAGCACATCCTGCCAGCCGTCGTTGTCGAAGTCCAGAAATGCGCAGCCGGATCCCAGCGTCTCCGGCAGGTACTTCTTGCCGAACGCGCCGTTCACGTGACGGAACTTGATGCCTGATGCGGCGGTGACGTCGGTGAACGTGATGGCAATGCCGGGAGCGCCGACCAGCAACGCGGCGGATGCGCCGACCACGACGATGAAGGCGGCGATGCGCCGCACGCTGGTCATGGAATCTGCCCGCCGACGGCCGTGCCGCGCGCCGGCTGTGGCTTGGGAGGCGAGGCCGCCGTCACGTGCTCGTGGATCTGCTGCCGCTCGTTGTTGTCCTGAGGATGCAACTGGCGGTAAGGACCGGTGATCGCCTGTGACGACTCGTCGGCCTTGAATCGCAAGTACAGCTGGCGCTCGCGCTCCGCTGAGGCCGTCTCACCAAGCCCCTGATAGGCGAGCATCAGGTTGTAGTGCGCCTGCAGATCTTCCGGATCGATCGCGAGCACTCTCTGGAACGCGTCGACCGATGGCCGGAATTGACGCTGCAGGAACAGCACGCGTCCGAGCTGATTGAGAACGACCCGATCGCGCCGGTAGCTGGTGGAAGCCTTCTTGAGATGCTCGACCGCTTCGTCGTACCGGCCGAGCGCCTTCAGCGCGGTGCCGAGGAAGAAGTGGGTCTTCGCCAGCTCGGGATCGATTTCGAGCGCCTTGCGCAGCATCGACTCCGCGTCGCTCATGTTCCCCTGCTGGATACGCGTGCGGGCCACGTTCACCCATCCGTCCGCGTATCCGGGCTCCATCCGGGTGACTTTCAGGAACGCGTTCTCTGCGTTCGTGATGTCCCCCTGAAGCAGCAAGCCGATGCCGTAATCGTTCCAGCGTTCGCGCACGGGCGGCGTCATCAGCGGCTTCGTATCGGGCAGCGATGCGCCACGCGGCAGCACCCTCAGCTCCGCTTTCGACTCCGCCATCACGGTCGTCGGGATATCGGGAATCGCCTTGATCCCTCCTGACACCTTTGACGTGTCGCCCGTGAACAGCCATCGCCCATCGTCGTACGACGGCGCGACAGCCGGCTTGATGTCGGACGGATCCCTGACGCCGGCAAACGCAAATTGCGTGTTCCACCACATGAACTTGCGATAGTTCACCTTCGCGCGCACCGTGATGCGGGTACCGGCGTCTTCCGGAATCTGCAGGCGGTAATGAATCGTGTCCGCGGCGCCGGGCGGGATCAGCCGAACGTACGCGAGCGATCGCGCGGCCCAGGCGTTGCGCTTGTTGATGATGTTGCCGTGCTCGTCGAGCAGGAGGCTTCGATAGAAGTGGGCGCCCTTCTCGACCGGACCGCGGCCGCCGTCCTCCACGCTCCCGCTGTGGAAGATCGTGCGGCCGTTCTCGTCCACCGCTTCGAGCTCGACCCACACGTCGAACGCGTCGACGGTGCCGCCCGGGAAGAAGTGGCCGACCTTCCGCGTGCGCACGACGACCTCGATGCGGACCGAATCGCCGCGACGCACGCTGGCGCCGACCTTGTCGAGCGGCGCAATCACCTCCGCCGGCGGCGCAAGATAGTTGCTCGCGGCGCCGAAGTTCATGGACTCTTCGCCAACCGCAAACGTGCTGGCCAGCGCCGGTTCGGATCCGGGCTTGGCGACCTGTGTGGCCTTCGCGCTACCGGACGGCTCCGGCGCTCGCACGAGGCCGAACACGTCAACCGAGACCTGCCCGTCACGCAGGAAGTTCTGCACGGCTTCGAGCTGCGCCTTGTCGCCGTTCACGAACGGCAGCGCGGTGTTCGCGGCGGCGAAGCGATGCGATCGGACGAAGCCGTCCTTTGCTGCCGGATCGTTCGACTTCACTTTCGGCATGTGGCAGTCGGCGCACTTCTGAGACGCCTTGGGGTAGTAAAACGATCTCGCCCCTTCGCCCGAGATTCCCGAGGCCTGCCAGTTGTCATAGTCGTTGAAGCCGCGGAACCAGCGATACGAGTTCACCGGCACGTCCAGGTGCACTTTGTGACAGGACGAGCAGAACTCAGGCGTCTGTTCCCGATGGAATGGTTTCAGGAAGATCTCGCGGTGCGGCTTCGGATCCATGTAGGTGAGCTGGTCGTGCATGAAGCGCAGCACCCGGTTATCGCTCGCGGCGAGATCGTGCAGCGGCGGGTACTCGATCTCGAAATCTCCCTGACCCATCGTGCTGCGCACGTGCGTGATCGCGTGGCACGACGTGCAGCTCAGGCCCGCCTGCGCTTCGGGCGTGTCGATCTGATCCTTGATGGGGCGATCGAATCGGCCATTGAAGAACACCGCGTGATCGTGACAACCGGCGCACCATTTCGACGGCTTCGTCCCGACCGTGTCCTGCATGTACTCGATCGACTTGCGATACCACTGGTTGTTGAACGACGAGAAGTGATGCGCCGACGAGTTCCACTGGTCGTAGATGTCGACGTGACACCGGCCGCAGCTCTGGCTGGTCATGAAGAACGTGGCGGGAATCGTGCGGTGCACGTTGGTGTCCGCCGACGAGGGGAAGAACGGGCTGTCGGGGCCGGCGCCTTCCTCATCCATCGCGAGCGGCGCCTCGAGCGGATTCAGGATGCGGTACTGCAGCCTGCGTGAGGCGTCGTAGCGCCACGCCGCGACCACCGACGCGAGCGCGCAGAGCCAGACGGCGGCACATGCGGCGGCGAACCTGACGCGGCGCGGCCCTGTAAGCCGCCGGTAGCCGATCGCGCCTCCATAAATAAGGAGGGGCACGCCGCCGGCGACCGACAGCGCGATATGCGTTGGTAACAGCCAGCGGAAATGTCCGGCGGCACCCACGACCGCAATCGCCAGCCCCGCGAGGACGCCCGCGGCAAGCACCATCGACGCCGCGACAATCCAAAGCCGCGCCTGGCGACGCTCGGCGAAGAGTCGCCGGGCGTAGACGCTGGCGAGGACGATCCCGAGGACCAGGTGCGCGACAACGTTTATGAAGTAGAAGAGTGAGGGCGAGGCAAAGGCAGCGAGGTACGCCGTGTTCAACAGGAACACGAACACGCCCGCTGCCAGGAACGATCGAAGGTTTTCCGGCGACGGCCGTGTCATTCGGTTCTCGTGCTCCAGCGCGGTACGAGGCAGCTCTCTCACCACGCATATCACGCTAACGCGGACGCGGGGGCAGCGTCACTAATGTAAATGCATTACTCGACGAACTCCCGCTTGAGTGTGTGTGAGGATACCGGAAAACATGGCGGGCGGAAAGGCGCGCGCAGCTGGAAGAGGGCGGGTGTCGACACCCGCCCTCTTCTTTTTCTAAAACGTCACCTTCAGGCCGAACTGCGCCTGTCGCGCATCGCGGGTCCGCGTCGCCTGCGCGAACGTCCCTGACGGAACGAAGGAGACGATCTTCGTCCCCGTCGGATCGAGCGTCACCGACCGGACGTTCATGCTGCGAGGAAGTTGCGGCCGTTCAGCGGCAGCTCGCGATCCTGCTCGCCGTTGATGATCCCGGACACATCGCAGCCAACCGTCTTGACAGGCGTCGACTCCGCCTTCACCTCGACGCTCTCCGACAAGGCGCCGGTCGCAAGCTCGAGGTCAATCTTGCGGTCCTCGGCGACGTTGAGTGCGATGTCAGTGCGCTTGGTGGTTTTGAAGCCTTGCAGTTCGACCGTTATCGAATAACGGCCGACCGGGCAACTCGCTGACCGAGTACAACCGCTCGGCATTCGTAGCCACGGTGCGAGTGAGGCCGGTATCCTGATTGGCGACTGTACCGCTGGCGCCTGGAACGATGGCATGCGTCGAGTCCGTCATAGTGCCGCGGAGACTCGCGATGGTGCGTTGCGCCATCGCAACGAGAAGACCTGTGGTCACGAACAGCAAGACTGCACGCTTCCGCATCGAATTGGTCTCCTCCGATTGGGGGGCTTGATGAGACGGCAACAAAAACCCGTTGTGTTCGCGGTGAGCTAACTTTGTCAAGGTCTTCTAAGACGTTCGCCCGGCTCGCAATCCTTGCCGCTCTATTTCTGGTCCGATGTTCCGGATCCGCCGGACAACCTCATCCGCGGCGACCGCTGAACGTATTGCTGATCACGGTCGACACGTTGCGCGCCGACGCCCTTGGCGCGTACGGTCATGCGAGCGCCCTGACGCCCTGGATCGACAAGCTGGCGCGTGACGGCGTGCGCTTCGATCGCGCGCACGCGCACAACGTCGTGACCTTGCCCTCCCATGCCAATCTTCTGTCCGGTTGGTTGCCGATCGATCACGGCGTGCGGGACAACAGCGGGTTCCGGTTTCCACAATCGATCGACACGATCGCGACGATCCTGAAGGCGCGGGGGTATCGCACCGGCGCATTCGTCAGCGCCTTTCCGCTCGACGCCCGGTTCGGCCTCGCGCGCGGATTCGATGAATACGACGATCGGTTCGTAGACACGACACCTCGTCCGGCGTTTCTCGAGCAGGAGCGGCGCGGGACGGAAACCGTGGCGCGGGCGCGCGCGTGGCTCGCGGCCGGGCAGGGCCAACCCACGTTGTGCTGGGTGCACATTTACGAGCCGCACTTCCCCTATGCGCCGCCGGCACCGTTCTCAGCGCGCTTTCGGGACGTCCCTTACGACGGTGATGTCGCGGCGGCCGATGCCGCGCTGGGCCCGCTGCTCGAGCCAATCCTGTCGCGCGGCCGCGACGGCGACACGCTCGTCCTCTTCACGAGCGATCATGGCGAGTCGCTCGGCGAGCACGGCGAATCGACGCACGGGATCTTCGCGTACGAAGCGACGCTGCGCGTGCCATTCATTCTTTATGCGCCCTCGATCCTCGCGCCACGGGCCGTCTCGACGCCGGCACGGCACGTCGATGCGCTGCCGACGATCCTCGATGTTCTGAACGTCCCCTTGCCGAGCGGCCTGCGCGGACGCAGCCTGATTCCGGCCGCGCGTGGCGCGACAGAGACCGGCACTCTCGTGACGTATTTCGAGGCGTTCTCGGGTGCGCTCAACCGAGGCTGGGCGCCGGTCACCGGCGTCATGCGCGGCGACGTGAAGTACATCGATCTGCCGATTCCGGAGTTGTACGACGTCAGCGCGGATCCGAAGGAGCAGCGCAACCTTGCTGACCGAGAGGCGCGTCGAGTCGACGAGATGCGGGCGGCGCTGCGTCCGTATGCGAACGCGCAACCGGTTGCCGCCGCGCGCGAGAGCGCAGAAACCCGCGAACGGCTGCGCAGCCTCGGATATGCGGGAGGCGGTGAGACGCGATCCCGGCCGACGTACACGGCCGCCGACGATCCGAAGCGTTTGATCGTGCTCGACGCCGATCTCCAGGCGATCGTCGGTCAATATCTCGGCGGGGATCTCAAGGGTGCGCTCGTGCGCGCGCGCGGTTTCGCAGGCGCGCACCCCGACATGGCGCTCGCGCAACTGCAGCTGGGGCATCTCGAGCGCGAGAGCGGCAACCTGCCCGCGGCCGCCGCCGCTATCCGAAGGGCGCTGGTGCTCGCGCCACAGAACGCACAGACCGCGGGGCTCCTCGGCGCATATCTGACCGATGCGGGGCAGCCCGCGGAGGCGGTGCGCGTGCTCACGCCGTTCGCTGCCACCGATTCTGAGGCGCCCGACATCGAGGTGCTCGTGTCGCTCGGCCTTGCGCAGGCGCGCCTGCGGCAGTTCGATGCGGCGCTGGCGACGCTCCAGCGCGCGCGGTCGCAGGCGCCCAACAACGCGATGCTGCTGGTCCACATCGGGACGGTCGGACTGATGGCGGATCGTCCCGACGAGGCGCGCCGCGCGTTCGAGTCCGCGATTGCGCAAAACCCGTCACTCGCGCGCGCGCACAGCTCGCTCGGTGCACTTCATGCCGACGCGGGACGAAAGGATGCGGCGTTCGCTGAGTGGAAGACCGCCGCGTCGCTGGATCCGTCCGAGTACGGACGGCTGTATCTGCTCGGCGCGTCTCTCACTCGCGCCGGTCGCATTGCGCAGGCTCGGCCGTATCTGGAATTTTTCGCGGCGACAGCGCCCCCGGATCGCTACCAGACCCAGATCGCACAGGCGCGCTCGTGGCTGTCGGGCGCGCGGTGAGGGTACAATGATCTTCAAATCAAAGAGTCGAACAACCATCGGAGTGTCGAAGTGACAACAATGAATCAAGCTTCGATTCTTCGACACGCCTTCGACCCTTCGATTTCAAAAACAGTGTTCATCCTGCTCCTCCCCTTCGTCGCACTGATGAGCGCTGCCCAGGCGCAGACGAAGGCGCCGGATCCTGTTGCGGCTATCGATGCCCCGAGGCGCGCGACGCGCTCATCGCTGCGGCGGATGCTGATCCGCGCTCTCCCAAACCGGACTACCAATTGAGCCTGGTCTATGCGCGCCTCGGCGACGAGGCAAGTGCACAACGCTACGTCGAGCGCTACCAGCAGAAGCTGCGCGCGATGGAAGCCTCCGTCAAGGCGCTCCGCGAAGCCGGGTTCGTGGGCGGCAGCCGCCAGTGACGATCAGGGTTCCGGGGCTGTTCCTCGCCGTCACGTGCGTCACCGCCGCGGGCGCGATGCAGCCCGCATCACCCGCCGCGATCCTCTTTCGCGACATCACCAAGGACGCCGGCATCACGTTCGAGCATCACGCCGCTCCGGAAAAGAAGTTCATCGTCGAATCGATGAGCGGCGGCGTCGCGCTGTTCGACTACGACAACGACGGGCTGCCCGACATTTATTTCGTCGATTCGTTGACCGTCGAAACAGCCGGCAACTCGAACGCCGCGCAGAGCGCGCTCTATCACAACCTGGGAAGCGGCCGGTTCGAAGACGTCACCGGGAAGTCGGGCCTTGCGCATCCCGGCTGGGGCATGGGCGTCTGCACCGGCGACGAGAACGGCGACGGCTGGGAAGACGTCTACGTCACCGCGATTGGCGGCAATCATCTCTATCGCAATCGTCACGACGGCACGTTCGAAGACGTTACGGAACGCGCCGGCGTCGGCGCGAGTGGATGGTCGGCCGGCTGCGGCTTCGCGGACTACGATCGCGACGGCCATCTCGATCTCTTTGTCAGCCGCTACGTGAAGATCGATCTCGCGCACTTGCCGGAATTCGGCAAAGACAAGACCTGCGAGTACCGCGGCATCGCCGTGCAGTGCGGGCCGCGAGGCCTGCAGGGCGAATCCGATCTCCTCTTTCGCAATGACGGGAACGGCCGCTTCACCGACGTGTCGGACAGAGCGGGGGTTTCCGATCCGCGCGGATACTTCGGGCTTGGCATCGCGTGGTTCGACTACAACGACGACGGGTGGCCGGACCTGTATGTGGCGAACGACTCGACGCCGAACTTCATGTACGTGAACCAGAAGAACGGCACGTTCAAGGAGCAGGCGTTTCCGCTCGGCGTTGCCGTCAGCGAGGACGGCGCCGAACAAGGCAGCATGGGCGTCGCGCTCGGCGATTACGATCACAGCGGGCGCTTCAGCCTTTTCGTGACGAACTTCGCCGAGGAATACAACGCGCTCTACCATAACGACGGCGATCATTTTTCCGACGTGTCGTTCCGCTCGCGCACCGCGGCGAGCAGTCTTCCCTATGTGGGCTGGGGCGATGCATTTCTCGACTATGACAACGACACGTGGGCGGATATCATCGCCATCAACGGTCACGTGTATCCGCAGCTCGATAAGGTGAAGATGGGCGTGTCGGCGGGCTACCGGCAGCGCAAGCTGCTCTATCGCAACCGCGGCGACGGCACGTTCGAAGACGTTTCGACGAGGTTTGGGCCGGTGCTGACCGAGCCACGCGTCAGCCGCGGCCTGGCCATGGGAGACATCGACAACGACGGGCGCGTCGATGTCGTCATCAACGATCTCGACGGCGGGCCGCAGGTCCTGCACAACGAGCTCACATCAGCCGGCAACTGGGTGATTGTCAAACTGAAAGGCGCCGCGCCGAACACCGACGCGATCGGCGCAGTGATCACTGTCACCACCGGCGCGGTGCGTCAACGCGCGCTCATCCAGAGCGGCACGAGCTACATTTCACAGAACGACATGCGCCAGCACTTCGGCCTGGGATCAGCGGAGGTTGTGGACAGCATCGAGGTCCGCTGGCCCGATGGGACGACCACGAAGCAGGAGCGCGTGAAGGGGAATCAGATCGTCACGATCACCAAGTAGGGCGGACCTTCAGGTCCGCCAGCATTACGCCGGGTCTGAAGACCCGGCCTTCTACATACCTCACTCGTGGCTTCCGCCTTCAGGCGGGAGAATCCCCCCGTCACGCAGACGCAGCCCTGATCCGCTGGCGCAATTGACGGCGCGCCTCGGCCGCAGCAACCAGCAGACAACCCGCCACCGGCGCCTCCTTGCCGAGCGCAGCGGACACGACGTCGAACGGCGTTCGCGACAGTTGATGGACGATGCGCCGCACTTCGTCGACGAAAGGCTCGGCCTGCGCGAACATCGCTCCGCCGAGAACCACGATGGAAGGATCGACAACGGCGCCGACGTTCGCCGTGGCCATGCCGATGAACCGCGCGGTCTCGGTAACCGCCTCTCGTGCCTGCTCGTCACCCGCTGCGGCCGCGGCGAGCAGCGCCGGGATCCAGTGATCGTGGTTTGACGGCACGCGACCGGTCCACCGCGTCTTGAGCGCGTCGAGTCCCGCGAGCGCTTCCAGGCAGCCGTGCGTGCCGAAGTCGCGATCGACATATTCCGGCCCCATGCACATGACGGCGATTTCTCCGGCCATGTCGTGATGGCCGCGGTGCAGCGCGCCATCGATCAGGATGGCGGCGCCGATGCCGGTCCCCACGAAGACGAACGCGCAGGTCTCGTGACCCTGCGCGGCGCCTTGCCAGTGCTCTCCCAACAACGCCAGGTTCACGTCGTTATCAATGAGCACCGGCGTCCGCAGCTCGCGCGTCAGGATGTCGCGCATCGGGACGTCGTGCCAGCCGCTCAGGTTCGGCGCAAACGCGACCACCCCGTCGTGCGGGCGGACGATCCCGGGCACGCCGGCCGCGACAGCAATGAGGCGGCCGAGCGGCGCTCCCGCGGAACGCACCAGCGACTTGAAGGCAGCAGCCAGGCGCAGCAGCATCTGCGGCGGCGGGAGCGACGTAGGTGTGTCGACGATTTGATGACCGAGCCGCGCGCCCCGGAGATCGGCGACGGCGAGCCGCGTGCGTGTCGGGCCGACGTCGATCCCGCCGACAAACGCGTGCCGCGCGTTGAACTCCATCAGGGACGGGCGTCGGCCGCCGCGCGACGGTGCGGTCCCCAGATCCGTGATCACGCCTGTGCGAATCAGGTGCGACGTCAGGCTGCCGATGGTCGGGGCGGACAGGCCGGATGCTTCGATCAGCTCCGCGCGGGTGAACGTTCCGGAACGATCGATCGCAATCGACAGCACGCGATCGATGTTCAGGCCACGAAGGTGCGTCGGGTGCCTGGCACCGAAGTCCTGGCTGCCGTGTTTTGATGAGCGCCGGACATCCGCAGGCATCGCTGACGGTGAAGATTACAGAAGGGGCGACAGCTTGGCAACGCGCCCGAGGGGCCCGACCGGCGCTGGACGGGACAGCTGGGCCGCGCTACTATGCCGCCACTGTGCGTGCCTGGCTTCTGCGACCGAGCGCGCTCGCCCTGCTGGCTGGCCTCTTCGCACCACCTGCGGCGGCCCAGTCCGACACCGTCCGCGCCCTTCCCGTTCTGACGACAGTTCAGGAAATTCGCGCCCTTTCGCAGGATCAAGGCGCCAGGGGCTATCCCGTCCGTGTTCGGGCCATCGTGACGCATATCGACGAGATCGCTGATGTCGGCCTGATGATTCACGACGGCGCGTTCGGCCAGTTCGTCGTTCCGCCCGCCGACCGGAAGAAAGTGCCGGCATGGTCGGAGCTGCAGCGTGGCGATCTCGTGGAGATCGAGGGGCGCACCGTCCGCGGCGGGTTCGCGCCCAACGTCCAGCCGACGGCCATTCGGCGCCTCGGACGCGCGCCGCTCCCGCGACCGAAGCACATTCCGTTCTCCGCAATGCTGACGGGACGGCACGACTGCGATTACGTGGAGATCGTCGGCGTGGTGCAGCGCGCGTGGTTGTCGTCGGACCCGAGCATGCACACCTTATTCGTAGATGTCGCCTATGGAGACGGCATCGTGCGTTCGACGTTCTGGGACTACTCGTCCGGCGATCTGGCGCGCTTCATCGACGCGCGCGTCCGCCTGCGCGGCAACGTCGGCACGCTGTTCGGGCCGACCGAGCAGCTTCGAGGCGTCTCGTTGTTTGTGGGTCACACGCGCGACATCACAGTGCTGGAGCCGGCGCCCGATCCATTCTCACTCCCGACGCGCACGATCCGCAGCCTCTACAACTATTCGGCCGACGGCGAAGCGAACCGACGCATTCGTGTGCGCGGCGTCGTCACCTGCTATGTGCCCGGACACGCGGTCGAGGTCAGCGACTTCACCAGCACGACGAAGTTCCGCCACGTGCGTCATGTGTTGTACGTGGACGACGGGAGCGGCGGAGCGCGGATCGAGACCGAGCAGCCTCAGCGCGTCCGACCCGGCGCGATTGTCGAAGTCGTCGGGTTTCCTGCCGTCACGCCGGGAAAGCCCATCGTCACGAATGCCGTATTCAAGGTAACGGGAAGTGCCGCCGCCGAGCCGTCGCCTCTGCGACTGGCCACCACCAACGTGATGACACCCGAGAACGATGCAGCGCTGGTGCACATGGAGGGCAACCTGCTCAGCCTGCTCAGGAATCCGACCGATCGGATCCTGGTGCTCAAAGTCGGCGAGACCGTCTTCGAAGCGGACCTCCCCGAAGATGCGGGCATCGACGCGCTCGAGCGGATCCGGCCGGGAAGCGTTGTGGCGGTAACGGGCGTGTACTCGTACCACTGGGGACCGCCGCCGTCGTTCCGGTTGTTCCTCCGATCGCCGGCCGACGTCGCGCTCATTTCCGCGGCTCCGTGGTGGACGCTGGGTCACAGCGTGGTGATGCTCGTGCTCCTCACGTTCGTTTCCGGCGGCGCCGGCATCTGGGTCAGGGCCACCGCGAACAGAAAGCGCCAGCAGTACCAAGCGGTCCTGACCGAACGCACTCGCGTGGGCCGCGAGCTGCACGACACGCTCGAGCAGGGGCTCACCGGTATCGCGCTTCAACTCGAGGCAGTGTCGGCCAGCCTCAAGGCGTGTCCCGATGTCGCGCAGCAATCGCTCGACGTGGCGCGGCAGATGCTGCGCTACAGCATCGAAGAAACGCGACGGTCCGTCATGGATCTGCGTTCGCAGGCGCTGGAGAGCCGCGACCTCGCTGGTGCGCTCACGAATCTCGTGCGTCAGATGACGGTCGGAACCGCCGTCATCCCGAACGTGCATGTCGAGGGATCGCTCCAACGGCTCGACGCCGCGCTCGAGCACCACCTGCTGAGGATCGGTCTCGAGGCGCTCACGAACGCCCTGAAACACTCCGGCGCGCGGCACATCGAGATCGTGATCCGGTTCCAGCCCGACGCCACCACGCTCATCGTCACCGACGATGGATGTGGCTTGGGACATGGTGCGCAAGACATGCCGGGTTGTCACTTCGGCCTGCAGGGCATCCGCGAGCGCGCCGACAAGATCGGCGGCGTGCTGCACATCGATTCCGCGATCGGCAACGGCACGCGCCTGTCGGTCACTGTTCCTGCCGAACGTCACACGGATGCGAGGGCCCTTCCCCGGGTGGTGGAATCATGGCGGACAAACTGAAGATCATGCTCGTCGACGATCATTACCTGGTCCGCATGGGGCTGGCCAGCATCATCGCGCTCGAGCCGGACATGACGGTGTGCGCGGAAGCCTCGTCCGGCGAACAGGCGCAGGCCTTGTTCCGGACCCATCGTCCGGACGTGACGTTGATGGATCTGCGGCTGCCCGGCATGAACGGCGCGGAAACGATCCAGGCCATTCGCCGCGAATTTCCCGACGCGCGGATCGTGATGGTGTCCACCTACGTGTGCGACGAAGAGATCTACGGAGCGCTCCAGGCCGGGGCGATGGCGTACCTCGTCAAGTCGGTGCAGCGCGAAGAATTGATGCGGGCGATCCGGAAGGCGGCCGTGGGGCAGCGTCACATTCCGTCGGAGGTGGCGGCGCGTCTGGCCGACCGCGTCGCGCACTCGGAACTGTCGATGCGAGAAATCGAAGTGCTCAGGCTGCTGGTCGGCGGACGGCGCAACCGGGAGATCGGCGACGCATTGGACATCACCGAAGGCACGGTCAAGCTGCACGTGAGCAGCATTCTCGGGAAGCTTGGCGTGACGGACCGGACGGAGGCCGTCACCGTCGCCCTGCAGCGTGGTATTGTCCAGCTAGGAACCTGAAAAAGTGTGTAATCCACCAACCGGGGTCTGACCCCAGTCGCCAATTCCGCCGGGGTCTGACCCCGATATGTCTTTCGACATATCGGCTATCCCCCCTTATGCGGGTTGACGCGCCCACGTTCAGCTCATAGGCTTCACGGCTATACCTCAGCCTGAGGTATTCGTCTGTTCTGGTACGGGGGAGGAGAGAGCATGTTGACCTGTGTGTCACGGGCACGTTCGAAGGACGTGGCCTCCGTAGCGGCGTGGGCAACGGCAACGCTGTGCACGTTGCTGCTAACAAGTACCGCCGCCTTCGGTCAGGGCTCCACCACTGCCTCGGTTCGGGGCACTATCCAAGATACTAGTGGCGGCGTGCTGCCGGGTGCGACCGTCACCGTCACGAACGCAGGGAACAAAGGACTACAGACCACGGTCAGCGATGATCGCGGTCAGTACCTGTTTGCGGCCCTGTTCCCTGGCACGTACGACCTGAAGGTGGAACTATCCGGGTTCAAGACGTACGAGCGAAAATCCATCGCGCTGAGTCCGAATGACACGCGGGGCATCGACGTGCGTCTCGAGGTCGGCCAGCAGAGCGAGACCGTCACCGTCACTGGGCAGCAGGAATACGTCCAGACGGAAACTGGCGCTCGCGAGGGCGTCTTGAATGCGAAACAGATCGACAACCTGTCGGTCGTCGGCCGAAGCGCCCTCGAGCTCCTCCGCATCCTGCCGGGTGTCGTCACCGAGTTCAACCAGGGTGAATCGGTGAGCTTCGGCGGCGGCGGCAACAACACGCAGGGCTACACGGTGAATGGCATCCGCTCCTCGAGCAACACTGTCGCGCTCGACGGTTCGTCGCTCATCGACATCGGCAGCAACAGCGGCGTGATCGTTTCCCTGAACAACGACATGGTTCAGGAAGTCAAGGTGCAGAGCTCGAACTTCGCCGCCGAGTACGGCACGGGCGGCATGAACGTCAGCGGGGTGACGAAATCAGGCTCGTCGAAGTTCCATGGCGAGGCCTACGACTACTGGCGCGACTATCGACTCGCGGCGAACGACCGATCCAATTCGATCGCCGGCACCGTGAAGCCGAAGAGCACATACCAGTATCCCGGTGGAAACGTCGGCGGCCCGATCTCGTTTGGCGACAGCTACACGAAGAACCGGGACAAACTGTTCTTCTTCGTCGCATTCGAGGGACAGCGGCAGCAGGTCGACTCAGGGTCGCACTTCACGCGAACGTTTTCGCAGGCGATGAAGAATGGTGACTTCAGCGAACTGCTGGCGAACCGCGGCTCGAATCTGAACAGTGTCGCGCAGCTCAAGATCCCAAGGGGCTTCCCTGGTGCGGGCGATCCGGCGCCGAACAATGACATGCGGCCGTATATGACGCCGCTCGGCCAGTATTTCGCGAGCCTGTATCCAGACGTGAACTACAACGATCCGAAAAACCTGTACAACTACGTGTACAGCCGGCTGGAGCCGACGAACCGGACGGATTTCAAGTCGCGGTTCGACTGGAACATCAGCAACAGCACGAAGGCGTACGTCCGCGCCGCCCACGAGACCGAAACGGCGGAGAGCCCACGCGGCGTGTGGTGGGCACCGGGGGATGTTGTCGCACTTCCAACGCCAAATATCGGCGAGAACGTCGGCCGTTCGTACGCGGGCAACCTCGTCTCGGTGTTGAGTCCGTCGATGACGAACGAAGCCCTCGTCAGCTTCAGCCGTCTGACGCTCGACAATCGCTTCAAGGACCCGAGCATCCTGCTGCAAGGCCACAATGGGGTGACCTTCCAGGGGATCCAGTTCCCCGGACCACCGCCGAGCCCATACCTTCCGACGGATCTTCTCCACGGCTGGGGCGGCAGCGGTCAGGTAGGCAACCTGTGGGCGAAGTCCAACGATGTCTTCGCGCATAACGATGCGCTGCAGTTCAGCGACAAGCTCACGAAACTCGCCGGCTCGCACGGGATGAAATTCGGCATCGCGATCGAGCGCGGACAGAAGCAGCAGAACTTCGATAACAACACGGCCGGCCAACTCTGGTTCGGCACCGACAACGACACGGGAACTGGCAACTCGGCGGCGGACATGCTCGTCGGCAGGATTGGCTCTCTCACGCAGGGCACGGCGACGAAAATCATCAGCCAGAAGAACGGTCAGCCGGCAGTCGGCGAACCGTACGGCGAGTTCCGCTATTGGGACATCGACGCGTTCGCGCAGGACAGCTGGAAGCTCAGGAACAATCTCACGCTCGAGTACGGCGTGCGGTTTGGTTCCTGGACCAACAACCAGGAGCTGAATGGGCAAGGCGGCTACTTCTCGCCGACGCTGTACGATCCGTCGCAGGGTGCCTTCCTCGACCCGGGGACGTTCGAGCGCGTCAACGGTGTGTGCTACGTCTACACCGGATGCGCGAAGGCCGGTATCCTGCCCAACCGATCGCCGTTTGCGCTGCCACGCGTCAACATCGCGTGGAATATCGACGGCGAGAGCCGAAACGTGATCCGCGGCGGTTACGGGCTCTTCTACAACCGCAATATGGGGAACGTCGAATACGATCAAACGCTCAACCTGCCGCCTAACAGGTACAATGTCGGCACTGATTTCTGGGCCGGCGGCGGTTACGGCAATGGAGTCGGTCTCAACTACGACACCGCGCACGAAGCCACTCTGGCGAACCGCGTCGGCAGCATCGGCATCAACTCGCTGACACCGAACTCGTTCGTGTGGCCGAAGACGCACAGCTTCAGCGTCTCTTACGCGCGGCGAGTGCCGTTCGATCAGGTGGTCGAACTCAGCTACGTGGGCACACGCGGCCGTAATCTGGTGAGCCGCAGCAACGGAAACGTGATGCCGTTTGGAATATTGAACAGCGGAACGTTCAACGGCGTCGACCTCTCAAATCCCGTCAACCGCGTCGCGGTGGCGAGCGTCGGCGACAATCTTGCGTCGTTCCGGAAGTTCAATGCGCTGAACGGAATCACATCGTATGACTTCCGTGGCGAATCGAACTACGACTCGATGCAGCTCACGTTGAGCCGCCAGACGGGACGCCACCTGCAGTACTTCGTCGCGTACACGCTGGGCCGCAATCGCGGCACGCTCGGTGGCGAGTACAGCTCGATCGACCCGTACGATCCGAGGCGCACTTACGGCGTGCTGAACGAGGACCGGACGCACGTGCTCAACGTGTCGTGGAACGCGTTCCTGCCCGACGGCGCGAAAAGCGGGATGAATAATCCGATCGGCCGCGGCATTCTGAACGGCTGGCAGGTATCGGGGATCTCATCCATGGCCAGCGGCATTCCGTACCGGCTCACGTTCGCTGGCGACGCAGGAAGCGGAGGGATCGCCGCCGCGTACTTCGGCACCTCTGACGTCGTCGGCCCGAGCAACAACGGCGGAAATGCGCTGGCGCCCGTCTTTACCTGCGATCCGCGCACGGGGAACGGCGGTGTCGGCGAGAAGGTTCTGGACATCAACTGTATCTCGGTGCCCGAGTTCGGCAGCAACGGCGACCTCGTGCCGCGGTACAACCTCCGGCAGCCTACGCGCTTCAACCACGACTTGACCCTGTTCAAGAACTTCTCGACGGTTGGCGAACAGAGGCTTCAGTTCCGAATCGGGTTCTTCAACCTGTTCAATCAGGCATATGCCACGACCGCAGTCGATGGGAACGACATCAACCTGCTGCTGGACACCACGTGCCGGGTGCGGGTCAGCCACGTGCCAAACGGCGCGGGCGGTTTCACGGACGTGTGCGATCCGACGCAGGGATTCGATTTCACCCCGCAGACGAAGGACAACTTCGGGAAGGTGAATCTGAAACGCGGACACCGCGTGATTGAGCTCGTCCTGAAGTACTACTTCTGATTGTCAGCGGGCGTGTCAGAAGCTGGAAGCTGGAAGCTGGAGCGTCAAAAGAGATGACATCCGTGACGCTCTAGCTCCTGGCTCCTGACTTCTTCCATGAAACCGAGGAGGAGAGCTGAACGACTCTCCTCCTCGTCGTGTTTTTGGGGGTACACTCTGACCTTGCGGCACCCTGTATCTATGGCCCGGTTCTTCACCCTTCTTCTATTCCTATTGAGCGCAGCACACGCGCGCGCGCAGGAGCAGCAGGCCCAGGACTTCGAGCGGCTCTTCGCGCGGGCGCTCGAGCTGCAGCAGGCCGGCGATGTACTGGGCGCCATCGAGACATACAAGGCGGCGCTCACGATCATCCCCGATCGCGCGGACGCCCTGTCGAATCTCGGCGCCGCGTATGTGCGACTCGGGCAGTTCGACGATGCAATCGCACAGTATGAAGCTGCGCTGAAGTCGGATCCGATAAACAGCACGGTGCGTCTGAATCTTGCGCTCGCCTATTACAAGTCCGCGCGGCCCAATCAAGCGATTCCGCAACTCAAGCGCGTCGTCGCGTCGGATCCTGACGCCAAAAACGCCTATCTCGTTCTTGCCGATTGTTACCTGCAGACCGGACAGGATCAGGAACTGGTCGCGCTTCTCAAACCGCGCGAGCCTATGTTCCCTGGCGATCTCGCTTACGCGTACCTGCTCGGCACTGCGCTGCTGCACACCGACGACCGAGCGGAGGGTCAGAAGTACATCGATCGGATCTTCGGCGCCGGCGAATCCGCCGAAGGCCACTTGCTCATGGGCCTCGCTTACCTTGCGCCGCAGGACTATCCGGCGGCGAAAGCGGAGTTCAAGCGCGCCGTGCAGCTCAATCCACGACTCCTTACGGCCCACTCGCTGTATGGTCGGTGCCTGCTAGCCCTCGGCGAGCACGACACAGCCGACCGCGCATTCCGCGAGGAGCTGGATCTGAACATCAACGACTTCGAAGCGAACCTGCAGCTCGGCAGCATGCGTAAGGCCGTACAGAAGTTCGAGGAAGCCGAAACATACATCGAGCGCGCGACAACGATTCGCCCGCGGGACCTGACTGCGCGCAAGCTGCTCGCGACCCTGCGCTTGCAGACCGGCAAAGTGGACGAAGCCGTCGTATTGCTCGAAGGCATCATCAAGGATGCGCCCGATCTGATCGAAGCGCACGTGCAGCTCGCCACTGCCTACAATCGTCTCAAGCGTAAGGAAGATGCGGAGCGCGAAAAGGCGATCGTCGATAAGCTGAACGTCGAAGCACAATCGAAGCAACGCGGCAAGGGAGGGTCTGAGTAATGCCGCCGCGCCGCTTGGCGAACTGGGTTCCATGTCTCACGGCGAGCGTGGCTGTGTTCCTCCTGGTGACTCAATTGCGGCTCAACGCGCAGGCGACGGGTGCGAGGCCGCCCTCCAGGCCATCGGGCCAGGCGTCCGCCGCAACCACGAAGTCCCCGCGAAAGGCGGGCTCGAACACCGCAACGTCAGCGGAATTCGATCGGCTGGTGCAGGCGGCGACCGAGGCACGCCGAGCCGAACGATGGGAAGACGCAATTGATTTGTACGCGAAGACTGTGAAGCTGAAGCCCGATTACGTGGAGGGCTACTGGTATCAGGGGACCGCGTACTACACGCTCGACAATTACACGCAAGGTCGGGATGCGTTTCGCAAGGTGCTGCGGCTTGCGCCGAAGAACGGCGCCGCGTATGCGTTTCTCGGTCTGTGCGAATTCGGGTTGAAGGAGTACGACCGATCGCTGCAGCACCTGCTACAGTCGCGCATTCTCGGGGTCGGTGACACGCCTGACCTGGCCGGCGTCGCGCGATACCACGCCGCCATTCTGATGACCCGGATGGAACAATACGAGCAGGCGCTCGAGACGCTTGGCGAGTTCGCGGCGGAAGGGGACGACAATCCGCGCGTGATCGAGGCGATGGGCATTGCGACGCGGCGCGAGATGGTGCTCATGGCGGGGCGGGCCAGCTACATGATGGCGACGCGGAACACCACTGCTGCCGCCAAGGCGTTTCAGGCGCTGGTCGACCGCTATCCCGAGACGCCAAACGTGCACTATGCACATGGAGTCTTCCTGCTGCAGGAGCAGGGAGACAAAGCGATCGAGGAATTCAAACGCGAACTCGAGCTGCAGCCCGGCCACGCATCGGCGTTGATGCAGATCGCGTACGAGTACCTGAAACAGGGCGATGCGCCGACGGCGCTGCCCTGGGCGCGGCAGGCGGTGACTGCGGCGCCGAACGCGTTCCCGGCGCGGAAAGCGCTCGGCCAGGCGCTGCTCGAGACCGGCGATATCGACGGGGCGATCAAGGAGCTGCAGACCGGCATCACGCTCGCGCCGGACAGCCCGGGCCTGCACTTCACGCTCGCTCGCGCCTAT
>QHWT01000056.1 GCA_003222675.1 Acidobacteriota bacterium | reverse complement strand
ACCGCGGCAGGAATTACCGTGGGTTTGCTCGCGACGCTGGCCACCGGCGACGTGCTCCGGCATCTCGTCTTCGGCATCAGTCCGCACGATCCCCTCATACTGATTCTCGTGACGCTCTCCGTCGGCGCAGGTTCGTTACTGGCGTGCTATCTCCCGGCGCGTCGCGCTGCGGCGACGAATCCACTGGACATGCTCCGGGATGAGTAGATGCAGGATCGCACGCTGTCCGCTATGAGTCCGGGTCGAGTGGTCGTCAATGTCGACTGAAATGCTGGCCGGTCACGAACCCGCCGTCCACAAAAGCCACACCAGCGCGCCGCAGTTCAATGCCACGGTTGCCCAGAATGCGAATCGGAATGACGGCTTGCGTGACTTGTGGCGAAAAATCCTCTGCGCAACGAGTGCGCCAGGCCAGCCACCCATCAACGCGAGGACGTGCAACGTGCTCTCGGGCGTCCGCCATTCACCACTCTGTGCTGCGGACTTGTCAATCCCATAAGCAATCGCAGCGGCGAAGCTCGCGGCCAGGTAAACAGCCGGGACTCCCAGCGGCAGCATGCTCCGAGCCGCAAGCCCACAGATGACCACTAGGAACACCGCGGCAATGCCGATCGCGAACACTGCGCGCCTTCCTCGATCATCCGATCGTGCGGATCTTCACATTGCGAAACCAGAAGACGCTGCCGTGATCCTGCAACGCGATGCGGCCGGTCTTCGCCTTGCCATAGTCCGGCGCGTCTTTCCATTTGCCGGAGTCGCGCAGCGCGTTCCATTCCGGCGTCCAGCGTTCGAACTCGACGATCTTCTTCAGCGCACACGTCGTCACAGTGAGCGTCGTGATCGTCACGATTGCCTCCTGCCCGCTGGTCAGCTACCAGCGGGATCCTTGTACCACAGCTGCTGAACGTCGTGAGGGCATCCGTGTGCGGAGATCGCACCGATGGACTGCAAGATGACGTCAACGCTCATACCGTCAATGGCCGGCATTGTCCAGCAACGCGCCGGCGTCCGCATCGACGAACAGCGAGCAGTCTGGATGACGGCGCAGCAGCGATGCCGGGTTGGAAGCACTGATGTCGCCTCGAACCGTCTGTTGAATGATCTCCGCCTTGGCAGCGCCGTTCGCGAGCAGCCACACTTCTTTCGACTCGAGAATCGTCTTCAACCCGACGGTCAGTCCCCAGTGCGGCAGGTTCTGATGCGTGAAGTACCTCGCTGAAGATTGAATGGTCGCGCCGTGCAACTCGACGCGCCGGGTCGAGCCGTCCATCGGCGAGCCCGGCTCGTTCATCCCGAGGTGCCCGTTCAGCCCGATTCCGAGCAGCACGAGATCGAACGCATCGGCGATTGCGGCATCGTAGTCCCTGCAGTGCCGTACGACGTCGGAGTCACCGGGATCGAGAAAATGAAAAGCAGCCGACGGCAGATCGACCGCATCAATCAATTGACGTCGCAACATCTGTCTGCTGCTTCCCGGATCGTCCGGGGAAAGGCCACCGAACTCGTCCAGCACGAACACGCGCGCGCGCTGGAATGACGCGAGTCCGGCACGGACGCTGCGCGACATCTCCGCATAAATTCCCGCGGGCGTCGTGCCCGACGGCAGGCACATCCTCAAGTCCGGTTTTGTGTGAAGACGATCCCGCCAGAGCGAACAGACAGCGCGAATCCACGCCGATTCAGAGTCGAATCGAAGAAGATGCATTCACCGGTCGGAGCCACAAGTCGATGGGTTTGGAAACTGATGGCTGAAAAGGCAGCGAGACCTTCCGGCCTATTCGTGCCGAGTAGTACGCCGCGTTCATCATCTCGAGCACGGCGCGCCCGTCCTCGGCGGTCGTGAGCGGCGGCGTGTCGTTCCGCACGCACGCGATGAAGTGTTTCAACTCGTGCGGGTATCCCTGATTGAATGCTTCCTCGAAATTCGTGAAGGTCCAGCCTTGTGTCGGGCCGGCTTTCTCCATTGCATAGCCATAGCCTTTTTCGCTGTAGGTCAAAGCGGAATTCCCCATGAACAAGTCGGCATACACGACGCCGCCCGTGCCGCACACCTCGATCCGGTCCTCCATACCTCCGAGCTTCGCCCAGCTGTTCTCGACGATGCCGACGCCGCCGCCGTCGAATTCGATGATCGAGAGCGAGTTCTCTTCGCAACGCGTCCGCGTTCTGTGAATGAGACCCGTCTGCATCTGCGCGTACACACTGAGAACTTTCGTCTCCGTGCCGAGCATCCACCGACACCACGCGAACCCATGGCACCCCATGTCCATCAACGCGCCGCCGCCGGATTGATCGAGGTCGTAGAACCACGCGCTGTGCGGGCCTGAGTGCTTTTCGCACTGCCGCATGTAATAGATCGATCCGACGGCGCCTTCGTGCACGAGTTGCCGGACACGTTCGTACTTCGGCGCGAAACACAGCTCCTCCGCGTACATCAGTTTCCGGCTGTGGGCCTTGCCGGCTGCGATCATCGCGTCGGCTTCCTCGAGCGTCAGGCACAACGGCTTTTCGACGATGACGTGCTTTCCGGCCTTCACGGCATCGATCGTGACCCGCGCGTGCAGGTGATTCGGCAGGCAGACGTCCACGACGTCGCAGTCCATCTGTGCGATCGCCTGCTCGAGATCGATGAACCAGCGCGCAATCCCGTGCTTTTGCGCGAACGCGCGCGCGTGGGCTTCACTCCTCGAATAGACGCCGGCCAGCTCGGCATCAGGAACGAAGCGGTGATAGGACTCGGCGTGAATGTCGGCGATGAACCCGGCGCCGATCAGGACGACCCTGGTTCTGCTCATGTCGTGCATCGTACAGCGAGACAGCGTCCCATCACCGCGCCAATGCGGCGAACCCCCAGCAGATCAACGCATTCGTGATCGCCATCGTGACATCGTCGGTCCCTCTTGGCGAAAGGAGCTCCAGCACCGTGTTCGACGCGGCGATGACCACCGCGAGACCAACCCAGGGCAGCGGCAAGCCGTGGCCCAGCACGATCCACACGCAGAAGACGAGCGCGGCAACGAAGCCGGTAACCGTTCCGCCGATCGATTTGCGATTGACGTCGCCGATGCCCCACACGCGCAGCTTCTGTTTCCCGAACAGCGCGCCGCCGATCTCGGAGGTTGCGTCGGTCACGATGTACGAACCCCAGATGAGCGCGAAGACCACCGCGAACTCCCCCGGCCGGTAGAGTGACGCGAGCCGCCCGCCGAGCGGCACCATCACGAACTTGAAGACGGTCCAGAGCGTCGTGATGAGCAGGCAGTTCGCACGCGCGAGCACGCCGTCCATCACGCGCGATTGCGGGCCATAGAACGCGGCTGCCAGGAACCCATCCGAGTAATAGAAGCCGAGGAAAATCCAGCTCGTGAGGACCGCGTCGAACAGGTTGTCCTGCAGGAACAGCGTCGCGAAATTGGACGACTGATCGGCGGCGACGCGCGAGTAGAGATAAAAGAAAGCCGCCATCGCGAGCGTGATGAAGCGGCCGCGGCGGCCGATCATATCGATGATGCGAATGCGCCGCTCCGAGTGGCGGCGCACGAATTCGCCGACGTCGAACGGCTCCCGCATGCGCGAGGAGAACGATTGCCGGCGCTCGTCCTTCGAAAACCCCGCGACATATCGCAGCAGCAGCGTCTTGACGCCGTACCAGAAAAAGCCCCACAGCACGTAGAAAAACAGGATTCCGGTGAATACCCGCGTCAGTGCCTGCCGGCTGACGTCATAGCTCGCGAAGAAGTAGGCGTTTTCCCCGGTCGCCAGCATCACGCCCCAGAAGACGGTCAGCGCCGCGTTGAAGATCAGTGCGCCGCGGAAGATGCGATCTGCCGTCCGGCGGCGGTCGACGAACACCGATGATGGCTGGGCGCCGCCTGGAGCGGCAACTGAGACGTCCATGCGCGACACTGTGGCAGGGTGTGCACCGCCGTGCAAGCGCCCCTCAGCGAGCGTGCCCGGCAGGACGCGCCGCCGGCGCGCCGGACGATATGCGCGGCCGAGGGATTCACTCCTGGCGCAGCGACTGTGCCGGGTCGATTGCCAGCACTCATCGCGCCGGCACGCAGCACGCCGGTCGTCACTTCCCTTGCACTCCGACATGAGCGTGTGGTAGCGTCATGTCGAAGCGGAAGGGGAGCCACATGATCGAACCCACAGCGCGAATCGAGCTGCCGCAAGGAACGCTCGACCTTCTCATTCTGAAAGCGGTCGCGCTGGAGCCCCAGCATGGCTGGGCGATTTCCGAGCGCATTCGCCAAATCTCGAACAGCGCCCTGACGGTGCATCAGGGTTCGCTCTATCCAGCGCTGCACCGGCTGGAGCGGCGCGGGTGGATTAAAGCCGAGTGGGACGTGTCGGACAACAACCGCCGCGCGAAGTACTACGAGCTGACCAAAAAGGGGCGCAAGCGGCTCGAGGAACAGATCGACGCCTGGCGGGCGCTCACCACGGCGGTCAGCCTGTTGCTCGACCACGCGTAGCGGGGATGGGCAGCGCCCTCGTGGTGATGCTCATGGCAGGAGGGTGCGCCGGTCTCGTGCCCGCGCTGCACGTCGATTGCGTGATGGCGCTGCGACATCAGTAAAACCCATGGTGAGCGACCTTTTGTACAGGCTGCGCGCGCTCCTCCGTGGACGCGCCGTCGAGCGCGAGCTCGAAGAGGAGCTGCGCTTTCACCTCGAACAGGAAATTCACAGGCACGTTGCGTCGGGTGTGTCGCGCGACGAGGCGACTCGCAGCGCACGGATAGCCTTTGGTGGCGTTGAACAAATAAAGGAAGAGTGCCGCGACGCACGCGGCATCCGTCCGATCGAAATACTCGTGCAGGATCTTCGCTACGGCCTGCGCACGTGGAAGCGCGCGCCGGTCCTTTCGATGACGGCGGTGGCCACGATTGCGTTGTCCATCGCTTCGCTCGCGACCGTGTTTACGCTGGGTCACACGCTGTTCTGGCGTCGGTTGCCGGTGGATCGGCCCGACGCACTCGTCGTGGTATCTGCCACGCGGGGCCGTCCTGACGCGGAAGGTCCGGTGTCGTATCCCGACTACGCCGGCTTCCGCGATCGTACAAAGACGTTGAGCGGCCTCGCGGCGCATTACTCGACGGCGCCACTCTTCGTCACGGCAAATGGCAACGCGAAAGAGATCAATGGCGCAGTAGTCACAGCGAACTTTTTTCCGCTGCTCCGCGTGCAGCCGGCGCTCGGCCGATTCTTCCAGGAGGAAGAGGATCGCGTTCCCGATCGCGATCCCGTCGCGGTTCTGAGTCACGATTTGTGGCGCAGCTGGTTTGCGTCTTCCTCTCACGCGCTAGGCGCGAGACTGCGCATCAACGGTGTGGACTTCACCGTCATCGGGGTCGCGCCGCCGACGTTCGCAGGCGTGACGACGTATCCCGCCGAGATCTTCATTCCGACGATGATGCTCCGCGTCGGGTATCGATGGTGCGACAACTCGCTCGGGCCGGACTGCACCATCCTCGACATGATCGGTCGTCTCGCGCCCGGCCGCGCGGTCGCCGATGCCACGGCGGAGCTGCCGACGTTGACGCCTGCGTCGTGGGCTGGTGCGCCGATGGGCGAGAACAGCGGCGTCAAGGTGTCGCAGCCGCGCGGGGCGACGAGCGATCCATCGCAGATCAAACTGGTGGCCATTCTCGTCGGTGTCGCGGCCGCGCTATTGCTCGTGTGCTGCGCGAATCTTGCAGGGCTGCTCGGAGCGCAGTCGGCCGCACGCGCGAGCGAGTTTGGCATCCGCATGTCGCTCGGCGCGTCGTCGGGCCGGGTGATTCGTCAGCTGATGACGGAGTCGCTCATGCTGGCCGTCGCCGGCGGCATCGCGGGTGTGCTGCTGTCGCGCGTGTTCATCGGTGTGCTCCAGGCGATGTTCTACGCCATGGACGACGAAGGACATCCGATGCTGTACGACTTCAGCCTGACGCCTGGCGTCGTGCTGACGGCAGTCGCGGCCGCGCTGATCGCCGGCTGCGTCTTCAGCATCTTCCCGGCGTTCAAAGCTGTGCGACGCGACGTGGCGAATCTCAAGACGCGAACGGTAACGGTGCGCTGGTCGTCGGGGTCGTGGCTCCTCGGCCTGCAAGCGGCCGTCGCGGTCGCGCTGGTCGCGGTCACCGGCCTGCTCGCCGTGAGCGCACGGAGCATGATCGTGGGCACGCACTTCGAGACCTCGCATGTCGCGCTGATGCGATTGCGGCCGCGGCTCATGAAGTATCCGCCCGATCGGGCGCAGCAATTCCAGCGTCAAGTCCTGTCACGGCTTGCGGCGTTGCCGGGCGTGGAGTCGGTGAGCATGGTCGGCATCGGCGCGGTCCTGGGCGGCGGCCGCGCGAACGTGGCCCTTCCAGGCTGGACGCCGGAACAGCAGCTGCGCGCCGGTTACAACGAGATTGGGCCGAGATATTTCGAAACGTTGCGCACGCCGCTCTTGAACGGTCGCGAGTTCGACGATCACGATCGACGCTCGTCACCGGCTGTGGCGCTCGTCAACGAGACGCTCGCGCGCAAACTGTGGCCGGACGGCGGCGCGATTGGTGCGACGATCCTGATTCGCTACAGACCGCATCAGGTCGTCGGCGTGGTGAGCGACGTCCCGCTGAACAACCGGACCGAAGCGGCTCAGCCGTACGTGTACGCACCGTTCTGGCAGAACCCGCAGCAAGTCGATTCACGATTGTGCATTCGCGTCGCAGGCGATCCGGCAGCGATGCTGCCGGCTCTCGTGCGCGAAGTGAATGGGGTCGATCCCGAGGTGCCGATCGCCGAGACGATTACGCTGCCGATGCAAATGGCGGGCTGGATTCGGCCTCTGCGCGTGGCCGCGACGTTCATCGGTTATGCCGCGGCGCTTGCCGTGCTGCTCACCGCGATTGGCTTGTACGGCATGCTCTCGTTCACCGTGTCGCGGCGAACCAAGGAGATCGGCATCCGCATGGCGCTCGGCGCGGCGCGATCGCGTGTGCTCGGGTTGATCGTGCGCGATGGGATGATGGTCGTCGTGGCGGGTGCGCTCGCCGGCATTGCGCTTGCGGCCGCCGGCTCGCGCCTCGTGACGCACTTGCTGTATGGATCGGCGGCGGCCGACCAGCTGTACTACATTGGCGGCGCCGCGCTGATCTCACTCATCGGCTTGCTGGCGTCGCTGCTGCCCGCGCGACGTGCGGCTGCGGTGGAGCCGCTCATCGCGCTTCGCCACGAGTGAGGATCAACCTATTCCGCTCGTGCGGGTCCTCGTTCACCGGCGCGAGTGAAACGAACCGGTCCCGCGAACCGCTCGATCGTCACCAACTGGTACGGCATGGTGATCACCTGCGTCACGATGTCGCTCTTATCCGGTCGTCGCTCGCGATACGTGACGACCAGGTCGGCGCCTTCCCGATCGATTCTGGTGATCTCGACGCTGTGACCGCCCGTCGGCCGGAAGCCGAGGAACACGCCGACGATCATCGAGCGCGTGAAATCGACGGCGGGCCGCCGCTGATTGGGCGCGTGCTGCTTCCAGAATGCCGTCCACTCGGCTGGCGTGCGCACGACCACTTCGCGCGCCTCCTCGATGTTGCTCTGGTCGCCGCGATCGAGCGTCTTGAACGCCACGGGATCGGCGGACGCCGCCGCGCAACAGACCGCCCACGACAGCGCCACGACGGACCATACACTGAGCACGGATGCGTCCTTTCCCGTTCCTTCACATAAGTGTTCGCGAGCGCCGCGACGACGCCAGGCGCCCGGGAACGTCGGGCGCTACTGCGCCCCGGACCAGAAGAGCAGCCGGTTGGCGGTGCCAGGCGGTGTTCCGGTCAGACGATTCGGAGAGGCGGCATTGACGATCGCGTTCCTGACGGCGGCGGGTGAAGCGGTCCGGTTGTGTTGCAGGAACCGCGCCGCAACCCCCGTCACGTGTGGAGTCGCCATCGATGTACCGCTGATCGTGTTGGTGGCCGTGTTGCTCGTGGACCACGCCGACGTGATGCTCGAACCGGGCGCGAAGATGTCGACGACGCTCCCGAAGTTCGAGAAGGACGATCGCGCGTCGTTGATCGTGGTCGCGCCGACAGTGATGGCTGTGCTGACGCGCGCGGGCGAAAAACCGCTCGCATCCGCGTTCGAGTTGCCGGCCGCAATCGCATACGTCACGCCCGATCCTATCGAATTGCGGACGGCGGTATCGAGCGCCGACGAGACGCCGCCGCCGAGACTCATGTTGGCGACCGCCGGGCCGATGTGGTGCCCGGTGACCCAGTCCACTCCCGCGATCACGCCGGACGTCGTTCCCGATCCGGAGCAGTTGAGCACGCGCACCGCGAAGAGACGCACGGCTTTCGCGACGCCGTAGGTCGAGCCGCCCACGGTGCCCGAGACGTGCGTGCCGTGGCCGTTGCAGTCGATGCCATTGCGGCCGTCGCCAACAGCGTCGAACGCGACCGACGCGCGGCCGCCGAACTGCGTGTGCGTGGTCCGTATGCCGGTATCGATGATGTAGGCATTCACGCCGCTGCCGGTGCTCGTGTAGGTATAAGTGCCGCTCAGCGGCCGTGCCACCTGGTCGATCCGATCGATTCCCCACGTGGCGTTCGTCTGCGTGGTGACGATCTCCATAACGGAGTCCTCTTCCACGAAGCGGACCCGCGGATCGTTGCTGAGCGCCAGCGCGTCGTCTTCAGTCATCTCCGCGGAGAAGCCACGGATCGCGTGCGCGTACACCTGCTTCACGCGGCCCGATGACGTGCTGAGGATCACCTGATCCGCATCGGCCGCCGCGAGCCCCGGGTCGCCCGCCGCACCCGTGGGATCCTGATCGAGTACCACGATGTAGCTGTTGGGGATGCTTTTGCCCTGATGACGATGAAAGCGCGGACTGTCCTGGTTACCATTCCCGCCCCGCTCCGGCCGCGCGACTTCTGCAGCCTGCTCCTGTCTGCCGTCCTGCTGCGCGCGCACCTGGACGAATATCAAGGTTGCCGCACACACGGCAACCAGGTTCAGCGTACCTCGATAGAGTCTCATCCACCCTCCTTGGTCCTCGAGATCCGCGCGGCGCTCACCCGGCCGGTCGCGGAGGTCGGGGTGGCGAGCCTAACACTTTCACGCGTTACAGCCATTCATAAATGCACAGACATATTACGGATTAGCTTCCAGTCTCGTGCGCGTGAAGCCCGTTCCCTTCGCACGTCCGCTTACCGCTCAGTGCGGTTCTCGATTCAATTGGTCATAAAGGCCTCATAACGCGCATTGCGCCGGTTGTAGCCATAACCCACGATGTGTTGTCCATCGGCGGAAATGGCATTGGCGAATGCGAGGTACGAGCCGCTCCCGATCGAGGCGGAGTAGAGGCTGCTCAGATCCTTCATCCCGCTCGCGGCGGTCCAGCGAAAGGCACGAGACTGCCCGCTGGCGTCCGCTGAATCTCCAACCACGACTGACCCGTCGGCGGAAACGTCATACGCCGCGCTGCCGACGCCGCCCAAAGTACCGAGGTCCTGCATCCCGCCTGATGCGGTCCAACGAAAGGCACGCCGCTCATTGCTCGCATTCGTGGACCGTCCGATCACGACGGAGCCGTCCGCCGACACGCCAAACGCCTGGCTCTCGAAACCGCCCAGAGTACCGATAAACCGAATTCCGGTCATCGCGGTCCACCGAAAGGCATGCGGCTGGCCGCCGGGATCGCTTGCGTATCCGACCACGACCGAACCGTCGGCAGAGACGCCGTACGCGCCGCTGTCAAAGCCTCCGAAGGTGCCGAGATCCTCCATCCCGCCCGCCGCGGTCCATCGAAAGGCGTGCTGGTTGCTGGTGGCGTCCCATGAGTCTCCGACCACCACCAAACCATTCGCGGACACGTCCGCGGCTTCGGCATAGGGACCTCCCAAGGTACCGAGGTCCTTCAGGCCGCTCGCAGCCGTCCAACGAAAAGCCCGCTGCTGATAGTTGGCATTCCACGCCTGTCCGACCACGATCGAGCCGTCGCTGGAAACTCCATACGCCGCGGCGTACGCGTATCCGAAGTCGCCCAGGTCTTTCATCCCGCCCGCCGCCGTCCATCGAAACGCACGATACTGCCCGCTCGCGTTCGACGCGTATCCCACCACGACCGAACCGGTCGACGACACCCCGTACGCCTGGCTCGAGTTGCCGCCCAACGAGCCGGGCCATGTCACGGTCTCTGCGGCCGCAGTAGCACCACCACCGCCGCTACCGGTGGCGCCGACGCGAGAGATGAAGGTGTCATCACAAATGGCAAGGACGATGAACAATACGGCGCTAGGCAAAATCTTCCTGATCATGGTGACCTCCTCTGTTTTTTTTGAACAGATATGACACCAGCGGAGCATCGGATATCTCGCTGAAGGAGCGCGAAGCTGCAACAAGTGTGCTGTCATTGTGGATGAGGCAACGCTCTGATCGAGTCCGTGCGCGTACAGACGACACGTCGCGCAGGCTCGCGCCGAGGGCTGCTTCGTGAAGAGGTCGACCCCTTCATGACGGCGTTTCTGTTTTTGCCCGCGCGGCGTGGCAGCGCGCTACAGCGATGCACGGCTAACGCTGGAGAACGAACTTCCCACGCCCGTGCGATCGGGCGCAGAACGCTTACCCGGGTGTCTGCGCCGTCGGCGGCATGATGCCGTTGAGCCGCAGGTACGATGCGGCGGTCGAGTAGTGGTCCGCCCAGTCGGTCGCAATTGTGATCATGGCGGCCGCACGCGACAAGCCTGTGCGGCGCCCGAACATGGTCACCTCGTCGCCCAGGTGGGAGTCGTTCGCCTTCGCGACGGCCTCTGTGCAGTAGTCGAACGACTGCTTGATTGCGCGGACCAGTGCGTCCTTGACGTCGCTGCCGGAGAGTTTCTTCAGTTCCTCCGGCCCGAGTGGAGCGGGCGTTCCGCCGATCGCCGAGCAGAGCGCAATGTTGGTCTGGACGATGTGCACGATGAGCTGACCGAATGTCATCTGCGCCTCCGTCGGGTGATAGCCGTATTTCTCGGCCGGCATCAACTCGGCGGACGATACGAGATTCTTCGAACCGCGCGCCGCCAGGTCGCGCACGGTGTCACTCACCGGATTGGGCGACGGCTTGAATGTCTGCGCCCCGAGTGGAATCGGATAGAACGCGACGACGAGCACGAGTGACGTCATGAGCTTCATGCGGCCTCCACCAGCACAGGTTTCGCCGGCTCCCCCCGGCAAGTTGCACGACTTCGCAATAAGATATATCGTAATACGAAGTATGCCCCGGAAGCCCAGAAATGGTCCGGCGTCCGACCCGGAGATTCTCATCCTCTCGAGTCTCGCGTCGGGACCCAAGCATGGCTACGCCATCATGAGCGACATCGAAACCTTCGCCGGGGTCAGGCTCGGCCCCGGCACGCTTTATACCGCGATCGCGCGGCTGGTCGACAAGAAGCTGATCGCTCCGCAGTCGAGCGCCGGCCGCCAGCGTCCTTACCGGCTGACCGCGAAAGGCGCCAGTACTCTGGCGGAGCTGCTGAAGGATATGCGGCGCGTCGCGGCGGTCGGTCTCACGAGGTTGCGCCCTGCATGACACTCAAACGCCGAATCGTCACGGCCCAGTGACCGGAGGCCTCTTAACCAACTCTTGACATGGACTGGTCGCTCCCTTCACTCAAACCCGATGAAATGGCGCGGGATGGGTCCCCTTCAGGTGCGAAGTCACAGCTGGCGCGGACTGACGCTTGAGCGTTCATCCTGACGGGAGACGCGTGGCATTCAGGGGCAACAGGGGGAAAAACAGTTATCTCTGTGCTGCGGAACCTGTTCCGGCAGGCGAGCGCGCAATAGCGCTCTGCGCTGAGGTCCGGCGTATTCCGACGCGAGCGATTGTTTACTGACCGGTGACGCTCTTCAGCTTCGCCCTGACGTAATCGGCTCGCGTCAAGGCTTCAATCGCTGTGTCGAATCGTCCCTCTCGGACGAGATCCACGGCGTTCTCGAGGTAACCCTGCATCTTGAGCGCGTTTGCCGCGTCCACGGGATGCAGGGCGATGTGCTGCCGCTGCAGTCGGTCCGAGAGCTCGTTCAGGAGAACTCGGGCTTCGTATACGCGAGGGGCGATGCTGCCGAAACGCTCCTGTGTCTCGATCCATGCCGCCCGTTGTTCGGCATCGAGCCTGGCGATATCGACATCGGGCAACTCGACTGGCTTCAATGCGACCGTGGGTTCGGGCCGAGGAGGATCGCTCTCCGGCAGGTCATACGGGGCAGTCCAGGAGGTCTGGAGCGCACCGTTGAAGGCAGCAAGCGTCCCGTATGCCAGCGCGAAACGTTCCAGCTCACGCTCGAACCGGTTGTTGTCGCGCCCGTCGAGGAGCAGGCGCTGGGCCAGACGCGTGGCGCCCGCATAGGCAACGAACGCACCTGGCCGATAGAACGGTCCATAGTCGCAATAGAAGCCGCCGATGGCATCGTAGCTGCGCAGGAACGCCCGCGCCACGAGGGGATCGCGGCCGTAGAGCGCCGTTGCCCGCGCGAGCCACTCCAGCGATCGGCGAGCGACCTGACGATTCAGCGCGTAGTCGGCTGGCCGGAAGGTGCGAACGAGCGGGACAATTGATCGATACCCGGACGCCAGGCGCTGCGCGTCCGCGATGACCTGGTGTGTGGTCGGGCGCTCGCCACCGAGCCGTGTGGTCATGGCATCGACATCGCGGCGAAGTTCGGCGTGCCGATCCTGCGCGTCAAACGCGCCTTGCTCGTCATCGCGTGCCGACGCACTCGAGGCGAGCAAACCGAGAGAAATGCAGACGACTATGGTTCGGCGCATTGCCCTGCTCCGGTGGCAGTCTGTTTGTCTCGACGCCCCGGATCGCTCAGCGATCCGGGTGCGCCACTGCGATCGTTCAGCAGCGTTCGGCCATCACTTCGAGATGAGTCGCGCGGCGTAGCCCTTGCCGGTCGTCGTATACGTGGACGACAACGATTGTCCGCCGTATGCGCCCGTGGCGCTCTTGTCGCGAATGGTGTCGACCACGAGCTCGCCGATCTTGACTGCATCAAGGTCAATGACCTCTTTCGTCGTCGGGTCCTTGATCTCTCCGTTGATCTTGAGAATCTCGAAGCGGTCGCCGCGGAGGACGCCGTCCTCGGAACCGACCGTGAGGTATGCGCCGTTGGTCGTCACGCTCGCCACGCGTCCCTCGATCTGCCGGGCCTTTGCCGGAAGCTGCGGCACCTTGCCTTCCAGGTACTTGACGATGTTGGTGACAGCGTTCGACGTCGCTTCGCCGATGATGGTCTGCTGGAAGTTGGAGCTGGTCATCCCGGTTGCCGCGACGACGCCGACGGCCTTCACACCGAGCAGGCCTGCATAGTCCTTGCTGGAGCGTGATGATTCACCCTTGGCTTCCGCCGTTTCAATGACCTCGCCGGTCTCGGCATCGACGAGGCGCAGGTTGATGCCGACCACAGCTTTCTCCTGTTTGTTGAACGCGACGGCGGCACCAATCGCGGGCGCGAAGCTGCCGAGGACGGCACCGAGACCCTTGCGCTTGGTGGTGTCGTCGCGTCCGAAGATCACGATGTCTCCGTACAGCATGCAGTCCGCGCCCGAGAGTTGACCGATCCTGGCGTTGGTGCCCTTCCGCACCCGGTTGGACGCCCCGAGATCCTGTTCCTTCAAGATGTCGTTGACGTTTGTCCGCTCCAGTAACGTCAGAGTCTTGGACCCCTGCAAGCGAACAGTGAGCATTGCGCGGATGCCCTCGCCGATGTTCATGGGGCTGTTGAACCAGTAGGTCACCCAGTTCAGGACCGTGGAATAGTCGAACGGCTTGACCGCCAGCCGTCGCTTTCGGACGGCTGGGGTGTCCGCGAGGTCGGGCGGAAATGGCGTCGTCGCTCCCGCGGCTTCTGGACCGGTTTCAGCAACCATTCTGGACGCCGGCAGGACGGGCGGCACCGGCGCGGCCGTTCCAGCCGCTGCCACCGCGGCGCCAGGATCGGTCATCGCTTCGATAATGTTCTCGCTGACGCCGGCTTTCTGCAGCTTGAGCAAATTGGCGGCAGACAGCGTGTACACCTTGGCTTCCCGCTTCAGTGTCTTGATGACGAGCGCCTCGGACATTCCCCCTTTGACGAGCGCGATGACGGTGTCCACGCCAGACGAAGCGATGCTCCTGACAGCGGCGGCAGGGGCTGGCTTCGCCGGAGGACTCTGTGCGGCAACGCCTACGGCGAGCATCACCGCGATAACGGACGCCAGCACCGCGCGACGCCTCCCGCTGGTCGTGTCAGACCATCGGCCGTACCCCAGAAGCAACGCCGCCGGAAGCATCCGTTTCATACTCACACCTCCAAAATGGCACCGATGTGGAAGAGCGTCATTCGGGGTCCCCTTTTTTCAGCAATATGGCGCGGAGAAACCGTTCTATCCTCCGACCGCCTGAAACAATTTGCGCAGCTCGTACGCGGCCTTGCGCAAGGCGTCCTCGGCAGTCGGCTGGTCGTTTGAGCTCAAGGAATTGACGGCCTCTTCGATCAGGGAATCAATACGAGCGATGGACGTGAGCAAATCGGGCCTGACCGTCTGGCCTCTCGCGGCCAGCGTGTCGCGGAGCGCATTCAGATTCCGGCGCGCACGCTCGGCATTCGCCATCGTCGTCTTCAAGCGCTGCATCAGTTCCGCAAGTTCCGGGCTCTCGACGTCCGCGGCCGGAGCCTCAGGCGGCGGTCGGCTCGCGGCAATCCTGGCTGGCGCCCGCGACGGCGGTGGGCCGGCGGTCTGCTGTATCTGTGCAGGCAATGCGATCGCTGCCGGCGGAGACACGACGATCGGCGAACCGAGTTGTTGAAGCCGGCCGGCGAGCTCAGACACTTGCTGGTCCGCCCACGATCGTTCGGTGGCCCTGATGCTCGCGGCGACCGCGGCCGCACGTTGATACGAGACTGCGGCCTGCCGTTTGTCCGCGATCTCGGCTCTCCTGGCGGTGGATTCGAAATCGCCGATTTGCCGGTAGACCATCGCAATTTCTTTGCGCAACGGAGGCTGGCCTTGCGACAACTCGTCGGCGCGATCCAGGAAACGCCGCAGTTCGGCGACGAGCCGCTTGAAGCGTCTCGGATCGGGAACCTGGACCGCCAAGGCGTCCAGAGTGTCCGATGCCAGGAGCCGGTTCGCCGCTCGTACATCTGCCACTCGTTCGGCAACGGGCACTCCCTGCTGCGCCTGGGGCCAACGCGCGACCTTGGCGTTCAGGAGCGCCACGAACCGTTCGACTTCCGCCTCTTTCGCTTCGAGTTGCGCGCGCCCTATTCGAACCGCGATCGCCATCCACGCGCCCGCGCAGGCCGAAACAACGAGTAACGCGACGAGTGCGGCCGCGAACTTGTTGCGAAACACAAGCTTTCGGAAACTGTAGCCCCAGTTTTCCTGGCGGGCGGCAATTGGACGGCCGTCGAGACATCGACGCAAGTCCTCCGCGAACATCTGCACGGTGACGTACCGGCGAAGCGGATCGCGTTGCAGCGCCGTCAAGACAACGCGATCCAGATCGGGATAGTTCGCCCTTCTCGCCTCCGTGCCGTGAGTCGCCGGCCTGGCATCGCTCGTCAGGTCCTTGCATGGCGGCTTTGGGTCCCTGCCCGACAATTGCGCGGCTAGATTTGGTCGGCCGTCCTGGTCCGCGTGCGGGAGGTGGCCGGTCAGCAGTTTGTAGAGGACGACGGCCAGCGAGTAGATGTCACCGCGCTTGCCCGCCGGATCGCCGGAGATCTGCTCCGGGCTGGCATAGCCGGGCGTCATGATCATCGTCGCCTGGCCCGGCGGCGAAGCGGACGCAATCATTCCTTCGACGGTATCGACTTTGGCGATGCCGAAATCAACCAGCTTCACGTGTCCGTCGGGAGTGACCAGGATGTTGTTCGGTTTAATGTCGCGGTGAGCGATGGCATGGCCGTGCAGGTATTCCAGGGCCTGACAGACTTCGATGATCATCCCGACGCGAGTTGAAACATCGGGCTTCACTCGATCGCAGTAGTCATCAATCGCGGAGCCGGCGACGTACTCCATGACATAGAACGGCCGGCCGTCAGCGGTGTTGCCGCCGTCCAGAATCCGCGCGATGTTCGGATGATCGAGGCCGGCGAGAATCTGGCGCTCCTGCTTGAATCGCTGGACGACGGTCGGCTCCGTGGCGCCGCATTCCCCCCCAATCACTTTCAGCGCGACTATCTTCTGGAAAACGTCGTCGTTCCTCAGTGCCAGGTAGACGACGCCCATGCCGCCGCGACCAAGTTCGCGAACGATTTGGTAGCTTCCGATTTGGAGAGGCCGGTCGCGGCCATCGCCGTCTGAAAGAACGGTGCTGGCGAGAAAGCTGCTGTCGTCGGGCGACTGGAGCATCGCCGCCAACTCGGGCGGCAGCGGGCCGAGGGTTGTTGACTTCTGCTCGAAGAGACGGCGCCGCTCGTCCACCGACATCGCCATCGCCTGGTCGAAGAGTGCGCGTATCCGTGCGTTCTCCGGCGTCACGCGCGGAGACTCGGCTGCAACCGTTCCTTCAACCAGGAGGGCGCGAACACACAATCGCAGCGCACCGTCTGCTGCACGAGGCGTGGATATGTCGCGTTGAGGAGGGCCGCGGCTCGGAACGCATGACGGCGCGCTTCGCCGCCGATGTGGCGTGCCGCCAGGAAACGGAGCTCCGCATACGATGCGCCCGTCACGCCATTCACGGCTTCAGCATCGCCGTGACGTATACGGGCAAACAGCGAGGTCACATCGCGACCGCCGCCTGTCATTTATCTGATGCTCCGGACCGGGACGCGATTCTAATTCAATTACGAGTAGCACACCGCAACAAATAATATCGGCGCCGCAATTTTCCGGAGATGTCCGTCCGGAGGGAGACTTTCAGCAGGTAATCAGTGTTCAAACGCGGGCGAGATCACATTCCGGTCTGCATCGACGTCAGCGATCTGTCGTGCGGACACGCCGCCGCGCGCGCTTCGCGGACGATGCGCGAACTTGCGGCGGTCATTTAGCGCCAGGGCGCTGTGGTTCTGTTGCGGCGGCATCTCTTGTGCGCACTGTGGCGCGGCCCAGATGCCAGAGCAGCCACACGCCGCCGCTGCCCAGGAGCGCCAACACCCACGGCCAGCGGGACGCCGGCTCCGGTGCTTTCAACACCCGCTCCATGTGCCGCCGCGTGCTGTCGGTTCCGGGATCGCCGTCGAAGTACACGTCGTTCATATTCAACTTCATATTCTGGCAGAGCAACGTCGCTGCGAGCTCGGGGCGGGTGCGAGCGGCTGATAGATCAGCGAGCGGCTCGGTGCCCCGACGAGCAGACCACCGGGCTTCGGCCGACTGACGTTACTTCAGTGCATTGTACTTTCGCAGCGTGTTGAGCAGCCGATCGTGCGGTAAGGCGTAGACACGCAATCCACCCGCTCCGGTCATGGTGTCCGCTGCGAGGAGCGCATTGAGAATCGCCTCTTCGGTCGCCTGCACTGTGGCGTCGAACAGCGCGTTCATTCTCGCGTTCGCGATCAAGTCCACGCGCGTGCGATCGGGGGCCTCGGCGCTCTGCGGGTTGGCGGTGGAGAAGGCGAGAAAGATGTCGCCGGAGGAATTCGCGCCGCTTCCGCCCATGCGGCCGATGCCGAGCGATACACGCTTCGCGAGCCGCTTCAATTGGTGCGGCATCAGCGGTGCATTGGTGGCGACCACGACGATGATCGAGCCCTGCTCGGGATCGGCCGCCTCTCCGCCGATGCCCGGGCTGTCGCATGGACGCGTGACGCCACGATCGTTAGGCGCGTCGCCAATCCGGCAGGGGAGCAGATCCGCGATCTCGCGTCCGACCGGCACGCCCGCCACGCGAAAACTCGGGCGCCCACCGTAGTTGCACTGCACGAGCACACCGACCGCGAAGCCTCCGGCATCGGCGTCGACCAGGCGCGAGGCGGTGCCGATGCCGCCCTTGAATTGGTGACAAATCATCCCGGTGCCGCCGCCGACGTTCCCTTCGGCGAACGCGCCGCCTCGCGCGCCGCCGAGTGCCTGCAGAACGTGCTCGTCGCGCACGTGGAAGCCGTTGATGTCGTTCAACCCTCCGTCGTATGTTTCAGCGACAACCGGCAATCCCCATGGCTGCAATCCGGGCCGCGAGACCTGCCACTTCAGAATGGCGTCGCGGACGACGCCAACACTGTGCGTGTTGGTGATCGCGACGGGACCTTCGAGGTAGCCGCTTTCGTCGATCCACGTCGTGCCGGTCATTTCTCCGTTGCCGTTGAGCGTGAACCACGCGGCGAACACCGGATCTCCGCTCTGGCGGCCCCGCGGATGCACGACCGTCACACCCGTCCGGACCGGGCCCTTGCCCACGATGAGCGGCCCGTCGCCGGAGACGAGCGTGGTGTGGCCGACCTCGACGCCGGCAACATCAGTGATCGCGTCGAACGCGCCCGGCGTCCCGCCGATCAGCGCGCTGATGCCGAGTTCGCGCGCGCGCGGTTTGCTGCCCGGAGGCGATTGCGCCGCTAGGGTAATTCGGGTCGCGAGACAGAGAACGATCAGCAGGTGAATGCGCCTCATGAGCGGGAATAATACGCCCGAGGAGCACAATCGGGAGATCCTCGTCACATCTCGCGTATGCGGTCGACATGTCAGTGTCTTCGAATCGACCTGTGGGCTGTGTCACTTTGCGTCCGGCGGGCAGGACCTCAGCTTCGAGGTCAGCGATCGCAGGCTGTCGCTTTCGATGAACCAGGCACCTGGCGCGGCCGGCAACGCTTCGAGGCTCTTGCAGAACGCACGCGTTTGCCGGGTGCTGAGATACACACCAACGTTCGAACCGTAGAACGCGTGGATGACATCTCTATGCTGACGAACGTAATCGCCCACTCGACGTATCGCGTCGGGGCCGCCAAAGTCGCCGATCACCGGAACGATCATGTTCCTCCAATGGAGATCCTTGACGAAGCTGAATCCGTCCTCCGTCGCGAGGAAGCTGCGGCTCTCGCCGATAAGATCCTGCGCTGTCATCAGCTGCCGGTACGACGGCCGGACGCCGTGCACGGTGCGCGAACCCCAAAACTGAATTTCCGGACCGTCAGCGTAGAAAGCCTTGAAGGCGCGGTCGATCGAATCGAGATCGCTCTGTGACAACGGGAAACCGCGCGCAGTGAGAAGCCGCTCGTGCACGAGCGCCGCGTTTCTGCTGTATTCCTCGGCGGAAGAAGCAACGCCATCGTAGCGTCTGAAGATTTCCTCGACGCTCGCGGTCGGCGCCAGACGAGCCGGACGGAGACGCGAGAACAGACGCGAGACGAAGTCCGCCCGATCGCTCGACAACTCGAACAGCGCCTTGTACAAGAGGTGCAGATTGCGGTTCTCACGCCGTATATCGATGATGAAGGCCATTGCCGGACGCAGTCGTGCGATGTAGCTGTAGTTCTGCTCGGGACCGACGCCGACGTAGACACCGCCCGTCGGACGAAGCCACCTGACGTTCTCGGCAAAGTGGGGCTCGTTGGACACGAAGTTGTCCGAGACGTTGAACGTCCCGGCGGGCTCCGAGAGCGCCTCGCTCAAGCGCCAGAACTCCCGGTCACTCGTGGCGACCTGAAGTGTGGACCGCCGGCAGGCACTACTTGAAAGGATGACCCAGCACAGAACGAAGGCAAGCCAGGCGCTCGTGCAGTCGCGCGCGCGTCGACGACGTGCACGTTCCGACCGCGCGAGTGATCTCATCGGCTTCATACGCCGTGGTTCGACAGGATTTCTCTTGCCGCAACGAACACGGCACATCGCGATTCGATGGACTTGCCCATCGACCGCCGCCTAATCGCAGCGCTCTCGGGCCTCGGTCACGAGTTTATGTACCGGCGATCACCGCTTCTGACGCTTCGACGGGAGTGTCACACGTACGACGCACGTCTCTCTCCGCCAACGGTTTCAGCGGGGAAACGTGGGTCGCCAGTGGTTGCGTTCTGCGCTGAATAGTTCGCCGTCACCGAGCCATGCTCGGGTCAATCGCCTCTGCGAACGCGATGTGGTTCCCATCAGGGTCGGTGATCATGAGGGTCTTCACCCTACAACGTCGCGACCCTGAGCGAGCTCTTCTGCGCCCAAGCTCGACGCGAAGTCAAAGAGGCGAGGAGAGTGCAGTAATCTTCTCAGCATGTTTCGACAGACAGACGATCTGCGCATCACCCAGGTTCGTCCCCTGATACCGCCCGCGATTCTGCTCGAAGAGATCCCGCTCACCGAGCGCGCGTCGAACGTCATCGCCAACACGCGGCTGGCCGTCGGCGCCGCGCTCCAAGGCCGCGATTCCCGGCTTGTGATCATCGTCGGCCCTTGTTCGATCCACGATACGACCGCTGCGCTCGAGTACGCGGAACGCATGCAGCCGGTGGCTGCACGCTACGCGGACCACCTCATCGTGATCATGCGCAGCTACTTCGAGAAGCCTCGGACCTCGGTCGGCTGGAAGGGACTGATCAACGATCCCGATCTCGACGAGACCTATCACATTAACAAAGGCCTGAGGATGGCCCGCAAGCTCCTCCTCGACGTCAACGACCTCGGTCTGCCAACGGCGTCGGAATTCCTCGACATGCAGATTCCTCAGCACATCGCGGACCTTACCTCATGGGTGGCAATCGGCGCGAGGACGACGGAGAGCCAGGTCCATCGCGAGCTCGCGTCGGGCCTCTCGATGCCGGTCGGGTTCAAGAACAGTACGGACGGGAACGTCCGGACCGCCGTCGATGCTGTCCTGACGGCGCGTTTCCCCCACTGGTTCCCCTCGGTCACCAAACAGGGCGTCGGCGCCATTTTCCATACGACCGGCAACGACAATTGCCATGTCATTCTGCGCGGCGGGACGCAAACCGGTCCGAACTACGACGCCGTGCACGTCCAGCAGATCTGTGGACTGCTTGCAGCCAAAGGCTTGGGGGAAAGCGTGATGATCGACTGCTCGCATGGCAACAGTCTCAAGGATCCCGCCCGCCAGGCAGACGTTGCGGCATCGATCTGCCAACAGGTGGCTTCAGGATCGTGGCAGATTTTTGGAGCAATGCTGGAGAGTCATCTGGTGGGTGGCCGGCAGGACTACGTGCCAGGCCACCCCGCCGTCTACGGCCAGAGCATTACGGATGCCTGCATCTCATTCGCAGAGACCGACGCGCTGCTCGAGAAGTTTGCGAACGCCCAGCAGGCGCGCGGTAACAGATGACTGCATCCACTCTGACGATCCTCAACGTGGTGGATCTTTCCGCTCGGAGCCCGACCGGCTGCGAATGCTTTGCGCTCTCGAGACTCGGCGTAGCGCTCCCGCGACTATAATCGGCGCGTCACCGCGACAGCCGGTTCGTCTGGCGCATGTCGACAACAGAGTGTGCGAGCCGCCGCTCTTGTCTCCGTTGCGATCGGCGCGTTCGGGTACGCGGTGATTGCGGCGGTGTGCCTGAACAACTGTTTTCAGCGCATTGATCGCATGATTCTTCGTGACGTGGCTGCGTCGTCGCGCTGTCGCCACGCGGTCGATTGCAGCGCGCGTCGAGGAGTGCAAAAACGGAATCGCTTACCGTGAAGGAGGGTCGATGAAGATCCGTTCGTCCCGTCGTCAGTTCCTTCAGGAGAGCGCCGGCGCCATCGGCGCAGCCCTCGCCGTGAAGGCAATCCCGCTCGAGGCGGAGCCGCTGCGCACGCCCTCGCGTCAGGTGTCCGCCAGCGACCGCGTGCGCTTCGGGATGGTCGGCGTCGGGATGCAGGGGTCGGGCCTGCTCGCAAGGGCGATTGCGCTTCCCGGCGTCGAATGCGCAGCCGCCTGCGATCTCTATGACGGGCGGCACGCCCGCGCGCGTGAAATCGCCGGCGCCAACCTGCGGACGACGCGGCGTTATCAGGAGCTGCTCGCGGATAAGGACATCGACTGTATCGTTGCCGCCGTGCCCGATCACTGGCATCGCAAAATCGTCGTGGACGCGGTGAGCGCGGGGAAGGACATCTACTGCGAGAAGCCGATGTCGCACAGCGTTGCCGACGGCCGCGCGATGGTCGCTGCGGCAAAGAAGAGCGGGCGCATTGTCCAGATCGGCTCGCAGCGTACAAGCTCCGTCCTCTGCGCGAAGGCTCGGGAACTTGTTGGCAAAGGCGTCCTCGGCGATCTTCAACTCGTGGAGGGCTCGCTCGGTCGCAACAATCCCACCGGCGCGTGGGTGTATCCACCTCCGCCCGATCTCTCCCCCGCGACGCTGGACTGGGATACCTGGCAGGGGGACGTGCCGAAGCGCCCCTTTGACCCGAAGATCTTCGCGCGCTGGCGTTGCTGGAGGGAGTACGGCACGGGAGTGGCCGGCGACCTCATGGTGCACCTGATCAGCGGAATGCTGTTCACGTGGGGAATCAACGAGGCGCCCACGCGCGTGATGGCGATGGGAGGCATCCGCCGATTCAATGATGGGCGCAACATGCCCGACGTGCACCTGTCGCTCTTCGAGTACGGCGACGTGCCCGTTTATATACGCCTGAACCTGGCTTCGGAGACGCCGGAGGTGCTCCGCTTCCTTGGTTCGAAAGGCGTTCTGGAGCTCGCGGAGACGAGCCTGTCGTTTATGGGGCAAGCGGGCGTCGATACCGCCCCCAGTTATTACGCGTCCAGCTTCCCGCAGGCCATGCGGAACGAGTATGTCGAGAAGTGGCACGCCGAGAACGATCCCCGGCCCGGCGAAGAACCGCTCCACGACGCCGTGAGCTACCAGGGGGACTCGTACGACGACACCAGGCCTCACCTCTGGAAGTTTTTCCAGGCAGTGAAGACCCGCCAACCCGTGGTACAGGACGTGGTCTTCGGCCACCACGCGGCGCTCGCCTGCCACATGGCGAATGAGTCGTACTTCCAAAGGAGGACCGTGTCGTTCGATCCCGCGACGGAGACCGTGAAGAGTTGAAGGGCGCGAAGAGGAAAGCCACGCATCGACCGAACTCTCGTATGCAGCGGATGTCGGTGGTCAGCCGATCGGCTCCGTCGCGCTCCGCGTCCAACTGCACCGCGGAGGGTTGCCTCAGTAGACATCCCTGTCCCGAAATCGCGGAACTCTACGCTGCGTGATCGAACTGCACGGCCGGCGCTTGATGGGAGAGCTCTACTGGCGGCGTACGAGCGACCCAGCGACCGACTGGGAGGCGGCGGTGTGAGAGGCTCATGGTACCCAGGCCGAAACAACGCCCTCGGAAACGCCTCGTCGCTGGCATAACGAAGGAGCACGGAGACTCAGAGTTTCCTATGGCGAGATCCACGATCTGCGAGTGGCACCTTCAGGCGCCACTCGCGCGAGTCGTTTACTTCTCGAACACCTGCAGGTCGTTGCGAGCCTTTCCGTCAGCGGTCCTGCCCTTGCTGGTGATCGTGAGCGTCTTCCCGTCCGCCGAGAGGACGCGCCTATTTGTGGCCGTGACCTTGCCGTCCTTCTTGAACGTGCTCACACCGGTTCGATCGTTCACGAGTTTGAACGATGCCATGTCGGCATTCGGATTACCGGTCACCGGGTACTCCTTGCCATCGTAGTTCCCGGTCATTTCCCAGTGCTGCGCCGGGCCTTCGGGTGGCGTCACGTCAACTACGATCTTGATACTGTCGCCGGCCGGCGTATACGTGACCGTCATACTCTTCGGCGCCGGCCCCGGGCTGAACTTGGACTTGGCGGCATTTAGTTTCCACGTGCCCGCCAAACCTTTGGGTGCCTGCGCCTGTGCGCCCGAGCCGAGCGCGAGTGCTATCAAACCCGCGAGCAGCGCGAGAACGACTTTGGGCATCCGATCCGGCATACCGCACCTCCTGTGCATGTTGAGTGTCAGCGGTTGATACTTCCAGCCCTTTTGTTTGTCAACGAATACGTGTTACGGTCTCGCCGCTCACATGCTGGGCGGAGGGAGCCGCGGATTGCCAGGATCCGCTTCGCCCAACAGGTCGCGGTAATCACTTCCTCAATTGATTCTTACGCTGCTCGATGATTCTCCACGGGTCATCCGGCCTTTGTCTCCAATCCACATACCTGGCCAAATCGCGCAGGGCGATGACCTTGAAGTTCTCGTCGTGGAGATACTTCATGTACTCCTCGAATCGTTCTCGCGGCGTGTTCACCCATGGGTGCTCGGCGTCGGGCGTTCCATGAAACTGGAGGATCGCGATCTTCCTGTTTGTCGCCTGACTGGTCGCGCGCTTCAGGTTCTCGAGCGTCCAGAAAGGACGGGCATCCCCCGCCGAGGGAAGGAGCAGTGGATGATCGCGACCGGGCTCATACGCGAAGCCGTTTCCCTCCTCGTATGGGTACTCGGGCGCGCCGCCGCGGCGGGCGAACCGGAAGCCGAGCTGCGCCAGCATCTGGATGGCGTCAGGATCGATGGTGTTGCCGGGATACGCAAAGGACACCGGCACCGGAATGCCGTGCGCGGCGCATTGCGCGTTGATGGCCTCCACTTGCTCCCTCAATCTCGGGAGATTGCCCTTCTCCAGGGCCATGTGATCGCGAGTGTGATTGCCGATCTCGAAGCCGTCCCGGTGCAGCTCTGCGATCTGCTCCCACGTGAGGTAGTCCTCCTTGTTCGTCTGGAACGTGAATCCTTCGGTAATGAAAAACGTGGCGCCGAATCCGTACTTCTTCAGCAGAGGGCGGACGACGGTGTAATGACTCGCTTTCGAGTCATCGAAGGTCAGCACCACCACCTTGTTCGGGATCGCTTCGCGGCCGTCCACAGGAGAAATGATCGAGAGACATACAATCACCGCGGCGCACAACGCAGATTTGATGTGCATAGGGTTCCTGGGTGGCTGTACTGCGCCAGTGCAATCGATTCGCGTCCGGCTCGTGCTGTCCCCGATTTTAAGCCGGAACCTCTTGGCGCGTCCGTTACGATGCGTACGCGCGCTTCGAGCTCATTGAAACATGCTCACGTCGCGCACGATTCGACATCCGCCATGACGATTCGTGCTGCATGCCTACCGGAGCATCGCAGTACGATTCTGGTTCTGCCGTGGGCAGCGGCACGCTCCACCAGCCGACCGCGTGGCCGGTGACTGATTCGTTCCTTCAGCGAAGCTGGAGAAAACGGCCCGTCATAGTACCGAGCACCGGCGAGCGGACGACCCGCCAGACGTGTCGCGCACGCGCGACAGTTCGTCCCACTGTTGCAGTCAGCCGGGGGCGCGCGCCGGAAAAACATGACTTTTCAAGAGAGCCGCGTGGCACGGCCTTTGTTCATTCCCGGCGATGAGGAGTACACGGCATGGCTGATGTCCGTCTCGCGTTGCGGATGCTCGTCAAGCGTCCGGTGTTTACGCTGGTGGCTATCATCACACTCGCGGTCGGTATCGGCGCCAATACCGCGATCTTCAGTGTCGTCAACGGCGTGCTGCTTCGGCCGCTGCCGTACAGTGAATCGGATCGCATCGTCCAGCTGTCCGAGCAGGGGACGAAAGGCGTCGCGCGGGTCTCGCACCCGAATTTCGCGGACTGGCGGCAGCGCTCGACCAGCTTCGACACGATGGCGGCGTACGCGTGCGACACCAACACGGTGCTCGGCGGCAGCGAGCCGCGCTTCGCCGAGGTGTGCAGTGTCAGCGACGGCTTCTTCCGCGTGTTCGGCATGTCGCCCGCGATCGGCCGCACCTTCGTCCCTGAGGAGCTGCGGCTTCATGGGACTCCGGCAGTCATCGTGAGTCACCGGTTCTGGGAGCGCACGCTGTCATCGAACGCCGATCTGTCGCTTCTCACGCTGCGCGTCGGCGATCGCGAGGCGCGGGTCGTCGGCGTCATGCCGGAGGCGTCCGTTTTCCCGGGCAACGTTGACGTCTGGGTCCCTGCGGAAGTCGATCCCGACGAGAGCGGCCGCACCGCGCACAACTGGTCCGTCGTCGCGCGACTGAAAGTCGGCGTGCCTCTCGCGTCCGCCGCGGCCGAGATGAACACCATTGCAGCGCAGCTCAAACAGCAGTACGGCAACGGAGAGAATGCGATTGGCGTCGCGCTGGTGCGTTTGCAGGACGTCGTGACGGCGAACTCGAAGAATTCGCTGCTGTTGCTTCTCGCGACGGTCGGACTCGTCCTGCTGATCGCCTGCGCCAACGTCGCCACGACCCTGCTGGCGAGGGGAGAGGAGCGGCGGACGGAAATCGCCGTGCGCGCGGCGCTGGGCGCGAGCCGCGCGCGTCTGGTGCGCCAGCTGCTGGTGGAGAGCTCGCTTCTGGGCATTCTCGGCGGGATCGGCGGGCTGCTGATCGCGGCGTGGCTGGTGCGCGCGCTACTGTCCATCAACGCGATGGCGCTCCCGCGTCACGAGACCATCGGCGTCGATGGGCGCGTGATGGCGTTCACGCTGGTGCTCGCGCTGCTGACGCCGCTCGTATTCGGGCTCGTGCCATCGCTCCATGCGTCGCGTGCGAGCCTGCGCGACGCGCTCGCCGAGGGCGGCCGCGCCGCGGCGCCTGCCCGCGCGACGGTGCGCACGCTGCTCGTGATCGGCGAGGTCGCGCTCGCGCTCGTGCTCCTCGTCGGCGCGGCGCTGCTGGTGCGAAGCTTCGCGCACCTCATGGCCGTCGATCCGGGCTTCGACGCGACCGGCGTGGTGACAGCGGACATGTCCGTCCCCGGCACGAAGTATCCCGATCCGGCGCGCGCCGCGCATTTCTATGCGGGACTGCTGGAGCGCATCCGCGCGATTCCCGGCGTCAAGGCCGCGGGCGCGGCGAACGAGCTGCCGCTGGGAAGGTTCGATGCCGACGGCGCGCTGACCTTCGAGGGCAATCCCGATGTCGGAGCGACGCCCGACGGCATCTACGACGGCTTCAAGTACTCCGCTGGATACAAGGTCGTGACACCGGGGTATCTCGAGACGCTCGGAATGCGGCTGCGCGAAGGCCGTTTCCTTGCCGATGGCGATACCGCAGGGCAGCCCCCGGCGGCCGTCGTCAGCGAGACGTTTGTGAAGCGCTTCCTGCCGCGTGTCGATCCGATCGGAGTGCGGTTCAAGTACGCCGGGATGGATACGGTGAATCCTCTCTTCACGATCGTCGGGGTCGTCGGCGACGTGCACCAGCAGTCGCTCCTGCGTGCGCCGGTTCCGCAGGTCTTCGTGTCCATGTACCAGCAGCCGTGGCGGGCGCGATCGACGATCGGCGTCGTCGCCCGCGCGGCCGCTGCGCCGCAGCAGCGGCAGGTGGCGTCGGCGATCCGCGACACGCTGCGCCAGTACGATTCGGACGTCCCTGTTGACATCTCGTCGCTCGATCGCATGATCGCCGACTCGGTGGCGGACCGTCGGTTCCTGCTGATGCTCGTCGCCGCCTTTGCGGCGCTCGCGCTGTTGCTGGCCGCGACAGGGATCTACAGTGTGCTATCGCAGGCTGTCGCGCAGCGGACGTCGGAGATTGGGATCCGGATGGCGCTGGGCGCGGACGCGTCGAGCGTCGTGGGACTGATGCTGGACGGCGCGATGCGATCCGTGGGCGTGGGCGCCGCCGCCGGGTTGGTCGTCGCGCTGGCGTTGGCGCGCGTGCTCCAGTCGTTTCTCTTTGAAGTGGGACCGCTCGATCCGGCGGCGTTCGGCGCCGCGGCCGCGCTTCTCGTGTTGGTCGCGCTCGTGGCGGCGTACGTCCCGGCGCGACGCGCCACGCAGATCGATCCGCTCGTGGCGTTGAGAGGAAAAGGCCTCTAACGGCGGTGAAATGAGCGAGCCCGTCTGGGAAGCGGGGTTAACCTTTCACGCCGACAGCGGCTTGATGCGCACTATCCTGAGACCCGGCGCACACGCGACCGCGCAGATAGCACTCCTCACCAGACGGCACCTCCGTCGCAGGCAATCCGCGCGTCTCGTTGCCAGCGGTTCCAGATCTCACTTCAGTTCCGGCGCAGCCTGGTCGGCTGCAGTGACGCCCGGCGGCAACTCCATGACGCGGATGTTCCGGAAGTGAATCTCCGCGCCTTCGGATTCCAGGCACAGGTATCCCTTCTTCTGTGTCGCATGCGAGATGCCGTTGACGACCTTGCCGTTGACAGAGAGCTTGAGGACGCCGTCGACCGCCACGACGTCGTAGGTGTTCCACTCGCCCTTGCCCTTGCAACGGTTCTCGATGGATTTGCTTCGATCGCCACGTGGATTGTCGGGCGTTGTCCTCACGCCGCCGACGCCGAACAGCTCCCCGTGAACGTAGGCGATGGGCGGGGTCACGCCGTTCACTTTGTGAAGATTGGGCCACTCGAGCTCGAGCATCTGGATCTCGACGCCGTTGGGCAGGCGTGACTCGGGATCGGGCCGTGCGTTACTCCAGGCGAAGACGCCCGAGTTGCCTCCAGGCTCCATGTGCATCCACTCGATGTGCAGCACGAAGTTCTCGTACTGCTTCACCGTGCGCATCACCCCAATCGGATGACCCGAGCAGATCAAGAGCCCATCGCGGACTCTCCACGTGTCTTCGGCCGTATTGACGTTGACCCAGCCCGCGAGGTCCTTGCCGTTGAAGAGATCCACGAACTGGCCCGCCGACTGGCCGATGACGGTGACCGAGGCGAACAAGCCGCCCAGAAGAGCGAGAGCTGCGGGGAGTTTCATAGCGCCGGCAGACTATCACGGCGGACATCGGAGATCGTTCGATGGACTCCGCGCACTCAGGCCGAAGGGGATGTTCGTCATCGACGATACGCGAGTCATCGATGACGAGCACGGTCTCACCTTGCGTCGACCGCACGCGAGGTGAAGACGCCAAGCTCGGCAATCGGCGAGGGCGTCACATGAACGTCGGTTATTCGAAATCTTTACCGCGCTGCGCTCGCCGCGATAACATTTTCGAACCCGCGACGTCCTCTTCTTCGAATCGACGCCTGCCGTGGCGTCGGCCAAGGGAGGCCTATGCAGAGATTTCGCCTCGTTGCACTGTCCTTGAGCGGCCTCATCATTGGGGGTGTCGCCGCCACGCTGCACGCCAGTGATCCAATCGCGGTGTATGCACGCGTCGATCGTGTCGTCGTCGTGCCAAACGCCGAGGCGGCGCAGACGATTCAGATTTTTGGCGTCTTTTCTCTCGCGGTGCCGAACAACCCCAACGACTATCAGCCGCCCGCGCGCGGCTACCTGTATTTCACGCTCGGGGGTGACGAGCGTCTGGCGCGGCGCGAGTGGACCGATCTCAGAGAGATCGCCGGCACACGCCAGATCGTCGCGTTCGGGAATCGGCATCAGCTCAAGCCGCGACTGAGGACCGCCAACGAACCGCCTGATGCGCCGGACCCGTACGCAACAGGGATGGGCCTGACGAAGGTCAGCGGCAACACCGACTATGCGCCGATTCGCGCATTGGTCGATTACCGGAACTGAACCAGTGCTCCTCATTCGCCGCTCGGTCGGGCAGGAGTCGACGTACGACGCCGTGATGATCGCGCTTGCCGCGGCTCACGGCATCGTCCTGGCCACGTGGCCGACACCGCCGATCATCGCGATCGGCGTCTGGTGGACGTCCAACACCATCGCGCACAATTTCATACACCGTCCCTTCTTCCGAACAGGCGTAGCGAACCGCCTGTTCGCTCTGTATCTGACCCTGCTCCTGGGGATTCCGCAGTCGCTGTGGCGCGACCGTCACCTCGCGCACCACGCGGCTATGCGGCCGCGCGTCCGCAGATCGTCGGAACTGTCAGTGCAGGTAGCAGCGGTGCTGGCGCTGTGGACGACGATGGCCGTACGCAACGCGGAGTTCTTCGCAGGCACGTATGTTCCGGGATTTTTTGTCGGCCTGCTTCTTTGCGCGGTTCATGGATTCTACGAGCATCATCACGGCACAACGAGCCACTACGGCCCCGTCTACAACCTGCTGTTCTTCAACGACGGTTATCACGTCGAGCATCACGCGCGACCCGGCGTGCACTGGTCGCGCCTGCCGGAGCATCGTGACGCCGGCGCCCGTCAAAGTCGGTGGCCGGCGCTCCTCCGCTGGCTCGATGCGTGCGGTCTGAACGGGCTCGAGCGGCTGGTCCTGAGGTCTCGGGTGCTGCAACGTTTCGTGATCGACGTGCACGCACGCGCGCTCCGGTCCGTCCTGACCGCGGCCCCGAAGCGAATTGAATCGATCGCGATCGTTGGCGGCGGTCTGTTCCCGCGGACGGCGATCGTGCTCCGGCGACTGTGTCCCGGCGCGCGGCTGACGATTATCGACGCGAGTAGCGCGAACCTGGATCGAGCCCGGCGCCTGCTCGATCCGGCCGGCGTCGAGTTCCTTCACGCGTGGTATTCGCCGGCGCATCCGCAGGATTTCGATTTGATTGTCATTCCGCTGTCGTACGTGGGTGATCGCGCCGCGGTGTATGCGGATCCTCCGGCAGCGGCCGTCATCGTTCACGACTGGATCTGGCGAAAGCGAGGTACAAGCCGCATCGTCGCCGTGCCGCTGCTGAAGCGCGTAAACCTTGTATGCCGATGAAGGCGATGAGCCTGCTGATCGTGTTGGCGATGAGCAGAGCGTTGGGGTCGGTGGGACATCGCGTGACGATCACGTGGTGGTCGCCAGTCGCGTACTTGTGGCACGACGCGGCGGTCGTGCTCGTCTTCGCGGCCTTCGAATCCGCCCTCCGGAAGCGCACGCGCGTTGTCTGGACGATATACGCAATCGTCGCGTTGTATGCGGTCATCAACATTCCAGTACAACGCGTGTTGTGGTCGCCGCTCACCTGGCCGATGTTGCACGCCGCCGGCGGACCGCTCGCAGATTCCATCCGTCACTACGCCACGTGGTCAAACGCGTGGCTGACGGGCGTCGGCCTGGCCGTTATCCCTCTAGCGCCGATCGTCTGCCGGCGAGTGCCGACACGCCCCGTACTCATCGCACTAATTGGATGCGCCGCGTTCGGGCCGATCGCCGGTGCCCACGTGGACACCCTGGGCATGGAGCGGAATGCCTGGACTGCGCTCGCCGGAAATATCATGGTGCGCGGCGCTGCGAAGCCGGCGGCGCGCGATTGGCGTGCGAGCCATGTCGAGCGTCCGCCAGACGAGGACCTCTTACGATTCCGTGGGTCGGCGGCCGGGCGGAACGTCGTTCTGGTCAGCCTCGAGTCAACGGGTGCGCGGTATCTGGGGGTGTACGGAGCGGCGCCTGATGTCGCGCCGAATCTCTCCGAGCTCTCCCGATCGGGCGTCGTGTTCGAAAGCGCGTACGCGGTCTACCCTGAAAGCATCAAGGGCCTGTTGTCGATCCTGTGTTCGGTGTCTCCGGCGTTTGATACAACCGCCGAGTCGTACGTCGGCGTTCCGTGCCACTCCATTGCCGCGGTGCTCGCCGAGCATGGCTATCGCACTGCGCTCTTCCACTCCGGACGATTTCCGTACCTTGGGATGAACGCCATTATCCAGAACAGGGGATATGGCGTGCTGGCGGATGCGGGTGATATCGGCGGCCGGCACGATTCGAGCTTCGGCATCGACGAGCCGTCAACGATCGCGAGCATCCTGGGCTGGATTGACGCGGGGCCCGCCGGCCGACCGTTCTTCGTAACCTACCTTCCGATCGCCGGCCACCATCCGTATGAAACGCCCGACCGCGGCCCGTTCCCCGATCGCGACGAATTCGGGCGATATCGCAACGCGGTTCACTACGGCGATGCCGCTCTGGGAGCGCTCCGCCGCGGGCTCCAGGCGCGCGGACTCGATCGAAACACGATCTGGATCGTGTTGGGCGATCACGGCGAAGCCTTCGGACAGCACGAGGGCAACTATGGCCACACCTTCCAGTTGTACGACGAGAACGTGCGCGTGCCGTATCTGATCTCGGCGCCGGGGCTCATGTCGCAATCGATCCGCGCTCGCCGGATCGTGAGCTTGCTCGATACCGCGCCGACCGTGCTCGACCTTCTCGGACTGCCGGTTCCCCGCGCGTATCAGGGGGAGTCGATGCTGAAGGGACGGTCTCGCATGGCGCTCTTCTTCACCGACTACTCGCTGGCGCTGGTCGGTCTTCGCGACGGACCGCGCAAATTCATCCACGATATGGGGTCCGGCCGATCCAGATGGTTCGACATCGAAAACGATCCTGACGAGACCGTCGACCTCTCAGCGCGATACGCCGACGAGAGCCGCCGGTACGCCGAGACACTCGAGGGTTGGACCGCGTCACAGCGTCGGGCGCTCGCCGGCTTCGTCCGTTAAGCGCTCGCCAGACGACACCCTCTGAAAGATTCCCTGCCGCTGAGCGTGATCGGCTCTGCCTCCGCACGTGCCGGGGGCGACGGTGCACAAGAAAAAGGCGGGCAAAGGAGTCTATGAATTCGCGTCTACGACCTCCGGGACCGAGTCTAAGGACTGCGCCGACAGGCGCCTTAGCATCATCAGACTCGTCGATGGCCCACGCTGTCCTAGAATTTGATGATCGTACGACTCGGCGGCGCGCTTCTGCCAGACCTGACGGAGCGGCCTGCTATGGCAGCTCCTCCGACCAGCGTGAGAACGATCGTGGATGGTTCCGGAGCTGGCTCTATCGGCTCTGAGGTTCCCTCCAGATGGATCGCAACAAAGCCATTCTCAAAAAACCGGAACAGCCGGAACCGGATGCGGCTGACCGAAGAGCGACTCAACATTTCCGAATGTGACCGTTATGCGACCCAGAAAGGCAGCGAGAACGAGCCGCCCTCAACGGGAATCGGATCCGCTGTGGTCGGTACCACAGAAACCATTAACCCCATAACAGCCGGCAATGCGAGCCGAGAACAACGCCATGTCATACCGCCGACCTCGTACCGGCCGTCGAGGCGAGCGCGCTTCTCAGTGTATCCATGTTGTTTTCCACTTCACCGATTCGCTTTCCGACTGATGGCGGGGCGCATCGCGCGAAGCGCCGTGGTGCAGGCGTTGCACCACTGGACGAGCACAGCGACACTTGCAAACATCCTAAACAGTTCAGCCGTGTTACGGCGATGTGCGATGTCGGCTCAGCAGCGCTCTGATGGTTAGAGAGAGGTCGTCGCCGCGGCGTTTATCGACATTAACCGCTTCACGACCCGATGCCCGACTCAACAGCGAAGAGCATTGAGATTCTCTGCCAGCGAGACGAGATCGTGCTCATTGACTTTTTCGACAACGGCATACCACTCGTCGTTCACCGTCTCGGGGTACCTCGCCCCGAGGATGGCAGCCGATATAGATGCCACGGAATCGCTATCGCCGCCGACATTTGAAGCGAGAAGAATGGCCGCTTCTGCGGACTGCATGACCGTTCCGAGCGCGAGGGCAAGCGGCACGATCGTTAACGGACCCTCGGGAAACCATCTGGCTGCCACGTCCTGAGGCTGGAGCTCACTATGTCGGCCCAAGTCAGCGTGGATAATGCGCAGGGCCTCGCCGAAGGAGGTATCCATCCAACCTGATCGTTGCCGTTCGGCCTGAGCTGCTGCCCGTTGTGCGAGCCCGATGATCTCGGGCGGCGGTGCACCGTCGATCGCCGCAGATACAGCGGCAGCGGTCGCCGCTGCAGCCGCGATGGCCAGCGGCCCGCCATGGGTTGGAATCGACGCCTCATGTGCGCCGACGACAATGTCTTCCAACCGATCGGAGCGATACAGGATTCCAACGGGTGCGACGCGAACGGCAGCGCCACATCCGTCGTGGCGCTGATCCACCCGCGCCGGATCGCCCGCTTGATGAAACTCCCAAAGCGACGTGACGCCCGGGTGAACGCTCTTCGTGCATTTGAGCAGTTCTCGGCCGACGCTCCTGTGACGGACATCGCCGTCTTCGAGAATCGCGCGCGCCACAGCAATCGTACGCTCGGTGTCGTCGGTGGTCTCCCCGATTCGCCACACCCGCTTCGCGTTGCCGACATACCGCGGGATGGCCGTCCCAGGCGGGCCCTCGAACCCACGGACCCCGTCCGGATACCATCGGAGGACCCCCTCACGGGACAGAGTTTCCGTCTGCTTGCCGACGGCGTCACCGATTGCGATTCCCTTCAGACAGGCGAGAATCCGCCGCTTGACCGTTCGATCCATATCCACAACGCGAACCGTTCAGTTACGCAGCCTAGCAGGAATCACAGAGGAGAACGCGAGGCGAGTGAGGGGACGAAGCGAACCTCGAGTGTGATGTGGTCGTGCTGTCGAATCCGCGTGCGCAACGGTAGACTTGAATGGAGTGAGGTGAACGGTCCGGCCAAACCAGGAGGAAGAGTATGAAAAGCAGCAGTGTTGTCAGATTCACTTTCCTAGCGGCCATAGCCGTGGCGCTTGCCACAATCCCGCTAGCCGCGGGGGCGACGGGGACCGCGCAGAAGAAGGCGGGCGGTGGCAGCCACAGCATGACGGGATGTCTACAAAAGGGTAGTGAGGCGAACACGTACCAGCTCACGAACGTCGAGGGTACCGGCCCGAAGAGCGTCGAGATCGTCGGGACGTCGAAGGGAGTCGACCTCGCCCCGCATGTCGGTCACAAGGTGACGATTACCGGCACCGCCGTTGCGGCGAAGGCTGCCGCCAAAAAGGAAGGAACGAAAGACATGAAGGAGGAGCGAGGCGAACATCACATGCGGATCTCGGCCGTCAAGATGGTGTCCTCGACCTGCCCGTAGCACCAACGACCGCGGCGGGACAGCCGCACCAGAACGGCGAGGCGCGAGGCGCGACCCCCTGCCTCCGCCTCGCTGACCTCCATTCTTATTTGTCTAAACTTACCCTCAGGGGGGAGAGCACGGTGAAGTGCACCCGCGTTGGAATCTCACGCAGGCCCTCGTTACGTGCTGGCGCCGCCAGCTGCCGTTCGGCGCCCGCGCGGATGATGACCTCCGCACGGGCGACCAGTTCAATCGGTCGATAACACTGCACGCGTAACCCGCGGTGCCCCCGCCCAACTAGAAAACGAGTCGGCTGCTCGCGTTCGGCGTGCCGTTGGGTTAAAGACCCATTAGAGCCACGTAGCACGTCGAGCATCGGAAGCTTCACGCTGCGGCGGTGCCGCGACGGCCGTCCGTGACGAATCGCCGTCGTTTGATCACGAACAGCCGATCGGAGGCAAGTTGACCTGTCGCTTACGCGGTTGCCCGATGGAAAACCCGTATGTTAAGTTTCGGCGGAAATGAACCTGCCACCCCGCGAAGCGCTGCTCGACGTCGATTGGCTCACGCGGACGAACGCCGTCTAGTCAATACCTGAAATCATGATCGATCCGCGGGTGCAGGCCGATCGTGCTGCACTTATAGAACGGACAGTATTCGGTGTGTACCGCGCCACGGTCGACGGCCGCGTCCTCGACGCGAATCCTGCGCTCGTGAAGATGCTGGGCTACGATTCCGCGGCGGAACTTCTCGCGACGAACATGCGTGAGATCTACGCCGACCCTGCGGAACGGGAGCGGCTGATTCGGGCCCAACAGGGACGGTTCGAGGGCGTCGAAGTCAACTGGCGACGCAAGGATGAACAGCTCCTGATCGTCCGCCTGACGGGACGGATCGTCTCCGACGTCTTCGAGGCGATCGTAGAGGACGTGACACGGCCGCGGCAGTGGGAATCGGAGATTCGGGATGCGGACCGGCTGCGAGCCGTCGGACAGCTGGCGGGCGGTATTGCCCATGAGTTCAACAACCTGCTGTCCATCATTATTGGCCATAGTGAGCTTCTGCTCGACGAATTGATGCCATCATCTCCCGGCTGCGAAAGCGTGCGCGAGATTCAGACGGCCTCTGGCAAGGCCGCTGCCTTGACGCGCCAACTCATGGCGTTCGCGCGCCGGCAACCGTTGCAGCCCCAAGTCGTGAATATTATTCAGTTACTGAATCGCCTGCAGACGGTTATCCATTCATCCTTGCGAGCGGGCATCGCGCTCGAGATGCCGTCGCCTGACCAAACGGCGCTCGTTGAAGTCGACTCTATCCAGCTTGCACAGGTGATTCTCAGTCTAGCCGGCAATGCCTCTGATGCCATGCCAGACGGTGGACGACTGACGATTCGGGTTGAGCAGGTCGGGCTGTCAGAGGGCGCATTTGGCCGTGGCATAGAAGTGCCGTCGGGACCATTCGTGCTGGTCACCGTCGAAGACACCGGAGTCGGCATGGATGACGAAACGAAGTCGCGTATCTTCGAGCCTTTCTTTTCGACCAAGCGGTTCGGCGAGGGTACGGGGCTTGGCCTGGCGGTGGTGTACGGGATCGTCAAGCAGCATGGCGGCTTCATTTTTGTGGATTCGGAGGTCGGACACGGCACGCGTTTTCGGCTGTACCTTCGGTCCGCGAAGCGAACCAGGCCTTCGGACACCGCGAGCCCGGAAATCAGTACTGTCTAGCAAACAGTGGTAGTGGAGAGCGTAATTTCCGAGAAACGATGACCCTCTGAAGACGTGAACCGACCGTTTTAAGCAAGTACCTTTGAAGTCATTCGACGCGCAACGCGACCATTGGATCGACGCGAGAAGCCCGTCGACCCGGAACGTAAGCGGCCGAGAGGGCCACAACCGTCAATGCCGCGACTGATGTGGCAAGTGTGAGCGGATCGGCCGTCGTCAAACCGAACAGGAAGCTGCGCGCGAGGCGCATGAGAAGGACGGCGCTCGGCACGCCGATGATGATGCCCGCGCCGATCAGCCGCAGGGATTCGCGCACGATCATCCAGAGCACCTCACCCCGCCTGGCGCCGAGTGCCATCCGAACCCCGATTTCCTTGCTCCGCCGTGCCACGGCGAACGACATCAGACCGTAGAGGCCGACACACGCCAACAGCAGCGCCGTGGCTCCAAACAGCATCGACATCGCCGCCAGCAGTCGCTGCCGCAGCAGCGATTGCCGCGCCTCGGCCTCGAGCGTGTTGATCCGATAGATCGGGAGGTTCGGATCGATGGCCGCGACCTTCCGGCGCACGGTCTCGGTGAGCGGACCCACCGCGCCCGTGTAGCGCAGCAGGAATGTCACCTGGTATTCCCAGGGGGTCTGGCTGATTGGGAAATACACTACGCCGCGGGGGGCGTCGAGGAGATTCCCGTATTTGGTGTCCTTCACTACGCCCACGACCTCGACCTCGCCGGCGTCACCGCCATCGAACCGACGACCGAGCGGATTGTTCGCGGAAAACAACTGGCGGGCCATCGTCTCGTTGATGATGGTCACCTTCGGTGACGCCGCGGTGTCCTGCGGCCCGAAGTCGCGGCCCATGACCAGTGGAACGTCAAGCCCCGAAAAATATCCAGGGCTGACGACATTGAACGCGAATCGGATTCGATGGTCGACATCCAATGTTCGGCCGTCGACGATGCCGGTGCCGCCGACGAGATAGATGGTGGAGTCTATCGGGCGCACGAAGGATGCCGTTGCGCGCGACACGCCGGGCAGGGTTTCGATCGCATTCAGGATGGAATCGTAGAGTGCTCGCGTTTCTGTCGCGCCGTACCGCAACAGCGACGCGTCCGTCGAGAACATCAGCACGTTCTGCCTGCTGTATCCCGCGTCCACGGCGAGCAGGTTGTTGACGGTGCGGATGAAGAGGCCGGCCGCAATGACAAGAACGAGCGACAATGCCACCTGCGTCACAACCAGGGTGTTGTTCCAGCCAAGACGTGCGGTTCCCGTCGCTGACCGGAGGCCGTACAAACCCGCGCTCCGATCGCTCGCTGTCGCGCGCCATGCGGGCGCGAGGCCAAACAACAGTACCGTCGCGACTGACACCAGTCCCGTGAACGCAAGCACACGCACATCCGGAGCGGCATCCAGAAGTAACGGGATCGGCCCGGCAGAAACCATCGTGGTCAACGCCTGACTGCCCCAGACCGCGAATACGAGGCCGAGCGTGCCGCCGATTGCCCCGACGAGCGCGCTCTCGGTCAGGAACTGCCGAATGAGCCGCGCACGGCTCGCGCCGAGCGCCAGACGGATCGCAATCTCGCGCTGCCGCGCTTCGGAGCGCGCCAGGAGAAGGTTGGCGCTGTTCGCGCATGCAATGAGCAGGACGACCCCGGCAATCCACATCAGGAGCCGGAGCGCCGGCGCAAATCTCTGCACACCGCTCGCGAGCCCGGTCGAGGCCGGGAGCACCTCCATGTGCGCGTTTTGGGCCATCCGCCGGTCGGTCTCGTTCGCTGTCATGGCAAACTCGGAGAGCGATTGCCGATAGATGCCGTCCAGCTCCGCACGGGCATCGTCGTGCAGTACACCCGGCCTGAGGCGCGCAACGATCTGCAGCCACGTAATGAATGGTTGATCCCACCGGCCGCTGCCCGCATACAAGCGATCCCTGAACCGCATCGGCAGCGTCAGATCCGACGAGCGTCCCACCGTCACGCCAAAGAATCGCGGCGGCGTCACGCCGACGATGGTCACGGGGACGCTATTCACCGCGACTGTCTTCCCGACGATGGCGGGATCGGCACCAAAGCGGCTCCGCCAGAATCCGTAGCTGATGACCGCAACGGTGTTGCCCGCTCGATCATCGTCGGGGGTGAGGAGACGCCCGAGATACGGCGCAAGTCCAAGCACGCTGAAATAGTCGCCCGAGACAAGTGTGCCGCTGGCGACTCCGGCGTGACTGTCGACGACAACGTTCACCCGTTCGAGGAGAGTAGTGGCGAACACTCCGTCGAGCGTATGGCTACGGTCCCGCAGGCGCTCGAATAGCGGGTACGAGAAATACGAGTTTCCACCACCTTGCAGGTACACGAGCTGGTCAGGTTCGTGGACGGGCAACGGACGGAGAATGGCCGCATTAAGCAGCGTGAAAACGACCGTGTTCGCGCCGATCCCGAGGGCCGTCGTCAGTACGGCGACACCGGCGAAGCCGGGACTCTTTCGAAGCGCACGCAGACCGTAGCGGAGATCCTGCGCGACATGTTCAAGCACGGGCAGACCGCGACGATCGCGATATCGCTCCTTCGTCTGCTCGATGCCGCCGAGCGCGAGAATCGCTTGGCGACGCGCCTCGTCGGGCGCCAAGCCAGCGCGAATGTTGTCGTCAACGTGCATCCTGAGATGGGCGTCGAGCTCGTCTTCCAGTTCCCGCTCCAGGCGATCGCTGGCGAACAGCCCGCGCAGTCGCACCAGCGCCGCGCGTAGCCATCTCATGATGACTGCTCCTTCGGCGACAGGAACCGCGACAGGATCGCAGTTGTGTGGTCCCACTCTCTCGCGGCCCTGTCGACCTGCTTGCGTCCCGCTCGGGTGAGCCGGTAGAACTTCGCCCTGCGGTTGTTGGCCGACATGCCCCAGTCCGACGCGATGTAGCCTTCCTGTTCGAGTTTCAGCAGCGCGGGGTACAGCGTGCCGTAATTGATCGAGAGCGCGTCTCCGCTGGTCTGCTCGATCCGGCGTGCGATGCCGTATCCGTGCAATGGGCCCATCGTTTCGAGAGTCTTCAGCACCATCAGGGCGAGCGTACCCTGCCAGACGTCGCTCTTGGCCATATCGCTCCTATGGGATACCCATAACACTGCGCTTAGGGTGTCACACCTTCATATGGGTATTCAATAGGTATCGGAGCTCGTCCGGTGCAAAGCTGAACCACCCCGACGTAACACACTCCAGCTACGCGTGAAGCCGGCTATCGGAAGTTCGTCATTCAGGTTCGGGGTTCGAACATCGACTTGAGGAGTGGCGACCAGAGGTCGAGAATCTGAAGACCAATGACGCCTTGCACGTCATCGACGGCTACGTGGACTGCCTCGGGCGATGACAGCGACTCCAAGTAGCGCCTCTTTTCCTCGACCGTCCAGACTTGATCAATGGCGGAATGAATCCGCTCTGCAGCGATCACCGCAAGCACCCCCGCGATGTCGCTGGCGTCTGCAGGGAAGGCGCGCCGTATCCGCGGTACTGACGCAAGCTGCTTGGACACCGCCGAAGTATTTCAGAGTTCCTTGATGGTCCTGTCAGTCATCCGGCGCGCACACGCGAATATCAGCGGCAGCGGCAATCTGGACTACTCCCGACAAGTCGCTAGTCTTTAGTGAACATGTCGACTAGGGAGATCGTGCACCTCCGATAGGCGGGATCGTGCGGTCGAGCGCTGCGCCGGGCTGCTACTCGGCTCGCAGGACGACCATCGGATCGACGCGAGCGGCCCGCATCGCCGGCACGGCGGACGCGATGATCGTGATGCCAACGAGGAGCGTTGGCGCGGCGAGCAGTGTCAAGGGATCGTGCGGAGTGACGCCGAACAGCAGCGACTTAACCACTTGGGTCGCGGCCAAAGCCGCCGCGAAGCCGATACCCACACCTCCGACTGACACTGCCAGCCCGTCGCGAATGACATCGCGCACCACGCGGGCCGTGTCGGCGCCGAGCGCCATCCGGATGCCGATCTCGCGTTGCCTCTGCGCCACGGCATAACTCATCAGGCCGTACAGACCGATGCCGGCCAGCAGCAGCGCAAGCATGCCGAAAAAGCCCGCGATCATCGCCGTCAATCGCTCCTGCAGCAGTGCACGATCGGTGATGTACCGCATGGTCACCATTGCACCGAGTTCTTCACGACCGAGCGATTCAACGGCTTGCTTCAGCGCACCATACGACACGTTGGTCCCGCGAATCACGAAGCACTTGTAGTTCGCGTCAGGATCCTGAAGCGCCGGAAGGTAGATCGCCAGGAGATTCGGGTTCTTGACATCGTACAAGCGCGCGTCGGCGGCGACGCCAATCACTTCCACCTCCTGGAGTTCAGGAGTCAAACCCACCCGTACGCGCTGCCCGATCGGATCGCCAGGGCCGAACAGCCGCTGCGCCAGACTATGACTGAGGATGGCCACGCGGCGCGCCCGTGAGCTGTCCTGCCACGAGAAATCGCGTCCTTTCACCAGCTGAATACCGATCGCGTCGAAGAAGCCGGGCGACACTTGGGCCCCTGTCGACTGAACGCCGCGCTCGAGAACCGACTGCTCGGAGATAGGAGCAACGAAATCGAGCGGGCCCGTACCGGTGGTTGCTGGCTTGCCCAGCGACGCGCTCGCGCGCTGCACGCCGGGCACGGCGCTGATCCGCTGCAGCACTTGCTGATAGTAGAGATCGGAATCGAGATTGTCGTACCCGCCCGGTCGCGGACTTGGATAGGCGACAAAGACACCGTCGGTGCGGGAGATTCCAGACTCGATCGACCGGACCTGGGAAAGACTGCGGACGAGAAGACCTGCATTCGCGACCAGCACGAGCGACAGCGCCATCTGCGCGCTCACGAGCAGCCGGCCGACACGACCGGTGCTCGCAATCGCTCTTGAATTCTGTCGAAGCGCGCCGGCCGACCAGGCGCCCCGGACGCGCCACATCGGTGCGAGGCTGAAGAGCACTCCAACCGCGAGCGCCGTTGCTGTCGTCACAGCAACGACGCGCAGGTCCGGCGTACCCTCGAAATTTACCGGGACAAGATACTCCTCGAGAATCAGCCCGGCGATCGCGCGGCAGCCCCAGAACGCGAACAGCACTCCACATGCGCCTCCGAGAAGCGACAACAGCAGGCCTTCGGTGAGCATCTGTCGCGCCACGCGCCACTGGCTTGCACCGAGCGCGAGCCGCACGGCGATTTCCTGATTGCGTGCGGCCGCGCGCGAGAGCATGAGACTCGCCAGGTTGACGCAGGCGATGAGCAGCACCAGGCCGGCGATCGTCAGTACAATCAGTAGAGGCTGCACGTATTGCGATCGAAGGTTCGGCTCGATGCCTGTCGCCGCCGACGCGACCGACAGCCGCATCGATAAGAAGTCGTCACGCTGCGCATGAGTGAAACCCGCGGGCACTGTCGCATTGAGCAGCGCTGGACTAACTGTGTCGAGGTGCGCGCGGGCCTGCTCGATCGTCAGACCTGTTTTCAGGCGTCCGATGATGCGCACCCATTGTCTCGGACTCGCCTTGATAGACGCGGTCGGGTGATGGCTGATCACAAGTGGTACTGCAGGAAGGGGGATGGTCAGATCGGGTTCGGTGACGAGGCTGAAGCCCATGAAGCCGCGTGGGGCCACGCCGATGATCGTGAACGGCACGCCTTCCACACGAATGGTCCGGCCGACGACGGAGGGGTCACCGTCAAACCGTCGGTGCCAGAACGCGTAGCTGATCACGCCGAGGGGTTCGGCGCTGGGGCGCGCCAGATCCATGTCAGAGGTCGAAAACAGTCGCCCCGCCGCCGGCGTCAGTCCAAGCTCAGATTGGAGATTACCCGTCGTCGCCCAGAGAAACACGTCGGCGCGCGCCCCGTCGATCTCGGCGCTGACGATCGTGTGACCCCACCACCCAATCACCGACGAGAACACCTGTTGCTGCCTCGTGAGCTCTTCGAACATCGGATAGGTGAAGGCTGCGTCCGTGTCGGTTCGTGTGACGGTCGTCACCTGGACGAGTCCGCTCGGATCGCGCACTGGTAGTTTGCGCAGCACGAGCGCGTTGAGCAGACTGAAAATAGCGCTGTTCGCACCGATCGCAAGCGTCAGCGAGAGCAGGGCGACGAGTGTGAACGATGGCGTCTTGCGGTAGCTGCGGCACGCGTACCGCAAATCCTGATAGACCGCCGTGAGTGATGGGAATCCACGCGTCTCACGCCACGTCTCACGCGTCCGCGTGATGCCGCCGATGCTGCGGACAGCGGCAGCACGCGCGTCATCACGTGTCATGCCGCGTACCATGTTCTCCTCGAGGGCGAATTGCAGATGCGCGCGCAGCTCCTCGTCGAGTCGATCGTCGAGCTGTCGTGCACGAAGCAGCGACAGGAGACGTGCGATGAAGACGCGGAGAGAGGTCACACCAGGTCCTCGGACGATTTGGCAAACCGGCCGATGATCGCCGACGTACGCGACCAGTTTTCGGCCTCCGCCTTCAGCTGCTTCCGCCCCGCGCGACTGATGGTGTAATAGCGCGCACGGCGGTTGTTCTCCGAAGCACCCCATTTCGAGGTGATCCAGCCCATTTGCTCGAGCTTGAGGAGCGCCGGATAGAGCGTCCCCTGGTTCAGCTGAAGCTGGTCGCCGCTGATCTGCTCGATCCGGCGCGCGATGCCATATCCGTGCAGTGATCCCAGACTGTCGAGCGTTCTCAGAATCATCAGCGCGAGCGTGCCGTGGAGGACGTCGGGCCGACCGGTGGACATACGGCAGCAATCTTTCTGTTGGTAGCCAACAGAAGACTACGTCGGCTTTTCGCGGTAGTCAACAGAAAGCCTTCCGACCTAAACGGGCGCGAACTGTAGTCGACGACTGTTGGCCGTCAAAGCTCAGGACGGGGCGCAACGGCAGACCAGTCACTCCGAGTCGCGAAGTGGCGAATGACAACCAAGTGTTTTGTAAACAGATCCGCGTTCATAACGATCGATGCGAGAATTGCCAGGCTGATTCGAAATGAATCAATCCGAATGACCGGCCACAACGGTCGTTCCAATTCTCATGCACGGCTGACCGATGTTCATCGGCGCGAGTTGGCGGGTGGGTCACTCCGTAAGGCGAGGCGGGTTGAGTCGCGCTTGTGCCTTAGGCAGGTGAACGAACGCGAACAGCGACCACACGGGCGTCGAGAGTAGGTTCCAGATCCTGGGTTCCTGAATGAGAGCGCGCGTCGGCGATTGTGAGACTGTCTTTTGCCTCACTCACGCCACAGGACGCTCGCTTCAGACGATCTCAGCCCCGCCTGAGTGCGTGCATGGGGTCCAGCGTGGCAGCGAACCTGGCCGGCCACCAGGCGGCCAAGAGCGCAACCATCAGCATGAGGAGCACCGCCCCACTGACCGTGACCGGATCGAATGGCCTGATGCCGTACAACAGACCTTCGATGGAGCGCCCGAGTGCGGCGGCCCCCAGCACACCGATGAACGCGCCGAGGCCGGCAAGACCTGCGGATTCGCGCAGGATCATCGTGAGCACGCGCCGGCTCTCGGCGCCGAGCGCCATCCGTATCCCAATCTCGGGGATGCGGCTGGCTACGGCGCTGGCCATGACCCCGTAAATTCCTATGCATGCCAACACCAGCGCAAGCAGACCGAAGGCCGACGTCAGGACAGCGAACAGGCGTTCACGGGAGAACGTGGCGGCTATCTGCTCTTCTTGCGTCCGAACATCGAACACGGCGATGTCCTTGTCAATCGTTCGCACGACCTCACGGACTGCCTTCACCAGCCCGGCCTCGCCAATCGCAGCGCGCACTTCGAACGTCATCGCGCCGAGATCCTTCGTTTGTGCGAACGGTTGATAGAACGTCGGCGGCACGGGTGCGCTGACTTCGTCATAACGGGCATCTCCACAGATACCGACGATGTGCCAGCTTTGGCTGGCATTCGCGAATGTCTGGCCAAGCGGGTTCTCGCCTGGGAAGAATGTGCGGACAAACTGCTGGTTCACGACAGCGACCGGGAGCGACGTGGCGCGATCCCGTGGTCCCAAGGCACGCCCATACAGGATCGGGATGCGCATCGTCTCGAAGAACCGTTCGCCCACGTCGTTCACCCACACCTGAATCGAATCACCCTGGCTTGGCTTCCGCCCGGACGCCGCCACACGCGTCGTGGAACTGCTGTTGGCCACGAGTGGCTCTGAAGAGAGCGAGGCGGACACCACGCCCGGCAGTCCACCGATCTCCTCTTCGAGCCGCTGAAAAAGAGCCTTCCGCGCTTCACCCGAATACGCCGAACGAGGAGGGTCGATTGTGAACAGCACGATCTGGCCAGGCTGAAAACCGAGGTCGGCGGATCGAAGATTCCAGAGCGTGCGCACGAACAGACCGGCCGCGGTCAGCAGAAGTACCGACAGAGCCACCTGGAACACGATGAGCGAACGACGCATCAAGCGCTTCGAACGGGTCATCGTGGTCCGAGCACCGTCCTTCAACGATTCGGTGAGCTCGACACGTGTCGACTGGCATACGGGTGCGAGGCTGAAGAGGACACCGATCACCAACGTGACCGTCACACACATCGCCAGCACGCGCCGATCGAAATCCGCCTGCAGCGGGCTGGCGTTCCAGGACGTGGACAGCAAGTACGGGATGCTGTCCCGCGCCCAGTAGCCGAGGACGATGCCCATGGCGCCTCCAAGCAGCGCCAGGACGATGCCCTCGGTCAACAGTTGTCGCGCAACGCGACCGCGCCCGGCACCCAGCGCTAACCGAAGACTGATCTCCCGCTGGCGCACAACTGCGCGGCCAAGCAGGAGATTCGCAAGATTCGCACACGCGATGAGCAACACCAGCGCCACGAATGCACTCAGCACGAAGAGCTGCGTGCTGAACGCGCGGCGCACATCATTGAGCCCCTGGGCACCAGCGAGCAGCTGGATCCGTGGCTGGTCGCGCGCCGCCTTGTGCGGCAACGATGCCTGAACGGCCTGACGGAGCAGCACGTCGAGGGATGCTTTCGCCTCCCGCTCGTCCACTCCTGGTTTGCGCCGGCCCATCATGAGCACCCACCAGTACTCCGGATCGTCCAAGAGAGAAGGACTCTTGCCGTAGCGCCAGGGCAGAACGACCGGTTGCGCACTCAACGGCAGAAAGACATCAGGATGCTGACCGGACGCCAGCCCGGTGAACGCCGGTGGGTTGACGCCGACGATCGTCACATCGACCTGGTTCAGCGTCATCGTGCGCCCCAGGACGGCGGGAGCCCGTCCAAATCGTCGGGCCCAGAACGCATCACTGATGGCGACGGCCATGCCTGAGCCCGGGCGATCATCATCGGCGGGAACGATCGGACGGCCGGCGATCGGGACGACACCGAGAGCTTCGTATACGTTCCCCGATACGAGTTGTCCGGTGACCAGTTCCGCCTGCCCGTCGATGACAGCGGTGATCCGTCCGATCGGTTTGAACGCGAACAATTGCTCGAATGACGAGTCGCGGCGTTGCAGCTCCTGAACGACTGGATACGAGAACGAGGTACTCGTCCGGCCGCCGGTAGCGGTCGGATTCATATTTCCCCACGTCGAATCCATGACGAGCTGAGGACCAGAGACCCACGAGATCAGGCGTAGCCGCTTCGCGGCGTCAACCGGAAGCGTGCTCCAGAGCACGCTCTGCATCAAGCTGAAGATCGCCGTATTGGCTCCGATGCCCAACGCAAGCGAGAGCACGGCAACGGCAGTGAATGCTGGCGCGTGGCGCAACTGACGCATCGCGTAGCGCACATCGGCGCGGAGCTCATCGAACAGCCGAACGCCTCGAGCCTCGCGGGCGTCTTCCTTGACGCGCTCGACGCCGCCAAATTCGAGCCGCGCCTGCCGCTGTGCCTCCTCGCGCGACCAACCAGCGCGCACGAGATCGTCTGCATAGGCGTCGATGTGGAACCGAATTTCGTCCGACATCGCGGATTCGAAGCGATCCCGGTGGAAGAGCGCGTTCATGAGCGAACGAAGTCGATGCACCATCTCAGACCTCATCGGGGGTCGTCGCTAGAGCCGACGCGATCGCTGTCACCAGCCGCTGCCAACTGGCAGTCTCCTCTTTGAGTCGTTGTCGGCCGGCCGATGTGATCGTGTAGTACTTCGCGCGGCGTTTGTTGTCGCTCTCACCCCATTCGGCGGCAATGAGGCCCTGGTGCTCGAGCCGATAAAGGGCCGGATAGAGCGAGCCCTGCGGTATCTGCAAGGCATGACCTGAAATCTGGCCGATTCTGAGCAGCACGCCGTAGCCATGGAGCGGCTTGAGCGACACCGCCTTCGAGATGAGCATGTCCAACGTTCCGGGAAGCAGGTCGGCGCTCTGGCTCATGGAAGATAGAGTCCTAGATAGCCTAGGAGTCTATCGCCGGCTTTCCTAGTCTGTCAAGGAGAGAGACGATGTCGACTGCCCGTGCGGGCCATGATGCGGCCACCCCCGAGACAGCTCCACAAGATTGGCCTTGAGCGAATGCATGTCTTCTTACGCAGCGTGGGCCCGGCTTCCTCGATGATTATTCCCGGAGGCCGTCGACGCCCTCGCCGGCGCCTGCCAGGTGGAGAGACCGCTTCAAAACCCGCGATGGGTCAGACACAGCGATCGTTAACGAGAAGCTCGCGCCAATGGCTCTGACCCAAAGCGTCCGCAGTGGATCACACATTCACGTTCAAGAGCTGGAAGCAGTCGAACCACGCGATCAGGCTCAGTCGCGAGGTGCGCAACAGTACTCTTCCTCGACCCGCTCAATAATCTGCCGGAAGTCCGTAATCTCTTCGCAGAAACGGCGTCCAAGTGTCGCTTGATGTGATGGTCCGGTCGAAGTCGAACAGGGCAAGATTCATAGAGCGCGCAAGGGTCGCGAGAGCGACTCTATCGGTTTCAAGGCGCCGGAACAATCACCTTGGAATCTGTCGGCATGCGAGTGCCGCCGCCCTTGAGAAACATCGCGGCGTTGATCGCGAGTCATGACCTCACAGCAGCGGAGCGCGGTCATTCGGCTTTGAGCGCCTCCGCTGGATCGATAGCTACCGCGCGCCGCGCGGCGATCAAGCAGGCGAAGGAAGCGACGACGGAAAGTATAAATGGAGCCGTGGAGAATGCGACGATGTCCAGAGGCGTCACGCCGAACAACGCGCTGGCCATCGCGCGAGTGATAAATGCCGTCAGCGTGACACCAACGGCCAACCCAATCCCCATCGTCCCGAGACCCTCGCGCATCACCATCTTCACGAGGTCGCCACGCGTGGCTCCAATCGCACCGCGGACGGCCAACTCCCGTCTGCGTTGAGCGATATTGTAGGAAAGGACGCCGTACAGCCCCGTCGTCGCGAGGACGAGAGCCAGCGCGGCAAACGCGATCAGTACGAGTGTGGCGAACCGTGGCGCGGCGATCGAGGCGGAGATCTTCGCTTCGAGCGGTCCCATGCGTTCGATCGTCGCGCCGGGTCGCATCTGCTGAACGACGTCTTTCACCAGCGGCGCGGTTGCCGCTGGTTCGCCGATCGTCTTGACAACGAGCGTCACGTGGCCGATGTGTGCACCGCCTCCCTCGGCAATGAAGATTTGCGGCTGCGGCCGCGCGTCGAGATCCGCCGGCAGCATGTCTTGGACGACGCCCACGATTTCTACGACCGTGTCTTTGCCGAGCCATTTCGGAAACAAGCCAGTGAAGCTCCGGCTGGTAATGGACCGCCCGTCCGCGAAATAGGTCTTCGCAAACGTCTCGTTCACCAGGATCGGACGGATCGCGGATGTCATATCGTCGGCGCGGAATATGCGTCCTTCCCTCAGCCGCATTCCCAGCGCCTCGACATAGCCGGGCGTGATGATCGCGCGGAGCGCGGTGGCCATCACCGGCCGACCGTCGGCGCGTGCCATCCCAGGGATCGAGAAACCGAAGCCGGAGATCATACTGCCGAAGGGCGCCATGTCGCCGCCGCCAGCGGCGCTTACGCCTGGAATGGTGCGCAGCCGCTCCACCATGGCGACGGCCAGTTGCGAACTCAGGGCCTCAGGGCCGGCGGTCGCAGGCAGGCGCACATCGGCGGTCAGTACGTTGGTCGGGTCATAACCGGGATCCACTCGGACGAGTTCTGCGAAGCTGCGTGCGAGCAGCGCGGCACCGACGAGGAGCACGACGGCGAGCGCAGCCTCGAGCGCGAGGAGCACCCGCCGAATGCGACCGCCCGACGTCCCCACGCTCCGCGGACCGCCCGCCTGCATCGACACGGCGAGATCGACGCGCGAGCCCCTCAGCGCGGGTACCATTCCTGAGACCATTCCCACGAATATGGCCAGCGACGCGGAGACCATCAGAAATCCTGCGTCGACGTGGATGTCGTTCAGACGCGGAAAGTCGGCAGGCGCAAACACAGGTAGTTCGGCAGTCAGGCCCCATCCAACGAACATCCCCAGCGTCCCGCCGAGCAGTGCGATGGCCAGACTCTCGGTGAGGAGCTGCTGCATGAGTCTCGTCCTGGTCGCCCCCAAGGCCGAGCGGACTGCCAGCTCGCGGGCTCGATCGCTGCCACGCGACAGGAACAAGCTGGCGACGTTGGCGCACGCGATCAGCAGCACGAACGTAACGCCCGCTGCCAGCACCATGAGCGCGGGCCGCACCCGAATCGTCATCTGATCGACGAGCGACCGGACACGCACTTCGACCGGATTGCCGTTGCCGAAGACCAGATCAGCGAATGGACGGTCCACGCTGCGAGCATACGAGATGCCCTCCGCCTCGGCCTGGGCGATGGTCGCACCGGGTTTGAGGCGCGCGATCGCCTCCAAGAAGTCGATCACTTTCGCGCCCGGCCGCGGACGCACGGCGAACGGCGTATAGAGCATGATCGCGCGTCGATCATCGCGCAGCCCGACTTCCTTCTCGGGAAACGCGAATCCCGAAGGCGCCACGCCGATGATCTGATGATCGATTCCGTCGATGGTGAGTGGCTTACCGATCGCAGCGGGATCCCCGCCAAATCGCTCGCGCCAAAGGCTGTGCGCAAGCACGACGACCGGCGGCGCGCCATCAATTGCGTCCTCGTCCCTGAAGAAGCGGCCCACCACCGGCGACACACCGAGCAGGCGGAACAGCGACGGCGTGACCCGCGTGCCGCGAAGGCGCTGCGCTCCGTTCGCAGCGATCACCGTGTAATCGTTGCCACCAAAAGCGCCGATGTCCTGCAGACTTGCTGCAGACCGCGACCACGCGCGATATGTCGGGCCACTCAGGTGAGGACCGGGGATCGGTGGCTGAGCTCCTGGATGCACTTCCCACATCCGCACGAGCCGCTCAGGCTCTGGGTAAGGCAGCGGCCGCAGCAGGACGCCGTACACGACCGAGAACACTGCGGCAGTGCCGCCGACGCCAGTCGCGATCGTGAGGAGGAGCGCCCCGGCGAAGCCACGATTCTTCGACAGGAGCCGGAACGTCTGCTTGATGTCGCGAGCGAATGTGTCCATGTGCCTCCCGATGCACGAGTCTTGACGGAGGTCCCTTCACGTGGCGCACAGGTGTCGCTTTGCCGTTGCGTGAGTAAGGCGACCACGTCGCGCGACGTCAGCTTCTGCGCGAGGACACACTCGGGAAGTGTCTTCGAAAACTAATTGTTTAGTAGTACTGATTCCGCGTCAAGCGAAAGCAATGAACATTCGGAGACTTCGTGGCGTTCGTCGTTGGGTCGAGTCGTGCCGGACAGCCACGCACAAACGCGCTGATCGATTCGAAATCCGAGGGGACTGTCTCGTGCACGCGCATTCCGATCAGCACGGCCAATCGCGTCGGACGGCGCCAACGTAAACTGGCGCGCCTGAAGGACGGGTACGATATCCGGTCCGCGGAGGCCGAGATCCACACGTTTGCGCAGCGGCTTGTTGCGGAGCATCCGGACCCGTCTGCGCGATGTACTTGATGATCGCGGCCGGTGCTGTATGCGTGCCCGCCCATCGTGCGTTCCGTCTTGATGTTGGCTGAGTTTGTGTATTCTGTTCTTGCGGGCTGGAACGTCGTGAATGAACTTGGCGCTCGCGAACGCTTGTAGTGAGGATCGAAGCCGGCACGTCACCGGTGGTAGACTTCGGCATGATGAAAGTTATTGTGCTTGTTGTGATGGCGATCTCCGCAGCCGCCGGTGCCGGCGCTCCGGCGATCGAACCGGGATTTACGAGCCTGTTCAACGGGAAGGACCTTACCGGCTGGAAAGTTAGCGGACCGGCCGAATCCTTCACAATCCGTGACGGCGCGATCGTCGCAAACGGTCAGGCGAGTCATGCCTACTACGACGGTTCGTTTCGAAACCACAGCTTCCGCAATTTCGAATTGAAGGTAGATGTCATGACGCGCGCTGGGTCGAACGGCGGCGTCTACGTGCTGACTGAATTTCAGGACGTTGGCGGCAACGAGCGAGCATCCGGCCATTTCCCCTCGAAGGGTTTTGAAATTCAGGTGAACAACTCGCACGGAGACCGCATCAAAACCGGTAGCCTCTATCATGTGGTCGATATTCTCGATGAGTCTCCCGCGAAGGACGATGAGTGGTTCACAGAGCCGTCAAAGGTGACACGATCGTGGTGAAGGTGAATGAGAAGCAGGTCGTGGAGTGGACTCAGACCGCCGACTGGAACGGTGGGCGCGAAGGGCCTGGCCGCAAAATCACTGGGCCCGGCACGATCGCGCTGCAGGCTCACGATCCGAAGAGCACCGTGTTCTACAAGAACATCCGAATCAAGCCACTAGACTGAGGGGGCGCGCATCAGGGGCTTGGCCCGACGATAACCGGCACCTATGCTGCACTGAGGGTTCGCCTCTAACACAGCGGCATTTATGAGCGCTGACTCGCAACGGCTACCCCGGACTGCCAAGCGCAGAGGCACCGCGCGCCGGTCGCGCGCGCGCGACCCGACTAGTCCATACGCAAGGCGACGAGCGGATCCACGCGTGCCGCACGCTGCGCCAGGCGGGCGGTAACCTGATTCATTTGCGTTTGCGCCTGTTCGATCGACATGCCGTCGCGAAGCCGACCGATTACCTGCAGGCGGCGGGAGAAGCATTGCCGCGCACGCGGTCGTCCGGCCCGAAGACATTCGGCAGCCATACGTCCGTTGGGTGGACCGCGCCCACTGGATGGGCGAACGACGGTGGCATGACACCAAGGATTTCAAGATCCGCAAGCTGCCCGGGAGAGTATCGACCAATCACGTCGGGCGCGCTGATATCGTCCGCTGGCTACTCCGGCTCGAGCACACGCCGCATCGAAAGGGCGAAGTGCTCCCAGCTCCTTCGCTCGCTTTCGAGGCGCCGGCGTCCGAGGGGCGTGATGGTGTACACGCGGGCCCGGCGATTGTTCTCGGACGACTTCATTGCAGATCGCACATCGCCCCGCAGTTCCAGGCGATGTAGCGCGGGATAGAGCGATCCCTGGCTCGCGTTCAGTCCTTCGTGAGACATCTGTCGAATACGATTCGAGATGCCCCACCCGTGATTTGGTCCGAGCGCCAGCACCCTCAGCAGTAGCAGATCCAGAGTGCCTTGCAGCAGATCGGTCTTCGGCACCACTACTCCTCTCAAGCAACGAGAGGAGCATGCACCATTCAGCCCTCGGAGGTCAAGGAGAGCTGTAGACCGCGATAGTTGCCACTGTCGACTATCTCTGCGATTCAGCGCGGGGATGCGGTTCCGATAAGGTCCTCACGGAGTGAAATACTCTGTGCCTTCATGCCAGAAGAAGACGATGAGGCTGGTTGCTGGGATGAACGATCGAGCCGTCGCAAGTCCCAATTCGATGTTGGCGGGTAAGGCGTAATGCTGGCGGGTCGAAGGTACTGCCGGTGCCGCACGATTGACGTTTGTCGTTCGTATTCCATGAGAACGCGATGCAGGCGGCGTCCTTCGGTAACAGAGCGGCGTGTCCCCAACTTACTTCTCCGTGGGTTTCTCCGCGTGACGGATGACGAGTACATCCACCGGACCTTGCTTCGCCTCCAAACGGAGGCCGAGCTGTGTCTCGAGCGCGGTGAGCAGGGCTGGCGAAATCGGCGATGCATTTGCCCCTCGCGTGGAAGACGCGTTCGACGCGCTCCTCGCGTCCGATGTGAATTCGACGTGAAAATCGAACGCACCCTCCAGTCCCGTCCGGTCGCGGACGACACGATCCACTTCGGGCCGGTTCGAAAGGCCGCCAGCCAGTGCTGCCATCGATACCTTCTGACCGGTTAGCACACTCGGTCCAGAAAATTTAAAGCCGCACCAGCGATCGGGTTGGGGCTCTGAGGGATTCGGTAATGGACCTGCAAGAAGGTCTATGCAATTCCCTGCTGACCGCCGGAGCCCTGCCCCCAGCTTGCGGTCGCTGTTCGCGAGGACGAGGTCAGCCATGGGGAGCTGTCTGGTCTCGGATAACACCTCGAGCTTGAATCGGTCCGCGAGGAGCGTTCGCAGCATCGCGACTACGCGTGGATGCCAACTCGCGCCAATGTTCAGGCCGCTGCCGACCTGCGCTTCGATATCGAAACGGTCTGAGTCGACCCAGGCCGGGCCGCCGATGACCTGAAATTCAAACCGGGTAAACGGGTCTCCGTACGCAATGCGGACGAGCTCCCTCAGCGTGGAATCGCCCGCGGTGAAGCGGCCGTCGATCAGCGGGGGAATGCCCCTCGGTTTGCCAGGCGTGTGCGGCATCACGGAAGCCTGTTCAAACGCGACACTAGATGTATTTTGTGCCGGCGCCTGGGCCCTCGCGAGCGCGCTGGTGCCGGACGTGGCTTTCAGCGGTGATATACACGCCACGAGCGCCACCGCGATGACGAGGGTCGCGCCGCGACCCAACATTCCGACGCGCCCTCTGGCCTGAGTTGTGTCGAGCACAGCGGCCACTCGCGCCGCCAGGTCACCGCGGTTCGCCATTGACAGCACCGGCGCCGGAGCGCATCTCGATAGCCGCCGCGCGAGCGACACCAGTTGCTCGGCGTAAGCGATCCCCTCCGCCGAGCGGACGACGGCATCATCGCAGGCCCGCTCGGACTCCAGGCAGAAGCACCGCCACGCCCTCCAGACCAACGGGTGGAACCAGTACAACGCGCAGACCACGCGCGCCAGCACGTGCAGAGGCCAGTCGCTGCGGCGCACGTGTTCGAGCTCATGGATCACCGCCTGCCGAATTTCGGCATTGGTCCAATTCTGTGCGTCCGCGGGCATCAAGATCGTTGGCCGCAGGACTCCGTACGTGAAGGGGACCAGGAGATCGTCATGAAGGAGCACCACCACGTGGCGATGAAGACCCGCCTCACGTGAGAGGGTGCGAACGAGTGTTTCCTGGTTCAGCCATCGCCGAGCGCTGCGGCGCATGCGACGGAGTCGGCGCGCTGTTTCGATCACAGGGGCCAGGAAGAGCACGGCGCCTGTGGCCCATGCCGTCATTAGCAGCAGGCGTATTGAAACCGGACTCCGGTTTCGTGCGGAACTCGCGGACCGATCGCTCGATGGGGGAACTGGGTGCTCGTCACGACCGTGGCCGATTCCGGCCGAAAGACCGGTTATCTCCGATCGGATGTCAGAGGTCCCAACCTTCAGCGCAACCGGCGGCGTTACCACCGCCGCGATCGGCAGCACAAACAGGATGCCGAACGTCGACGCCAATACCAAAGACCGAACGGACGCGGGTACTCGCCGCGACATCCACAGCGCGAGGAGGGCGAGTACGAGGATCGTGGTGGCTTTTGCGAGAATCGACAGTTCTGTCGAAGCGCCAATGACGAGAACGATTTGCGTCAGGACCTCAGTCATGACTGCTTCCTTTCCCCGCGAATCCGCTCAATTTCCGACTCAAGCTCCTCGAGCTCATGCTCCGTCCAGTCTTCCTGTCGAAGAAGCGCCGTCAGCATCCGACTGCGGGATCCACCAAAGAAGGTCCGGAGATACTGCCCAAGCGCGGCACGCCTGGCGGCGGCCTGCGACGTCGTCGCCGAGTAAACGTATCGGACGCCCTCCTGCGAGTGTCGGAGATAACCCTTCTGTTCCAGCCGCGTGAGCATGGTCCGGACCGCTGAGTAGCTGGGCGAATTGGTCAGTCGCGCGCGTACGTCCTCGGCCGACGCGCGGTTGTCGAGCGCGAACAGGACGTTCATGATTTCGCGCTCGCGACGGGTCAGCCTCTCGAGTGGCGCCCTGGCCATATGTGCTACAAGCGTGGCAGCCTACTGCTACGCCTGTGGCATGTCAAGCCCGACGACATCGCACCGCGTTCGCGCACATTGAAGCGACACGCGGGAGACGCGTGGACGCATATGAAACGATGGCCGAGTTCTCATCGAGCCATGTCACACGAGGGTTAATGACTTCCCACTTGGTCGGCTGGAAGTGGTGCGGTGCTTGCCGGACAATTCAGATGTCCTTAACATATGCAGCCGGCGCCAGCCACCGCTGACGTTGCATCCATCAGTCGCTCGTTCAGGATGGTCTGGTGAACTACATGTGATCGCTCCGTCGGGCAGCGCGCCAGCACCTCCCCAGGAGCCTGATCAGAAATCACAAAAATGCTCCGCGATCTCAGCCAAGACATGCGTCATGCGGCGCGCACGTTACGAAAGCAGCGCGCCTTCGCCAGCGCGGCTGTCCTGATGCTGGGGCTCGGCATTGGCGCAACCACCGCAATCTTCACCGTTGTGAACGGCGTGCTCATCAAGCCGTTGCCGTATCCCGATCCCGACGCGCTCGTCCGCATCGTCCACTCGATTGGTGGCATCGAGCAACCGTACTTCTCCGATGCGATCTACCTGACCTACGTCGACAACACGCGGGCGTTCCAAGACGTGGGCGTCTGGAGTCCGGGAGAAACGGCGACGATCACCGGCCAGGGCGACCCGGAGGAGGTGCGCACGTTGACCGCGAGCCGGGGCGTTCTGACCACGTTCGGCGTGCGCCCCGAAATCGGGCGCTGGTTTTCGAAGGCGGACGATACGCCTGGGGCACCGGACGCGGTGATGCTAGCCAACGGTTACTGGCATCGGAAGTTCGGCGGCGACCGCGCCGTTCTGGAGCGGGCGCTCACCATCAATGGCCGTCCTCATCAAATCATCGGCGTGATGCCCGCGCACTTCCGCTTCAGCGATGAGTTCGATGTCGTCTTGCCGCTGCGGATCGACCAAGGCGCGCCGATACCTTCATTCCGGCTGCTTGGCGTGGCGAGGCTAAAATCCGACGTGACGCTGGCGCAAGGCAACGCCGACGCTGCTCGCGTACTCCACGTGTGGTTTGAAAACGCCGGAGTGACACCGGCGATCCGAAATCGGTGGGCGCCGGCGCTGCGGCCTCTCGAGCAGGACGTCATCGGAGACGTGGGTACGACGCTCTGGGTATTGATCGCGGCAATTGGCACCGTCCTGCTCATGGCGTGCGCCAACGTCGCCAACCTGCTGCTGGTACGAGCGGACGCGCGCCGGCAGGAGTTTGCGATTCGGGCAGCCCTCGGCGCGCACTGGAGTCGGCTCGCGCGGCAGTTGCTCGTCGAAAGCGTCGTCCTCGCGCTGTTGGGCGGGGCACTGGGGTTGGCACTCGCCTTCGGCGGTCTGCGCATCCTGGTGGCGATTGCACCCTCGAACCTCCCGAGGCTGTCGGAAATCTCGATCGACCCTCTGGTCCTCGGTTTTGCGCTCGCGATATCTCTGTTGTCAGGCCTCCTCTTCAGCCTTATCCCGATCCTGAAGTATGCCCGTCCCCGAATTGCAGAAACCGTCGGAGCGGGCCGCGGCCTCAGCGCCACGCCCGAGCGCCAGAGGTCCCAGCAGGCGCTGGTGGTCGTCCAAGTGGCGCTTGCGTTGGTACTGCTGGTCAGCGCGGGTCTGATGATCCGCAGTTTCCGGGCGCTTCACAGCATCGATCCTGGTTTTGGGCAGCCCGAGCGCGTGCAGACGTTGAGCATCTCGATTCCCGTGAGCATAGTGACGGACGCGCAGCGCGTCACGCGCATGCAGCACGCGATTCTGGACAAAATCGCCGCCATCCCCGGCGTCGAATCGGTGGCGTTCACGACGCGGTTGCCGATGGGGAGTGATCGCAGCAGCGCCGCCCTCGCTGTTGAAGGCAAAGCGGACGACGGTCGGACGCCACCCAACCGGCAGATCAAGGTCATCTCGCCCGGCGTGTTCCGCACGCTGGGAACCCCGCTCGTTGCGGGACGCGACTTGACGTGGGCGGATTTGCATGACATGCGCGACGTCGCAATCGTCTCGCAGAATCTGGCGCGCGAGCTGTGGGGATCTCCGACCGCTGCGCTGAGACGGCGGATTCGCGAGTACTACGACAGACAATCACCATGGCGAGAGATCGTCGGCGTGGCCGGCGACGTTCACGACGACGGGGTTCAGCAACCGGCGCCGACAACCGTCTACTGGCCGGCGCAACCCGACGACCGGCTCCTGAGCATGTCCGGATATCAGTCCCGCCGGGTCAGCATCGCGATCCGCAGCGAACGCGCCGGCACGCAGGCTCTGCTCAATCAGGTCAGCGAAGCGGTGTGGTCGGTCAGCGCCACGCTGCCGCTCGCGCAGGTGCGCACGCTCGACGAGGTGTACCACCAGTCGATGGCTCGAACGTCCTTCACCCTGGTGATGCTGGCGATTGCCGGAACCATGGCGCTGCTATTGGGGGTTTTGGGCATTTACGGTGTGATCTCGTACGGCGTTTCACAGCGGCGGGGCGAAATCGGGATTCGGCTGGCGCTCGGAGCACAGTCAAGCGACATCCGACGGTTGTTCGTACGGCGAGGGCTCGTCTTGGGCGCCGTCGGAGTGGCGCTCGGCCTCGCCAGCGCGGCGGCCTTTTCATGCTTGATGCGATCGCTCCTGTTTGGTACCGGCCCGCTTGATCCGATCACGTTCGCCGTCATGACACTCGTGCTCGCGGCGGCGGCCGCGCTGGCCAGCTACCTGCCGGCGCGTCGCGCCGTGGCGGTCGATCCTGTCGAGACGTTGAGGGCGGAGTGAACCGGCGAGACGCTTCGCGGACGAAGACCGCTTGGCCAGGCAGAAGCCCCGAACACTCGAGGAGAGTGTTCAAGCCGGATGCTCCCGAGATCGGGAGGATCAGCGGGTACAACGAGTTATGTGGTGACTAACCTTCGCGTGTTGGAACTCGATCGGCACTTTCCGGCACGAACTCGAGCATCTGCCACAGCCGCCTGAGTGCTGGCGTATCAAATGGCGGATCACGCGGGAGTCATTCATATCTGAGCGCTTGCGTCGGATCGAGCTCGGTCGCCCGACGTGCGGGCACATACGCGGCAGCGAATGCGACGGCCAGCAGGACAGCAAGTGCTGACCCAATCGCCAGCGGATCGTTCGCCGGGATTGCGAACAGCGATCCGGCGATGAGCCGCGAGGCGGCCATCGCCAGGCCAAATCCAATGGCTGCGCCAACGATCGCGACGATCATCGTCTGGCGCATCACGAGGCGAAGGACCTGGGCGCGACCTGCGCCGAGGGCCATTCGGACTCCGATCTCGTGTGTCCGCCGCACCGCATCCTGGGAAACGATACCGTAAACGCCGACGCAAGCCAGGAGAAGTCCGATGATTCCCGAGACTGTCGTCAGGAGTGCGAACGCGCGCGGCTTTGCGATCGTGTCGGCGATCTGCTGTCGCTCGGTCTGCATGTCGATCGTGGGAAGAGCCGCATCAGTCCTGTGAAACCGCCTCGCGAATGGCAAGGGCGAGCGACGCCGGATCTGACGCCGTGGTAGGCTAATCCACGAGAATTCACACACAGGACCAATGCCACACGCGTGGATGCCGTCCTTCGTTGCCTTCGTATTGGCTGCCGCCGGCATATACGCGGGAGCGGACGGAGGCTATCCCAAGTTCGTCGTTCCAAACGTCCCGGATCTGACAATCAAGACGCGCGAGACGATTGATCTTCCTCAGTCGACCGTTCAGACCAACACCCTCTATTTCAAAGGCGCGTGGCAGCGAAGAGAGCTGTACCTGCAGTTTCCGTCGGCCTTGCCGGCCCAGAGAACGGTGCGGCATGCCACAATCACCCGGTGTGACGAGCGACGCACCCTGGAACTGAATCACGAGGCGCGGCTCTACGGCTGGTCGCCGCTCGACTTCATCGGCAGCGATGTTTACTGGGTGCGTTCACGGTGGCGGTGGCGGGAGAGACCCGAGCCGCCCGCTGCCGGCGCGGACGTGAAGATCACCGTCAATACCGTGGACACCGGCGAACGCCGCCAGGTGGGTTCGTATTCGGCCCGACACGTCATCGAAACCATCACGACGGATTCCAGCCCTGGCGCGAATACGCGCCCCAGTGAATCCGTCGAGGATGGTTGGCATATCGATCTCCCGCCCGCTGGGTGCTGGGATGCCGGCGACGGGCAGGCTTTCTTGATCGGTTCCGTCGTGCGCCCGGGTCAGGCGCCCGACCGCATGAACGTGGAATTTCGCGGCGCCGGGCGACGCGGGTTCCCAATCGAGGAAACGACGCGCCGCCGCGGCGAACACGAGCCGCCGATCACGACCAGAGTGAAGCTGATCGAGTTCTCGGAGGCTGTTCTCGACAAGTCGCTCTTCGATGTTCCTGCGGGATATCGTCCCGCGCTGCCACGCCTGCTCGGTCGCTTCGATATGACAAAGCCGGATACGGTCGCGAATCGCCTCGCAGCCTACTGGCAAGACGTGACGGCATTGGCTCGCGACTTCTTCCGATTCTGATCACTGGTTTTCGCGCGCTCAAGCTCGCCGCCGGCCAGATGGCACAACCGGGCGCACGTGCGGCGCAGGTGCCAGCTTCTCAATCCGAGCCCTGGCGGCGGCAGCCTTGACGACTTCGCAGATCACCTTGGGCGTCATACCATCGTCCCACACTCGGCCGGCTTTGTTGATGGACCGGAACACGCGTCCGTGCTGAATGCCGTCCACCATCGTCCACGCGTCCACACTCGCCTTAACCCATGCCGGAACGGGAACGGTGCGCACGTGCCCCCTTTGCCCACGAGGTCCGCGATCACCCAATCTTCCTCGCGCTGCTGCAGTGATTCGACCGTGAGGTCGAATAGCTCCCCGCATCGAAGTCCGCAGCCGATCAGCATCGCCAGCATCGCGCGGTTGCGCAGGCCGCGGAGCGTCACCGGTTCGTCTTCGTGAAGCAGACGCCGGCCTTGTTCGATAGTGAGCCAATTCCCCAGCCGGATACCGATTCGGCGGACCTTGGAAATCTATGCAACATCAACTCGGGAGGAGCTTGAACAGCGTGCCGATTTCGGGCATGTCCATGATGGCCATGGTGCAAACGGCCTTGTTGAATCGTTTCGATCCAGGGGATAGGACAGCCTCTGCATTGGCGGCGTCAACGACGTGGTACTCGACTGCTGCATCGCTGGACGTGCGCTCGCGAGCGCGCGCGATGAATTCCGCGCTGTGGTCGAACGCGACCACACGCGCCCCGAGTTCCGCCATCCGCCTGGCGAATCGTCCTGCGCCGCATGCGGCATCCAGGATCGTGTCGCCCGCAGGGACATCCAGGAGGCGTTCGGTGGGAGGCTCGATCAGCAGCGTCTGGAAATCGTTGCCGTCACCGATCTGGTCGTCCCACCAGCGGGCGTTCACGTCCCATATCCAGAGGACGGGCCGCGCATCAGGAATGCGCTGGGGATTCGCGGGTCGCCCAGCTACATGATCAGGAACACAGCGGTCGCCGCCACAAGTGTCAGCACCAACATCCAGTCCGCGGGAATCTGACGATATCTCCGCGAAAAACCTACCAGCCACGCTCCGGCGCGACACGCGGCGGGGGCAACACGTTGACGAAACCAGCAGTCGACTTGTCAGCGAGCGGTCCGCGCGTATCGTCCCATGAGCTCCGCGTGGTCGAGAACGTGCCCTTTCATCGCCGTTTCGAGATCGTGTTTGTTCGAGATGGTCTTCCCGGTGAACTTGGTATCGAGCGCGTACAACTTGAAGAAGTAACGATGTTCGCCGTCGGGCGGACACGGACCTGTGTATCCATGCCCCTTTCCATTGAGACCCTTTTTCGCTTCGAGTGCGCCTTCAGAGATCCCATGGCTATCGACAGGCAGATCCCAAATCAGCCAATGATCGAACACACCCGAAGGCATCAGGTTCTTGGGCACGTCCGGGTCGTCGACAATGAGGACGAGGCTCTCCGCATTCGGTGGAATCGATGCGAACGTCAGCGGTGGGTTAACGTTCTGCCCATCGCAGGTGTATTTCGACGGGATGCGTTCGTTCGGACCAAAGGCAGCGCTTGTAATCTGCAGCTTCGATCGCAGGAGTGTTGGATCCTGCTGTGCGGCTGTCATCACAATTGACAACCCGGCCGCCAGACACGAGGCGAATACGATCGTCCGAGTCATGATGACGGGATGCTAGCACGGCTCCAAAGGAAGATGTATTCCTGCTCGTGCCGGTCTGCACGTTATCGTGAGATTCTGCCGCGTTTTCGATTAGCGCTTGGGGAAACGCGCACGGACACGACCCGCCGCTCAACCCCTCGTCGGCCTGTCGGTCGAGCTTGCGTCGCCCGGTTACTTCATCACCAAGATACTGGAAGGCTACGCCAACGGCTTGCGCACGACCGAGCTGCAAAGCGGCATCGGTCAGACCGTGACGACGCCACTGCGGTTCGCGTGGCAGTATTCTGCCCGGCGCGCCGGACGTCGACAGGCCCGATGACGCCGACGAACGACAGCGTGCGCGTGGAAGTGTCGCGCATGCTGACGAATTCGAACGGCCACCGTCGCGAGCGCCATCAACGCTAGTTACCTTGTCGAGCGACATTCGTAGACATTGCGGCGTTGTTCGCGACCGATTCTCGGAATGCGATCCGTTGTTTATTGTGCATCGGCGATGTTGACTCTGTCGTACCGATGCGAACGTTGCGAATCTTGCTCGTACTGCTGATTGCGTCGGCGGCATGCGGTGAACCCGTGCCAACGCAGCCGACGTACGCACCGCGTGGCCGTTCGACCGGTTTGCGCACGCCCGTCTGCGTGCCCGTTCAAGTCGAAGTCCACTGCACTGTAGCGATGCGGTCTCTGGGTTAGGCAGACATCGACGTCACCAATTCAGCGACGTGGATGGTCGCTGACTCGAACCTGTCGGATGGCCTGACCGCGAGTTCGGTTGCCGTGATCGCGGCGGGCGGCCGCATTGTTCCGGTAAGCCGCGGCAATATCGCCATTCACGTCCGAGCGCCCGCCGCGCATGTGGTCGCACCACACACGAACGCCGTTGATCCCGCTGCGCAGGTGATCGTTCTTGCGCCCTATCTCGTGGGTTTCGTCAGCGAAGCGGACGGCGCAACGCCCGTTGCGGATGCGCGGGTCGAGATAATTGACGGCGGGCTTGACACGGGAAGATCCAATCAGACTCGCGTCAACGGCTATTGCTTTATCGAACACGTCGGAATGGGCGTGCCATTCAGGCTACGGGCATCGAAACCTGGGTACGTACCATCGGTCGCTTCGCACGCAGCAATCGTGGACGGCCAGAATGGGTATCCTCAGACAATCACATTGCGCTTCAGGCTGCAGAAACAAACGTCTGGCTGAATTGATCGGATTACCCTGGCGTCGCGTACAAGGACGCATCCGGTCCGCGGAAAGGGTAGAAGCCCACCTGTCCTCACCAAGTCTCGCGAACCTTCTTTCAGCCCGATGTGCGGACACCGGGCGCTTCGATGAAAGGAGGTCGCCATGTCGACTGATCCGCAAGAGGCGCCACGCCCTCTTCCCGACCACTCGCGCTCGCCGTGCCGTGATGCGATTTCTCGAGATGCTTGTGCCGGAAACGATGGGCACAGTGCGGCTGGCGCTCGACTGGCGCGTGCTCGCGTTCTCCGCTGGCGCAGCCATTGCCGCCGCATTGACGTTCGGACTTGCGCCCGCGCTGCGCGGGTCGCGACTCGCCCCGCAGGACGGGCTGCGCGAAGCAGGGCGCGGCACCGTTGGCAGGCGCAGCCACTGGTTCCAGCATTCGCTCATCGTCATCGAGACGGCCTTCGCCGTGGTGCTGCTGACGAGTGGCGGCCTGCTGCTGCACACCTTTCAACATCTTCGGAATACCGATCTCGGCATGCGGAGCGAAAAGCTGCTGACCTTTGAGACTCCGCTGTTCCGCTATCAGGACTTCGACAGGCGCGTGGCCTTCGTCAACGCGGAGTTGGAAAAGATTCGCGCAATTCCCGGCGTCGTAAACGCCGGCGCGACTTCGCAAATGCCACTGACGGTAAACAATACTCACGCGACATTTTATTTGCTCGCCGGTCAGTCGAAGGACCGTATCCCCGAGCAGGTCGCGCTCTTGCGCATCGTGACTCGCGATTACTTCCCAACGATCGGCGCGCGGCTGCGCGAAGGGCGCTTCTTCGAGATATCCGACCGGCGTTCGGAATCGCCGGTGGCGATCGTCAACGAATCCTTTGCGAATCGCAACTATCCCGGACGTTCAGCGATTGATGCACGATTCAAGTACGGACAGCTGAACGAAAAGGGGTACTGGTACACGATCGTCGGCGTCGTGAAGGAGATTCGTGAGGTGGGCATGGAAGAAGGGTTGAGGCCCGCGGTGTATCGCCTGCACGAACAAGCCGACCAGGTCATGGACGAGGCGAGCGGTTCGCACGTCGGTGAGCCGGAGTCGATCGTTGCGACGGTTCGGCAGGCGATCTGGTCTGTCGATAAGAACCAGCCGATCGCGCGGCTGCAAACCGTCGAGGCGATTATGGCTCGCCAGCTGGCCACGCCATCGCAGAGTACCGCGCTTTTGAGCGCGTTCGCGCTGCTCGCGCTGTTCCTCGCGGCGCTCGGCTTGTACGGCGTCCTCTCCTACGCGGTGACGCAACGCACCAACGAAATCGGAGTGCGTATGGCATTGGGCGCGACGTCCAACGACATCTTGCTCTCTTTCGGTAGACGTGGCATGGCGTTGACGCTCGCCGGCCTCGCTATTGGTTTGGCGCTGGCGGCCATCGCAGCGCGCATGATGACCGCGCTGTTCTACGGCTTCCAGCCAGACTATCTCCCAGCTGTTGCCTTGGTATCCCTCGTTCTGCTGGCGGTAGCAGCCCTCGCGTGTTTTGTGCCCGCCCGGCGCACGTCGCATATCGATCCAATACTTGCCCTGCAGCATGAATAGCGGAGCGGTAGCATCATCCGCAGGTACAGCAGCTAAGAAGTTTTCTTGGATTCACCCCGCGCGCGTCTTGGCATTTCGCTCAACCGCGGACGAGATCGTTCTTGCCACCAAGACCTAATGTCACATCACGCTGTCAGCTGTCGATGCGGCCGCTCCGCGACGCTGCTGAATCCGTATGCCGGCGCTTCCTCGCGCATGTCGGCCAGACGGGCGAAAGCGCAAACGACGTCAAGGCGTCACGCACGGCAACATCGTAGAGACCCACGTCGATTTTCTCCTGTGCAGTCGCCCAGTGCCTATGAATGACCCGGACCTGGCCAGATCATCCCTGCGGCGTCAGTGAAGGCGTATCGTGAGTCCGTAGGAATTGAATCAGCCACCGTGCACGACGGTTGAGCGCCGTCCATCACGCCTTATGAATCTGACATCTGGGGTTGCCAACGAGTTCACGCCGGCGGGAATCTGGACGCCGCGCGAGATTGATCTCATCGAATTGGATTCAGTGCGCTGGGATGACGGCACGTACGAAGGACGCCCGCAGTTTCCGCATCTTGACGCGCTGATCGAAAGCAATTCCGGAGGCCGGCTTCAACTGCGGCGCATCGTCGACGCGCTTCGGGCAGTGCTTGCGAACCGGGGCGGCGGTCTCGACCTCTTAGCATCTGCCACGGCCGCAATCGACAGGTTGCCCGAGGCGGAATCAGATCAACTGAAGGCGGCCAGCTTGGCGATGCAAAGCACCAAAGCAACCGTACGCGCCGACATCGTGCGGTTCGCGGAGAATCGATCGACGCCAGCTGACGATGCCGTCCGGGAGTGGCTGACATCCCTGTTGAATCGCTACGAAGCGCGGCTAGTCCGATTGTCACCTCCCTGACCTTGGTGGGGCTTGGCGTCTGGTAAACAGTTCGGGCGTGTATCGTGAGGACTTACTGACCTCCGAACTCTCATGGCGCCCATGTCGACTCACGACGCTGGGTACTTCCTGAAGCCTCACTCACTCCTCAATGCCACCATCGGATCGACTCTCGTTGCGCGGCGCGCCGGTACATAACACGCCAGCATCGCGACACAACCGAACGCGACCGACACCGCCCCGAATGTCAGCGGGTCGAGCGGCGTGACGCCGAACAGCATGGTACGCAGCACTCGCGTCGCAGCAGCGGCCGCCGCCACACCAAGAACGATACCGGTCGCAGCGAGGAGTATTCCGTCACGGAGAACGTTCACCAGTACCTGCGCGCGCTGCGCCCCGAGGGCCATGCGAATGCCGATCTCCCGAGTGCGCTGTATCACGGCATAGGCCAGCACGCCGTAGACGCCAATGGCCGCAAGCATTCCGGCGACGCCGGCGAAGACGGCAAGCAGGACGGCGTAAAAGCGTGGTCCCGCAACGGAGCTCGCCACGAGACGCGCCATCGGAATCATCGCGTCGATTCCCGCATTGGCATCCACAGAACGCACGATGCCGGCGACGCGGTGAGCCGCGGACGCGGGATTGCCTCTGGTTCGAATGGCAAACGACAGAAACCCGATCGACATCTGCTCCTGTCGCTGGGTCGAGTCGCCCCAGCGCTGCTGAAGCGACAGGAGCTGACGATAGTGGAGGAATATCTCCGGGTTCGGCTCCTGATCGGGCGTTTCGTTGCGCACATCCTCTATGACGCCGATCACGCGCATGGGCGTCGCAGGCCCGTTGCCGACGTGCCAGTCGAGGACCTGGCCCACGGGGCTGGCGGCGCCGAAGTATCGTCGGGCGACGGTGCGGCTAATCACAATCACGCGCATCGAGGCCGTGGCATCGATGGCCTCGAATTCGCGCCCATCGAGCACGCGGACACCCACCGCGGTGAGATATCCCGGACTGACCGGTCGAATCAGCGGTCTCATCGGATCCGCCCGAATGTCATCCACCGTCCGCCCGGGCGGCACGAACGTGCCGACAGTGATGGCTTCACCGATCAGAAGACCGGCGCGGGTGAAGCCGGCGGATTCCACGCCCGGCATGGCTCGCAGCCGAGCCAAGATCGCCTCGATCGTGTCGGTCTTTCGGGTGAGTGGATAGTTGGGCGGAAACACGAGCTGAAAGGCGAGGACGTTGGCGGGATCGTATCCTCGTTCGATCGTGGTCAGTTTGACGAAGCTGTGGATCAACAATCCGGCGCCGACGAGCAGCACGGTGGCCATCGCCAGTTGCGCCACCGCCAGCGCCGCACGAATCCGCGATTCTCCGCGGACGGTTCCGCCGCCGCGGGATCCCAACGCCTGAAGTGACCTCGTCTGCGACAGATGGATGGCCGGCAGCACGCCGAACGCGAGGCTCGTGATCGCGGCAATGGCGAACGCGATCCCGAACATCCGGAGGTCGACGCCCACCTCATTTCCGCGCGGCAGGACAGACGTGCCAAAACCGAGGCGGAAAATGCCTGGCGCGTCAACCGACGTCAGATGCTTGACGAGCGTGACGCCGCCCGCTCCGACCAGAGCGCCGAGCATCCCGCCGGCAAGCGCCAGCACGAGACACTCGGTCAGGATCTGGCGAACGACGTGGCCGCGGCTGGCACCGATTGCGAAGCGCAGGCCGATCTCGCGACGCCTCGTCGTGCCTCGCGCCAACAGGAGGTTCGCCACATTTGCGCAGACGATCAAGAGGACCGCGGCCACGGCCGCGAGGAGCACTCGAAGCGCGCCCTGCAGCGGCGCGACCGTCTGCTCCTTGAGACTTTGCACATCGAATCGCGGTACTGACATGGCGGCAGCGTTCGCGGGCCGCGGCGGCCGGATCGCGTTGCCGATGACATTTGCCTCGTCCAGCGCAGCGGTCCGCGACATGCCCTCGCGCAAACGGCCGATCAGCGTGACGTGAGGAGAACGCTGGGACGCGCTCACGACGAACGGCGTGTAAAAATCCATCGGATCGATCGGCAACTCGAACGCGGCGGGTAATACGCCAATCACCGTCATCAGTCGTGGTGGTTCGAGCTCCGGTGTGAAACTCGCGTTGAAGTCGGCTCGAAACTCGAGAGTTGCCCCGACGGCATCGCGCGCCGAGTGGAAGAGACGTTGCCACGTGTCAAAACTGAGCACGACGACATTCGGATCTGTGTCCACGCTGAATGCAAGTGTTCCCAGCAGCGGACGTGTTCCGAGCATCATGAACGTGTTGGGCGAGACATTCGCTCCCCACAGGCGCGCGGCTCCGTCGTGCGTCCGCACGACGGTCTCCCGCATGCTGACAGCGAAGGCGTCCGCCAGTGTTCGTGTCCGCGCGCGCCATTCGAGAAATTCCTGGTAAGTCACGTCGCGCTGCCCGGGTGGCCCTGCGCCGTCAGGCGATGCGACATTCTCGACGACGCGTACGAGGCGGTCGGAGTCTGCGAATGGCAGCGGCCGCAGCAGAATGGTATCCACCACGCTGTAGATGGCGGTCGTCGCGCCGATACCCAGAGCCAGCGTGAGAATCGCGACGGTCGCGAAGCTCGGCGACTTTCGCAGCGTTCGAAATGCGTAGCGTACATCACGCGGCAGATCAGCCAGCCAGGGCAGGCCACGCTGATCGCGCAGCGCGTCCATTGCCTGCGAGACGCCGCCGAGGCGAATTCGCGCCGCCCGCGCGGCATCCTGCGGCGTCTGATGTTGACGCGGCGCCTCCTCCGCGGCCAGTTCCTGGTGAAACCGAAGCTCCTCTTCGAGGTCCTGGTCTTGTCGGCTTCGACCGAGCGTTCCCCGGAGACGTTGAAGCCATTCGCGGAGGACATGCATCTGACGCTCCTTCGATCAGATCTCGCCGCGCAGCAGCGCGTGGATGATCGCCGCCATCCGGTCCCATGCCTGTCGTTCCTTGGCCAGCTCGCGCCGCCCTGCGGCCGTAAGCGCATAGAAGCGCGCCCTGCGGTTGTTGTCAGTGATCGCCCAGTTGCCACGCAGCAGCCCGCGCTGTTCCAGGCGCATCAGTGCCGGATAGAGCGTGCCCATGTTCAGCTGAAGCGCGCCGCCAGAGACTTGCCCGAGGCGCGCGGCAATCGCGTAACCATGCTGGGGCCCGAGCGAATTCAGCGTTTGCAGCACCATGAGATCGAGTGTGCCTTGCAGGACGTCGGCCTTCGATGCCTCTCTATTAGACACACCAACGGAATATCACCCGTTCCATTGGGCTGTCAAATGAATGCAGAGGTGCCGAGCGAGCCGCGCGCAGGAGGAGGTTCTTGTACACGATCGCGTCAAGGAAGTCCGCTTCAGCGCACCAATGGGTGCATCGGGCGGTGACTGGCCGACTTTCCGCACGTCGCATTCGACGTCAGCGTCGAAGATCGACGGTACGGGTTCCTAACGCTTGCCAGTTGAAACCAGATTGCCTCATGACTTGGACCCACCAGGTCAGCGGACGAGCCGCCTCACTCCTTCTACCGCTTGTCAGCGTGCACAATAGGAGCTCATCAAAGCGGCCGGTCGAAGCCGATCCGTCAGCGTGCGCCTGTTTTATCCTTTGCGCCAACCCTTTGCACGCACGCCACCGTCAAAGGATCGTTTGAAGTCGGTCACCATGGGTATAGCCAAGCCTCACGATTAATCGAAGAAGACTCATTCGCATGCGGCGTACTGTCCTCCTCGTCGTGCTGGCAAGCTGTGCGTTCAGCCAACCGACGACGACCGATACGGCCGCCGGCAAAGTCCTCGCAGCATGGCTGACCGCCTTCAATTCTGCGGATCCAGCCAGGATCAGAGCGTTCGATACGACGTACCGGCGGCAGAGTCGGCCCGTCGGTGCCAGTCTCACTTTCCGCGAATGGACTGGCGGCTTCACTCTCATCCGCATCGAAAAGAATGAATCGTTGTCGCTGACCGCTCTACTACGGGAAAGAAACTCGGACCAGATTGGTCGATTGGAACTTGTTCTCGCCTCGGAAACCCCGCCGAACATTGTGCGGCAGGAAGTGGTGCCGATACCGTGCCCTGCGGATCTTGCACCGCCGAGGCTGAGCGAGACCGCAGCGCTGGAGGCCGTCTCGGATTTCGCTGAGAAGGCCACGAACGAAGATCGGTTCTCCGGCGTCGTGTTCGTGGCACGGGAAGGAAAAGTGCGCCTGCAGAAAGGATGGGGCCTCGCGGACCGTGACAGGGCACTACCCGTGTCCCTGGATACGCAGTTTGACGTCGCATCAATATCCAAGATGTTTACGGCGGTTGCCGTGCTGCAGCTGATTGAAGCCGGCCGGCTAAGTCTGGATGGTCTCGTCGGACAGTACCTTGCCAACTACCCCAACACGGACGTCGCATCAAAGGTGACGGTCCGTCATCTGCTCACGCACACTGGCGGAACAGGCGATGTGTTTGGCGCAGAGCTGTCAACGCTGCGCGAGCACGCGGATTACATAAAGCTGTTTGGAACACGTGGGCTGCTCTTCGAGCCCGGGACGGAGTACCGGTACTCCAACTACGGATTCGTGTTGCTGGCGCTGATCATCGAGCGGGTCAGCGGGATGTCGTATTACGACTACGTGCACCGCAGAATCTTCGAGCCGGCCGGCATGACATCCACGGATTTTCTCCCACCGAGTGAACACGTCGGCAGACACGCGATTGGATACGTCAGGCGAAACGGCGCGTGGATAGCGAATACCGCACCGTGGGGCAGGGGAATGGCGTTCGGCGGCGCCTATGCGACAGCGGGTGACCTCTTTCGTTTTGTCCAGGCGCTCGAATCGGGACAGCTCCTAGCCAAGGCGACCCTTGCGAATGCGACAACGATCCACCAAGAACACTACGGGTACGGCTTCAATGTTCAGGGCGACGGTAAGCTGCGTTATTACGGCCATGCGGGCGGCGCACCAGGCAGAAATGGCGAGGTTCGGATATATCCCCAGCTCGGTTATGTCCTGATCGGCCTCACCAATCTCGACCCGCCTCTGGCCGAACGGGTCATCGACGTCTTCGCCAATCGAATGCCGATTACACAATAGCGCTAGGACAACACCGATCGGCGTGGCTGACCTAAGATTCTCCGATAAAGACTTTGGTCATGCTGCAGTGCTCGTCGCGCTGTCGTCACCGGGTCGCTGAACGAGTGGACTCTGTGAGGGTGGAGGTGCTGAAGCAATCCCCTGCTGATAGCTTCCTTCGCGCCTACTGAAGACCCTGTGGATCCATTCCATCACGATGCCGTCCAGGCACCGTGCACCGACTTATGAGTCTGAGCCGTAGCGTTACGCGGTACGAGGGCGATCGTGTACGCAACAGATCCATAGACGAACGGATCGAGCCAATGCGCGTCGCGGCCGTAGTCAACAGCTTGCCGGCGGCTTACGCTTCGCTCTCGATCTTCCAGTCGTCGGCGTAGAAGTACAACATCCTCCCGGTGAGCGTGGGCGCAGGCTTGCACGCCGTTTGACCGTCTCGACCTGTGTTTATTGACGCCTCAAGACACCGGCGCTCGGTGCGGATGTCTCCCATGCGGACGGCGGATAAGGTCTGCGTACGCCCATCGCATGCGCGCCAACTTCGTATCGCAGACGCTTTGTCGATCACGCCTCGTGATCGTTAGTGGCATCAGCGGTTTCTGAGACGAGGGCGGGATTTTGGTGGGATATCCCAAGCGCTTCAAGCGATTTGGTCGGCCTTGGTTTCGGGTCGGTCGCGCGTCGCCCGCTGCGGGTCACGGTTCGGCGATCCTCGCCCTCACGCCGGTTCGTGATCGAAACTTCCACGACCGCGACTCACTCGGTAGACTTGGCGCGTGAGTTGTCCAGTTCAGCGTCGATTTCCCGTTCGGCCTGGAGCCAATCCTCCATCGCTTTCCCGTGCTCTCCTCCTCGAGCCTCGTAAATCTCATGCGCTCGCCGCGCGATTCTGTTCATTCTGGATTCATATGACTGCACCTCCGGCCCAGGGGCCGAGGCCGGCTCGTCGCGACCATCCTGACGTGTGGCAGCGCTTGCGCCGGAAGGTGGTACCTTCGGCCCGACAGCGCCAGAATCCCTCTTTGATGCTGTGTCTAACATGCCTTGCCTCCGAATCGTAGCGCGTCGGTCTTGACTACGTACAGAACGTCACCAACCAGTGCCATCGCGAATGGCGAGCTCAGACCACCGAGACCGCATCATCTTCCACCCGTACGATGTTCAGACACACGAGTCATACGGCGTCACGAGGGCGCGTTCGCGTACCATGAGACACAGCTGGTTGTGCGTGGCAGTTCCGTACAGCACCAGCCGGTCTCGACTGCAAACTCGACGCCAGCGATGCCGACAATCCGGCAAAGGTGTTCGCACATCAGCGACGTAGCCGATCCATCGTCGATCGTGTCCGCTGACGACCGCGGGCAACGCGGATTCGCTTCGATGAGGCGATTGCTTGAACGCTCAAGTATTGCACACATGTTCGGTGCAGGCATGTTCTGTGCAGGCCTGTGAAAAAGTTCAGGAGAGCGGGCAACCGGACGCTTTCCTGTCGGGTCGAAACATGGCGCTTGAACCTTGCACGCTGGCAGCGATCGATATCGTCCCGCTGCAGGCGCAGGCTGCCCGGCCCCCGCAGGAGCAAGACACATGAATAAGTACGTAACTGAGTTTGTCGGGACTTTCTTCCTGGTCCTTACCATCGGTCTGGCAGTGCTCGGCGGCACGCCGATGGCGCCTCTGGCGATTGGCGCGTCGCTGATGGTGATGGTTTACATGGGCGGACATGTCTCCGGTGGCCATTACAACCCGGCGGTGACGCTCGCCGTCGTGCTGCGCGGCAAGCTCCACGCGCGAGACACTGTGCCGTACATGGCGGCGCAAATCCTGGGCGCGCTCAGCGCCGCAGCGGTCGTCTACGTGGTGCTGGGGCGAACGTTCGCGCCCGCGCCGGGTGACGGGGCTTCGACACTTGGCGCCCTGCTGATCGAAATCCTGTACACGACCGCACTGTGTCTCGTCGTGCTGCACAGCGCGACCGCACCGCAGACGACAGGCAACTCGTTCTATGGTCTGGCGATCGGGTTTACCGTTACCGCCGGCGCGTTTGCAGGTGGTCCGATTTCGGGCGGAGCCTTCAACCCCGCGGTTGGCACTGGGCCGATCCTGGTTGCGGCGCTGCTGGGCGGCGGCTCCGTTGCCAATCTGTGGCTATACCTGGTGGGACCGTTCATCGGTGGCGCGCTTGCGGCGATTTTGTACCGCGTGCAACAGCCATCGCAGCCCACACCCCAGGAAGCGCTTGCGGCGGACACTCCGACTGCTGGCGAAACTCGCCAAGCTCGAGCTGTCAGCCATTGATGATTGAGTGTGAGCGAATTGTTGCGCCTGTGGAAGGGTTTGCGACGAGCTGCGCGATCGTTGTGCAGGCGGTCAGGCCGGGTTGATGCGGGCACCGTATGAATCTCCGTGCTGCGGTGATGCCTCGAGGTGACCTTCGCGTCACCTGCGTTCCGTGCGAATTCTCTTGGGCGCCCGTCCTCGATCACGAGCCCCGACGGATGTTCCCGTGGAGTCGGCTACTCCCGCCGTCATCGAGTATCTGACGGAGCGCTACTCGAGCAACGAGTGACCGCAGGCAAGTATCATTCACGTTCGATCTAATCGCGGGTTTCGAACTATCCGCCGACCTCGAAAGCGGGCCGAACCGCCGGAGGCGCGTGGCCTCAGGCGCGATGAGGTGCGACTGCTCGTCTCGAATATCGAGACCAATTCGATCGAGCACGCCCGCTTCACTGATTTGCCTCGATGGCTCTCGGCAGGCGACCTGCTCGTGGTCAATACCAGTGGCACCTTGAACGCCGCAGTGTCTGCAACGGCCGAAGACCGAGAGGCGTTCGAGATTCATCTATCGACCCGCCTGCCCGGGGTTTCTGGAGCGTTGAAGTGCGACAGCCTGGCGCGGTCGCGTCGCTTCCGTGCCGTCACGCATTGGCGGGGATGACCTACCGACTGCCGGCGGATGGAAAGATCACCGTGCTGGCCCCGCATCCGCTCATCGGGTCGATCGACTCACGATCTCGCTTCTAGATCGCCGCGTTGCACCTTCCATCTGCGGTCGTCCCGTACCTCAACGAACACGGCTTCCCGATTTGAGGGGTCACATGGCTGGACTATCTGGAACGGAGGCTCGACCCACGCGCCGCTTTCGCTACGGCGTGGCCATGAGTCTCGACGGCTACATCGCAGGGCCGAACGGTGAAAGCGACTGGATCGTCCACGACCCTGACATCGACTTCAATGAGATCTTCAGCCGGTTCTACATTCTGCTTATCGGCCGCAAGACATTTGAGGCGATGCTGAAGCCTGAGAAGTCGACGCGTTTACGAGAAGTCGGGGACTGTCGGATTGGAGTACGACGCGGTACGCGACTGAGGTTCCGACGGCGTCTCGTTGCCCCGCTCTGCTCGCGCCCGTGGGATTCACTACGGTCGGCGTCGCGCCTCCATTGCCCAACCCTTCGATCCTCCAATCACGATTCGCGGAAATTATCTCGCAGTGACTTGCGGACTTTCCGATTCGGATTCTTCATCCGTCCAGATGAAACCGGGAGCGGTACCCTGGAAGTTCTGAAGTGAAAAACACCCGGCGCCACAAGCGATTGCTGCATCTCGCGTGAGAGGATGGCGGGCTGTCTGGGACGTTTCCGCACCTGGCCATCGATTATGGCGAAATCGAGATCGCACGCTGGCTGCTCGATCGTGGAATGGACGTGAACACCAGGGCTGCGATCGACTCGGAGGGTTTCGGCGGCCACACGCCGCTGTTCTCAACGGTCGTGTCGTATGCTTACTATGTCCAATCGAAGTATGCCGCGCCGCAGCTGAAAGATGATCCGTTCGCTCGGCTGCTCCTCGATGCGGGTGCCGACCCGAATGCCCGCGCCTCTCTGCGAAAGCGAATCCACGAAAACGATTGGTTGCACGAATACGTCGACGTAACGCTGTTGGAGTGGGGACAGCGTTTTTATGCCCAGGAGCTAGTCAGTAAACCGGCAATGCGGTTGATCGCGGAACGCATCATCCAGCGATAACGGTTCCGCACGCTTCGTGTCCCGCCCGACGCGCCCTCGATGGGAGGTGTGAATGGTGAAGGTGACTCCGTCGTTCGACAACGGGGAAGCTGCACCCGCGGCCCAAAGTCGACTGACTCTTGCGCGCGCGCTCGCTGTCCGACCCGCAGCGCCTATCGGCTGATGACGCGAGCGATTGCGCGGTTCTAAAGTGAAATCACTCAGTCTTGCAGGTTATTGATAGGAGGCACGTTAGAACGTGACGGAGAGAGTGGGATTCGGACTCTCGCGCACCGTTTAGATTCTGTAAGTGACAGAACGCACGTTGCCGGGAATGCCAAGAACGCCGACGATGCCGTCGACCCTTGCACGCCATTGCACGCCAGTCGGCGGTCCAGCGCGGCGATCAGTTCGCGCAGTATCCGGATGTTGTCGAAGTCGTTCATAGGTTCTTGCTGGATGTCGTTGGTCACAATGAGTAGTGCAGGACGGGGTGCGCGCAGGCGTCCCCGTCTCTTCTCAGCCGGCGTCGCTGCCCATGCGCGCGAGGTCCGACGCGTCGTCCTTTGTAATCTGGACTGCATCGTCCGTCCGCGTGAGCGGACGGACGGGACTCGACCCGCGCCACGATCTCGTCAGCGCAAGCACGACGAGACCGAGCGCGCCAACTGCCAAGAGCACGAGCATGGACCGGATCGTGACGGGCGGTGCGCTGAATCCCGCGAGAGCCAGGACGACCAGCGATACCGGAACGACGACAGTGCGACCGAACGTGATGATCCTCATATTGACGACGCTTGTTGCGACGCCCGGAGGGCGGCGATCCATTGAGGGCTCATCGATCCCAGAGTCGCCCCACCCAACTGCCGACGAAACCCCAGCTTGATGAGTAGCACTGCGGCCAACACGAGGCCGAACGCAAAAACGAGCATTGGTGCTTCCTTCCATTCAGAACGCGCGCAGCGTGAGTCGCACGAGCCAGAGCAGGAATGCGATCGCGAGCGCGACAGAGCTCCCAGCGACCAGCACGGCGATCGGAATACTCCAGACGACACCAAGCAACGTCACGCCATCCATCAGCGTGGTCCACGACCATATCGAAGAACTGACGTTCAAGTCTTCGTCGCGGCCCACAGCGGGGCGGACACGTCCACTCGGTGTGACGGCGCGGGTGCGGTTGACGACCGCATCGTCGCTGCGCACTCCGTCTTCGTGGATGGCGATGCGGTTCCATGCGGCAGGATACGTGCCGAGGTGAATGGGTTCTGTTGCGGTCGCTGTCATTGGCCGACCCCTTCCGATGTGCACCGTTCGAAGGCGGACGAGGCTGGAGCGGAAGCGGAGTCGAACTGCGCCAGTCACTTTAGTGAGCTCGGCGGCTGGTGATGGCCGGGGAACTTCAGGAAAGGAATTCCAGCATATCACGTTCAGCGATCGCCGCTCGCGAACTGTCGAACGAATGAGGCGGCGTAAGTCGCGGCCGTTTCACGGTCCCCGCGATACGCCCGCGCACTCGAACTCGTCGACACCGCACTCGCGGATATGTCCGGGCACTCAGAGTGGAGCACGTCCGGGCGTATGCTGCGCGTAGGTTTTTTCGATCTGAGCGGCGCGTACGATGCGGCTGGACCGGCCTCCGCTCAGGCCAAGAATGCTCTCCACCGAGGCCGGAGACGGCACGGGCGTCTAGGTTGTCTTCTCCTCGGTCGACACGGGGCGAAAATGAAGCGGGTCTCGCAGGTTCTGCAGTTCTCGGTAATAGTAAAGGGCCGTCGGCCGTTTGCGCGCGAATCGCAGCTTCTTGAGAAACTCGATTTCTTCCGCGGTTGCATCGCCCTTCAAGGAGGGATCCTGAAGGAACGCTTGAAACCCGGCCTCCTCGTCGGCCGCGGCGGCTTCCCGTTCGACGAACTCAAATCTCTTCCGGTGCCCGGGCGCCAGACGCCGGTTGAGTACGATCTCCATTCCGAACGTCGCGAGGTCGATGTCCCACGATTCAATCAATGGATCGAGAAACGTGACGGAGTTTTCCGCGGAGACGTTGAAGATGTCCGTCTCCAGGAACTCGAGCGCAATGACGCGCAGCTGCTCGTAGCTGCGGCCGCTGAGTCGGGCCACCAGCGGGAGCCAAGTTTCATCTTCCAGCTCCTCTTCGGCCATGCGCTGCACGACGTCCAGAAGCTTTTGCGCGACGAGGCGTTCGAGGGCGCCGAAGGGCTCCTTCTCAAAGATCGCTTCGATTGAGTGCTTCTTGGCCGCGACGCACTTGCGCAGAATCAACTCCCGCATTTCTTTGAACAAGGGGGCGGGAGGGGCAGCCAGTTTTCTCTTCAAGACCTCTTTGCGCTGGAGATCCGCCAGGTGGGCCAACTTTCCTGCGGGCAGCCTCAGGAACGTCTCCATCCTGACGTAAATCTCGGTCCGCTCGGGCGCCGGGGGCGCCTTCTTCCCTGTCAGCAACTGGGAAATGTAGGACTCCGTCACCCGGGCGGCCGTAGCGAGATCTCTCTGCTCGGTCTTCAATTCTTTAAGCCGCTGCCTGATGAAAAGGGGGAAATCCACACCATCGCTCCCGTGAATTAACTCAAAATATTAAACTAACGTGTCCGAGTGAGCATTATTCCACATCTTACTTGACAAACAAAGTGAATTTACCTATTATGGTTAATGTGATTGCGGCAGGCACCTCAATCTCCAGGTTATCTGAACTAATTCAGGTTGTCTGACCCCCACTTCTTAAACGCACGTCCACAAGGAGATTGACATGTTTGCTCGCAGCGTTGCCTTCCATATCAAACCCGGTCGATCAGCGGAATTCACTCAACTCTTCGACAAGGAGATCGTCCCGATGCTTCGAAAGCAGAAGGGCTTCCAGGACGAAATCGCGCTCGTTGCCCCAGGTGGGGCAGACGCCGTCGCCATCAGCCTGTGGGACCTGAAAGAAAACGCCGAGATCTATGCCCGCAGTGCATATCCCGGTGTGCTCAAGGCGCTCACCACGGTGGTCGAGGGCACGCCGCGCGTCCAGACTTATGACGTGTCCAACTCGACGTTCCACAAGATCGTCGGTCCCGTGACTGCTTGAAGCCGGCATTGCCGGCGTCCCGGTCCATCTGATGGGCCGGGACGGACGTCCGGCCGCGAGACCGAAAGTTTCAGTACAGGAGAAACATCATGACTATGGTTCGTTGGGATTCATCGCGCGACGTGGCCGCGTATCAGGAGCGGATGAGCCGCGCCCTCGAGGGGCTCTACGGCCGCCCTCAGGAAGAACTTGCCCCCGGCTCGTGGGTGCCGGCGGTCGACATTTACAGCAACGGCAAGCGCGAGTTGGTGCTCAAGGCCGAGCTCTCCGACATAAACGAGAAAGACATCGAACTGACGATCGAAGACAACACCCTCACCCTCCGTGGCGAGCGGAAGTTCGACACTGAAATCGCGAAGGAGCAGTTTCATCGCATCGAGCGAAGTTTTGGTTCGTTCGCGCGGACGTTCGCGTTGCCGCCAACAGTCGACACCGCAAAGGTCAGCGCCGAGTACAAGGGCGGCCTGCTGACGGTCCTGCTGCCGCTGCGCGAGGAAGCCAAGGCTAAGCAGATCAAGGTCCAAGTCGCCGCGTAAGTCTCGCTATGAGGCGGGGGTCGAGAAATCCCCGTCTCTCTTTGCGACTGGTCATCCGCAACTGTGGAACTCCTCACCATCCGTCGAGTTCGCTGAACGCTTACTGTCGCCTGGGCGACAGTCGCTAGGACGCTCAGTTTGTGACCAACGCGGCTCAGCCGCGCACGCGCGATTACGCTTCCTGGTCAAGCGTGCCCGCCCCTCAGTTTGTGGTTTCAGTGGCGTAGTGATGTGCAAGGGTTCGCGCCCTCGAGGCTCCGCGTCTGGTGAGAGTCCGTCCGATAATTGAAGAACCCACGGCAGAAAATCGGTTACACGCGAGCAGAGCGTGCCGCGACTAAATGCATAGAGGGGTGCGGCTAGAGGCAAGCGCACGTTTGGTGTGGCCGACCGCGCCGACTTCGACTCGGCCACGCTTCATGGATGACCAGTCGCCGTATCCGCGCGCATCAACGCTCCTCGTGTCTCACAGCGTCACCGATTCAAGTCGTCACCTAGTCGCGAGGAATCGCGCAAGCGTGGCAACGCCCGCACAATCGCGAAGCGGCGTCCTTGAAGGAGCGGCGGGCAGCCCGACCTGCGATCGGTACGTGCTCCAAGGTCGCTGCGCGACGTGTTCGGCGCCTTCCTATTTGATGTACCAGTGTCCGGCAATCGACACGCTCAACCGATCTGCCTCGAATCCTGGGAACGCCGTCGGAAGTCGACGGTATCCGAGCTCCGCGCAGTCCGAACCGCGTCACGCTCGCGAACGTCAGTTCGCCGCCGCCGAAAACGCGAAATCCCACACCGTTGTCCGACATGGGCTCGATCGGAGCAGGCGCGGAGAGCTTCAACGTCTGGTGACGGAAACTCAGGCCGGAGCCGACGTACGGGCGAATCCAGACATAGTCGCTCACGTGATCGAATAACGCGTACACCACTCCCGGCTCGAACTGCATAGACGTCACTCGGCCCGGGGCGACGTCGCTCGTCATGGTATCTCGCGTAAGCCGGAGCTGAATCCCGAGACGGTCGTTGCGCCACGCGCGCGCGGTCGCACCAAAGCTGCTCATTGACCCGACCAGCCCGCCAACACCGATGATGTGACTGATTGGCGTCACGCCCTGTGGGCCCCGCACGGCGACACGCTCTTCCGCTGACGCGCGAGTCCGCCCCGTCATCGACGCCGGCGCGGACGCGGGTTCCGGCGTGGGCGCGGAGGGCGCTCGCGGCGACGTGCTCGCGGCGGGCGCATCAGCCTTGAGCGGACTGAGCCGTCCCATCGTCACGTGCACATAACCGGCGCCGTCAGGCGCGCCGGGCCAGGCAACTCTGACCCAGCTTCCGAGATTGCGCGAGACGGGCAGAACCGTGCCGCGCGGTACATGGGCGATGACGGGAGTGACGGTGCTCGGGCCGTTGTGAACGTCAGCCGACAGGACCGTGACCGTGAGCACGGTGTCCTGGGCGCGGACCAGCGCCGGATTGAGCGTGAGCGTGAGCGCGAGGACGACGGCCGCGGCGCTTCGAATCATCTCATCCCTCCTGCCATTGTCCGCTGACCGCGACTCCCCGCATCAGGCCACGCGGAATCGTCAGGTACGAATCTGTCTCGTGAGTGACCGTTTTGATGGAGCCGGACAGCACAACGCGCCGAAATCGGCGCAGATCGCGTTGCGAAGAAGACAGCAGCAAGAAGCCCTCCGGTTCAGTCGTGACGTGACGTCAGAACCTCACGGCATGAATCAGGCTATCGACTCTGCCTGATGACAGGAAGGTAGCGGATGAACGTGGTCGTCGAAGTGGAGTTCAAGGCCAATCGCAAGAAGCCGCTTGGCGATCTTGTTCGTCGAGTGGCGGCGCAGTTCGAGCGGAGCGGCAACAACCGGCAATCCTCGCAACGTTCAGCGACGGTCGGCCGGCCTGCGAAACACGTCCGCGGTCGAGTGCGCAATCAGGAAACATCCGCACCTGGCGCGCTTCGAGTGCAACGATGCTTCGCTGCAGGCCGGTTGTCGACACGGCCCGAACCACTTAGACTGCCACCTCGCGCGACGCGTGTAGATCCGCGCGCCGCTCGACAAGAGCAACGGCTGCGGAGCTGGGTTGATAACTGTCGCGAACGCTATGGGCCGGCGCGGGTACCCGCGCCTTGTATTACTCGCGTCGGTCGGGGTGTGTGCCTGCTGGGTCTCGGCGGCGCCGCAGGCGCCGCCGGATATCGAGGGGCTGATGACGAGCGTCGGCGAGCGCGTCGGCGAGTACTACCGCTCTGCGCAAAGCGTCATGTGCGTCGAACAGTCCACCGTGCAACCCATCCAGTCGAACTGGTCGCCGGACGGGTTTTCGCGGACGGTCGAATCAGAGCTGCACGTCGAATTCGAGGCCGATGGCGACACCCTATCGACGGCGAGAGTGATTCGGGAGGTTCGCCGCATCAACGGGCGGGCGCCGCGCGAGCGGGACAAGAAGGACCGCAGCGGCTGCACCGATCCCGATCCCCTGTCGCCCGAGGCGCTCGCCTTCCTGCTCCCCGCGCACCGCGACGAGTACCGGTTCATGTCGGTACGCGACGGCCGGGAGAAGGATCGCGCGGCGCTGATCATCGACTTCATGTCGACAAGCCGTACGAGCAGGCCGGAGCTGGTCGAAGACGAGCGCGGGCACGACGACTGCTTCGACTGGTCGGGTCCGCTTGCGACGAGAGGACGGGTCTGGGTGGACGCGAAGACGCACCAAGTGCTGCGCGTCGATCGGCGGATCGACGGACCTGTCGACGTGCGGGTGCCGTGGCGGCTGCAGCGCCGATACAATCTCGCGCCCTGGGTCGTGATCGAGCGGGATGACCAGACGATGCACTACAAGGCGGTGGCCTTCCGCGATCCCGACGAAGTCATGCTGCTGCCGGAGTCAGTCGAATCGCTGACCGTGCTGCGCGGCGGCCTGCAGTCGACTCGCCGGACCGAGACATTCAGCAGCTATCGCCGCTTTCTGACCGCGGGTCGGGTGGTCAAAGACCGTTGAATCAGAACGAGAAGCGTTAGGACATTGCTCTTGATTGTTATAAGCGCCTGTGCTCGACTCCATCGTTTTGATGCCTGCACTCGCCACACTTTCGACTGTTGACGCCGTCCTTCCCTTGCGGGTCCGATACCGCCAGGAAATGAACTGCCAGATCGTGCACGACTCGATTCACCGGCGTAACGGCTGGACGCTGACCTACATGTGCACGCTCGGTGGCACGATCGCTGGCTTCGCCTCCGTGGCGATCGCCGGACCGTGGCAGGACAAGCCGACCATGTTCGAGTTCTATGTGCTGCCTGAACACCGCGCGCGTGCGTTCGACCTGTTTGAGGCGTTCCTCTCAGCCAGCGGTGCGCGCTTTATGGAAATTCAATCCAGCGACGTTCTGCTGACCGTCATGCTGCATACCTACGCCCGAGACATCTGGAGCGAGAAGATCGTCTTTCACGACGCAATTGGGACTGCGCTGCCGCCGCATGGTGCGGTCGTCCATCACGTGACGTCGGATCAAGAGACCCGCAGCGCTATCGCTCATCGCCAGGGCGGCACCGAGTGCCTGCTGCAGCTCGATGGCGAGACCGTGGCGACCGGCGGCCTCATGTTTCACTACAACGTGCCGTACACGGATATCTACATGGAAGTCGCTGAACCATTTCGCCGCCGCGGCTTCGGATCGTACTTCGTGCAGGAGCTCAAGCGGCTTGCCTACGAGCTTGAGAGCGTTCCTTGTGCTCGCTGTAATCCGTCGAACATCCCATCGCGTAAGACTCTTCAAAAGGCAGGGTTCGTTCCGTACGCACACATTCTGAATGGCGCAATTCGAGCCGAATGAGTGTGGAGTACGCCGGAGCTGCGAACCCAGGCCAGCAGCCGGGCGCGAATTCGACCAGGCTTAGTCTCGTAAGGGCGTCAAATTGCCCTGTCGCTTGACACTACGTTTTGGGGTTGCTGTCCAGCGACTCCGGTGGAACCGGCTGCCCGGCGTTGCTGGTACAACCGAAAGGATCAGCGCTAGCCGGCCGGGTCCGTCATACGAATGTCAATGGGGGTTTGAGACCTGCGTCGCGCTTGCTTCTCCCGAGAGTGGACTCGCTGGACGCAAGAACTTACGGTAGAAAATCGTTCTGTTACATGCCTCGCGGGCCGAATTTCAGATGGTCAGAGGTGTTGGATAGGACGCCGTTACACGGCGAGACATCACCGGGCGCTGTAAGTTTTTGAAAGCAACGGACGAAAATTGGCGGAGAGAGTGGGATTCGAACCCACGGTAGAGTTTCCCCTACACACGCTTTCCAAGCGTGCTCCTTCAACCACTCGGACATCTCTCCGTGTCTTTAGAATCAATCACTTACGCGAATCTGAATCGAGTCAAAAACGAGATTGTACCCCTGATTGTGCCCTAACCCTGTCGGCATCTTCGCCTATTCTAGCGGCTAACAGGCCGGTATGAACGCGGCCCGCTCGGCTCCACCGCACTCCGCTAAGCCCGGCCGTCGCCAGTGGGACTCCCTCAGTGGCGCCGCCGCTGCTGACGCGACAATTAACTGCGCGGTGCGAATCGAATTAGGGATCACCTCATTATTTAGTCCACTATGCCGCGCCATCCGCCGGGCGCCTGCTGCAGCGCCCGAACCTCACGGTAACACCGCGAGCATTCGCCAACGTGGTCGTATCAGGAATCGTCGATTAAGCGCACGCGACCGGCCAGATCTACGATGACCTGTGGGGGTGCGCATCGATCCGATCAGGGTTCGGGTGTGCGAGATCCGCATCGTTCTCGGGCACAAACTGAGGGAAGTCTCGACGCTCTCTTTGAGGTGCCATGAGTCAAACACTCGGTCGGGTACCGTCAACCACATGACGCGATTCCGGCCTCCATCAATAAGAACGCTGGTTCTGGCGAAAACCTGACATAGCAATCCGCGTCCCTCAGAATTGCCACTTCTTCATTGCAATCGCCTCAGAGGCGCTGCTCTCGGCGATCTATATCCGGCCGGCTGCAAATACAATACGAACCGCAAATGTAGTGCGCCATCAGTGCGGCTGCCATGACACGCAGGCGCATCAATCCGTGCCTTCTTGCCCGCGTCGTCCTATACTCCAAAAAGCGGCGTGGGTGAATTCGGGATTTGACTCACCCGCGTATCGGATCGAACATCCAACCTCTTCCAGCATGAAGCGCGATCTTCTCCGCACTCTCGCGCTTGTCGCCGCCCTTATTTCGCCTGCGGCGTGCACACGGTCATCTGCCCCCCTGAATGCGCGTAACACCTCTCGTGCGATCTCGTTTGCGTCCGCATCGATGCTGCCGGAGCCGGCGCATCGTAACGTGATCGTTCAGCTGTTCAACTGGCGCTTCGTGGACATCACCACGCACCTGTCGCGGCTGCGCGCCGCCGGCTATAGCCACGTTCATGTTTCACCGCCGCAGAAGAGCAACGAACGCGTCTGGCAGTGGTGGGGCCGCTATCAGCCTGTGGATTTCTCCCGCATCGAAGGGCCGCTTGGCAACGAGGCGGAGTTCCGCGCGATGAACGTGGAGGCCGACCACGTAGACATCCAAATTGTTGTCGATGTCGTTGCCAACCACACGATTGACATCACAGAGATGCCGGAGCCGGATTTCGTACGGCTCAGCGGCAACATGATCGTCAGCGAGCATTTTCCCCAGTTCGAGCCGACGGATTTTCACCCGCGGTGTACCGTAAGCGATGCGAATCCCGAGTCGGTGATTCCGTGCTGGCTGAGTGGCAATCTCTGCGATCTGAGAACCGAGACGCCGCACGTTCGCGCCACCATACGCGACTACCTGCGGAAGCTGGCAAGCCTCGGTGTCGACGGGTTTCGTTTTGACGCGGCCAAGCACATTGAGCCAGGATTCTTCGCAGATGTCCTGCAGGACCTGCCGAATGCGTATTCGTTTGGGGAGGTGATCACTCCATCGCCGAAGGCGATTCCCGACGTCCCTGTGCTCGACTTCTACGATTTCCCGCTCGCAGCCACCATGAAGGAGGCCTTCGACTTCGGTGGGAATCTGCAGCTGCTGCGAGATGCCGCTTCACACGGCCGCGCGTTAGAGGGAACCCGTGCGGTGACGTTCGTGCGCAACCACGACATCGATCGGGGTCAGGCGGGCGATCGCGGGTTGGATCCTGAATCGCAGAATACCTTCGGGATCGGATGGCGCGGCCTGTCAGCCCCACTCGCTGAAGGCGACATCGTGCTCGCGTACGCGTACATCATGGGTCTCGAAGAAGGCCTGCCGTATGTATTCGCCGACATGATCGGTGACGGTGTCGACGACCGCCGCCGCGACGTGTACGACGACCCGCGTCTGCTCGCGTTCATCAGGTTCCACAATTTGTCATTGGCCGACGAGGGAGGAGTCGCGCGGCGGCCCGACATCTGGCTCGACATCGGTTCACCGAATGCTATCGCGTGGCAACGAGGCACCGATCGGCTCGTGGTGATCAACAAGGCGGCGGAGCAGCTTGCGCTTCGGGATCTTGGCAAGAGCCTGCAGCCGGGGCGCTACATTGAGGTGGTTACGGGATCGCAGCTTAATGTGGAGGCGGGCGGGCGCGTCCACGAATTGAATGTGCCGGGACAGACTGCGGTCATGTTCGTGCGACAGCAGCCGTGAGAATCGCCAGCATTTTCGAGCGTGCCCGGGTAGTGCAGCAGGAATGCGGAAAGCAGCTCGGAGCGAGACGGCACCTGGAATCGAGATTGCGCCCGTTTGAAAGGAACGGGAGATGGTCAGCCACAAAGGAATCGAACCTACAACCCGCAGATTAAGAGAGCGAGAGAGCACCGTCCGCGTGTTCTCGTGCAGTCGCTTCCTTTAGCAAATCTAACGATCTCGCGTCCGCAGCGTGCCGCCTGATCCGCCGGAATCCGTCGGTTTGGCTGTCAGATTGGCTGTCAGTATCCGCATGGTCCAGCGCGCGAGATTGCTCGAAGGAACTAGAACTCAGGCCTGAATAGTTCAATCGTGCGGCAGACCTCCATCTCCATTCGTCGCAACGTTTCCATGATCGGCGGCTCAGTGGGATCAGCTCCCGCTATTCCGATGGCGTGGTGCCCTTCTATGCTCAC
>QHWT01000151.1 GCA_003222675.1 Acidobacteriota bacterium | reverse complement strand
ATTGAACCAGCCGCGCTGCTCCAGGTGGCGCTTGAGATCGCTGAGAAACGCACGCCACACCGACGCGAATGTCGCGGAGTCCGGTGCCCACGTCTCGGAGACGTAGTTTCCCGATCGTTCGTCGAGGTAGCGAAACCGGTTCCCCCAGGGAAGCGGTGTATAGATCGTGATCGCCTTGTTTATCCCCACGGCCATCGCCAGCTGCACGTATTGGTCGAAGATGCCGTAATCGAATTTCCATGTGCCGTCCGACCGCTTGGTCCATTCGATCATGGTCCCTTCGATCATATAGGAATTATCGGACCAGGGGGAATGGACGGCGTAGGTGGTGATGTATTTCCCACCCGCGTTCGCATACAGCCGGAGATGCTCCTTCAAGAGCGCTTTGTGCTCCTGCGACCACGGCTCGACGTGATAATACCACGCGACGACCCAGGGATTCTGCCATAAATCCAACCTGAATTTCCAATCACTGGGTGGAGGCAAGGTCCGGGTTTGAACGGTGATTTGCGTCCGCAGCGTCGCGCTTCCCTTCTCAGACCCCACTGCGATCGTGCCTCGGTACTCGCCCGCGGGCCCAGATGGGCCTGACGGTGCTGGCGGGCAGATCGAACCGCTGGAACGGTTCCAGCCGGTCCGGCATGAGGTAGGGCGGGTTCGAATCGGTCACCCCGCAGCTCACCTCGTTGGCGCCGTAGGGATAGTTCGATACGACATAGCGAACGAGATAGACGTGCACGTTGCCGCCGGCCAAAGCATTTCCTTTGTCGTTGACAAGGTTGCTTACGGCGACGCGTATCTGGCTCACCGTATCGGCTGACCAGACGACCAGCTCGGTGTTCAACCGTTCGCCTTTCCATCCGGTTGCTGTCCACACCTCGGATGGCTGTGGCAGGTCGGGGACCTCGCTCCTGAAGTACGCCTGATCCGTTGAGGCGAACGACACATTCAACCCATGCGGCTGCTGTGACCAGCGCTGGGGGTCTCCCGGGGCATCGAAGGTGTATTCCGGTTGAAAATGGTACGGCGGGACGGGGACTTTGCCGGGCGCGATGAGCGCGTGGTGTTCCTGTCCGTCCTGTGCCCGAAGCGGGGCGGTAGCGAGACAGGAGAGGCAACAAGCCGCGAGGATCCGGCGCATCACCAGCCTGGATTCTGGATGAGCGTGCCGTGCGACAATTGAACCTGCTGTAGCGGAATCGGGTCGAGATAATGCTGCGGCACTAGGAAGCGGCGTGAGGCTGCCGCTTCCGCGACGACGAAGCCGCCCGCGTCGACCTGGATATCCACACCCACCACCAAGGTGGAATCCCGGTGTTGGTATTCCGTGCCGACAAATTTCACGCCGCGGAGCGCCTGCGGCATCTCGGTGTCCGCCGTTTTCCAGCGCCGCAAGTCGTCACGCCGGAATCCTTCGAACGCCAATTCCACGGTCCGCTCTCTCCTGATCTCCGTGAGCATGTCCAACCCGTTGCTCGTCACAAAAGCGTTGTTGAGCGCCGGCATGCCGACACGGGCGCGCAGCAGATTGATCGTCCGGTTCAAGTCGGCATCGGAGATCACACCGTCGCGCTCAAACAAGGCCTCGGCGAGGTTCAACAACACCTCTCCGTAGCGAAACTCCTTGAAATCGTACTCACCGGCGAACTGCGTCGCCTCGACCGTCTCGTCCTCGAACTTGCGAATCATGTAGCCGGTGCGAGTCGCGCTGCTGCCCGCGAAACCTGGAACGATCGGCTGGAACCCACTCTCCCGGAAGCCGTCCGACCCCGGGACGATGAACGTCATCGCCATTCTCGGGTCCCGGTTTTGAAACTCAGTCGTCTCCAGGGAATCGTATCCCCGGAACAGAGGGGAGGTGGCAATGGGTAAACCGTCGGTGCACAGGTACATGTCCGCCAGCTTCTTCGTGGGAATCATGTAATTGAACCACAGCTCTCGGGTCCAGTTGTGGGTGTAGCGGCCCGCCCAGTATCGCCTTGCCAGGATCACCTCTTTGCTGTCGTCCCCCTGCAGAATGAACAGGTACTTGTAGCTGCTGTCCGTGCCGTGGTCCCTATAGAGGTCGTATTCATTCGATGCAATGAGTTGCTGCCCGGCCGTGATGGCGGCCGTGAGCATCGCCGTCGGATCACCTTCGACATGGTACTTGAGCCACGTGCCCTGGTACAGCGCAGCCCGGGCCTTGAGGGCGAGAGCGGCGCCCTGCGTGACCCGCCCCAGCTCC
>QHWT01000055.1:230618-320563 GCA_003222675.1 Acidobacteriota bacterium | reverse complement strand
ATCATGAAGCTCAGTGACGGGCTCTTCCTCGACAGCACGCGGAAGGTCTCGCGCGAGTTTCTCGACATCACGTATGACGAGCGGATCGTCGACGCCGCCTGCATGCACCTCGTGATGCACCCGGAAAAGCTCGACGTGCTGCTGCTGCCGAATCTGTATGGCGACATCGTCTCGGATCTCTGCGCCGGCCTGGTCGGCGGCCTGGGGGTCGTACCCGGGGCGAATCTCGGGCTCGACGCGGCGGTCTTCGAAGCGGTCCACGGAAGCGCGCCCGACATCGCGAATCAGAATCTCGCGAATCCGACGGCGCTGCTCCTTTCGGGGCTGCTGATGCTCGATCACATCGGCGAGCGGCAGCGTGGCGAGCGGATCCGCCGAGCGTTGAGCAAAGTTCTGCAGGACGGGCGCATACGCACCCGCGACCTGGGAGGCACGGCCACGACCACCGAGTTCACCGATGCCATCTGCAAAGAGGTCGAGAAGTAGGTGGTATAGTTTTCCCGTGCTGCCCGACGACATCACCCAGGCGGTGCTGGCCCGCAAAGACGTGGCGCGCTACCTGCGGGGCGGCCATGGGCAGAGCGAGCTCGAGGCACGCGAACGCATTCACGCGTATCTCGACGAGCTGCGGACGACGCAGCGGTACCCGATTTACCGGGCGCTGAAGCATCCGCTCTACCCGATCCTGCGCAAGATTGAGCGCATCGACGAGCACGTCGAGATCGCACAGACGGCCACGCGCGCCGGCCGAGTGATTTACATCTCAAACCACAAGAGCCATCTCGATTACCTCGTCGAGCCGCTGGTGCTCGACGACAACGGGATCCGCCCGCCGGTCACGGCCGCGGGCATCAACCTGTTCGGGGGCCCTCTCGGGCTTCTCCACCGCCACGTCACCGGCGCAATTCCAATCCGCCGCAACACGAAAGATCCGGCGTACCTCGTCACGCTGAAGGCGTATGTGGCGGAACTGCTCCAGCGCCACGATCTGCTCTTCTACATCGAGGGCGGACGGAGCTACAGCGGTGAATTGAAAGCGCCGAAGACCGGATTACTCCACGCCGCGCTGCAGGCGGACCGCACGAGCTCGATGATCGTGCCTCTCGCGGTCGCTTACGACCTCGTGCTCGAAGATCACATCCTCGCGCATCAGGGCACGAAGCGGCGTCAGCGGCCGTTCGCCCGTGAGGTCGCCGAAATGGTGCGATACGCCGTTGGCTACCAGTCTCGCGCGTTCGTCACATTCGGCACGCCTATTCCCCTCGCAGAGTACGATCCCGAGGCGCGGCGCGACGTCATGACGCTCGCCCAACAGACGCGCGACGCGATCGGGCGGCTGTACAAGGTGCTTCCGACGGCGGTCGTTGCATCGGCCATGCGACCGTCGATCGCGAAGCGCGACCTGGAAGCGCGCGCCGATGCGATCATCGACGCGCTGCGGCAGGCCGGCGCCAATCTCGGCGTGGAGAGCGGCCGCGACGCCGTGGAGCGCGGAGCGCCCGCGCTCTCCGACCGCGACGTCATTCATTTCGAACGCGGCGGGCGCTTCCGCGTCCGCGAGCGCACCGTGCTTCGTTACTACGCACGGACGATCCAGCATCTGCTGACCGCCCCGCGACGCCCGCTCCGCACGCACTGATGATCGGCGCCGTCTCCAAAGCTTTCTTCCAGACGCTCGCCGGAAGTCACAAGCTCAAACGTCTCGCGTCGCGCTACGGCATGCGCAACGAGCGGAGCTTCGCGCACCGGTTCATCGCAGGCGACACCATCGACGATGCGATCGCGACCGCGCGCAGAATCGAGGCCGCCGGACTGCTCGTTACGCTCGATTATCTCGGCGAGAGCGTCGCGACGATCGCCGAGGCGGACGCCGCCACGCGCGAATACCTCGGACTTCTCGAACAGATCGCCGCATCCGGCATCGAGCGCAACATCTCGCTCAAGCTGACCCAGCTCGGGCTGACGATCGATCGCGCGACCTGCGTCGACAACCTGCGCCGCATCCTCGATGCCGGCGCCGCGCAGGAGTTCTTCGTACGCATCGACATGGAGAACTCGCCATTCACCGCGGTCACGCTCGACGTATTCGAGACGATGTGGCAGCAGGGATACCGCAACGCCGGCATCGTGCTGCAATCATGCCTGCCGCGAAGCGAGGCGGATGCCGCCCGGATGAACGCCTTGGGTGCGCGCGTGCGGCTTGTGAAAGGGGCGTACAAGGAGCCGAAGAACGTCGCGTATCAATCAAAGGCCGACGTCGATGCCGCCTTCGTGCGGATCATGCGGCTGCTGCTGGTGGAAGGGCGCTATCCGGCAATCGCGACGCACGATCCCCCCATGATCGACCACACGCGCGCCTTTGCGCGCGAGCAGGGAATCCCGAGCGACCGCTATGAGTTTCAGATGTTGTACGGGATTCGACGCGACCTCCAGACATCGCTGATTCGGGAGGGGCGGCGCGTCCGCGTCTATGTTCCATTCGGGCGTGAATGGTTCCCTTACTTCATGCGACGGCTCGGTGAACGCCCCGCCAACGTCGGATTCGTGATCCGGGCCGTCCTGCGCGACCGTCGCGCGTAGGGCGGAAACTGCCTCTGTGTAGCCAATTTGTCGACCGATCGGGCAGCGACTGGCTCGGGCGCTACACAGTCCGGCGGCAGCACCGACCGCGGATCACAGCCAAAGGACGGCCTCTCTTGAGGTCCAGCTCTGCCGTTCAGCCGTGGCACACGCTTTGATATTCCTGAGCCCGAAAGGCGGACGGAACGGTCGAGCGTAGGCCGGCGTCTTAGAGTGAGGTCAGAAAGGGTGAATGTCCAATGGTGACCAATTATCCCCAGCGGCTCACGGCGACCGCGGAAATCAACGGACAGACGACCATCGGTGAGAGCGTGCTCAACCGTGCCATAGGACGCCTCGGCCAGTTGTTCTGCGGCCTGCGTGGTCATGATTCGGTGCTGCACTTCGAGGGCAATCGCGTGATGATGCGCTGCACGTCCTGCGGACACGACAGTCCGGGCTGGGAGATCAACGGGCGCGGGCCGCGCAAGCGCTTCGAGGGAGACGCGCGGCGTCATCTGCTCGCGACGCCGCGGTTGGTACTTCGCAAGTCGGCCTGATATTCTTTCTTACGCCATGTCAATGCCGAATGCCGAATAGATGCTGAATGCCGAACGGAACGCATTGGGCATTTGGCATTCAGCATTGACTCAATTCACTTCGATCCGCACCACTCCTCCGCCAATAGCGCCAACGCATCACGACACCGCAGGACGTCTTCGACAATCACGTATTCCTCGAGGCCGTGCAGCCCTGCGCCGCCGGGCCCGAAGAGCACGGATGGTATTCCGGCGTCGCCAAGCGCGGCCGCATCGGTCCAGAAGGTCATCGCGCTGAACGCCACTGCGGCGCCGCACGCGCGCGTGGCGGCCCGCGCGAGCGCCTGCGGCAGCGCGTGGTCGCGCGCAATCTCGTAGGCGGGGCGGGATACGGTCATCCGCGCGGTCGCTTCGAAGTCCGCATCCCGCGCATGCAGCGTGCCGATCAGATCCGCCATCTCCTGTTCGACCATCGCGGGCGTTTCACCCGCGATCGTGCGGCGCTCGTACTGCAGCACGCAGCGATCGGGATAGCTGCTCAGCTCTCGTCCGCCCGTAATGATCGATGCGTGCACGGACGCGGTGCCCATGAGCACATGCGGCGCGCGCGACTGGAGGTCGCGGTCCAGCGCTTCCAGGGCATGAAGCACACGTCCCATGCGGACGATCGCGTCGCGTCCCTCGTGCGGGCGGCTGCCATGCGCGGCGCGTCCGCGCGTCTCGACCTCGCACCACGCGAATCCCTTGTGCGCGACAGCGACCTCGAGGTCCGTAGGTTCGGTGACGACGGCGCCGTCAGCGCGCCAGCGCGCGACGAGCGCGTCGGCACCGATACTCGCGTACTCCTCGTCGACGACGGCGGCGATCAGTAACCGGCCGGCGGGAAGCCCACGGCGTGTGACGAGCCGCGCCGCGTCGATCATCGCGGCGACGCATGGCGCGGCCATCCCGTCCACGCCGACCGTGTCGAGGTGACCGCACAACATGAGCGATCGACCGGGCGCCCTCCCTTCCAGGACGCCGACGACGTTCGGCCGGCCCGGCGAGACTTCCTCCACCGCGACGTCCATTCCGATCTGCCGCATGCGCGCCGCGATCGCACCCGCGATCTCCTCTTCACCCGGCGCGCCAGGCACGAGTGACGGGTTGACCGAGTTGATCGCGACAAGATCACGCAGCAGGGAAATGACAGGGTCTGAGGACATGTGAGTCCCGATCTCCTGGTCTGCAGTGCAGAGTTTCGCCGTGCGATCATCATAGTATCGTTACGAAATGTCGTCGCTCAGCAACCGCGTCGCCGCGATCACGGGCGCATCGTCGGGCATCGGGCTGGCGTGCGCGAGGCACCTGGCTCGCGAAGGGGTCGCGGTTGTGCTCGGAGCACGGCGGCGCGACCGCCTCGACATCGCGGTGCGAGAGATCGAAACATCCGGCGGGCGGGCATCCGCGATCGAGATGGACGTCACGCGCGAAGCGGACAACGTGCAGCTGATCGCGGAAGCACAGGCGAGGTTCGGCCGGCTCGACGTCGTGATCTGCAATGCCGGTTTCGGCTACTACGGCACGCTGGAGGACACGCCGCCCGACATCATGCGGCGCATGATGGAGGTGAACTACATGGGCACCTTCCTCGGCGCACGCGCGGCCCTGCCGGTATTTCGCGCGCAGCGCTCGGGTCATCTGATCTTCGTTTCGTCGATCGTGGGTCGCCGCGGCATTCCGTTCATGGGCGGCTACAGCGCCACGAAGGCCGCGCAATCCGGCCTCGCCGAATCGCTGCGCAGCGAGTTCGCCGGCACCGCGATCCATGTGACCTGCGTCTATCCCATTTCGACGCGGACGGAGTTTCACGAAGCAATGGAACGCGACTACGGTCATTCGGTGTCGGGACTCGGACCGAAGCAATCGGTGGAGGATGTCGCGCGCGCGGTGGTCGGCTGCGTGCGGCACCCGCGGCCCGAGGTGTATCCCCACGCCACGTCGCGCGCGCTGGCCGTCCTCAGCATCATGGCACCGGCGTTCACGGATCGCATGGTGCGCAAATACGGCCGCCGCAGAGATACCGTCGGGCACGCGCCCCGGCCGGACGGACACACGTAAATGGATGGCCGGTTCGCGGAGATCCCTGGAGGCGCCTTCCTCATGGGCAGCGTCCAGGGACAAGACGATGAGCGTCCCGTCCACGAGGTGTATGTCGACGGGTTCATGATGGCGGTGTTCCCCGTAACGCGCGGCGAGTATGCGCGGTTTGTCGACGCGACGGGACATCCGCGGGCGCGCGAGTGGGACGCGCCGGAATTCATGGCGTCGGACTTGCCAGTGGTCGGCGTCAGCTGGCAGGACGCGGATGCCTATTGCGAATGGCGCACGCGCAACGGCGACGCCGCGCGGCTTCCCACAGAAGCGGAGTGGGAGCGCGCGGCGCGCGGCGATCGCGCGGGCGAGGCGTATCCGTGGGGCGACGCCATCCCATCGTGGATTCCCAACAAGGCGCGGGGCCCGCTCGCCGGACCGTGGCCCGTCGCAATTGGCGAACCGAACGCGTTTGGCTTGTTCGGCATCGCCGCGAACGTGCACGAATGGTGCGCCGCGCGAAACCCGCGCGGACCCGTCAGCGGCCTGAGACGCGCATCACGCGGCGGATCGTGGCGCCACGCGGTCACGATCAGCCGCTGCTCGGCGCGGAGCAAGCTCGATCCGTCGTTCCGTTATACAGATTACGGCTTTCGGGTCGTCCGCGGAGCAACGACGTGAGTACTCCAGACGAACCGCTCGCCGAGGCTATCCGCATCGCGCGGCTCGTGCGGGCGCATGGCGGGCGCGCCCTCATCATCGGCGGGTGGGTCCGCGACCGCCTCATGGGCCATCCATCGAAAGACATCGATATCGAAGTGTTCGGCGTTGAGGCGGAGGCGTTGAAGACGATTCTGCAACAGGTCGGGACCGTCAACACCGTCGGGGAAAGCTTCACGGTCTACAAGGTTGCTGGACTCGACGTCTCGCTTCCGCGACGCGAATCCAAGATCGGCCGCGGTCATAAGGCATTCCAGGTGACGGGCGATCCCTCGCTGTCACACCAAGAGGCCGCGCGCCGCCGCGACTTCACGATCAACGCGATCGCATGGGACCCGCTCACCGACGAATACATTGACCCCTTCCACGGACGCGAAGACATCAGACGGCGCGTGCTGCGCGCCGTCGATTCGCGCACTTTCGCGGAGGACAGCCTGCGCGTGCTGCGTGCCATCCAGTTAGCCGCGCGATTCGAGTTCGTCATGGATCCGCCGAGCGCGGAGCTCTGCCGGTGGATTCCGCTCGACGATCTCCCTGCGGAACGCATCTGGACCGAGATCGAAAAGCTGCTGCTGCGCGCGCGGCGTCCGTCACTCGGGTTCTCACTCGCATTGCATCTCGGGGTGATCGAACGTCTGTTTCCAGAGCTCGACACGCTCGTTGGATGCCCGCAGGAGCCGGAATGGCATCCCGAAGGCGACGTGTGGGTGCACACGCTCCTCGTGATCGACCAGGCGCGCGCGCGCATCGACGACCTCGCCTATCCGCAGAAGGTCACCGTCATGCTGGGCGCCGTCTGCCACGACCTAGGCAAGCCTGCCACGACCGCGTTCATCGACGGACGCATCCGATCTCTCGATCATGAGTCGGAAGGAGTGCCGCCGGCGACGGCGCTTCTCGACCGACTGAACATCCACTCACTGCAAGGCTACGACGTGCGACGCGAGGTGCTCGGCATCGTCGCGCACCATCTGAAGCCTGGCATGTTCGCCAAAGCGCAGCCGCCGGTCAGCGACGGCGCGTTTCGCCGGCTCGCGCAAAAAGTGGATCTCGAGCTGCTCGCGCGCGTCGCGAGAGCGGATTGTGAGGGACGCGGCGGCGGGTTCGACTGCTCCGCGATGGACTGGTTCCTTGCGCGGGCCCGGGAGCTCGGCGTCGAGCACGCGCCGCCAGAGCCGCTCGTGAAGGGCCGTCATTTATTGGAGCTCGGCGCAACGCCCGGGCCGGCGATTGGTGAAGTGCTGCGTCAGGTGTACGAGCGACAGCTCGATGGGAGCGTCGCGAGCTTCGAGGAGGCGCTGGCGCTGGCGCGCGACCTCGCGCGAGAGAGACAGCTATACTGAATCGCATGTTTCAGATCCGCAGGACGATCGTCCTGCGCTGCGCGTATCCGCTGCTGCTCCTCCTTCCGGCATCTGCCAGCGCACAACCACAACAGCCTGTCGGCCGGTTCGCGGCGGACCTGCGCGGCATGTTCGCGCGACATAAGGTCGAGCCCTCGGTCGCCAACGATCTCCATGTCGTGCCTGGAAACGTACCGACGCGAAGCTTCGGCTTGAGCGGCGGCGCGCACTGGTATCCGTGGCGCGTAAAGAAGATTAGCTTCGGTGTGGGCGGAGAGTTCCTGATCGCGCGCGGAAGCCGGACCGTCGAGCCGACGACGGCCACGGCTCCGCAGGAGCCCGCCGTGCGCCGTCACTTCAGCGAGGTATCGCCGCAGATCTCGTTCAATTTCGGGCATCGCAACGGCTGGAGCTACATCAGCGGCGGGATCGGCCGTTCGAAGTTGTACCTCGAGCGCGCGGACGCGCCGGTGAGCGATTCGCCCAATCGCAACACGATCAATTACGGCGCGGGAGCGAGATGGTTCACCAACCACCACGTCGCCTTTTGCGTCGACCTCCGATGGTATTCGGTAGCGCCGCAGCCGCCAACGCCGAGTGGCGGCGTCGCGCAACCGCGGACGACACTGATGGTGTTGAGTGCGGGAATAGGGCTCCGCTGAGAAATGGCTAACGGCTTATGGCTCAGGGCTCACGGCGGCCGCTGAAAGGGGGACACTCACACTTCGTCCCATTTTCGCAAAGAAGTGTGAGTGTCCCCCTTTCTGAGCCGCGCGCCGATGCCGCTCTACGTCGTATGTTCCTCAAGAACTCGAGCGTCAGTGGCCAGGCTTCCTGCGTGGCTTTGGGATTCCCCGGCGCGTGCCCGGACGCTGCTTGCTGACGCAGGAAGCCGTGTCCTGCGCCCTCGAAGATGTGCGGCTCGTACGTGACCTTCTTCCTGGCGAGTTCCGTCTTCGCCGGGTCAATCGTCGCGTTGACGCGATTGTCGTTGCCGCCATAAAGGCCGAGGATCGGCGCCTTCGCCTTCCCGTAGGCGGCCGGTTCGGTCGGCATCGGGCCGTAGTACGAGACCGCGGCATTCAGCGCGGGCTGGTTCAGCGCATACGTGAAGCTCGTGCCGCCGCCCCAGCAGAATCCCATCGTCGCAACCTTGCCGTTGGCGGACGGAATCGTGAGCGCATACGAACGAACGGCATCGAGAATTCTGATGGTGTCCTCCGGCGTCACGTTGCGAATCGCCTGCGTCGAGCCCTGCGATCCGAGCTCCTGACTGCCGCCGCCATTCGGCGCTTTGCCCGACAAGAAGTCCGGCGCGACCGCGATGAAGCCTTCCTTTGCGAGTTGATCCGCAATGCCGCGTACCCAGTCGCTCAGGCCGAAGATCTCGTGAATGACGATCACGACGGGCGCTTTGTCTTTGCGCTCGGGATACACCACGAATGATTTGATCGGCGTGCCCTCGCCGTTCTTGACCTCCACCCATTCGGCGTGACGCGGAGACGCACTGAGCTGTCCAGCCGCGGCGTCCGCGTCGGGCGGCAGCGTGTCGTTGCGCGGGGTCGCAGCGGGAGCCGCCTGCTGTTTCATCGCATGATTCGCGTGCGGATCCATGGCGGGACTCGTTTGGGCCGTTGCGGCAGCAGTCACCAAAAGCGCAGACACTGTCAGAACGAATCGATGCATTGTCCTCCTCCAACCCGCGACTATCAGCGGTCAACCATCTGGGCTGCCTCGCGGCCGCGGCGCCACTCGTCGAAAAGTCGCACGGCGTTGCCGCCAACCGAGTGCAGCGTGGGCGCCCAGCCAAGGCCCCGCGCGCGAGGGCTGCGGACGATTTGATCGAGCGCGAGCGCATCGGCATACGGGCCCATCTTCTGCCGTGCCTCCGCCAGCGGCACGTGTCGGACGCTCGGGCGGATCTGCGCGTGCCCGCCGATTGCGTCGACCAGATCGTTGACCGTCTCGTCCCCCTCGTCGTTGGCGTGGTAGACGCCTGACGCGGCCGGAGTGTTTACGACGCGGAGATACAGTTCTCCAAGGTCGCGGTCGTAAATCAGCGGCCAGTGATTGTCGCCACTGCCGACAACGCGGACGAGCCCGTTCGCAACGTCCTTGAAAATATCGGCGACGATGCCTCGCGCGCCGCCATATACGATGCCAGGACGAATCACGATCGTTCGCCCGCCCGCGGACGCGGCGTCGAGCACGCGCTGTTCGTGCACGGGACGCCACGAGACGAGCTCCGCCGGATTCAGCGGGGCCCGCTCGTCAACGGCCGAAGGGGCCGCACCGAGCACCCATATGCCGGAGGTGTAAACGATGAAGCGCCCGTCTTTGCGCGGCAACGACTCGAGCACATGCACAGCCGATTCATCCACCTGGCGCGCGCGCGGACCGTATTCGGCCGCGGCGTGGATCGTGCCGTCCGCTGCCGCCGCGGCGTCACGCCAGGTCGCCGGATCGAGCAGATCGCCGAGCACCGGCGCCGCCCCGCGTGCCTGCACGATGCCCGCTGCCTGGCTGTTGCGCACGAGCGCGTCGACGCTGTGCCCGCCGCGCACCAGCGCATCGAGCACGGCCGATCCCACGTAACCGGTTCCACCAGTCAGGAAGATGCGCATGTTTCTCCTCTACCGTGACCACGAACCGTGAACCATGAACCATGAACCATGAACCGTGAACCATGAACCGTGAACCATGAACCGTGAACCGTGAACCGTGAACCGTGAACCGTGAACCGTGAACCGTGAACCTCTAAATATCCCAAATCCGTTCCTGGCGGTCGTAGAAAGTGATCAGCCCGTCCTCACTCACCTTCAGGACGGCGCCGTAGCGCCCCGCGGCAATCGCGGCGGTGGTCCGTGCCCCTTCTACCGCGAGCGTCGAATGCGGTTCAAGCGGCTCCGGATGAAGGAGAATTGCGCCAATTGCGAGGATCCGTCCCGACGGGTCCATGACGGTCGCTCCGTCGATCCGGGCAAGGCCCGCCAGCACTGCCGGATCGATGGTCACCGCGGTCCTCCCTCGCAGCATGTACATCAGCTGCGTGCGGCTCGGCGCGACGCCCGGTGACGGCGCGGCAAGCGACGAGTCGAGCTGATCGCCTGGCGCGACGAGCAGCGGCAATGACACCGCGGGATGACGCAGCACGACGAAGAGCGCCCCCTGTCGCGCATCGGAAAGATCGAGCGCGGTCTGCAGCACACGTTCGGCGAGCGCTGGATTGCCGACGACCGCTGTCCACAGCTGATGCTTCGCCTGGAGATCCAGCAGGTGCCATCGCGCATTGCTGAAGCTGAACATCTGCACGCCTTCGGCGAACACCTTGATCTCGTGATTCGGGCTGAGGACGACGCAGATGTTGCGGTTGCCGGAGGTCGCCAGCGCATGCGCGCGATAGACCGCCGGGCACGTGACCCCCGTGCGCGCAGCCGCGCCGCTCTCGCGGCTCCAGCGCGTGAGATCGACAATGTCGAGGACGAGGCCGTCCCCGTTGACGAGAAACTGCGTCTGGATGCCGTCGCAGACGCGAAAAAAGCTCTTCACGCCCGTGAGCGCCTGCGTGTAGCGGTACGCCTGCGGATCCTCCGATCGCGCCGTACGCACGGGATCGACCTGGCCGTCGAGCAGCAGTACGCCCGACGAGATCGCGCGGTTCTCATAGCTCGAGAGCGCCGCGACGCGCAGGACTTCAATCACGCCGGCGACCAGGTCCGCCCGCTTCTGTTCCGTGGATTGGATATAGGAGCCCTCGTCGAGAAACGCCGCGATGTAGCGGTCCTCGATCGCGCCGCGGAACAGATCGCCGCGTTCGAGCATCTGCTTGGGATCGAAGATCGCGCGATAGCGCGCGGCGAGCACCGCGCCGATCGCGCGCGCCAGGCGTACTTCGTGCGACGTGAACGGCCGCGACGCCGGCACGTGCAGCACGTGGCGCGTGCCGAACCATCGCACCGACAGCACGGATGGATCGCCGGTCGGCTCGATAGCGAGACGGCCGTCAGACGAGAGCGACGGGATCGGCTCGGTCTCGAACGTCGCCCGATCGAAGAACTGCCGGAGCGCGGCCTGCAGCAGGTTGTCGTACAGCGCGCTGGCCGCAAAAACCGGCGGGAGAGCCATACGTTTTCCATGATAATTCAGGCTGATGACGAGGCGCACGCTGATCGATTTTCTCGCGGACGTGACGTCCGATCCGCGAACCGCGCGCGCCGACTTTCTTGCCTACGACGACGGATATCGCACGTGGTCGTGGTCCTACGCGGATCTCGTCCGCGCCACGCAGCAGTTCGCCGATCGATTGCGCGACCAGCAGATCGCAAGCGGCCAGCATGTGGCGATCTGGAGCGAGAACCGGCCCGAATGGATCGCGGCGTTGTGGGGCGCGTTGCTCGAGGGCGTGGTCCTCGTCCCGGTCGATTACCGTGCGTCGCCCGACTTCCTCCGCACTGTCGCGGCGATCGTCGACGCCAGAGCGATTCTCGTCGGTGATGTCGTCGACGTCGACGCGCTGGGCTCCGACCGAAAGGTATGGCGGCTGGGCGAAGTCTTCCGCCTAAAGGCGGAAGCCACACGTGATGAAGGAAAGGCGGAAGCCACAACGACGGAGCGTTCGGGCCTCGCACCTCGAATCTCGGACCTCGGCCCCGACACGACCGCCGAGATCATCTTCACATCCGGCGCGACCGCGGACCCGAAGGGGGTTATTCTCACGCACCGCAACATTCTCGCGAACATCGTCCCGATCGAAGGCGAAGTGGCGAAGTACCGGAAGTACATCCGCTTGTTCAGCCCGATCCGATTCCTGAACCTGCTGCCGCTCAGTCATATGTTCGGGCAGACGATGGCGACGTTCGTGCCGCCGATGCTGCCGGGCCTCGTCGTCTTCACACGCAGCTACGCACCGGAAGACATCATCCGCCAGATCCGCCAGCGGCGCGTGTCGGTGCTCGTGTGCGTCCCAAAAATCCTCGAGGTGCTTCGCGACTACGTGGTTCGCGTGGTTCCCGGAGCGGCGGAGCCGCCCCCGGCTGACATGCACTGGATGCGGCGGTGGTGGCGCTACCGTCGCGTGCACAGGATGTTCGGATTCAAGTTCTGGTCGATGGTCGTCGGCGCCGCGCCGCTCGATCCCGGGGTCGAAACGTTCTGGGGACGGCTCGGCTTCGTCGTCGTCCAGGGTTACGGGCTGACCGAGACCGCGCCGATCGTCACGTTGAATCATCCGCTGCGCGCCGCGCGCGGCGCCGTGGGAAAGCCGATCGGCGGCGTCGACGTGAAGATTGCCGACGATGGAGAGATCCTCGTGCGTGGAGAAAACGTGACGCGCGGGTATTTCAACGCGCCCGAGGAAACGCGCACGGCATTCCGCGACGGCTGGTTTCATACAGGAGACATCGGCGAGTTCGATGCGCAGGGACAACTTCACATCCGCGGCCGCAAGAAGGAAATGATCGTCACGCCGGAAGGGCTGAACGTCTTTCCGGAAGATGTCGAGCGCGCGCTGAACGCGCAACCGGGCGTTCGCGAGTCGGCGGTGGTGGGCGCGCCGGTCGTGGGCAGCGCGGCGGAACGGGTGCAGGCGGTGCTGGTACTCGAACCGGAAGCCGATGCCGATGCGATCGTGCGGACAGCCAACGCCACCCTTGGCGATCACCAGAAGGTGCGGGCGGTCGCTGTATGGACGAACGGTCCACTACCGCGCACGGAAGGTACGAAGAAACTGAAACGTCGCGAGCTCCGGCAGTGGATCAGCGGCCAGCACGCGGAACCTCCGAATCACCGTGGCGCGAGCGGCGGACGCGACGTCGCGTCAATTCTCGCGCGGTTTGCGCCAGGCCGCACGATTGACCCGTCGACCACGATCGACGAGCTCGGATTGAGCTCGCTCGAGCGCGTCGAGCTGATGATGGCGCTGGAAGAAGCGTTCCAGGTCACCGTCGACGAGACGTCGTTCGCGGCAGCGAAGAGCGTTGTGGATCTCGAAGCCACCGTCCAACCATCCGACTGGGGTCAGACCCCGGGCGCCACCACGACTGGGGTCAGACCCCAGGAAGCGACATTCCACTTTCCGTCGTGGAATCGGTCGCTTCCGGTGCGCGCTATCCGTCGCGCGAGCCTGCCGACGTGGATTCTTCCGGCCGGAAGAATCTTCGCGCGCGTGAGGGTCGAGGGGCTCGAGCACCTCGAGAGCATCGACGGCCCCGTCATTTTCGCGGCGAACCACCAGAGTCACTTCGACACGCCGGTGATCCTGGACTCGCTGCCTCCGCGCTGGCGTTACCGCGTCGCCCCCGCGATGGCCAAGGAATTCTTCAAGGCGCACTTCTATCCGGAGCAGTTCGGCCGCCTGGCGTGGTTCACCAATAGCCTGAACTATTACCTCGCGGCGTTCTTCTTCAACGCCTTTCCGCTGCCGCAGCGCGAGACGGGCACGCGGGACACGCTGCGGTACGTGGGCGATCTGCTCGGCGCGGGCTACTCGATCCTGATCTTTCCGGAGGGGAAGAGGACCGAGTCAGGCGAGATCAACCACTTCCGTGCCGGCATCGGGATGATGGCGTCGCGGCTCGAGGTACCAGTGGTGCCGGTCCGACTCGAGGGCCTCGATCGCATCCTGCATCAGACAGCGCAGTTTCCGAGGATTGGACGCGCGCGCTGTGCCTTTGGCGCCCCTATATCACTGACGGGACACGGCTATGCGGCACTGGCCGCCCAGGTTGAAGCGGCCGTCCGCGCGCTTTAAGCTGTCCTCTTTCTTGGCAGAAAAAGGGGGGTGTCCGCTCTATTGGTGTGCGGCAATAGGTTTGCAATGCGCCGGTGAACGTGGCACAATATTTGATCGAAAGGATAGCAATTGAGCAAGGATGATCTGATTGATGTGCAGGGTACCGTTGTCGCGGTTCATAGCGGCGGGTTATATCGCGTGCAGTGCGACCAGGGACACGAGGTACTCGCGCAGCTCAGCGGCCGGATGCGCCGCTTCAGGATCAAGGTCGTTCCCGGTGATCGCGTGACCGTCGGCGTCTCGCCGTACGATCCCGTCCGCGGCATCATCACCTTCCGCGCTCGCTAAAACTCTTGGATTCCCATACAACACGAACCTCGCGGCCTCGTCGACGCCGGAGCGGCGGACCCCGCCGCTCGAGCAGCGCACCCCGGCTGCACGCGCCGCATCGCCCGCAGGGCACCGACCGCCCGCAGGCGGACTACGATCCCGCGCCGGTCGGATTCGATTCGCTCGGTCTCGATTCTGCGCTGCTCGAAGGTATCCGCGTGCGCGGCTTCGAATCCACCACGCCGATTCAGAGCGCGGTCATTCCCATAGCGCTCGGCGGCGACGATGTGATCGGCTGCGCCGATACTGGCACGGGTAAGACGGCGGCGTTCCTGCTGCCAATCCTCAACCGCCTGCTGAAGGCGCGCGCGGCAAACCCATCCGACGTCGGCTTCACGCGCGTGCTGATCCTGGCGCCGACGCGCGAGCTCTGCGTCCAGATCGAAGACGACGTCCAGGGCTTCACGTATCACACGGAACTCACGAGCATCGCCGTCTACGGTGGAGTCGGGATGGACGCGCAGGAGCGCGCGCTTCGCGCCGGCGCCGACATCGTCGTCGCGACGCCCGGCCGGCTGATGGATCACCAGCGCAACGGCGCCGTCAATTTTCACCGCGTCGAGACGCTCGTCCTCGACGAAGCGGACCGCATGATGGACATGGGCTTCTGGCCCGACGTGCGGCGCATCGTGCAGACGCTGCCACCCGTCGGAAAGCGCCAGACGCTCCTCTTCTCGGCGACGATGCCAGACGAGGTGATGCGGCTTGCAGCCGAGGTCGTCACGACGCCGAAGTACGTGCAGATCGGATCCGCTGGCGGGCCGGCGAAATCCATCACGCACACCGTCGAGACCGTGCCAGCCTCCCAGAAGACGGACTGGCTCGCAAAGTTCCTCCGCCGCACCGAAGGCCCGGTGCTCGTGTTCGTTAGAACGAAGAGCGGCGCGGAGCGGCTCGCGCGCAAACTGGCAGGCCTCGGCCTGTGCGCGGCGGCGCTGCACGCCGATCGCACGCAGCAGCAGCGGACGCAGGCGGTGGAAGGATTCCGCAGCGGCCGCTTTCACGTGCTCGTCGCGACCGATGTGGCCGCGCGTGGGCTCGACATCGATGGCATCACGCACGTCGTGAATTTCGAAGTGCCCTCGTCGCGTGAGATGTACGTGCACCGCGTCGGACGGACCGGCCGCGCGGCAGCGACGGGGACCGCCTTGACGCTGGTCGCTCCCGAGGAGCTGCGCGCGCTCGAAGCGCTGCAGCGATCCTTCGGGCCTGAATTGCAGGGATGATGGACAACACGAATTCGTTCGGCGCACCACCGGCTCCGGCCGGCGTCCCAACCCCGGAACCTACGGCCGCGGCCCCGGCGCACGTACCCGCGCTCTCGGCGGCGGTTGAGAAATTCCAGTCGTGCCGCTGGCGCGCCACGCCGGAGGACGGCGAGTTCTGCACGCACCGCGACGTGCTGCCCTTCGCAGGCAAGGAAGGATTCAAGGCGGACTCGTGGTGCCCGGAGTGCAGCTTCTACAAGCTGCGCCGCACGCCGAAAAAGCGCGAGCGGAACGAATACACATACTGACGCTTGTCGGCGGGCCTAAAGACCGCGGTACAGAGCTTTCGGCGGGTCTAAACACCGTCCCCACTCGGTAGGCCGGGTCTTCAGACCCGGCATCATCATTCGCTAAATTCTCTGGCGAGTTCTATCCATTCTCCGTCAGGTGCCAGCTCCTGGTACATCTTCCAGTGCGGTTTGGCTTCCGGTGAGTGCCCGGTCTTCTCGAGCGTGACGGCGAGATAGAAATGCGCGTCCGCGTAGCCTGGATTGAGCGCCACCGCATCCCGATAACACATCAGCGCATCGTCGAAACGTCCGAGATCGTGATGGATGTTACCCACGTTGAAGTGCGCCTCGAAGCAGTCCGGATCGAGACTGATCGCGCGCTCGTAGAGCGCCTGCGCTTCGATCAGCTCGTCGTGCGCGTAGTGGATGTTGGCGAGGTTGACGATGGCGGGGACAAGGTTCGGGTCGATCACGAGCGCTTTTCGGTAGGAGTTCGCCGCGTGGTGCCTCTTCTTCTCGTCGCCGTCGTCGAAACGTGAGCCCTCGACGAAATACTTCGCGGCGAGCGTCGCCTGTGGATCATCGTACGTAGAGGGCAGCGTCGCGAGCGGCACGCCGGCGCGGTCGGGGACCCGCTTCGGCGAACGCACCGTCAGCGTCACGACCTTGGCCGCTGCACTGCTGCCGGAGGCATGGAAATCGAGCCGCAGCTGTCCTTGATGCTCGGCAAGGAGTGCCCGCAGCGCGGTCTTCAACGGCACGTCGCGTTCGAGCTCGGACGCCAGCTGCTTGATTGTGGTGAGGTCGGTGAAGCTGTAGAAGCGTTCGGTGGACGTGTGCGCAGCCGGCCTGATCACTCCCCACTTTTCCAGGTACCGGAGGTGGTTCTCCGTGATCCGGGGATAAAGGCCTCGAATATCGCGCGCGCCGTAGAACTGCCGGCGCAACGCCTCTTCGGAGATGGACGATGCCATTCCGCGCAAAGATGAGACACGTCACGGCGAAAGTCAAGGATTTGATGAATTGGTGATTCAGTGAATTGGTGATTCAGCTTCGCGCTGGCTACCGCTCGCGACTTTGACGCGACGCGCGGTAGCGCATGCAAGCAAAATCACCAAATCATCAAGTCAAACAATCACCAAATCACCAATAATAGGGCGCATGCTGCTGGCCGGAGACATCGGCGGAACAAAGACGCTGCTCGGACTCTTCAATCGCGCGCCCGAGCGGCCGACGCCGATCGAGGTCGGGGAATTCACCACACTCGACTACGCCGGCCTCGTCCCGATGATTCGCGAGTTCCTGAAAGCGAACAACGTCGACCCGAAGCGCATCGAGGCGGCATCGTTCGGCGTGGCCGGCGCGGTGACCGATCAAGTCGCGCGCATGACCAACGTGCCGTGGCTCGTCGACGTGTCAGAGATTGCCCCGGGTGCGGGCCTTCGCCATGTACATGTCCTGAACGATCTCGAGGCGATGGCCACGTCGGTTCCCGTTCTCGAAGGGGATGAGCTCGCCGTGCTGCAGCAGGGAGTCACGCAGCCCACCGGCAACGGCGCCGTCATCGCCGCTGGCACCGGACTCGGCGAAGCGCTGCTCCTCAACGTCGACGGCCGCTTCATTGCGGGTGCGTCTGAAGGCGGTCACGCGGACTGGGGGGCACGCACGCCGCGCGAGATCGAAATGCTCACGGTGTTGACGCGCCAGTATGGCCGCGTCAGCGTCGAGCACATCCTGTCCGGGCCGGGCCTCGTCAACATCTATCAGTTCACGCACAGCTCGTTCGGCGGCGGCGAGTTCATCTCGCCCGCCGCGAAGGTGCCGCGGCAGCTCTGCGTGGGCGTGAAGCACGTGGACGATCCGGCCGACCTGCCGAAGGCGATCAGCCAGTCGGCGATGGAACGCCGCTGCCCGAAATGCGTGGAAGCGCTGGATCTGTTCGTGACTGCCTACGGCGCGGAGGCCGGCAACCTCGCGCTCCGGACCGTCGCCACCGCCGGTGTGTATATCGGCGGCGGCATCGCGCCAAAAATCCTGCCGGTCATCGAAGCGGGCGCGTTCCTCGACGCATTCCGATCCAAGGAGCCGCTCGCCGACTTCGTCGCGACGATTCCCGTGGCCGTCATCCTGAATGACGAGGCGGGTCTGCTCGGTGCTGCCGTTCATGCGAATGGAGAGGCGTGAGGGGCACGCACAAGACACGCACAAGAGAGGGTTCCAGGGTTCCCGGGTTCCTCAGGTTCTCAAGGTTCTGGTTCCCAAGGTTCCGGTTCTCAAGGTTCCGGGTTCTCAGAGTTCAGCAGTTCCAAGTTCAAGGTTCCGAAACCGGGAACCGGGAACCGAGAATTAGAACTGAGAACTGAGAACCGAGAACCGAGAACCGAGAACCGAGAACCGAGCGGAACCTAGGGAACCAGAACCCGTGGAACCCTGGAACGACGGGAACCTGTGGAACCCTCTCGCGATCGCCAGCGTGCTACGATCGCCAAATCATTGCGGCAAGTGTGAGGGCTTCAGGGAGGGTGGAATGAGTGCGTTGAGACGGCCGCTTGTGATGGCGATCGCCCTGTCTATCGGGCTCGCCGCGCGCGCGCTGGCGGCAGACACCGGGTCGGTGTCAGGTGCCGTATTCGATCAGAATGGCAACCCTGTCGCGGATGCCATCGTTAAGATTGCCGGTGAGCGGATGCCCGCCGGTCGGTCGGTGAAGACGGACGACAACGGCGTGTACAACATTCCGCTGCTGCTTCCCGGCAAGTACACCATTGAAGTGGAGAAGTCGGGCGTCGGCAAGAGCACGCGACCGGTCGAAATCCAGGTGGACAAGGATACGCAAGTCGAGCTCGTGCTTGGCGTGCAGGTCAGGGAAGAGGTGACCATCAGCGCCGCCACGCCTGCGGTCGATCTGAAATCCACCGAGGTCAATTTCAATTACCAGGCGGAGCAGATCGCGAATCTGCCGCTGCAGAGGAGCTACGCGGGTCTGTTCCAATTGATCCCCGGCGTCGCGGAGAACAACAGCTTTGCGCCGAATGGCGGCGGCAGCCGCCAGGACAACAAGTACCTGCTGGACGGCGTGGACATCACGAACCCCGGTTTTGGATATCTGAGCTCGGAGGTAAACGAGCTCGACATCGCCGAGTTCAACGTGAAACGCGGCGCCGTCACGGCGGAGTTCGGTCGCGCGATCGGCTTCGTCACCAACGCGGTGACGAAGTCGGGCACGAACGACATCCGCGGCATCGGTCGTATCGAACTCAGGCCTCAGTCGTTCGTCAACGACCAGAAGTCGCTGATCAACAATCAGGTTACGAAGGTACCGAGCTCCGTCGACCGTTACGTCGGCGCGTTCAGTGTGGGCGGCCCGATCATTCAGAACCGCGCGTTCTGGTACGCGTCGGGGATGACGATCACCCAGAACACGACCGATCGTCAGAACAATCTCGGACGCGTGCCCGACCAGAAAGAGACGCAGCGCGAAATCTTCGCCAAGGGGACCCTGCAGCCGAACAACCAGATGTTCGTCAATGCCAGCTTCCGCTATCGGCCGAACAAGTGCACCCTCTGCGGCGTCGGCACGAACGATACCCCCGAAACCGCGACGGACACCAAAGGCGACAACAAGGTCGCCACCGTGGTCTGGGATTGGTTCCCCGCGTCACGCAGCGTCATCGACGTCAAGTACCTGCACAGCGAGGAAAACTCGAACACCACCGCGCGGACCGTGTTCGACTTGAGACCGGCATTCGACGTCAACAACCTTGCGGCGATGGGCTTGTTCAGCGACAACTCCGGCACTGTGGCCGTGAACCGCGGCGGCGCAAGCCTGAAGGACAACATCGCCAACTACCGGCGCGACGAAATCCGCGGCACGTATACGAGATTCTTCGAGACCGGCAAGACTGGCCACCAGATGAAGGCCGGCTTTGGCTACGAGATCGGCGAGGAGAACCTCACGCGCAACGCGAACGGCTGGGGAACGCTGAGTTTCGTGCAGAACGGCACGCAGATCCAGGCGGTGTATTACCCGCTGCAGCCGGCGCAGATTTCGCCGGGCCGGACCTACAGCCTGTTCCTGCAGGACGACATCACGATCGGTTCACGGCTGGTGCTGAACGCGGGCGTCCTGCTCAATCGCGACGAGTTCGCGCAGAAGCTGTCAAGCCGGAACACGTTCCTCACGTTCGGGTTCGGCGATGAGGTGCAGCCGCGCGTCGGCGTGAACTACAACCTGCGGAAGGGCGGCGGCGACAAGATCTACGCGAACTACGGGCGCTATTACGCGATGGATCAGAAGAGCAGCGCGCGCTCGCTCGCGCCGCAGCGTCTCTTCACGAACATCGCGCTGTTCAACCGCACCACCGGCGCGCTCATCTCCGATCTGCCGAACGCGAACACCACGGGCAAGACGATCGATCCGGGCATCAAACCGACCTACATGGATGAAGTGCTGCTGGGGTACTCCACGCCGATCATCACCGGATGGACGGTCGACGCCTTCTTCGATTACCGCAATTCGAACAACTTCATCGAGGACGTCCCGGCGTCGCTGCCCGCGACGGGACCGTTTCATGCCTCGCAGCTGCCGGATGCCGATCGCATCTACAAGGCAGCGACGATCGAGTTGAACCGGCGTCTCGCGAACCACTGGAGCATGACGGCGAGCTACTCCTGGAGCCGGCTCGAAGGCAACTTCGATCTCGACTACTCCACGGTCGCGGTGTTCAACACGTCGTCGGCGATCCAGGATGGCCCGGGCGAGTTCGTCCAGGACCGGTTCCGCGACGGGCCGCTCGGTCAGGATCGCCCGCACGTGCTGAAGCTGTTCGGATCGTACATGCCGATGGATCAGCTGACGCTCGGCGGATACGTTCGCGCGCAGAGCGGCACCCCCTGGTCGGCGCGCGGCCGCGACTGGGACAACGGCTTCCGTCGTTATCTCGAGCCGGCCGGTGCGAACCGCAACGACTTCTGGACGAACGTGGACCTGCTGGCCTCGTACCGAGTGCCGTTCGGCACCCGCTCCGCCCGCATCGAGGCGCGCGTGCTGAACCTGTTCGACACGCAGACGGCGATCTCGGTCGACACGACGAAGTTCAACGATGGCCGCGTCCGTCCGGCCGCATCGGAGTTCGCGTTCTGCGGGACCGGCTATGGCTGCGCGACCGACTACTTCACCTCCAAGCAGCCCACGACGATCCCCAATGCACTGTTCGGCACGGCGAATACCTGGGCGTCGGCGCGCCGGCTGTATCTGACGGTCGTGGTGGATTTCTAACGCCCTATTTTCCCCGTGGCAGCGCTGCGAGGAACTGGCGCGCTTTGGCGTAATCGGGCTTGAGGCGCAGCGCTTCCTGCGCGCGCGCGCGGGCGTCGGCGATGCGTCCCGCCTCCGCGTAGGCCACTGCGAGATTCAACTGGCCGCCGGGATCGGCTGGATCCAGCAGCACGGCACGCTCCAGATTCAGGATCGCCTCGGGGTAGCGTCCCATCATCGCAAGCGCGAGCCCCAGGTCCTGCAGCGGCTTCGCAGCGTTCGGCGCCGCGATAATGGCCTGATTGAAAAACGCGGCCGCGAGCGACGGCGACTCGAGCTGCATCGCGAGCTGCCCGAGCGCGTCCCAGCTGTCCGCATCGCGCGGGTTTTCGGGCTTGATTGTCTGCAGGATCTGCAGCGCGCCGGCGCGATTGCCCGTGGCCGCGAGCGCACGCGCCAGGTCGTAGCCTGCGAGATCCACGCGCACTCCCGCCCTCAACGCGTTCCTCAAGTGCGGAATCGCTTCCGCTGAGCGGCCGGCATCGACGAGCGCCTGTCCATACGCGTAATCGACCTCGGGCTGATTCGGGTCGATCTGCATCGATATCTTCAGGTGCTCGATCGCCCGCTCCGGCTGCCGATGGAGAATGTAAAGGCGCGCAACCCGGAAATGCAGCACGCCCGGCGACGGGTGGTCCCGCTCCGCTCTGTGCACCCACTCTTCAGCCTCGTCGTACTTGTCCCCGGCGACCATCGCTTCCGCCATCCGCGTCCGCTCTTCCGCTCTGCCATCGTCCAGGTGCAGGGGCCAGTTGACGAGGACGGCGAGCGGAATGATGGCGATGAGACCGTAGACGTTCGGCTGAAACCGGGTGGCTTCCGCCTTCAGGCGGAAGATCGCATCAATCGCCGCACCCGATCCCATGCAGAGCGGCACGAGCATCGGCAGGCGATAGCGCTCCGTGACGAAGAAGATCGCGACGGCGACCGCGTAGACGGGAAGAAACGACGCCCACACGAGATACTCGAAGCGGCGATCGGCCGGCATGCCGATGGCCACGCCGACGAGACCGACCGGGATCAGCAGCCACGGGCCGACAAAGAGCACTGCAAGCAGCGTCCCCGCGTCGTGGGCGTAGAACGGATAGCTGTAGTTCAGGGTGATGGAAGCACTGCTGAAGGTGTAGGCCAGCTTGCGCGCAAACAGCGCGAGCGCGTCCTTCGGGTGAAGCCGAATCCAGGCCCAGCCAAGTCCGTAGAAGTACGCGGATACACCCGCATCATCCAGCGCACGCCCGACCGAGGCCTCTGCAACCCGCCGAGCGTCCTGCTGCTGCCCCACGATGTTTGGTGTGATCCCCGGGACGACGTGATAAGTGCCGTTCGCTTCGGCGTTGTTGCCGATGTAGAAATTCAACCCGCCGTGCGACGAGCCCGGGGACCAGTCGCCGGCGACCACGACGTTGCGGACGATCATCGGCGAGACCGCGATCGCAAGTCCGGCGGCCATGAAGACCGTCGAACGCCAGCGGCGCGCGATCGCCAGCATCGCAATCATGACGAGGCACGGGATCAGCACGTTCGGCCGATTGAGCGTCTGGATGCCGAACGCAACGCCCGACAGCGCGAACCAGAGCGGCGCGCGAGGTGCTGTAAGCGCAAGCGCAAGCGTCGTGAGCGCGGCAGCTGTGAGAAATGGATCGAGCGCCGCCTGCAGGACCAATACCTCGTGAAACGTAAATAGACCTGTAAGACCGGCCAGTACTGCGGCGCTCCACGCCGCGCGCTCGCCGAACCATGCGCGGGCGCCGACGAAGATCAGCCAGACCGCAGCGGTGCCCAGGGCGATCTGGACGAGTCGCGCGGACGCCAGCGAATCGGACATCGTGAGCACCGCAGCGAGGAAATAGATGTAAAGCGGCGAGACGAAGTACAGGCCGGGCGCGAGCGACGTGTTGCCGGCGAGGACCTTCGACGCGAGAGTCGTGTAAACGGTCGTATCGAGGCCGGCATTCGCCTGCAGGAGCGGATGATCCCGCAGCTGCAGCAGCACCAGGAGCTTCACGGCAAAGACCGCCGCGAGAAAGATCGGCAGCGGGTGACGTTTCACGCCGGCTACCGCGACATCGACGTCGAAAGCGCCTTGCGCATCGCCTGCGCGATGCCCGGCTCCGCCATCAGCTTCACGATGGCATCGGGCTCGACCGGCACGAACGCCGACATGTTTTCGTAGCCGGTCTCCGTGATCCCGGCTGCCTTCTCGCGTACGCGCGACATGAACCACTCTTCGCGCGAGGCCTGCTGGTCCCACGGATCCGCCAGCCGCGCCAGCGCGTGCGAGGCTTCGCGATCCGGCGTTCCCGCGCCAGCCGTCTCACCGCGGAAGGTCGTGTAGACGATTCGATCGGCCAGCGACGGTACGAGCTTCGCGAATTCGTCCCGCGGCAGCACGTGGTCGATGCCGGTCAACTCTTCGCCTGCGCGCCGGGACCGAGCAGCGGCCCCTCCGAGTGTTCCATCTGCGGATTCGTCGGCATCAAGTACAGCCTCGATGATTTCGCGCGGCCGTCGATCACGAGAATGGCGCGCGGTGTCTCGACGCCGGTGAGGTAATAGCACTGGTTGCTCTGGCGGAATTTTTCGTAAGAAGAGGTTTCGGCGGCGCCCTGGATCACGGCCACGCCGTCACCAATCCGCTGCAGCACCTTCGCGCGGCGGGCGGCAAACTCCTCCTTCGGCAGCGATGTGGTGAAGAGCGGTGGTTGCGCGGCCGCGACCGGAACGATCAGCACGGCCACCAGAACCGCGAAATAGCGTGTCATATCCGGCGATTATAGTAGGTGACGCCACAGGGGACTTCGTGACAGATCGCTCGTTCAGGTATCCGGTGAGCCGCGCGTCAGATCTCGTCGACGTGCTGCACGGTGTCCGTGTCGCCGATCCCTATCGATGGCTGGAGGATGCTGAAAGCGCCGAAACGCAGGCATGGGTCGAGGCGCAGAACGCGCTCACTCGCGCGGCGCTCGACGGGCCGGTTCGCGAAGCGCTCGTGCAGCGGCTCACCGGACATTTCAACTATCCGCGGACGGTGGGCGCGCGGCGGCGCGGCGCGCGATATTTCTTCACCCACAACACGGGTCTCCAGAACCAGGCCGTCCTGTTCGTGCAGGACGGGCTCGGGGCGCCGCCGCGCGTGCTGCTGGATCCGAATGCGCTCAGCGCGGACGGTACGATCGCGCTGACGGCGTGGTTTCCGTCGAATGACGGCTCGCTCGTCGCCTACGCGCTGTCGGGCGGGGGCAGCGACCGTCAGACCATACACGTTCGTGAGACGCAGTCGACGATCGATCGTCCCGACCGGCTCGATTGGGTCAAATTCGCCAGCCTCGCGTGGCTGGCCGACAACAGCGGCCTCTATTACCTGCGATTTCCGGAACCCGGGTCCGTGCCCGTCGAAGACGAGCAGTACTACGGGCGAATCTATTTTCATCGGCTGGGCGATCTGCAGCAGCACGATCACCTGGTGTTCGACAGGCCCGACGAGAAGGAGATCGTGCCGCTCGTCGACATCAGCTGCGATGGCCGCTTCGTTGTCGTCACCGCGCAGCGAGGCGCCAGCGACGACAGCGAGGTGCACGTCATCGATCGCGGCTCAGGAGACGAGCGTCCGCGACCGCTCTTCACCGGCTGCCGGCGATCGGTTGTTCTTCAGGACAACGAAGAACGCGCCGCTCGGTCGCATCATTGCGGTCGAAATGGGGGTTTCCCCGCCGGCCGTACACATGATCGTGCCGGAATCAGCGGACCGGCTGTCGGCCGCGGTGATGACGCGCGATCGCCTGGTCGCGGCGTATCTGCACAACGCGAGCGACCAGTTGCGGATGTTCGGTCTGAACGGCGAGCCTGCCAGCGCGATCCCGTTACCGGAGATCGGATCCATTACGACTCTCGACGCAGAACCGGACGCAGACGAAGTGCTGTTCACGTTCGTCTCGTTCACGACGCCGCCGGTGAGCTATCGGCTTGCGGACGGGCAGCCAGGCCATATCCTTGAAGCGTTTCGCGCGAAGGCGGAAGGCGGAAGCCACGAGGACGAGGAGACGAGCGGAAGAAACATCCTCACCGATTCCCGTGGCTTCAACCTTCAGGTGGAAGATTACATTACGAACCAAGTCTGGTATCCCTCACGCGACGGCACGCCCGTGTCGATGTTCCTGGTACACCGCAAGGGCCTTGCGCGCGACAGCGATCGTCCCCTGCTCCTGAGCGGTTACGGCGGGTTCAACATCAACCGCACGCCTGCCTACGACCCGGCGCTGTTCGAATGGCTGGACCGCGGCGGTGTGTTCGCGCTCGCGAACCTTCGCGGTGGCGGCGAGTACGGCGAAGCGTGGCATCGCGCGGGGATGCTGGAGCGCAAGCAGAATGTGTTCGACGACTTCATCGCGGCCGCCGAGTATCTGATCGGCGAAGGTTACACGCGGCCGGCACGCCTCGCGATCGAAGGCGGAAGCAACGGCGGACTCCTCGTCGGCGCGGTCATGGTGCAGCGGCCGGATCTCTTCGGCGCCGTAATCTGTCGCGTGCCGGTCGCTGACATGCTTCGCTATCACCTCTTCACGGTCGGACGCTTCTGGATTCCGGAGTATGGGTCCCCCGACGACCCCGACCAGTTCCGCTACCTGCACGGCTATTCGCCGTATCACAACCTCCGTGATGCGGTGCGCTATCCGCCGACGCTCGTGATGACCGCCGACACCGACGATCGCGTCGCGCCGGGAATGGCGAAGAAGCTCGTCGCGCGCCTGCAGGCGGCGGGATCGGGGGGGCCTTACCTGATCCGCGTGGAGACGAAGGCCGGGCACGGCGCCGGGAAATCGGTGAGGAAGCTGATAGAGGAAGACGCGGACATCCTCAGGTTTCTCGATCTGGTTGTTGGTTGACGGTTGTTGGTCGAGGGGTTCTCACGTACCACGTGCCGCTCAGCCGAGCAGCGCGGCGCCGAAGTCGCGCGCCGTCGCAAAACGATCGTCGGGCTCTGGCGAGAGCGCCTTCACGATCGCGCTGGCCGCGGCGTCGGGGAGTGTTTCCTGGCGATCGCGCGGATCCGTCGGCCTTCCGCGCAGCATCGCGCCGAGCAGCGCCGGCATCGATGCGCCGTCCTATGGAAGACACGCGGTTGCCATCTCGTAGGCGAGCACGCCCATCGTGAAGACATCCGCTCGCCTCGCGAAGGCTTTCAACGAAGGATCGGCGGCAACATCCGCGCGCATGACCTTGATGGCCACTTCGTCACCGGGCAGGGTCCGGCGGGCTCGATAGACTGCCCCCATCCCCCCTTCCGCAATCGGCTCGATGATTTCGTAACGCCCGTCCAGGACGCTGCCCGCGGTGAACACACGATGATTGTACTGGCTCACGGCTCAGGGCTCAGGGCACCTCCCGCGGACTCCCGACCCGCGCATTGTCCTATCCTCCGCAAAGCTGCCTCGCTGTAACTCGCCAGCGTCAGCGGGCGAGGGCGCGCTCGTGCTACAGTCCGTCACAAATCAGATGCTCTTTCTCGCTCTGCTCTTCCTGCTCCCGCAGGCGCCGGCCACGGCCCCTTCCTCGGGCCAGGCATCGGCACGCGTGTGGGAGGGGCGCAACGCTGAGTACGAAGCGTATCTGCGCGCGGCGCCCGTCGCGCGCATGGCGGCCATCGAGATCGGTGTCACACACCCGAAGCGTGCATTCTTCGCCGAGGGCGGACTCGCGACATCGGCGGCGTGGAAGCCGCTGCGTCCTGGTTTTCGCAACGGCTACTGGGAAAGCTACAAGTCCGAGGTCGCCGCGTACGAGCTCGACAAGCTGCTGGATCTCGGCATGGTTCCGGTCGTCGTCGAGCGGAGAATCGACGGCGCGCCAGGGGCCGCGATTTTGTGGCTCGAGGGCGTGCGCACGTGGACTGAAGTGCAGCCGCTGACCAAACCGGCGTCATGGTCGCGGCAGCTCGCGCGCATGAAGCTGTTCGACGACCTGATCGGCAATCCGGATCGCAACAAGGGCAACCTGCTCGTCGATGGCGCGTGGAACCTGTACCTGATCGATCACTCGCGGGCGTTCCTCGACGATCGCGCGCTGCCGCAGGCCATCGATCACGTGGACTCCGCGTTATGGACGCGCATGGAGGCGCTCGACGAACGGGCGATCTCGGCTGCCGCCGGGGCGTGGCTGAACAAGTCGCAGATTAATTCGCTTCTGGCGCGCCGCGATAAGATGGCCGCGACCATTGCCGCGCTCGTGAAAAAGAACGGGCGGGCCGCCGTGTTCGTGTGGTGAGGCTTACGGACTCGCCTACTCAGAGTCACGGAGATCATGGAGCAGGAATTCTAAAACGAGAGCTCTCCGTGACCTCCTAGTGAAAACGCGCTCGGCGCGCTCATTCATCGACTCGACCCCGGCATGATTCCGTTCCGGAAGGCGCAGTCGTGCGCGGTTCACGTCAGCGGCGGCGAGTTCAATTGCGCGGCGAACCTTTCCGACGGCTTCGGCATGCGCACGGCCATCGCGACTGCGATGGTGAAATATCCCATCGGCGAATTGATTGCAGGGCAGGTGCGTGCGATGGGTGTGACGCCGCATTACAAGATGTTCGACCACGACGGCGTTCACGGCCCGAACATGGCGGCCGTCTACTCCGATCGCGGCTTCGGCGTCCGCGGGCCCGTGGTGTTCTACAACCGCAGCAACGAAGCGGCGGCGCGCCTCAAGCCCGGAGACTTCGACTGGAACAGCATCTTCGGCGCCGGCGTGCGGTGGTTTCACAGCGGCGGCATCTTCGCCGCACTGTCGGAGACGACGGCGGAGCTGATCATCGAGGCGATGCGTCAGGCCCGGAACCATGGCGCCGTCGTGTCGTTCGACCTCAACTACCGCGAGAAGCTGTGGACCGCGTCCGGTGGCCTGTCGCGCGCACAGTCCGTCCTCGGAAGGATCGTCGACAACGTCGACGTGCTCGTCGGCAATGAGGAGGACCTGCAGAAGGGCCTCGGTATCCGCGGACCGCAGGTCGCGGCAAAGTCGAAGCTCGATCCGAGCGCGTTCTTCGGCATGATGGAAGATGTGCTCGCGAAGTACCAGAACATGAAGGTCGTCGCGACCACGCTCCGAGAGGTCCACTCGACCAATCGTCACACCTGGGGCGCCGTCGCGTGGGTCAGCGGGCAGACGTTCGTGTCTCCCACGTGCGAGCTCGAGGTGTACGATCGCGTCGGCGGGGGCGACGGGTTTGCGTCAGGATTCTTTTACGGTCTGATGAGCGGCGAATCGCCGGAGCAGGCGGTCCGCCTTGGCTGGGCGCACGGCGCGCTGCTGACGACGTTTCCTGGCGATACCACGATGGCCAGCCTCGACCAGGTGCGCGCGTTTGCCCAGGGAGGATCGGCGCGGATCCAGCGGTAGCGTGACGAAGATGCAGGTGCAGCAGCCCTCAAGGACTGCGCTACGATATCCGTAGCGCAGGACTTTTAGCCCTGCAGCGCCTCACCTGGAAGACGCGCTATTTGAAAATTCCCTTCAGCTTCCGGCCGATGGCCGAGAAGATTCCCTGGACGGCACGCTTGATCTGCTGCTTCACTGTGCCTTGGTGAATCGGGCAGAGCCGCGTGGGGATCTCGTCACCTTCTTTGAAGTACTCCGTATATGTCGGGCATTCCTCGACGGGCCTCAGGTACGACACTCGGCATAGCGCCTCTTCGCGCAGCCCTGGCGGCTGAGTGAAATCCTGAGGCGGACGGCTGCGAGAGACGTTGCGCATGAACTCGCTCCAGAGGGGCAGCGCGTATCGCGCGCCGTATGCCTCGCGGCCGATCGCCGCTGGTTGATCGAGCCCGACCCACACGCCTGCGACCAGCGACGAGCTGAACCCCACGAACCACGCATCCTTGAAGTCGTCGGTCGTGCCGGTCTTTCCTCCCGACGGGAACCTGATGCCGAACGCCGAGCGCGCCGCGCTGGCAGTGCCGCGGTCCATCACGTCCTGGAGCATGGAGACCATCTGATACGCAACCTGCGCGGAGATGACGCGGTTGGCGCGCGCGGGATTGTCGAACGCGACGCCGCCATCCGCATCGAGCACACTCGTCAGCCCTCGGGCGCGCACCGCCAAGCCGCCGTTCGGAAACATCGAGAACGCGGCGGTGAGATCCAGCGGCGTGACGAGGCCGGTGCCGAGCGAGAGCGACGGGACGTCAGGGAGATCGCGCAAGCCGACGTCCGAGGCAAGCCGCAGTACCGGACGCGTGCCGAGGCGCTGTTGGAGTAACGTCGCGGCGCGGTTGTTCGATTCGATCAGCGCGGCCCGCAGCGTGAGCGCATCGGGATCCTCGCCCGTTGCATTCCGCGGCGCCCACTCGTCGGGTCCCTGCGGCTGGATCGTCGCGAGACCGTTCAAGACGCTCACCGGCGAGTATCCGTGTTCGAGGGCCGCCGCATACAGCAACGGCTTGAACGCGGAGCCCGGCTGCCGGCGGCTGCGCCACGCGCGGTTGAACTGTGACTCCCGGAAATCGCGGCCGCCGACCATCGCGAGAATGTCTCCCGTCGCGGGATCGATCGCGACGAGCGCCGCCTGCAGTTCCTTGTTACCGAAGCGGCGCATGCCGTTCTCCACGGCGCGCTCCGCTGCGTCCTGCAGCTCCGGCACGAACGTCGTGCGCACACTCCAGTCGGGCGGATGATCGCCGCCGAACCGATCCCGGAATTGCTGCCGCAGGAACTCCTTCGCGTAACCCCAGCGCGCCTCGGTGGCGCCGGGATACGGGCGGATTCGTATCCGCGCGCGGAGCGCGTTCTTCTCCTGGTCGACCGTGATGAACTCCTCTTCTCGCATGCGCTGCAGGACCACGCGGCTGCGATCGATCGCGCCATCGAGGTTCGACCACGGCGACAGCGCCGATGGCGCGCGAACAAGGCCGGCAATCAGCGCGGATTCCGCGAGCGTCAGCCCGCTCGCCGGCTTTCCGTACAAATTCCGGGACATCGTCTCGACGCCGTAGACGCCGCCGCTCAGGTAAATGCGATTGAGATAGAGCTCGAGAATCTGCTTCTTCGACAGCTCCTGTTCGAGCAGCAGCGCCAGCGCCGCTTCCTGCGCCTTGCGTCCAAGCGTGCGCTTGTTCGACAGGAACAAGGTCCGCGCGAGCTGCTGCGTCAGCGTGCTCCCGCCTTCCGCCCGATTGCCGTGCCGCACATCGCGCCAGAGGGCCCGGCCGAACCCGATCGGATCAATGCCGATGTGATGATAAAAACGATGATCCTCGACCGCAATGACGGCGTGCTGCAGGTCCGGCGCGATCTCGTCCAGCGACACGTCGCGCCGCTGCTCGTCCATGCGGAACCACGGCCGCCCGTCGGCCGCGTAGAACCACGTGTCGCCAACGCCGCGACGCAGCTTGTACACCGCCCACCCCTGTCGCATGGACCAGACGACGAGAATCGCCGTCGCGGCGACGAGGCAGGCGAATAGCACGCCTGCAACGCGATCCTGGGTCCGGCGATTGACGCGGATCATTCGGCGGGCACCGGCCGCCGTCGCGCATGCAGCACGAGCGAGAGCACGATGTAATAGACGGGAAACGCCAGCGACGCGATCGCCAGCCACCGTGGGGGAGACGGCAACCAGCCGATCAGCCCGGCAAGCGACACGGCCCACGCGCTTCCGAGCGTCACCGTCAACCGGCGCAGCGCTGGCGTCCGCGACGGATGGACGTACCCGATGCGCACGAACACGAGCGCGCTCAGCAGGATCAGGATCGCCGCCGTCAGCGCCGGCGGGACGGCGAAGATGTAGAGATACAACGCCACGATGTTCCAGTACGACGGAAATCCCGTAAAGAAATGATCGGCCGTCTTGGCATCGGCCGAACCGAAGCCATAGGCGCTGCTCAGCAGCACGATCGCGACCACGAGCAGCGCCACCGGAGACGGCAGAAACCCGAATCGGTCCAGCAGCAGCATCGGCAGGACGACGAACGTGAGGTAGTCGACGATATCGTCGATGCGCGCGCCGTCGACGGACGGGAGCGTTTCTTTCACCCGGACCGCGCGCGCGAGGACCCCATCCGTGGAATCGACGAGCGTCGCGATCAGCATCATTGCGAACGCGAGCCGCACGTCACCGGCGAACACAGCGCGAATGCCGATGAAGGCGAGGACGGCACCGCTCGCCGTGTAGGCGTGCACGGCCGCGGCCGCAAAAAGAATACGGCCGGGCTTGGCGTTCGCTCCCAGCATCGTGTAGAATCACAACACATTCCAATCCCCAGCGGAGTGTCCTTTTTTCACCTAAAAGCCGCCGCCTGAGAAAGTTGCAAGGCGGGAGGTCTGTGGGGCGACCCGCTACGTTCACGGGCGGGTTTCCGCTGGCGCAGCCTTCGTGAAACGGAATTGTCCTGTGGTGCCACCGCTGTTTCGACGTAAACGCTTCTTCGTTCCCGCCGGGATTGTGCTTGCCCTTGCGATTGGCGCGGCTGTCCACGTCGTCCGCACGCGGCATCAGCCGCCGGAGCTCGCCTTCTCGGAATTCCTCCAACTGATCGAGCGCGGCGATGTCACCTACGTCCGCTCCTCACAGGACGGGATCGAACTGACACTCGGCGACGGACGGCAGGCGCACACGGTTGCGCCCCCCGAGTTCCTCGCGAACGCGTCGTTCGTGTCGGACCTCGCGCTGAAGCGCGGCATTCGCATCGATGTGCAGGCGGCGCCGGAGCCCGGCTCGCTCAGCGGCGGCGCACTGGCGATCGCAGTCGCATTTCTCGCGCTGCTCGGCTTCACCGTCTATCGCAGCACCGCGGGGCGGATCCATACGCCAGGCCGCGCGAAGCTCGCGGAGCGCGGCGACCAGGTCGTCACGTTCCAGGATGTCGCGGGCGTCGACGAAGCGAAGGACGAGGTGAAGGAGATCGTCGACTTCCTTCGACAGCCGCAGCGGTTCGCATCGATTGGCGGTCGCATTCCGAAGGGCGTGCTGCTCATCGGTCCTCCGGGCACGGGAAAGACGCTGCTTGCGCGATCGATCGCGGGCGAAGCGGGCGTGCCGTTCATCTTTGCCAGCGGCTCCGATTTCGTCGAGATGTATGCCGGCGTCGGCGCCGCGCGCGTGCGGCGGCTATTCAAGGACGCCCGCCGCCACAAATCGTGCATCGTCTTCATCGACGAGCTCGATGCCGTCGGCCGAAGCCGCGGCGGCAGCTCGCTCAGCCATGAAGAGCGCGAGCAGACGCTGAACCAGCTGCTCGTTGAAATGGACGGCTTCGAGTCCACTCAGGGCATCGTCGTGATCGCGGCGACGAACCGTCAGGACATTCTCGATCCGGCGCTCCTCCGACCCGGGCGGTTCGACCGCCAGGTGATGGTCGGGAATCCGGATCTCAAGGGGCGTGAGGCCATTCTCACCGTTCACTCGCGCAAGGTCGTGACGGCAGACGACGTGAACCTGCGGTCGATCGCGCGCGGAACGCCCGGATTCTCGGGTGCGGACCTCGCGAATCTCGTCAACGAAGCAGCGCTCATGGCGGCGCGCGCCGGCCGCGAGCGGGTCGGTGGCAGCGACATGGAAGCAGCCCGCGATAAGGTGCTCATGGGCGTCGAGCGCCGATCGGTGGTGCTGAGCGAGCTCGATCGCCTGAACTGCGCCTACCACGAAGCGGGACACGCGGTCGTGGCCGCGCTCCTGCCGAAGGCCGATCCGCTGCACAAGGTCACGATCATCCCGCGGGGCCGGGCGATGGGCGTCACGATGCAGCTGCCCGAGGCGGATCGTCACACCTACACGAAGGGTTATCTCGAAACGCAGGTGGCCGTGCTGATGGGCGGCCGCGTCGCGGAGGAGCTCTTCATGGATCACATGACGAGCGGGGCGTCGAACGACATCGAGCGCGCCACCGACATCGCGCAGCACATGGTGTGCGAGTGGGGCATGTCGTCGCTCGGGATGCGCGCGTTCCGGAAGCCAGGCAACAGCTTCGATCCCGACAAGCCGCACGCCATGAGCGAGGCCACCGCCCGCCGTGTGGACGACGAGATCGAGAAGATCCTCGATGGCGGCTACCGTCTCGCGCACGATCTGCTCGACCGCAACCGGATGGCGGTCAAGGCGCTCGCCGAGGCGCTTCTCGAGCATGAAGCGTTGGAAGCGGACCACATCAAAGAATTGCTCGCGCAGTCGAACGCGAATTAGGCCGCAGATCACACGGGATCGGCTTCAACCACGGATCCACCGGTTTGCCTAGAGCCACGGATCTCACGGATTTCACGGATCCGGTTTGCCTAGAGCCACGGATCTCACGGATTTCACGGATCCGGTTTCTTAGAGCCACGGATCTCACGGATTTCACGGATTTGGCTTTGTTCTGATCCGTGTTGTCTGTGAGATCCGTGGCTTATTGTGTTTGATCCGTCTGATCCGTGAAATCCGTGGCTGTATCATCGGTGCCACCTGTGGATCCGCGTGACCGCGTCCCACTCGACCGCTTCTCCCTACAACTCGGGGTCACCGCCGCGATCATTCTGCTGACGGTGATCTACTCCGTGGTTCAGGTCGGGTTCGTACGCAGCCATCCGCCGGGAGCGACGTCGATCCAGCCGATCGTCACGCGGCCGCCCGAGCTTCGATCGCCCGTCGCGATCGACGCGAGACGCGCGGCAATCGCGCACTGGCGCGACGAATACTGGTCAGGCGCCGCGCGGGCGTCGACGAGCCGTCGTCCGGGCATGATCGTGCAGATCGTCGTCTTCACGGTCGCCGGGCTCGTGCTGTTCCTGCTGCGCAGCAGCGATTTGACCGCGCAACTCTCGGTGATCGCGCTCGCGTTGAGTGCGGTCGGCGGCGGCGGGCCTTTGCTCGGCGTCGAACGAGTGTTGCCGCCGGGGCTCGATCGTGCGCTGACGGTTTTCACCTGGCTGGCGGGACCGCTGGCATTTCCCGTCATTGCCCTCGCCGTCCTCTATTTCCCGACACCATCGGCGCTGTTGCGCAAGCACGGCTGGCTGCACGCCGTTCCGTTCGCCGCGGCGGCGCCGATGATCCTGCTCGCGACGGCGACGTCGCTCTATCTCGTCGGCGTGGATCGGCTGCTCGACGCCGCCGTCTGGGATGCCACGCACCCGGGCGCCTACTTCGCGTCGTTCGCCGCCGGCCTCGCGATTAACGTCGCCGTCATCGCCGAGGGATGGCATCGGTTCCGCTTCAACCAGGATGGAAACCAGCGCCGTCGCATCCGCATGGCGCTTTACACCGCGATTCCCGGCGTCCTGGCCTTCGCGATCAAGGACGGAACGCCGATCGTTGCGTCGCTGCTGGCCGTCGACGCGCCATCGTTTTCCAGGCCGGTCACAGCATTCCTGCAGGCGTTGGTGCTGCTGCCGGCGTTCGGACTCACATATGCCGTCGGCGTCGCGCGCGTGCTCGGGCCGCGCGTCGTGCTGCGACGCAGCATTCAATACGCGCTGGCGAGCCGGACCCTCACCGTGCTTGCCGTCCTTCCTGCCGAGCGGTTCCGTCGTCTATCTCGCATTGCTCGCGGCGAGCGTCGCGGGGCTGCGCTATCGCGATCGCGCGCGGCAGTGGCTCGACCAGCGCTTCTTTCGCGAGGAGTACGATGCGCGCAAGATCCTGCTCTCGCTCGCGAGCCGCGTGCGCTTCGAGACGGATTCCGCCGATCTCTCCGCGCTGGTGGTCCATCAGATCGAGCAGGCGCTCCACCCCGAAGCCATTGCCATGCTGGTCAGCAGCATGGAGGACGGGCGCCTCGCCGTGGTGACACGCATCGGCGGCGACATTCCGTCGCTGCCACTCGACGGTGGCATCGTGACGATGCTGCGGTGGTCGGAGGAGCCGCTGGAGATTTTCCTGGACGATCCGCGATCGCCGGCGCGCCGCCTGCCGGCGTCCGAAATCGCGTGGCTCGAGCAGACTGCGATCGCGCTGATCGTGCCGGTACTCGGCCAGAATCGATCGCTCGTCGGGGCGATCGTGCTCGGCGCGAAACGATCAGAAGAAGCCTACACCGCCGAGGATCGCGAGCTGCTCGCGACAATCGCGGGACAGCTCGGCCTCGGACTCGATGTCGCTCGCCTCCGGCGCCGCGCCGAAGACAGCGCGTCCGCGACGACGCGCGTGATCGAGACGCCGCAACTGCCGATGATGGAATGCCCCCGATGCGGCCGGTGTGAGGACGCGGGCGTCACGCTGTGCCCGGTGGATGGTTCAGCGCTCAAGCCGGTGGGTGCGGTGCCACGCGTCGTCGATAACAAGTACCGGATCGAACAGTTGATCGGCCGCGGCGGCATGGGCGCCGTCTATCGCGCGCGCGATGTACGGCTCGATCGCCTTGTCGCGGTGAAGGTCGTGCGAGCGGATCTGCTCCAGGACATGGATGCGCGGCGGCGCTTCCGTCGCGAGGCGCAAATCGTCGCGCGGCTGCAGCACCCGGGTATCGTGTCGATCTTCGACTTCGGCACGTTTCCCGATGGCGGCGCCTATCTGGTAATGGAGCTCGTGAAAGGCGAAGATCTGCGGCGCGTGCTGCAGCGCGAAGGATCGCTGGATCCCGCGCGCGCGGCGCGAATCCTGTCGGCCATCTGTCACGCAATAGAGGCGGCGCACCGCGAAGGGGTGCTGCACCGGGATCTCAAGCCGGAGAACATCCTGCTGCCGGCAACCGGAGAGATCGAGGCCAAGGTGCTGGACTTCGGGGTGGCGAAGCTCGTTGGCGACGCCGCGGAAGAGACGCGATCGGGGCCCGACGCCACACTGACGGCGGCCGGATCTATCGTCGGCACCCCGGCCTATATGGCGCCCGAGCAACTCCGGGGAGCGTCCCCCGATCACCGCACGGACGTGTTCGCCCTCGGCGTGATCGCGTACGAAATGCTCAGCGGCACGCTGCCGTTCAGCCGCGGGTCGCTTGCGGACGTGATCCTTGCGCAGGATCGCGGCGCCCGGCCTCTGATCTCCGCGGCCGCGCGCGTGCCCGCGCCACTCCAGCGCGTCGTCATGGGCGCACTGGAGATGGATCCGCACAGGCGGCCACCTTCCCCGCAGGAATTCGCGGCGGCCGTCGTCCAGGCGATCGGCTCGGGCGAGCCGTCGTAAGCCGCCGCTTATTTCGCCGGTGATTGAGCGAGCCGGCGATCGATCTCGGCGAGCGCCGCATCGATCTGCTTCTTCCTGATCGGATGCGTCGTCGCGCCGGCCTGCCTGGTGAGCTCCGCTTTCGCGAGCTTCAGCGATTCGATTTCCCGCAGCCGCTCTGGATCGACGGCGGGCGTCTTGCCATTCGCGCGGCGGCGGCGATCCGCTTCGCGCTCCTCCATTTGTTCCTGGATCCGTGCTTCCGCGTCGACCAGGCCTTCTCCCGAATCTCCCATCTCTTAAGAATACAGGAGAGAGGAGGCAGAATACAGAAAACGTGCTCGGTGGCTGCCTTGTCAGGTGAGTTGAGGTGCTCTGTGCCGAGGTGCTCGTGCTCTGCTGAGTGAAACCGCTGCGCCTGATCGACATCTGTACGATTTACCGCGACCGCACTGGGCACCCCGCACGCAGCACCGAGCACCTGGCATCTAGCACCTACAATAAGGCTGTGGCGAAGCGCGCGGACGTGCTCGAGCTGTTCCACTCATCCGTTGCGGAATGGTTTCGCGCGTCGTTTGCCGCGCCGACGCCGCCGCAGGCGCAGGGCTGGCCTGCGATCGCGCGCGGTGACTCGACGCTGATTCTCGCGCCGACAGGAAGCGGCAAGACGCTGGCGGCGTTTCTCTGGGCCATCAATCGGGTCATGTTCGGCGACATCCCCGTCGCGCCGGATCGTTGTCGGATCATCTACGTTTCGCCGTTGAAGGCTCTCGCCGTTGACGTCGAGCGCAATCTGCGCGCACCGATCGCGGGAATCGGCAATCGCGCCGTGGCGCGCGGCGAGGCCTTTCACGCCCCGGCCGTCGCCGTCCGCACCGGGGACACGCCGGCCATCGAGCGGGCCCGGTTCCAGCGCGAGCCGGCCGACATCCTGATCACCACGCCCGAGTCCCTGTACCTCCTGCTCACCTCGAACGCACGCGAAGCGCTGCGATCTGTGGACACGATCATCATCGATGAGATCCACGCGCTGGTGCCGACGAAGCGGGGCGCGCACATGGCGCTCTCGCTGGAGCGTCTCCAGGCGCTAGCGCGCGTGGCGCCGCAACGCATCGGCCTGTCGGCGACGCAGCGGCCGCTCGACGAGGTCGCGCGCTTTCTCGGCGGCGTCCGCCTTCGCCGCGATGCGGCCACGGCGAGACAGGTTCGACCTCGCCGGCATGCCGGAACCGGGTCGCTCGATCCAGAGGACGCCATCCACGACGAGTTCACCGCCGACCGCGCGGCTCCGACCTACCGTCCGGTGACCATCGTCAACACTTCGCAGAAGAAGAGTCTCGACCTTCGGATCGAAGTGCCGGTCGAGGACATGGCCCGCATCGGCGAGGCAGAAGACATCCCGAGCGGCCCCGCCTCGAAAGGACCGGTACGCACGTCGATCTGGAGCGCGATTCATCCGCGGCTGCTCGAGCTGGTGCAGGCGCAGCGCTCAACGCTCATCTTTGTCAACAGCCGCCGCGTCGCCGAACGTCTGGCGGCCGCGCTCAACGAGCTCGCCGGAGACACGCTCGTTCGCGCACACCACGGATCCCTGGCACGCGCGCAACGGATCGAAATCGAGGATCGGCTGAAGGCCGGACAGATTCGCGGCCTCGTCGCCACATCGTCGCTCGAGCTCGGGATCGACATGGGGGCAATCGATCTCGTTATCCAGATCGAAGCGCCGCCATCGGTGGCGAGCGGAATGCAGCGCATCGGGCGATCGGGACACCGTATCGACGAGCCGAGCCGCGGCATCATCGTGCCCAAGTTTCGTGGTGATCTCGTGGCGTGCGCGGCCGTCACGCGCGCGATGCACGAGGCGCACATCGAATCCAGCCGGTATCCGCGAAATCCCCTCGACGTGCTCGCGCAGCAGATCGTCGCGATGGTCGCGATGGACGACTGGGACGTCGACGCCCTGTTCCAGGCGCTCCGCTGCGCTGCGCCATTCGCCGAGCTGAGCCGTGCGATCTTCGAGGGCGTGCTCGACATGTTGTCGGGCCGATATCCGTCGGACGATTTCGCGGATCTCCGTCCGCGCGTGACGTGGGATCGATTGAAGAACACGATCACGGCGCGCGAAGGCGCGAAGCGCGTGGCGGTGATCAACGGCGGGACGATTCCCGATCGCGGGCTGTACGGCGTGTTCCTCAGTGGCGAGCGCGGACCCGGCGCCCGCGTGGGAGAGCTCGACGAGGAAATGGTGTTCGAGAGCCGCGTGGGAGAAACGTTCCTGCTCGGCGCCTCGTCCTGGCGCATCGAAGAGATCACCCATGATCGCGTCATCGTGACGCCAGCCCCGGGCCAGCCGGGCAAGATGCCATTCTGGAAAGCGGACGCGGCCGGCCGCCCGCTGGAGCTCGGACGCCACATCGGCGAGCTCGTTCGCAGCATCCGGCAGATGCCGCCGGGGGCCGCCGTCCAGCGGCTGACCAAACAACACGACCTCGATGCCAGTGCCGCGGAAAATCTCGTCCGCTATCTCGCTGACCAGGCAGCCGCGACAGGCGCCGTCCCCGACGACCGCACGATCGTCATCGAACGCACGCGGGACGAGCTCGGCGACTGGCGATTGTGCGTGCTCTCCCCCTTCGGCGGCCGCATCCACGCGCCATGGGCGATGGCCATCGTCGAACGTGTCCGCGCCGAAACGGGCACCGATGTGGAGACGATGTGGACGGATGACGGGTTCGTCGTGAGATTCCCGGAGACGGAGAATCCGCCCGACGCGGCGTTGCTGATCCCGGCATCGGACGAAGCGGAAGCACTCGTCGTGCGGCAGCTGGGCAGCACCGCGCTCTTCGCGGCGAAGTTTCGCGAGGCGGCGGCGCGTGCGCTGCTGCTCCCCCGCCGTCGTCCGGGCGGACGCACGCCGCTCTGGCAGCAACGCAAGCGTGCGGCAGATCTCCTGGCTGTCGCGGCCCGCTATGGATCTTTTCCGATGATCCTGGAGGCGTATCGCGAGTGCCTGCGCGACGTCTTCGATATTCCCGCGCTCGTCGAGACGCTGCGCCGGATCGAAGCGCGGGAGATCAAGACAGTGACGGCGGATTCGAGCATACCGTCGCCGTTTGCCTCGGCGCTGCTCTTCGGCTATGTCGCAAACTATATCTACGATGGCGATGCGCCCCTCGCCGAACGGCGCGCGCAGGCCTTATCGATCGATCAGGCGCAGCTGCGCGAGCTGCTCGGCGAGGCGGAGCTCCGAGAGCTGCTGGACGCCGACGCGCTGGGGGACGTCGAGCGACAGCTTCAGCAGCTCGATGAACGGTATCGCGCCCGATCGATCGACGGCGTGCACGACCTCTTGCTTCATCTCGGAGATCTCACGCGCGACGAGGTGGCCGCGCGAGCGTCGATCGATGCGGACGATGCGATCGAACGCCTGCTGCGGGATCGTCGGATCATCAGGATCAACATCGGCGGCCAGGCGCGCGTGATTCCCGTCGAATATTCGGGGCGCTATCGCGACGGCCTCGGCGTTCCGCTGCCGGTCGGCTTGCCGGCGTCACTCCTGGAGCCGACGCGTGATGCGTCGCTCGACCTCGCGCGACGGTATGCGCGAACGCATGGGCCTTTCACGAGCGGTGACTTTGCCGCCCGCTACACACTCGGGAGATCGACGGCCGATGCACTACTGAAAACACTCGCCGCGACGCGACGACTGCTCGAGGGTGAGTTCCGGCCGGGCGGCAGCGGGCGCGAGTGGTGCGACGGCGACGTCTTGCAGACCGTGCGGCGGCGATCGCTCGCCAAGCTGCGCAAGGAGGTAGAGCCGGTCGATCCTCCCGTGCTCGCGCGGCTCGTCACGTCGTGGCAGGGTCTCGTCCGCAAGCGCGGCGGCCTCGACGCGTTGCTCGATGCCGTCGAGAATCTCCAAGGGGCGCCGCTCCCCGCATCGATCGTGGAATCGGATATGCTCCCGGCGCGCGTTGACGGCTACATGCCGGCGGATCTCGACGCGCTGCTGGCCGCAGGCGAAGTGGTATGGCGCGGCGTCGAGCCAATCGGCGATCGTGACGGGCGCGTCGCCATTTATCTCACCGACCATCTCGCCAGACTGTGGCGTCCTGTGCCCGCCACAGATCTGTCGCCGCGGGAAGCCGCGATTACTGCTCATCTCAAGAAAAACGGCGCGACCTTCTTTGTTCCGCTGCACGAGGCCGCCGGCGGTGGGTATCCCGGCGAGACCGTTGACGCGCTGTGGGACCTCGTGTGGAAAGGACTGATCACCAACGACACGTTTCATGCGCTGCGCGCGTTCACGCGTCCTCCCGAACGGCGTTCGCGCAAGGCCGCGCGCGTGCGCACGTTCAGGACCCGGCGCGTGGCGCCTCCCGCTGCCGAAGGCCGGTGGTCATTGCTTGCCGAACGGCTGCCGGCCATCGCGACGGACACGCAGTGGTCGACGTCGATGGCGCAGCAACTGCTCGCGCGCTATGGCGTGCTGACGCGCGAGGTGGCCGCCGCGGAAGGAATCGCCGGCGGCTTCGGCGCCGTCTACGACGTGCTGAAGGCGCTCGAGGACGCCGGACGCGTACGGCGCGGGTACTTCGTCGGCGGCGTGGGCGCGACGCAGTTCGCGCTGCCTCCCGCGCTCGAGCTCCTGCGCTCCTTGCGCGATGCGCCGGACGATCCCGAGGTCCTCGTGCTCGCGGCCACCGATCCCGCGAATCCCTACGGCACGACGTTGAAGTGGCCCGAAGCGTCGGCGGCTGACGAAGCTGCGGGGCGCGGACCGACCCGCACCGTCGGCGCGCTCGTGGTGCTCGTCAACGGAGCGCTCGCTGCCTACATTCCGCGCGGCGGCCGCCAGCTCGTGGCGTTCCTGCCGGAAGACGAGCCGGCGCGATCGACGATCGGCCGCGCGCTCGGCGAGCGCCTCGCCGCGCTGGCGCGTGACGACGTCCGCGGCGGCCTGCTCGTATCCGAGATCAACGGGCGCGCTCCTGCCGATCACCCGCTGACGCCGTTTCTGATCGAAGCCGGCTTCAACGCGTCCGCGATGGGCCTGCAAATGCGAAGGCCGCCTTCGCCTTCGGCTGCGGCGCGTCTCGCCGGAGCGGCGGAGCGGTAGTGCACGCCGTCAGAGGCCTGCCTCGCCGAAGCCGCGGGACGGCCAGCGCGGCGAAGGCCGGGCATGCCTGAAGGGGACACGATTTTTCGGGCGGCGCGCACACTCAACCGCGCGCTCGCAGGACACCTGGTCGTCCGCTTCGAGTCGGTGTTCCCCGCGCTGACGCGCGTGCACGAGGATCATCCGCTGACGGGGCGCACCATCGAGAGCGTGACGGCTGCAGGCAAGCACCTGCTGATGCGTTTCAGCGGCGACCTCGTTCTGCGCACGCACATGCGCATGAACGGGAGCTGGCACATTTACCGCCGCGGCGAAACCTGGCAGCGTCCGCGGCGCGACATGCGCATTGTCGTCGCGACCGACGCCTTCGAAGCGGTCGGCTTCAACGTCCCCGTGGCGGAGTTCCTCGATCGCACGTCGATTGCGCGGCAGGAAGACCTGCGCCTCATGGGCCCCGACCTGCTCGCTGAATCCTTCGACGAGGACGAAGCGATTCGCCGCTTTCGCGAGCGAGGCGCGACTGAGATCGGCGAGGCGCTGCTGAACCAGCGGGTCGTCGCAGGCGCGGGGAACGTCTACAAATCCGAAGTGCTGTTCATCTGCGGCGTCCATCCGTTCGTTCGTGTCGCGGCGCTCGATGACGAAACGCTGCGGCAGATCCTTCGCGCGGCGCAGAAGTACTTGCGCGCGAACGTGACCGATCCGCGCGGCGGCATCGTGACCTACACGGGATATCGTCGGACTACGCGGCGTGCCGATCCCGGCGAGCGCCTCTATGTCTACGGCCGTGCGCGGCAGCCGTGCCGCAAGTGCGGCACGCGTATTCTCGTGAAGGCCCAGGGACGCGACGCGCGCCTGACGTACTGGTGCCCGACGTGTCAGCCGTCTCAATCATGACGTTGGCGATCTGGATCGCGCTCGCCTGCGGCGCGGCCGCCTCAGTCGCCGCGCTGTACGGGCATTACCGCGTGCTGCCCGGATGGCTGACGGGGCCTGAGATCTGCCGTCTCGAAGCTGGCGGATGCGCCGTGCTCTTTCGCACGCCACGCGCATCCCTGCTTGGATTTCCCAACGCCGCGCTCGGCGTGCTGCTCTACACGGTGCTCGCGATCGGCGTCATCTCACACTGGCCGGCCTGGTGGCTCGCCGTGATGACCGTCCCCGCCGTCGCCATGAGCGCATTCCTCGGGTATAGCCTGATTTCGAACCGTCACGAGTGCCGCATCTGCTGGACGGGGCATATCGCGAATGGGACGCTGCTTGCGCTGTTCATCGTCCAATCATCTTCCGCGTGAAGGCGGAAGCCACGAGTCAGCGCTGCTTGATCACGAAATGCGTCGTTCCATCCGCGCGCGGGATGCGCTCGACGTAAAGGATGCTTCGTTCGTGGCTTCCGCCTTTAGGCGGAAGATCGGCGGCCGCGGCCGGTTGAATCGAGGAGGCAGGCTCGACCGAGTAGCGGCGATCGAGCCACGCCGAGCCGACGACTCCATCGATGCCAAGCGGCGCGGCGCCGTGCAGCGGGCAAACCTCCGAGGGCACGCTGCCGACCGGAAAGTAATCCTCGAAGACCATGGGCTGGTTGACGACCTCGGAGGTCGCAACAGTGGCCGTGCTGCTGAACCCGGAAGCCATCTGCTGGCCCGGAAGGTCCGTCAGGTCGGCGGCGACGTAATCAGGTCCACGCCAGTCGTGGCGGCACGCATCGGTCGCAAGCTTTCCGCTCAATCGGCAGATCGCAACCTTCTCGACATCCCCCGGAGGCGCATACCACGACGGCGGGTCGCCCTCCGTGGCCGTTTTCATGAACCGCGCCCACGCAGGCACCGCGACGATGCTGGCGAATCCGCGGTTCATGATGGGCGCCGGACGATCTATGCCAAACCACACACCGGCGACGAGTCGGGGCGTGTAGCCGACGAACCACGCATCCGTGTAGTCGTCGGTCGTTCCCGTCTTACCGGCCGCCGGCAATGTGAAACCGGCCGCGCGCGCCGGCGTGCCGGTCCCCGACTGAATCACGTCCGCGAGCATGCTCGACATCATGAACGCGGTTGCCTCGGACAACACCGGCCGCCGCGCAGGTTGCGCGTCCCATAACGTACGCCCGTCGCGATCCTCGACGCGCACGACAAGGTGCGGCGTCACCGCGGTGCCCTGATTGGCGAACACGCCGTATGCCGACGTCAGCTCGAGCAGCGTGACGCCACCCGTCCCGAGCGCGAGTGATGGCACCGATGGAAGGCGCGATTCGATCCCGAGCCGCTGCGCGTAGTACTCGGTGACGCGGAGGCCGACCTGCTGCAGCAACTGGGCAGCGGCACGGTTGCTCGAGATCTTGAGCGCAGAGCGCAACGTGTACTCCGGCTGCTCGTGTTCTCCGCCTGGGAGCCACGGGCCCGACGAGGTCATGATGGGTTCGTCGAGGTGCCGCAGGATCGAGCCGGGCGCGAAGCCCTGCTCCAGCGCCGCGGCGTAGATGATGGGTTTGAAAGCGGAGCCAGGCTGCCGCCGCGCCTGGATGGCCCGATCGAAGCTGCTGGCCGCGAACTCGCGTCCGCCGACGATCGCGCGCACTTCCCCCGACGCGGGATCGATCGCAACGAGACTGCCCTGCAGGTCGCGAGCCTTCGGGCGCAGCCTGACGATCTGCGCGATCCGCGTGGCAATCGCGCGCTCTCCCTCGCACTGCATCCGCTCGTCGTAGCCCGTGTAAACGCGCAGGCCACCCTTCAGCACCTGGTGGTCGCCGAAGCGGGCCATCAATTCGCGCCGCACCTCCTCCTGGAAGTACTGGCCACACGCACGCGAATCGCCGTCCGATGCGTTGAGAATCGCCGGCGTGCTGTTGGCGCGGAGCGGCAGGGCGGCCGAGGCCCGGTATTGCCCGTCGGTCAACTTCCCCGTATCTCGCATCAGGCGCAACACGAGATTGCGCCGCGCGAGCGCGCGCGCGGGTGCGTAAGACGGCGAGTAGGCGGACGGCGATCGTACAAGCGCGGCGAGCAGGGCCGCCTCGTGCGGCTGCAGCGTCGACGCAGCCTTGGCAAAATAGCCGCGCGACGCGGCTTCGACGCCGTAGTAGCCGTCGCCGAAGTACACGGTGTTCAAGTACGCGCCGAGAATCTCGCTCTTGCTGTAGCGCTCCTCGAACCGCGCCGCGAGCACCGCCTCGCGGATCTTTCGCGTGAAGGTGCGCGCGGACGTGAGCTGTTCAGCGCGCGCGAGTTGCTGCGTGATGGTGCTGCCCCCTTCGACGATTCGTCCCGCGCGCCAGTTGCGCCACGCCGCCTTCACCATGCGGACGCCGTCGAGGCCATGATGTGAATAGAAGCGTCGATCCTCGGCCGCGAGGATCGCATCGATCATGTGCGGCGACACCGACTGGAACGACACATCGAGCCGCTGTTCTAGATAAAAGGAGAACACCGGGTGCTCGTGACGATCGAAGACGACCGATGCCTGCGCGTGCGGTTCGAGCCGCGCCCTTTCGGTGGCGCGGTCCAGCTCGCCGGCGAGCCGCCACGCCCCGAGGAGCGCGATCGCCGACACCGACCAGGTGAAGACGGCCAGCAGCGCCACGGCTGCGATCACGACGTTCGATCGACGCACCATCAACAGCACCTCGGTGCCTTCAAGGCAACCGCGGTGCCAGCACAAAGTTTTGTGATTCAGGAACTTGAGCCTGCTGGATGGTGCGTCGGCACCAATTAATGGAAGCTCGGCCGAAGGTCGCGACGCTACGTGTGTAGCGCGTTACCCACCAATGATCCGGACCTCATGCGCGTAGATGTTGAATCCTCCATCGCGGACGAAACCGATCAGCGTGATGCCCGCTTCGCGCGCGAGATCGATCGCGAGACTCGTCGGCGCGGAGACCGCCGCGAGCACAGGCACACCGGCGAGCCACGCCTTCTGGACGATCTCGAACGACACGCGTCCGCTGACCATGAGGATCGCGTGCGGCAGCGGCAGGCGATCTTCCAGCAGCATCGCGCCCACCACCTTGTCGACGGCATTATGGCGTCCCACGTCTTCGGCGCTTGCGACGAGGGTGCCCGACAGGTCGAAAAGACCGGCAGCGTGGAGCCCGCCGGTTTCGTCGAACGTAACCTGTCGCTGGCGCAACATGCCGGGCAGTGCGCTAATCACCGCCGCATGCACGCGGGACGAGGCCGTCAATGGAGGAATGTCCGAGCGCAGCTCATCGATCGATGCGCGGCCGCACACGCCGCACGAACTGTTTGCGACGACCCGTCGTCGCTGCTCGAGATGCTTCAACGCGGCGGCTGCCGCGTCGCCGCGCAGAAAGACGTTCACGACGTGATGCGCCTTCGCTTGATCGGGATGACGGCAGTGCTCGACCGCACCGATGTCGTCGGATGTCCGGATTACGCGTTCGGAGAAAAGGAAACCGGCCGCGAGCGCACGATCGTCGCCCGGCGTGCGCATCACGATCGCGAAGGACTGCCCCTGCAGCCGCACGTCGAGCGGCTCTTCGGCGGCAGCCACGTCCTCGCGTCCGGCCTGAGCCGCGCGGCCGACACGCGTGACCGTGACTTTGCGCATCGGCGCCAGAGTTTGAGGTGTGTCTGACATATGTAGAGTACGAAGGCCGACGGAGGTAACGGATTTTCAGAACGAAGCAACGGAGCGAACGGAGAACAACGAAGAGGATCTCACGCCCAGACGCCGAGGCGCCAAGCTGGACACGAGTTGGAGAGAGCAGAATGCGCCGCGGCCGGCCAGTGCGACTGTGGCCGGCCCATCGGAGGTCGTGCGAGATCCCGAATACGAGCAACCCATGAGGTTAGAGTTGTTCGTATTCGGGATCTCGCTCGACCTCCTGCCGCGCGAAGCGCGGCGCGGCGCATGTACTCGTCACCGTCTTCTTCGTTACCCTCGTTGCCTTCGTTGCTTCGTGTTGAAATCCGTTACCTCCGTATACCTCCGAAACTCCCGTCACTGTATCGTGTCCCGCATTTTTTCGGACCACGTGCAGAGCGTCGTGACGTCGGCCGGCGACAGCCTGGCTCCCCGGTGGATCAAAAGGTACTGCCAGAGGGGCATGCGGCCGCGCTTCGCGAGCGTGCACACGCCGCCGAGCAGCTTGTCCTGATCGTCGGGATCGATCGCGGTCCATTCGGAATAGTTGAAATGATCGCGCCCTTCCCGAACGTCATACGTGACGAGCCACGACATCGGCGCGACCTGGGTGTACAACGGCCAGCGCGTGTCGTTCGAATGGCAGTCGCGGCATGAACGATCGAAGATCTGCGCCACCTCGCGCGGCGCCTTTGTCATGAGGTTCGCCGATGGCTGCGACCGCGGATTGGTTCTCGCCGGACGAATGAACTGTGCCACCACGAACAGGATCAGAAAGACGATGGCAAGTCTGCGGACAATCCGGACTCCGGCCATTGACTATTCCCGCCAGGGACTTTTCCAGACGCGCCACCATGACGCGCTGTCGAGCCCGAGCTCGTTCCACCAGTCGTCCAGCGCGCGCCGGTCCGCGCGTAGAACGGCTTCCCGCGACGCCGACGCCGGCGGCGGGACCAGGGTGACGAGCCGATCGTATACCTTCGCGCGCTCTTCGGGGGTGCCGCGCGAAAGCAGATGCCAGAGCGTCAGGGCATCGCGCGCGCGCGCCGAGGCGAGGAGGTCAGCGAGCGCCGCGGCGCGGCGCGGATCGGCCAGGGCGGAAAAGTCGAGCACGGGCAGCGCCCGCTCCAGCCGCGCAGGCGCATCGGCAAACCGCGGCGTGCCGGGTCCGAAGCCCGGACGCGTCGCGCAGACAGCGCCTTGCGGGATAAATGATTCGCGTCCTTCATATTCGAACGCCACCCACCCGTGCGTCACGCGGATCATCCCGGCGCCGGCCGCATCCACGTCCAGCGTATACGCGCAGCCGAGATCGATGGCGGTTGCCGAGGGGGTGGTCACGAAGAAATACCGGGGCGGCGCCCAGATCTGCGCCGCGATGCGCCCCCGGTCGAGCGCCATGCGATGCTCGCCCGGACGCGATCGAATCAACCGCACGCGGCTGTTCGGCTCGACGTCCACGCGGCCGATCTCCCCCACCGCAATCCGCGCGCGCGACTGCGCGTCGGTCGTCAGCGCCTGGCCGACGGCAAGCCGCGACGGCCCGGCAATGGGCGAGCCGGCAACGGCTGGCGCGCCCGCGAGCGACTGCACTGACCAGGAGCCGGGAGGCCGCGCAGTGGACGTGAACCACGCCGCCGCAATCACGAGCGCAAGCGATGCGGCGGCCGTCACAATCGGCAGCACCACGTGCAATGCGCGACGCCGCGGCGCGCGCGCGGGCAGCGGCGGCAGGGTGCCGCGATGCGCGTATGGCGCCAGCAACGCTTCGAGGCGCGCGATCTCCGGATCGGGCTCGCCCGCCGCCGTCCACAGATAATCGTCGCGCGAAAGATCGTCGCTCATCGTTGCAGCTTCTCGCGCAGCAGTTTCATGCCGCGGTGCAGGTTCACGCGCACCGAGGCGGGCGTCAGTCCCGTTCGCGTCGCGATCTCCGGTCCGCTCAACCCTTCCACAAGCCGGAGCATCAATGTCTCTCGGTACGCCTCCGGCAACGCGCGAATCGCCTCGAGGGCGGCGTGGGCATCGGCGCGCTCGGCCGCGCCTCCGGGTACCGGCAGGTTCTCGGGCAGCTCCACGAACTCGGCGGTGCGCCGATGAAAATCCATCGCGCGGTTGCGTGTGATCATGACGATCCAGCCGCCGAACGCAGCCGGATCCCTCAGGTCGTCGAGGCGGCGCCAGGCCGTGAGAAACACGTCCTGGACGAGGTCCTCGACGTTGTCGCGTCCCACGCGCGCGAGCAGCAATCCATGCACGACACGCGCGTAGCGCTCGTACAGCGACGAGAACGCCGCGCGATCGCCCTCGCGCGCCGCCCGCACCAGCCGCCCATCGTCGGCGGCATGCCCGTCCGCAAAGCGAACGACACGCGGTCCCGCCGGGAAGGCTGTCGTCCCGTCTGCCACGAGCTCCACTGTGGGAAGGACGTCAGACATGCACAGGCGTTAACGGTGAAGAACGCCGGGTCTGAAGACCCGGCTCAATAGTTCCGCCCCAAGCCCTTTATCAAGCCCCTTATAATGTCCTATCCCAGCATTTGAGGACTCCCAGGGAGGGTTCATGAAACGCGTGAAGAGGATCTGCGCGGTTGCGCTGCCGATCGTGGCGCTTGCGACCGCACCGCTGTTCGCGGAAGTCAAGACGAAGGACAAGTCGCAGTTCAAGCTCGAAGGCATGCTCGGCCGAGTCGTCAACTTCATCGGAGGGAAGGCCGCCAAGGAAGGCGTCGTCGGCACCTCGGCGGTGAAGGGCAATCGCAAGGCGACGATGAACGAATCGACAGGACAGATCATCGACCTGTCGGAAGAAAAGATCTACGACCTCGACGTCAAGAAGAAGACCTACACGGTCACGACGTTCGAAGAATTGCGCCGCCGGATGCGCGAAGAAGAAGAAAAGGCGAAGAAGGAAGTCGACAAGGAGCAACCGGGCGAGCGGCAGGAAGAGAAGCCCGCGAAAGAGCTCGAAGTGGACTTCGACGTGAAGGAAACCGGCCAGAAGAAGCAGATCGCCGGCTACGACACGCACGAGGCAAGACCCTCGAAGAGGGCGGCGGGTTAGTCATGACGACCAACTCGTGGCTCGGCCCGGTCATTCCCGAGATGAAGGAGCTGACCGACTTCGACATCCGCTACGCGAAGCAGCTCGCCGGTCCCGAAGCCGTCGCCTCCGCGCAGCAGCTCGCCGCAGCCTTCGCCGCGTTCCCCATGATGAAGAACGCGATGGCGAAGATGCAGCAGGAAGGGTCGAAGCTGCAGGGCACGCCGCTCGAGACGACAACGGTGTTCGAGTCCGTCAAGAGCAAGGAACAGATGGCCGAGATGCAGCAGCAGCAGCAATCGAGCGGCGGCGGGATCGGCGGGATGCTCGCGCGCAAGATCGCGAAAAAAGAAGAACCGAAGGCGCGGGCCACGATCGTGACGCTTCACAACGAGTACCTCGAGGTCTCGAAGAGCGTCGCGGCAAGTGACGTCGCGCTGCCGGCCGACTTCAAGGAGAAGAAGTAGGCAGCCGCGGCAGATAGATCGTGAAGCGGGCGCCGCGGCCGGCTTCTGACTTGACGTAGATCCAGCCGCCGCTCTGCTTCACGATGCCGTAGACGGTCGCAAGTCCCAGGCCCGTGCCCCGCCCTGGTCCTTGGTGGTAAAGAACGGCTCGAAGATCTGCCGCTGGATTTCATCGGGAATCCCGGCGCCGGTATCCGCGACCGACAGGCACACGAACTGGCCGGGCGCGAGGCTGGTCAGCCTGTTTGCGCGTTCCGTGGTCACGTCCTCGTTGCGCGTCATTACCGACATTCGCCCGCCTTCGGGCATCGCGTCGCGCGCATTCGCCGCGAGATTCATCAGCACCTGTTCGAGCTGACCGGGATCAGCCCGCACGTCGCCGATCGCGGGCTCGAGATCGAGCGTCAATTCGACATCTGAGCCGATCAGGCGACCGAGGAGCGGCGCCATCCCGTTGATCACCTCGTTCACGTTGATGCGGCGCGGCTGCAGCACCTGCCGACGGCTGAACGCGAGCAGTTGGCGCGTGAGCCCCGCGGCGCGTTCCGCCCCGTGCTCGATCTCGAGCACGTCGGCACGGAGCGGGTCGGCCGGACCGAAGTTGTCGAGCAGCAGGTCGACGTAGCCGAAGATGGCGGTCAGCACGTTGTTGAAGTCGTGCGCGACGCCACCAGCCAGACGGCCGATCGCTTCCATCTTCTGCGCCTGCCGCACCTGCGTCGGTATGGCGGATGGTTTCCTGCGAGGCGCGCCGGCCGAACGTGGAACGCTCAGTTTTCCGACAACCGTCCTTCGTCCTCTACTTGCGGCGCTCGCTCTTCACGAGCGCCGTCATGACCTGTCCCTGGTCGTAACCCGAGAGTTTGTCCGCCGCATCGAGGTAGCTGTCGCGGAGATCGCCGGTCAATGTGTGCGCGTTCGCGACGGCGAGCAGCACCTGCGCGAGATCGTATCCTGACATTTCCTTTGCGGACCGCAGGACTGCCTGCAGGGTCTCACGGCTGACGCCCGGCTTGCGAATCACCGCGTCCAGCACGCGGCGCCGCTCGTACGTCGAGTTCAAGCGGTTGACGACCGTGAAGAACGGGTCGCGCGCGGCCCCCTCGACACTCGCCTTCTGCAGCACTTCCAGCAGGAACTGCGCCGCCTCGTAATCGCTGCCGATGTCGCCGGCGCGGTTCAGCGCGCCAAGGATGGTCGCGCCGTCCGGCGTGCCTCGCAGCGCGGCGCTCAGCACACGGTGCCGTTCGTAATCGCTCGAGATCGAGCTCACCGCCTTGAAGTACAACGGCCGGGTTCGATCGTCCAGCGACTGCTGTCCGAGAATCTGCCGCAGCAGCTCGGCCAGTTCGTAATCTGATTCAATCGAGCTCGTGCTCGAGAGAATCGACTCGAGGATCGCGGGGGAGACCGGCCCCTTGTCGAGCATTTTGGAATACACGCGGCGGAGCTCGTAGTCGGACGAGATACTCGAGGCGGCGGTGAAGTACGCCGCGCTCGACGGCTCGTCGGCCGGAATCTTGTCGGCAATCGCGATGAGCAGCGTCGCGAGCTCGTAATCGGAATTGACTTCACGGCCCGCCTGCTTCAGAACGGCGCGGTATTGATCCGCGTTGAGCGTCGCCTGCTCCAGGAGCTCGGTGAAGTAAATCCGCTTCACGTAGCTGCTGTCGATCCGCGCGATTTCGGCGAGCACCGCGGACGGTCCGCCGGATTTGAGATACCGCGCGACGCGACGCTCGGCTCCAATGCCCGTGTTGCGCACGAATTTCGGAAGGTTCTCGCGCAGCCACTGGCGTCCCTCCGGCTCGTACGAGCGCTCCGACCCGTTGACGAAGTAACGGTGTTCGAGCTGCCCGCCGCGCTCCTGTATCTCGACCGTGTGGCGGCCGATCCACGCGGCATCGGAGATCTTCAGATAGCCGTCCGACGAAATCTCCCGCAGATCCGTGTCGTCGTCGGTGAAGTCGAAGCGTCCCGAGTAGCTGACCGACAGCTTCTCGCCGTTGTTCGACCAGATCCAGTTCCCCGACGAGTCGTCCTGGTGATGACTGATGCTGACGCTCTGTTCGGTCGTCGACGCCTGCGGTGTCAGGGCCGCGATGGTCGCGCCGAGGTCCGCGATAGCCGGGGTGGTGGTCTCGCTCAACGCGGCGAGCGCGGCCGAGGCCGACGCCATGTTCGAATCGAGTGCCGCCAGTGCGGGGGCCGTGCTTGCCTTCAACGACGCAAGGGCTTCAGCTTGTGCACTGAGGGCTGCGTGCTGGTCGAGGAGCGCATCCGTCTCGACGTGCGCGAGCATCGACTCGGTCTGGGCGCGGAGGGCTTCCTCTTGCGCGCGAAGGGCTTGTTCGTAAGCCTGGCCGAGGCGCTTCGAAATCACGCCCTCCTGTGGCCACGGCAGCGCGCCCAGGAACGGATGGAGCCGCAGCGCGCGCATCGCCGCCTGGAGCGCCGCGTCAGCTTCCGCGAGCACGGGCATCAGATCGTCTCCGGTGTATGGGAGGATCGGGCCCGCGACCGGTGCTGACTGCGATGGACGCGTGCCGGTCGTGGAGGCCTGACGCAGTCCGTCGGCGCCCAGCGCGATCCCGCAAAGCACCATCAGCGCCGCGCTCCCAGCAAGCCACGCGGGACCCCGACCCGCATGTGACGGCGGAGCGCCGGTCAATCGCCGGACCCGATGCAGGAGCGATCCGCCCGTGGCGGCCATCGCGAAGTGATGGTCGCTCGATCGCAGCGATTCGAGATCGGCAAGCGCGTTGGCGTACGCGATCGGATCGCCGCAGAGACTTACCGCAAGATCGTCGCAGCAATGCTCGCGTTCGGCGCGGATGCGTCGCGAGAGCCACCACACGGCCGGGTGATAGAAAAGGAGCGTCTCGACGAGTGTCTGCAGCAGGTTGACCAGGTAATCGTGGCGGCGGATGTGAGCGAGCTCGTGGGCGAGAATCGCGTCGAGCTGCTGCGCCGACAGGCCCGAGAGCGCACTCGCGGGCAGCAGCACCACAGGTTTCACCCAGCCGATGACCGTCGGCACATCGACCAGCGTCGATTCGAGCAGCGTGATGGTGCGTGCGATGTGCAGCCGACGCGAGAGACGTGTCGCCATCCGCTGCCACGATTCTCCTGCCGCGGTCGCGCCATGCGTGCGCAGGCGCTGAATCCACAGCCAGCCGGTGAGAAGACGCAGACTGAGCAACATCACGCCCGCGAGCCAGATTCCAATCAGCACCGGCAGGAACGTCTCGAGTCGGTCGCCCAGGGTCGAGGTGCGAGATCCGGGATCCGAGGTCCGAGGTACGAGGTCCGAGGTGCGAGGTACGCGGTCCGAGGTGCGAGATCCGACGTTCGCGGTCCGCGGTCCGAGGCTCGAGGTTCGAGATCCGGGAGCCGAAATCCGAGACGTGCTTGCCTCGCCGACCCCGCCGACACGCGAAGCGCGAGGGTCGGAGCCGCGAAGCGGCGAAGGCGCGCGTGACGCGTTCCACGTCTGTACGCCCGTGACGATCGGCAGCGTCAGCATCAACGCGAGGCCGATGGCGGACACCACGTAGCGGACATCCGCGGCGCTGCGGCGCATCGCGAGCAAGACGAGCGCGGTCAGCACCCCGATGATGGTCCCCTGCCAGACGAAATGCAGCAGCGCCCATCCGACGGCTTGCGCAGCCGGCTGGTGGAGCAACGCATCAATCCCTGTCATGGTGGGCCTCCTTCTCCTGACGGGCGCTGTCGATGGCGCGTCGGATTTCACGCAGCTCGTCGGGCGACGCGTGGCGCGAGGCGAGCGCCTGCATGACGAGCTTGGTCGCGGACCCGCCGAACGCGCGATCCACGAGATCGCGGACGAGCTGACGCTGCGTCTGCTCCTCGCTCAGCCGCGCACGATAGACGTGCGTGCGGTCCCGCTCGTCGCGTTCGACGAGTCCTTTTTCCGTCATGATCTGCAGCAGTTTCAAGGCGGTCGTATACGCGGCCGGACGCTCGCGTCCCAGGACGTCGTGTACCTGCCGGACAGTGCTGGGGCCGCGATCCCACAGCACGCGCAGGATCGCCAGTTCGGCGTCTGTGGGCCGGGGAACGGGGGTTCGCGGGGATGTTGCCATTGGACTCGCAGTATCTACGAACAGCTTCGTAGCTGTCAACGAAGAACTTCGTAGTTAGACGGAGTGGGATAATGTCGGGTTCAAGGAGACGCCGTGCAACCAGGAACTTACGCGAATTTCGACACCACTGAGGGGACGTTCCGCGTTCGGCTCTTCGATCAGGAAGCCCCGAACACCGTCGCGAACTTCGTGGGGCTTGCGGAAGGGACCAAGGAATGGCGCGACCCGGCGACTGGTGAGCGTCGCAAGACGCCGTTCTACAACGGCATCGTCTTTCACCGCGTGATCAACGGTTTCATGATCCAGGGGGGCGATCCGCTCGGGCAGGGCACAGGCGGCCCCGGCTACAACTTCGCCGACGAGTTCCATCCGAAGGCGCGGCACAATCGCGCCGGCATCCTGTCGATGGCCAATGCCGGGCCGAACACGAATGGCAGCCAGTTCTTCATCACGCTGGGACCGACGCCGCATCTCGACAACAAGCACTCCGTTTTTGGCGAGGTCGTCGAGGGACTCGAGGTCGTGAAGAAGATCGGCGCGGTTCCGACCGGACGGCAGGATCGTCCGGTGAAGCCGGTGGTCATCAACAAGGTGACGATCGAGCGGGTCGCCTGATGGCGGACGCAGCACCATTCGACGAGCTGGTCGCGCGGGCGAGCCGCGGCGATCGTCTCTCGCTCGAAACGTTGCTGCCGCTGGTCTACGACGAACTGCGCCGCCTTGCCGCACACTATCTGCGCGGCGAGCGTCCCGGCCAGACGCTGCAACCCACCGCGCTCGTCCACGAGGCATACCTGCGGCTCCTGAAGGATCGTCCGGATCGGTGGCAGAACCGGGCGCACTTTTGCGCGATCGCGGCGCACTCCATGCGGCAGATCCTCATCGAGCGCGCGCGTGCGCGCGACGCGCAGAAGCGTGGTGGCGGGGCGCCGCGCGTCACGTTCGACGAATCCCTGCCTGTCACGGCACCCGACGGCCGGGTCGATCTGATCGCGCTCGACGCGGCGCTCGACCGGCTCGCGGTCGTGGATGCGGATCAGGCGCGCATCGTTGAACTGCGCTACTTTGGCGGCCTGACCATCGAGGAGACCGCCGACGCGATGGGCATCTCGCCGGCCACGGTCAAGCGTCACTGGGCGCTCGCCCGCGCGTGGCTGGCGCGCGAGCTGCTTTGACGCATCACTGGTCGCGCATCACCGCGCTCTTCGAAGAGGCCGTCGATCTGGATCGCGACGCGCGCGAGGCGCTGCTGACGCGCACGTCCGTCACCGATCCCTCGAGCGTCGCGGAAGTGCGCGCGCTGCTCGCGGCCCACGACCGCGCCGGCGGATTCCTCGAAACACCTCCATGGGCGGCGATGCCTGATCTTCTCTCCGAGGATCTCGACCGCGCGCCCGATCTCACGGGCCGTCGGATCGGGCCTTATCGCATCCTCGAGCAGCTTGGCCGCGGCGGCATGGGCATCGTTTACGCTGCGGAAGACACGCGGCTCGGACGCACCGTCGCATTGAAGGCGCTGCCGCCCGCGTTCACGCGCGACAAGGTCGCACGCGAGCGCCTGGCGCGCGAAGCGCGCGCGGCGGCAGGGCTGTCGCATCCGGCAATCGCGACGGTGTATGCGTTCGAGGAGATCGAGGGCGAGGTCTTCATCGCGACGGAGCTCGTGCGCGGCGCCACGCTGCGCGCGACGCTCGGACCGGGTCCGCTCACTGGCGATCTGCTGCGGATCTTGACGACGGTTGCCGAGGCCCTCGCCGCGGCGCATGAGCACGGGATCATCCACCGCGACCTCAAGCCGGAGAACGTGCTGGTCTCGAGCGACGGCCGCGTGAAGGTCGTCGACTTCGGCCTCGCGCGGAGCCTGTCGCCAACCCCGGGATCGAACGCGTCCCTCACCGTCACGGGCGCGATGCTCGGCACGCCGGGCTACATGTCGCCGGAGCAGTTGCGCGGAGCGCCGCTCGACGCGCGCAGCGACGTATTCGCATTTGGCGTGATGGCCTACGAATGCGCGACAGGAGTGCATCCGTTCGGCGGAACCGACGCCGCGTCGCTCGTCGAACGGTTCGTCAGCCCTCAATCGCCGCTCGCGCACCGGATCGAGCCGCCGGCGCTGGACGCGATCGTGCGCCGTTGCCTCGATGTCGATCCGAACGCGCGGTTCGCGTCAGGACGCGAATTGCTGGCCGCACTCCGCGGCCCCGGGGAGCAGGTCCCGAATGCAGCGCCGCGCGTGCTTTCCGCGCGCGCCTGGTGGTGGTGGCAGTTTCATCAGGTCGCGATTGCCATGTTGACGAGCGCAGCCACGATCGCAGTGTGGATCAGCCGTCGGTGGCTGGCGCCGTGGGGCTCGTCGCTCTTCCTTGTCACGCTCGTGCTTGCCACGATCGCGGTCACGCTGCGGCTGCACTTGTTGTTCGCGTCACACGTGCACCCGATGACGCTGCCGGCGCAGCGCGCGCGCCTGCTTCGATCGATCGCAAGCCTCGAAGGCGTGCTGCTCGCGATCCTGCTCGGCATCGGCATCGCGGTCTCCGGCAATCACGACGCGATGTCCGCGTGGTTGATCGTGACCGCCGTGCTGCACGTGCTGTCGCTCGCGATCATCGAGCCCGCGACCTCAGCGGCCGCGCTCTCAGACTGATGACTCATGACTCACGGCTCATGCTGGCTTAAACCTCAAGCCGCCCTGAGTCCTGAGTTTCTGAGCCGTGTGGCAAACCTCTTGCTCCTTTGACACCGCCCGCTTGTTGTCACCCGGTTCTGTACTCACTCCGGACACGCATGACCAAAAACCCTCGTTGGCGTGACGGCGGGACATTTCCGCTCGGGGTTGTGACGACGGATGCGGATGCGCTCGTCGCCGAGCTTCGGCGGCGCGAACAGCAATTGCGCGAATCGCAGCGGATTGCGCACATCGGCTCGTGGGAATGGGATCTCGCATCGGACCGGATCGAGTGGTCGGAAGAGCTCTTCCGGATCTGGGGCCTCGATCCGGGTGAGCCATTCTCATACGCCGCGTACGTGGACCGGCTGCAACCAGACGATCGCGAGCGCATGCAGAAAGTCATCGCGCAAGCGATCGAAACGCGGAGCTCATACGTCGTCGAACATCGGATTGTGCTGCCCGAGGGGACCGAGCGGTGGATCCTGGGGCGCGGCACCGTCGTGTGCGACGAGCAGGGGACGGCGGTGAAGGTGCGCGGGACGGCGCAGGACATCACCGATCGGCGCAACGCCGAAGAGCGTGCGCTCGCGTTGTTTCGCGAGCAGTACGAGCGCGAGCGCGCCGAACGTGAACGCGAGGAGCTGCGTGGGCGCGCGCAGGAACTCGCGACGCTCGCCGCCGCGCTCGAGCGCAGCAATCGCGAGCTTGATGCGTTTGCCTACGCCGCATCGCACGACTTGCGCGCGCCGCTTCGCGGCATCGCGAACCTCGCGCAATGGATCGAGGAGGACCTGCAGGACTCGCTCTCGGACGACACGCGCGAGATGCTCGCGCTGATGCGCACGCGCATGCACCGTATGGAATCGCTGATCGAGGGCATCCTGCAGTACTCGCGGGCGGGGCGCGCGCACGAACAGCCCGTGTCAGTGGATGTCTGCCGCCTTGTGCGCGAGACGATCGATCTGCTCTCGCCGGAGTCGGCAATTGTCTCGGTTCAGGTCGACCTGCCGGTCATCGTCGCCGAGCCCACGCCACTGCGACAGGTGTTTCAAAATCTCATCGGCAATGCGATCAAGCACGGCGGCGACGACGTGGAGATCGACATCGAAGCGAAGGACGCGGGGGCATTCTGGGAATTCTCCGTCACCGACAGCGGGCCGGGGATACCTGCCGAATTTCACGAGCGCATCTGGGGAATTTTCCAGACGCTCGAAGCGCGCGACAGGGTCGAAGGGACCGGCATTGGCTTGTCCCTCGTCAAGAAACTGGTCGAGGCGCAGGGCGGGCAGGTTGGAGTCACATCGGCGGCCGGATCGGGCGCCTGCTTCTGGTTCTCGTGGCCCAAGACGGCGACCTCGGGGGTGTAGTGGACGAAAAGGTACTCAACATTCTGCTGGTCGAAGACGACCAGGTGGACGTGATGAACGTGCGGCGCGCGTTCGAGAAGAACCGGATCGTGAATCCGCTGTTCATTGCCGGCGACGGCATCGAGGCGCTGGAAATACTGCGCGGCGGGCTGGTGCCTGCCGCGCGTCGGATCGTCCTGCTCGATTTGAACATGCCGCGCATGACGGGCATCGAGTTCCTGCGGGAGCTCCGCAAGGATCCCATGTTCATGCATACACCGGTTGTCGTCCTGACGACGTCGAACGACGACCGCGACAAGATCGAGGCGTACAACCTGAACGTCGCAGGTTATCTCATCAAGCCGGTCACCTTCATCGATTTCGTCGAGCTCATGGCCTCGCTCAACAAATATTGGACGCTCGTCGAACTGCCATAAAGATCATGGGTCCTCCGCTCAAGCTCCTCCTCGTCGACGACGACGATCTCGATCGCCTCGCGGTGAAGCGCGCGCTGGCGCAGGCGGGTGTGGACGCACAGATTGAAGAGCAGGCCGGGCGCGATCCGGCGCTCGCGGCGCTGCAGCACGACCGCTTCGATTGCGTGCTGCTCGACTACCAGTTGCCGGGGTCGAATGGCATCGAGACGCTGGGGGCTATCCGCGCCGCCGGTCACCGTGTCCCCGTCGTCGCGCTCACCGGGCAGGGAGACGAAGAGCTTGCGGTTGCGCTGATGAAGGCGGGAGCGGCGGATTACCTCAATAAGAATGCGCTCGCGCCAGAACGGCTCGAGCGCAGCTTGCGCTATGCCATGGCGCTGCACCGCGCTGATGAGGATCGACGGCAGCTGCTCGTCCGCGAACAGCAGGCACGCGAGCAGGCTCAGGCCGCCAACCAGGCGAAGGACGAGTTTCTCGCCACGTTGTCTCACGAGCTCCGCACCCCGCTGAACGCCATTCTCGGCTGGGCGCGACTCCTTGCGGGCGGCCATCTTGACGAGGCGGCGACCAAGCGGGCGATCAACATCATCGAGCGCAATACACGCGTACAGGCACAGCTGATCGAGGACCTGCTCGATATCTCGCGGATCATCACGGGCAAACTACGGCTCGAGTTTCGTACCGTGCCCATTCGCGGCGTCGTGGAGGGGGCGATCGAATCCGTGCGGCACCAGGCGGACGCGAAACACCTGGCGCTCGACATTGATGCCGGGCGCGACGGTGAATCGCTGCTCTGCGATCCGGCGCGCATGCAGCAGGTGATTTGGAATCTGCTGTCGAACGCGATCAAGTTCACGCCCGACGGCGGGCGAGTGCGCTTGTCCATCGCGCGTGACGGGGAGCGGCTCATCATCACGGTCAGCGACACCGGCGCAGGCATCGCGCCCGCGTTCCTGCCCTACGTGTTCGATCGGTTCCGGCAGCAGGACGCCGCAACCACACGACAGCACGGAGGCCTTGGCCTGGGATTATCCATCGTGCGCCATCTCGTCGAGCTGCACGGCGGGCTGATCGAAGCGCGCAGCGACGGCGCAGGGCAAGGCGCGACGTTCGTGGTCCGTGTGCCGGTGGCGATGATCCGCGCGGCGGCGACCGATGACGAGACCGGGCCGACAGGCATCGAGGGATTGCCGCGGCTCGATGGCGTCACGGTGCTGGTCGTCGACAACGAGCCTGACGCATTGTCGCTCGTGGCGGCCGTTCTCGAGAACTGCGGGGCGCGTGTGGTCACCGCCACATCGACGTCCGACGCGCTCGCGATGCTCGATCGCGAAGTGCCCGACGTGCTTCTCAGCGACATCGCGATGCCGCTCGAAGACGGCTACGTGCTCATTAAAAAAGTGCGAAGCCTGCCCGACCGGCGCCGTCACATCCCCGCGGCCGCGCTGACCGCGTTCGCCAACGCGACCGATCGCGCGCGCACGCTGCTGGCGGGTTACCAGGCACACGTGCCGAAGCCCGTGGAACCCTCCGAGCTTGCGGTCGTCGTTGCATCGCTGGCGGGCCGCACCGCGACGCCGGGCATCCACTGATGTCGTGATTTGGTGATCTGGTGATTTGGTGATTGGTGATTGGGTGTGCGGCCTACCGGCCGCGCTGTCACAAACATGCGCGGTGGCGCACTCGATGCGACCGACGATCAGTTCCGAAACTCGAGATCCCCGACGACCTCGTCGATCCTGAGTCGCAGCGCATACTCGAGCGCCGCGGTCGCCGCGACCATGAAGGCGAACACCGCGACGGCGATTGGCGGATGCGCGTAGACGGCGGGCATCAGGAACGGAATGAACGCGGCCAGCGTACCGCCCCCGAAGAACATGAGGAACAATCCGCCCGTACGCTCGCCGCGCCGCGGTTCCGAGGCGAACGGCAGCACCGGCTTGACGAGAACCGCACACTGCAGGAGCAGGTGGGCGATCAGCCACACGAACATGGCGTGCACGAGCGCATGCCACACCCGTTGATAGAAGACGCTCCACACGGCCGCGACCAACAGAAGGTAAGCGCCGAGGAAGTACACCGCCACGAAGTTCTTGGTCGCAATGACAATCCGCGACGAAGACGCGGGAGACGCGAAAAAGATCCAGCCCGCGCGCCAGCTCTCGCTCGCGTGCAGCGCCATGTGCAGCGTTATCGGCAGGAATACGACCGCGAAGTATATCGAGACGCCGCTGTTGACGTCCTCGGCCGCAAACGGATCCGCGAACGCGCTCGTGTCCATCATGCACTAGAACGCCGTCAACGGCAGGATGCCGAGCACCGCCATCCTGAATCGATTGTCGAACCTGAACTGCGCGCGGACGAGCAACGCCACCGCGCGCGCTTCATTGCGACTGAAGCCTGGAAGGTGAAATCGATGCCCGCCCCGCCGCGTCGGTTCGGCCGCGGCGCTGACCTCGCCAAGGCGGCGCGCGTAATCGAGCGAGAGGCGTCCCGCTGCAATCGGCACCGCCGCAACCGTCAGTGCGACTGCGGCCAGGGATGCCGCGACCATACGCGAGGATCCGTGACCTCCAGCGACAGGAATGAACGCACCGAACCATGCAGCGGGATTGAGCCACAAGAAGGGCGTGTCACCGATCCCGCTTCGTTCCAGGAACGAGTGCTGGAATCCGATGGTCGCCAGGTAGTACACGACGTAGAACAACATCGAGAGGACGAGTTGCAGGTAGGAAGTCGCGCGACTGAGGCGCGCGGGATGCACGTGGCCGAGGAGCGCGACGTACCCGGCGATAACGAACACCGTCGCGACGAGATTGCAGAACGTGACGGCGGCAAGCGTTGCGGGGATTGCCAGCAGACCGAGCCGGCGCGCGAATGCAAAGGCGAACGCCGGTGCGAGCGCGAGGACAACGCTCATCGCTCCCACATACGTCGCGACCGACGTCAGCCTCGCGGCGAAGTACGTGCGTGAATCGATTGGCCGGTGCCCGAGCACGGCGTAATCTTCGGGCGACACGACGACGCCGGTGAAGTCGACGAGCAGCAGCATCATCGTGTTCGCGGCGCCATACGTCGTGAGCATCGATCCAGACAGGAGCGGATCCTCAGTGACGGCCGCCACCATTGCCAGCGCGACACCGCCGATCGCCATCACGATAAGCACGCCGACGATAGCGGGGCCGCTGCCGCGTTCCTGCCGGCGGGCCCGGATGGCACCCCCGGACGCGCGCCAATCCGTCTTCAAGTACACGATGATGAGCGCGCGGAACTGCAGGCCGTCCACACCGAGCCATTCGAGAATGCGACCGAGCATCACCGCTCCAGGGCTTGAAGGAGATCGTGGCTGGTCTCGGCGGCGCTGCGGCTGCCGGTGAGCGCAACGAAGGCGTTCTCGAGCGTGGACGCGCCGGCGGCCTCGGCGATGGCGCGTGCCGTGCCATCGGCAATCGCCCGCCCTCTGTTGATGATCACGATGCGCGTGCACACGCGCTCGACGACCTCGAGAACGTGCGAGCAGAAGAAGATCGCGCGCCCCTGCGCCGCCAGACCGCGGATCAGTTCCTTGACGACGAGCGCGGCGTTCGCGTCGAGTCCGGTGAGCGGCTCGTCGAGGAACAACACCTCCGGCCGGTGCATCAGCGCCGACGCAATCAGCACCTTCTGTTTCATGCCTTTCGAGAACTCGCTGAGCCGCTGGTCGCGTGAACCGGACAGCTCGAACCGATCCAGGAGTTCGTCGATCCGCTGGAGCGCCGGGTCGCGCGGCAGATGATAGAGCGACGCAATCACGTCCAGGTATTCGCGAGCCGTGAGCGACTCGTAGAGCGCCGCGGATTCGGGGACGTATCCGATGCGCCGCTTGACTTCAATCGGCTGCTCGACCACGTCGTACCCCGCAACGCGCGCGCGTCCGTAGTCCGGCTTGATCATGCCGGTCAGAATTTTGACCGTCGTCGACTTGCCAGCGCCATTCGGTCCCAGGAATCCAAGTATCTCGCCCGGAGCGACACGCAGCGTGAGTCCCTGCAGCGCGAGATGGCTTCCGTAGTAACGCCCCAGCCCCTCGGTCTCGATCATGCGGCAGGCCCCTCGTCGTTCGCGCGTTTCATTTCGAGTTCATCCGCTACGGGCCACGCCGCCGCAAAGATCAGCGCGAGGCTGCCGCCAATCAGCGTGTTGATGATTCGGTATTTCGCCGTCGCCGGTTCCGCTCCGCCCGCGAGCACGACGAGAAACACGACATAGCCGGTGATGCAGATCGTGAAGAGACCGTTGATCGCTGCATGACTCCTGCGCGCTCGTGTAGGCGCTTCTGACTCAAGGCTCAGGGCGGCTCAAGGCTTAAGCCGGCCCAGGGCATGAGCGGGCGTAAGCCATGCCTTCTGAGCCTCACGCCAGACTCTCCGCGCTGTAGCGGGCGATCAGACCTATCCGAACGGCCTGGCGGTACACGCGCGTGAAGAGCCAGCACGCGCCGAGCACGTACACGACCGCCAGCGCCGCCGCGATGCCCAAGCGTGCCGGCACCACTGCCCCACCGGCCACAACAGCGCGCAGGCCTTCGAACACGTGGGACGGAGGAAGAATCGCCGCGATCGCCTGCATCCAGCGAGGAAGGGTCGCGATCGGATAGAACACGCCGGCAAAAGGCGACAGCAATCCCGGAATCGGCCAGACGAACCACTCAGCGGACGGCCCGAACCGCAGCACGATGGCGCATGCGGCAACGCCAAGCGCGATGCCGAACAGGAACAGCACCAGCACCAGGGCAACCAGCATCGCGCCATAGGAATTGAACGAAAGCCCGAAGACGGCGGCGGCGAGCACGATCATCACGACCAGACCGACCGCGCTCGTGATGACGCTTGTGATCACGAGGCCCGTCAGGTACTCGGTGATTGTGAGCGGCGAGGCGAAGAGGTTCAGGAAGTTGCGCGACCACACGTCCTCGAAAAACGCCATCGTCACGCCCTGCATGACCCGCGTGAAGAAATCCCAGAGAAGCACCGCGCCGAGCAGGACCGGCACGAAGTCGAATCCGGCCGATGAGACGCTGTTCAGGTATTTCGTGATGAAACCCCAGAGGACGATGTCAATCGCGACCCAGACGAACAGCGGCACCGTGCGCGTGATGCTTCCGCGTGTCAGGTAGAACTGGCGAAGGACGATGGCGGCGACGCGCCCGGTATTCACCGGGTCGATTGTACGCCGGGTCTTTAGACCCTGCGTTTCGAGGACATCACGGTTCGAGCGTGAGCGGCTCCCGCGCCACGGTGATGAAAAGCTCCTCGAGCGTGTCCTTGCCGTGCTCCGAAGGCAGTGTTTTCGGGTTCCCCTCGAGCAGGATGCGGCCGTGCGAGAGAAACAGGACGCGGTCGCAGACCTCTTCCACCGTGTCGCGATAGCGCTCGAGCCGCGAGCGCACCCAGTCCGCGGTGTCCGGATCGAGCGATGCGGTCGGCTCGTCGAGCAGCAGCAGCGTCGGACGGTTCAGCATCGCCTTCGCCAGCGACACGCGCGTCTGCTCCCCGGACGACAACACGCCGCATTTCACGTTGCGGAATCGATCGAGATCGAATTGCGCAATCAGGGTGTCGATGCGCTCAGCGAGCCTGGTCACGCCATACAACAGTCCGAAGAAGCGCAGGTTCTGCGCCACGGTGAGATTGCCGGGGACGGGTGCGTAGACCGCAGCGAAGTTCGTCCGCGCGAGCGCGTCGCGGCGATGGGTGACGAGATCGCAGCCCTTGATTCGGATCGTGCCGGCGGTTGGTTCCAGCACGCCGAGGATCATATTGATCGTCGTCGTCTTTCCCGCGCCGTTCGGCCCGAGCAAGCCGACGATCTCGCCGGCGTTCACATCGAACGACACCTCGTCGACGGCAACGACGTCGTTATAAACCTTGCGGATTCCCGTCACCGACAGGACGGTCATTCCGGATCATGTTACGCGACGGGAAGGCCTCGAAGGATCCGAAGAACCGAGTCAACCTGCGAAACGGGACGAATCAAGACGCTCTGGCCGGCAGTCGCGCAGCGTCGCGGGGTGCGGTCGATTGCCGATCGCGAATGGACCGTGAACCCACCGCCCGGATCGTAATCCTCAACTCGCGCCCCTGAAGGTCGAGCATCGTCATGCGCTCGACACCGCGCATGCGCGCGGCTGCGGCGCGCACGGTTCGCACGAGCGCGGCGACCACCTCGAGCCCTCTCCGTCCATACCGATCCGGAACCGCGATGTGCAGGACGAGCACCTCTTCGACCGAGGTTCGAACATACACGACAACGCCGGCCAGCGCATCGCTGCGCCGGCCGCGTTCGATCGCGAACAGGCACTGCACCTCGGGGCACGCGTCGAACGCAATGTGCACACCGGAGGGCTCCGACACGATCGTCGGACTCCCGAACAATTCAAGCGCGCGCGTGACGGCGGTGTCGGCCTGCCGCTGGCGCTGGTTGAAGAACATCAGCCGCTCGAGCGCCTCCCGGTGGTCTGCCGTCAGCGTGGACTGAAACGCGAGATCGATCACGTGAGCCTCCTGCGCCGTGCTTGTCCCGCCGAAGCGCGTCGCGCGAAGGCGGAGACAGGGCGACGAAAGTCGCCGCGGCGCGGGTCTTCACCGCGCCTTGGGGTTCTGACGCGCAAGGCCAGGGCAATCGGCCTGCCAGGACCACCTCAACCGGATCCCAGTACGTGGATACGGCGCGTCGTCATTGAGCTGGAAACGGCGACTCGGACTGGGTTGAAAAAACGACGTCAATGGCACGTGCTGAATGCCACATGCCCGAAAACTGGTGCAAATTCCGCCGGTCGGCAGTTGATATCTGCCAGTCAGGCTGCGTTTTCAGCCGCCTGCTCGACGGGTGCGCGTCCTTGACAACGCGCGCGCGCTTTCCTTACGGTACTCGGGTTGGACCACCCACGGCGCGTGGGTCGTCGGGCGCGCGCCGGTCGCGATTTCCGCTACGGCCACTAGGTTTGAGAGGAGATCCCGCTATGAAGTGCTCCCTCGCCGTTCCGATTGTCGTCGTCTTGCTTCTATCTGGTGCAGCGTCATCGCCCGCCTCCGCTCAGGTGCTTTATGGCTCGATCGTCGGCAACGTGACCGACGACACCGGATCGGCGGTGCCGGGCGCGACCGTCACCATTACGGACACTGACACGGGCGCGTCGCACGAGGGCGTGACCGACAGCACCGGTGCGTACCGTTTCACCACCGTGCAGTCCGGCACCTATACCGTGACGGTCAAGCTGTCCGGGTTCCGCACCTTCACTCGGTCCACCGTGCCGGTGACCTTGAACAACGTGAGCCGCGTCGACGTCTCGCTGCAGGTCGGGCAACTCAGCGAGACGGTGTCGGTCGCGGCCGATGCGCCAATCCTGCAGACCGATCGCGCCGAGGTGCGTGCCGAGCTCAAGACACGCGAGCTGGTCAACCTTCCGGTGTCGCTGAACCGGAACTACCAGTATCTGTTTCGCGTGCTGCCCGGCTTCACGCCGCCGGCCGAGGCGCACTCGGTGCCGTCGAATCCGTCACGCGCGCTGGTCTTCAACGTGAACGGCGCGAGTCGCAGCTCCAACAACATCCGGATCGACGGGGTGAGCACGACGAACATCTGGTTGCCGCACGTCGCCGCGTACGTCCCGGCGCTCGAATCGCTCGAGGCCGTCAACATCGTGACGAACAGCTTCGACGCTGAGCAGGGGCTCGCCGGCGGATCCGCCATCAACGCCCAGATCAAGAGCGGGACGAACAATCTCCACGGATCGGCGTTCGAGTTCCACACGAACGAAAAGCTGCGGACGCAGAATTACTTCGCGCCGCCCGGCACCGAGAAGGGCAAGTGGCGCTACAACCAGTACGGCGGGACGGTGGGCGGCCCGGTGGTCCGCAACAGGATCTTCTATTTCGTGAGCTATGAAGGCACGCGCGACCGCCAGATCCTGAACCGGACGGTTTCGGTCCCGACCGAAGCGGTGCGCCGCGGCGACCTGAGCGCATCGGCGGCACCGATTTACGATCCGCTGACCGGTAATCCGAACGGCTCTGGGCGTACCCTATTTCCGAACAACCAGATACCGGCGGATCGCATCGATCCGACGGTCAAGAGCCTCATCGCCCTCATTCCGCTTCCGAATCTGCGCAACGCGGACGGGTCGATCCCCGAAACGAACAACTACTTCGCGCAGGCGCCGTTCGTGCTGAACCGATCCACCGTCGACAGCAAGGTGAACTGGAATGCCAGCAGCCGGCTGAACGTGTTCGGACGATTCAGCGTGCTCGATTTCGCTACCGAGAACGGCACCGTGTTCGGCGATCAGCTCCAGGGGCAGCCGCTGGGCAGCAGCAACCCGGGCCACGGGGATGGCAACACGTACAACATCTCCGCCGGCGCTACTTACACGCTGACGCCCACGCTGGCGATGGACGCGCATTTCGGATGGGTGCGCATGAACAGTAACAGCGCGCAATCGGACCTCGGCACCCGCAAGGGGCTTGACGTCCTCCACCTGCCCGGCACCAACGGGCCGAATTCCTACGAAGGCGGGACGCCGCTGTTCGATCTCGACACGTATGCCGACCTCGGTACGACAGACACCTTCATGCCGTACTTCAGAAGCGACGATCAGTACCAGACCGTGATGAACGTCAACTGGGTAAAGGGGCGGCACAACGTGCGGGCCGGGACCGACATCTATTACCAGGCGCTCAATCACACGCAGCCGGAGATCAGCGGCGGCGACAGCTTCGGCGCGCGCGGCGGGTTCCGGTTCCGCTCCGGCCCCACGCAGATCCAGGGCGGACCGGGCGGCAATCAGTACAACGCGTTCGCGTCGTTCCTCCTCGGCGTGCCCGACCAGATCGGGCGGCTCAAGCTGGTCGAGCCGTACACGACCCGCAACTGGCAGTACAGCTTGTATATCCGCGACCAGTGGCAGCCGCACGCTAAGATGACGATCTCGTACGGGACGCGATGGGAGTACTTTCCTGTCCCCACGCGCGCCGATCGGGGGCTCGAACGCTACGACGTCAACAGCAACACGATGATGGTGGGCGGCGTCGGCGTCGTGCCAAAGGATCTCGGCGTGCACGTGAGCAAGACCATGTTCGCGCCGCGCATCGGCATGACCTTCCGCCCGACAGACAAGACGGTTCTTCGCGCCGGGTTCGGCATCACCAACGATCCGTACTCGCTCGCGAGGCCGCTCCGTACGAATCACCCGGCGGTGCTGAACCTGCTGCTCCAGGCGCCGAATTCGCTGACCTTCGTCAGCCATCTCTCTGATGGCATCCCGGCGATTCCGGACCCGGAGCTCGGCAACGGCATCATCTCCGTCCCGAGCCCGATTACCGTCTTCACGCTGCCCGATAACTTCGTTCGCGGGTACATCCGATCGTGGAACGTCGCCGTGCAGAGAGAACTGAGGTGGGGGTTCGTTGGCGAGGCGGCGTATGTTGGAACGCGTCAGATCGATCAGCTCGGGTTCCGCGAGCTGAACTGGTCGCCGATCGGCGGCGGGCAGGCTGGCCGCCAGTTGAACCAGAAGTTCGGCCGCACCGGGCAGACGCGGCTGATCGCGCCGATTGGCGACAGCCAGTACGACGCGCTGCAGACGCGCCTCGATCGGCGCTTTGCCAATGGCATCCAGTTCGGCGTGAACTACACCTACTCCAAGTCGATGGGGATCGCGGGCAATGCGAACAGCGATGGCGCCCTGCGGATCAACATCCCGGAGTTCTACGCCCTGAATCGATCGCTCAGCGACTTCGATCGAACCCACGTGCTGAACATCACGAACATCACGGAGCTGCCGTTCGGTCCGACTCGGCGATGGCTGAACAGCGGCGGCGTGCTCTCGCAAATCGTTGGTGGCTGGCAGATGAACAATATCCTGAGCTTCTACAGCGGCACGCCGTTCAGCGTGACGGCGTCGGGCACGTCGCTCAACGCGCCGGAAAACGATCAGCGCGCCGACCAGGTGAAGTCCGACGTCCAGATTCTCGGCGGAATCGGCTCTACGAGTCCGTACTTCGATCCGCTGGCGTTCAAGGCGGTGACCGAAGCGCGCTTCGGCACGGCCTCCTTCAACGGCGTCCGCGGCCCGGGCGTCGCATCCTGGGATCTGGGAGTGTTCCGCCAGTTCCGATTGCCTCGGCAGATGGAACTGATGCTGCGTATCGAGGCGTTCAACGTGACGAACCGTCCGCGGTTCAGCAACCCTAATGGAAACGTCTCCAACCTGCGGCTGAATCCAGACGGAACCGTGCGCGATCTGAACGGATTTGCGGTCATCACGAGCACGCAGGACGGCAGCGAACGCCAGGTGCGGTTCGGCGTGCGATTGGGATGGTAAGAATCGTCCGCGAGTGGAATCGTCGTTAGGTCCCGCAGGAGGTCAGGAGACGAGCCGCCTCAGGCTCGCATTCCTGGCCTCCTGACCTGCTCATCTCCTGTCCTTCGCTTATCACGCCCTCGCGCTTTTCCTCGGAGGCCGATCCGTCGTAGCATGCGTGTCGCTTTGTCCTTTTTTCGGCGGTTTACGCTCCGGGCGCTCTGGCCCGCGGAGTTCCTCCGCGTCAAGTCGCGCTGACATGGCGCTCCGACCTTCCGTCCTGTGTCCGATCGATTTCTCCGATAACGCTCGCGGCGCGCTGCGATACGCCGCCACGATCGCGGCTCACTTCCAGGCGCCGCTGACGCTGCTCGCCGTGAACGACCCGCTGCTCGAGGAAGCGGCCGCGCTTTCCGCGGGTCCGACGCAGCTGACGGAAGACACGCAGCGCGAGCTCGAACGATTCTTCAGCCACACCTTCGAGCGCCCGCCGAAGACGTCCGATGCGGTACGGCTCGAAGTGGTCAGCGGCAAACCTGCCCCGGAGATCCTGCGCATCTCCCGCGAACGCGCCTGCGATCTCATCGTCATGGGATCGCACGGTTCGACCGGATTCAGGAAGCTGTTCTTCGGATCGACGACCGAACGCGTGCTGCGGGAAACGTCGGTGCCGGTGCTCGTCACGCCGGGCAACGATCCGGGCCCGCTGCAATTACAGGACGTCCGACAGGCGGTTCGCCGCGTGCTGGCGCCGGTGGATCTCTCGGCGGCCACCACGCATCAGGTCGCGACGACGGCGCGCGTTGCTGAAATCGTGGGGGTACCCTGGCTGGTGCTGCACGTGATTGAACCGGTGCGTTCGATGGTGGCGTCGGCGCTGGGTCTGCCCAATCTGGAGGCGGAGCGCCGCGATCGCGCCGAGCGGCAGCTCGAGGAGGCGATTCGGGCGCTCACGTCGGCGAAGCCGGAAATGTTGATCGCGTACGGAGAACCGGCGGAAGAAGTCGCGAAGGTCGCCGCAGATCGCAACGTGGGCCTCATCGTCATGGGACTTCACTCGTCACCGCTGCTGGGTCCGCGCATGGGTTCCGTGACGTATCGCGTGCTCTGTCTCGCGCACCGCCTGGTGCTCGCGCTTCCGCCGGGGCGGACGTAAACCTCGGACCTCGGACCTCGGACCTCGGACCTCGCACCTCGGACCTCGCACCTCAGGTATCTTCCCTCTCCGATTCGGGAATCCACCTGATTGTGACCGCAGACTCCGGGCCGCACAGTTGCGCCTGCAACGAGCGACTGATGCCGCAAGGTAAGCGCAAAGGCGTCGTCACAGGCCGCTCGCGAGAACCAAGAGGACTCGTTCGCCGAGCCAAGGAGGACTCGATGCAGTCACGCAGCGCGCGCGACATCCTTTCGTCGCTCGTCATCCCCGTGGGAGCCGTTCTGATATTCACCGTCGCACTCCGGGCACAGGTGCCGCCCCGGGATCCGCCGCATCCGCTCGCGTCACTGAAGACGGTGCCGGTTCCCGAGCCCGCGAACCTCGCGGACTTCGTGGCGGATAAGACAGCCGCGATACGCCTGGGGAAAGCGCTCTTCTGGGACATGCAGGCCGGCGGCGACGGCATCCAGGCGTGCGCGTCGTGTCATTTCCATGCGGGCGCGGACAACCGGCGGAAGAATCAGCTCAGCCCGGGCCTGCTCGGCGGCGATACCACGTTCCAGGTCGGCGGGCCCAACTACACGCTGCGGGCAAAGGATTTTCCGTTCACCAGGCACGCGGATGAAAACGCGGCGGGATCGCCGATCGTGTCCGACGCGAACGATGTCGCTTCCTCGCAGGGCGTCTTCAACACAACGTTCATCGACGTGACACCGGGACACGCCGCGGACGTGTGCGACAGCGTGGCCGATCCCGTGTTCCAGGTTCACGGGATCAACGCCCGTCGCGTCGAGCCGCGGAACACGCCCAGCATGAATAACGCCGTGTTCAACTTCGACAACTTCTGGGACGGACGCGCTGACCACATCTTCAATGGCGCGAGCCCGTTCGGCGATCTCGATCCCACTGCGCGTGTCTGGAGAGCAGACGCGGCGGGCGCGCAGCCCCACGCCGTGCAGGTGGAGATCGAGCCCGGCAGCCTCGCGTCGCAGGCAGTGGGCCCGCCGCTCTCGCCGTTCGAGATGTCATGCGCGGGGCGCGTCTTTCCGAAGCTCGGTCGGAAGATGCTTTCCCTCACGCCGCTCGCAAAGCAGGTTGTTGATCCGAACGACAGCGTGCTGGGCCCGTTCGCACGCTCCTCGGGCGGCATCAATACGAACTATCCGCAGATGATCAGATCGGCGTTCCGCCCCGAGTGGTGGAGCGGCGGTGCCGTGACGATCAGCGGGGCGACGTTCACTCAGATGGAAGCGAATTTCTCCCTCTTCTGGGGGCTCGCGATTCAGCTCTTTGAATCGACGCTGGTGGCCAACGACAGCCGCGTCGACCGCTTTCTCGAGGGGGACACGACCGCGCTCAGCGGTCTCGAGCAGCAGGGCATGGATCTCTTCACCAGCACGGGGCGCTGCATCAACTGTCATGGCGGGGCCGAGCTCACCAATGCCAGCGTCCGCAACGTGGGAAATGAGCGCCTCGAGCGAATGGTGATGGGGGATGGCGGCTGCGCCATCTACGACGACGGGTTCTACAACATCGGCATGCGGCCGACCGCTGAGGACATCGGACGCGGCGGCACCGATCCGTTTGGGAATCCGCTGAGCGACACGCGACGCGCGATGATGGATCCTCCGCTGTTCGTCGACCAGAACCTCAGTCCGCCGCTGGGCGCCGTACCCGAGTGCGACAAGCGGGCGAACGTCGATGGCACGTTCAAGACACCGGCACTCAGAAATGTCGAATTGACGGGCCCCTACTTTCACGCCGGTGCCAAGGGCACGCTCCGGCAGGTCGTTCAGTTCTACAACCGGGGCGGGGACTTCGCGCGCCTCAACATCGCCAATCTCGATCCGGATATTCAGCCGTTGGGCCTGACCCTCACGCAGATGGACGCGCTCGTCGCGTTCCTTCAGGCACTGACCGACGAGCGCACGCGGCAGGACAAGGCGCCGTTCGATCATCCATCGCTCCTGCGTCCGAACGGGTGCCTCGGCAACGATCATCACGTCGAAGACAATGGCAGCGGAAGATGCGTGGACGATATCGAAGAAGTTCCGTCGGTCGGCGCTGGCGGGCGCCCCGAGGCAGGACTCGTGCCGCTCCAACCGTTCCTCTCGATTTCGAAGATGCGCGGAAGCGGCGTGCTCGGCGCCGGCCGGCAGATGTCCGACTTTGGTTTCAACTTCAATGGAACGGAGGAGGTGCCTGACGGCAAGGTGCGATTCCGCGATCGTGGCCGGCGGGTCGAGATCAGGACCGACACGTTCACCATGCACGAGTCCACCGAGACATGCGTGCGCGTCTGGGGACCGGCGGTGGTCAACGACGCGAGCGGCTTCTCGCTCACAGCCAAAGGCTGCGACCATCGGCAACCCGGGGCCGGTCACGACACGTTCGAGATCGCCGTATGGGATGCCGCCGGGACGCTCGTCTACACGAACGGCGGCGTCCTGTCTGGCGGCAACCTGCAGGCGTTCATCAGGTAGCGGCACACGAGGAGATATTCAACATGACATCGATCTCTGCCAAAGCCGTGGGCCGTGCGATCGCCGTCGTCCTGCTCGGCGCGCTGACAGTGACCATGCCGGCAAGCCGTGCGCAGTCGTCGAACACCGTCAACGGCGGCGCGTACGGCGCCTTCGTCCAGACACCGGCGGCGTCACTGGCACGATCGCCCTTCGCGACGTTGGATCCATCGGGGATGGGCGATGCGGCGGCCGCCGCGGTCAACGTTGCGAGCGTCCTCGCCGCCGAGTCGCTCAGCTCGGTCACCACCGGCGTGGTCGGCGAGAACGCGGCGAGCGCGCAAAGCGGATCGACGTTGCAGAACGTCAACATCCTCGGCGGACTGATCACCGCGCAGCTCGTCTCCGGCCAGTCCAGCAGCGCGAGCAACGGCAGCAGCGCGAGCAGCGACGCGAACGGTTCCACGTTCGCCGGTCTCCTCGTCGGCAGTGTCGCGATTGCCGACGGTGTGCCAGCGCCGAATTCCCAAATCGCGCTCCCCGGCGTCGGAACGGTCACGTTGAACGAGCAGATCCCGCGGGGTGACGGGCAGACCACCTCGGGACTGACGGTGAACATGATCCACGTGCGGCTGAAGGACGTCCTGACCGGCGCGCAGACAGGGGAAATCATCGTCGGCGCCGCAGACAGCGATGCCGCCTTCGGAAGATAACGCGCGCGTTCAGGGCTCGATCATGCCCTCGCGGATCGCATAGCGGACGAGACTGGAGATATTGTGGACGTCGAGCTTGGCCATTGACCGGGTGCGATGAGAGTCGACGGTCTTCGGACTGAGATGGAGGATTGACGCGATCTCCTTCGTTGTCTTTCCCTCGGCGATCAGTTGAACCACTTCGCGTTCGCGCAGCGTCAACGGCTCGGCGGGCATGTCTGCGGGCCGAAGAGGTTCGGCAACGGCGGCGTTCGAAACAATCGGGCTCAAGTACAGGTAGCCGCGCACGACGTCGTGAATCGCGCGCGTGAGATCGGATGAGGCCTGCGTCTTGACGACATAACCGCGTATACCGGCGTGGAGCGCCTGCCGCACGCGCGGCCCCTCGGTGTGCATGGTGAGGAGCAGGCTCTTGGTGCCCCGGCGCAACGCGGCAATCGCCCGGGCGGCATCGATGCCGTTCAGCAGCGGCATGGCCGCGTCGAGCACGGCGACCTGAGGGCGAAGCCTCGACGCCATCGCCACGGCCTCGCGCCCGTCGGACGCTTCGCCCACGACGGAGAAGCCTTGCCGCTCCAGCATGCTCCTCACGCCCTCGCGCACGATCTCATGGTCATCGGCGAGCATCACGGTGATCGCCACGGGTTCCCTCCACAGGCACAATCGCGAGCAGTTCGGTGCCACCGCCCGGAACCGAGCGGATGGCGAGCTTCCCGCCGACGCTGGCGAGACGATCGCGCGCGCCAATCAATCCGAGTCCCCGGCGATCGGGCCGGGCTAACGTTGCGGCCACGTCGAATCCCACACCATCGTCACGGATCGTGCAGCGGACCGAGGTGCCGCCGCGCCGCAGCACCACGACTACGCGGCTCGCGCTCGCATGTTTCAGAACGTTGTTCAAGGCCTCCTGTGCGACGCGATAGATCGCGACCTCGATCGGTTTCGGCAGCCGACCCGTATCGTTTGCCCTGACTTTGATCACGGGGCGGCCGCGGCTCGACAGGCCTTCGGCGAGAAACTCGAGCGCGGGCACGAGGCCGCAGTCGTCCAGGATAGTGGGGTGCAGTTCGTGCGAGAGGTGCCGGAACTCGTGCTCCGCGTGCTTGAGGAGCTGCTTCACTTTCCGGAACTGCCTCTCGGTATCGGAAAACAAGGTGCGCTCGAGCTCGTCGACGGCGATGCCAATCGCCGCGAGCAGCTGCGCGGCATCGTCGTGCAGCGCGTGGGCGAGCCGACGGGTCGATTCCTCGACCGCGCGGTCGAGCTGTCCGGAATCCTTACTGCCCGTGTCAAACGCCGCAGAAGATGGAGCGGCCATCACAAGACGAGCGACGGAATGGGACCGCGGCTTCCAGCGTGGCTTGGACCGCGCGACAGAAATTTTCATGGATGGATCGTTGGTTCACAAATCGCAATTCGCGTGAAGCTGGACACAGGCGCAAAGCAGGAACAATGCCATCCGATCATTGTGCACAGCGCGCCGGCGGCGATAAGATGCGCGCCTCCTCGGGGAGTCGCACATGTCAAAATCTGCCGATGAACCGCTGAGGCTTCTCTCGCCTCCGGCAAGCCACACGCTGATGTTCGCGGGCGTTCTCATCGCTGCTGTCGCCACCGCCGGCGTGGACCTTTCCCAGACGAAGAGCACGTTCGCATCCGATCTTGAATTTCTCCGGAAGCACAGCGAGGTCCTCGTCCTGGGGAGCGCGCCTGGCGCGCAGGTCGTTGTCGCGCCCGCCTACCAGGGACGCGTGATGACGAGCACGACCGGTGGCCGCGACGCGCCTGGCTTTGGATGGATTGGCCGCGCGGCGATCGAATCGGGCACACGCCAGCCGCACATGAACGTGTTCGGCGGCGAGGATCGCTTCTGGCTCGGACCCGAAGGCGGCCAGTACGCGTTGTATTTCCAGCCCGGCGCAGCGTTCGATCTCGAGCACTGGCAGGTGCCCGAGGCGTTCGACTGGGGCGCATGGGACGTGGCGAGCCGGTCGACCACGGCCGTGCGCCTCCGCAAGCGCATGACGCTGACGAACTACTCGGGCACGAAGCTCGAAATGGACGTCGATCGCACGATTCGTCTGTTGAGCAACGCCGATGCCGCGCAGCGCCTCGGAGAGTCTCCCGGGGCCGTACAGATGGTCGCGTTCGAATCGTCCAACACGGTTGCCAACGCGGGGCGCAGCGCGTGGCAGCGGCAATCGGGACTCGTGTCGGTGTGGATCCTCGGGCAGTTCAACCCGTCGCCGTCGACGACGATCGCCATTCCGTTCGAGCCCGGGCCCGAATCAACGCGGGGATCCATCGTGAACGATGCGTATTTTGGAAAAGTTCCGGCGAATCGCCTCGTCGTCGGGAACGCCGCGATCTTCTTCAAAGGCGACGGCCAGTATCGCAGCAAGATCGGTCTGTCGCCGTCGCGCGCGCGTTCCGTGGCGGGCAGTTATGATCCGTCGACGCACCGACTGACGCTGGTGCAGTACACACGCACGGCGGACGCGCGCGAGTACGTGAACTCAATGTGGGAAATCCAGCGCGAGCCCTACAAAGGGGATGCGATCAACAGCTACAACGATGGTCCTCCTGCGCCGGGCCAGCCGCCGCTCGGACCGTTCTATGAGCTCGAGACGTCATCGCCGGCCCTTGCGCTCGCGCCCGGGGAACGCTACACGCACGTCCACCGCACGTTTCATCTCGTCGGGCCCGAAGCCGACCTCGATCGCATCGCGCGAGCGACGCTCAACGTCAGTATCGCGGATCTCGCCGGGGCGTTTCGTTGAGACGTACGCGTTCCACCCAAGGTAGCAATCCACGAGATCGCTACGCGAGATCGAACGTCAGTCGCGTCACCGATGCGGGCGGAAACCGGTGGACGATCAGCCCGTCTCGAGATGCGGACACGGAGACATCGCGCGACTGCACGGCATGCGGCTCCGCAAACGTGTTGTGCGCGTGGATGTCCGTCGCCGCAATCGCGCTCGCCTTTGCGTTGGCGCCGGGCACGGCGCCACGAAGGGTAATCTCTGTCTCGCGGGGTTCGCTGACGTGCGGGTTCACGACCGTCAGCGTCAGCACGCGATCCTTGATCGTGGCCGATCCGCTCAGGCCCCAGAACGATCCCGCCGCATTCACCCGCTGGTACCCGATGCGCGGCGCGGAAAACACCGAGCGTACGGATTGGCCGCCAGCGTGCGCCGCATACTGCTCGAAGACGTGAAACGTCGGCGTCGCGACGAACTGGTCTTCGTGGGCGAGGAACAGCGAATGGAGGCAGTTGACGAGCTGCGCGACGTTCGCCATCGCGACCTTTTCCGCATGACGATGAAAGGTGTCGAGCGTCAGCGCGGTCAGCAGCGCATCCCTCATCGTCGACTGCTGGCCGAAGAGGTGCGTCGGATCGACGGAAGTGCCGGGCTTGTACCACGCGCCCCATTCATCGACGACGAGCTTCAGGCGGCGGCGGCGATCGAGCTCGCCCATCACCGCCCAGTGGCTCGAGATCAACCCGTCCATACGGTCCGCTTCGTTCAGCAGCTCGTACCATTCATCGACGCTGAACTGCACGGCGTCCCCCTTGCCGGCTATCCAATCCGTGCTCGCGCCGCGGCTCGTGTTCCATGAATAATGGTGCAGCGCCCAGCCCCACAAGCCGTTGAGCGCGCCTTCGCCCTTTTCGGTCAGCTTGGTCAGGAATCGGCGCGTCCAGCCGAGATCGCCGGCGTTCGGGCCTGAGCCGACAAACGAGAGCGGCACGCCGTAATGCGGCACCCACGCCGTGAAGCGCCGGTATTCAACCGCGTAGTCCTCAGGCGAAAAATTTCCGCCGCAGCCCCACGACTCGTTTCCGACACCCCAGAAGCGGACGCCGAACGGATCGCGATCGCCGCCACGCTCGCGCAGCTCCGCGAGCGACGTCGAGCCCGGAGGCGCGTTGCAGTACTCGACCCATTGATAAAAATCGCGCGCGGGCAGGCTGCGCAGGTTGGCGGCGAGATAAGGCGAGCCGCCCGCGAGACGGCAGAACCGCATGAATTCATTCGTTCCGAACGTATTCGGATCGAACTTGCCCGGTGAATCCGGCAGCGACGCCATGTCGTTGATCCAGAAATTCGTGCGCCGTGGACGCGCGGCCACGGGTCCGGTGCCGTCGCGCCAGTCGTAGCTGTCCGCGAAACAGCCGCCCGGCCAACGGATCGCCCCAGGCGGCAATCGCCGCATGTGATCGACGAGCGCCTGCCGGATGCCGCCGGTGTTAGGCACGCGCGAACGCTCGCCTACCCAGACGCCGTCGTAGACAACGCCGCCGAGGTGTTCGATGAAGTGCCCGTAGAGATCCGCCGTCACCGGGCCGATCGGCTCGTTGATGAGCACGTCGATGCGCGCATCCGCGGCGCGCGAGGTCCGTGGCGCGAGCGTGAGGCCTGCCGTGGTGACACCGGCGACCCGGAGAAAATCACGCCGACTGTATGCATCCATGCTGGAAACATACATGAAGATGATGACGCATGGCTTATGACTCAGGGCTCACGGCCCATGGCCGTGCGCTAGACGGACCGAAGCCCGAAGCCTGAAGCCTGAGGCCTGACCCCCTGAAGCCTGAAGCCATTACAAAGTGGTCGCCCCCCGGCAAATCCTGCAGCCCGCGGCGGCGTTTTCGCGCCGCGTTCGCAAAATCCGGCGACCATTTGCGTCGCGCCGGTGGCACATCTCTTGAGTTGTCAGGCCATGATGTTCCTCATTGCCCTCGTCGTTGTGGGCGGCGTCGCCCTCTACGTGATGACGTCCGACGAGCGCGTGCGATTGCTGCGCCGCATCGTCGACGCCGTGCAGCCGGTTGCCGCCGCCGCCGCGCCGCGTGCGGAGGAACACGCGTTCCGTGCGGCGCTTCGCGCGCGGACGTCGATGGCTCTCGTCACGCCGGCGCTCGTGTTTGTAAATGTCGCGGTGTTCATCGGCCTGCTGTTCGGAGCGGGCGCGATGAGCGACCCGAACACACTCATCGGATGGGGCGCCAACTTCGCGCCCCGGACGACGAACAGCGAATGGTGGCGCCTCGTCACATCGATGTTCGTCCACGCGGGATTCCTGGATCTCACCATCAATATGATCGGGCTGGTGGTGATCGGCCTCGTGCTCGAGCGCCTCGTCGGACATGTCACGTTTGCTGTGGTGTATTTCGCCACGGGAATCTCCGGCGGCGTCGCGAGCTTGTTCGCATACCCGCTCCTGGCCAATGCAGGCGCGACGTCGCCGGTGCTCGGCGTCTATGGATTGCTGCTCGCGACGTCGGCCTGGGGCGTGCTGCGCCGCTCGCCGCTCACGATCCCGCTGGCCGTCGTCAAGAGGCTGGGCCCTGTCGCTGCCGTGTTCGTGCTCTATGTGCTCGTCACGGGAGGACTCGGCAACGTCGGCAACGTGATCGCTCTTGTCGTGGGCCTCGGGTTCGGATTCGTGCTGACGATGAACGTCGGCGAGACCACGCCATCGCTCGGTCGCGCCGCCGCGGCCATGGCCGCGATGGTGGGGATCGCGGTGGTGTGCAGCGTGCCGCTTCGCGGCATTGCGGATGTCGGCCCGAGCATCGCGCAGGTCGTAGCCGCCGAAGATCGCACGGCGAGCGTCTATCAACACGCGGTGAACCAGTTCGTCAAGGGACGCGCGGACGCGGAGGAATTGGCGAGCTTGATCGAAGGTACGATTCTTCCCGACCTCCAGTCGGCAAGCGCTCCGCTGCGGACGATCGGCAAGGTGGCACGCGAACAGCGGCCGCTCATCGCCGACGCCGGCGAGTACGTGCGGTTGCGCAGCGAAAGCTGGCAGATGAGAGCCGACGGGTTGCGCGCGGGCAATATGCACACGCTCCGGGAAGCAGATAAAACGGAGCGGGCCGCGCTCACCGCGTTCGAGCGAGTCAGGCCATCCGATCAGAAGTAAGACATGATTGTCATTCGCTCGACGTGGTGCTGAACTTCGCGGCCTTGCTCCTGACGTAGGAGACGTCGAAGGCTAAGACAGCAGCCACATTCGCAGCCACGCGGATGGTGCGAACGACGATCTGGCAGGGCAGGACCCGCGCTGGGCGGTACAGGCCGTAAGGCGCGAGCCCCCTGTCGAAAATAATCGTCCAGGGGTGGACGGCCCCACGGCGAGGTCATCGTGCGCCTGACGGCTCGCGCGCGTTCAATTTGATTGGTTGCACGAATGCCCCGTTCCCGGCAGAGTCCCAGACGGCGAACCGGATCCACGCCTTGCCCGTCGCATCGAACGGCAGCGTGAATCGCCTGGTGCCAAACGCCGGAAGGTCCGTGGCGCGGACGATCTGCCGGTCGACGGTTTTCCCGTCACCCCACACGATCTCGACGAACTCCAGAGGAAAGGTCCACTCGACATCCGCACTGATCGTCCGCCGGCGGCCCGTACCTTCAACGTGGTAGCGCGGGATCAGGATCTCTCCTGTCGTCACGAAGAAGTCGCCTTCGCGCAGCACCTTGAGGATCGGTGTCCAGTCGTCCTCCGCGCCGGGCACTCTGTCGAGGTGCAGGTAGTTCACCGGGAAGGCGGGATAGAGATCGTCCTCCGGTCCTTTCTTATACGTGTCGACGTCCGCGATGATGTACTTGGGAGCGAGGCTCGTCGCGGCGAACAGATTGTTCATGGTGTCGGTCACGTCGAAGCATCGCCACTCGCAGAGCCGCGGTTCCGAGAGGTCCATGCCCATCCCCGGCTTGAACGCGACGCCGAGATATCGATCGTTTTTCACCCACGGCTTGTCGAGCACGGCATCAGGGAAGCCGGTCGTGCCCTTGGTGCGCGGATGCGCGTGAAACCAGTAGCCGTTCTCGGCATCGAGCAGCTGCTGCACGTCTGCCTCATCGCCGGCGTGGTACACGGTGCCATAGGCTGAATCGTTCTCCTTGAACGGCTGCCCTGCCTTGCGCACCTTCGACCAGTAGACCAGCTTCGGGAACATCATGTTGTAGTGTCCGCCGAAGTACGCGCTCGGTTCCTCCCACGGCGTCACCAGGAAGTCCGCGTCGGACGCCTTGCGCGAGGCCTCTGCATAGTCCTTCCAGTCTTTGAACCGAAGCGGCCCCGGATCGTCGGGATGCAGATCGCCATGAAAGTCGCTCAGCCCCACGATGTTGAGTCCGAGCGCCCGCATGGCGGCAAGATCCTCGGTCTGTCGGTCGAGCGATCCGCCGGCGCGCAGGCGCTGGGTGAATCGCAGATGAAAGTGATTGACGAATGTCTTGTAGCCGGGAATCGCCTTGAATACGTCGCCGTGCGTGAACGCGAGCGCGGCCTGCCTGGTCGCATCCGCATCACCAGCGCCCGCGTAGAAGTACACGGCCATGCGCTGCGACGTGCCGGGCGGTGCGTTGTAGAGCGCGAAGTTTTCGCTGTACTCGGCCACGTCCTCCCCGTCCGCCTGGCGCACGCCGAGGCCGAATCGGTTCTCCTGGTCCTTGCGATACCAGACGTATCCGAGATTCGTTTCTACTTCCCGCGTGAAGAAGAACGTGTGCGGCGGCGGAAATACGGCGACGGAGCCGCGCGGTCCTTCTGCGACGAGCACCCGGTTCGCCGCTCGAACCGAGACGCGCGCGTCGTTGGTCACGCCGCCAAAGCGGTACTGCTGCCGATGTCCTCCCTGGTCACGCCACGCGATGCGCGATACGACGTCGGTCGAGAACCCCTGCAGGCCTCCTTCGTACTTGTAGGCGACCCATGGCTCGCTGGTCGTCGCGACGGCATCCATTCGAATGAGGTTCGTGCCGCGATAGACCGTGAACCGCAGCGCGCCGGAAAAGATCCCGATCGAGAGACCCGGGAACTCGACTTCGAGCCGTGAGCCATCAGTCTTGACGCTGCAGGATGCCGTATCGAATGAGGCGTGCGCCCGCCGGATCTCGTCAGGCTTGCGCGGCAACCCGATGTTGCGTGGTGTCGGTTGATCCGCGCGCATGCCAGGCACGAGCAGCGGGGCGTCCCAGAACGCGAACCAGCGATTCCGATCGATGACGTCCTTGGTGAGCTCAATGCCAAGGCCGCGCAACGGCGCCGCCTGCTGCTCCGACATGCGTCGTACGCCGCTCGTGACGTCATATTCCGCTCTCAGATTCTCGCCAAGCGGCGTCCACGATCCGCGCGGTCCGCGGATCGCCAACTCGCGGACAATTGGCTGACGCTCCTGGATCCCATAGCGCATCCGCAGGTCGGCCTCGTCCTGTCCGCGCCACGTCACGGTCAGTTGATTGGCCTCGGAAAGCGCCTCGAGGCCGGCCATCGGCTTGTAGTTGGCAACGTCACACGTCAAGGGATCGGCGGCCGCGATGGGCGCTGTGAAGAGGAGCGACACGATCGGGATCACCGCAGACCTCATCGTCCGCCTCCCGCGCGCGCCTCTTCGGCGTATCGACGATAGTCGTCGGCGAGGTTCGCCTGTTTCGCGTCTCCCGGATGAATGAGCACGCGGTAGCGCAAAGTCAGCGAACCGTCCGGCTCGATTCGGTGGCTTCCGTCCGCCTTCGGATTGTCGGTGAATGCGCGCAGACCGAACGGGTTCACCGAGAAGAGGCCATACCCGCGCGCGTGCCAGGTGGTTGGATGACGGAAATTCCGAGGGCTATCGAAAATCGCGATGCCGACCTGTTCCGTGCCGATGGTGCCGGAATAATCCACCCACTCAGCCTGCTTGCCCCAGATCTCCGGCTCGCCTGTACCGCCGCGCGAGTTGACCATGACGCCTGGCGGCGAGTTCAGTTCCGGCGCGACGCGAATGGCGAACGTCCCCTCCTTCGTGTCGTTGATCGTCAGCGGCCCGTGATCGGCGCGAATCGTGAACACGCAGTCGATGCGTCGCGTCGCGCGATCGCCCGAGAAGGTGTACTCCTGAATTTCGGCGCCCATCACCTCTTTGCCCGCACCCTCCAGCGCGAACTCCGCACGCGCGCTGCCTGAATCGTTGCCGCTCTTCACGCCATCGAGCTTGCGGAAGGTCGTGCGTCCGAACGGCATCGACTGCTGTCCGTAGAAGCGGCCGAACGCCTCCTCGGCCCAGAAGTTGACGCCGTTGATGTCGCCGTGCGCGAAGTACAAATCCCTCTGGTGCGGTTCGAGCGATCGATCCTTCACGTGCGCAGCCGGCACATCGTTGCCGACAGGAAAGCCTCGCGAGACAACGGTGCCTGTCGCGGCGCGAAGCGGCTGGAGGTAGGGCTTGGCTTGCGCGGGGTCGAAATAGTACGTGGTGAACGGCCGGTCGCCAATCGCGACGTCGATCTGGCTGCCGTGTTGTGTCAGCTTCACCGGTTCCGACGCGGGAGCCGTGGCGCCATTGAGCCTCGGCACCAGAAGCCCGATCAGGATCAGTTGACTCACCGTGCGCACGACTGTCATCGCGTTGTCCCCCTATAATCGCCGTGGATTATCACCGATTCGGAGAGCGATGCGGCCGGGCTGGAAGTTTGACACTGCTGAGCCCGCACCCATCGGGGGCCCGACAGATGACCACGATCGATCGCCGTCGCTTTCTCGCCAGTGTCGCAGCCGGCGTCGCCGCCGCGGGCCGAGCGCCGCTCGGCCAATCGGCCGAGCAGTCTTCAGCACTGAGCGACCCGATGTTCCATCCGCTGCCTCTCGGAACGATCCGTCCGGCTGGCTGGCTGCAGCGCCAGTTGCGAATTCAGGCGGACGGCTTGAGCGGGCATCTCGACGAATTCTGGCCTGACGTGGGTCAGAGCCAGTGGTTCGGCGGAACCGCCGAAGGATGGGAACGCGCGCCGTACTGGCTCGACGGTGTCATTCCGCTGGCGTGGCTCATCGACGACGAGCCGCTGAAGACGCGGATCTCGCGTGACATCGATTTCATCGTGACTCACCAGCGCGCTGACGGCTGGTACGGTCCGTATCCCGAAGACGCGGTGACGAAGCGCTACGACCTCTGGGCGATCCTGCTCGCGAACAAGGTGCTCGCGCAGTACCACGACGCGACCGGCGACGCGCGCGTTCTCGCGGCGGTTCAGCGGAGCCTTCGCGCGCTGTTGGACGGTCTCGATCGAACGCCGCTCTATGGGTGGGGCAAGTTCCGATGGTACGAGGGACTCGTGGCGGTGTTCCACGTCTACGAGCGCACGCGCGAGCCGTGGCTCCTCGATCTTGCGCGAAAGCTCCGCGCGCAGGGCATCGACTTCCAGGCGTTGTTCACGACGGAGGATCTGGCCGTTCCAACGCCGCGTCGTGGGTTGTGGAAATGGACCAAGCACGTGGTCAATACGGCGATGGCGACGAAGGCGTCCGCGCTGAGCTGGCGCCTCGATCGACGCCCGGCGGATCGCGCCTTCAGCACAGAAATGATCGACTTTCTCGATCGACACCACGGCCAGGTCACGGGGATGTTCAGCGGTGACGAGTGCCTCGCCGGCAGAAACCCGCTCCAGGGCACCGAGCTCTGTTCCGTCGTCGAGTTCATGTACTCGCTCGAACATCTGTTCTCCGTCTTCGGCGATCCGCGTTGTGCGGATCGACTGGAGCGCGTGGCCTTCAATGCGCTGCCGGCGGCGATCGCGCCCGACATGTGGTCGCATCAGTACGATCAGCAGGTCAACCAGGTGCAGTGCACAATCAATCCCGAGCACGGGTGGACGACGAATGGGCCGGAGTCGAATCTGTTCGGCCTCGAGCCGAACTATGGCTGCTGCACGTCGAACATGCATCAGGGCTGGCCGAAATTCGTGGCGCACCTGTGGATGAAAACGGCGGACGAGGGACTCGTCGCCGCGTCGTGGGCGCCGTGCCGCGTCGAGACCCGACTCCGCGACGTGCCCGTGAGCGTGCAGGTCGACACGGATTATCCATTCAGAGATACGGTCACGCTCGTCATCGCACCTTCGCGTTCCGTGCGCTTCCCGCTGCTGCTGCGCGTGCCCGCGTGGGCGGAGGGCGCTAAGGTCCGCGTGGGATCCGAACACGAGCAGCCGATGACGCGCGGAACCTTTCACCGGATCGATCGCGAGTGGATCGGACGGACCGAATTGACGCTGCGCCTTCCAATGCACGCGACAATCACCACGCGTTACAACGAGGCGGCCGCGGTTGAGCGCGGCCCGCTCGTGTACGCGTTGAAGATCGGCGAGGAATGGACGCGCGTCAATCTCGACAAGCCGCATCGTGAATTGCCGCACGCGGATTTCGAGATTCGGCCCACCACGCCGTGGAACTACGGTCTCATCGTGGACCGGCGCCGCCCCGAAGATTCTGTGTCATTCGAAGAACGCCCGATCGGCGCCAGGCCATTTTCACCTGATGGCGCCGGCATCGTGGGCACGGCGCGCGCGCAGCGCATTCCGGCGTGGAAGCTGGTGCAAGGCTGGGCAGGCGAGCTGTCGCCAGCAGACATTGCCTGGTCAGATCGCGCCCGGCCCGTTTCTGATCAGCCGGTCGAGAACGTTACGCTCATTCCGTACGGATGCACGAACATCCGCATCACGGAATTCCCGAAGGTGCAGTCACGCTGACATGGCGCAGTGGGAGGCCATTATGCTGAACCAATCCTCCAGTCCTCGGGGTTTTCGCGTGTGTATGCTTCCGTCCCTTCTCGCCGGGATCGTGCTGTTCGTGCTTGCGCCGGATCCGTCCGCGCACGCTCAAATCATCTCCGGCGACCTCGTCGTGCGCGTCGTGGACAACAGCGACCTGATCGTGCCGGGCGCAGCCATGGTGCTGACGGATGTGGACACGGGTGTCACGTACGAAGCGGTCAGCGACGGACAAGGCATGTATCTCTTCGGCCAGCTGAAGCCGGGACTCTATAAATTGAAGGTCGACGCGGGCGGGTTCAGAGACACGATCGTGAACGACATCCGCATTCAGGTAGGACAGCGCGCGCGCGTCGACGTGAAGCTCCTGGTGACGGTTACGGAAACCGTCACCGTCTCGGCAGCGGCGGCAACACTGCTCAATGCCGAAAGTGCGGCGATCGGCCAGGTAATGGACAGCAAGGCGATCGTCGAGCTGCCGCTCAACGGACGCAACTTCATCCAGCTGGCGCAGCTCTCCGCTGGCGCCGTTCCCCTCGGCATCGGTGTGTCGCCGGCGTCCACATGGACGGGCCGTGGCGATACCACGCTGTCGATTGCGGGAGGACGCGAGTCGAACAACAGCTTCCTGGTGAACGGCATCGAGACGCGGAACGCGCGCTTCGGGAACGCAGGCATCCGCCCGAGCGTGGATGCCATCCAGGAATTCAAGATCCAGCGATCGACGTTCGGCGCCGAGTTCGGGCGCAGCGCGGCCATCATCAACACGACGCTGAAGTCCGGAACGAACCAGTGGCACGGCAGCACATTCGAGTTCAATCGCGACGCGCGGTTCGATGCGAACGACTTTTTCCTCAATGCCACGAACCGCCCCAAGCCGCCGTTCCGCCAGAACAACTTCGGGACGGCGATTGGCGGCCCGTTGATGCTGCCGTCGCTGTACAACGGGCGCAACCGGACGTTCTGGTTCTTCAACTATGAGGGGTTCCGGCAGCGCGTCTCGTCGAGCGCCACCGGCCTGTATCCGTCGGCGGCGCAGCTGAAAGGCAACCTGGCGGACGACAGCGCCGGCACCGGGCTATTCCCTACCAGCTCGCCGATTTGCCAGACGAACCCGACGTCAAAAAAATGTGTGGACGTGATTGACCCCGCTACCGGTCTGCCGTTTCCAGGCAACGTGATTCCGTCGGGACGACTGGATCCCACGACGCAGCTGTCGACACAGTACACGGTGACGCCCAACGTGCAGGTCGCGGTCGGCACCGCGACGTTTCCCGGGTTCAACGCCATCGCTGCACCGCCGACCGTCAACAACTTCGATCAGTACAACGCGCGCGTCGATCACGTCGTCGGGTCGCGCGACCAGATGTACGGCACATTCTCGTCATCCGATGAAGCGCGCGATGTGAAGGTGCTGCGCCCCTTCGGCGGCGAAGGTTTCCCGCTCAGCAACCGTCTCGTCACCGTCACAGAAACGCACGTGTTCACGCCGCGGCTGCTGAACGAGTTCCGGTTCGGCTACAACCGGAGCAAGACCTACCGGTTGTCCGAGACCTCTTACGGGCCCGATTTCGCGCGCGAGGTCTTCCACCTGAGAAACACCACCGATCAGGCGATCATGTTTGGCATTCCCTCGTTCAACATGGCCGGCTTCGGCGGCATCGGGTCAATTTCGCAGGCAATCGGCGCGCTCGACGAGAACCTGCAGTTCACGGACAATCTCAGCTTCGTCAAGGGACGTCACAACATCCGCACGGGATTCCAGATCAGCCGTCAACACTACTTCCAGATCACGAACTTCAGCGGCAACCCGACGTTCACGTTCGATGGCCGGTACACCGGTCTTCAGGCGAACGGCATCGGCCTCGCCGATTTTCTGCTCGGCATCCCCTCGCGCGCGGCTGGCGCGATCGGCGATTCGATTCAGAACCTTCGTACGACGTACTCGGCGGGGTACGTGCAGGATGACTGGCGTCTCGTTCCCAATTTCACACTGAACTACGGGCTGCGATATGAATTCGCGCGCTCCCCGGTGGAACGCGACAACAAGAGCCTGGTCTTCGCGCCCGAGCGCGCGGAGATCCTGCTGGCCGGACAAGGTGTCCGGCCCGATATCGTCGATCCGGACTGGAACAACTTCGCGCCGCGGCTCGGGTTCACATGGAGGCCGCCCGTCCTCCAGGACTTCGTCGTTCGCGGCGGCGCGGGCATCTACTATTCGACCGACAACTTCAACGAGGAACAGTTCAAGGGCATCGGCCCTCCGTTTTTCCAGGCGCAGACGATCGAGGGAAACCCGCAGACGCCAAATCTCTTCATGCGCGACATGCTGCCGTCGTTCACCGACTCGCCGAACGTCAACCCGTTCACGTTCGACCGCCGCAATCGCACGCCGTACCTGACGCAGTGGAGCCTGGGCGGCCAGAAGAGTCTCGCGTCACATTATCTGGTCGAAGTCGAATACACCGGCAGCACCGGCCGCAAGCTGCCGCAGCGCCGCAACTTCAATATCGCGCGTCTCGATCCGACGGGCACGACTCCGATCGTGCAGCGCGTGCCGTACCCGCAGTTCGGGTTCATTCTGATGACGTACAACGGAGGGTGGTCGAGCTACAACGCGTTGACGGCGAAGGTCGAGAAACGGTGGTCGCAAGGCCTCTGGTTCCTCGGATCCTATACGTGGCAGCGCAGCCTCGACCTGGGCGCGACCGACGAGTTCTCGGCGCTGTCCGCGGATTTCAAGACGTGGGACAAGGGGCACAGCACGTTCGACGTGCCTCACCGGTTCGTCGCAAGCTGGGTTTACGAGCTGCCGGTGGGCCGCGGGCGCGCGCTGCTGCAAAAGATGCCCGCCGGCGTCGACGCGGTGCTCGGCGGATGGCAGGTGAGCGGTATCGCCACGTTCGCGCAAGGTCAGTTTCAGACGCCCACGCTCGGCACTGACTGGCTGTTCATCGGCGCTTTCACGCAGTCGCGTCCGAATGTCGTTGGCGACCCCGCGGAAGGACGTCAACTGCCCGACCACTATTTGAATAGCGCGGCGTTCGATTTCCCGCGCGACGCGCAGGGCAATCGCATTCGCGTGCAGGGAGACGCGGGACGCAACAGCATTCAGCAGCCGGGAATCGACAACTGGGACGTTGGTCTGTACAAGAACTTCCGCGTGCCGGGTCGCGCGAACCTGCAGGTGCGCTGGGAAACATTCAATACGTGGAACCACACGCAGTTCGGATCGGCCAATCTGAATGTGAGCAGTCCGAGCTTCGGACGGATTACCGGCACGCGCGTCGGTCCGCGCCGCATGCAGTTCGGCGCCCGAGTGACGTTCTGATCAATCGAAGGACTCGACGGGAAGCGAAGGAGTCGAAGGATCCTCGTAAATTTTTTAGAAGTTCCTTCGACCCTTCGGTCCTCCTTTGAGTCCTTCGATTGAAAAAGCTGAGGCCGTCCTCATCTTCCACCGCGCCCCGACGCGATCAGCCCATTCAGTTCATCAGTGGTCCATGGCCTGGTGCGGCTGGCTGTGAGGGCTCGAATGTTCTTGATGAGCGCGGGATCGACGGGTGCCGCGTCGTTGCCCCACTCGCGCCGAACGTACGTCAGCACGGCGGCGATCTGATCGTCGTTCAACGCCGAGCCGATCGGCGGCATCAGACCAATGGATCCCTCTTTCCCGTTCAGCAGAATGCGCGCGGGAATCTCGGCATTGGCCAGCGCCAGCGGCGAGGCAATCAGGCTCGGCGCGAGCTTCTCCTGTCCGCGGCCGTCGGGCTGATGGCAGGCCTGGCAGATGTTCTTGTAGACTTCACGGCCTGCGTCGAAACGCTGCTGTTCTTCCGCGCTCAATGCGGCAACGATCTTCTCGCCGGGTTTTCCGGGCCATGACACGTGCGTCAGCAGCGTCGAAGTCCGCGCAGCCAGATCGTCTGTTGACGACGACAACCTGGTGAGCGCGGCGGGTTCGCGATTCAGCCGCAGTGACGGTCCGCGGCGGCTCGTGCGCTCGACGTTCGTGGGATCGCCGGGCCGCTGAAACGCATACGCGCCGCCGGGCCCCGCGCGGCCGCCGGGACAGGTCGGACACGGCAGACTGGCAAGCACGGGTTCGGACCGCCCCGCACGTCTCGCGCCGGGCATGGCGGCGCCGAGGAGCGCTGCCTCCGCTCCGCGCAACAGTGCGGAACGCACCCACAGCGGACGACTCGCATCTGCGATCGATGCAAACAAGTCCTGAGCCGCGGTGTCGTCTGCGCTCCGCACGATCGTTGCCGCAAGCATCGTGACGGCTGCGTCGCGCTGCGGCGTCGATTCGCTGCCGGCCTGCGCGAACTTCTGAAGAACAACCGCCTCGCTGCCGTGCAGGCTGCTGAGTGCCGCATCCATCGTGATCGCATCGTCACCGTGGCGCTCGAGCAGTGATGTGACGGCCGCTTCGCGCTCGCCGGGCGCCATCGATCCAAGAGATGCGGCAACCTGACGGCGAACGGCAACGTCAGGGTCGTCGATCCTTTTCAACAGCGCGCCGGTGATGTCGTGGTTGCCGTCACTCAGCCATCGCTCCGCCAGACGGACAGCGGAGTTCCGCACGTACCGCGACCGATCGTCCAGCGCCGCGATCACCAGTGCGGGGTCGATCGCGTCCAGTCCATCGAGCGTCCACAACGCGCGCAGCCGTGCGCGCCAATCGCGTGCCTCCCGGGCGAGTTTCACCAGGGCAGGTGCGGCAGACTTGTGACCGCGCTCGACGATCAGGCGCTGTGCCGCGTCGCGCCGCCAGCCATTCGGATGCGACAGCATCGCCACGAGTTCATCCGGCGATCCGCTTGTCGGACCGCGCGTTGTGTCGCGCACGGTCGCCTCGTGCATCACGCGATAGATGCGTCCCATACCCGTCGGTCGATCGAGCTTGCGGCCGAGGATCTGGTCGCGCAGGTACGTGGTGATGGAGATGCGGTGCTCGATGATTCCGCGATACATGTCTGCAATGTAGAGCGTGCCGTCGGGAGCGTTGGAGATGTAGACGGGACGGAAACGCTCGTCAGTCGACGCGAGAAATTCTCCGCGATCGTATGCCTTCCGGGCGCTGAGGGTTCCGCCGCTGTCATCGAGAACGATTCGGCTGACCAGGTTCGCCGCAGGCTCGGCGACGAACACGCTGCCATAGAGATCTGCCGGCAGCCGATCGCCACGATAGACCACCGGTGCGCACACCGACGTGAACTTCTCGAGCGATCCGTCCGGACGATCGATGCCCATCTGGTACGCGCGGTTGGTGCCGGGATTCGGGCGCACGGGCCAGACGGTATTCAGCTCGGGATTGTCGTCCGCGAGACGCTCGTAGCTGCCGCGCGTGCGCAGCAGGTTTGGATTGCGTGCAAAGTAGGCCGTCTGAACCAGGTCCACGTGCAGCGCCGATTCGTTCGTATTCCGGTAAATCCGTCCAGCATCGTCCTCTGTCACGCCCCACTCGCCTCGCTCGAGCGTCTTCTGAAATTCGAACTTTCCGTTCTTCAGGCGCAGCTCGAGGTCGGTTTCGCCGGCCGTGTGCATCCAGTTATCGAGCGACCACGGGAATCCGTTCCCCGCGTTCTGAGGATCGCCTCCCCGGCGTCCGAACTGATTCGTGACGAGGTCTTTCACATCGGCGCGCAGGTCGCCATCGGTATCGCGCATTAGCCAGAGGTTGGGCGGCTCGGCAATCAGCACTCCGCGCTCGAG
>QHWT01000055.1:164286-230598 GCA_003222675.1 Acidobacteriota bacterium | reverse complement strand
TCGGCGAACACAGTGCGCCTGTCCATCCGGCCATCGCCGTTCGTATCTTCCAGCACGACGACGCGCCCGATTGGATCGTATTCGTTGGAACCGGTGATATCGGCCATGAAGCCGGGCATCTCGACGGCCCAGAGCCGCCCCTCGAGATCCCAGTCGATCGCAACAGGTTCCTGGATCATCGGCTCGCTGGCGACGAGCTCGACGTGGTAGCCCGGCGGCATGTAGAAGGTCTTCAATGCCTCTTCGGGCGAAAGGGGAGGCGATTGATCCGAAACCCTCTGAACGCCCGGCGGCCAGGGGCGGTTCGAGGGAGAGCTCTGGTAGCCGAACGCCGTGACCGCCGCGGTCACCACGAAGAGAGCGATCGAACGCACACGCGCGAGAGACATATCAGGTCGATTCTCCTTCGTGCAGAATACGTTGCATGAAGCGCCGCGATTTCCTCACCGGATCCAGCTTCGGGCTGATCGCCCTCGCCGTGCAAGGCGACGCGGCCGATGGCGCCGACGAGCCTATCATCGACATCCACCAGCACGTCGGCTACACGGGTCGATCGGACGAGGCTTTGATCGCGCACCAGCGCGCGATGGGCGCGACGATGACCGTCCTGCTGCCGGCGGGCCGGCCGGTGATCACTGCCTCCACGCATGAGGGCGTGTCCAACGGTCTGCAGGCGCAATGCCTCGGCAACGAAGAATGCCGGCGACTCGCGCGGGCCAACCGTCACGCGTTTGCCTTCGGAGCGAACGAGGTGCCGGATCTCGCCGACGCCACGACGATCATCGAAGGATATCTCCGACGCGGTGCTGTGATTATCGGCGAGCAGAAGTTCGGCGTCGAATGTGACTCGCCCGAGATGGAGCGGATCTACCATCTGGCTGAGGTGCATCACGTCCCCGTCCTGATGCACTGGCAGTTCCAGATGTACAACTACGGATTCGAGCGGTTCTACAAGATGCTCGACAAGTACAGAAGGGTCAACTTCATCGGGCACGCGCAAACCTGGTGGGCCAACATCGACCAGAACAATCACGATCAGAGCGTGATGTATCCGAAGGGTCCTGTGACGGTCGGCGGAGTGACCGACCGATACCTGAGCGATTATGCAAACATGTACGGCGACCTGTCCGCCGGCTCAGGCCTCAACGCGCTGACCCGCGACGAGGGCTTCACGCGGGATTTCCTCGTGCGCCACCAGAACAAGCTCCTCTTCGGCAGCGACTGCACGGACGTCGAAGGCAGCGGACCCGCGTGTCAGGGCGCACAGACGATCGCCGCCATTCGGCGGCTGGCCGCGAACAAGAGCATCGAACGGAAGCTTCTGTATCAGAACGCGAAAACGTTGCTTCGGCTGTAACCCCTTGCTCTTGTGGCTTCCGCTTTCACTCTCTATTCTTGTGGCTTCCGCCTTCCGGCGTGGCCTTGGCGGAGGCTGGTCAGGCGGTCCACTTTCGCAGCGACTCACAACCTTCCGGCTAAAGCCGGAAGCCACGAGATTGAGTATGAACATGAATCGACGCGAATGGCTCACGACTCTCGCGGCAGCAGCGCTCGCCCGGACACCGGCCCTGGCACAGCGACCGGGAGGCACCACCCCGCAACAACCAGCGGCCCTGGACCTGAAGGATTTTCAACCGCGCAGCATGCTGCACGCGCCGGAAACACAGGTACCTCGCGCGCGCTTTCCTGTCATCGACTTCCACACGCACGTCGGGTTCAGCGCCGCCAGCACGGGCGGCGTCGCGCAGGGAGACGACGTGCGGTTCCTTGCCCCGCCGGAGGAGCTCCTCGCCGTCATGGATCGGGTGAACCTGCAGACGATGGTCAACCTGACGGGCGGCGTTGGACGCGGGCTGCAGGAGAGCATTCAGCGATACCAGACGGCGCACCCGGGCCGGTTCGTCACGTTCGCTGAGCCGCACTGGAGCCAGGCGAATCAGCCGAACTACGCACGCGACCAGGCGCTCGAGATCGAACGGGCGCACGGGCTCGGCGCGCGCGGCCTGAAGGTATTGAAGACGCTCGGCCTCTATCTGCGCGAGCAGATTACGTCGGGGCCGCTCGTCGCGATCGACGATCGACGGTTCGATCCGATGTGGGAAGCGTGCGCCGCGAACTCAATGCCCGTGGCGATGCACATCGCCGATCCTGAAGCCTTCTTTCTTCCAATCGATCGCTTCAACGAACGGTTCGAGGAACTGAACAATCATCCGGACTGGTCGTTCTACGGCCGCGATTTTCCGTCGAACAAGGCGCTGCTGGAAGCAAGGAACCGCGTGCTCGCGCGTCACCCGAAGACGACGTTCGTCACGCTGCACGTAGGCAACAATGCGGAGAACCTCGGCTTCGTGTCGGAGTGCCTCGACAAGTACCCGAACATGTTCGTCGAGACAGCCGCGCGCATCGGAGAGCTCGGGCGTCAGCCGCGCGGGTCTCGACGGTTCTTCGATCGCTACCAGGATCGCGTGCTGTTCGGTACGGATGCAGTACCGCACGGCACCGAGACGCCGCAGCAGATTTTCGGTGAAGCGCTCTACGGAATCTACTTCCGTTTCCTGGAGACCGAAGACGAATATTTCGACTATGCGCCGGCGCCAACGCCGCCGCAGGGCCGCTGGCGGATTTATGGCCTCGGGCTGTCCGACACGATCCTGCGCAAGGTGTATCACGACAACGCCGCGCGGCTACTAGGCATGTGAATCGTTCATCCCCAGATCCCTGATCCGGAATCCCTGATCCTCAATCGTCAATCTCGAATCCCGCATCCTTATCCCGAATCCAATCCCGCCCCATCGCATCGCGGATGCGATTAGGGATTCGGATTAGGGATTCGGGATTGCCGATTGAGGATCAGGGATCTCGGATTAGGGATCAGGGATTGGCGATTGTCGACCTCTCACGCGATACTCTGCAGGTACTCGTAGCTCTTGCGCAGGCTCGCAATCGGATCGCCGGGCGTGTGATCCTGTTCGACGAAATAGTGCTCCACGCCCGCCGCGTCGGCGGCCTTGAGGATCGCGCGGAAATCGAGCGAGCCGCTGCCCACTTCCTTGAACATCTCCGCCGGCACCTGCCTTTCGTCGGTCGTGCGCGCCGCTTCCTTGGCCTTGTCCTTCAAATGCACGAGCGCGACGCGCCCTTTGTACTGCGTGAGGAGATCGACCGGACTCGCTCCGGTGATCCCGACCCAGAACACGTCGAGCTCGAATCGAACCAGCGACGGATCGGTGTGCGAGACGAGCACGTCGAGCGGACGCCGACCGTCGGGCAGCGGCTCGAATTCGAATCCGTGGTTGTGATAGCCGATTTGCACGCCCGCCTTCTTTCCGGCTTCCCCCGCGCGATTCAGCTGGTCGGCGAACTTCTCGAAGAACGCCTCGCCGCCGCCGCGTTCCGAGGGCATCAGATAGCTCACCACTGCGTATTGCGCGCCGTACGACTTCGCTTCATCCAGCGCCCGCTCGAGCGTGGACCGGTCCTCGGGCTTCACGGCATCGGCCCACGGATCCCAGTTTCCGGTGACGAGCGGAGGCTCGATGTGCATGCTGACGCAGTCCAGCCCGTGCGCCTTCGCGAGCGGCGCGATCCTCGCGGCGTGCGCGCGCAGGAGCTCGACCTCCTTGTATCCGATGGACGCGATTGCCTGCAGCGTCGCATCCGCGTCCGCTCCGAGCCTGTCGCGCACGGTATAGAGCTGCACGCCGAGCGGCCGCTTGCCCTGTGCGAACAGCGACGGCAGTGTCGCCGTCCCGACCGCACCCATCGCCGTCAACTGCAGCCACTCGCGCCGCGTCATTGAACGAACTTCGTGATTCAGCATCTTGTCCTTCCGCATCCCGCACCCCGCCTCCCGGATCACGCCTGATGTTCCGGATGGTCGCAGCCTTTGAAGACCCCGTTGACCATGACCCCGTCGTCGCCGAGCTCCTGTTGTAGGCCGATTTGGGTTGAATAGTAGCCGCTGATCGTCATCGACTTGATCGCCTGGAAGAAGGTGACGCCGGTCGCGTCTTCTAGTCCGGGGGGCTTCGCCCCGCCGGTCCCCCCTACACGCTCGCTCGCGGGGGCCCCAGGCCCCGCTCCGCTCGCGTGGCTCACTCGCTTTCGCTCGTTCGCGTCCGCAGCGTGATTCGTTTCATCAGCGAAAGGTACGAGGAGCGCCGTCTGCTGCTCTCCGCTCGCCGACATGAAATCCTTCTGATAACGAGCCGTGCTCCGCTCGTCGATCCAGGTCAGACCGCTCATGAATTTCTCACGGTCCGCGGGCAGTGCTTCGAACAGCACCCAGTCGATGAACCTGTTCACGTTCGCGGCCTTCGCGCCGGGCGTGTCTGTCTCCGGGATGATCAGCTCCGCCAGCGCGACAACCGTGTCGTTCTGATGTGTCGACAGAACCTTTGGCGACCATTGCGGTGCTGCGATTGCGCCGCTGGCGGCATGCGTCTGCGCGTGCTCGCGCGCCAGAGCAATAAGCGAGTCCGGCCACATCGGCGACGTCGCCGCACCAACCGCGCCGATCGCCAGCCTTCGGAGCGCCTCGCGGCGATTCAGATCTGCATTAAAGGTTGCCACGTTTGATCTCCTCTGCGAGGTGATCGGTCGCGCGCCAGGACAGCGCGAGGATGGTCAACGTCGGGTTCTTCTCGGTTGCGGTCGGAAATGCGGATCCATCGACCACGAACACATTCTTCACCTCGTGCATCTGGTTGAATGCGTTCAGCGCGGATCGCTTCGGGTCCGCCCCCATCCGGCAAGTTCCGTGTTCGTGGATCGCCGAGCCGTTCGCGTCGCGAGCGCCACGGCGATAGTTGACGAGCACGCCGCCCGCCGCCTTGACGATTTCTTCAACGGTATCGGCCATGTGTTCGGTCATCTTCCGCTCGTTCTCGCCAACCTGATAGTCGATCTTCAGCAGCGGCACGCCGTATTTGTCGACACGCGAGGGATCGACGGTGATTCGATTGTGCGCGTACGGGAGCGCCTCGCCGAACGGATGAATCTCGAACCAGGCAGGATGCCGCCGCTTGATCTCCTTCTTCAGCGCCGCGCCGAATCCCGGAACCCGCTCGGAGCCGTAATGCGCGCCCGACGCGCTCGCGCCGGTGTTCCAGAACTGCGCGCCGAAACCCCGCAGGTAATCCCGGCCCCGGCCGGGACGATGGTTGAAGCGCGGCATGTAGATGTGCTCGCCCCCGATACCGCGATCGTTGCGCGTCGGCGTGCCGACGAGCGCGGGAAGATAGCCCGTAACGTTCAGCCGTATCTGCTCGCAGAGATATCGCCCGATGACGTCAGAACCGTTGCCGAGGCCGTTTGGATGCCGCTCCGACGTCGAGTTGAGCAGGAGGCGCGTCGAGTCCACGCAGCTCGCGCCGACGATAACGACCTTGGCGAGGGCCTGTCGCTCTTCCCCGGTCTGCCGATCGAAATACTGGACGCCCTTTGCGAGACCGTTCTCGTCGGTCAGAATCCGCGCTGCCACCGAATTCGATCGGATCTCGAGATGCCCGGTCTTCAAGGCAAACGGCAGGAGATGATCGGCCGAGCAGAAGAACGATGCGGTGTCGCAGCCCGCGCCGCAGTTGCCGCAGTAATGGCATGGAGGAAAGCCATTTGTGACGCGCGTCATGTTGGCGCGGCGTCCCGCGACGACGGGGATGGCCAGCTTGCCCATCGCTTTCTGCAGGAGCCGTTCACCGCAGCGCGGCGCAGGCGGCGGCTGGAGGAATTTGCTGCCCGGCAGCACGTCGGAATCGTCCGTGCCACCGCAGACCCCAATGCGCTGCTCGACGCGGTCGTAATACGGCGCGATGTCCGCGTACGAGATCGGCCACGGAATTTCCCAGCCGTCGCGATCCGCCGCTTTCAGATCGATGTCGGAATAGCGCAGGCTGACGCGTCCCCAGACATTCGTCTTGCCGCCGTGCCCCCACACGCGCGTCAAATCGAAGGGACGGCCGTCGGGAGTCAGGTACGGCTGCTCCTTCGTGTCGAGGAAGAACTGCGGCGGACGCTCGCCGCGCATGCCGCGTTCTCTCGCCTCCCAGGGCTGCACGTGCGTCCAGTACTTTGTGCGGTCGAATTTCTCTCCCGCATCGAGCAGCAGCACGTCGATCCCCTGACGGGTCAGGTTCCAGGCGGCCATGCCGCCGGACGCGCCGCTGCCGATGACGATCACGGGATGGACGGTCGGACGGGCGATGATTTGCATGGTGCACCTACTATGGCACCCGGATGGGCCTCGAGAAGACAAAATGTGCGACGCGTGCCTCTCTCCTTGACAACGCATTCTTCACAGCGATAATCGCCGCCGTCACCTTTCAGCGCACTCTATCTCGAGGACGCGCCATGAAGATCGCCCGCCTCGCTATCACGTTGTTAATGTTCGTCGGTCCGCTTGCGGCGCAGTCAGCACCGTCAGTGGATGACATCATCGGCGGCTACATCAAAAGCGTCGGCGGCATGGACCGCATTCGCGCGGTCCAGTCACTGCGCCGAACAGGCAAGCTCATCGGAGGGGGCGGTTTCGAAGTCGCATACCGCCAGGAGAACAAGCGGCCCAACAAAGTACGCGCGGAAATAACCTTCCAGGGGCTCACCGGCGTCACGGTCTACGACGGCAAGGCTGGTTGGAAGATCGAGCCGTGGCAAGGCAACAGAGATCCGGTGTCGCTCGGCGAAGACGAGCTGAAGTCAATCATCGATGATGCCCAATTCGAAGATCCGCTCATCGACTACAAGGTCAAGGGAAACAGGGTTGAGTTCCTCGGCAACGACGAGATCGAGGGGACGAAGGTCTATAAGGTCAAGGCCATACTGGCGTCGAACGGCGACGTCCGCACCTATTACATCGACGCCGATTCGTTTGTCCCTATCAAGATCGACATCAAGCGCACCGTTCGCGGCGATCAGCGAGACTTCGAGCTCTCGCTCGGCGACTACAAAGAGGTCAGCGGCTGGTACGTCCCGTACGTGGTCGAAGTGGGCGTCAAAGGAATTCCGGACAAAACAACGTTTACGTGGCAAACCGTCGAGGCGAACGTCGCCATAGACGATCGGAGCTTCGACCGTCCGGCCCAGGGGGCGCCGTCGCCACAAGTGCAACCCCGACCCGCCGCGCGGGAGTCCGGCGCCGTAGCCCGCAACGCGCAATCGTCCGCCGGGCCGGCGGCCCGCCGGAACAGCGAATCGTCCAGCGTGATCGTCGCTGACGCCGAGACGATCGCCGGCCTCGGCGCCCGCAACATCGGAGCGGCCGCCATGAGCGGGCGCATTGCGGCGCTCGACGCGGTGCACGAAGGTGCGCGACTCACAATCTACGTCGGCTCTGCGAGCGGTGGCGTGTGGAAGTCGATGAACGGTGGCACGACGTTCAAGCCGGTATTCGACAAAGAACCTGTTCAGTCCATCGGCGCGGTGACGATCGATCCAACCAGTCCGAAAACGATTTGGGTGGGCACTGGCGAATCGTGGACGCGCAACAGCGTCTCGATCGGCGACGGCATCTACAAGTCCGTTGACGGGGGCGACACGTGGACCCACATGGGACTTCGCGAGTCCGAGCGCATTGCAAAAATTCTCGTCGATCCTACCGACTCCAACACGGTCTACGTGTGCGTGCCCGGGAAGCTTTGGAGTGACAGCAGCGAGCGTGGCGTGTACAGGACGACAGACGCCGGAAAATCGTGGACGAAGATCCTCGCTGGCGCCAACCTGTCCACCGGCTGCTCGATGATGTCGATGGATCCGACGAACCCGAAGACGCTCTTTGCAGGGATGTGGGATTTCCGGCGCAAGGGATGGACGTTCCGCTCTGGAGGTGACGAGCCGGGCGCGCCGAGCGGAAGCGGCCTGTTCAAGAGCGCCGATCGCGGAACGACGTGGACCGAGCTCGACGATCGCCGCGCAAAAGGATTGCCGCCCAAACCGTGGGGACGCGTCGCCGTGGCCATCGCGCCATCCAACGCCAGCGTCGTCTATGCCGTCCTCGAGAGCGCTCCGCCTCGCAATGCGCTGTACCGCTCGAGCGACGGCGGGCTCACGTGGGAGATGCGGGACCGCAGCCCGGACGTGATCTGGCGGCCGTTCTACTTCTCGAACCTCATCATCGATCCGAAGAACGAAAACCGCGTCTACAAACCAGGCGGCGGACTGGTGGTCAGCAATGACGGCGGCTCGAGCTTCAGCGCGATCAGCGGCGGCGCGCATGGCGATTTTCACGATGTGTGGATCGATCCAACGAACACGGACCGTCTCATCACGGGCGACGACGGCGGACTCTGGTATTCGTACGATGCGGGCAACAAGTGGTGGAAGGCGGACAACCTGCCCGTGTCGCAGTTCTATCACGTAAGCCTCGACATGGACCGTCCTTATCGGGTCTACGGAGGGCTACAGGACAACAGCTCCTGGGTGGGTGACTCGCAATACCCCGGCGGCATTACCAGCAGCCAGTGGGAGAACATGTTCGGCGGAGATGGATTCTGGATGTTCGCCGACCCGACCGATCCCGATTACATCTACGCCGAATCGCAGGGCGGCTACATCGGCCGGGTGAACCGCAGAACTCACGAGACGAGATCCATCCAGCCGCTGCCCGGCTACAAGGAAGCCAAGCTCCGCTTCAACTGGAATACGCCGATCCACCTGAGTCCAACACGCAAAGGCACCCTCTATATCGGGGCGCAATATCTTTTCCGCTCGCGCGATTTCGGACAGACCTGGGACCGTATCTCGCCGGACCTCACAACCAACGATCCTGAGAAGCAGAAACAGGAGCAATCAGGCGGCGTCACCGTCGACAACTCGTCCGCCGAGATGCACACGACTATTTACGCGATCGCCGAGTCTCCGACCGATCCTTCAATCATCTGGGCGGGGACCGACGATGGCAACCTGCAGATCACGCGCGACGAGGGAAAGAGCTGGACGAACCTTGTCGGGAACATCACGGGACTGCCGAGGAACCCATGGGTATCATCCATCGATGCAGGGCACTTCGACGCCGGCACTGTTTACGCCACATTCGATCTGCATATGTTCGGCGACATGCGCCCGTATGCCTGCAAATCGACGGACTACGGCAAGACGTGGACGTCGCTGGTCCCGCTCGACGGTCCGGTGCGCGGCTACGCGCACGTCATCAAGGAAGATCCCGTCAACCCGCGCCTGCTCTACCTCGGGACGGAATTCGGGCTGTGGCTTACGCTCGACGGCGGCCAGAACTGGTCGAGATACAAAGGCAACAACTTCCCCAGTGTGGCAGTTCGCGATCTCGCGATTCATCCGCGCGATCACGATCTCGTCGTGGCGACGCACGGGCGCGGCATCTGGATTGTCGATGACATCACTCCGCTGCGCGCGCTCACGCCAGCGACGCTTTCCGCGGAGGCCGCATTCATCGAAAGCCGGCCCGTGGAACAGCACATGTCGGCATTCGGCGGCTGGGCTCGCGGCGACGCGTCCTTTGCGGGACCAAATCCACCAGACGACGCGGTGATCACGTATTACCAGCAGAAGCGGCATATCTTCGGAGACTTGAAGCTGGAGGTGTTCGACTCGAGCGGCACGCTCGTTAGTACGTTGCCCAGCACGAATCGTCGCGGCCTGAGCCGGGTGACATGGTCGATGCGCCTTCCGCCGCCGCGAGTGCCGGCGGCTGCCGCCGCCGCATTCGGCGCATTCGTGGGGCCGCGTCTCCTGCCGGGAATTTACACGGTGAAGTTGACGAAGAATCAGGGCGTCTATACGTCACAGCTCACCGTTGTGCCCGATCCGCGGTCTACTCATAGCGTCGCTGACCGGCAGCAGCAGTACGAGCTCGGAGTGCGTCTATATCGCGTGCTCGGTGACATGACCGACGTCGTGGATCGCATGAATTCCGTGCGGACGTCGCTCGACGCGCGCGCGGCGCAACTTCCGAAAGACGGCAAGCTGGCGGCCAGGCTGAGTGGTGCGTCAGCCGCCGTCGATGAGCAGCGGAAGAAGATTGTCGCGACGAAAGAAGGAGGCATGATCACGGGCGAGGAGCGGCTGCGTGAGTTCGTCGCACAGCTCTATGGCAGTGTCATCAATTACGAGGGACCTCCGTCGGAAGCGCAGGTGCGGCGCGCTGACGCGCTCGCGCGCGAACTAGCAGACGTGAAGCAGCAATTCGAGGCGTGGGAAACTGAGACCTTGACGTCGATTAACGCACTGCTTGCGAGCAAGAAGATGCCGCCGATCGGCCGGGCGACACAGACTCGGGGCTCGCAGCCGCACTAGAAGGTTGTTGAAGAGGCACTGTCAACGCCGACTGCTGAATGTCAAATGCGGAAGACGCTGACCTCTCCGCATTCGGCATTTGGTATTCAGGCCGTTTTTTCAGCAGCCTGCCAGGGAACTGGAACCGTTACGGTCACTGACGTTCCTTCCGACGGCCGGCTGACGAGCCGAAGTGTCGCGCCAATCTGGGCCGCTCGCTCGCGCATGCTCAGCAGCCCGAATCCATCGGAGGCCGCAGCCGGATCGAAGCCCCGGCCATCGTCGGTGACCGTCATTTGCAAATCGTGACGGTTGAAGCGCAGTTCGATCGTGACGTGCCCCGCCGCTGCATGCCGGATCGCGTTGGCGACGGCTTCCTGTGCGATTCGAAACAAGTTCTTTTCGACGTCCGCGGTCAGCTGCTTCGGCGATCCGATGGTGTGGACTCCGATGCGGATGTTCGCGTTCTCGCCAAGATCGGCCGTCATGCGGCCGAGGCCGGAGACGATATCGTTCCGATCGAGATACTGGGGATGCAGATCCCACACGGACCGCCGTGCCTCACGAAGGTTGGCCTCAACGAGCTGCCGCGCCTTCTGCACGTGACGGTCACGTTGACTATCGGGGTCATCGTTCTGAATCGCCGATAGATGCAGGCCGATGGCGGCGAGGCCCTGCGCAAGGCCGTCGTGGATCTCTCGCGCAAGGCGATTGCGCTCTTTCATCACGAGCGAGAACTGCGCTTCGAGGCGCCGGACCCGCAGGTGGTGCAGAGCGCCCGCCATGAGCACGAGCGCCATCACGACCAATGCGCGGAACCAGCGCGTCTGATAGAAATGCGGCGTCACGCGGATATCGAGCGCCGCCCCCGCTTCATTCCAGATTCCATCGTTATTGGCGGCACGTACCCGAAAGCGATACTGCCCGGGTGGGACACGGCTGTACGACGCCACTCTTCGAGTCCCTGCGTCCGTCCATCCGGCCTCGAGTCCCTCGAGCCGGTATGCGAAACGGACCTGAGACGGGGCGAGCAGGCTGAGCGCCGTGTAATCGATTTCAAAAGAGCCGCCGCCGGGTCCGACCTGCACCGGCCCGTGCGCCTCGCGCCGCTGGTCCGCGACGAACGCTTCAATCAGGACGGGCGGCGGCAGCGTGTTGATTCGATTGACTGCGGGATTGATCGACGCGACGCCGCCCGTTGTCGCAAACCACAGCTTGCCGTCCGGCGTTCGGCATGCCGCACGTTGAATATACGCAACGCTGTACTCGGTGCTTTTCAATCCGTCGGCGAGGCCATACACGGTGATCGGCACGTCGCGCCGTTTCTTCGCGGCGTAGGCCTCGAGATCGCGCTTGCTCGCCTTGATGATCCCCTGCCGGCCATTCAGCCACAGGTTCCCGTCGGCGTCCTCGAGGATCTCGAACACGATCTCGCCGAGGAGGCCCGCCGTTGAGAAGTTCGTGATTGTCCCGTGCCGCACGCGCGCGAGGCCGCTGACGGTGGCCACCCAGAGAGTCCCGTCGCCGTCTTCGTGCACCGAGTGCACCCCTTCGTCCGGGAGTCCGTCCCGCGTCGTATAGATCTGATAGCGGTCGTCTCTGACATGAACGAGCCCGCCCGTGGTGGCGAACCAGAGATCGCCGAGCCGATCGCGCGTGATCGAATAGCAGTACTCAATGCGCGGCGGCTGATTCGTGTAGGTCACGAATCGATCGCCTTTCAGCTCTCGAATCGGGCCCTCGCCGCCGATGATGATTCGGCCGCGACGGTCCTCTCCAATCGCGGAGACGAACCCGCTCGGCACGCCGTCGGCTGCGGTGTAGACGCGGAACTGATCATTCCGCCGGCGTATCACGACCCCATCCCCGGTGATCCAGAGCGTGCCGTCGCTCGCCTCGAACAGCGCGCCGATGTAGTTGGTGGCCAATCCGCTCGCGGTCGTGTAAACCGTCGTCGCGCCACGCTGCAGGCGATTCAGTCCACCGCCATCGGTTCCGATCCAGACTATTCCGTCACGAGTGGCGATGAGCGAGTTGACCGCGTCGGCCGACAGCCCTTCACGGATCGTGAACGCGGTGAACCGTGTATCGCGGAGGCGGTTCAAACCGTCGTTCGAGCCGATCCAGAGACTGCCCTCGCGATCCTCATAGAGCGCCGGGATCGAGCCGTTCGACAGGCCGTCGCGCACGGCGAGCACGTCAAAGGTGTTTCCACGCATGCGTACGAGGCCGTCGCCGTCCGTTCCAATCCACAGGTTGCCGTCGCGATCGCCGCAGATCGAAAGCGCGGCGTTGGCGGGAAATCCGGCTGACGGTCCGAACGTCGTGAGGCTGTCGCCGCTCACACGCGTGATCCCGCCGCGGGCGGCAATCCAAATCATCCCCGACCGATCCTGATAGAGACCGTTGACGAGATGATCGGCGAGCAGGTGACGCTCGATGTGAAAGGTGTCTGGCTCGGTCCAGGACAACTCCAGCACGCCGCTCGACGTTGCGACCCACAGGTGTCGTGCCTGATCCTCGAGAATCGCGCGAACGACGAGGCGGTCCATCAGCAGCCGGCTGAAGCGGCCATCCTTGAACCAGCGGAACCCGCCGCCGCTCGTGCCAATCCAGAGCGCACCGTCGCGGCCGCGCGCGATCGATCGAATCTGCCAGCGCGACCGCTCCTCGTACGACATATCGCCTTCTGAGCGATACGTCTCGAAGGTGCCTCCCTTCAACCGAATCAGCCCGCCCGCGGCGGTGCCGATCCAGAGACTGCCGTCTGCTCCTTCGGTCAGCGCTGTGATGCGGCTGTCGCGAAGCGCGGGCGTGTTCGCGCGATTGAAGATCGTGAACCGCACGCCATCGAACCGCGCGAGACCGCCCCATGTCCCGAGCCACAGGTACCCGTCGCGCGTCTGGAGGATCGCTCTGACCGAGTTCTGCGGCAGTCCATCGCGCGTGAGCCAGAGGTCGTGGCCGTATTGCGTGATGAGCCTTGATGGGTCGAGCGCGAGCGCCGCCTGCGGCGCCAAGGCGACAAATGCGCCGAGCAGTGCCCCGGATAGCAACGGGGTTCTCAAGACTGCCTGCCTTACGGCTGATGGAGGATCCCGCGCTTGAACGCGGTCGTGACGGCGGCCGTGCGATCGCTGACGCCGAGCTTCTCGAGGATGTTTTTGACGTACCACTTGGCCGTCGTGCCGCTGACGTGCAGCTCGGCCGCGATTTCGTTGTTGGTCAAGCCCCGTGTCAGGAGCCGCAGCACCTCGATCTCGCGCGGCGTGAGGTGCGCGCCAACCGGGTACTCCTCCAGACGCTCCGTCGCTTCACGCGACACACGGCGCAGCCCTGCGTGCACGGCGCGGACCGTCTCGACGATCTCCGTGCCCGATGCCGTCTTCAGCAGGTAGCCCTGCGCCCCGGCATCGAGGGCCCGATGGACATCCTCGTCGCCGTCATGCACGGTGAGGACGATGAAGCGGCCGTCGGGAAATTCATGACGGATCGCCCCGATCGTTGCGATGCCGTCCATGCCGGGCATCGTCAGGTCGAGCAGCGTCACGTCCGGCCGGTGCTTCCGGAACAGGCACACCGCGTCGGGACCGGACGCGGCCTCGGCGACGACCGCAATGTGGTCCTCGCGGGCGAGAACGGCAGACACGCCTGCCCGGACGAGCTCGTGATCGTCCACGATCATCACGCGGATGCGGCCGGTTTCCATCGCACCCCGCCAGGCGGTCCTGCCATCAGGTCGGTTATGGGAGGGCAGTTGACGGAGGACGGGGGTTCCGGGTTCTTCCAACAACCGTCATCCGACAACCATCAACTATTCGTGATTCTACGCCACAGGGGCTCCTGGTGTGCGCTCCCCCTCCTTTTGGAGGGTGTCACGCTGCCGGGCTCGCCCGTATTGTGGCGGCCCGGAGGAGTCCATGAGACGAGCAGCAATGTCGGTCGGCGCCGCGCTGGTGATTGTCGGCCTCTGGTGCCTGCCGGCAGCCGGACAAGGCGTCTACGGGAGCATCAGCGGGACTGTCAGCGATTCCAGTGGCGCCGTGCTTCCCGGTGCCACGGTCAAGGTGACCAATGTCGATACGAAGGTTACGAAGACACTCACCACGAACGATGCGGGCGCGTACAGTGCCACGAACCTCATTCCAGGTCTCTACAACGTCGAGGCCTCCCTCTCTGGTTTCAAGACGGCGATCGCGGATGCCATCACTCTGGAGGTGAACGCGAATCCGAAGATCGATGTGATTCTGCAAGTCGGCGCGACGTCGGAAGCCGTGAACGTGATCGCAGAGGCGCCGCTGCTGCAGACGCAGCAGACGAATCTCGGACAGACCGTGACCGAGCGGCAGATTGAACAGCTGCCAACCGGTCGGAACCTCTTCAGCCTGATCCCGTTGTCGGCCGGCGTGTCACAGCAGGCCGCGTGCGATGGATGTGGCAACAACGGCAATCTGCGCATCAACGGAGACCGGCCGCGCAATCAGGACTACATCCTCGACGGCACCACGATGACGGCGCCGGTGTTTGGCGGTCAGGCCTTCAATCCGGCGATTGATTCCATCCAGGAATTCAGGATCGACACCAACAGCATGTCCGCCGAGTATGGGAAGGCGGGCGGAGGCGTCCTCATCGCGGTCACGAAGACGGGGACGAATGCGTTTCGCGGATCGGCCTACGTGTACAACCGCAACGACGGGCTCAATGCGCGTAACTATTTCGAAGATCGCAGCCGGCCGAAGAACCCGTTCGATCAGAACGAATTTGGCGGCACCGTCGGCGGCCCGATCGTCAGGAACAAGCTGTTCTTCTTTACCGATTACCAGGGGATTCGTGCGGATGGAAGTTTTCCCGTCACCGCTGTCACGGTACCGAGTCCTGCCTTCAGATCCGGTGATCTGTCGGGGTTGTGCACGGCCGGCTTCGATGGTGCGGGCACCTGTCTGAACACGAGCCAGCAAATTCACGTCCCCGGGACGACCACGGTGGTTCCGTTCAACAGGATCCCTGGTGCGCAGATCAGTCCGATCGCACAGAAGTTCCTGCCGCTGTGGCCAACCTCGCAGACACCGGGCGCGAATCCCGGAACGAGCGAGTTGAGCTTTGCCAACCCGTTCGACAGTTCGACGAACCGGATCAACGCCCGCGTCGATCACCAGCTGTCGGCGTCGGACCAGATCTCGGGCGCGTTTCACCGCCAGTGGGCGCGCAACATCTCGTATCCGGGCAGTGTCATCGGCCCTGAGGGTCAGCAGATTCAGCGCTCCAATGATTACGCGTTCACGGGCGGCTGGAATCGCACGCTGACGTCGACGCTGCTGAACAATTTCAGGCTTGGATACATGCACCGGATTGGTCATCGAACGAACCCGGGACAGAGCTTCACGTCCGCAGCGGACTTCGGCATTCAAGGCATTCCGGCGTGCCTGTCCGAGGTTCCGGATACGGCTGATGGAACCAAGTGCGGAACGCCGGGCGTGAGCATCACCGGGTTTCAGGGGTTCAGCACCGGGGCCGTCCTCTACGAGCCCGCGACCACGATTCAGATTGGCAATACGGTCAGCACGCTCCTCGGCCGGCACAATCTGCGAATCGGAGGCGAAGCGCGACACTATGCGATCGACAACTATCAACCGAATGGCGTGGCCAGCAGTTTCGCGTTTACCGGATCGCAAACGGGTAATGCGTTCGGCGACTTCCTGTTTGGCGTTGTGAACAACGGCTCCGTGGAGGTGCAGAACGCGATGGTTTCGACGAGCGCATGGAGCTATGCGCTGTTCGTGCAGGACGACTTCTCGCTCTCGTCGAAACTGACGCTGAACCTGGGCCTGAGATGGCAGTACGATCAGTCGTTCCGCGAGGAACACAACGGGCTGGCGTTCTTCAATCCGTTCACCGCCGAGTGGGAACAGTTCGGCGTCAACGCGCCTGACACAACGTTCGATCCATCGCTGAAGCAGTTCGCCCCACGCGTCGGACTCGCGTGGACTCCGATCGGGAGCCTCGTCCTGCGCGGCGGTTACGGGATCATGTATCCCAGCGCCGTCGGTCACGGCCGCGCGGGCGACGGGCAGCCAGGACCAAATCTGCTGGCCAGGACGAACATCGCCGCCGGCACGAATTGGGCGGTGCTGCCTGCGATCACGAACCCGGATCCGTCCGCGATCACCGCGCCGATCCCGGTCGACGGACGTGTGTCCTTTTCATCATGGGCGCCGCGCGAGCAGACCCCGCCGTCCTTTCAACTCTGGAACGTCACGCTGGAGAAGCAACTCGGCGCCACCACCGTCGCGCAACTCTCGTACGTGGGCAGTCATGGGAGCCATCTGCCGGTCAACTACGCCTACAACATCTGCCAGCAGACGCCGCAGTCCGCCGCCGGCCTCGGCTACAACGCCACGACCAGCCCGTACTGTCCGGCCGCGGCGGCAAAGGTAGCGGCGGCGGGAGGAAACTTGTTCGACCTCGTGGTGACGCCAGGATATTGGGGACTCTCGAGCTCCGACTATCACTCGCTACAGGCAAAGTTCGAGCGCCGCTTCGCGCGTGGGCTTTCGGTGCTGGCGAATTTCACGTGGAGCTCGCTGAAGGACGATTCGTCATCCGACTGGGGCGGATTCTGGTCGCTTGACGTCCTGGGCCAGGACTTCTACAACCGCGCCGCGGACCGCTCGGTCAGCGCCGGCGACATTCCGCGGCGCCTGACCATCGCACCGATCGTCGAACTGCCGTTCGGGAAGGGCCGCCGATGGCTGAACAACGGTGTGCCGAGCCAGATTTTCGGCGATTGGCGCGTCAGCGCCGTCTATACGCTCAGCAGCGGTTCTCCCTTCGGGATTACCGACAACTCGTACGGGTACTGCAACGCCGCGCACACCCTTTCCAACCGTCCGATGATGATCGGAGACCCCCTTCCGGGCGGCTTCGATCAAACGATCGCGCACTGGTTCGACGTCACGGCGTTTGATTTCTCGGGGACGTGTCCCGCACCGGGACTGCTCGCGCCGACCGGTCCATCGGATACGACGAAAGCGTTTGGCAATGCGCCGCGCTACTTTTCGAATATCCGCAACCCTGGCGTCAACAACCTGGACTTTTCAATCCAGCGGGATCTGAGGTTGCCGGCGGGCAGCGAGACCCGTCTGCAGCTTCGCGCCGACTTCTTCAATCTGCTGAACCATCCGCAGTTCGCCGAGCCGATTTCGGATCCGTCGAACGCGGCCTTCGGACGGATCACGCGAACGGCGCTCAACAACAGGACGATACAACTCGGCCTGCACCTGTACTTCTGACCGAGTGCCCGGCCGATGCGCACGATGGATTGGCGTTCTGGGCACGCTGACGTATGAGGCCACCGCGCCCACGGATTTACTGCAGTACGAAATCATCCGTGACGTCTTGAGGCGCGCCGGTCTGGCCGGTGCGGACCAGGATCTCCCCGAGGCCGTCAAGGTGCGACACGGCCGCAACACTGAGGGAAAGCTGGTCCACTATTACCTCAACTTCTCCGGCCGGCAGCAATCGATCTCATATCCATCGGGGGACGGAATCGACCTTCTGACGAACAGTGTCGTGAGGAAAGGACAGCCGCTGAAGCTCGCGCCATCGGACCTGGCAATCGTGATGGAGCAGTAAACAAGGCGCGCCTTCCAACGGACTCGAAATTCCCCAGCGTGCCGCTCGAATGCGCCCGGCGATTGTCTGGGATCAACGGTGCGCGAACGGTGGAAAACCGTTCAACCGTCGGCCGATCTCATCGCGCACGCCGCCCGGCGTATGATTCAGTTCAGCGAAGACAGGTGGGATGGAGCGATCGGCTTCTCCGCGAGCGCCATCTCTCGCTCGATTTCCGTCCGCCTCGGCACTGACGCGAGTCATGCACGCCAGCTGCCGGGGTCCACGAACCCGTCGCGTATGACACAAAATCTCACAATCGGGATCTGCGTGCCGACCGTCGGTGAGCAGGCGACACGGAATTTCTTTGATGCGTGGCGCCCCTGCTGGCAGGCTCAGCGTCCCGGTTTGTGCATCCGCGTGTTCGTCCACGAAGACAATCAAACGAAGACGCTCGATTCCAGCCTGTGGCGCGGGCTGGAGGTCACCTACACCGCGCAGGACGACATCGCGCGCCAGCTGAGCGGACGCGAATGGATTATCCCGAAAGGAAGCGGCGCCTGCCGCTGCTTCCCCATGTATCTCGCGTGGAAAGCGGGCTGCGACTATATCGTCACGCTGGACTACGACTGCTACCCGGAACCGGAACACGGAGGCCGGTACCTTTCGGCGCATCTCGAGAGCTTCACGCGAGACCGCTGGTTTCGCACCATCGACGGTGACGAGGCGCGAGGCATTCCGTACGAGCGCCTGGGGAAGCTCGGGGTCCGGATCAATCACGGCCTGTGGTCTGACGTGCCGGATCTCGATGGGCCGACGTCGCTGATGCGCATGCGGGAGCCGAGACGGGTGTCGCTGAGATCGGGCCATGAGGTCGTTCCGCCGGGCATGGCGTTTCCGCTCTGCGCGATGAACGTGTGCTATCACCGCAGTGTCATCCCGGCCGCGTACAACCTGCTGATGGGTCTCGACACGGCAGGCTTCGATCGTTTCGACGACATCTGGAGCGGGATCCTCCTGAAACGGATCCTTGACTACAAGGGGTGGTACGTCACGACGGGCGAGCCGTTCGTCAGGCACGTGAAGCGATCGAATGCCTTCACGAATCTGCGGAAGGAAGCCCTCGGGATCCAGGTGCACGAATATCTCTGGGAGTACATTCTGGACACGCCGATCGAGCCTGGATTGAGCGTCACGGGCGCGTTCACGGTGCTCGCGCGGCGGATGCGTGAGTTCCCGGAGCGCGTTTCGGCGGTGCCATGTCCCAGCGGCTATTTCCCGCGGCTCGCCGACGCGATGATCGCGTGGACGGAACTCTTCGAATCGTCAATCCCTGATCCCTGATCCTGGATCATCATCCGCAATCGTTCATCCTCAATCGTGAATCCACAATCGCGCGCTGGAGTCCCTCGCTTCGTGCGCCTTCTGAAGGGCGGCGCCGAAAAGGGGTGCGACGCGCGCCAGCGACAGGCGCGCGGCGGTTTTCAGTCCTTGCTCGCCAAGCCGCTGCCGCAGGGCGGCATCATCGAGCACTTCTTCGAGTCGATCGACCATGGATGGGACGTCGCCAACCGGGACAATGAGGGCGTCTCGGCGATCCACCGCGTACTCAGGAACGGCGCCGACCGCGGTCGTCACGGACGGACATCCGCACGCCATCGCCTCGAGAGGCGGCAGCCCGAATCCCTCGTACCTGCTCGGATAGAGCAGCACTGTCGACGTCGAATAACGACGTCGCAGCGTGGCGTCGTCGGGATGAAATTCGAACGGCATCCACGCGGGCAGGCCGGCCGGATGCACCGTGCCGCACACGTGAATGCGGACGTGCGGCTTGCGGCAGCGCAGCCTGCATAACGCGTCGATGCCGTCATCCGCGCCTTTGCGCGGATCCGGATGATAGAGGAACAGCACTGAATTGCCCGTCGGACGGCCGTCGGGAAAGAACACGGTCCGGTCGACGCCGTTCGGCACAACGGCTTGGATCGCGCAACCGAACCGCCGTTCGATCGTCTCGCGAACGAAACGGGAGAACGCGATTCGGTGGAACGGCAGACCGTAAATCGCCCGGATTCTCTTCTCCGGACCCGTGCCACTCTCGTGGTGCATCACGATATGCAGCTTCTTGCCGCGGGATGGGTGCAGGCGTGCGACATCGTGTACCGTCGGCCAGGCCGTCGCGACGACGAGGTCGGCACGCGGGAGAACGCCCGTTCGAATCAGAGGCACGCGAAGCAGCCGGCATCGGACGTCCAGCCACGGAACGCGAATGGCGCTGTGACGCTGCTTGCGGAACTCCGACCACTGCTGGCCTCGCGTCAGTTGAAACCGATATGGCCAGCACGGATAGACGACCGTGACATCGTGACCGTAATCGTGCAGCCAGTTGGCATAATCGAGCAGCACCCGAATGCCGCCGGTCAGGTTGATGAACGGCAGAACGAATGTAATCGTCACGTCAAGTCACGAGACGGCGATCACCGTTCCGAGGCGCGGCGCCGGCAGCAGACGTGCCTCTGCCAGGCGGGCCAGGTGCGTCTCGGCCCGCTGCCGGCAGCGCTTCCGATAGCTCGCCGCTGCGGACGCCGGCAGTTCCAGCGCGTGAAGCAGCATGCGTGCGATGTCGTCGGTGTCGTACGGATCGAACAGCAGACCATCGTCACCGAGCACCTCGGGAAGCGAGCTGACGCGCGACGCGAGCACGACGCCTGACGAGCACATCGCTTCCAGGACAGGAATCCCAAATCCTTCATAAACGCTCGGGCAAATCACGGCGGATGCGAAGTGGTAGAGCGACGGCAGGTGCTCGAGCGGCACGAATCCAAGCATGCGCACGCGTCGATACGCATCGCTCTCGACGAGGAAGGCGTGAAACGCGGGATCCCATCCTGGCGGACCGACGAGAACGAGGACGTGGTCCCTGGCCGCGTCCTCCTCTTTCAGGAGGTGGAACGCGCGAACGAGTCGGCGCAGATTCTTTCTCGGCTCGATTGTCGCGACCGCCAATATGTACGGCGTCGTGATGAGGTGGCCGGTGACGTAGGCTCGACTGAAATGCGGCGCGTGATATTGCGGATGAACGGGCATCGGCATCACGATCACGCTGTCCGGACACACGGCGGCGCGGTCGATGATGTCCTTCCGGCTGTGTTCAGAAACTGTCGCAATCGTGTGAGCGTGCCGTTCGGCATACCCAAGGTACTCGTCGAATTCAGCGACGTTCCCCTCGGTGTGAAGCTCGGGGTGAATCCTGGTGGTCATGTCCTGTACGATCGCAATGCGGTGCGAATCGCGCCATCTGAATCGTCCCCGCCATACGATGACCTCCACCGTGTTCGGAGCGGGCGCTCGTCGCCGCGGGCCAGGAAGGCGACGCCAGAGAAACCGCGCCACGCACGCGCTGTAAGACTGGCGACCTCGTCCGGATGCTTCGGCGACCCTCACGCGCAGTTCATCGAGAAGTGCTGCGAAGTACACCGCAACGAGCAGGATGGCGCTGGTGACGACGAGAGGATGTGCCACCCAGATGGCGAGCGCGACGGCAGCGACCGCGAGCAGCATCACCATCAACTGCACCGGCCAGCAGACAAGCAGGCCGTGAATCTGCGACCAGTGCAGCGCTCGCCATCCGATCGGGTGAAAGCGAATGGAGGCGGCATCTTCATCCAACCGTTCGAGCAGAGCGGCGCGTCCGGCCGCGTTCGCGAACACATGAACCCGTGATGATGATGATTGCGGCCGCGCCACGCGACGGATCAGCTCTGAAACGAGATTGAAGTAGCCGGTTTGCGCGCCGGCAAGTGGACTGCCGTCGATCCATACATGTGCATTGGAGGTCAGAGGAGGACGATCCGGCGCCGAGCGAGTACTGATACCGATAGCGCCGCGATATGACTGTTTCACGCGGCGTACTGGCGGACCCAGAATGGTGGTCGCCAGCCGATGACGGCAATAACTACGCAGGAGCGCAGGGTAACGGTACACTCCCGCTGCCGCCCGAGCAGCGGTCGCGAATCGCCGTTGTCTCAGCAGAAGGCCGAACGCGATGCGATGCTGGCCGAACAGCATGCCGCCGATCGCCGATCTCACGGCCGGAGGATACGAGGCGCTCCGGTAAATTGGCCAGAGTAACGCGGTGTGTTCGGACAACGTAATGTCCGAGTGCCGCTGCGTGAACTGCGTCTCGTGGACGCGGTACTTTGCCAGCGGATCGGTGATGCATTTCAACTGATGCCGTCGCGCCAGACGAAGCCAGAGATCATAGTCGCTGACGTACTGGTACGTTCGACTGAATCCTCCGACGGCGCGGACCGCCGATGTTCGAGCAAACGCTGTCGGGTACGCGACGAAGCAGCCGCGGCGAAGAAGTTCGAGGTGGCCTCGGCTCGCCGTCAGGTCAAGTGCACTGAGATCGTATTGGTCCGAAAGGCGCCCCAGGTTGCGGCCGGCCGCATCGATGATGAAGCAGTCCGAGAAGATCAGCGCTGCCGCGGGCGAGGCGCGCGCGGCAGCGACCTGCCGCTCGAGCTTCTCCGGAAGCCACACATCGTCGTGATCGAGAAACGCAATGAATTCTCCTGCGGCGTGAGCAACCGCAACCGGGCGAGCGACGCGGAGTGTCTGGTTCGGTTGCCGAATGAGTTTGACCCGCGCATCCGGGTACTCGCGTTCAATGTGATCCGCAGTACCGTCGGTGGATCCATCGTCGATGACTACGACCTCGTACTCCTGGAACGTCTGCGCGAACACACTCTGAAGCGTCTCGTCGATGTATCGCAACGAGTTGTATGCGCAGATCGTGACGCTGACAATTGCGTGTGCCACGGAAATCCCGGGATTGCGAACTAGGGATATCCGTCCAGGATTCCCGTGTCAAGTTAGCCACCGCCAAACTTCAGGCTGAGGGTCCCGCTCACGCCGCGTAAACGATCGTCCAGATTCCTGGCTCCGGCGATCCACCTGTAACCGACGCCAGCGTCCACGTGCAGCCAGTTGACCGCGCGAATGGACACGATCGCCTGGGGTTCGGCGATGAAGAAATCGTCCCTGACGATCACAATGGACGAACTGGTGAGACGCCGGCCCCCGTCCGTCACGATCGGACGACCGTGACGTCCGTCTCTGGAGATCGATGCAGCGGCCGCCTGATCCGTGGTCACGCCGAAGAGATCGCCCAGCGTACCGCCGAGCGTCGCGCGACCACCGCCAATCAGTCCTCGGGCGCCGAAGGCGATCGTCCGTTCACCGTGCACGAGCCACTCCACTACGGGCCCGCCGTACGCCATCTGGAAGTCGCGGGCGTCGTTTGCGAGCCAATATCCGCCGGCGCCGATCAATATGGTGTGCTCGGTCATCCATCCGCCGTACGCGCCGACGAGCGTGGCTGACCGGTTGTTCACCTCCGTGATCCTGGCGTCCGGGGCGATCAAAAAGCCGCTCTCAATCGGGGTGACAGATCCCTCGGCGGGCGTGTTCTGCGCGCCGCCGGATGGCGGTTGCTGCGCAGCGGCCGGCAGCGAGACAGCCGCCGTCGTCGCAGCCGCCGCGAACAGTCTGGCGAACCTTCTCGAAAGGGTACCGGGTGTCCACACGATTTTTCGCATCAAGGCTGCTCCTTCTCGCAGGCAGACCGGAAAGCGCACGCAACGGATGTGCCGCGAGCACGCATTCGCTTCAGCGTGTTTTGTTCGTGCGTGTGCGTCCGGCAGAGGGCACACGGCGTCATCCGCCGAGGACGAGACGCAGGATTACGCGAGCGGGTTGTGAAAAAAGCATGACAGACAGGAGCGCGATCGATCAGTAGTGGGTCACGACGACCGTGTAGCTCACCTGCGCCGTCTGATTGCCTGCGTCATACACCATCACGCAGTAGCTGCCGCCGGTCAACGTGCCCGATAGCTGCGCCGTTGCGCGCGCCTGAACGATGGCGTAACCGTTCGTGAGCAGGGTGCACACCGAGTTGCTGTAGCTGCCGACGCCAACACCCATGAAGATCGTCGAGGGCGGGCCGGCCGTGGTCAGATCGACGGTCGCCTCCGACGATCCGGACGCCGCGACGGTGAACGGGTGCGCCGCCTGACCACCGACGTCCACGGCGCCCGTAAAGGTCTCCGTTGAAAGCGTCCCGGTCGGGGACGTCGCCGCGGAGGATGAAGCACACCCGGTAGACGACAGCACGAGTGCCCCGAGCATCACGAAAACGGACCATCGTCGGATCTCAACACCTCCCTGAAACTTGCGATATCGAGTTCTCCTGCCCGAACGTGCAGAGAAAGACGCCGGAGGTGTGGCAGCACTGTGGCACCAGCGCGAAGAGTGGGTGACAGGGCGCCTGCGAGGCGCGATGTGGGCTATCAGTCGAGTGACGCGCGCACGATCGATGCAATCATGTCGATCGCGCTCCCGGCACCCGGATGATGATGTGATCCTGACAATTCGGCGGACGCAGCGCTCGAGCGCTATCGCCGAAGGCTGCGCGACTCGGCGTCGCGCAGCTCTTCACGGCTGCTGTTCACGAACGAAGGCTGAAGCCGCGTTCGTGCCGATCACTCGTGTGTGATTCGAACGAGCGCCGTGTGTTCGTTCCCTCCGGCAAGGATGTCGGCCCGGATGAAACCGATGCCACTCGCGTAGTATTTCTGCTCGACCACGCCGGGCTCGAAGCGGCTCGTCTCCCTCGTCCGCAGCACGTCGTGGAAGCAGTCGAACGGTACGCACGTTGAGCTGGTCAAACTGCGAACATTCGCCTGGTCCTCGGCGACTCCGGCGGCGAGCTCCTGATAGTACCGATCGCCGACGAGCGGGTGCGCCTCCATGATCAGGCCCGGCGCCGCGCCGTTCACGCCTGCTCTCCACGTACCTTGCGTGCTGACGACGCGTCCCTTCTCGTCCAGCTCCTTCGTGTCCTCACCGAAATACCAGACGTTCCCCGAGATATCCTGCGCGTAGTAATCGAAGGTGTCCTCGACCAGCACGTTGTCTTCGAACGCGCGGTCGCGGACGACAGTGCAGTTGATGTTGAGAATCCGGATCGTCTGGTTGGTGACGTGCACCTCGTCGCGCGTGGGCGCGCCGTCTTTCGTCCCCTCGTAGAAGAATGTCGTGCCGCGGACGAGGGGGAAGAACTCGTTGCTGACGTTCCTGGCAAAGAGTGTCCGGATGACAGCGGGAGCCGAGCGATACAGAGCGAGCAGCGGCGTGGCCGCAGCCTGCACGCTCTGCACGGGATCCTGAGCGGCCGCCGCGAACGTCTGAAGCGCGAACACAGCGCCGATCGCGACGATTGTTCGGCAGGGAGGTTTCATGACGAGACCGTCCTTTCAGCCGACGGCCGAGGTGTGCTGAGGATTGATGCTGGCGTCGGCGCTACGTCCGCACAGCAATGTCAGCGCCATGCCGGACATCGCCATTTACCTGAGGATGCGCGCACCATCGGACGTTGGGCGCGATGGACCGTTCACTCCCGCTATCCAGAAAATACACGCAGTGGCACCGACGCCGCGCGGCTAGTTCACCACGATCGTGATCGCGGCCGCACACGCTCGCAACGCCCAGGTACACCACGTCAACACGGTGGGTTCCATGAGGCAGCGTCGCGGTATTGAACGTTGCCGCTGCCGTAACGGATCCACTGGCAGTCAACGTGCTCTGACTGAGCACGCTGCCATTCACCAGGAACACGACGTCACCGGTGCGGTGACTTTTTGCGATGTTCTGTTTGCGAACATGCGCATCCGCTTTTGCGGTGGGCCGCGCTCACTCGGCTCGGAGCGCTTCGAGAGGATCCGCATTTGCGGCGCGGCGCGCCGGCAGCACGCTGGCCAGGAACCCGGCAGCGGCTGAGACACACGCGGCGATGCTCAGAGCGAGCGGGTCGTGCGGAGCGACGCCCACGAGCAGGTGCGCAACGGCCCGGCCAAGCGCAAATGCGCCGGCCAGTCCCAATGCGATGCCCATTCCGACCAGCAGCACGCCTTCACGCAGCACGATCGCCCGCAAGCGCGCGCGGTCGGCGCCGAGCGCCGCTCGAATGGCCAGCTCGCGGCGCCGCACGGCCACGGTCAACGCGATCACCGCGCTCAATCCGACGCTCGAGAGGAAGCCCGCGAGCGCTGCGAACGAGACGAATACTCGCATCAGAAATCGCCACGGCGCACTCTCGGCAGCGACGACCTCGCTCATGATCGTCGCGCCGGACACGCCCGCATTGGGATCGATCTCGCGAGCCGAGGCGCGAATGGAGGCGACAAGGTCGGCAGGATTTCCGCGCGACCGGATCATCAGCTGCTGGACACGATCGGTGGATTGCGTTGCCGGTAAGTAAAGGTCCAGCCTGACGTCGTTCAGGCCGCGATAGCGAACGTCCTCCACGACGCCGACGACGGTTTGCCATTCGGCCTGTGATCTCGACGCATCCGTCCTGTACGTCGGGTCACGCAGCCGCTGTCCGATCGCTTCGCGGCCGGGCCACAAACGACGCGCGGCGGTCTCGCCCACGATGGCGACACCCGGATTTCTTGCCGTATCTCGAGCCGTGAAGAGCCGCCCGCGTACGAGACGGATCCTCATTGCGTGAAAGTAACCCGGCGTGACGACCTCGAGATTCGTGTGCGGATTGAGTCCTGTCGCCGCAGCCGTCGGATCCTGGCCGGGGAAGATGGGCTGACTCTCCGAGCCGATGGGGCCACTCAGCGGGCGCAGCGCCACGGCTCCCGCAGCGGTGACGTCCGGCAGAGCGTCAACGCGCGGAATCAGCGAATCGTAGAACGCATTCCATCGCGCGAGATCGTCGGTCGCCGGAGTGACGGTGATCGCGACGAGGTGATCCGGCTGGAAACCAAGCGCAGTGCGATCGAGGCCGTTCAGGGTGCGCAGGAAGAGCGCCGTTCCGGCAAGCAGCGTCAGCGCAATGGCCACTTGCGCGACGACCACTGCGCGCTGGATTCGGCGTCCGCGCGGATCTCCGGCAGCGCTGCTGCCGTGCGCGAGGACGCTCAGGGCGTCCACGCGGTGAGCGACGAACGCAGGCCACAGGCCGCAGAGGAGAAGCGTCACGAACGTCGCGACCGCACCAGCCATCAATACGGACGGCTGCCTCAGAGCGACGCTGTCGAGCCGCGGCACGCCGTCAGGCGCAAGCAGCACCAGTTCGCGCACCGCGACGAACGCGACGACGATCGAGCCAAGAACAGCGACGACCGTAATGGCCGCGCTTTCCAGCAGCGTCTGCCACACGAGATCACGGTTTGACGCCCCGAGAGCCATGCGAATGGCGAGCGCCCGCTGCCGGCGCGCGGAGCGTGACACTTGCAGGCCAGCCACGTTGGCGCACGCGATGGCAAGCATCAGCACAGCCCCGGCAAGCAGGGTCCACAGCACTGGTCCGGCGGGACCGAGAAGATACGTCGCGATCGGAACCAGCACGAGGGCTGTATTTGGTTCCCATCCCTTTGATATCGCCACCGTGCGCATCACGTCCGTAAGCTCGCGTGCGGAAGCTTCGAGCGATGTGCCGTCGTTCATTCTCCCAACGACATAAAACACCCGCAGGCCCGCGAGAGCTCCTTCGCCGCCGTACTTGCGAATCAGCGGAGCTGCCGGCACCCAGACGTCGGCGCCACGCGGGTAGTCGAAGTCCTTCCCCATGACTCCGACAATTTCTACTGGAATGGCCGGCCCATCGGCATCGAGCTTCACTGCGACCGCTCGTCCGACGATCCCGCGATCGCCGCCGAAGCGGCGCCGCCAGAGTCCGTGGCTGATCACCATGACGCGCGGTATCGGACCGTCCTCGTCCGCTGATTCGAAGGCGCGCCCGATAAGGGGAGCCGACCCAAGGACCGCGAAGAACGACGCGGACGCCGCGGACAATGGCACGAACTCGGACGAGGAGGCGCCTGCGAACGTCAGGCCCCAGTTCACGGAACCGACGACCGCCAGATCCTCGAAGGATCGCGAGCGGGCACGCCACTCCACCATCTCGCCGCGCGCAACTTCGATGACCGGCTGCGCACGCCGATCGTCGCGCTGCCAGATCACGACGAGACGATCCTGATCGGCAAATGGAAACGGCCGCAGCACGACCGCATGGACGATGGCGTAGATCGCGGTAACCGCGCCTATCGTGACCGCGAGCAGCGCAACGGCAACGGCGGCGAATCGGCCGTCATGGACGAGCGATCGCGACGCTTCTCGCAGCTGAAGACGGATCATGAGGAGCTCCAGCTAACCGCCGAGCGCTCCTTGCGTATTCACGTAGAGCGAATAGAGCGATGTGCTGGCGGCCATGAACAGCCGATTGCGGTGCAGTCCGCCGAAGCAGACGTTCGCGACCCGCTCCGGCATGTTGATGCGGCCGATCAGCTTCCCTTCGGGATTGAAGATCGCGACGCCGTCGAGACCTTCCGCACCCATGCCCCACCCGACCCAGAGATTTCCATCGACGTCACAGCGCATCCCGTCGGGAGTACCGTTTGGCTGCGCGGTCACGAGCGTGCGCCCGTTTGCGATCCTGGCGCCGCCGTCGATGACGTCGTACCCGCGAATCACACGCGGTGTGATGCCGGCCTCGATGATGTAGAGATGGCGTTCATCAGGCGAGAAGCACAGGCCGTTCGGACGGTTGACGTCGCCCGCGACGACCGACAGTCGGCGCGTGCCGGACTCGGCTCGATAGACGTTCGTCGGTAGTTCCGGCCTGGCGGCGTGCCCCTCGTAGTTGCCGAGAATGCCGAACGGTGGATCCGTGAACCAGATCGACCCATCCGATCGGCACACGACGTCGTTGGGTGAGTTGAGCGGTTTCCCCTCGTACGTGTCGGCCACGACCGTGATGGTGCCGTCGTATTCCGTCCGCGTGACGCGCCTGGCGCCGTGCTCGCACGTCACAAGACGGCCCTCTCGGTCGCGCGTGTTGCCGTTGGCGTAGTTCGAGGGCTTGCGGAACACGCTGATGGCTCCGGTTTCTTCCTCCCACTTCATGATCCGGTTGTTCGGGATGTCGCTCCAGAGAAGGTGTCGACCGTCGCCGAACCAGACCGGTCCTTCCGACCAGCGCATGCCGGACGCGAGCCGCTCCACTTTGGCGGTGTTGATCCGGTATTGAGCGAAGCTCGGGTCGATGATCTGGATCAGCGGATCCGGATATCGCTGGCTCTCCTGCCATTGGGCGAATGCGAGCGGCGCGCGCAGGGACGCAGCAATGAAACCGGCTGACGTCCTCAGGAGCGCACGCCTGCTCGAATCCATGCCGCGGAGCATACATCCATTGCTATTGCTCCAATTTGCCTGGAAGGACAAGGAGGATTCGGCCGGCGCGCTCAATCAAACCATTTGACAGCGATTCGGCTTCAGGGGAGGATGTCGGCGCGAACGAAACCCGGTTTCCATCACATGAGGAAGGTGACGTGATTGCTCTGACACCGCGCGCAATCCGCATCGCACTCTCCATCCCGATCGCCTACCGGCGAGTGGGCGACGACCACTGGTTCCACAGCAGGGTCATGAACCTGAGCGAGTCGGGCATCCTCTTCGGTCCGACTGAGCTGCAACCCGGCGCCGCCGTCGAAGTCATGGTGTCGCCTCCCGTCCACATCGGATCACTGGCGCGTGGCAAGCAGGTTTGCGCGGGCCAGGTCGTGCGGACCACGCACGTCGGCGCGGCTGTGCGGGTCGGCACCTGCCGCTTCATGCTCGACGACTGACACGTGCGCGGGCGCACCGTAGCAGGCGTCCGCGGCCGGCGACGGCGGTGCGTCTCCCATTACAACAACGGCCTTGCGTTGCTGCGACTGAGGCGTGACGAGATCGCGGCCACATGGCGAATGCGTCGCGTTGACTCGTGGCGCGCGACTAATCATGGCGCGCCCCCAACTCCTCATCAGGAGGATTCCAGATGGCAAGAGGCATTCTGTCCACCCTCTCGGTCGCGCTAGTCCTCGGCTCCGGCGTCGCCAGCGCGCAGACATGGACACCGCTGCTCAACCAGCCGCAGTTTGCCGCGAGCAATCCTCTTCTTCTTACCGATGGCACCGTTATCGCGCACAACGGGTGCGCGCGCGACTGGTGGCGTCTCACGCCTGACAGCCATGGCAGCTACATCAACGGCACATGGAGTCGGATCGCATCGCTGCCGGATGGGTATGGGCCGCTGTATTTCAGTTCCGCGGTGCTGGCCGACGGACGCGTCATCATGGAAGGCGGCGAGTACAACTTCTGTCAGGCGGTCTGGACGAACAAGGGGGCAATCTACGATCCGGCGGCAAATGTGTGGACACCCGTCGGTCCTCCCGCAGGATGGCAGACCATCGGTGATGCGCAGGGTGTCGTCCTTGCGAACGGCACGTACATGGTGTCGAACTGCTGCACGAAAGAGACCGCACTGTTCGATGCGAAGAAGCTGACGTGGGTTCCAACGGGTGCCGGCAAGGCGACGGTCAACGATGAGGAAGGATGGACGCTGCTGCCCGACGGACGCGTGCTCACCGTCGATGCCTATGTCTTTTCGTACGACGCGAACGGCACGAACTCCGAACTCTACGATCCCCGCAGGGCAACGTGGAGCAGCGCGGGCAGCACGGTCGTCCAACTCTGGGACTCGTATCCCAGCGCGGACAAGGCCTCGTACGAAGTCGGGCCCGCCGTGCTGCGACCGGATGGCACGGTGTTAGCCACCGGCGCGAACGGCGGACCGCACGGGGCGGGCCACACATCGATCTTCGACACGTACACGGGCATCTGGACGCCCGGTCCCGACTTCCCGTCGGCCCTGGATATCTCGGATGGACCCGCGGCGCTGCTCCCTGATGGCAACGTGCTGCTCGAAACGAGCCCGGGCATTTTCAAATCCGGAGCGAAATTCTTCGAATGGGACGGCAGCAACTTTCTTCCCGTTGCCGCGCCCCCTCCCGCGCTCCGCGAGCCCTCGTTCCTGGGAAACATGCTCGTCCTGCCCACGGGTGAAATCCTGTGGACCGACATCAGCGGCAACGCGTTCGTCTACACGTCAACCGGCAGCCCCAATCCAGCGTGGGCGCCGAAAATATCCTCGACCGCTTCCGTCACGAACATCAGTCGCGGAAAGACGTATCGAATCTCAGGAACCAATTTCAACGGCTTCTCGCAAGGCGCCGCATACGGCGACGATGCACAGGCGGCAACGAACTATCCTCTCGTACGGATCACCAACCGCACGACGGGCCACGTGTTCTACGCTCGCACCCACGATCACAGCACGATGGCCATTGCCTACACCGGGACCGCCTCGACAGAGTACGACGTGCCGGCTGGAATGGAGACGGGGTTGAGCGATCTCATCGTGGTCGCGAACGGCATACCTTCGGCGCCAATCACCGTCAACGTGCAGTGAGATCGAGAAGGCCCTGGCCGCGGAGCCAGGGCTTTCCTCTCGAGTCCGAACTCTGGAGGTGTGCCGAATGAGGAGTTCCGCGATGCGAGCGCAAGTGGTACTCGCCGCTTCTCTGCTGGTCTGCTGCATCGGATTGCTCGCCGAAGAACCCCGCCACGATGGCAACTGGTGGAATCGGCAATCAGCTGGCTTCAGGCTGCTCTACATACTCGGCTTCATGGACGGAATGGATCTCGGGAGCAGGTTCAGCGTACTCGACAAAGCGGACTTGCCGGATGGCAGGCAGGGCTCTCTGCCCGATCCGCGTCGCACATACCGAGACCGGACCGAACACTACTTTGCGAACGTGACCGTCGGCCAGATTTCCGACGGACTGGATGCCTTTTACCGGGACTATCGAAATCGTTCGATCGCCCTCACTGACGGGTTCGAGATTGTTCTCCGCTCAATCAAGGGTGAAGACGTGGAAAAGCTCACCCAGGCGCGTCGATCGTCGGCAGCCGGCAAGTAAACGCGTCCTGAAATGACACGCAGGTTTTTCGTGTTCGCTGGCGCGGCCCTGGCATTGACGGCCTGCGCCTCGACGCGCCCGCACGACGATGCGCGCGTGCCGGCTCGCGGCTTCATCTCCGAACGCATCGGCATCGCCACACGTGGGAAGGGGCCGGACATCATCCTTATTCCGGGCCTCACGTCGCATCGCGACCTCTGGGCCGGCGTGGCCGCGATGCTCGAGGACCGCTACCGCCTGCGCCTCGTGCAGGTGAATGGCTTCGCCGGCTTCGCGGCGGGCGCCAACGCAGATGGGCCGGTCGCCGCACCTGTGGCGGAAGAGATCGCGCGCTACATTCGTGAACAGGGTCTCGAGCGGCCGGCGGTCATCGGCCATTCGATGGGCGGCTCGATCGGCATGATGCTGGTCACGCGCCATCCCGACACCGCCGGCCGCCTGATGGTCGTGGATATGCCGCCATTCCTGGGCATGATGTTCGGCCCGCCAGGGACCACGGCGGAAAGCGTGCGCCCGGTTGCCGATCAGATCCGCGCGCAGATGCTTGCGGATCCGCCGGTCTCGTCCACGGGCATGATGGAACAGATGATCCCGAACATGACGCGTACTGAGGCGATGCGGCCCGTGCTGCTGCAGCAGGTGCGCGGCAGCGATCGACGCACGGTTGCGAATGCATTTCACGAATTAATCGTGACGGACCTGCGCCCGGAGCTCGCGCGGATCACCGTTCCGATGACGGTGCTCTACGTCGTTCCGCCAAACGCGCCGATTCCGCCGGATCAATATGAGGCGTCGATGCGTCTTTCATTCGCGAACGCACCGGGCGCACGACTGATCAAAATCGAAAACAGCTATCATTTCATTCAACTCGATCAGCCCGAGCGCTTCGTCGCCGAGGTGGATGCCTTCATGCGGAAGTGAGTCCCTCGCGGTCGACGAGCCCGTGCCGAAACAGAAATTCCGGAATCGCAGCCAGGCCGTAGAAGCCGCGTTGAAGGATAAACTGCAACGCCTCGCGCGAGACGCCGAGCTTCACCTGGGAGAGAAACGCTTCGCAGACGAAGGACTGGCCGACGCGTCAGTCATCGACGGTTTCAACGAAATCGTCGGGTAACGCCTGATGTGTGCGTCCGTTCGCGCCCGATGCGCGAACGGACGACGTGCCCTAGAACGTCGCTCGTAAACCCAGGCGTATGACCCGTCCCGGCGAGAACCCCTCCACACTGCGTATAGCATCCGCACCCAGCACGCCGGTTGTGCCGTTGTGAGGATCCTCGTCGATCAAGAGCGACGTCAGATCGACGAATCCGCCTCCATACTCCGCGAAGAACTGCGGATGGTTGAACGCGTTGTCGAGCAGCGCCGAGAACTGCAGTCTGAAGCGATCGTGCGTCACCAGATCCTTGTAGAGCGCGAAGTTCACCACCCACGTTCCAGGACCCTTCAGGCTGCCCTTCTTCGCGTTGCCGAGCAATCCCGGTGCGGGAATCGCGTATGCGGTTTGATCGAAGAACGCGTCGCGGGCTCCTCCGCTGTTGGGATCCCGGATCTGGTCCGGACGCCACGCGCAACAGAAGAAGTTCCCCAGACCGTCCAGCGCTTTCCCCGTATTCCACGGGCTGGTCGTATAGAACCCGCTGAAGAACGGCGTGAGGTTCTGACCGCTGCGCGCCTGGAACAGCGTCGACGTGGTCCATCCGCCGAAGAGCGCGTTCGCCCAGTTCGCCATGTTCGCGCCGTGCGCTCGACCGTGCCCCACCGGAATATCCCACGTGGCGTTCGCGACGATGCGGTGCTTGACGACGTTCGGATCGGGACCGCGGTCCTTCTCGATGTCGTAGGGATCGAACTGCACGGGGCCGATCGTGCTGTTGCCCGTGTCGGGCGCGTTGCTGTCCGAGTGCGCCAGCGTGTAGGCCGCGTTGAACGCGAGACCGTTTCGATACCGTCGCTGCAGCTCGAACTGGAGCGCATTGAACTGACCGCTGCCGGCGTTCGCGACGACGTCCATGAAGTAGCCATACAGGGGAAAGGGCAGACGCGCATAGTCAGACGGAACGGACGGATCGAAGGGGACCGTGCTCGCGGGCAGCGTATTGTGGTCCTGATCCACCAGCAGTTTCCTCATCGTCGATCCGATGTAACTCACGCGCAGCCCCATCTGGCCGACCAGCTCGCGCTCCAGCGTGAGGTTGTACTGATAAATGTCCGGGCTCTCCAGGTTCGGGTCGATCCCCTGATTGCCGAAATCAGCCAGGTCCACCGTCGCGGTTCCGCCGGAGAACCCATTGCGGAGCCGGCCGCCGGTTCGCGTGTTCACGAACCGGAATTCGTTGGTGGCGAGCAGATCCCGGATGCCCTGGACCGCGACGGTCGGATGGAATAATCCGAAGCCGCCACGGAGCACGGTCTTGTTGCTCTCGTCGAGACGCCACGCAAAGCCCACTCGGGGGCTGAAGTTGTTCTTGTCGGTATTGACCAGGGTGTCGGGCAGGCCCGCTTGATCTGCGGTAAGGGTGCGGCCGAGCGCGATCAGGCCGGGCGGCAGCAACGCAGCGACCTGCGCATTTGGCACCACGTGATGACCGCCGTCGACAGGCAGGAAGTTCGCGAGCGTGTGGTCCTTCTCGTGCCATGCCCCTACGACCTCATAGCGGAGGCCGAGGAAGAGCGTCAGGCTCTTGTTGATGCGCCAGTCGTCCTGGCTGAAGAACGCGATGTCGTTCGACTGACCATCCAGCGGCCCGCGGTTCGTCACCTGGTCGCGCACGTCGAAGGGCACGCCCAGCAGGAAGTCGGTGAACGCGTTTCCGGTCGCTGTGCCGCGGAACCGATACTGTCCGCGGAAATTGACGCCGAAGCCAAACCCGTCGCGAGCGGTGTTGCGCGTCCACAGGCCGCCACTCTTCAGCGTATGCGCTCCCAGGATAGACGTGAAGCTGTCGCTGAGCGAGAAGGCGTTCTGGCGCACGGTGCGGTCGACGTTGCGGCCAGCGTCGGCGATGTTGCTGGGCCTGTTCGCGCCGGCCGTAAATTGAAACGAAGGGAACCCGCGGCGGTCGGCCGACAGGCTCGGTGCGTTTTCGATACCGAGCCGTGACGCCACGTCCGCGGCGAGGAACGTGCTTTCCCGTCGCGAGTTGTCATAGTTGTATCCCGCGCGAAGCTCGTTGACGTTCGTGGCCGAGAAAATCTTCGTCCAGCCGCCGATGATAGACGCCGTATTGAGCCTGGTATTCAGGATCGGCAGATTCGTGAGGGCGCCACCACCCTCAAAGGTGATGCTGTTGGGATCCCTGTTCTGATAGCTCGAGCGGATGAACAACGAATCGTTCTTCGTCGCCTCGTGATCGAGCCTCAGGTCGGCGCGCTGCCGGTGGCGCGTCTCCGGCACGAACTGCTGGAAAACACCGTAGCCGGACGCGAGCGTTCCTTGGTTGGGCAGCGGATAGAAGAAGTTCATGATGGACTTTGCTGCCGGATCGATCCGATCGCCGGGAATCACCTGGCCCGGAAACGGCTGCCCCGTGTTCGGGTCCTTCGGCACGATCGCAGTGCCGCGAAAATCGCCGTTCCGCATCGCCTGGGTCGGAACTGTCGCCCGGCCGCCGCCGAAGATGCTCTTGTCGTTCGATCCCTCGTAGTTCGCGTAGAAGAACAGCTTTCCCTGGACCACAGGACCGCCAGTGCTCCCACCCCAGCGATACTCGTGCGTGTCCGAGAGCGGATCGCCGCGCTCGACGCCCGAGAGTTTCTGGTTGTAGGTCAAGGCGTTCAGGGAGTTGTTGTTGAAGTCGTAGAATCCTGTGCCGCGATAGCTGCTCGCTCCACGCTTCGTCGTGACGACGACGCCGGCGAGACCGCCGTACTCGGCGCTGTACGAGTTCGAGAGCACGCTGATCTCCGAAACCGCGTCGAGGCCCGGTGCGGAGTTGCCCACGGTTCCGAAGATGGCGTTCGTCGACGCCTGGCCGTCCTGGATGTACGACACGCCGTAGGTCTTCCCGCCGAGGAACTGGATGTCGTCGCTGCCGCCCACGACGTTGGGGTTGAGGAGCAGGAACGACTGGATGTCGCGCGTATCCCGCGGAAGATCGTGAAGCTGCTGCTCGTCGAAGCCGCGGGAGATGGCCGGGTTGTCGAGCGTGATGTTGTTGAGCGCGTCGCCGGCGACGGTGACCGTCTCGCTCACGTTGCCCAGTTCGAGATTGACGTCGACCAGCGCGGTTCCCGCGGCGCGCAGCACGACGCCGGTCCTCTCGAACTTCTTGAAGTTCTGCGTGACGACCTCGACCCGGTACGTCCCGGGTCTGACGTTCGGCGCCTCGTAGCGACCCTGCGCATCCGTCTCGAGCGCGCGGGGCACGCCCGTCGCCTCATCGGTGATCAGCACGGCTGCACCGGAAACGACCTGTCCCTGGGGATCGGTGACTGTTCCGCGGATCGTTCCCAGGAACGACTGCGCAAAGGCAGGCGTACCGAAGGCGGCCGCGATCAGGAGCACGAATGTGATGGCGCCCGGCCTGGCCAGCGGCGTTTCACGTATCGTGGCGAAGAGTCTCCTCATCATCTTCAACCTCGTCAGGTGAATTTCTAACCGGCTTGCTTGTTGTCAACGCGTTTCTAACATATGTATGGAGCGGTGGATAGTCTCGCTTGGCGTACCCGATGAGATCCGCGTTCACGGCCGTCTCTGCTCTGACGGCAGTGATGCTGGCCGCCGGCTGCGGGGCAGGCACGTCCCGCGACTCGTCCCCGACCCGCCCGAACGTGCTGCTCGTCACCATCGACACGCTTCGTGCGGATCACGTCGGGTGTTACGGATATACGAATGCGTCCACGCCCACGATCGATGCTCTGGCCAGACGGGGCGTCCGCTTCGAGACAGCGGTCGCCCACGCGCCGCTGACCGGACCGTCACACGCGTCCATTCTGACCGGCCAGATTCCGCTCGGCCATGGTTTTCGGAACAACAGCGGTTTTACTTTATCTCCGCAGGTCAGGACCGCCGCCGAGGACTTCCGGCAGACGGGCTACCGGACGGCCGCATTCGTGTCCGGCTTTCCACTCGATCGCCGGTTCGGGTTCGATCGCGGATTCGAAACCTACGACGATCATCTGCCCAGAGGAAACGATCGACGCCGGACGCCGTACGTCGAGCGGTTCGCCGATGCGACCACCGACGCGGCGCTTCGCTGGCTCCAGACGTCGAGTTCCGCAGCAGCGCCCGCGCCACCCTGGTTCCTCTGGGTCCACTATTACGATCCGCACGCGCCGTACGAGCCGCCGGCAGATCTGGCGGAACGGTACCGCCAGTCGCCGTACGACGGCGAGATCGCCTTCGTCGATCGGCAGCTTGCACGTCTGCTCAATGCGCTCGATGTCAGGAATGAAACCGCGCGCACGATGATCGTTGTCACCGCGGACCATGGTGAAAGCCTTGGCGAGCACGGAGAGGGCACACACGGAATCTTTCTGTACGACGCGACGATTCGAGTGCCTTGGGTCATGGCGGGCCCGGGGATTCCCGCAGGTTACCTATCCCGTACAGTCGCCCGTTCGATAGACGTGTTGCCAACGCTTGCGGATTACGCGGGGCTCGGGCGCCTCAACGATGTCGACGGCCGCTCGCTTCGCGCGGCCGCCGACGGGCAGGAGATGTCGGATGCTCCGTCGTACGCCGAGTCGCTGTATCCCGAGATGGAGTTGGGATGGGCCCCGCTTTTCGCCTGGCGGATCGCGGGTCTCAAGTTCATCAAGGCGCCGCACCCGGAGCTGTATGACCTGGAGCACGATGCGTCAGAGAAGACGAACCGTGTGGAGGAGCAGCATGCGCGTGCCAACGAGTTGAGCCGCAAGCTTGAAGAAGCGCTGCTTCGTACGCCCGCGCCGGCCGTGACAGCTCCAGTCGAGGCCGAAGCGGCCGAGCGTCTGCGCGCGCTTGGATACGTCAGCGGAGGTCGTGTCTCGCGCGCCGGTACTGCGCTTCGCGATCCGAAGGACGGCATCCGACTCTTGCCGCGTCTCAATCGCGGGATGTCTACGGCGCGAACCGAGCCCGAGGTCGCCATTCGAGAGCTGACCGCAGTGCTCGCAGACGATCCGGGCTTGCTGATGGCCCGCCGCACCCGCGCCGTCGCCTACGCCGCCGCTGGACGTCACGATCTCGCCGTCGCGGACCTTCGGGCTCTCGACAAGGAGGGCGAACTGACGCCGGAAGACGCAATCGTGCTTGGCGACAATCTCCGGTTCGCCGGCCGCCTCGACGAAGCGGCGCTGATTCTCGAACGCGCCGCACGCGAGAACCCGACGTTCGCGCAACCCTTGATCTCACTCGTCGAGGTGCGCATCCAGGAGCACAACTACGGCGAGGCCACCGCGTTGTGCGAGCACGTCCTGAAGCTCGCTCCGGATCACATCGAAGCGCTCCGCCGTCTCGGCGACCTTGCTCTGCTGCGCCAGGATCTGTCGACCGCGAGTGCGCGCTACGAACGCGTCCTCGCGATCGATGGCGGCGATGTATCGGCACTCACGAAACTGGGCGTCGTGCGCGTCCGGAGCGGACATCCGGATCAGGCGGTCCAGCTCTTTCGTCAGGCTATCGAGCGCGAGCCGCGCAATCAGGAGTCCTTGCTGTATCTGGCGGGTGCGCTCGCCTCCGGAGGCCATCCCGCGGAGGCGCTCCCCTACTTCGAGCGGGCGATCGAGGCCGGTCCGCCGTCGACGATGGCGCTGAACGGGCTGGGCCTGACACGTCTTGCTGTGGGGGACAGCGCGGGAGCGGAGGCGGCGCTCCGTCAGTCGCTGCGCCTCGATCCCAACCAGCCTGAGATCGCGCGGACGCTGGCGGACGTGCGTCGCGGGGGCGCGTCGCATTGAATGCAAAAGCCCGACGAATCGAGCCTTTGGCCGCGCAGACCATGGCCAGCGAAGAGCCGTCGTAGACTGTGATCATGACGCTCGAGCTTTTCCTGTTCGCCGCGTTGCTCAACGCACCCGTGACTGTCCCTGGCGCCGAAGATTGGTCCAGGTCACCAGAGGCGTACTTTCTCACGTCCGAAGAAAAGCAGGAGTGGAAGCATCTTCAGTCGGAGGAGGCGCGCCAGCAGTTCCGCGAGACGTACTGGAAGCGCCGCGACCCGACGCCCAGGACCGACAGAAACGAATTCAAGGACACCATCTTGGCGCGTATCCGTAGCGCCGATGCACAGTTCACGATCGGCAGGACGCCCGGCTCCCGTTCCGCGAGAGGGCTGGTGTTCGTCGTGTTGGGCCCGCCAACGGTTCAACAACAGATCGCTGGGCCGGTGAAAGGCGCCGCACCGGAGATGATCACGCCTGGCCGGCTGTCAGTTCCCAACGACGCTTTCGACACGACCGAATTCCATACGTGGGTATATAACCGTGAAACGAGCAGCGATCTTTTGAGCGTGCTCGAGATTCCATCACTCGAGGTCGCGTTCACCATTGAGCCCGGACACCGCGACGAGATCCGCGATTCCAGCCGGTTTCAGCGGTGGCGGGAGATGATTGCACGCCACACGATCGTCGCCGCCGCCGCTCGGGCAGTCCAGTCAGAGTGACGCTGTCGTCATCTCACGCTGATCGACAACGCGACGCAGTTTCCGCTCGCGGCGAAGGGTTCCGGCGGGCGACACGGTCATCCGCAAATCGTAGAGGCCCATTTCCCGATTCTTCCAAAAGTCGGGGAAGTTCGATCTTAGAGTTTCCAGCACTGTCCGCCGGACGCACGCGGGATTCAAGGTCGCATCACATTCCATCCGCAGCTCGATGATGTCGCGTCGGCCATCGCAGGTCACCACCGCCTGCCACTCGTCTCCCGCGACCGGAACGCCGCGAAGCAGTTCTGCGAACACCCACGGGCCGACGTTCCCCATGCCGCAGACGACCATCTCGTCCGCGCGGCCGTGAATCTTGGCAATGCGGCGCGCAAAGAGGCCGCACGCGCAGGGCTCATCGATGAGGTGTGTCACGTCGCTCGAGCGGTAGCGAATGAGCGGCATCACCTCGCGGGTCAGCGTCGTGTAGACGAGTTCCCCCTGACCGGTCTGGTCAGCAGCATCGATCTCGAAGAGGAAGTGCAAGTCGTTCCTGTGATATCCGTGCTGCTCGCGGCACTCGAGCCCGAGCGATCCGAACGCTTCCGTCTGCCCGTAGCTCAAGAAGAGCGGAGCGCCCCACGCGCGTTCGACGCTGCGACGCGCCTCCTCGGTCAGATTCTCGCCGCCCGCGCAGAGGAATCTAACCGGCCAGGTGCCGCGCTCCCCGGCTACTTCGGACAACCGGACGATCCATGACGGTTCACCGAAGATGATCGACGGACGGTAGCGCAGCGCTCGCTCGTAGAACTCAGACGGTGGGATCTTGCCCGCTTCGACGTGGAAGCATCCGATGTACTGAAGCGCCGTTCGCACGACTGCGGGAGACACCCAGAACGAGCAGTCGAACGCGCTGAGGACGATGTCGTCGGGTCCCAGTCCAAGCACCGCGAGCGCCGCAGCACTGGCGCAGCCGAGGGCGTCCAGCTCGCGCCGGGAAAAAACGATGCGCTTGGTAACCGCCGATGTCGTGCCGGTCGTTTCGAACGCCGTGTCTCCTCGACCGGTCGTAAAGGCCTCGGCTCCGTGGGTTCGAATATCCTCGCCCGTCGTGTAGAAGTCACCGAGCTGTGAGGGGTGCTCGACGCGTTTGACATCAATGCCGCGGCGGCGGAACTGCTCGCGGTAGAAGGACGACCGCTCGGCGGCGCGCTGCAAGGTTCGCCGGAAACGTACCCGCTGCAGCGCCTCGAGCGCCGACGAAGGGATGGCGCCGAGCACACGCGCCGCGGTTTTCGGGGCGCTTCGCAGCGCCACCGACTCGATCCGATCGCTCAGGCTGGCAAGCATGTCTTGACTAGGTTCTGTCCGGCGCGCATCGGCGGATCAGTTGCTCGAAAAGCTCGACGGCCAGATCGATCTCGTCTTCGGTCATCTCGAAGCACGGCGCCAGGGTGAAGACATTCTTGAAGTAGCCGCCGACATCGAGCACGAGGCCCATGGGACGCCCGCGGGCGTCGAGGTTTCCTTTCATGCCTTCCGCGAAGATCCGATCCGTCAGCTCGCGGTCCGGCAGGCGGCCGTCTTCGCGGCAGATCTCAATTCGCAGCGCGAGGCCAATCCCGTCGGTGTCGCCGATGACCCTCGGGTACTTGGCCTGAAGGGCTTTGAGCTGCGCCAGGAAATAGCTCCCCTTCCTTCTGACGATCTCCTCGTAGTTGGTCTCGGTCATCATTCGCACCGCCTCGAGACCGACGGCGGTTCCCAGCGTATTGGCGGAGAACGTCGAGTGCGTCGAGCCCGGCGGAAAGGTGTCCGGGTTGATCAACTCCTCGCGTGCCCAGATGCCGGACAACGGATTCAGGCCGTTCGTCAGCGCCTTGCCGAAGACGACAATGTCGGGGACGACGTCGAAGTTCTCAATGGCCCAGAACTTCCCCGCCCGGAAGAAACCCATCTGGATCTCGTCGTCGACGAGCAGGATGCCGCGCTCGTCGAGAATCTTTTTGAGTGCCGGAAAATACCCGACGGGCGGCACGACGTACCCGCCGGTGCCTTGAATCGGCTCGATGTAGAACGCCGCAAACTCGGACTCACGCGCTTTCGCATCCCAGAAGGAGTTGTATTCGGTCTCGAAGTTCTTCGCGAACTGTTTGACGCAATACAGATCGCAGTCCTCTCGTTTCTTGTCGTACGGGCACCGGAAACAATATGGATACGGAACAAAGTGCGCGCGGTCCGAGAAGTGGCCGTAGCGGCGGCGATAGCGATAGCTCGACGTGATGGCGCTCGCGCCGAGCGTCCTGCCGTGATAGCCCCCCATGAACGCGAAGACCACGCTCTTTCCGGTCGCATTGCGCACGATCTTCAGGGAGTCCTCGATCGCCTGGGCGCCGCCGACGTTGAAATGGACGCGCCCCGCACGCCCGAACTTCGATTCGTTCAGGCGGGCGATTGCCGTCGACAGTTGAACCTTTTCAGGGTGGAGATACTGACAGGCGAGTTGCGGAAGCCTGTCGATCTGATCCTTGAGCGATTGATTCAACCGTGAATTGCCGTACCCGAAGCTTGCGGCCGAGTACCACATCTGCAGATCGAGGTAGGGGATGCCCTCGCGGTCGTAGAGATAGTTGCCCTCGGCACGCTCGAAGAACTTGGGCGGATCCAGATAGTGCACCGTATCGCCCCACGAGCAGTACTTCTGTTCGAGCTGGAGCAGTTCCGCTTCGTCCGGTTTATGGCTCAACCCCAGAACGTCGTCGACTACCGGGCCCATAGGGTGCCTCGCGTGATGCGTTCGGGCGACAGCTGGATCGCGCGGTCGCGAAGCATCTTCTCGAGCGAGATGGTGACGTCCCGCAGATCTTTGTAATGCCTGTAGGCGATGCCCTCGCGACGGCAGTAGCGGGCGAGCGTGCCTTTGGCAAACACCTCGTCTGCCGCAGATGCCGCGTAGCGGTCCGACAAGCCGTCTCCAACGAACACGGTCGGTCCCCGGTCGTCCGCGTCGAGCAGACGCATTGCCGCGGGTTTGCATGTGGCGCACCCGTGCGCACACATGTTCGGGAAAAGCGGAAAGTCCACGCGCCAGTCACGGTCGCCGCACGGCTCGAGGTGGCTCGCACACACCTCCACTCCGCCGAGGAGCCGCTCGATGTCCGGTCCGGCGCGGCGCAGGATCCGCCCAATGCAGTAGTCGAAGCCGTCGCTCAGAATATGAACGGCCACCGCGTCGCGGACGCACATCTCCAGCAGCCCCGCGAACCCATCGTCAAGCTGGATTCGATCGAGGAGGCCATTCATCTCATCTTCGGTCGCGCGTACGAGCGCCATCTGCGCCCGCAGGCACTCGCGAGAGCCAATTCGGCCCGCCTGCCAGTCCTGTTCGACGCGAAGCCAGGCAGGATCCGCGTACGTCTCGAGGATCGTGTCAACGACGTCCTCTCGAGAGACCGTCCCGTCGAAATCGAGGAATACCCTCAAGCGATTGCTCCCTTCATGCTTCAGACGCCGGAGTGTGAATCAATTGCGTCAGCGACGAGACATGGAGTCCGCGCCGCGTGAGCCCGTCTACGATGAGAGGAAGAGCCGCGACCGTCCTGGAGCGATCCCGTTTGCCGGCGCTGTCGCCGTCGTGGAGCAGGACGATCGAACCAGGAGCGGCATGTTCAATCACTCGGCCAGCAATCGATTGCGGGCTTCTTCGCTTCCAGTCGAGCCCCGACACGGTCCACTGCACGGTGCACAGACCCAGCGCTCGCGCCGCGTCGAAATAGGCGCGAGTGCGAACGCCGCACGGAGGGCGTGACCACGTCGGCCGCACGCCTGTGACGTCGCTGATAACGTCCTGTGTGCGCGCAAGCTGCCGATACGTCTCACGAGCGCGGCGATACAGGTAAATGGGATGTGAGTACGAGTGATTTCCGATATCGTGGCCGCATGCGACCACTCGTCTCGCCGTTTCTGGATGGCGCTCGACGTGGCGGCCGACCATGAAGAACGTCGCGCCAACGCCACATTGCTCCAGGATGTCCAGGATCCGTTCGGTGTCGGGGCTCGGACCATCGTCGAACGTCAGAGCGACGGAAGAAACGTCACCGCGGCCGCGCCATACCGCCGGACCGAGCCACTGCGTGCGCACGGCGTACGTCGCGTAATAAACGGCGCCGGTGGCGGCGCCTCCACACAGGGCCGCACCGCCGATGAGGATCTGCAGAGCGGCCGTCACAGCGCAGGCTCCTCCGCATAGATCGCGTGGCCCGTCGCGTCGCCGCGCATGTCAAGGGTCGCCGTGTCGATCCAGTCGCTGATGCGGTGCGCCGCGCGCGGGCTGGAACGAGCCGCCGCGGCCGCGCGCATGGCATCGAGCTCGACGCGGTCAGTGAGAAGCGCACCAACGACGCGTGCCATCTCGTCGAGACTGCGGACGGCGCGTCCGACACCCCATTGGTCGAGCATCCGGTATTGCACGCGCTCTGCGCCAGGCGGCGGTTCGAGGGCGATGAGCGGCAGGCCGCTCGCGATCGCCTCGTCGAACGTGTGTCCCAGCTTCGAGACAATCAGGTCGGCGGCGCGCATCAGTTCCGGCATGCGCGACGTCCATCCGAGCACACGCAGTCTATTCGGGTATCGCGTGGCAAGCCGTTCGCAGCGCTGCCTCAATCGTTCGTTGCGCCCTGCCAGCACGACGACTTGCGGGCGCGAGTGCTCGAGCCGCAGCAGTCGCGCGGCCGCCGCTTCCACGCGGCCAAGGCCTTCGCTTCCGCCCGCGACGAGAAGGAGCGGCTTCTCTGTCTCGAGATTCAACCAGCCGCACACAGCCTCGCGGAGCCGCTCGCGATCGTCGAACACATGAAAGCACGCTGCAAGCGGAACGCCCCAGGCTCGAATCTGACGGCGCGACCCCCCCAGCGCCGACAATCGATCGCGGATTTCCTCGGTCGTCACGCAGAACAAGTCGACTTCCGGCTGTAGCCACGCGCGATCGACGTCGTACTCGCCGTTAACCGCAACGAGCGGGACGCGAAGCCTCAGGTCCCGTTTGATCAGGGCAGCGATCTCGCAGCATCCGACTTCCGTAGCGACCAGCGCCGGGGGATCGAGCTGTCCTACGAGATCCCGCAGGCGCCGGCATGTGCGGCGGTAGTACCACTCCGGGCTCGTGTGCGGCTGCCGTTTCTGATAGCGATCGATGCGGTCCCAGAGCGCGGGCCAGTGCTTGACGAGCCATAAGTACGCAGTCACGTGCGTCAGGCGCGCCAGGCGACTCATATAGTCAGCGACGTCCACGACCACAGCGGACCGCCGATCTGCGTCGTGCAGGGCCTCGGCGATTGCGGAGGCGACGCTCGTGTGGCCCGCGCCGTTGCCTATCGTGAAAATCAGGACAGGGCCTGCACCCGGCCGCTGCTCGCAGGCGTCGAGCGCCATGCGAGCAATCGATCGTGCGGCCTCGGGACGCGCCAGCCGGCGCGCGGCCGCTGTCATCGCGCGGCGGCGGTCCGGATCGCGCAGCATGGCTTTCACGGCGGCTGCCATCTCGGCACCGGGCGCGAGGACCCCAGCACCGGACTCCACGACGAACGCGGCGTTGCGTTCTTCGGGCCCCGGGATGGGATCGAACAGGAGCAGCGGCGTGCCGCACACCACCGCTTCCGCGATGGTGACGCCGCCCGGCTTGGTGACCAGGACCGTTGCTGCCTGCATCAGCGCCGGCACGTCGTCGGTCCAGCCCCGCACCGTTAGCGACGTATTGCCGCGCACGCGGATACGCGAGAGGCGGCGACGCGCCTGGCGGTCGTGTCCTGTGACGGCCACCACGTGCATCGGCACATCACCATCGCATAGACGCTCGGCCACCTGGTCCATCCGTGTGGGGCCCATGCCGCCGCCCATCAGGAGCACGAGAGGACGGCTGCCTGAAACGCCATAACGCGCTCGCGTCTCGTCGGGATCGAACCGTGTGCTGAAGATTTCACTCACGGGAATGCCGCAAATGACGATCCGCTCGGGAAGCGCATTCCAGGAGCACAGTTGCTCGCGCACCCTCGAATCGCTGACGAGATAGCGATCGACCTCGGGAGTCACCCACGCGGGCTCCGCCTGGTGATCCGTGATCACGTTGATGAGCGCGGCGTCCGTCAAACGGCGCCGCCTTGCGATCGTTGCCATCTCGCACGCGGCAACTTCGACAGCGATGATGAAGTCGGGCCGGAATCGGGCGACTTCACGGAACACCCGCGGGCAGCCCGCGCGAAAGACCCAGGCGGGAGCCGTCTGCCGATGAACGCGCGTCAGCCTGGCCGAAAACAGCCGCGCCCATAGCCAGCGAGCGTGACCGACCATCGCCCAGTACGGCCATACGTATATTGCGCGAAACGCCAAACGGCAGCCGTTGAGTGCATCCACACAGCGAACGTCCGCGCCCGGATCCTGCGCCCTGATGGCATCGGCGACTGCATGCGCCGCGCGAACGTGGCCCGAGCCGAACGACAGCGTCAGCACCATCACGCGCGGCGAAGGCCTTGTCTTCATACCTCCTCAGTCCTCGCGCCAGCGCATGGAGCGAAAGCCGACAGTCAGCGTGACGAGGGCCATGAACGCCAGCACCAGCAGGTCGTCGGTCACGTCATGCCTTCCGGTGAGCGTCGCCTGGACGGCGCGCGCCGCATACGTCGTGGGCAGGAGGCGCGAGAGATATTGAAGCGCGCGCGGCAGCGACTCAGGCGCGTAGTAAATCGGCGCGACCAGGACGAACCCTGCGCCCAGCGCGTCGGTCAGAAGCGATCCTTCGCTGAAGCTGCGGGCGTGCGACGCGATCACGAGCGCAATGCCGCAGCCGCACAGCATCATCAGCACGATCAACACGACGAGCAGGAACGCGGCTGGCAGCGTCAGCGCCGTACGAACACCGAAGAAGCGCGACACCAGAAGCAGCGACGAGGTCCCGAGCGCTGCCTGCGCCAGACCGAACAGCAGGATGCCGAACGCATATGAGGAGGCGGCGAGCGGCAGCGTCGCGAACAGTCGCAGCCGTCCCGTGAACCGGTTTTCGAGCAACAGATAACCAAGCCAGCTGATGGCGGTGAGCGACAATGAAAAGACGATCGAGCCAGCCAGGAATCGAAGCCGACGCTCCGTGTCGTCGACACCGGCGCTGGCCTCACTCCCGACCGCGGTCGCAAAGAGATACATCGCGGCTGGAAACACCAGCGCGGCGAGGATGAAGGGGCCCGCTTCGGCCCGCACGCGCTCGAGATGAATTTGGAAGACACACCAGATGTCGCTCACCCTGCGCGTCATCGGCGTTCCCCTTGCGCGGCTTCGTCGGGAAAACGCTCGCCAACGAGCTCGAGGTAGACATCCTCCAGCGTGGCCCCGGCGATGGAGTATTCGGAGAGGCGCCGTCGTGCGATCTCTGCCTGCAGCTCACCAAATGTCGCGTAGCGCTCGACGCACAGGTCCGCCGACGGATCGGACGAATCGTGAAACGTCAGTCGATAACGACAATCCAGACAGGCAGTGAGCTCCGCCAGCGTGCCGAATGCGATCAACCGCCCTGTGCTGATGATGCCGATTCGGTCGCTGAGGCGCTCAGCCTCCTCCATGTAATGCGTCGACAGGATAACGCTTGCACCGTTGCCAACGGCGCGGCGGAGGATATTCCACATCGCACGGCGCGCAGCCGGATCAAGTCCGGTGGTCGGCTCATCGAGGACCAGCAGCGGCGGATGACCCACCAGCGCGAGTCCAAGGAGGATTCGGCGGCGCTGTCCCGCGGACAGCGTGCGCACGCGCCGGTTCGCGTCAGCGACCAGGTCGAGATCCTCCATCGTCTTCGCTGCTGCGGCGGCGGCGGCGCGCCGGGAAAGCCCCTTCAGGCGCGCGAACAGCTCCAGATGATCGCGAACCCGCAGCGACTCGAACAGTCCGGCTTCCTGCGGCGCGATGCCCATCATCTGCCTGGCGCGCTCGGGATCACGCACGGTGTCGACGCCGAAGACGGTGATGCGGCCGGACGAGGGGCGGAGCTCCGTCGTCACCTGCCGGAGAAAGGTCGTCTTGCCCGCTCCGTTCGGACCGAGGATCGCGATTACCTCGCCACGGCGCAGATCGATATTGATGCCGCGGTTCGCCTCGGTTCCATCCTTGTATCGCTTGACCAATCGTCGAGCGCTGACGGCCACCTCGTACCCACGGACCACGCTCCGCCGCGTCACGGCGGGCGAGTCAACGGCGAGCAGCGGATCGGCGGGAACAATCAAACGGAGATCCTCATGTCAGTGAAGGTGCAGGAAGTCGATGGCCGAGCGAACCGCGAGGAGCGGGCTGTTGCGATAGGCTGACACTTCGTAGGGACAGCCAATCTTGCAGCCCTTGCAGAAGTCCCACATCGCCGGCGATTCGCTGATAATCCGCCGGACATCCGGAGACTCATAGATCTCGCGCAGCGTCATGTCCGGCGCACCGCGGTGCACGTGGACGAACGCGCACGGAAACTGGATCGAACCATCGGGCCGCATGTTGACGAGATGGGATGCAGAACGACACGGGAACTGTTTCGTGAAGCCGTCATTGCGATAAAAGTTGTAGTAGTCGCTGTAGAAACGCACGCATCTGAACGTCTCGCGCAGCGCCGCCAAGCCGGCGGCCACCCGATCCAGGTCCGCGCGTGCGAGCTCGACGTCCTCCGTCCGCCAGGTGGTACGCACCACGTTGTGCACTGCTTCGGTGTGAAGCAGGAGGCCTCTCTCGGTGCAGAAACTCGCGAGCGCGGGCAGATCGTCCAGGTTGTCGAGATCCACCGCGGCGTTGATCTGAATCGTGTGATGCTCGTAGCGGCCAAGGAGGTAATCCAGCGCGGCCAGGATCGTCGGGAGTCCATCGATGCCCCGCCGCCGTGCGAACTTCTCACGATCGAGCGTGTCGATCGACACCTCGAGCTGATCGAGCTTTGCGCACGCGGCCGCGTATTTCTTCAGCGCCAGCCCGTTGGTCGGCATCGACGTGAAGAATCCCTTCCGCGCTGCGTACTCGATGTAGTCCGGTACATTCGGATTCATCAGCGGCTCGCCGCCGGAGAAACTCCAGGCGAACACGCCGAAGTCAGCCGCTTCGTCCATGCGCCGAAACACACGCTCGCGCACCGCACGTGTTTCGGGCTGCTGGTTCTGCCAGATCGCGCAGTATCCGCACTTCATATTGCAGTGCAGCGTCGTCTCGAACATGACCATGAACGGCCTGCTGAACCCGTGCCGTACTTGACGGAGAGCGTTTTTCACGATTAACGACGCCTTCACGGTAGGACCTCGGCCGCCGCCGGCTCGCCGAACCAGCCTGGAAAGAGTCGCGCCATGTGCGCGCGAAGCTGCTCGCGCCGCCCTCTTTCGTCGAGCGGAACGAGCGCGAGAAAAATGGTGGCTTCCGCCAGCAACGTCAGGCCGACCCGCGCGGTCGCGTGCGTCCGGCAACCGGCATCACGCAGTTCGCAGAGCTCGGCGTGCAGCAGCACCTGATCGCCGGGAACGGCCAGGCGGTCGGCAGCGAACGGCTGCACCTTTGCGAGCACGGGCTGGGCCCGAAAGTGAATCGTTGACGCCACGAGCAGACCGGCCGCCTGCGCCATCGTCTCGAGCAGCATCGCGGGCGGCAGCGCCCACAGGTCTGAGGAGTACTGCGTCACCAACCCATCGCCCGCTGCGACGTTCTTCAGCGCAGCGATCGTGCGTCCTGGGTCGATGCTCGTGATCCGGTCGATCAGTACGTAGCGCATGCGCGGATGCCTTCACCCGGCCGTTCGCTGCAGGTAGCCGCTTTCGACGGCGTAGCGTCCGAGTCGGGTCAGGTACGCGGAGTCCGTCACCGGCAGCGGGACGAGCCGACCGGCGTTGCGCGTCTCGAACGACAGACGGGAATTGAAGTAGGGAAAACAGAACGACACCGACTCGAGCAGATCGCGCTCGCGCGGCGTGCACGCGGATGGATCGAACTCCGCTGGCGGGTAGAGCTGCGGCCGCGATACACCGGACGGAAAGAACGCGTCACAATCGAACAACTGCGCGACGGTCGGAGGATCCGGCGCGGTCAAGTGGAACGTCAAGCCGACCGTCCATGCCGCATCCAGAGAACGCATAATCGCGCCGACGACGAAATCGAGCGGCGCCAGGTGGATCCTGGCCCGCGGATCGGCGGGGAACCTGGTGACGTAGCCGCTCGCCATGATTCGCATCAGCGGATAGATCACGTTGAAATCGCGGGTGCGGCCCGTTTCGGTCTCGCCGACCACCATGCTCGGGCGGAACACCGTGACCGGCAGTCCTGCGTGCATTGCGGCGCGAACGATCCGTTCCGCTTCGTACTTGCTCCATTCGTAGTGGTTCGCGTGAGCGGGAGTGGCCGGCAGTTCATCCTCGCACGCGAGGGTGGCAGACCCGCCGCCCGCAACCAGTGCCGTGCTCAAATGCACCAGCCGCTTCAGCCGTCCCCTCGTATAGCAGCGCTCCGCCAGGCCGAGCACGTTCGCGGTGCCGGCGCGATTGACGGCATCGCAGAGCGCCCGATCCGCGGTCAGCGCGGTTGCCGCTGCCGTATGAATGATGAGATCGACGTCTTCGATGATCCGGACCTGCGCCGCGGCGTCGAGCCCGAGGCCGGCGCACGTCACGTCGCCCTGAAGGACTTCCACGCGTGCTCGTTCGGATGCGGTCAAGTCGAGCTCCCGAAAGAGCGCGTCAGCGCGCTGTTGCGCCGACCGCCGCCGTCGATCGCGCATCAGCACCGCGACACGGTTCGACGAGGCGCGCAGCAGCGGCACCAGCAGCTCGCGCCCGATGGTGCCGGTCCCGGTCAGCAGGATGCGCAGCGCCGTCATTGGCGAACCACCAACGCGACGTTCTGTCCGCCGAACCCGAACGAGTTCGATAGCGCCGTCGTGAACTCGTGCGCGCGGGCGCGATTCGGCACGTAATCGAGATCGCATTCGGGATCCGGGGTCTCGAGATTGATAGTCGGCGGCATCACCTGTTCCCGAAGCGCGAGGAGCACGGCAATCAGCTCGAGGGCACCCGCCGCCGCCACAGCGTGCCCCGTCATGGATTTCGTGGAGCTGACTGGAATCTCCCGCGCGGCGTCGCCGAGCACGTGATGGAGCGCGAGCGTCTCGGCGCGATCGTTCTCAACGGTCGACGTCCCGTGCGCATTGATGTAGCCAATCTCCTCGGCGTCAATTCCGGCATCGGCAAGCGCGCTCGTTATCGCGCGCGCCGCCCCCCGCGCGTCCGGATGCATATCGGTCACACGGTAGGCGTCGTTGGCCGTGCCGTACCCGGCGAGCTCGCCATAGATGCGCGCGCCTCGCCGTCTCGCCCGTTCGGACTCCTCGAGGACCAGCACGCCGGCGCCTTCGCCGAGCACGAACCCATCGCGATGCCGATCGAAGGGTCGCGACGCGCGCGCCGGTGCGTCGTTCCGACACGAGAGCGCGGAGAGCATGGCGAACCCCAGAACGTCGAGCGGCGTCGTCATCGCATGCGCGCCGCCGGCGAGCGCAAGATCGCAGTCTCCTTCCTGAATGCGGCGCATCGCCTCGCCGATCGCCTGTGCGCTCGCCGCGCACGCGGTCAGGCACGTCGTCACTTCGCCGCCGATCCCGTACCGCCGCGCGATGAGCGACGCGGGAACCGTCGGCTCGATCAACTGATCCTGCACCGAGAACAGTCTCGCGTCGGCGCGCGCCAGCAGCGACGCGACGTCGCATCCGTCGACGCGCGACGAAGCCGGAGTGACGATGCGCGAGAGCATCGCGAGGTCGTTGCCCCCTTCCCCCGCGCCGAAATAGAGATGCGCGTCACTCCACACGCCGCACTCCTCGATTCCCGCGTCGCGCACGCTCATGTCCGCCGCCGCAAGGGCGTACTGCGTGCGCAGATCGAGCGGGACCGAACGGCCATCGCTCGCGACGAACGTCCCGGGAGCATCTGTGTAGTCGGCCAGCATGAACCCACGGACTTCCGCGGCGATCTGCACGGGAAAAGCGGACGCGTCATAGCGGCTGATACGTCCGACTCCCGAGCGTCCGCCTGTGAGACCGCGCCAGTACTCCTCGATGCCGATGCCCACCGGCGAGACGACGCCGACTCCGGTGATGACCACGTGCCGGTTCATGCGCAACACCTTTGCCACGCGAGTGCTGCAGCATGTCCGCCGAATCCGTACGCCGAGACTAGCGCCGTCGAGATGTCGCCGGCGTACGGTGTGCCGGTCACTAGCGGCAGATCGGCGATCGCGTGGTGAAGATTCAGCGTCGCTGGAAGCTTCGACTCGCCAATCGACTTGACGGCCGCCACGCAGTCGAGCGCTGCGGATGCGGCATGCGTATGCCCGACGATGGAACGCGTCGCGGTTGTTGCGGGACGCGCCCGCAAGGAACCGAACGTCCTCGTCAGCGCGGACGCGGCGGCGCGGTCGAACGCAGGGACGGCCGTGGCGGGTGAAAACAGCGCGTCGATATTCGGCGGCTGCAGACCGCTTCGCTCGAGGCACACGGAAACCGCGCGGGCAAGTCCGCGGCCTTCAGGATCCGGCTCCAGAACATCATGCGCGTCGTTCGCGGCACCGTAGCCGGCCAGCTCTGCGTACACACGCGCTCCCCGCGCGCGTGCATGATCGAGTGCTTCGAGGACCATGACGCCGGCGCCTTCTCCAGTGACGAAACCGGCGGCGGCGGCGTCGAACGGCGCACTCACTGCCGCAGGATCAATGTCATCGCGCGTCGCCAGCCATCCAAGATCGCGATATCTCAGCATCGCGAGAGGGCTGACGCGCGCGTCCGCGCCTCCCGCGAGGATGATGTCTGCGGCCCCCCTGGCAACCAGCCGCGCCGCTTCGCCGAGCGCGTTCGCGCCCGACACGCAGCCGGTAGTAATCGTGTTCGACGGGCCCTGCGCGTCGAGGGCGATGGAAATGTGGGCGGCCGCGAGGTTCGGTATATGCCGCAGCAGCCAGAGAGGCAGCATTTCGCTCGCGCCCCACCGGCCAAAGGCGACTGTATCGAATGAATCGCCGGACGCATCGGACAGGCCGGCGCTTGTACTCCGCGCATGCGCTGTCGCATAGAACGCGCGGCCGAGCTCCACGACGTCCGCGTTGAGCATGCCGATACCGAGGAGGACGCCAATACGCGAGCGATCCTCCACGGGCGGATGCGCTGCCAGACCGGCGTCCGACCAGGCTTCCTGCGCGGCGCAGAACGCCAATTGCGCGTGGCGGCCCATCACCTTCAGCTTCCTTCGCGGCAGCCCCGCGCGGTCCGTCTCGAGATCTTTCACCTCCGACGCGTACGTCGGACAAAACCCATCGACGGCAAACGCTCGCACCGGACCCACGCCCGAGCGACCATCGAGGAGCGCCTGCCAGAACTCAGCAACGCAGTTGCCGATCGGCGTCACAACCCCCATGCCCGTCACGACAATGCGCCTCGACATCATTCTGTTCGCCTTCAGAGCGCAAACGTCTTGTCCGTGAGACCGACGTTGACGCGAAGATTCTTGAAGCGATGCCGCTCGAGGAGGGTGTCGTTCGCCCCGAGTACTTCCACTTTGATCGGAAGCTTCAGCTCGCGATCGATCCAGACGACCGCGCGACGCGCGTCTTCCATCCCGAGCACGCCGCGGCCTGACAAGGCTTCGAACTCAAACCGATTCGCGGGTCTGGCGTCGAGAAGGAGCTCACGAACGGGAGCCGCTGTGAGCTGCCCGCGCCGAATCCCGTCTGAAACGCGCTCGATGATGTGGCCGAGCCCGACCTCGGTAATCGGATGCCGCGAATCCTGAAGGGCGAGCCGATCGTGGGGATCGAGCGCGACGGTGCCCGCGAGGCCGCCAAGCAGCCCGCTGCGCCGCGCCATGACCTTGCCGTCGTTGTGTCCCGCGCGGTACACCGCCGTTTGATCGATCTGGCCCTTGTCGTTCAGCCATTCGAGCCGCACGTCCAGGGGCTTTCGAAACCACAGACGGATTGTCTGCCGATCACCATTGGAGATGGCGCGCTCTTCCTTCTCGTAAGCCGCGGTGTAATCGCGCACGTGCTCGTAACTCTCCACCACGTCGTTCCAGGTGGCAGGCTCGGCATGCCGCCCCGCGAGAACCGTTACCGTGAGCGCCATCGCGGCCGCCTTACCGCGCGTCATTGTCGCCGCGCGTCGCAACCGCGGCTGCCATGGCGGCATCGGCCGTCGCGGCGATGCTGAGGAGGATGCGAGCGACCCCCAGGTCGTGCGCGACCTTGCGAATGGGGCCTCGCAGCACGGCTTCGCCGGGCGCGGCGACATCTCGAGTCTCGATGTGCGCGAACTGAACGTCGGATCGCCACCCGGTGCCGAGCGCCTTCATGACGGCCTCTTTGGCAGCAAATATCCCCGCGTATCGCGCCTCCCGATGCCGGCTCGTACCGTTTTCGCAGAAGGCTCGCTCCTGCTCGGTGAATACCTGCTCCAGCGTGGCCGCGTGATCGCGCACCAGCCGCGAGACGCGGCTGATGGGTGCGACGTCTATTCCTGCACCGACGATCATTGAATCCTGTCTCACTCGATGAACCGCACGACCCGATCGAGGCGCAGGCGGCGAGGTCCGTTGTTGTTGACCGATGCGGCGTAGCCGATCGGGGCGAGCTGCCAGGGTTCTTCCACGTCGAGCAGCGCGTGCAGTTGTCGTCTCGCGAAGAGCGGCGCCGTCATCCAGCACGTGGCGAGACCGACGGCGTGCGCCCCAAGCTGCAGGTTCTGGATGGCCGCCGACACGCTCTGCATGGCCGGGTTGGCGGCCTCCTCCTGGTTGTCGGCATACGCGAGATTCGACCGCTCGAGGAGGCTGGCGATCACCTGTCCGTACTCGCGGTACAGAACCGCAATGACCACCGGCGCGCTGCGAAACAGCGTCGCGTAGTTACGCAGGTAGTCCGCAACCCGGTCCGCGTATTCGTCGCCCGCGAGCAGCGCGAGAATGGTTTCGATTTCACGGCTCACTCTCGCGACCATTTCTGTCTTGACGCCCGCGTTGGCGATCACCACAAATCGCCACGGCTGCTTGTTCATGCCCGAAGGGGCGTGCGTAGCCGCCTCGATCGCGCGCAGGACCAGCTCTCTCGGCGGGATCTCCGGCGAGAACTGCCTGACGCTGCGGCGCCCGGCCAGAACCGCAAAGACCGGCGCCGCCGCATCGATCAGTTGCTGAGGGCTCTGGCGATCGCAGGACGCTCCGGGTCGGGCGGCTTCTTCCGTATTCATCGCGGCCACTGATCCGAACCAGCGCCGGAGACGCTATCCCTGCGGCACGGTCGCGGCAAGCCGCAGCTTGCTGTCGACGTAATCGATGATGAGATTGACCGTCAGCAGATCGGTCATCAGCTCATCGACGCTGGCCCCTTGCCGCAACTCAGGAAGGTCCGCAAACGCAAAGCGCTCGCGAAGCGTTGCGGCGCCTGCCTCGGTCAAACGCCCATTCGTCACGAGCGCCGCGTCCCGCAGCAGCTCCTGAGGGAACAGCTCGCCCCGCGACACCTCGATCCCGAACTCCTTCTCGAGCCGAAAGACGATGTCGAGAAAGTCGATCGATTCCGCTTCGAGGTCGCCCGCCAGGGATGTTTCAGTGGTGATCTCGCTGCGGCTGACGCCCAGCGCCTGAACCAGAATGCCTGCCACCCGTTCGCCGATCTCGTCTCGCGTCAGTACCACGTGGTCACCTCCTCGTCGACCGCGATGCCGCACGCTCCGCATCGAGCGATCGCAGCCGAAATCTCGCGCGCATGACGATCTGCCCAGTCACATCGCCCGTGGCTTTGAACATCTGGGTGTCGCGGTTTTCCGTTGGCTCTATGATTTCCGCGTTGACGACCACGGTTTCACCCGGCACGACGCGCCGCACGACTTGGAGGCGCTCCAGCCGATCGAGCATTGACACCGCGACCGGCGACTGTTCACGCGTGAGCCATATGGCGGCAGCCGCACGCACGGCAGCTTCGAGCATGACAAGTCCCGGCAGCATGGGCGCCCCCGGAAAGTGATCCTCGAGATAATCCGCGTCGGGGTCGACGAACAACGATGCCAGCGCGGAGCGGCCGGGCACGTCGACGTGGATTTCGTCGATGAACTTCACTGATTGCGAGAATCGTGTATGCCCGTGATGGGGTGCCGGTACTGTGACTGCGCTGGAGCAATCCAGGTGCCATCGAACAGACCGGTCGTCGACAGCAGCAGGACTTATGAAGTGCTGTTTCGCAGCGTCAAGGCCGGAGCGCCGTGTGGCATTTTGTCCGCGCGAGGCCGTTGCGGCGCGACAATGTGCCCCACAGATTACATCTGAAGGCCGAAGCGAACCGCCATTCGGTAAAGCGTTCTGCGGTTGATGCCGAGGATTTTTGCGGCCGCCTTCCGGTTACCCTTCGCGGCCTGAAGCACGTGGCGCACGTAGCGGCACTCGAGCGCGTCGATGGTCGGAAGACCTGAAAACATCGCCGCGTCGCAGGCATCGGGAACCACCAAGTCAGCTGGCGGCTGAGTCGTGGGCGTCTGCCGAATGTGCGCCGGCAAATCGTCGTCGGTGATGATGCGTCCCGGACTGAGCGTGATCGCCCGTTCGATCATGTTCTCGAGCTCCCGCACGTTCCCCGGCCAGGGGTACGCGGCGAGCAGGCGAGCGGCGCTCTCGCTCACGGCCGTCGGATGCGACGAGTCCTGAGCGTATTTACGCAGGAAGTGACGCACGAGCAGCGGAATGTCGTCGACGCGCGCGCGCAGCGGCGGTAACTGAATGTTGATGACGTTCAATCGATAGAGCAGATCGCGCCTGAATCCTCCACCGAGCGACAGGTGTTCGAGATCGGTGTTGCTCGCCGCAATGACCCGCGCCCGCACGGGAACCGGCACGCTGCCGCCGACTGGCACGACCTCGCGCTCCTGTAGCACACGCAGCAGCTTCACCTGAAGCGCGGGGCTCATCTCGCTGACTTCGTCAAGGAAGACAGTCCCTTCGGCCGCCTGCTCGAAGAGGCCCCGCCGGTTCGCGACGGCGCCGGTGAACGCCCCGCGGACATGCCCAAACAGCTCGGACTCGAGGAGCGTTTCTGGCAGCGCGCCGCAATTGACGGCGACAAACGGCTGCCTGTGGCGCGTGCCGTGCATGTGGATCGCGCGCGCGACGAGCTCTTTCCCCGATCCCGACTCGCCGGTAATGAGCACGGCGGCCGGCGAGTCAGCGACGCGCGCAACGAGCTTGTAGACGTCCAGCATGGCGGGACTTCGACCGATCAACTCTCCGCTGAGTTGCGCCGCAGGCTCGTCGTCTTGCGCGAGCTCCGGAGCCGGACACGATTGTATGGACAGTGCCCGCCGCACGGTCGATACGAGGATGCCGATGTCGAACGGCTTGCTGACATAGTCGAACGCGCCGTCTTTGACCGCTCGAATGGCAGTCTCGATCGATCCGAACGCCGTGATCAGCACGACGGGAGTGGACGGATAGTGGTGCCGCACGCGTTCGAGGAGCGCGAGCCCGTCCAGGCGCGTTTTCATACGGATGTCACTCACGAGCACGTCGGGACAGCTGGCGGCCATGGACACGAGCGCGGATTCCCCGCTCTGCGCGTACTCGGTGTCGAAGCCCTCCTGGGCGAACACCTCGCAGAGCAATTCGCAGGTCACCAAGTCATCGTCGACGACAGTAATGCGCGGGCGCTCGCGGGACATGCGTACACCTATGCCTTTTTATGCAATCGCCACGTCCTGAGCCAGCGGCAGCCGCAGGCGGAACGTCGCCCCTTCACCAGGTTCCTGTCCGACGTCGATCGTGCCGCCGTGCGCGTGCACGATTTCGCGTACGATGGCCAGGCCGAACCCGCTGCCGGTCGCTTTCGTCGTGCACAGCGGCTCGAAGAGCTGCTCAGCGGCTTCCGGCGGGATGCCCGGGCCTGTATCGCGCACATCGATTTCAGCGATGCGCGCGTGCTGGTTCAGACGCGTCGCAATCTCCAGTCGACCACCGCGCGACATGGCATCCATGCTGTTGTTGATCAGGTTGAGAAAAACCTGTTGGAGGCCATCGCGATCCGCAAGCACCGCCGGCAGAGCGGGCTGCAGCGCGGCAGACACTTCGATCGCGTGCGCGTCGAGCGTCGGCCCGACCAGGCGAAGCACCTCGTCCACCAGTGCATTCAGATCCGTAGGCCGCAGCACGGTCAACCGTTTGTGCGTTCGCTGAAGCAGCGCGCGTACGATTCGGACGATGAAGTCAATCTGCTGATTCACGATGTCGAGCCGCCGCTGCGCATCAGCGTCCCGCCGCAGACGGCGCGCGAGCAACTGGATATGACCGGAAATCGAATTCAGGGGCGTCCCGATTTCGTGCGCCAGCGATGCGGCGACCTGTCCCATGGCGGCCAGCCGCTCGGACCGGCCGAGCCGCTGCTGCGATTGAAACAGCGCCTCATTAGCGGAGCGCAACTCGCCAGTGGCTGCATCTACCTCCCGCTGCAGGTCGCGGTTGAAGCCGTTGATCGTTGTCATCAGCGCCTCGCGCTCGCGGTCGCGCGCGCTGATGTCGTCCATCATCGTGTTGAATCCGCGCGCAATCGCGCCGAGCTCGTCTCGCCGCCGGACCTCCACCCGCGATGCCAGATTGCCGCCGCGTGCCAACGCCATCGCTTGCACGATGTCGCGGGCCGGCCGTCGAAAGAAGAAGAGGAACAGAAGACACAACAGCCCTACGCAGACCGCCATCGCGCCGCCCACGACGAGGTTATGCTGAAGCTGCAGGCGGCTGAGAAACTGACGGTCCGAATTCTTGGCCACCAGCGCCGCGACGTAGCCGGTTCCGCGGCGCTCTTTGAGCGCGACCGAAATCAGCCAGTGCCGGACGCCTCCGCGCATCACCTCCATCGTCACGACCGCCGGGAGGGGGTGCTCCATCTCTCCGAGCTCGTTGTCGTGACTGTTCTCGTCGAGAGCCGGCAGACGCTCAGCGTCCGGCGCCGTGCTTGCCGCGAGGCGTAACCCGTGAGGCGACGACTCAAAGACATCGATCTGCCGGAAATCGCGGCGCGCCGCCACCAGACCAATGTCGCGCCTCAACGCGTCGTCGTTGATGAACAGCTGCAAGGTGACGATGCGCTCGGCGATGCCGACAGTCTGACCGACCGCTCGGTTGTACCGCGCGTCCTCGATGATGGAACGCGTCATGACCCCGTGGAAGTAGTCGGAGAGCACCAGAATCAAGGTCATTCCGCTCGCCACGAGCAGGAGGACCGTCCACTGCAGGTTCAATCGGAGTCGCATCGGGTCCTACCTCCGGTCTGGCGCGTCAGCCTGCTGATGCGCGGAGGCGCACTGCGCGCGAGCAGCGTGCTGGCGCGGCGCGGTGGTGAGATCGCCATCTTCGACACCGGGCTGGCCCATCATGCCGCATCCCTGGTCGCCGCGCTCGCGTTGGAAGGCATCACGCCACAGGACGTCACGCTCGTGTTCAATACGCACGCTCACGTGGATCATTCGCACAACAATGCGCTTTTTCCGCGCGCCGGAATTTACTGCTCCAAGCGGGATCGCGACTGGACGCGAGCGCTGCACGAGGTGCTCGCGCGCGTGACCCGGCCGGGGCCCGAGCATGCCCTGCCGTTTTATCCGGCCATGGCTGCGAGTACCTATAACCCAAAAATCGTGCGCAAACTTCTCGCCATCGAGAAGCTGCTGTGGGATGAGTCGCGATGGGGCGGGACCGATCGGGCGATCTGGCTCGAGGAGGTCGAGCCGCCGTCGGGTATCAGCGTCATCGAGACACCCGGCCATGCCCCGCATCACGTGTCCTTCGCGATCGAAACGGGCGGACGCGCCGTGCTCGTGTGCGGCGACGCGCTCCTTCTCCGTGAGGATCTGAACGCGCGGGTCGCGCTGATGCCCCCCTGGGATGTGTCCGCGTATCGTGCATCCCACGACAGGATCCGAAACTTTGACGGAGTGATCGTACCTGGCCACGACGAACCGTTCGACAATACGCCCGTCAGAGAGTGATGTCGAATCTGCCCGTGAAGCTCCGTACGACGCCGGCGCCGGTCCGAACTTTCCTGAAATGACGAACATGCGGTGCCTTTAATTGGTGATTTAGTAAATTGGGTAATTTGGTGATTTTGCTTCGCACGCGCTACCGCGCGTGCTTTGAAGCGCAGCCGGTAGGGCCGCGCATGCCCGATTGCCAAATCACCCGATTCATGCTCGATCCGGTGATTGAGTGACCCGGTAATTTGGTGATTTTGCTTCGCACGCGCCACCGCGCGTGCTTTGAAGCGCAGCCGGTAGGGCCGCGCATGCCCGATTCCCAAATCACCCGATTACCAAATCACCCGATCACCAAATCACCCGATTGTCAATGCTTCTGCTAATCTGACGTGCCATGCACGATCGATCCGTCAGCCGGCGCGAGGCCCTTACGCTCCTGGCTGCCGCCGGAACGTTGGTGCGCCGCACGCACGCCGCTGAGCTCGTCTTTGCAACGAGACAGTCCGGCGCCAGGATTGGCGCAAGAGAGTTGCGGCTGGTGATCCGTAACGCTCGGCCGCTCGACGCGGAGTCGCCGATCGAAGCGCTGAGGACGCTCGTGACGGCAAACGATCTGTTCTTCGTCCGAAGCCATCTTGCGCTGCCCACGGACGTCTCTGCGCCGTGGACGCTGACGATCGACGGCGAGGTGGCGCGCCAGGTCACGCTCCGTCTCGACGACATCCGCCGCATGCGCGTCGACCATCGCAGCGTGACGATCGAGTGCGCCGGCAACGGCCGCGGCCGTCTCGAGCTGCCAGCGACTTCCGGCGTGCAGTGGGGCCTCGGCGCGGTAAGCACGGCGACATGGACCGGCGTGCCCCTCGCCGCTCTGCTCGAACGGGCCGGCGTCCAGGCCTCGGCACTGCACTTCTGGATGGAAGCCGCCGATCGCAGCCCAAACCCCGCGACACCCAGGTTCCTCCGCAGCATTCCGCGCGAGACCGCGCTCGGCGAGGCGTTGATCGCGTACGAGATGAACGGCCGGCCGCTGCCGCTCCTGCACGGAGGCCCGCTGCGCCTCGTTGTGCCGCGATGGTACGGCATGGCGTCCACGAAGTGGCTCACGCACATCCACGCCCGCGCCACCGAGTCGGACAATCACTTCATGGCGCGCGGCTACCGGTACGCGGACGGAAGCCCCGTGGATCTGATGCATGTCAAGTCGCTCATCACCGCGCCGCTCGACGGCGAGCGGGTGGACGTCGGTACCACGCGCGTGACCGGCGTCGCCTGGACGGGCGCGGGGACGCTCCAGCAGGTCGAGATCTCGAGCGACGGCGGTCGCACCTGGCAGCAGACACGCTTCACGAGCGAGTCGCAGACGGGCACGTGGCGCCTGTGGGAAGCCGACGTGGCCATCAGATCGGCCGGCGAGCAGCGCGTGCGCGCTCGCGCAACCGACACGGCCGGGCACACGCAGCCCGAGCATGCCGCTCCAAACCCGGGCGGCTATGGAAACAACTCGATCCACGAGGTGCCCTTCCATGCGCGCTGACGCTCCAACGCGGATGCGCCGCGTCGTCCGACCGGTCGTGATCGCATCCGCGCTTCTCGCGGCGGCGCTCTCCGCAGGCTGCCGAACCGCCAGCGCCGGCGCGAAGGGCGATTCCGATCCGGCATTGAAGGCGGTCGTCGGTTCCGCGGAAGCCGCCGAGATCGCCCGGCTGCCCGAGGGACCCGGGAAGGCGCTCGTTACCGAGCGATGCCTGCTATGCCACGGTGCCGCGCTGATCGCGCAACAGCGGAAGGACACTGCAGCCTGGGGACGAACCGTGACGCAGATGCGGACGTGGGGCACCCCGATCCAGGACGAGGATCAGACCGCGCTCGTCGCGTATCTCGCCGAGCACTTCGGTCCGGACGGCGTGCGACGATGACGGCGCGCCGCCGCATCCGTCGGTGTATGTCCGCCACGCTGTTGGCGGCGCTTAACCTGGCGGGTCTACTCGCACAGCACGGCCACGGCTCCGAGGGTGTTGGGACGGCACACATGGAGACCTCGTGCGCTCCCGCTGTGCAAGCCGCGTTCGATCGCGCCCTGGCTCTTCTCCATAACTTCTGGTACGCCCGCGCCCTGACGCGGTTTCAAGAGATCCAGAAGGCGGATCCCGAATGTGCCATGGCCTACTGGGGCGCAGCCATGACGTACAACCACCCGCTCTGGGATGCCCCCTCGCGGGAGGACGAAGCCGCGGGGTGGGCGTACGTGCAGAAGGGACTCAAAGCGAAGTCGCAGAACGATCGCGAACACAACTACCTCATGGCCACCGCCGCGCTCTACAAAGATGGGGGCGCGGGAACGAAGCGCTCACGTGACGAGGCTTACCGCGAGCAGATGGCCGCCACGCATGCGAAATATCCCGACGATGAGACCAAGCTGTTTTATGGTCTGTCGATCATGGGCACCATCAGCGAAGGGACGAAGGGATTCGAGATGCAAGGCCGTGCGGCCGCCCTCTTCGAATCAGTCTACGCTCACGACCCACGGCATCCGGGAGTGCTGCATTACCTCATTCACGCCTACGACGATCCCGTTCATGCCGAAACTGGTCTGGCTGCTGCACGTGCATACGCCAGGACGGCCGCCGCCGTGCCGCACGCCTATCACATGCCGTCGCACATCTTCACGCGCCTGGGATACTGGGAGGAAGCGGCGACGGCCAACGAGAACGCGTGGCAGATTTCAAACGACGATGTGAAGGAGGCGGGAGAGCCGGGAGAGTTGCGCGACTTCCATTCACTCAATTACCTCTCCTACGACTACCTTCAGCTCGGCCGCTACAAAGACGCGAAGAAGGCGGTCGATCTGTTCGCGGCACAGTATGCGGCGATCGCGAACAGGAAGACCGCTCCCGATTCGCAGGACCTTGAGGCGCGTCACGTCCGTGGTCGGACGATTTTTGCGCTGCCCGATCGCGTGCTCTACGGTTACTTCGACACGCTCGCCCGCTTCATCGCCGAATCCGAATCGTGGAGCGACGTGCCCACCTTGCCGCTCATCGCGCCATCGAGCGATGTCGTGGTGATGAAGCTGCATCTCGAGGCAATGGCCGCAGCGAGGCGGAACGACGCCGCGACGGCCAAGAGCAAGGCGGCGGAGATGATGGAACGGGCGCGCGTCCCCGGCCAGCATCCTTTGGTGCAGCAGATTCTGACCATGCAGGCAAGAGAAGCGGCGGCGTGGGCCGCGCACGCGGGTGGCGACGCGGCGGGTGCGGTGACGGAGATGGAAGCCGCCGTGGCGATCGAGGATTCAATCGACAGCCTGTCGCAGCCGCCGTATCCGATCATTCCGGCGCATGAGCTCTATGGGTCGATGCTGATGGACATGGGGAAGCTCGCGGAGGCGCGCGGGCAGTTCGAGGAGACGCTGCGCCGCACGCCTGGCCGGCCCAAGGCAATCGTCGGTATCGCGAAGGCCGCCGAGGCGATGGGGGACACAGCCACAGCCAGGGCACAATACATGCGCCTGATTGAAATGTGGAAGAGCGCCGATCCCGATCGCCCCGAGCTACAGGCAGCGCGGCGGTTCTTGCAGTCCGCGGGCCGATAGCAGCAATCCCTGACGCCGCAAGGACGCGGTGTGTTCACCGAGGAAATGGTTCTGAGATCAGTCCCGCATGGGTCGAGACGGCCACCTGGATTGGGGAGCGCCACTCTCGAAGCGACGACGCGCTCTCGTGGGAGATACCGGTCTCGAGCGAGGGCACACCATTCGGACGTCTGATCGTCTTCCTGTTTCAGAAGGACCTCGAGCCGTCGCGCATCGTCGGCTTGAAGCGGATGCTGTTGAAGGGCCGGAATTTTCTGGAGACCCTGACGCCGATCGATCGCGTCGCGATCCCCTCATTCGATTAGATCGTCCTCCACATGCCTAACGAGATCGTACGGCTGAACGCCGTCGGACGCTGACGTGGGTCGCCGCCCCTCGCCGCCACGTCAACCGGTGCACATCGTCCGCGGCCAGCCGCCGCAGCCTCGTCCCGTGCCGAAACCACCCCGCCCATCGCGATGACCACGCGAGATCGAGATGCGCGCATCGTTTCGTTTCTACGGCGCCCTGAACGATTTTCTGCCCGCGGCGCACAGACAGGCGATGCTCGTCTATGGCTTTGAGAGAAGCGCCTCCGTCAAGGATTTCATCGAGACACTCCGCGTGCCTCACCCGGAGATCGATCGCATTCTGGTGAACGGCACCTTCGTGGACTTCGCGTACATCGTTCGCGACGGTGACCGCGTGGCCGTCTATCCGCCGTTCCGCTTACTGGATTGCGGCGAAATCGGACGTCTCGGGCCGGCGCCGCAAGCCGATCCCCGTTTCGTCGCCGACGTGCACCTGGGACGCTTGACCGCGTACTTGCGGCTTGCGGGATTCGATACGTCGTATCGGAACAACTACAGCGACCGTGAGCTCGTAGAGATCACGGTTGCCGAGGACCGGACCGTTCTCACCCGTGACGTCGGCGTGCTCAAGCACGGTAAGGTGATCCGGGGCTATTTCGTCCGTGAGACGGAGTCCGGCCGCCAACTCATAGAGGTCTTGCGCCGCTTCGATCTGGTGCCGCACGCAGCGCCGTTCACGCGGTGTCTGCGGTGTGGCTGTGTGTTGCAGGTGGTTCCGAAGGACCGGGTCGAGCATCTGCTCCTGCGGCGCACGCGCGAGTACTACGACGACTTCTCGCAATGTTCGGAATGTGGCCGGGTCTACTGGCGCGGCTCACACCATGCGCGCATGCAGCGCTTTCTCGATATTGCGTTCGCCGCCGCAACGCGAGCTGCGCGCGTTATGTCCGCAGGTTCGAGACAGTGATCGGGCTGAAGTGTTGGGAAACCCTTCAACGACTACTGTCACCGACGATTTGAGCAATGAGCCTGGTCAGCTCTGCAGGATCGATTGGTTTGGCGATGTAGAGCTGAAATCCGGCTGAGAGCGCCCGCACGCGAGTCTCGGCTCGCGCGTCCGCCGTGACTGCGATCGCCGGGATCGTTGCTCCCTTCTTCGGACCGAGGTCGCGCACCTTACGGATAAATGCGCATCCGTCCTCTTCGGGCAATCCGATGTCGCTGACGAGAACGTCCACCGGGCCCCCATGGAGGACCTCCAGCGCCTCTGCGGCCGAAGATACGGCGGCTGCCTTCGCTCCCGCGTGGTGCAGAATCGTCGTCAGCAGCTCGCGCGCGTCGGCCTCATCGTCGACGACCAGGACATTGATGCCAGCGAGGCTGATGAATCCTGTGGATGCACCATCCGCGGTGCCGGGCGCTTTCTCCACGGCCTTGTAGAGTTCTTGCAACGCCGGCAGCTCGACGACGAATGTCGCTCCGCGGCCCTCACCTGCACTCTCGGCGCCCACGCTGCCTCCGTGCAGTTCGACGATGTGACGGACGATCGCGAGCCCGAGTCCCAAACCGCCGACACGGCGCGCGTTCTCTCCTTGATGAAAGGGGTCGAAGATATGGGGCAGGAGATCGGGACTGATGCCCGGCCCGGTGTCGCGCACGCTGATGCGCGCCGACGCGCCCATGCGCTCGAGGCGCAGCTCAACCCGCCCCTGCTGCGGCGTGAACTTGATTGCGTTCGAGAGAAGGTTCCAGACGACCTGCTGAAGACGCTGGGGATCACCCAGCACCGATCCGACCGAGGCATCGAGAATCACTTTGAGCGAAATTCCCTTCGCATCGGCCAACGCCTGGACGGCGTCGATGGAGGCCTCGACGACGCCTACCGGATCGACGGGCTGCAGCTCCAGCTGGAGCTTGCCAGTGACGATCCGAGAGAGGTCGAGGAGATCATCGATGAGATGCGCCTGGAGCTTGGAGTTGCGCTCAATCACCTCGAGCGCGCGGGCAGCGCTGGCGTCGTCGAGCATGCCACAGCGAAGCATTCTCGCCCAACCGAGCATCGCCGTCAGCGGAGTGCGCAGCTCATGGGAAACCATCGCCAGAAACCGGTCCTTCGCCCGGTTTGCGGCTTCGAGCTCCCGCCGTGACTCTTCGAGAGCGCGTACCACCTGCTCGTACGCGCGCATATCGCGCAGGATGCCGATCGCCCCGGCGACCCGGCCCCCGGTATTGCGGAGTGCTGATGCATTGAGGGTCGTCGGAATCACATCACCTGACGCGTTGCGCGGGTTGAGGCGGATGTTGCGCGTGATCCCTCGCTCGACGACCTCCCGCAACGCCGCTACGAACTCGCGGGTCTCCTCAGGGCCGATGAATCGCGACAGCGATTGCTCGACGACCTGCTCCTCACGCAAGCCGAGAAGCTCAGAGACCGCGTCATTCGCCTGGAGGATCTTGCCCTGCAGGTCGCTCACAAACACCGGATCGGGCGCATCCTTGATGAGACTCTCCGCGTACCGCCAAGCCTTATCCAGCTCGCGCATGTCGCGAAGGATCCCGATGACCCCGCTGACATCGCCCCCCATCGCGCGGAGGGCCGATGCGTTCAACGTCGTCGGGATGATCTCCCCTGAAGCGCTGCGAGGGTGGAGGCGGGCGTTTCGAGTTGCCCCGCGCTCGACCACCTCGCGGAGGGCGGTCATGAAGTCACGCGTTTCCTCGACCGAGATGATGCGCGACAGCGACTGCTCAATCAATTCGTCGGGCCGGAAACCCAATAGGTTGAACACCGCGTCATTCGCTTGAAGAATCTTCCCCTCGAGATCGGAGACAAACACAGGATCGGGCGCATTCTTTATGAGGCTCTCAGCGTATGCCCGCGCCTTGTCCAGCTCGCGCATGTCGCGGAGGATACCGATGACGCCGATTGCCTTGCCGCCAGGGTTGCGCAAGACGGCGGCATTTAGAGCCGTGGGAATGATCTCGCCAGAGGCGCTGCGCGGCCCAAGCCGGACATTGCGCGTCACACCGCGCTCGACGACCTCCCGAACAGCGGCCACGAACTCCGTTGTCTCCTTGGGGCTGAGGAAGCGAGAAAGCGACT
>QHWT01000055.1:111209-164276 GCA_003222675.1 Acidobacteriota bacterium | reverse complement strand
TTGCCTTTGAGGTCGCAGACGAATACGGGGTCAGGGGCGTTGGCGACAATCAGTTCCGCGGCAAGCTCCGGCCGGTTGCCGTTTGGCGCCGCAATCTTGACAGGCATCGCGTGGTTATCCTCCCAAGACACATTCGAGACGTGTGGTCAGATCCTGTGATACGCAGCACAGCGGCGGGAAGCGCCGGATTCCTTCGTTGCGATGATGCACACACGCAAGCTCGGTACCTGCCACGCGGCCGCTGATCGGATCGACGAAAGATGAACCGGCGTCCGAAACGCTTGCTTGAGCGTAGAAGCATACGTGAGGCCCGCTTACTTGAGCGTACAAGCATAGCGACGGCACCGTATTTGCTCATGGATATTGCACATAGGGGTCGCGGAGGAAGTATGGTTCACTTCGTCATGCAGTACTCACAAGTACTGGTCGCGCCGGATCACAATGAATATGTCGCCAGGGTGTATGCCGCTACGCACTCGGAAGGGCATTGGGATGGTTGGTTCGTATTCTTTCCACTTCGCGGCGGCCGCGAGGTGGCCACGGATCGTGAAACCACCCAAAACAGTTTGGGCGCGGTCTCCTACTGGGCAAGCGGGATCTCGACCACGTACTTGGAGGGTGCGCTCCAGCGCGGCCGCGCGCTGCTGCCCGAGGCGCGTCTCGCCCGCAGGGCGCAACACGCGGAGCAGGAGGAGGAGCTGGCGCGCGCGGAGGCAACGACTTACGCTGAGGCGGCCGCGGTCGCACGGCTCGAAGCGCACGAGGCCGCGCAACGACGCCGTGAAGCCGAGGAGCAGCTCATGGCAGAGCGCGCCGTGGCGGCCCGCATGGCCGCCGATCTTCATGAACGGGCAGCCGCCGCGGCGCGGGCGGAGGCGCGTGAAGCAGACGCGCGACGGCGTCACACTGAACGGCGCGCAGGCAAAGAGCGCAGGTACGTGTCCGGTCCGATCGGTCAGAGCGCACCGCGCGCGCCGCATCGTGCGTCCAAGCGCCAGGCATCGGTCACCCGAAAGAAGCGGTCCTGACATTATTTTCGAGAGCGGCCGCCTTTCGGCTGCATCAAATATGTGAAGGTCCACTCTCCAATCCGACTGACTGGATAAGGACATATTCTGAGTTGGGCGCGTTTCGAGTACTGCGGCAGCCCGGAAACAGCACCACTTCACCGGCGAAACCCTTGTTGGGCGATAGCGGATGGCGTCGTACAGATGCGGCGGTGCGATCTCGCGCATGAGCGGTCCCAAACTTCCAGACAGATTAATTTCGCCGTGGCATCCAATTCGCAGCCGAGGCAACAAGGAGGTGCACCCATGGCAAAGAGTCGAACACGAAAAACTCAAACGACGAGTGCGCGCGCTCGTCGAAACCCGGCCAAGCGGCAGCCGAAGCAGACGAGCCGTGGGCAAATGCCACAGGAACGCGGTTCGGGCCAGGATCAGAAGCTGATTGGAGCCGAGCGGTACCCGCGCAAGGGCGACGACGATGAAGATCGAGAGACGGAGTAAAGTCGGCACCGGGCGCTTGGTGCTGCAAGCGAAGAAACGCGTTCGGGAACCTGCATCTACTGTCCGACGCCGAGCAGCGTGGCCGCCTTCTTGACGTCGCGCGGTGACACCCAGCATAGTGCCCCGTATCGGTTATCGACACTGACGGCATCGATCGCGATCACGCTGATCTTCGCGTCGGCCAGCTTGGCGAGGAGGTCCGCCACGGCGCCGACGCGATCGTCGCCCTGGACCAGAAAGCCGCGTTTCGGGCCGACCAGCTTCCAGCGATGCGTCTTGGCGAGTTGCCTGAACACCGAGGGATCGGCCGGGAAGAAGTCGAGCTGCGCCCGCCGGCCGGATGGAAACCCGGAGAACGCGAGCAAGTTGACGCCCGCGTCCTTGAGCGTCTGGAGGATCTTCGCGCCTTCGCCGACCTTGTTAGAAACTTCAATATAGAAGTAATCGATCTGCCGAACAGTTTCCGCCATCGCGTCCTCCTATCCATCTGAATCCTGCGGTCACGAAAATACGTGATGGAAGCGTATGGAATCCGCCGCCTGGGCACGCGGACTGCTCCGCATTGGACATTGCTTCACATCACCCGCGCAAGGACATGACTAGGATTCAGCTGGTCCTTTTACTGCTGCCGCTGCCCTATCCATCCGATGCACTGGAACCATACATTGATCATCAGACGATGGAGATTCACCAAGGCGGTCATCATGGCACCCGCAGAGAACGAGCGGATGGGTTTTCGGCCAATCGCTCATCAGGCCGTCATCTAAGAACTGGTGGATACGGCTGGCCGAGTGATTAAGGTCGACTGGATCGATCTCCGTTCGAGACCGACGATGGTATATCGACGCCCGAGTCCTGCAACTCTCAATCAGAACGTCGGCAGCGAGCATAACAATTGGCGTCTCGATCTCCGATTAGCGGAAGACCTCCCGAACCGTCAAGTGGTCTTCGACGCGGACGACGTCCTCGACGTCGCGCGCGTCATCGAGCGCGCGTGTCTTTTCGGCTTGACAGTGCACGCACCGGTAAGGGCCGAGGTTGTCCAGGCTCCGGTGGCTTGCTTGCATGCGCTGGACGCATGCGGCGAATCCCACTCTGGCTGAAGCTAACGCACACCAGCTTTGTTGCCGCGATCATTCCGGCGTATCTGCGTCAGTATGGGTGGCGCAACTTCCTGTGGTTCTCCGACGTCGCGCTGTTTGCCACTGTTCCAGCGCTCTGGCTCGAACATCGCCTTCTCGCCAGCATGCAAGCCGTGAGCGTTACGGTTCCGGAGACCGGCTGGACGGTTGATCTCGTCGGCCAGTGCTTCCGCGTCCGTCTGATCGGCCTGGCCGACTACATGTTCGACCGCAGGATTCCGCGCCCGGTGCGTGCGCTGTCGCTGTTCCATCTCTGGCTCCCGCCGTTGCTGCTGTGGATGATAGGCAGGCTTGGCTACGATCGGAGAGCGTTTCGAGCACAAACCGTCTTGACGTCGATGCTGCTCGTAACGACGTATGCGCTGACGGAACCGGCCGACGATATCAATTGGGTTTACGGTCTGAGCGGATCACCGCAGCGGTCAATCCATCCACGCGTGTACCTGCTGCTTGTCATGCTGCTTTATCCGATCGCGTTCCACTTACCGGCGCACGCCGTGTTCTCACGTCTGTTCCCAAGCTCCTCAGCAGATATCAAGACTGTGGAATATAGTCGCTGAGTTCGCGCAGCCAGACCTCGGCCTCGGCATCGGTCGGCGCGCCGAAAGGCCCCGGTCCGCCAAAGAGGGCGACCTCGCGAATCACGGCGTCGCGCCCGGCCGTGAATTGCGCTTCTACTCGCAGGAAGCCGTGTGCGTAAATCGAATCCAAACGGAACGGATCTCACGTCTTATGCGCGGCCGCGCGATGACGCTGCAGGATCCCGCTTCGGGCGCTCGAGCTCCAGGCGACGGGTGGCCGAAAGGCCGCAGCGCGGCCGGACCTGCACTCCGCGGGCCGATAACGCGCAATCTCTCATACCGCAATCTGGTTGAACGTCAGGTCTCGGCGGCCGAGATGATCCTGGCAATTTCCGTGACGCCAGAGGCGATTTCCAAGATTAGCGAGTACGGCTTCACAGATCGCCTATGCTGAAGGCGCCTGCCTGGAGTGTTGCGCCCATCGTGCTGAATGACCGAGCCGTCGACGCCATCGAGTACTCCGGTCGTCGTCCGCCGCGCCGCCGCGGCGCGTTGCTCCTCCTCCTGCTGATCCTTGCCCTCTTGTTCGGGGCCGGTACCGCGGCGTCCTACTACGTGGAGGCGCTCTGGTTCGGATCGCTCGGGTATGCCGAGGTGTTCTGGACGACGCTGAACATCGAGGCCATGTTGTTCGCCGTGTTCACCGGCGCCACGTTCGCAGCGTTGTATGGCGCGTTCCTGGCGCTGAAGCCGACAACTTTTGGAGAGCTGGGCTCCGGCGGCGTCATTTTCATCAACGGGCGCCCCATCACGGTGCCGGTCGGACCCGTGCTGCGGGCCATCGCAATCCTGGTGTCGCTCGTCATCGCACTGGTCACGGGCGCGAGCATGATGTCGGACTGGCCGACGTTTGCGCTTTGGTGGTACGCGCGTGGCGCGCCGGTCTCGGCTGCGCCGCAAGCAGCCGATCCCATCTTCGGGCGTCCGATCCCGTTCTATTTGTTCACGCTGCCAGCGTGGCAGCTGCTCGCGGGATGGTTGACGACGCTCGCGATGATCGTCTGCGCGATGGCGCTTTTCTTCCGCCTCACATCGGGCGCCGGCCAGGTGATGGGGGGCCGCAGCCGCCTCGGACGGGCCCGCACCGGCGCGCGAGGCCTCGCCGTCGCGTGGGCGTTCGTGCTCGTGATGCTGGCGGTCGAGGCGTATCTCGGCCGCTTCGAACGCCTGTTTGACGACCACACGATCTTTGCCGGCATCACATATACCGACGCGCACGTCGCGCTGCTCGGCGCGTTGTGCGTGTCGATTGCGCTGCTCGTTGGCGCTGGCCTCGCGATCCTCAGCGCGTTCGTATTGCCCAGGCCGCGATGGCTCGCGGCATCGGCATTGCCGGCGTCGGCGCTGTATATCGGATTCAGCCTCGTCACCGGATACATCAACGGCTTCATCGTCAAGCCGAACGAGCTCGTGCGCGAGGCGCCGTACATCGCGCACAACATCGCGTTCACGCGACAGGCGTACGGACTCGATCACATCTCGCAGCGCGCGTTCCCGGCGGATCCAGGCGTCGACGCGGCGGATCCGGCCGCCAACCAGGACACGCTGCAGAACATCCGCCTGTGGGACTGGCGCGCGTTGCAGGACACGCTGCGCCAGCTCCAGGAGATCCGGACGTACTACGACTTTCCGGACATCGATATCGACCGCTACGTGCTCGACGGCGCGCTGCGCCAAGTGATGCTCGCGACGCGCGAGATCAGCGTCGACAAGCTGCCGGTCAGCAGCCGGAACTGGATCAACGAGAAGCTGATCTACACACACGGCTACGGCCTCACGATGAATCCGGTGAACGGCTTCACGCCTGAGGGACTGCCCGCGCTCATTCTGCGGGATATGCCGATCCAGTCGACGGTGCCGGCGCTGACGGTCAGACGTCCGGAAGTGTATTTCGGCGAGATGACCAACACCGACGTCTACGTGAAGACGCGGCAGCAGGAGTTCAACTACCCGCAGGGGCAAACGAACAATCTCACGTCGTACGAGGGAACCGGCGGGATCGCGATCGGCGGGCTCCCGCGCCGCCTGCTCATCGCACTCGATCGCGGGGACCTCGGCAAGCTCCCCTTCAGCGACGACGTAACCGCCGAGAGCCGCCTGCTGATGCGGCGCAACGTACGGGAGCGCGTTGCCGCAATGGCGCCGTTCCTCGTCTTCGACGATGACCCGTACATCGTCCTCGGCGAGGACGGGCGGCTGTCGTGGATCATGGACGCGTTCACCATCTCCGACCGGTATCCGTATTCGCGTCCATACCAGCTCGAAGCGCACCGCATCAATTACGTCCGCAACAGCGTCAAGGTGGTCATCGACGCCTACAACGGCACGACGACGTTCTACGTCTTCGACACCGCGGACCCCGTTCTCGGCGTCTACCGCCGGTTGTTTCCGACACTGTTCACGGACGCTGCTGCGATGCCGGCGGACCTGCGGAAGCACGTCCGCTATCCAGAGATGCTGCTCGCGCTGCAGGCCGACGTGTTCGGCCTGTACCACATGACGAATCCCGAGGTGTTCTACAACCGCGAGGACCTGTGGACGGTGGTTAGCGTCGCCCCAAACAACCAATCGGACAAAGGCGCGCAGCCGATGGAGCCAAATTTCGTGCTCATGAAGCTTCCGGGGGAGATGAGCACGGAGTTCGTGGAGGTGCTCCCGTTCACACCCTCAAATCGGAACAATCTCATTGGCTGGATGGCGGGTCGCAGCGACGGCACGCACTATGGCGAGGTCGTCGTGTACGATTTTCCGAAGACGCGCCTGGTGGACGGCCCCCTTCAGATCGAGGCGCGGATCGACCAGAACGCGCAATTGTCCGGACAGTTGTCGCTCTGGAACCAGCAGGGCTCCCGCGTGCGCCGCGGGTCATTGCTCGTGATACCGATCGGACGGGCGCTGCTGTACGCCGAGGCCATTTACCTGCAGGCGGAGCGCAGCCCGATGCCGGAGCTGCGCCTCGTCGTCCTCGCCATGCAGGATCGTCTGGCATACGCGCCGACGTTCGAAGAGGCGCTTGCGGGGCTCTTTGGGAAAGCGCCATCGGCACCCGAGGGGACACGGCCGCCCGCGGCGGCGACGACGGCGCCCGGGACGGGCGCGCCTCCGTCCGCTGACATCAGCGCGTTGGTTGCGGAAGCCGCAAAGGATCTCGACGACTACCAGCGGCTGACGGCGGAAGGGAAGCTCGGCGAGGCCGGGCAGAAGCTCGAACACCTGAAGCGAACCCTGGATGCGCTGAACGCGCGGAGGAAATAGATTCTTCACGCGTCTGGCGTCAGAGTCCCAGGCTCAACGAAATTGGGTTTGGGTGTTTCTTGGGTAGCAGCTTGATTCCCGCAAAGACCGGCGGTTCGAATCCCCGGGTCCCCAGCTCAGCAACAGACTCCTCTCCCCCGCCATTGCTGAAATGACCACTTCTGGTCATAATAGGCCATGAGGCAGGTACGTATCGCTGAGCTGAAATCCCGGCTGAGCGAATACCTTCGCGCCGTGCGCCGTGGCGAGACCATCGACGTGCTCGATCGTGAAACACCCGTCGCCCAGATTGTGCCGGTACGGGAGCGACCCGCCCTCCGCATTCGGAAGCCGGCACCGGGCACGCCGGCGCCAAATCGCGTCCCACTCCCCAAGACAGCGAAGCTCAAGGTCGACATCGTCAAACTGCTTCTCGAAGAGCGCCAGGGACATCGGTGATTGCGTACGTCGATGCTTCTGTGCTCCTTCGAGTCGCGCTCGGGCAGCCGGATGCCCTCCCCGAATGGCGGCAGATCAACCAAGGCGTCTCGAGCGCCTTAATCATGACCGAGAGCTTGCGCACGTTGGATCGTCTCAGGCTGCGCGCGAACCTCACCGATGCGGAAGTCGCGAAGCGTCGAGCCACGATCCTGGCGCTAATCGCTTCACTCGAGCTCGTCGAAGTCGATGCGATCGTGCTCGATCGAGCCGCACAGCCGATGCCAACTGAGCTCGGCACGCTCGACGCCATTCATCTCGCGACCGCGCTCCTCTGGAAGCAAGTGACGCGAACCGATCTAGTGGTCGCCACCCACGATGGCGCGCTGGCCCTTGCCGCGCACGCGCACGGACTGGCAGTGGTGGGTGCGGCGCAATGACGACACCACCCAATCGATCCTTCATACGGCGGCAAGCGCGTATAGGGCGCCATCTCAAGATGTGTAGAGGTTCGCTTGAGTCACAGAAGCCGCGCAGCCCGTGCTGGATAGGCGACACGATCTTGGCGACGCGACCTCGAGCAAGTCGCCGACGATCGCTGAAGTCCGCGTCGCCTTGGTATTCAGTATCCTATGTTTTGCGTGTCTCGGGTAAGCGGCCTATGCGCCGATGCCGGCCAGGCCTCCTGTTAAACCGCCCAGCAAACCTGTGACGACGCCGAGCAAGTTGTTCAGAAGGGTCACGAGTCCCGCCACATTGCCCAGCAGATCCGAAGCGGCACACACCAGATCGCCAAGTGCTGTGCCGGCCGCGCCGTTCACGGTGACGCCGACGGGATCGAGCGCTACTTGGAGGCCCAGGAGATCGACGTTCGTCGCGCCAAGGGTGACCTGAAGAGGGGTACATCCCTGGGCTTGCGCCCGCGTCATGCGGAAGAGCGACTGAGCACCAGCCCGCCAGCGTACAGGAGTGATTTGGGAAACCTCGGTGGATGTGCCGCCCGCAAGCAGCCCGCCACCCGAACTGACTCTCACCGGCCAAACGACCTCAACGGCCAGTGCCGTGCTTCGCGAGGTGCGAGCATTTGCGGCGAAGTCGATCGCGCCGTAGCGTCGCAGCGGTGACTGGTCGAAGCCGATGCAGATGATCAGCTCGCGATAAACACACGGCAGCCAAGCCGCCCGCTCGACAACGACCTGAAGAACATAGGAATTACGACGAAAAACGAGGATGGTCGAGAAGCGGGTTGACGATTGTGCGGCCAACCAACGAAATGCAGGTGGACGTGCCGAGCTCGTCCCGGGTACGATCGCATCGCGGATCGGCATGAGATTCCTCGCTGACGATCTCGCGCGCGACCTGCGCCACGCGTCACGCCTGCTGCGACGGGCGCGCGGGTTCACGCTCACCGTGCTCGCCGTCCTCGCGATCAGCATCGGCGCCAATACGGCCGTGTTCTCGGTGGTTAACTCGGTCCTTCTGAGACCGTTGCCCTACCGTGACGCGGACCGAATCGTTCAGCTCGTCAGCACGACGCGCAACAGCTGGGTCATTCAGACATCGATTCCAAAATTCACCATGTGGCGCGACGAGACGCGCGTCTTCCAGAGCATCGGCGCGTACCAGTCCTCGGATCCGGGCGTCAATCTGACGGGCACCGATGCGCCCGAGCACCTGCGCGCCATGCACGTGTCCGCAGGGTACTTCGACGTGTTCGGTGCGCGCGCGGCGCTCGGCCGCACCTTCACGCCCGACGAGGATCGGCTTCGCGGACCTCACGTCGCCGTCATCAGTGACGGCGTCTGGAAGCGACGGTTCGGCAGCGATCGATCGCTCGTCGGACGCGTAATCCCGTTCGGTGGCGATGGATACGAGGTGATCGGGGTGCTGGCGTCCGACTTCCAGACCGAGCCCTCAGTGGACGTCTATCTGCCGCTGCAGGCCGACCGCTTCAGCGGCGATTTCGCGAACGTCGTGCGCGTCGCCGCGCGGCTTCTCCCAAGCGCCACACTGCGGGCCGCCCAGCGCGAGATGGCGGACACCGCACCGAACTTCCGGCGCACACACCCGTTCGCGATGGGGTTCTGGGAAGACTTCTCTGCAATCCCGCTGCGCGAGGCGCTCGTGGGAGATGTGAAGCCGGCACTCCAGATGATTACGGCGGCCGTCGCGTTCGTCCTGCTGATCGGTTGCGCGAACGTCGCCAATCTGCTGCTCGCGCGCGGGCAGCGGCGCCGGCAGGAGATCGCGATGCGGACGGCGCTGGGCGCACGCCGCTCGCGCGTCGTGCGGCAGCTCCTTACGGAAAGCGCCCTCCTCGCCGCTGGTGGCGGCGTGCTCGGCCTGATTGCCGGCGCGATCGGACTGCGCGGCATCGCCCGGGCGGCCGCAGATGCGATCCCGTCCCTGAGCGTCCCCGGCGCGGATCCGGGGCTCGATACTCGCGTAGTCCTGTTCGCGATCGGCGTCGCGGTGCTGACAGCCGTCTTGTTCGGCGTGCTGCCAGCGATCAACACGTCGCACGTGAATCTCAGCGCGGCGTTCAAGGAGTCCGGCTCTCCCGCGGATGGCGGGTGGCGCCGTTACCGCGCGCAGTCTCTCCTGGTGATTGCCGAGGTTGCGCTCGCGCTGGTGCTCCTCGTAGGCGCGGGCCTGATGATCAGGACCTTTACCGCGGTGCGTGACATCGACCGCGGCTTCGATGCGGCACGCGTGCTGACGCTCGACACGTCGCTGAGCGGAACGTCGCACGACGACACGGCGTCGGTGATGCGGATGTTCCGCAACGCGCGGCAGCGTCTCGACGGCACGGGCGGCATTGCCGCGTTTGCTGCGGCGCGCGCGCTGCCGCTCGAACCGAGCTTCGCGCTGCCGTTCACCATTGCGCGGCGTCCCCTCAATGCGCCGTTCGAGGGCACGGTGAACTGGCGCTGCATCTCGCCCGCTTACTTCAGTGTGTTCCGCATCAAGCTGCTGCGCGGGCGCGTGTTCTCGGACCACGACGAGAACGGTGCGCTGCCTGTCGTGATCATCAACGACGCGTTCGCGCGGCGTTACTGGCAGCATCGCGATCCGGTCGGCGAACGCATCACGATCGGGACTGGCGCGGGAGCGGAGTTCCGCGATCTGCCGCGCCAGATTGTCGGCGCCGTTGCCGACCCGCGCGATGCGGAGTGGAATCGGAACCCCGAGCCGATCGCGTACGTGCCGCTCGCGCAGGTCAGCGACGCGATGACGGCGCGCAACAACCGGCTCTTTCCGTTGACGTGGGTCGCACGCACCGATGTGGAGCCGCGGCTTCTGTCATCGACGATCGCCCGCGAGGTGCGGGCCGCTACCGGGGGCCTGGCGATCGCGCGAGCCAGATCGATGGAAGAGTTGCTCGCTGCGCCCACACAGCGCGCGGCGTTCAACATGACCTTGCTGACGGGGTTCGCCGCGATCGCGCTGCTGCTCGCAATCGTCGGTCTCTATGGCCTCATGTCGTACTCAGTGCAGCAGCGCACCCAGGAGATCGGTATCCGGATGGCGCTCGGCGCCGTGCCCGGCGACGTGCGCAACCTCGTGCTGGTGCAGGGCCTCCGTCTCGCGCTGACGGGCGTCACGCTCGGCATCGGCGCCGCGCTCGTGCTCACGCGTCTGATGGTCGGACTCGTCTTCGGCGTGAAGACCTACGATCCAGGAGTCTTCGCCGGCGTTGCCGCGCTCCTGAGCGTCGTGGCGTTGATCGCCGCGTGGGTGCCCGCCTGGCGCGCGACACGAATCAACCCGCTGGAAGCCGTGCGCGGGACCTAAGATTTCTTCTTTTTGTAAACAAGGCAACTACACAGGGGCGATGGTTCGGGCTCGTGCTAAAAGTGATGCTCGAGCGGAATGGCACACCGTACTGATCGCGACATGGTTGGGCGATTCAGCGATCGAGCAGTCGACTACGTCCGATATCGTCCAACCTACCCTGCCGAAGCGGTTCAGGCGATTCTCGATGGCCTCGGACCGCCCCCGCGGCTCGTCGCTGCAGATGTGGGGGCGGGAACCGGAATCTCGGCGCGTTTGCTCGGCGAACGGGGGGTTCGCGTCATCGCCGTCGAACCGGGGGAAGCCATGCGGCGCGCAGCCGCACCCCACCCGAACGTCGCGTGGCTGGCGGGACGCGCCGAAGCCACTGGGCTGTGTTCGCAGACCGTCGACCTCGTCCTCTGTGCCCAATCGTTTCACTGGTTTCGAACGGCCGACGCGCTGTCTGAATTTGGTCGCATTCTCAAAGAGCGACGGCGTCTTGCCATCAGCTGGAACCGCCGCAGCACGAGCGACCCGCTCACGGCCGGCTACCGACAGGCGATTGTCGATGTCGGCGGTGAGATTGCCGCCGAGAGTCGAACTTTCAATCCCAATGTCATTGGTAAGAGCGGATTGTTTTCATCGCCCGAACGAAGAAGCTTTCCCAACTTCCAGCGCCTCGATCTCGCCGGACTCATTGGTAGAGCAAGAAGCGCATCGTATGTGCCCAAGAGCGGCGCCGCGGGCGAACGACTGGTCCGTCTCCTTCGCGCGTTGCATGAGCGCTATGCCGATGGAAGCGGCTTCGTGACATTGGTGTACGAGACCGAAGTCTTTTGTTCGACCAGACTGTGAATGGAAGTACAGCGCTCCTGTCTCCACTCGCGAGGGTCTCTATCACGGACCTCCGAAACATCCTTAGTAACGCCGCGGTGTTTTACCGAATCCCGCGACGCTGAGTCAGGCGTTCGTGGCGCCTGGCTATGGCGTGCACGGAGAAATCACTGGCAGCCCAATGCGGGGCGGATTGCAGAGGGGTGGAGGCGGCGGCGGGGGCAGCGGTTTCCGTTCGCGGGCTAACGCGGCTCGCCGTGGCGGCTGGAGTGGTTTCACTGACACGACCGGGAGCGTTAACCAGAACAGTGCCAATACAGCGACCGCGATGCCCGCCGGCCCGAATTCGCGTTGTGTGTCTCGGCAAGTCTCATAATCGGCTTGAACGCGGCCCACCGATGGCGCACCGAACACGACCGGCACTTCGTTCGATCAGTTCAGACCGCGTTGACGGCGACTCCCGATTCTGTTGCAGAGATACTGCGATCAGAACTCACTGCAGCCCTACGCAGTCACAACGATCCGAGATCCGCGGCTGTGGGTGCAGTTGGGGATCGCCGCCGACCAAGTCGACTTCATCGGATTCATCCGCCGCTACGCGTCTGCACATCCGTCCACGAAGGCGACGACTGCACTGCTGTTCCCCTGCTCGACAACATGGCCCAGGGCAGTCGGGATGCGCTCGAGGCGCTGCTCGAAAGCGATCCGATTGACGACCTGGCCTGGACACGCCACGCCAATCCACAGGCATACCGGTTGGTTACGCAGCTCCGGCGCTACTATAGACGCGAGCTCAGTCATCGAGGCTTGACGTCACCTGAAGCAATCACTGTCTACTACGAAACCGTAAGGCTCGAGTTGTTGATGTGGGTCACGCGCGCCGACTCCGCGGGCCGCCGACTAGTCCCACCGGCGTGCTCCTCGGATTAGAATCGGCTGCGGAGTGCGCTCCGCACGTGAGGCGCGAGTCTGAACCGGCAGATCGATCCCTCGGCGTCTCCAGAGCAGCCACAACTGTCGCGTGTTAATCTGGCCGACATGTCGTGACGGCTATTATCGACAGCTGCTGACATACCGTACGTTGCACGCTGAATTTGAGTTCGTACTCCACGATTGAGGTCATCCATGGCCAGACGCGTAATCACTGCCTTGATCTTTTTGTCCGCGGTGAGCCTCATGACGCCCACCGCCGGATACCCGCAGACGTTCAAAGTTGAGAAGGTCGATATCAAAGGCGAAGGCGGCACCGACTACATCACAGTGGAAGCCGCCACGGGCCGGGTGTTTGTGTCACGGGCCACTCACATGATGGTGGTCGAAGGTGCCAGCGGCAAGGTGCTCGGGGATATTCCGAATACACCGGGCGTGCACGGTGCCGGCATCGCCACGAAGGCCGGTCACGGGTTTACGACAAATGGCGGCGACCAGACCGTCACCATGTTCGACCTGAAGACGCTGGATGTCGTCAAGCAGATTAAGGTTGGGCCCGGCCTTGACGGTGTTATGTACGATGAAGCCGACGACAAGATCATCCTCACGAACCACAGCCGCCCGATCGGAACCCTCACCGCGATCGATCCGAAGACCGGCGACATCGCGGCGACCGTCGAGCTCGAGGACACGTCTCCAGAAGGCGCCGCTGCTGATGGGCAGGGACACATCTTCGTCAACAACGAAGGCAAGAACACGATTCAGGTGATCGACGCCAAATCCTGGAAGGTGACGGCATCGTGGCCGCTCTCGCCGTGCGAAGGGCCGACCGGTATCGCGTATGACAAAGGCACGAACCGCATTTTTTCAGGTTGCAGCAATACTTCAGTCGTCGTGGACGCGAGCACGGGCAAAGTCGTGGCGTCCATCAAGAACGGTACGCGCGTCGACGCTTTAGGGTGGGACCCGTCGAGGAAACTGATCTACATTCCGAATGGCGGCGAAGGCAACGTCACTGTCGTCCACCAAGACTCGCCAGACACGTATACCGTAGTCGCGACGGTCCCGACGTTTGCGGGCGCGAAGACCATAGCCGTTGATCCGGTGACCCACAACGCATACCTTTTCCAGCCCGAGCGCGGCCCTGCTCCGCCGCCAGCGCCTGACGCGCCGACACCGGCGCCAGGACGGGGCGGCCGTGGCCGCGGCCCCCAAGGGCCGATCATCGCGGCATGGTTTATCGTGATTAAGCAGTAGCGACACACGGCCGCTGCGAATCCTTACGAACTATTCCGGCAATTCGATCGCGCTGTGCCGATAGACGACATGGAAAATCGAGTGATCATTCTTCTTGTGCAGCTCTCCGGCCGCGTCGAGTTACAAGGTGACACGTACGTAGCGCGCGCCTGCTGACGCGCGGCTCACCTTTACTGCCTGCCACGGCCTCAGCTGTCGTTTTTCGGAGAAAGCGCCGTTGCGAAGTACCCTGCACGTGTGTGAACCGTCAATCGCCCCGCAGATTTGACGACCACTCGAATTCGGCGGTATGAGCCATCAAGCCGCGGATTCATCGGCGTATAGCCGAGCGTATACTGTTGACGGATTTGATGCGCCAGATCGATCGCTGTCCAGCCGACGCTGCTTAGGTCGGAGACGTGGACGGCAAGGCCTCCGGTGCGTTCAGCCAACTCATCGACCTCGCGGCCCGCACGGGCGGCGTTCGACCGATCCGCATGCGGCAGCCCAATGCTGTAGATGGCAATATTGTTCTGGACGGCCTGTTGTTGAGTCTTACGCAGCGATATCGTGCTCGCGTTGTCATCACCGTCGGTAATCACCAGAAGTACCCGCCGCTCCCGCTTCGCGCGAGCGCAGAGGTACCGTTCCGCGAGATCCACTGCATCCCGGAGGGCCGTGCCTCCAATCGAATCTGCCCGTGAGATGCCCGCTTCCACTGCGTGAAGGTCGGTGGTCATCTCGACATCGAGATGTGGGGTGTCCGCGAAATTGACGACGAACAACTCGTCCAGCGAATTCGCGGCGCGGGCGAAGCTCAATGCTGCGGCTTCCACCGCCGCGCGTCTGCCGCGCATGCTGCCGCTGTTGTCGATCACGATGCCGAGCGATACGGGAGCGTCATCGCCCAGAAAGAGGGGGACCGGCTGCTGTTTGCCGTTCTCGTACACAGTGAACGCGCGCCGGTCAAGGTTCGTCACGGCCTCTCCGCGGCTGTTGTGAACGGACAGTTGGACGACGACGAGTCGAGTTTCGGCGTGGAACACCGCTGCCGGCTGGCCCAGTGCGAGTGAAGTCGTGAGTCCCATCAGCACCAGCGCGGAAAGCAGGACGCTTCGCGAACCTTTGGGAATCATTGCGACTTCACGTTTCCCCGCGGTGCGAGTTGGAGCTGGATGGAGGTCTGTGGCGGAAACGTGACGTTCCGGCCCCGCCCGAAGATGCTCGTGTACGTGGTGCGCGCGAGTCCCGCCACCGTCAGCATGAGCGAGACCGGTCTGGAAATCTGACCGAGCCCCACGCCGAGGCCGGCAAGGCCCAACCACCCACCGAGACTGCTGCTGCCGACGCCTCCGTACTCAGTTTCGGGGCCTGCGCCGTCGGTGTCGTAGTCGAGTCTCCCGTGCAGTGAGGCGACGAGCGCCAGCGTGCCGAGCGCAGGAGCGGCGAAGCGCGCTCTGGAGCTCGTCATGCGCGTCCCGCCTTCGTCATCAACAACGAGCCGGTTCCCGCTGTCGGACTCGACGGAATACAGCGATGCGAGAAGCTTCTCCGACGCGTGCGCCGGCAGCTCGACGCGCTCGAACAGAAAACGCAATTGCCCGTTGCGGTGAAATCGCCTCGCGCTTCTTGCAAACGTGACTTGGCCGATCAGTCGGGTCCCCTCTGCAAAAATCAAACGACTGTCCGCTGAAAACACCGGCTGAGTGAGAATCGCTTCTATCCGTGTTCCTCGCTGGGAACGTTCGGAACTCAGTGACGTCGTCAAGCGGGCGTTCAAAATGCTGTCCGGGGCTGGTGCCGTTCCGAGCGATGCACGGTCGGTTGGTGTCGCCGATCCGAAGTCAAGAGGCGCCCGTAAGGTCGCGGTAAAAACTGCGCCCTTCCGGAGGAACTCGGGGTGATATGGCAGGGATGCAATCGCCGCGTCTTTCAAGCGTTCCAGCTTTCCGGGCGCCGTTGCGACTGCGACCGCCTGCTTGATCTCACGCGCGAGATCCTCCCGCGCCCGTAATGCGACGTTGTCCCGGCGCGATGGCTCCGCGACCCGCCAGACGACGGGATCGCGTCCAGGTGTCACGTTCGTCTTGATCGAAATCGCTCGGCCGTCGCGCAACATCAGCGTGTCAAACTGAAGAAGCACGCGGTGCCGCGGTGTGAGGTCTCTGGCCAACAGCAATCGAACGCGACCTTTCTTCGAGCCACTCTCGATAGTGTAGATGTGGCCAAGCGCCTTGGTTCCGGCCGGGACGACGAGTCGATCGTACGCGTAGACCGGTTCGAGCAGGATTGCGGTCACCGCCTGACCGACCCGCTTCACTCGGATGTTCCGATCGAGTGCAAGCCGCAGCGGCCGACCAGCGTCGACGACGAGCCGGATGGAAGGCGCGGCGGACTGTGCGGGCGCCGGAGTGCTGATCGCGAGCGCCAGCAGAAAGGCGCTGCTGCTCAGCAGACGACGATCGCGTTTCCTGCGATAGTCAGAACTCAATGATGACCCCTGCTGATGGGAGACGAGGAAGCAGTGTTCGCGTGAATCCCGTCGCCTGGCGTGTGGCCGGGTCGATGAAACCATTCCCCGAACCGACGTTGCGTCGATTGAGCACGTTCAGGACGTCGACGAAGACCGTCAGTCGATGTGTCGAATAATCAAAGCGCCGACTTGCCCGGACGTCGAGCCGGGCATACGCGGGCAGTCGCACCTGATTACGGTTGTCACCAGCGAACAATGCCTCCTCACGCGCAGTCAGGTATCCGGCAACCGGAAAGTTGGTACCGCCGCGAAACTTCACCGACAACATCGTCCGCACAGAGACGCGATAGATTGCGGCTGCGTTGAATCCATGGCGCTGATCGAAGTCCCCCCAGTACCTCTCGCCGCGCTCCACGTCGTGATAACGACTGCTGCCGTACGCATACGCGATCCATCCAGACAGAGCCATCGATGACGAGTGCTGGACGAGCAACTCAACACCGTGGGATGAAGCCGAAAGAGCGTTTTGATATCGATTCGCCGTCAATGGGTCGGTCAGAATTCCCCGAATGAATCTGGGCGCCATGTCTGGCTCGCGGAGCCCGTCATGTTCGTCCCGGCGAAACAGCGTCGCCTGCCAACGCGTCGATTCCGTCACGCGGCGCTCGACTCCCGTATCGAATTCGACGGCCCGCTGGGGTTTCAGATTGTTGGGGAGACCACCGACCAGCGTTTGATCGATCTCAGGAAACTGGTGGGAAACGCCTGCAGATGCATGGAGAGTCCAGCGCCCGAGGGACCATTCCGAGAGAATCCAACGACTGACGGCGCGACGGTCGAGTAACGTCGAATCGGTGAAACGAGCCCCAGGAGCCAATGTCAGGTGTGCCGCGGGCATCCATGTGAAGTGCGCGAATCCTGAGCGGAGCCACGACGATCCTGAGAGCTCTTCGCCGGGCTGCAAACCTAGCAGCACGTGAGGGTGGACGGATGCAATATCAGGCGTCAGGAACCGTAGACTGTCGACGCGCTCAGTCTGGATGCCGCCATCGAGTACGCCTGACCGCATTTTGCGTGTGACACTCGCACGGTACGACAGATGCTTATCCGCGCTGCGTGTGATCTCGCGGTTCCTCTGGTCGGTCTCGTTGAAGTTGTGAGTAACGAGCGACAACTGCTGGTTCAGAACGGTGTTCGACGCGAACGTCGAGCGCCATCTGAAATTCAACATGGCCGCGTGGTTTGCCGCGACGGCCAGGTCGTCCGGACCACCGTTGCCGCGCTCGTCGATGACGGAGCGACCCGCAAGCGCCGTGAAGCTGACCTGGTGTCTTGACGTGACATCGTGTACAAGCTTCGCCGCACCGTCCGAAAAGCCGAATGCCTTGCCGCTGAAGTCCGCCGTCCATGTGTTCGGCCATTCGCGATAACTCTGACGTAGCCCTATCAGCCACGAACCGCGCCGGTCGGATCCAAGCGGTCCTTCGCCCGCAACGGTCGCATCGGTAACGCCAAGCACTGCACGCCAGTGCCGCGAGGTCCGCGATCCCTCGCGAAGCGTCAGATCGATTTGCGGTCCCAGTCGATTGTCGTACCGGTGTGGGTAGACTCCTGCTCGAAGCGTGGCGTTCTCGACGACAAGGCTGTTGACCATGCCAAGCGACGCGAGTTCACTGGTCCCGTACATGGCGTGTCGCAACCAGGGCGTTGCCACGCCGTCGATGACCACAGCTGCCTGCTGATATGGGCTGCCTCGTACCGACAGCTCCGTGCCGAAATCATCGCTGGCCGCCGCAAAGGGCATCGCCTGAACAGCACGCATGGGATCGTCTGCACCGCCGGCGCTCGAGAGCACTGGCAAATCGGCCCGCGCCACGCTCATCTCGGAACCCACCGCAGGTTCATGCGGACGGGGCAGCGGGGCGGTCACGGCAACATGTTCTATGTATGTTGTCAGGCCTGCAGCGTCATCGGTGTGCCGTGCGTTCTTCGCCTTCGATCGCGAGTCTGGCGGGCGGACCGATGCTGGCGCAGGCTCAGTGGGTTTCGCGCGGACGATCTTGATTGTTCCTCCGGGGCCGTCTTCAGCTTTGAGGTGATACGGCTTCAGCAATTCGTCGAGGACGGCTCGCATCCCGTGGGCGCGTGGCTCGGTCACGACACGCATGTCCGGCCGGACTATCTCCGAGCTATAAACGATGCGGAGCCCGCCGGCCTGCAGCAGTCGAAGCGCCTCCTCGAGGCGTCGTCCGGCGTACCTGCCCTGCGCGAGTGCCGTCGCACCGCAGAGCGAGACGAAAAACAATGCGGCGACCATGATCCAGCCAACCCTATCGAGCATTGGGTGACCTGTAAATGCTGAGGTCCCCACCATCAAAGCGATGCTCGAGGCCACTAGTCGCAAGCGCCACCTCGAGGGCCTCAGTCGGCGGCAGTCCTCTGACGGATCCATGGAGAATGATCGTCCACGACCTCCGTGCGAGCTCGTCGTCTTCGTAGTGCACCGTCCAGCCGTGTTCGCGACAGAGATGGTCGATAAAGGATGCGAGTGGTCGGCCATCAATGTCGAACCGCGGAGCGACGCTTGCAGTCCACTCCCACTCTGGCCCGAAGGGGGTAATCGCCCGGCGGCTGATTTCACCGTCCGCTAGAACGAGCTCCGTCCCTGCTAGGGCCGACGCGGAACGATCGCGATGCCGCAGCTCGACGGAACCGGAGCGAACCCGCACGCGGAGCAACGTATGACTCACTCGGACTTCGAACTGTGTGCCGACGTCGCGCGCCGTCCCTAGTGGTGTCCGCACTTCGATGCCGCCGTCATTCCGGACGGAATCGATATATACCGCGCCATTCGTCAGCTCGATGATAGTCGAGGAGAGCATCCGCGCGCGCGCGCCGCCGTCGAGTCTCAGGGATGTTCCGTCCTTCAGGCGCAAGGCCGTCCGCGACCTGCCATCAGTTTCAAGCACGTCGCCAGAGACGACACGATCGTCCTGTCGCAAATCGATGGGCGTCAGCGCGGAGCGGAGGTCTGGCGTGGATCGCCGGACGTGTCCCTCGATTCGCTCGACTCGCGCAACGAGGTCTGCGGCCGCCCCGGATGCAGGGTGACGAATTTCCAAGGGTCTGATCGCCATCGCAATCGCAATCGCCGCCGCAGTCGCGACAACCGCGACCACGACGAGTCGACGCACGCGACGGCGATCCACTGAAGCCTGCCAGGCATCGCGGACGGCGTCTCTAACGCGGTCCGCCCGCTCTGCTGGAATGTCAGGCCGAGCGGTCGCACGACACAGGAGTCGAGCCGCGGTCTCCTCGTCGTCGCCACCTGGCTCCCAATCGGGATTCTCTCTGCGCATCTCGTCAGTCACGGCGAGGCGTGCCGTGCGTAATCCGAACCAGTTCGGTGCGTTCGTTGCCCCCTTTGACCATGACGCCCACAATGAACCCGACATCCCGCGCGTAGTATTTGTGCTCGACCTCGCCCCGTGTCAGACGGCTCCACTCTTTCGTGAGGAGCACGTCCTCGAAACAGCCGTACTGCACGCACGCCTCCTTGTCGAGGCTGAGCACCTGCGCCTGGTCTTCAGCAACGTCCGGTGCGAACTCCTGAAAGTATCGATCGCCGGGGCGGGGATGGGCCTCCATGATGATGCCCGGTTTGGCACCATCGATGCCCGCTTGCCACGAGCCTTCGGTGCTGATGACCGCGCCGTTCGGCGCCAGTTCCTTCGCGTCCTCACCGAAGTACCACACGTTTCCCTTCGCATCATGGGCGTACCAATCAAACGTGTCCTCGATGAGTGTGTGGTTCTCGAATGCCCGGTCGTGAACGACGGTGCAGTCGACACCCAAAATGCGTTTGATGTCAGCAGTGACGGTGACGATATTGCTGGCGGGCACGCCATCCTTCTGGCCTTTGTAGTAGAACGTTGTTCCGGGCTGCAGTGGAAAGAATCTGTTGTAGACGTTCCGTACGAACTGCGGCCGTGTCTCCGCCGACGCCGCTGGTTGCTGTGCACTCGGAACCGCGACTGCGACGAGCGACATCGCGACTGACAGACACTGAACACCTTTAGGGGGCATGGATCACCTCGATGTTGGGCGAAATCGGGAGAAGCCTTCCATCGCGCTCGGCTTCCAGCTCTCCGTCCGTTAGAGTGATCCGGCGGCGGCAATCCTTCGCGCCGTGGGGAATGTGTCTGTGCTGTGAAGACGACAAAGGATGTTGCGGGGTGGAACGGTCTGACCTACGAGGCGTGTCCAGCCGGGAACAGGAGGTCCACAGATGACAAGCAGGCTACTGGTCGTGACGTCGGCGTCAATTATCCTGGTCGCCGCGTCGCTCGCGGCACAGACAAAATCGAAAACCACGACAGTCGCACCAAAGATCTTTGCGCAGGAATTGGTGACACAGTTTACGAGCCAACACAACGATGATCTCGAGGCGCTCGAGCTTGCGATTGGCACAGGTCGGAGCTGCAGGACGGTCGCCGCGACGCACATCGAGGATATTGGCGAAAAGTGCGATAAGGACGAGATGACCGCGATGCGTAAGAACGAACCCTTCGTTGAAGCACCCACGAAGGACGACCCCGTGTATGACATCACGCAACCGCTGCACGACAGCGCGGGAACGCTGATTGGAGCAGTGGGAATGGATCTAAAACCGCGGAAGGGACGGCATCGCGCTGCTATTCTCGCCCGCGCCCGCGATCTCCTTCGCGAGTTGGAGAGGCAGATTCCGTCGGCGGAGAGGCTGATGGAGCCGACCGCGCGGTGAGTACGAGCCGTTGCAGCAGCCGACGTGGCGCTCAGGTGCCTGGCACCTGGGCGAAGCCGAGCCGGAACGCCTGACGCGCTCGGGACAGCAGCGACTCCGTTGCTTTGTATCCGAGACCGAGTCGACTTGCGATCTCCTCCACGGACAAGTTCTGCATGTATCGCCATTCGAGCGCATCGCCGTAATGCCCCGGCAGATGATCGAGCGTCACCTGTACCAGGCGCGACAGCTCGCGTCGGCGCAACGTCGTTTCGGGATCATCGATGATCGTCGCAGCGACTCTGTCGAGCGCGGCCCGAATCTCAGGGCGATCATCGATCAGCAACACATCTGATTGGCGGCCGCGCCGTTGCAGCCATCCCGACGCTTCATGGCGGCACAGGGTGCAGAGCCATGTAAATATCGCCGATTCACCTCTGTAGGTCCGGAGTTTCTGTACGCCGCGAATTAACGTAGCCTGCGCCACGTCCTCGGCAGCATCGGCATTCCCGTCGAGTTGAGCGAGGGCAAACCGGTACAGGCGAGGAAAGTAGGCGGCGAAAAAAGCATCGAACGCTGCTTCATCACCGGCGAGCAATCGGCGCGCGAGTGCGAGATCGTTCATTGAGGACACTGTCGGCTGAACGGAAAGCCGCAGGCTCCGATGGTCCCGATCTTATGTCGCGAGCGGCAGGAATCGGTGTGACACGATTGATTCAGTCGAGCTGCGTACAGACGATGTCATGTGGCTGTCTCGCTCTCCAGACCTTCCATTCGCTTAGACGGGTGCGAATGAAGGAATCCTTCGCGCATGTTGAAGGGAGATCACGCGAAAAAATGGAGGCGCACGCATGTGCCGGCAGCAGTCGCGTACACCCGATCACGCGGCTTGTCGAGCCGCCGCGCGTGCGCCTTGCTGGCCGCCGCTCGATCCACGCTGGGGTACCAATCGCGGTTGACGGTGCGCGACGCCCCAGCGAGCGGGCTCAGCAGCATTACCGCGATGCGCTCGGCTTTGAGATTGGTTGGTTATATCCAGTAGGCGATATGGGTGCCGTCTCGCGCGATAACGTCGCGATTTTCTTTCGCAGAAGAGGCCGCCCATTCGAACCTGCTGGTCCGAAGAATGCCGGCAGGTCAATTGGTCATTCATACAAGCGGAACTGAGGCAGCCGGGTTCCTAACGTTCAGTTGCGGGCAAAGCGCTATTGACCATTGAAAGGCGTAGCGGAGGCCAGTCAGCATGACGGCAGAACTCATGACGCTGCAAGTTCGGAGTCGCCGACAATGGCGGGCGTGGCTGGCAAAGCATCACACGTCCAGTCCAGGGGTCTGGCTCGTGTTCTACAAGGCCCACACAGAGGTAAAGTCGATCCGCCACGAAGACACCGTTCGTGAGGCGCTTTGCTTCGGATGGATCGACAGTCTCGTCAAACGTCTCGATGACGACCGATACGCCCTCAAGGTCACGCCGCGACAGCCCACGAGCAAGTGGTCGGACATCAATCGGAAACGGTGGGTAGAACTCGAGGCGGCCGGCCTGCTCACCTCGGCCGGTCTCGCGGCGGCACCAACGAACAACACTTACGCGCCACGACCGATAATCCCCGACCTACCGGTCTACATCGCCAAAGCGCTGAAGGCAAATTCCAAAGCGTGGGAATTCTTTCGCGAGCTGGCGCCCACCTACCGACGTGACTTCGTCGTTTGGATTCACACAGCGAAACGACCGGAAACGCGCGAAAGGCGCATTCGCGAATCGATCGCACTGCTGGCGGCCGGAAAAAAGCTTGGCTTGAAGTAGTAGACGAAGCCGGGAGGGGTTCTCGGCGGGTATTCGAAATGAACCGGCTCAGGCTGCTTGCCGCAACGCCGTCAATACGCCTCAGCGATTCGCCGATCTGGTTCTAACTGGACGAGAAGATCGCAGCACCGTGCGCCGAAGTTCGGCATCTCGAGGATGGCACACACCCTGCACAGTCGAGAGCTGAGCTGATGGCCGATCGCTCGCCGCGCAGCGATAGAGCACTCCCGTACACTCGATCATCCTGTGAGGACGAACGCGATGACCTCGTACAACACAAAGCGAGAACGCCGTGATGATGTTTCGACGTTGCGCCTGTACGTCATGCGAGTGCTCTACTTGCTCCTGGTGCTGATGCTGGGACTGGACGTATGGCCTGTGCTCATTCACCCGCACAAGCCGCTCGGTCCGTTGGACGGCGTCGCGTATAGCTTCTGGGCCGCTTTGTCGACGCTGGGCATTCTCGGAATTCGGTATCCGCTGAAGATGGTGCCCGTGCTGATTCTGCAGTTCCTGTACAAAGCCGTGTGGCTGCTCTTCGTTGGCCTGCCGCTGCGGTCTGGTGGGCACTTTCCTCCTGAGGCGTCCGGGGTCGCCTTCGCGATGATCACCGGGCTTGTTCTTGATCTGCTCGTGATCCCGTGGCCGTACGTTGTAGAGAATTACGTGCGGAAGCCGGGCGATCGATGGAGGTCTGCTGCGCCGGCCTCACCGCCGGGTGCCGCCGCGCCAACGTCAGAACGCGCGGTGCGGTCAGCAGGACACTGATCGGTGGGCCCATCTCGGCGGCGGTGACCACGATGGCCCCCTTCTCGCGCGCGGAACGTGCCCAGACGTCGACGTCAACGCCAATCGCTCTGACCCACAGCGCGATCCCTCCCGCTGGAACCTCGAACGTGATCCGCTCAGCAAGGTGCTCGCGCAGCGCTTTGACCAGCACGTCGCGCCGCGTCGCGTATTCACGACGAACGCGCCGGATATGTCGCTGGATTTCTCCTTCCTCGAGCAGTTCCGCCACGGCGTACTCGAGGACCTGGTCGCCTTGCAAACGTTGATGCGCAGTCCCCCAGCGTCGACCGGAATGCCAACGACTCTGGCGCCAGCCAGCCGGAACGACTCCCACGCGGGGCGATATCCAAGTTGTTCCACTGCCACGATGTCGCCGGGGCGCAGCAGCGAGCGCGCCACCAGTGAAATCGCCATCTGGCTGCCGCGGGTAATGCACACGTTCGATGCGGCGGCGGCCAGACCTCGTGTGGCCCGCAACATCGCTGCGACCGCTTCGCGCAGACGTACGTGACCTTCCGGCGCGGCATACGACAGCAGCGCACCGCCCGATCGGCTCAACGCGCGTCGATACGCACGGCCGAGCGCCGCGCCGGGCGCGAGGCGAACGTCGGGTCGCCCTGGTGCGAACAAGAGGCTTCCGCGCGGCACGTCGTGTGGGAGCTCGGCCTGCGGCGCTCCCAGAAGGTCGAATCCGACTCGAGCCGCCATTACGGTCGGCTCGGCCCTCTGCGCTGTGAAACGCCGTGGCTTGGGATCAACCAGTCCTACTTCGTCGAGGATTGCGTGGTGATTACCCGCAATGGATCGGACTTGCTCAATCCGCCGCTCCCTATGAGCCGGAGGATATAGAGAAGGCCATGCGGGCCGCGCGGTCGCGGGCACGACGCTGAGCTGTGGAACGGGAGCGAAAAGGATGGAAGTTGCGACGCGCCTTTGCCGCCAGCGAATCGTTCGAGCGCTGTGGTTCTCGTCACGGCTCTAATATGGATCTTTGTGATGGCCCCGGACCGTAAGGCAATGCACATTGTGGATTTCCGGAAATTCGAGCCGTTGGTGTGGACGCGGGTTGCCGATGATCCCAGGTGACCGACGGCCATTCATGGATTAGCGACGCCGCGTCTGAGGCGAGCGTGTCCACGGCATCGCGCGCGCAACGATGAACTCCTCGGCGGCGGCCGGGTGCGCGCGTCCGGGGCAGACCCGTTGGTCCGACAGACCCGGGCGAGGATCCTCGCCGGTTTCAGCCTCGGGCGACGACCTCGAACCGCTTCTCGGGCAGTCGGTCTCACGGCACGCCGCGACGGCGCGACCTCGGCGCTTGACTCCCGGCGATGCACGATGATACAAACAGCCGCTTTAAACAGTCGAAGCGGGGAACCGGCTTGGCCCAGACGGAAGCAGAGCTGCTCGACAACCCTGTCGCGGGCCGTCCCACGCTCATTCTGCGCTCGCCGGATTTCCACTCAATCACCGAGGTCGTCGCGGAGCCGGTCGAGCGGCGGACACCGATCGGCTGGTGGCTCTTCTTCATCCCTGCCTTCGCGCTCCTCGGCCTCCTCGGCGTGGCGGTCTCGTGGCTTTTCTGGGAGGGAATCGGCATCTGGGGCCTCAACGTCCCCGTCGGCTGGGCGTGGGACATCACGAACTTCGTGTTCTGGGTCGGGATAGGGCACGCCGGGACGCTCATCTCGGCGATCCTCTTCCTCTTCCGCCAGAAATGGCGCACCTCGATCAACCGCTCGGCGGAGGCGATGACCATCTTCGCGGTCATGTGCGCCCTGACGTTCCCGGGGATCCACGTGGGACGCGTCTGGGTCGCCTACTGGATGTTCCCGATCCCGAACCAGATGGGCGTGTGGCCCAACTTCAGGAGCCCTCTTCTCTGGGACGTCTTCGCGGTCAGCATCTACGGAACCGTCTCGGTCCTGTTCTGGTACGTCGGCCTGATCCCGGACGTGGCGACGATTCGCGATCGGGCGAAAACCCCGACCCGGAGGTTCGTCTACGGTCTCCTGGCCCTCGGATGGCGGGGTTCCGTGCGGCAGTGGCATCACTACGAGTCCGCCTACCTCATTCTCGCAGCCCTCGCGACGCCGCTGGTCCTCTCGGTTCATTCGATCGTCTCGATGGATTTCGCGGTCTCCCTTCTCCCTGGATGGCATACGACGATCGTCCCGCCCTACTTCGTCGCGGGCGCGATCTTCTCCGGGTTCGCCATGGTGGTGACGCTCATGGTGATCTGCCGCAAGGCGTTCCGCCTCGAGAACATCATCACTCTCCGGCACTTCGACTACATGGCGAAGATCATGCTCGTGACCGGGTCGATGGTCGGCTACGCCTATGCCACGGAGTTCTTTACCGCTTGGTACAGCGGGAATCCCTACGAGTTCTTCGCGTTCCGGAACCGCGCGCTCGGACCGTACGCGTGGGCCTACTGGATCATGGTCACCTGCAACGTAATCAGTCCCCAGATCTTCTGGTTCAAGAAGGCGCGCACGAGCATCCCGATCCTGTTCGTTCTGTCGATCGTCATCAACGTCGGGATGTGGTTCGAGCGGTTCGTGATCATCGTGACGTCGCTGCACCGTGACTTCCTTCCCTCAGCCTGGGGCTACTTCATTCCCACGATCTGGGACGTGTCGTGCCTGCTCGGGAGCTTCGGGCTCTTCTTCACGATGTTCTGCCTGTTCGTGCGCTTTTTTCCGTTGGTCGCAACCGCCGAGGTCAAGACCGTCCTGCCGCAGGCCGATCCGCATTGGAAGCCCGGCCCACAACGCGAGATCAAGGACCACCGAGTCGCGCGACCCCGTGGGGCGCGGGAGGCCGCTCCCGAAGGAGCCTCCTGATGCCCTTCGACTCGCTTCGCTCGCTCAGGACAAGGCCGCTGCTCGTGAATCGGCTCCCGAAGGGGCCCTACTACGGAATCCTCGCCGAATTCGCGACGCCGGCGGACCTCTATCACGCGTGCGAGCGGGTGCGTGACGCGGGCTTCACCCAGTGGGACGCCCACAGCCCGTTCCCTGTCCACGGCCTCGCGGTAGCGATGGGGCTCCGACGCTCCCCGCTTCCCTGGATCGTCCTCGGCATGGGACTGATGGGGGCCGCGCTCGGGTTCGGCCTGCAGTGGTGGGTCCACGCTTCCGCTTACCCCCTCGTGATCAGCGGCAAACCGTACTTCTCCTGGCCCGCCTATATTCCGATCACCTTCGAGCTCGGAGTCCTCTTCGGCGCGCTCGGCGCCGTCTTCGGCATGCTCGGCCTGAACCGGCTCCCAATGCACTACCATCCGCTCTTCCGATCCAAAGTCTTCGAGCGGGTGACCGACGACGCCTTCTTCATCTCTATCGAATCGTGGGATCCCCTGTTCGATCCGTCGGCCACCGGGAAGCTGCTGGAGTCCCTGGGCGCACGAAGCGTCGAGCTCGTGGAGTCCTGAATGATCCCCGAAGGCGATCGCGTCGCGCTGCGGCCCGAGCAGCCCACCTTCGCTGAAGCTATGGTGGGCAAGGCCACTATCCCGCCGGGGCACTCGTGGAACCGCATTCCGGTCATTGGTACCGTCTCCGCCCTGCTGGGCGCGGTGGCCTGCGCGATTCTGGGGGCGGCGAATCCGAAGCAGTTCTTCTTCTCGTGGCTCGTGTCGTTCCTGTTCTTTCTGAGCCTGGCCCTCGGTGCGCTCTTCTTCGTGCTGATCCAGTACGCGACCCAGGGAGGATGGGGGATCGTGCTGCGACGGATCGGGGAGACGATCTTCGTAACGCTTCCCGTGATGGCAGCTCTTTTCCTCCCGTTGCTCCTCGGTCTACACGATCTCTACTCGTGGACCGTCCCCGGCGCGGCCGAGCACGATGCGCTGCTTCGCTGGAAGGCGCCATACCTCAACGTACCGTTCTTCCTGATCCGGGCGGCGCTCTACTTCCTCATCTGGTCCTTCATCGCCCTCCTCTACTACCGCGGCTCGCGCGGTCAGGACGTCACGGGCGATCCCGAGGTGTCGGCCCGCCTGCGCCGCCTCGCCGGGCCCGCCATCATCGTCCTCGCGCTGACCCAGACCTTCGCCTCGATCGACTGGATCATGTCGCTCACCCCGCACTGGTACTCGACCATGTTCGGCGTCTATTTCTTTGCGGGTTCCTTCGTGGGGTTCATCGCGCTTCTCTCGGTCATCGTGGCGGCGATGCGCGGGGCGGGGCTGCTCGATACGGTCATCAGCGCCGAGCACCTGCACGATATTGGAAAGCTTCTCTTCGCGTTCACGGCGTTCTGGGCCTATATCGCCTTCTCCCAGTTCTTCCTCATGTGGTACGCGAACCTCCCGGAGGAGACGATTTGGTACAAGGCGCGGATCGAGGGGTCCTGGATGCCGGTCTCGCTTTTCCTCATGGCTGGACATTTCGTGGCTCCGTTCTTCTACCTGATGGGGCGGACCGTCAAGCGGAAGGCAGCGACACTGGCCGTCGGAGGAGCGTGGCTCCTCGCCATGCACTTCGTGGATCTCTACTGGCAGGTCATGCCGACGTTCCATCCCGAGGGGCTCCGTCCGTCAGCTCTGGACGTGGCCGCGCTCGTTGCCATCGGCGGGTGCTTCGTGGCGGCGGCGAGCTGGCTGATGCGACGGCAGGCGCTCGTTCCACTGCGCGACCCGAGGCTTGCCGAGTCGCTGGCATTTGAGAACGTCTGAGGGCTGGGGCGGGCCTGCCCGCCGTAGCGCGTCAGAGAGGCTAGCGCGCGAAGGCGGGTCCGGTGTAGAGTTCGCACGAGAATCGCATTCCTTCACGAAGGAGACCACGATGCGCAGGACGGCGACCCGGTTGTCCCTGGCGGCGAGTTTGATAGTAGCGGCGACGTGGCCCGGCGTGGCTTTCGCCGCCTCGTCCATCACCGGAACCGTCACCTTCGACGGGAAAGTCCCCGCTCTCAGGCCGCTCGCCATGGACGCCGACCCCGTGTGCGCCAAGAAGCACTCGGCACCGGTGCCGAACGAGGCGCTGGTCCTCGGCAACGGCAACACCATGGCGAACATCCTGGTCTGGGTCTCGAAGGGGCTCCCGCCCGGGAAGAAATGGCCCGTTCCCAGCACTCCGGTGGTCCTTGATCAGAATGGCTGTCAGTACAAGCCGCACGTGATGGGGATCATGGTCGGTCAGACCTACAAGATCCTCAACTCCGACGGCGTCCTCCACAATATCCACACGCTTCCCAAGATCAACCCGGCCTTCAATCGGGCAATGCCGGCGACGGTCAAGGAGGCGACCACGAAGTTCGACAAAGAGGAGGGGGTCTTCCACATCAAGTGCGACGTCCACCCATGGATGAGCGCCTACATGGCCGTCTTCACCCATCCCTTCTTCTCGGCGACGAGCACGGACGGGAAGTTCACGATTTCGGGCCTCGATCCGGGGACCTACGAGATCACGGCCTGGCACGAGAAGCTGGGGACGCAGACCGCCTCGGTCACGGTTGGCGCCAGCGATACGAAGACCCAGAACTTCAAGTTCGCCGTCCCCGCCGCGAAGTAGCGATCCGGAGAACAGCCGCATGACTGAGCCAGCAGCTGTTGCCGCACCCAAGCCGCACATCGCGCACGAAGTCCCTCACGAGGCGCTCGGCTTCTGGCGCAAGTACGTCTTCTCCACCGACCACAAAGTCATCGGCATCCAGTACGCCATCACCGGCCTCCTGTTCCTCCTCTTTGGCTTTTCGCTGATGATGCTCATGCGCTGGCAGCTCGCCTACCCGGGCGCCGCGCTGCCGCTGCTCGGCAGGCTCCTCGGCGAAGCGCGCATGCCTGGCGGGACGATGCTCCCTGAGTTCTACAACGAGCTCGGGGCGATGCACGGCACCATCATGGTCTTCCTCGGGGTGGTCCCCCTCGCCGTCGGAGGGTTCGGGAATTTCGTGGTCCCGCTCCAGATTGGAGCCCAGGACATGGCGTTCCCGAGACTGAACATGGCGAGCTACTGGTCCTTCTTCCTCGGCGGCGTGACGATGCTGGCCAGTTTTCTCGTCCCGGGGGGAGCCGCGCAGGGGGGGTGGACCTCCTACACGCCCCTCTCCGTCCTGGCGGGCACGGGCCAGACGATGTGGCTCATCGGGATGATCTTCTTGATCACCTCGTCGCTGCTCGGAGCGATTAACTTCATCACGACCATTATCCAGCTGCGCGCCAAGGGGCTCACCTTCCTGCGATTCCCCTTCTTTGTGTGGACTCAGTTCGTCACGGCGTTCCTGCTGCTCCTGGCCTTCCCGCCGCTCGAGGCCGCGGCGGTCATGCAGTTGATGGATCGTGTGGCCGGCACGAGCTTCTTCCTCCCGAGCGGCCTCGTCGTCAGCGGCCAGGTCGTCGCCGTGGCTGGCGGAGGCAACCCGCTGCTCTGGCAGCACCTGTTCTGGTTCCTGGCGCACCCGGAAGTCTACGTCCTGATCCTTCCCGGGATGGGAATCGTGGCCGAGATCATCGCGAACAACACGCGGAAGCCGCTGTGGGGCTACCGCTCGATGGTCTACTCGCTCGTCTTCCTCGGCTTCATGTCATTCATCGTCTGGGCCCACCACATGTTCATGACCGGCATGGGGACGGCGATGGCGGCGTTCTTCCAGACGACCACGATGATCATCTCGATCCCATCCGTCGTGATCCTCACGGCCCTGATCATCTCGCTGTGGGGCGGATCGATACGCTTTAACACGCCCATGCTCTTCGCGGTCGCCTTTCTCCCGATGTTCGGCATCGGCGGGCTGACGGGGCTTCCGCTTGGCTTGAACGTCGCGGACATCCCGCTGCACGACACGTACTATGTCATCGCCCACTTCCACTACGTCGTGGCTCCCGGGACGATCTTCGCCCTCTTCGCGGGGATCTACTACTGGTTTCCGAAGGCAACCGGGCGGAAAATGAACGAGACGCTCGGCAAGATCCATTTCTTCGGCTCGCTCGTCTGCATGAACGTCGTTTTCATGCCGATGTTCCTCATGGGGCTGGCCGGCGTCTCGCGGCGACTGTTCGACGGTGGGGCGAGCTACGCCTTTGCGCAGCCGGTCCTCCACTTGAACGTCGTTTCCTCCTGGGGCGCGTGGACGCTCGCGATCTTCCAGATTCCCTTCATCTTCAATTTCTTCTGGAGCATCTGGAAGGGGGAGCAGACTGACGGGAACCCGTGGCAGGCTACGACGATCGAGTGGGCGGCTCCCTCGCCTCCGCCGCACGGCAATTTCCCTGTTGCCCCGGAAGCGTACCGGGGACCCTACGAGTACAGCGTCCCCGGTGCGGCCAAGGACTTCCTGCCGCAATACGAGGCCTGATCGAGATGGACATTCCGTACACCGTGGAGGTGCGCCGGGACACCGGTCTCACCAACGGCAAGATCGGTATCTGGCTCTTCCTGGCCTCGGAGGTCATGCTGTTCGGCGCCCTGTTTGCGAGCTACATCCTGATCCGGACAGGGGCGCCGAGCTGGCCACGGGGAGACACGATTCTGAACGTCCCGCTCGCCACGTTCAATACCCTCGTCCTGATTTCGTCCTCCGTCACGATGGTCATGGCCTGGGCGTCGCTGATGCGCCACCGCTTCGGGACCTTTCGGATCTACATGGGGGCGACGATCCTGCTCGGGTTCGTCTTCCTCGTGGTCAAGTACTTCGAATACAGCCACAAGTTCGAGAACGGGCTCTATCCCAGCACGAACAACTTCCTCGCCATCTACTTCACCCTGACCGGCCTGCACATGCTCCACGTGTTCGGCGGGATGATGGTGAACGCCTATTTCTTGGGCCCCGGCTCGAAGCTGTGGAAGACGAACCCGGAGTGGTTCGCCAACCGGGTCGAGCACTCGGGCCTTTTCTGGCATTTCGTGGATCTGGTCTGGATCTTCCTCTTCCCGACCCTGTACCTTCTGTAGGCAGCATCCATGACGAGCGACCACGCAGCTGATATCGACAGACACGTCAGGGTCTACATCACCGTCTTCGGCGCGCTCATGGCGCTGACAATCATCACCGTGGTAGTTTCTCGCTTTCACCTTCCCGTGCCGATTGCCGTTTCCGTGGCGCTGCTCGTCGCGACCATCAAGGGATCGCTGGTGGCGTGCTACTTCATGCACCTGATCTCCGAGAAGAAGCTGATCTACGCGGTCCTCATGCTGACCGCTGTCTTCTTCGTCGCGCTGCTGGCCCTTCCTGCCGTCACCGTCCACAACGGCTACTGGATTCATTAATGAACCTCAGGTCGGTCCACGCGATGGTGATCCTTCTATCCGCGGCCCTCGCGGTGCTGTTCGGTGTCTGGTGCCTGGGCCTGTACGGGCGGGAGGGCGGGGTCGTAAGGCTGCTCGCAGCCATCGCGGCTTTCGCCCTGTCGGCCGGCCTGATCGTCTACGACTCGTGGTTCCTGCGCAAGACGAGGACGCTGCGATGAAAGCGCGAACGAGCGCGGCGAGTGAGCCACGCGATGCACCTTCGCTGCTCGCAGCTACGGTGCACAAGGCGGAGCGGGGAAACGGTCCCCGCGAGCACGCGAGCGGAATGGAGCGGCCCGTGCACGGCCGCGTAATGGAGCGAGCCAGCCGGGGTGCAGGGGTCCCCGGCGATCCAGAGAAGTATAGGGGGGACCGGCGGGGCGAAGCCCCCCGGACAAGAACGACACGCTACTGGGGGTTGCAACGGGCCTTCACGGCGGCGGCAGTGGTGATCGGCGGGGGCTCGAGCGTCCTCGCCTGCCCGATGTGCTTCGGGGCCGAGGAGACCTCGATGGTCGACGGGACGAAGCTCGGCGTCCTGGTGATGCTCGGCGTCCTGCTTGCGGTGCAGGGCGGGTTCGTTGCCTTCTTTCTCTATCTCCGCAAGCGCGCGAAGCGCATCGCGGACGTCGAGCTCGACACCGAATGGTCGGAGCTCCAAGGGGCGTCGAAAACATCATGACTGAGTGGCTCGGACTCCCGGCGCTCGCGTCGGCTCATGGCGGGCAGATCGACAGCCTGATCGGCTGGACGCACGTGTTCATGCTCATCCTGTTCGTCGGGTGGGGAGGGTTCTTTGCCTACGCCCTGATCCGTTTCCGGGGATCGCGGCATCCGGTGGCGAACTACACGGGGGTCAAGTCGAACACGTCGAAGTATTCCGAGATCGGCGTGGCTGTGGTCGAAGCGATTCTGCTGTTCGCATTCTCGATCCCGATCTGGGCCGCGAGGGTCGACCACGTTCCACCGGAGAGCGAAGCGCTGGTCGTTCAGGTAACCGGCGAGCAGTTCGCCTGGAACGTCCACTATGCCGGTCCCGACAGGAAATTCGGCCGCACGGACATCAAGCTGATCGACCTCCAGTCGAACCCCCTGGGACTCGATCGCTCCGATCCTGCCGCGAAGGACGACGTCACGACTCTCAATCAGCTTTATCTGCCCGTGAACAAGCCGATTATCGTGAGGCTCAGAAGCAAGGACATGATCCACAGCTTCGGCGTGCCCGAGTTTCGCGTGAAGCAGGACGCCGTGCCGGGCCTCACGATTCCCATCTGGTTCGTGCCCAACGTGACGACCGCGGAGATGCGGATCCGGACAGGGAATCCCGAGTTCCAGTACGAGATTGCCTGCGCGCAGCTCTGCGGTCTGGGCCATTATCGGATGCGGGGATTTGTCACCGTCCAGACCGCCGAGGAGTTCCAGAAGTGGATGGATGCCGAAGAGGAAAAGCTGAAGGGCGAATCGGACGTCTTTAAGTAGGCCGGGGGAATATCGCCTCGAAGACTCGGCGCTTCCCCCGGACCCCCTCGGCTCGCTCCACTCGCGGGGCCTTCCGCCCCGCTCCGTTCCGCTCGCCGCAGCTAGCCGAAAAGTTTCGGCGTCGGCATCCGCGCGCGGATCTTCTCCAACTCCTCCGCAGTGACGCGGCCGATGCCGTTCCTGCGGCAGGAGTCCTCGACCGCCCTGACAACCATGCCCCGGACGAACGCGGGGATTTTCCTCATGCGCGCAGCGGCCGCATCGTCCCATGCGATGCTCGTTGGCGAGTCGGGGCCATACTCGATCGTTAGCCCGGGTGGCTTCGCCCCGCCGGACCCCCCACCTCCACTCCAACGCGCAGGCGCGTTGGGGACCCCGGCATCGCCGTCGCTCGCGGGGACCCCATAGCCCCGCTCCGCTCCGGCGCCAATGAGCGTGAGAAGGGGAGACCCGACGAATTTGCCGGGCGTGTGGGTGCAGAGCGGATCTTCAGCCATCAGATCGCCGGTCATCCCGTAGGCTCGGGCGCGGCAGCCCCCACAGTGGCCGTTCATCTCGCACTCGCCGCATCGCCCGCCGAGCGAGGTGCGGCGGCGAATGCCGACGAACAGCCCTGAGGACGTCCAGAGGTCCGCGAGACTCGAGTTGCGCAGAGTGCCCGCGAAGACCGGGAGATAGGGGCAAGGGGTGACATCTCCGTTCGGCCGTATCCCCATGTAATGGGTCCCCGCCGGGCACCCGCCGGCCCCTCCGGAGTAGGTCCTGATCTGGGACATACCGGGCATCGCCGATTCGGCTTGCCCGCCGTAGCCTTGGCGAAGGCGGGCATCCGTCGGGATCGGATCGGTCTCGGCGCCAGCATTCTCCAGTGCTCGCGGGGCCCCACCCCCGCTCGCGCTCTCCAGAACGGTCTTGATGAAGTGCGGAGCACACTTCGCGTTCACGAGCATCCGGCGATCGTACTTCCTCTGGATCCGGTAGAGCGAGGCGAGGACCTCGTCGTACTGCGCGGGGGTGATGTCCGACACGAACTGCCCGCGCCCCGTCGGCACCAGGAAGTAGAGGTTCCAAACCTTGGCGGCGAGCCGATCGTGCGCGAAGTCGGCGATCGCTTCGAGCTCGCCGAGATTGTGCGAGCCCGCGGTCGTCTGCACGATGAAAGGGAGCCCGGTCCTGTTGAGAATCTCCGCTCCTTCCACCGTGTTCCGCCACGCGCCACGCACTCTCCTGAAGCGGTCGTGACGATCGGGATCGAGAGCATCGAGCGAGAGCGAGAGCCCGCGCGCTCCGGCCTCCGCGAGGCGGCTCGCCAGGTTCTCCGTGATGCTCACGCCGTTGGTGCCGACGACGACCCAAAGTCGGCGCTCCGACGCGCGCCGGACGATCTCGAGGATGTCGCGCCGCAGAAGCGGCTCGCCGCCCGTCAGGATTGTCAGGCATTCAGGCGCGAAGGCGGCGAGTTCGTCGATGACCCTGAAGCACTCGTCGGTGTCGAGCTCGCTCCGGTCCGCGAAGTTCTCCGTGTCGACCCGAGGCGCGCCCCCGGCGTCGAGATAGCAGTGCTCGCAGGCGAGGTTGCAGCGGTAAGTGAGGTTCCAGGAGACGACGTAGGGCCGGGCGAAGGGGGTCCCGTTCATATTCGGCATGTTCATTTGAATCAAGCGACGAATTACATGCCGAAAAACTCGCGCGCCGCGTCCAGGATCTTCTCGTCCACTTCGAGGGCCCCCCGCTCTCGGGCGAAACTCTCGATGCCGGTCCGCGCCATGGGGCGGACGAACGCGGGAATGTTCGCGAGCCGCATTTCCGCAGCGGCAGTCCAGCTTAGACCGGGGGGCTTCGCCCCGCCGGTCCCCCCTACACGCTCACTCGCGGGGCCCCCTGGCCCCGCTCCGTTCGCGTGGCTCACTCGCTCGCGCTCGCTCGCTGGTGCGAGATCCTTGCTCCCTTCGTCCGGAGTCGATGGAATCATCGCGGTGAACGGGCAGCCGGCGCCGGACCCATTCCACGGCTCCGCGCCGACCGCAGGGCCGATCCGCACGCCGAGTGACTGGACGATCTGTGTTTCGTACGCATTGGTGAGCATGGCGATCTCGTAGCCGCACTCAGGACAAGAGTAGACGACCGAGAGCGAGCCGCCCTCTGGCGGACCGATGGTTTGCAGCTTCATCGGGCTATCGCAGGGGATGCAGAGGAACTTCATCGGGAATGCTCCCTGTCGTTTCGAGACTGTCCAGAAGTTGCAGCGCAACGTACTCCAGGGCCAGGCCAACGGGTGTTTCGGGCAGTTCCGCGAGAGGGATCCCCCGATCGCAGTGCCGTGCAAGCTCGGGATCGAATGGGACGGTCCCGAGGCAGGGAATCTCCAGGCCCGATGGTTCGGGTGCGCCAACGGCGCACCCCGCGCGAACGGAGCGGGGATCATGGGGTCCCCGCGAGTGAGCGCGTAGGGGGGTCCGGCGGGGCGAAGCCCCCCGGTCTGAAAAGAGTGGCTTGATGGCGTTGCAGTCGCGGCAGTAGTAGCCGCTCATGTTCTCGACGTAACCGAGGAGGCGATTGGGTCCCTTCGACAGAGCTGCCACCGAGCGCGCGACCACGCCCCGTGCCACCTCGGAAGGGATCGTCACGAGCAGGAACGAGGTCCGCGGCCCGAGAAAATCGGCGTACTGGACGGTCCGCTCGGCTCCCGGCGGCAGATCGAACATCAGCAGATCGAGCGCTCCCCAGTCGAACGACCCGAGGATCTCGCCGAGGAGAGCGAACTCCCTCGTGGCGCGCCACGTATGGGAGTCTCCGTGCGCCGCGCTCTCGAACTCGAGCGCCTCCGACTCCGGGATCAGCGAGCCCATCGAGAAGACCGCGATCCCGTTCCCGGTCCGCGGAAGCGCGACCTTGTGACTGCCGGGAACGAACAGTGCCCCCTGGACACCTGCCATGCGCGCCTGTGAGGGGCCGTTGAAGTCCGCGTCCAGGATCGCAATCCGAAGCCCCCGGGCGCGCAGAGCGCCCGCGAGATGCAGCGTCAAGGTGCTCTTGCCGACTCCCCCCTTGCCGGAACCCACGGCGACGAGATGACGCACCCCGGCGAGCCCGTCGGTGATGCGGGTGCGCTGCTCGGCAACCTGCTCGAGGATTCTGGACCCTCCGTCGCCGACGATGTCGTGGTAGCGCTTCATTATTAAACCGGGGGGCTTCGCCCCGCCGGACCCCCCTACACGCTTGCTCGCGGGGGCCCCATGGGCCCCGCTCCGCTCGCGTGGCTCACTCGCTGCGCTCGTTCGCTCTGACCAGGATTCACTGCGCTGCGCTCGCTCTTCGCAGCTCGCTCCGCTCCGTTCGCGGGCACGCGCACAAGTAATTCCCGCTCCGCCTTGGCCCGCCGTAGCCGCCTTGCGGCGGAGGCGGCTCGCGTGGCTCACTCGCTGCGCTCGTTCGCTCTGACCAGGATTCACTGCGCTGCGTCGCGGGCACGCGCACAAGTAATTCCCGCTCCGCCTTGGCCCGCCGTAGCCGCCTTGCGGCGGAGGCGGCTCGCGTGGCTCACTCGCTGCGCTCGTTCGCTCTGACCAGGATTCACTGCGCTGCGCTCGCTCTTCGCAGCTCGCTCCGCTCCGTTCGCGGGCACGCGCACAAGTAATTCCCGCTCCGCCTTGGCCGCCGTAGCCGCCTTGCGGCGGAGGCGGCTCGCGTGGCTCACTCGCTGCGCTCGTTCGCTCTGACCAGGATTCTGGACCCGCCCTCGCCGACGATGTCGTCGTGGTAGCGCTTCATTATTAAACCGGGGGGCTTCGCCCCGCCGGACCCCCCTACACGCTTGCTCGCGGGGGCCCCATGGGCCCCGCGCTCCGCTCGCGGGCACGCGCACAAGTAATTCCCGCTCCGCCTTGGCCCGCCGTAGCCGCCTTGCGGCGGAGGCGGCTCGCGTGGCTCACTCGCTGCGCTCGTTCGCTCTGACCAGGATTCACTGCGCTGCGCTCGCTCTTCGCAGCTCGCTCCGCTCCGTTCGCGGGCACGCGCACAAGTAATTCCCGCTCCTCGCGCGCCGAGTTGAGAGAGCAGTTGCTTCAGACCGGCTCCATCGTCCTCGATAAAAGTGCGGAGCGACACAATCTCCGCCATCGGGGCGCTCGCTCGCGGACCCGCCTCTGCGTTCCCCTCCGGGCCCACTCCGCGCTTCAAGTAAAGGAGATAGGCCTCGATTCGCTCGTCGGAAGCGACGGCGAGTCCTGCGATGTCGTCCTTCCTTGCCGTGAGGGTCTCGACCGAGCGCTTCCAGCAAACCTGCGGATGAGCGTCTCCAAGGAGACCATTGGCGGCGAGATCGTCGACCGTGACAGGGATCACGAACCGGCCATCGTGTAGTCCGGGGGGCTTCGCCCCGCCGGATCCCCCTACACGCTCGTTCGCGGGGCCCCCGTTCCCCGCTCCGCTCGCGTGGCTCACTCGCTGTCGCTCGTTCGCCGGCTCCCGCACATCATTCTCTTCACCCTGCAGGACGTAGTCCGTCAGGAGGGCTTCCTGGACATATCCGCTTGCGCTGAACAGCTCGCAGGCAGGGGCGAGAGTCTCGGGGACTTCGGCGATGATTCGGGGGGGGCCGAGAATCGCGAGCTTCGAGCCGAGCGACGCGAGCAGGTGACGGCCGTGACCCTGTCGCCGATGATCGGGATGGACCGCGATCCTGTGGACGAGGGTACCGGAGGGTCGCTTGGCGCCGATCAGGACACCGACCGGGTCCGAGTCCGAGAAGGCGACCATGCAGCTGCTGCACCAGACCTGAAGGTCGCGGATGGAGCGCTTGAACGCGGCCGGCGTCATGGGCGGTTCGTCGGGAGAGTACGGAGACCAGCAGCGATTCAGCGCGTCAACGAGAAGCGCAATGTCGTCCGTACGGCAGAAGCGATACGCTGACATAGTATCGAAACCTACAGGTGCAGCCCGGAGCTGTTGCGTACCACGGGCGTACTCACGCTGAGGTCGCAGAGCGCGCAGAGAATTTCAATTTGTACAAAGGCTCGCCGCGTCCTCGGCGTGAGGTCGTACGTGACAGGTGAACATTGCCCGACACTGAGACGACACTCACGGCCTTACAGACAGCGTTCGATGGATCAACCCTGGCGAGGAGCCCGTTCGTCAGGCACGGTCCCACGAGGAACATCGCCGAGAGCGCCAAGCCCGGATGCCCTCGCCGATAGCGAGCTCACTTCGTTGAGGTACCCGTTCCCCTTCGCGGCCGGGGCCGCCGGACTCGGCGTTGCCCCCGCGTCCCGAGCTGCCCCCGGGGCTTCCGGAGCGGGCGCACCCGAGGCTGCGGCTCCAGGGCTCTTGCCCTGTGACGGGTAGGTCGCGATCATCTCGGCCATCATCCGCTTACCGATCTCGATGCCCTCCTCGACGAGCGCAAGGTCGATCGCCGTGCCGCCTTCGCCAAAGGCTTCGTCGCGGCAGGCCGCAGCGCGCTCCCGCGCAAGCTCCTCGATCCTCTCCTGTGTTTTGTTCCGCATGAACCCGGCCGGAACCCGGAAGATCCTCTGCGCGGCTTCGTTCGTCCACTCGAATGTCGAGATCAGCGGGTTGTTTCGCTCGTCGCGCGCAATCAACCGGGGCTGGGTCGCGTCCGTGGAGGCGTGAGCGCCAGGCGCGCCAAGGGCGCGCCCCGCCGGAGCAGAGCGGGGCCCCGGGGCCCCCGCGAGCGACGGCGTTGGGGGGTCCGGCGGGGCGAAGCCCCCCGGTCTAGAAAGAATCTCGAGCGGCGCTCCAGTCTCCTCCTCGATCACCTGACGGGCGAATTCGAGCGTGATCGCGTCGAGCTTCTTCATGCGCGCGCGCTTCTCGACACGCGCCTTGGTGCGGCGGCGCTGATAGGCGTTCTTCATGGTCCAGAGGCCCTTCCTGGCCTCCTCCGTCCAGCGAAGCTTGCGCCCGTCGTAGGTGGTCTCTTCCTGAAGACCTCCCTCCACCGCCGCGATCTTCTCGATCATCTCCTGGGAGATCACCTCGAAATCCGCGGCCCCGCAGACGGTGCAGCGCACCGGGTCGGTCTGCGTGGCCGTGACGCCGCAGGCGCGGCACATCGACACGGGGCGAGACCTCGCCCGCTCGAGGGCCACCGCCTCGGCCAGCGCCTTGGTCGCATCCGACGCGCGCTTCGGCATGAACCGATCCATCGCTTCGTCAATCACTGCGCTCGTGACCACCGAATGCCCCTTCTCGAGCGCCAGGCGAAGGACGCCCGTGCGGGCGATCCCCTTGACCTGCTCCGGCACGTGCTTCATCCGCTCCTCGGCTTCGGGCGTCCATCGGACGCTCTCCTCGGCGCGCAGGTCGAGCCGCGGCACCTCGAGGCGCGTCGAAAGGAGGACATCGCAGGGCGCGCCGCGGAGAATGTTCTCCGTGTTGCTCCCCAGCCCCTTCTCGTCCTGCGCGCTGTCAACGCCGATCCGCCCCAGCACGAGGAGCCAAGGATTGGTCTTGCGCGCGTGGTCGAGGATCTTCTGGAAGGGCTTGCCGTCGAGGAGCGTTTTCTTGATCGTGATGCCCATCTCGGTCCCCATCCGCTCGCCCACCTCGAGATGAGACTGATAGATCTGCGCGAGCCCGGTGTCGATGATCTCCTCGTGGAGCTGATTCTGCTCCTCGAAGCGGAAGACCTTCGCCGCCTGCTCGGTGAGGACGTTGACGATGCCGTTGAAGACGGAGTAGTGCAGATAGGGATCGTACACGGCGATCGTCTCGACCTTCTTGCCGAACGCGCGGGCCAGTTCTACGGCGGTCATCAGCGCGCCGAAGGACTGGGGACTTCCGTCGATGCCGACCAGGATCGTGTCGCGCTCCGGCTCGCCCGGCTCGGGGACGTGCTTCACCACCCAGACATCACGATCCGACTGGCGCGCAACGCGCTCGCACACCGATCCGATCACGCTGTCGCGTGCGCGCCCGATCCCGAGCGCGCCGATCACGACCAGGTCGTGGTGTGAGCCGGCGAGATCCTTGAGGATCTCGACGTGATGCTTCCCGTCCATCATCCTCGGCTCGAACTCGAGGCTCGACGCTCGACAGAGGCGCGACATGCCATCGAGATAGCTGTCGGAGATCAGCTTGAGACCCATCGTGATGAGGCTATCGTGGATCTTCCGCTGGCGCTCCAGTTCCACCTCGTCGAGGTACTCCTCGGGCAGCGTGTACTCCATCTGCCTGAATCGATAGTCGTGCAGGGCTGCCGCGTACACGTGGCAGCCGACCAGTTTTGCGGTGAAGGTCTTCCCCAGCGCGATGGCGCAGGCGACGGCGCGGTTGGAGTGGTCGGAGTTATCGACGGGAACGTAGATGCTCTTGTACATTCATTCCTCCGCAAGGTCCCGGGAAATCAAACGCTCGTGGCGCTATCTCCGCTTCCGCCTTCGCTAAAGCTACGGCGGACCCGCCGTAGCGCCTCCGGCGCGAAGGCGGGCACCGCCGAGTTCTTCGCGGCCGCGAGACGCGTAACGCCACCGCACCCAGCCGATGATGGCCAGCTCGATGGCGAGAATGAGCAGCGCCGTCTTCACCATCGGCCCTACGGCCGACGGGATATTTTCTGGCTCGGCGTAAAGGGAGTACCAGACCGTGAGACCTCGCCTGTTGCCACGCTCGCGTGAGAACCCGTCCCAGACCGAGAGCGCGACCGGCATGAACTGTCCGGGCGAGAACGGGGCGCCTGACGCCGGGCGAAGAGGCCGCTTGAAGATGACCGACCATTCTCCCTGCTCGTAGCTCGCGACACCAGTGACATCGCCCGTGTCGTTCGGCGCGATGTCTGCGCTTCCTTTCGCGGTGAACTGAAGGGGAGCGGGGCGGGCCAGATCGAAGAACCAGAGATCCACCGGGTTCTGGGCGTCGCCGAAGATGAAGTAAGGCTTGCGCGTGCCAGTCGGCACCTGCGAGGGAATCTGGATCGCGACGGCGTCCGAGAACTCGGACGCCGGGCCGGACGGCGCGGCCGCTTCCTCCGCAAACGGATCCTTTCCGGCCTGCTGGGCACCCGTTGGCGCTACTTCCTCCTCGCCGAAAGGACTCTTTCCGACCTGGACACCTGCCGGCGCCCCCTCCTCTTCCTCTTCCCGAGGGACCGGAAGCGACGGCCCGTTTTTTCCCGTTCTTTCTGCGCTCATGTCGTGCCATCGAACGAGCAGCGCGATTGACTCGGCATCGTAGATGGCCTGCACGGTCACCGAGGTCGCCGGAGGATGGAACTCGCGTACGGGCTCGGTGATCTGTCCGATGATCGGAAGGCGCGCGACACGGGCGGATTCAAAGTTCGCTGTCCCCTTGGCCAAGTCGATCGGATCGTCGACGTGCTTGGTGATGACGACGTTGGTGTAGCCTGGCCCGCTCGGTTCCGAGAGGGAATCGATGAAGTCTGTGATCGCCCATCGTTGCTCGTCCTTCAGGGCGTCGAGAAACGACGGCATCGGCGTGCCGTTGAGCCCTGTGCTCATCGTCCTGAAGATGTCCTCGCGAGACGACCCTCCGCGGAAGGTCCAGCGTTGCGTGAGGTCCGCAGGACGTATGGGATTGCCCCAGTCGTCTACCAGGGTCGGAGCCGACGGTCCATCACCTCGCCCGAGCGCGCCGTGGCACTTTACGCAACCGTTCTCCTCGTAGAGTTTCTTTCCCTGGTCGATTGACTCTTTCGTCGATCTCGGCGCGCTCGGGAGCGGAACGGGCTTGGGAGCATTCTCAGGATTGGAGAAGTCGGGAGAGAACGTCGTAATGAAGTTGGCGAGCGCCGATACTTCCTGGTCGGAGAGGTCGGGCCAGGCGGGCATCGACGTGTAAGGCATGCCGCGCCTGATGATGCGGACCAGATCCTCGTGCGTCGGGAGCGCTCCGTTGGGAGTCGTTCGAATCTTGAACTTGCCGGTGGTGAAGTTGCGGGGCCTCGGGTGCAGATGCGAGGCGGCGTAGCCTTCACCGTCACCCTTCTCGCCGTGGCACTGCGCGCAGTATTCGAGATAGATCACCCTGCCCGGCTCGAGCTGCGCGGCGGTGCCGGCTTGGGCGCCCGCCGCGCGCACCGATCGTGTCGTCGCGACGCACGACACGGCGATCAAGACAGCGGCATACGCCGACAGAGACGAGCGCGGCCCGCTCAAACGGAAGCTCATTTTGTGGCGACTTCCTCCCTGCCGCGAGGCCTTTGGCCCGTAAAATCGTAGAGAAAGAGGACGGCATCCCACATCTCGTCCTCCTGCAGGAACTTTTCCCACGCGGGCATTGCTGTGTCCCAGGGACCGCCCTCGTCAGGCAGCCCGGGGCCCCCCTTGGAAATCCGCCAGAACAGAAATGTCTCGCGAAGTTGCGCGATCGTGTCGTGGAAGTTGGTCGGGATCGGGTCCAGCCCGTGCACGAACATGCCGTTGGCGGACATGGTATCGCCGTGGCAGAAGACGCAGTTCTGGTAATAGACGCGGCGCCCGTTCTCGACGTGTTTGCGGAACTCCTGCGGATTCGACGTCTCAAGATGACGGAAGGGATTCTCTCCGGCATCGAGATCGATCCTCTTGTCGTGAACCGTGATGTCCGCAGGGGATGCGGGATGCACCGTGCGCGAGAAGAGCGGCGGTTCGATGGAAACATTCATCCTCACATAGACGTTCGCGGCCGCGAGCGCCGGGATAGCGACGACGGCCACGGCGAGGAGCAGGGTGTACCGCTTCTCCGTCATGAACCGGATGAGCGGCCCGGAGATTTCGTCGCGGCGCTCCTGGCTGGAGGACACGTAGGCGAGGATGGCGATCGAGACGATCCCCATGTAGATCGTGATGACGGACGAGGGAATCGGGGCCGTGAATCCGAATCGCAGGAGGATGTAAATGCCGATCCACCATGCGGCGGCCCATATCAGCAGCTTGACCCGCAGGAACCGAAGCAGCCCGAAGGCAACGGCCACGGCGAGAACGATTGGAATCTTCATCGTTTCTCCCCCTTGAGGGGAGCCTCAGGCTGCGTTCCACCCGGCGACACACCCTGGCTCGGAGGAGCGGCTGTCGTGCCGGAGTTGTAATGATGTTTCGTCTGGAGCGTCACCGTTGGTGTGCCGCCAAGCGTCTGCAGGTACGCGATCACGCAGAGGATCTCCTGATCGGTGAGGCCGACGGGCGGCTTGTTGATCGGGGGCATCCCGGGATTGAATCCCGGCACGATGAAAGCCCACGGTTCGTACATCGATTGGGCGAAGTACTCGACATCGCTCAGGCCCGCGACGCGGCTCTTCGCGCGGCCATCAACCCCTGCGAGGTCGGGGAACCGCAGCGCCCCGCTCTTGCCTATCGTGTGACAGGTCAGGCAGAGTCCTTTGCCCTCCATGATCTCGCGCCCGACCTTCACCATGTCCGCCGTTGTCAGGTCGCTCTTCAGGACGACCTCGGCAGGAGGCTGCACTTCCTTCTGCGGCACCATCTGGCCGACATAGCCATAGAACGCGGTCGTTGCGAGGACGAGCGCGCCGATGCGGGCAATGAGAGGGACTGTCATGTCAGCTCCGCTTCATGCGCCCCGGTCCGACGGGTCGTCTTGGCCTGCCGCTGGAAGTCGGGCCGGTCGTGCAGGCTCGCGATCCAGAACACAACACCGATCAGCAGGAAGAACTCGAGCACGGTCACGGAAACGACCTTCGTCGCGAAGCCGAGTGTGGGCGTGAACGCGTCCGGCGACGTGTCCCGAACGACGCCGTAGACGTGCCAGTGCTGGCGGAGCCCCGAGCGAACGTAGCCCATGAGTCCCATGAGCCACGTGAACGTGACCGCGATGAAGATCAGCACGTATTGCGAGATCCGCGGGATCCTTCCCCAACGTACTTCGCCCGTCCGCGTCGCGCCGCGGAAGAGGAAGACGTCGATGGCGGTGATCGACACCATCGCCATCAGGACCGAGCTGACCTGGGGCACCGAAAGCCGGATCCGCACGGTCGCCTCGACGAAGTACCCGTACACGCCGAGAAAGATGACGATGAACGCGGCGGTCGCGAATATCGCGAGCTGCGCCGCGTGGCCGATCTTCGCCCATGCCACCGTTGCGACCTTCCCCGTCCGGCGGTACAGAAGGAAACTCATGAAGGTCGTGAGGATCAGGATGTTCACGGCGGTGTTCTTGGCAGACATCACACCGAGGTAGCCCAGAATCGGGTGCGCCGATCCGCCCATCGCACGGATTTCGGAGACTGTGGCGATGATCGACCGCGGCGTCGCCCACACTGCGAAGCAGAGGGTGATGCCGATCAGAAGGTACTTGATGAACTTCTGAAGCGGCTGCACCCCCTCGACCCGTCCCATCCCGAGCCAGAGGTAGTAGTTGGCAGCGAGGAAGAGATTCCCGATCAAGACGGCCTGAATGATGAAGAGCCACGAGAAGGCACCACCCATCATCGTGAGCCCGAGCGTCTGCGAGAAGGCGTAAATCTCCTTCGCGAGCCAGTAGCCGGCGAAGGGGAGCGGCAGGAAGGCGCTGATCGCGACGAAGTTGCCGATATATCCCATCCAGTCGTAGTGCGCGCGCTCCTCGTCGGTTTCCGCCTGCAGGAACTTGAAGGCCGCGTAGGCGGCGGCGACCGATCCGCCGAACGCGATGTTCGCGATGAACCGATGGACGTTGATCGGCAGCCAGGTGTAGTTGAAGATGGCGTCGCGGACGGAGAGAACCGCCCCCGTGTCCGAGATCCCGCGCGGCGACATCATGAACGTGAGCCAGGCATTGGCAATCATCATGATCGCCGTGCCCACGACGTTGAGTCCGAGCCCCAGGCCGAGATGAACCAGCGGATGGAACTTTCCCCAGCCGTAGTAATAGGTGTAGAGGAAGAACGCCTCAAAGAAGAAGAGCAGCACGTATGGCAGAAACGTCGGCGAGAACACGCTCATCAAGTAGTTCGTGAACTTCGGATACAAGATGATGAGCATGAACGTCAGGAACGCCCCGAAGGTCGCGGTGAGCGAAAAGGAGACCGAGAGGAGGTTCGTGAATTCGTGCGCGAGCCGGTCGTATCGCTCATCTCCGGTCTTGTAGCCGATCACCTCGATGATGAACGCGAACATTGGAACCGCAAGGACGAATGCCGCGAACAGCAGGTGGAGCTGCGCGACCGACCAGATCGCCACGCGGCTTCCGACGCCGGGAAACCTCCGGTACTCAGCCTCGGTGTAGGGTGTCGCCTTGGCCTTGGTCTCCGCCGCGGCCTTCTCGGCGGCCACACCTTCTGCGCGAGGCGTGGCGTCGGCGGTCGCCGCAGGCGCCCGGTACGGCTCTTTGTATTCGTTGTGCCCCACGAAGACCGACGCCATCCAGACGACGCCGAGGAACATCACAATACCGGCAACGGGACCGAGAAGGATCAGCACCCTGCGGTTCATCGCGCCGTTCATTATTCCGTTCGTCACGGTGGCACCCTCACTTATTGCCTGCGGGCTTGCCCGCCGTAGCCTCAGCGGAGGCGGGAGCTTCAGCGGAGGTGGACACGCCCGTAGCGCTCGCCAGCCGCTTGCGTTCGAGCTCTCGCACGTAGGTGACGATTGCCCACCTGTCCGCCGGAGGGATCGGCCAGCGGTACGACGGCATCAGCCCTTGCCCGTTCGTGATGACATCGAAGATCTGTCCGTCCGGGTACTTCAGGATCTTGTCCTGGTGGAACGAGGCGGTGGGGACGTTGCCTCGCTGGAACAGGATCCCCTTGCCGTCGCCCCGTGCGTCGTGGCACGGCTGGCAGTAGATCCCATACCGCTGGCGGCCGCGCTCGCGAACCGCCTCGTCCACGGTCACGGGGATCGTCGCGACGAACTGCCCGTCCGCTCCCTTGCCTGTGAAGAACGCCGCGTCCTCTTTCAGCCCGCCGATCGGGACCGTTCCCGGAACCGGCTGGCGCATGGACGCGCCGTCGTAGAAAAACGTGCTGGCCGTCTGGGGGAGCACCTTCGGCTGGTCGTCCATGCTCGGATTGGGATGGATGGGAGGGCGGCTCGACGTGCAGCCGCGCGCGCAGCCGGTGAGGGCGATAACGGACGTGAGCGCGAGGGCGCCGAGCACGCGCGGCCTGGCGGTCATACCACGCCCTGGAGATCGGGATTCGGATTGCGAACCTTGGCCAGATAGGTCGTCCGCGGCTTGGTGTTCAGCTCTTCGAGGAGCGCGTAGTTGCGCGGATCGGCCTTCGCCTTCACGACCCGGCTCGATCGATCCCGAATATCTCCGAACTCGATTGCCGAGGCCGGGCAGGCCTGCTGGCAGGCGGTCTTGACGTCGCCGTCACGAAGCGGACGTCCTGCGAGCTTCGCATCGATCTTCCCTCGGTTGATCCTCTGCGTGCAGTACGTGCACTTCTCCATGACGCCCCTCGCGCGAACCGTGACGTCCGGGTTCATCGCGAGCTTGAGGATGTCGGGCGTGTCCTTGGTGAAGTTGAAGAAATTGAAGTGGCGCACCTTGTACGGACAGTTGTTCGAGCAGTAGCGGGTCCCGATGCACCGGTTGTACACCATCACGTTGAGGCCCTGCCCGTCGTGAACGGTCGCGGCCACAGGGCAGACCTGCTCGCAGGGCGCATCCTCGCACTGCATGCAGGGAATTGGCTGAAAGACCATCTCCGGGCTGCCGGAGGGCTCGCCGGAGAAGTACCGGTCGACCCGGAGCCAGTGCATCTCGCGCCCCTTCGCGACCTGGATCTTGCCGACGACCGGCACGTTGTTCTCGCTCTGGCAGGCGACCATGCACGCGTTGCACCCGATGCACGCGTTCAGGTCGATCGTCATCCCCCACTGCGGCCCCTGATCGTAGGCATGCTCCTTCCAGAGGGAGAAGTGAGGCGATTCTTTTTCGAAGACGCCGAGCGCGCCGGTGACTTCTCCTCCTTCGGCAGCCGATTTCGATCGAAGCGCGGTCAGGGTCGACTCGCGCACGACGGGGCGCCCCTCCATGCTGCCGTGCTCCTGGGTCGCCGAGAGCGGGTAAGTGCGCGCGAGCTTCGTGAGTCTGACCCCGCTGTCGAAGCCAGGTGCTTTGGAGCTTCGGACCGTGAACGTGTCGAACCCGACCCGCGAGCCGATCCGACCCGCGTTCGAACGGCCGTAGCCGACCGTTAAGGCGACCACGTTGTCCGTCATTCCGGGGAGGAGCCAAACGGGGATCTCGAGCGAGCGGCCGGCATAGTCGAGGCGGACCCAATCCTCGTTTGCGAGGCCGAGCGCTTCGGCCGTCTTCGGGCTCACGAGCGCCGGATTGTCCCAAGTCAGCTTGGTGAGGGGATCCGGAAGCTCCTGCAGCCACCCGTCGTTCGCGAATCGGCCGTCGTGAAGCGAGGGGGAGGGGAGGAACACGATCTCCAGCTCACCCGAAGATCCCGGCGCGGCTTGGCCCGCCGAAGCGCCTCCGGCGCGAAGGCGGCCGAGCTCCGCCAGGGGCTTCACGGTGAGATCGGGGACAACTTCTGGGAGCTCGCTGCCGGAAAGGAATCCATCATGCAGGACGCGGTTCCACTTCCTGTCGAACTCGCCCTCGCCCAGGATCGGTTTCCAGGTCTCCCGCACGGTGTCGTAGCCGGGACGATCCTGGCCCCCCACCATCAACGCCAGCACTTCGACGGAGGTCCGTCCGCCAAACAGGGGAAGGATCAGTGGTTGGACGAGGCTGAGCGTGCCTCCAACCGCGCGCGCGTCTCCCCACGATTCGAGGTAATGCGCGCGGGGAATGTGCCAGGTCGCCTTGACGGATGTTTCGTCGACCGTGTGCCCGAGCGCGATCGACTGAGGGACCTTCGCCATGGCCGAGGCGAAGTCGAGATCGGCGGGGGCATCGAACACAGGATTGCCGCCCAGGACGACGAGCGTCTTTATCGCGCCCGCCTTCATCGCCGAGACGAGTGAGGCCAGCGAGCTGATGCTCGGAAGCGCCGCGTCCTTCGTCTCGTAGTAGCTGACCGTCCTGCCCGCGTTGCCGAGATACGTGTTCAGCGCGCAGACCGCGGCGTGGACGGCGGCGGGCTGGCGTTCCCCAGCCACGATCAATCCCTTGCCGCGGTTCGCCAGAAGATCCTTGGCAAGGGCGTCGATCCAGCGCGGGTCGACACCTGGGACGCCGGCTCCCGCCACGCTCGCAGCCTGCCCTGAGCTTGTCGAATGGGCCTGCCCTGAGCTTGTCGAATGGGCTCCAGCCTCGCGAGGAGCAAGGCGTGCACCGAGCGCCGCGAGGAAGGGAGCAATCTGCCGGCTCTCGAGACGGAGCCGGTGATCCGCCATCGCCCCGGTCAGCGAGTAGACGCCTTCAACGGCGTAGAGGCGGTTCATCGCCTGCCCTGAGCCTGTCGAAGGGGCATCACCGGAGGCTCCCGCACGCCTTCCGTCCGCGAAGCCTCGCGCGTGACGGATCATCTCCGGATCCGTCAGGAGCGGGTCGGCGTCGAGGGCGAGAATCACCGAGGCTCGATCGAGCCGGAGCATGAGATCGAGGTCGCGCCCCGTAGCGGACCGCAGGCCCGCGAGCCGGCTCTCGTCGCTGACGGCGTCGTAGGTCGTCCACTGCAACCGGGGGTAGCGGGCACGGAGCTCGGAGGCCAGGCGCGCCAGGGTGGGGGAGGAGAAGGACTCGGAGAGGACCGCAAGGCTGGCGCCGCCATCCGCGGCATGAGCCTCGGACAGCTGCGCCCAGGCCGTCACGAAATCGCTCCAGGACTTCCGCGCACCGTGCAGCGTGACCGATTGCGAGCGGTCGGGATCGTAGAGGCCGAGCACGGACGCCTGGACGCGCGAGCTCGAGGCCCCGAGGGTCGAGGGATGCGAGGGGTTTCCCTCGATCTTCGTCGGTCGCCCCTCGTGGCTCTCGACGATCAGGCCGTAGGCGCTCCGGCGGAACGGCATGGTCGTCGCGTAGTAGCGGGGGATCCCGGGGACGATCTCCTCGGGCGCGGTGACATAGGGAACAATCTCTTCGACAGGACGCCGGCACCCAGCGAGGCCCGCGAGCGACAGCGAGGCGCCCAGGAGCATCATCATATCGCGCCGGGTGACCCCTTCGGGAAGCTCCGAGGCGCCTTCCGGGAACTCCCGCTCGAGAGCGGCGCGGAATTCCGGGCGTTCCTCGATCTGCGCGAGACTTCGCCAATAGGTCCGACTCACCGGTGGCACCCCGAACATTCAGTCGGCGGATTGACCGGTCGTTCGCGATCGAGCTGCGCAGCGAGCACGCGGCCGTCCCGGGGAGGGTTCCACTTCATGTTCGTGACCTCCGAGACGGGACGTCTGTTGGGACCCGGGTTGCGGTGGCAGTCGAGGCACCAGCTCATACTGAGAGGCGTCATCTGCGTGACCGTTTCCATCTCGTCGATGCGGCCGTGGCAGGTGACGCAGCCGATTCCTGCCCTCACGTGCATGTTGTGGGGGAAATAGGCGAAGTCGGGAAGCTTGTGGACGCGAATCCAGCGCATCGGCCGCCCTGTGGCGGCACTGTCCCGAATCGGTGCGAGCGTTGCGCTGTCCCTCTTCACGAGCTGATGGCAGTTCATGCAGGTCTGGGTGGGCGGAACGTTCGCGACAGCAGAAGTCTCGACCGAGGCGTGACAGTATCGGCAATCGAGACCGAGCTCGCCGACGTGGAGCCTGTGGCTGTACGGGACGGGCTGAACGGGACGGTAGCCCACGTCGGTGTACCACGGGGAAAAGTAGTACCAGACGCCCGCGATCGCGAGCGTCGGGCCGAGGCTGCCCGCGATGGCGGCCACGATCGGGAGCTTGTTCCACCAAGGGGCAAAGATCTGGCCCACTGGCTAGGACTCCGGGGCGCCGGAGGACAGTTGCCCAGACCTCGAGTCCGGAATGGAATTTTGCCACATCCTCGCGCACCGAAGAATTCTTCGCAAGGAACGACCGGGATGCCGTCGATCGAAGCCGGAATCTTATCCACGAACTCGGACCAGGGTCAAGCGCGCCGCGGCCCCTCGTGAGTGGGACTACTCGCATGTAGACGATCGGGTTCACACATGGCGACCCGGCCACCCAAAGACGAATGGGAATTCGACGTCCAGCTACTTCAGCTCGTTCCAGATGACTTCCACGTTCATGCGCAGTCGCCTCATGCTTTGCCCGCTGGTATCGGGCGGCGGTTGGGCGTAACCCGCTTCCAGGAAACGGGTGGGTACTTTCCAGGTGCTCGCCACGTCATCGATGGTCCGGCCCGCCTTCTTCGCTGCCCGCACGGCCTCGGTGAACTCACGAATGAAGTCGGTATACAGCTTCAGGTCCGCCATCATGAGCGTCGTCGCATTGTGGCCTGTGATCACGCTGTCGATGTTCTGCAGCGCCGCAGCTCCCGCGAGCGTGTCAGCGTATTCGATGCCACTGCCGCCGTTGTTGGCATCGATTATCGGAATGCCTTTGTTGGGAAAAACATCGCCGGTGTGCATGACACGGAGCGACGGAAACACCACGAACGCGTCGCCACTGGTGTGCGCGCGGCCAAAGTAGTGCAGCTCGACACGATCGTTGCCCTTACCCAACGTCATCTCGTCCTTGAAGGTGCGCGTGGGCAGGCCACGTCCCTTGTTCTCGTCGAAGATGTTCTGTTGGGGAGCGTTTGTCACACCCGTGGGCGCGCGCATCTCGCGCATCAATTTCGCGGTGTTGTCCTGCGTGATCACTTCGACCGTTGCCGGGAATTCCACGTTGCCGCTCACGTGGTCGAAATGCGTGTGGGTGTTGATGATCATGGTCACCGGTTTGTCGGTGAGCTCTTTGACCCTGTCGAGGATCGGCTTGCCCCAGCCGGAAAGCTTCGTGTCGACCAGAACCACGCCATTGGTGGTGATGAACGCCGCGGTGTTCCCACCGCCGCCGCGGAGCACGTACAACCTATCCGCGACTTTATCGACCTGAAGGGCGCCCGACGACGGCTGCTGGTTGCCGCCTTGCCCGACGCGCGCCGCCGCAGCCAGGGCCGCCGACAACGCAGTCAGGATCACGAGCGCACCGAGAACGAGTCCTCGTTTCATGTGTGCTTCTCCTAAACTGCTGCCGGGTTTAAAGATCCGGTCTGCAGCCGTCGGAGAACAGCTGCCCGGACCGCGAGTCGGGAATGGAATTTTGCGACATCCTCGCGCACCGAAGAATTCTTCGCAAGGAACGACCGGGATGCCGTCGATCGAAGGTGGAATCCTATCCACGAACTCGGACCAGGGTCAAGCGTGCCGCGCCTCGCTGTCGGCCGACACAGCGCCATCGGTCTCACCGGCGGACGCGGCACGCGGCGAAAAGCGGTAGACTAGGCGGGCATCTCACCTGGAGGCCCGGCATGACTACTGTGGTCCTCGTCATTGTCCTCCTCGCCACCGCCGCCATCGTTTGCACAGGCATCTTCGTCACCCTGCGGAGTTTCAGAGCGGAGAACCGTACGCCGGTCGAAGCAAAGCCGAGGCACTCCTGGAGCAATCCGCACGATGCAGCGACCACCGCCGCGCTCAAGCACTACTTCGAAGGCAAGCAGTGCGCCTCCTGCGGCCGGACGATTCCGCCGGTGCACGCTGGCGAGCTGCGCCCCGGGCTGCTCAATACGAACACGCACGAGGCGATGACCTGGGACGCGATTCCGGCGGCGAACCTGTCCGCAACGCTCGCGAGTCATGTGCCGATCTGCTCGAACTGTCTGACCATCGAGACGCTCCGCCGTCAGCATCCCGAGCTCGTCGTCGATCGCCACCGCACGATCGAAAATTCATCGCACTGAGGACCACGGAAGAACACTGAAGAACCTGGGAACCGCCCGCGACCCACGAGGAGATTCTCGTGAGGCTGGACGAAATCAAGCGGATGCTCGCGGCGAGAGGCTGACGTCGCCGTCACGTGTGCTGCGGCCGATCGTTCCTGATGATCGTGGGGCCGAGCCATGTGTCGCCGCACGCCGCCAGCATGAAGAAGAGCATCGCGAGACCGGGTAGCCAAGGATGCGGAACGAGATCTCGACGCGCATCAGCATTGCGGCGCCAACGATCATTGCCGCGATCAGCAGACCGAGCGTGATGCGATTGGCGACCTTCTGCAGCCGTTCGATCATCGCTCCGTCGTCGATCATCTCGACCTTGACCTTGAGTTCCTGGTTGACGAGGGCGCCGAGTAGCCGGTTGACGCGTCCCGGCAGCCGTTCCACGAACGTCTTCCCCTCGAGGAGCGACGGGAACGTCGACGACGTCCATGCTTCGTCGCATGCGCTCCATCATCAGCTCGTTGGCATGCCGGCGCAGCGATGCCTGGACGTCGAGGCGTACGGAGACATGTCCTGCGCGTTGATGCTCCTTCGTGAACCGACCAGCGCGGATGCAATCCACCATCGCACCCAACGCGAAAGCATGGTCGGACATATACAGGTCACCGTCGCGTCCGGTCCTCGGAGCCGGCCGCCCACGTGTGATCGATGTCGGGATTCGCGTGGGGCTGCGGCAGATGCCGGTCGCGGTCGTACGGGGGATCTTCGTGTGGCGGCACAACATAATCCGGAAAGCTCTCGACCCAGTGCAGTCGCTCTTCGTCGTCAGCGTAGAACTTCAGATAGATATATGTGTCCTCCTCGCTCCAAGTGCCGAGCAGATCCACATGCCAAGCCGAGGCTGGATCGAGATCCGTCAGTGGGATTTCTTGCCGCAGCGACTCGTTCCAGAGGTGCGAGTACAGCTCGCGGTCAGTCAAGTGGTCGGTCTGGCTGACAAACACGTGCAGCCTGGCGAGAGCGCCAATGATCTCCCACAACCTCGGGGTGAGCCTCGCATCATCCATGGAACCCGGCTCGGGCAGTTCCACTCCTGCTTTTATCAGTCGCTCGAAGTCGGTGGTGAAGGGCCCAG